>NZ_JBYMDX010000001.1:0-257995 GCF_057766425.1 Mesorhizobium sp. P160187
GCGAAAACGCCTGATTAATCAACGAATGGTTTCAATTCCTCACGCTCTCGAATTTGCGGGAAAAAGCGCGAAATTGAAACTTGCTTATCAGAACTCCTCGTCAACTCCGCGAGATATTAACTTTGATCGACGCATCCGCTGCTGCCAGCCTAGCGGCTGGACCGGGACAGACTGCTCCCGGCGACTTCTGGATCGGCTGGAGACGGCAGATCGATGCGCTCGCTTCCGCCGGATTCCGGGTCATCGTTCCCGACCAGAGGGGCTACAACACCAGTGACAAGCCGAAAGCCATCCGTGAACACGCTCCCGAAGCTCGTCGGCGATGTCGTTGCCATCGCCGACGCGCTCGGCATCGGAAGGTTTCACCTCCTCGGTCATGACTGGGGCGGTATCGTCGCCTGGGCGGCAGGCGCAAAGCTGCCGCACCGCCTGGAAAGGCTCGTCATCCTGAACGCGCCCCATCCCGAGGTGCTGCTTGCCCATTCCTTGCGATCTCCGACCCAGTTCCTGCGGAGCAGCTATGCGGCCTTTCTTCCAGTTCCCCTTGCTGCCGGAGGCTTTTCTGGGGGCGGGGCGCTCGGCTCTGCTGGCACGGGCGCTCATCAAATCCAGCCGAACAGATGCCTTCACGGCGGAGGAAATCGCAGAGTATCGGCAGGCCTGGGAACGGCCGGGGGCGCTGACAGGCATGCTCAACTGGTATCGGGCGCTGCGCTTCCGCCCAAGCCTGAAGGAGGATCACGACGCCGACCCTTGTACTGTGGGGGATGCAGGACCAAGCTCTGGAATATGGCCTGGCCGAGCGCAGTCTGGCCCTTTGCAACGATCGGGGCCTGCAGACGTTCGAGAAGGCGACGCATTGGGTACAGCGCGAAGAGGCCAGCGCGGTGAATGCCGCGCTTCTGGCGTTCCTGGACGGCTGAGATGCCGTTCCGTTCTGCAGGTGGCCTGACTCGCCGTGATCTCCTGACCGTGCTCGCTGCCGCGGTCACAACCCACCACCTTACCTCCTCTGCTGATGCAGCATTGGCAGAGGCCTCAACGGAGCATCCGATGCCACACGTCGTCCTTCTCGGGGATTCGATCTTTGACAACGCTGCCTATGTCGCGCGCGGGCCCGACGTAGTGCGGCAGCTGCGGGAGCGCTTGCCGGAGGGGTGGCGTGCAACGCTAAACGCCGTCGACGGCGCCGTCACAAGCGGCGTCGAGCGGCAGCTTGAACGGCTCCCCCAGGATGCTAGCCATCTTGTCGTCAGCGTCGGTGGCAATGATGCTCTTCGTCATGCAGGGATTCTGGAGCAGGGGGCCTGTTCGGTGGCCGAGGTTCTGGACAGGATCAGCGATATCCGGGAGGAATTCGAGCACGACTACTGTACGATGCTCGAGGGGGCGCTGGGCCAAAACCTACCCACCGCTGTCTGCACGATCTACGAGGCGCGCTTTCCCGACCCACAGCGTCGTAGACTTGCCGCAACTGCCCTGACGGTCCTCAACGACGTCATCACCCGGGCGGCGTTCTCGCGCGGTTTGCCGCTCGTCGACCTGCGCTTGGTATCGAATGAGGACGCGGACTTCGCCAATCCTATCGAACCGTCAGTGCAAGGCGGCGCGAAGATCGCGGCAGCCATCGCGGCACTTGTAGTCGAGCACGATTCAGCCGGACGTCGGTCGGTGGTCTTCGTCGGCTAAACGGCGTAATCGCGCCCGATCGTCTGCACTCCCGATGGTCGGTCGGACTGAAAGCAACAATTCAGACGGCCAGCACGATCTTGCCTTGAATACTGCCGTCGGCGGCGCGCTCATGTGCGCGCGATGCCTCGGCCAGCGGGAATGTGCTGTCGATGACGACACGCACAAGGCCGTCGTCGAGCAGGCGGGCGGCTTTTGCCAACTGCGCGCCATTGGATCGAACCTGTGTGGATGAGACCGTGATCCCCAGCCTCTCTGTCTCTTCGTGACCAGCGAAGCCCAGTGGGTTGACCAGGAACAGCGCGCCGCCCGGCTTCAGAACATGGAAGAAGCGCTCCATGTCCGCGCCGCCCACCGCGTCGAGGACAAGGTCGACGTCTCGAACGACATCTTCCGCCGCGGTTGTCTTGTAGTCGATGAATTGATCCACGCCGAGATCGCGCATCAGCGCCTCGTTCTTGGCCGATGTCACCGCGATGACGCGCGCGCCCCGCCATTTCGCCAACTGGACGGCCAGATGCCCGACACCGCCTCCGGCACCATTGATGAGCACCGTCTTGCCGTCGAGGGGCACCGGCTCATGCGGTAAGGGCTGGAACGGATTCGGCTCGTCGTGGCCAAGTTCGATCAAGAACTGCCATGCCGTCAGAAGCGACATCGGCGCACCAGCCGCATGAATATGGTCGATGCCGGCTGGTTTCAATGCAACATGCGATGCCGGCACACTGACATAATGCGCGTAGGCATTGCTACCCGTCATCAAGTTATCGGGGAAGCGAACCATTGCGTAGACCTCGTCACCGATGCTGAACTCAGCGACGTCAGCGCCAACC
This sequence comes from Mesorhizobium sp. P160187, assembly GCF_057766425.1. NCBI lineage: Bacteria > Pseudomonadati > Pseudomonadota > Alphaproteobacteria > Hyphomicrobiales > Phyllobacteriaceae > Mesorhizobium > Mesorhizobium sp. P160187. The sequence continues at coordinate 2,523 of NZ_JBYMDX010000001.1, forward strand.
GCTTCAATGACGCCCGACACGTCCGTGCCGAGAATCAGTGGGAAGGACGCGTTGGGTCGCCATTCTGGCGGCAGTGCGCGATAGCCATCCCGCAGATACCAGTCGGGCGGATTAAGCCCGGCCGCCTGGACTCGGACAAGCACCTCGCCGGGCTTCACACCCGGCCTAGGCGCGTCTTCGTACACCAGCATCTCGGGACCACCGAATGCGTGCAGACGGACTGCCTTCATCTTATCGCTCATTGGTGAAATCTCCGCTCATCCATGTCATTGGAGCGAATCTAGCGGCATGACCGCCGGTTGATAATCGGTGCCGATGGCGGTTAAGTAATGCCATGGCGGAACATATCACTTTGGATCGGCTCACTGGCATCATCGCCTTCGCGCGTGCGGGATCGCTGGGCAGCTACACGGCAGCGGCGCGCGCGCTGTCGATTTCCCCTTCGGCGGTCAGCAAGAGCGTCCAGCGGCTCGAGCGGCATTTAGGAGTGTCGCTGTTTACCCGTACAACGCGCTCGCTCACCTTCACGCCCGAAGGGCGCGACCTGCATGAGCGCGCGCTGCGTCTGCTACGCGAGGCGGAGGAAATAGAGCAGGCGGCAATGACCGCGCGCTCCGAACCATCGGGCACGTTGCGCGTGGCCGCGTCGCTGCCGATCGGACTGCATCTGATCGCTCCGGCTTTACCGGCTTTCCGTCGGCTCCATCCGAACCTGATCGTCGATCTCAGGCTGGGTGACCAGATGGTGGACATGATCGAGGAAGGGATCGATGTCGCCATACGCATCGGTGATCTGGCTGATACCCGGCTACTATCACGCAAGATCGCACCCCATCGGCTTTGCTGCTTCGCCTCGCCAGCCTATCTCGAGGAACGCGGCACACCGACCCATCCCGATCACCTGGAAGGGCACGACACCGTCAACCTTCGATATCAGAGCACAGGCCAGGCCTTTCGCTGGCCCTTCCGGATTGGCGACCGTGAAATCGAGATCGTGCCCAATTCCGGTGTGGTCGCCGATGCCAGCGATGCCGTGCTCATCATGCTGGCAGCCGGCGGTGGGATAGGCATAGGCGCCTCCTTCATGGCGGCTCCCTATGTGAAGCGCGGCGAACTGGTCCCAGTGCTGTCCACGTTCGCGGTCGAGCGAAACAATGTCACCGTGCTCTGGCCGGCAAGCCGACGCGCCAACCCCGCCGTGCGCGCCTTTCTGACCATGCTCGACGCCGCTTTCACTCTGCGAATGGCAGCTTCAAGCATCGACTGATCTGGCGCGGAAGGGTCGCTAAAGGGCGAAAGCGGTCAATCCTGCTGATTGGCTGAACGGCAGCTATTCCGGGCACAACGTCCAAAAGCTGCTATTCCGTTTCGGCCCCACTACAGGCCGCCCCTCCTCGTCGAATAGCATTAGACTAGTTGATCGGCTACAACGACCTAGATTGCTAGCAACGGGGAGGGCACATGTCGGCGAGTGCTTACGCATTGACTGGCTTCATCTCGTGGGCGCTGGCCCTGCTGATCGTGATGGAAGTTATCCGGAGCTACCTGGTGATCTCTGGGCAAGTCCCGGCAAACGGCTTTACGCCAGATAACGGAGCCCTCTCCCCGTTTATGCGGAGGTTAGCCCGTGCCCACGCCAACTGCATTGAAGGGCTTCCAATCTTCGGAGGTCTGCTCGGAGTCGCGATCATCATTTCAAAGACAGATGTCACGGATCCCTTGGCCTCCACGATGTTAGGCGCACGTATAGTGCAGTCGGTGATCCACCTCGTCTCAACCAGCCAACTCGCGGTCAGTCTCAGGTTCACCGCGTTCGCTGTGCAAATGGTGATTGGTGCGTATTGGTGCTGGTTGCTGTTGATCTGAAGAGTGGCGGAGCCCCGACGCAAAAGTGGGCCACCTAACGCGCACGTCAGTCTAGTTATCTTTCGAGTCGCCGGGTCATGTGACCGCCAGGCTGGATTATGCTCAACAAATCTTGATAGGCTGCCGTTCTGGGGGTCGCACGATGAACGAGGTTGAAAAGATGGCCGTCGAGGTTGTCGCGACCGGCCTTGGCTGGCCCGAGGGCCCGACGGTGCTGCCCGATGGCCGAATTGTCATCGTCGAAAGCTATCGAAGCCAGCTGACGGCCATAGATCGCGACGGAAGTGCTCGCCAATTAGCGTATGTTGCCGGAGCGCCCAACGCCTGTGTTCTTGGATCGGATGACCTGCTCTATGTCTGCCAAAACGGCGGCACGACCGGACCTTGGCGGGCCGCGGAGATGACGACACCATCCATCCAGCGGGTTGCCGAAGGCGGAAAGCCGGAAATCCTGCTAAGCGAAGTCGCAGGCATTCGGCTCAATGGTCCAAACGATCTTGTATTTGCTGCTGACGGCCGGCTTATCTTTAGCGATCCCGGCACATACAACCCGGGGAACCCGGACCCCAGCTACATCTTTGCCGTCAACCCCGACGGCAGTGCGTACCTTGCTCTCGGTTTCGACAAGCCGACGTTCCCCAATGGTGTGGCGATCGAAGCCGACGGCTCGATCATTTGGGGGGAGTCCTATACGGGTCGCGTCAAGCGGCAGCGTCCGGATGGTTGCGTCGAAGACCTGGGCCGCTTGCCTGGGGCCAATCCGATCCCGGACGGGCTGAAGGTCGGAGCCGATGGCCGCCTTTATGTCACGGATATTGCCGCCAACGGCATTCACGTTCTGAAGCCCAACGGGACAGCGGAGGGTTTCTTCGTCTGCGGCAAGGCAACGACCAACTGCGTCTTCTCGGGCGAGATGCTTTGGGTGACAAATGCCGGCGTGCTGGCGACCGGCAGCGATCCCTCCTTTGAGGGAACACTCTCCTGCGTGCGTGTTCCGGGAGGCGGTGGACCGACGCATCATGGTCGCATCGGCGGAAAGCAACCGTGAGTAGCTCCTCGTCCGCCTCAAACACAGGCGATGACCGCGGTGCCGGCGGTGCGGCATCGTCTGCTTCGATGGCGGCGTTGAAGTGCCTGTACAGCGTGGCCGCGGTCCGCGTCGCCGCGCGGCGGACTTTGCCACGCCCGGTGTTCGACTTCGCCGATGGCGGTGCCGAGGATGAGCGAACGCTGCGCCGGAACGAGCAAGCTTTTAACGAGGTTGCCATTCTGCCGCGACCACTCAACGGTGCAACGACGCGAGACCTTTCCCTTGACCTCTTCGGCGCGAAACTTGCCATCCCGCTGGGCATCGCGCCAACCGGCCTGGCTGGGCTGTTCTGGCCCGACGGCGAGCGCGCAGCCGCCCGAGCCGCAGCGGCCGCAGGGACATTCTACTGCGCCAGCCACGGATCCGTCTGCACGCTGGAGGATATAGCAGCCACCGGAAGTAGCCCACGGTGGATGCAGGTGTTCGTCTATACCGATCGCGGCTTCACCCGAGAAATGGTGGATCGGGCGCGTGCCTCAAGCTACGACGCGCTGGTGCTCACCATCGACAACCAGATGCTTGGCAACCGTGAACGCGACATCCGCAACGGTTTTGCCATCCCGCCGCGCTTCGGTTTGGCCGGAACCCTCGCGGCCGCCACCAAGGCGGCGTGGCTTCTTCGTATGCGCACCCGACTCCCGAAACTGACCTTCGGCAACTACGCGCGCCCCGGGGATACGGCGACGGTCGGTGCATTGGCGGGCCGCATGGCCGCAATGCTCGATCCCGGACTCTCCTGGGCCGATGTCGACTGGCTGCGGACGCGGCGCCTTGCATTATGCGATCAAGCCACTGTCGCCAGCTACTGCGACGATGGTCGGCGTCGCCGTGACCTGTCACTGCGGCCCCGCCGACAACCTCGCCCTGTTTGGAGCACTGGATGCCGCAGCAAGTGGCGACGTCATCGTCGCTTCCACCGACAGCTTTGCCGGTACGGCGGTAACTGGCGATCTCGTGCTCGGCATGGCGCGCAACAAGGGCGTCGCCGGCTTCATCACTGATGGCCTCGTGCGCGACGTTGTCGGGATCGAGGCTGTCGGGTTGCCGGTCTACTGTGCCGGGGTCATTGCGAATTCGCCTGCGCGCAATGGTCCAGGCACGGTCGGATTCCCGGTGGTGCTTGGAGGAGTGACTATCTCGCCGGGAGACATACTGGTCGGCGACCGGGACGGTATCGCCGTGGTCCCCCGCCTGGAGGCTGAGACTGTGCTGGCGCGGCTCGCCGCCATCAGGGCGTCCGAGCAGGCACTTGATGCGCTCGTGCGCCAAGGTCTTGAAGTGCCCGACTTTGCCAAGGTCGTCCTCAAATCGAACAGGGCGCGCTTCGTTGACTGAGATGTGAGCTTCTCTAGCTGCGGGACATATGAAGCGCAACACGATTTCGTCCTTCCGATTTGGCACGAAACAGAGCCAAATCGGCGGCATTGACGAAATCGTTTGGCGTCTCGTTCTCGGTGGGCACCGCTGTTGCGACGCCGACGCTGATGGTCACGCGATCCGGGCCGTGGGGTATGTTCAACTCCCGCACGCTCTGGACGAGCCGCTCGGCGATCGCACTGGATTGTTCCAGTATAGTGTCGACCAACACGATGACGAACTCTTCGCCTCCGTACCGCGCAGCGAGATCGGTGGAGCGGCCGGAACCGCTCTGGATTACGCGGGCGATTTGCTTGAGCACATCGTCGCCGGCCATATGGCCATAGGTATCGTTGTATCGTTTGAAGTTGTCGGCATCGATCATCAACAGCGACAGTGGGGACTGTGCGCGAAAAGCGCGTTTCCATTCAGCCGCCAGATATTCGTCAAAATAGCGCCTGTTGCCGAGACCCGTCAGGCCATCGATCCGCGTCAGACGTTCAAGCTCTAGATTTGCACTGATCAGCTGTCGCTGGCTTTCCCTCAGCGCTCGGTGTGCCGAGTCTCGCTGGACGTGATCCAGATAGGCCCGCGTGTGATATCGAATGCGTGCAATCAACTCGATACGATCCGGCAGTTTGACGAGATAGTCGTTCGCGCCCGCAGCGAAGGCTTCGCCCTTGGTGGCTGGATCTTCCTTGCTCGACAGCACAATGACTGGCACCGCGCGTGTCGACGCATGCTTCCTGTATTCTCGCACCAGATGCAGCCCATCGACCCCTGGCATCACGAGATCCTGCAGGATAACGGTTGGCTTTACCTCATCCGCGACCGTCATCGCTCTCAACGGGTCGGTGCAGAAGTGTAAGGAAATATCGGGCTCGTTGGCTAGAGCGCGCCTGACCGCCTCGCAAACCATGATCTGATCATCGATGAGCAGGACCATGGATGAATAGTTATCTGCGAGTGGCGGGACCAACTCTGGTTCTTGCGTCATCGGAAGGGGCCTTTCACGTGGAGCGCTCGCAGGCTTCGATTATACGTGAGCCGATCGCACCCAAAGGAAGAATATCAACGGCCGCGCCGATGTCGGCGGCGGCCTTCGGCATGCCATAGACGGCACTGGTTGCTCTATCCTGCGCGATTGTGAGATGTCCCTTGTCACGGAGCTGTCTCAGCCCGCGCGCACCATCCCTGCCCATGCCTGTGAGCAGAACACCAATCACCGAGCCAGGCCACCATTGCGCCGCACTTTCGAAGAACACATCTACCGACGGCCGATAAACATTGTCCTTGGGGCTGGGCGTATAGCCAAGTTGCTGAGCTGACTTGAAAACCAGATGATCCGCAGAACTGGCAACGAGAACGGTGCCCGCTTGTGGACTATCCCTTTCCCCCGCCGGACGGATCGGGAGACGCGTATGCTGCCCTAGCCAATCAACAAGGCCTGGAACGAACTGAGCATCGAGATGCTGGACGAGCACAATCGCGCCGCCAAAATCAACGGGAAACGCGCTCAGGACTGCGGCAACGGCAGCCGGCCCGCCCGCAGAGGCGCCGATTGCTATCAGGCGTCGAGTTGACGGCTCAGCCGCACGTGACATCCGCCTTTTTGCCTGGGTAGGCGCATCACCGATCAACTTGCCTATCGTTCGTATCTTGTTCGTCAAAAGCCGGGCGGATTGCGAGGACGCGTTGCCTTCGATGCCCACCGACGGAATATCGACTGCGTCAAGCGCGCCATGACCCATTGCTTCGTAGACGCCGGCGAGGTTGGCTTCGATACTGGCGGTCACCAGCAAGATTGAGCACGGGGTTTCCGCCATGATTCTGCGCGTCGCTTCCACGCCGTCCATCTCTGGCATCGCTAGATCCATGAGTATCAGATCCGGCAGATCACGTCTGCAGACCTCGACCGCCTCACGCCCATTGGTCGCGATCCACGCGACCTGATGTTCGCCGGTCGACAGGACCAGTCGACGCAGAAGTTCAACCGCCATCGGCATGTCGTTGACTACGCCGATTCTCATTCGCTGGCTTCCAATCTCGATCTCATTCAGCCGCCTCGCCAATCATGTCCACGACGGCATGGATCAGCGCCTCGTCCTGAAAACTACTCTTGGTCAGATAATAGTCCGCACCTGCGTCGAGCCCGCGCGCGCGATCTTCTTCCCGATCCTTGTATGAAACGATCATAATGGGTGTGTTCTTGAGATCAGCGTCCTTTCTGATCAAACTCACCAGCTCGATGCCATCCATGCGAGGCATGTCGATGTCGGTGACGACGAGATCGAAAGGACCAGACCGGACGGCATTCCACCCGTCCATGCCGTCTACCGCCACTTCGACCTCATAACCGTAATTGCCGAGCATCTTGCGCTGGAGTTCGCGAACCGTCAGTGAATCGTCAATCACGAGCACGCGCTTGCGCCTGCTCGCTTCGGGACCGCCCGCGGCGCGCCGAAGAGCTCGAAATCCGCTGGACGATGCAAGCTTTTCCACCGATCGGATCAGATCGTCGACATCGAAGATCAGAACGGGCGAACCATCTTCCATCAGGGCCGCTGCGCTGATGTCCTTGATCTTGGCAAACCGTGGATCGAGAGGTCTGATCACTAACTCGCGTTCCCCGAGAAAACGGTCAACGATCAGGCCGTACGCATCGCCCCGACCCGCATCTACGACGACGACCGATAGTTCGTTCGGTTCCGATCCGGGCTCACCTCGATCGAGCACCTCGCGAGCGGTGACCAGCCCGATCTGTCGATCGTTCAATCGAAAATGCGGCCGGCCCTGCAGGACGTTGATCTCCGTCCGCTGCAGTTTCAAAGTCTTGGAAATGGCAGCGAGTGGAAAAGCATAGGGCTCTCCATCGACATCGACGAGCAGCGTGCGCAGGACCGACAGTGTCAGCGGCAATTGCAGTTGAAATCGGGTTCCGTGGCCAAATTCTGAGGAGACGCTTGCGACTCCCCGGACTTCCTTCGTCATGGCTTGCACTGCATCGAGCCCCACACCGCGACCTGAGACGTCGGTAAGGCCCGCTTTCATGGAAAAGCCTGGCAGAAACAGAAACGCGAGCAATTCGCTTTCGCTGAGTGTTTCAGCACTTTCCCTGGTTGCAAGTTGCCGGGCGACGACGGTCTCGCGCAGCTTCGAGAGCTCTATCCCCCTGCCGTCGTCCACCACGGCTATCTGCAGCAGCCCGGCATTGTGCCTCGCTTCGAGCCTGATGAGCCCCTCTTCGGGTTTGCCCATCGCGAGGCGCTCCTCAGGCGGTTCAAGCCCATGGTCTACAGCGTTGCGCAGAAGGTGCCCCAAAGGGGCATCGAGCTGCTCGAGGATATCGCGGTCGATGCCGGTCGAGCCGCCTACGATCTCCAGTCGCACCCGCTTGCCAAGGGTACGACCGAGGTCGCGGATCATTCTCGCATAGTGTCGCACGCCGTCCTCAAAAGGCCGCATCCGGCTCGCCAACGTTTCGTCGTACAATCTGTTGGCAAGATCGGTCGCTTTCCGATCCACTGAATCCAACTCATCGAAACGCTCCGCCAGGAACGCTTGGCTCAACCGAAGCTTTCGCTGCGCTTCAGCCAGCGCCTCCACCACCGCCGCATCGTTTGAAACCGGCGGCAGCACTGCATGAAGATTGTCGAACGCACTTGCGAGGTCCGATTGAAGTCGCTTCAGCCGTAGCAGCCCGTCAGCGAATGGCCTGAGCCGCCGAGCTTCCATCAGCGACTCGCCAGCCAGCCCGAGCAATCGGTTCAGGCTGTCTGCCGTCACCCGAACCATTCTATCAGAGCCGATGCTGCCGTGGGCTTGCGGTACCGCCCCAACGAGGAGGTTCGCTGAAGAGGTCGTCGCCAGTTGCTCCTGGGCATGATCTGGAGTTGCGAAATCAGCTGCAGAATCTTGGGGACCGGGCTTTGCCTGGGGGAGGGACAACCCCTCGAACTTCGCGAGAAAGGTTTCGACTTCTGAGTTGGCGCTCTCGCTCGATGATCCCGATGCGATCAATTTCAAAAGGTCAGAACCTTGCAGAAGCGCGTCTATATGCTCCCGTCGCACCCTCAGATGCCCGCGTTGCGCTGCGACCAGGCAGTCTTCCATCGCATTTGCAACTTTGACTGCGGGCATCAGGTCGATGATGCGGGCAGCTCCTTTCAGGGAATGCGCGGCACGCATGCATGCTTCCAGGGCGTCGGCGGCGATAGGATCGCGTTCGAGTGCCAGAAGTCCAGAGGTCAGAGCCCGTGACTGCGTCTCCAGTTCGGCCTGGAAGAGGCTGAGCATCGAAACCTGGCTGAAGTCTTCATCTGTCATGCGATGCTCCGATCCAGCATCGTGAGCAGTTGTCGTGGATCGAGACAGCCAACGGCTCGTCCTTGCCATGGCAGCACGGCAACCGTAGCGGCAGACAGTGCCTTCCCAATCATGGCCGGAACAGCGAGAGTGTCGCGTTCCTGGTACCGATGTAAGCCGTGGATCTCATCAACCATAAAAGCAACCCGCTTGTCGCGCTCGCCTACCACGACAAGGCGGCGAAATACCTTGGTTCGTGTGCCTTGTTCCCCTTCCTTGCGCTCGTCTATCCCGAGCAATTCGGCCAGGGAAAGGCAAATGAGCAATTCACCACGGACATTCGCAATGCCGAGCAGTGCACTGTTCCTGCGATGTGGAAGTGAATGAACGCGACGAGATTCAGCCACTTCATGAAAAATACCGACCGGAAGTGCCAGCCATTCCTCCCCCAAACGGAAGAGAACGGCCGTCTGCAGCGCGTCGCTGTCTGCCGAATCGATCCCTGCACGACCAGCGTTGTCAGGCCATTCGTCGCGAGATGCCGAGGGAGCTGCACGGTCGAGGAGGCGTCGTGCGATCTTCTTGTAGGTCGGGCAATTGCGGCAGTGGAGATGCTGCTCTAGTAGCGGACATGACTTGTCACCCCGTACGCCTATTTGCCGCCAGCAGTCGTTGATTTCGATCTCCTCCACCGGCTGAGCGATCCTTGTCGAAGCCGCCATCAACTGCCGCTCCTTTTCTGGACCCGACCCAGCCGGCCGGCCAGCGCCTCGGCGCCGTTATGGTCGCCTTGCTTGCTAAGCAGCAAGGCCAGATGGACAAGAGCTTCTCGATGATTTGGCGCGAGATAGAGCGCCTTGCGATAACTTTGCGCGGCTTCGGGTGCAGAACCATCCGCATCCTGGACGAGGCCCAGCAGGTAGAAGATTTCTGCGGAAGGACCGAACTCCTTGAGATGCGCCAGGGCGACCTCCTGTGCCTCCTTTACGCGTCCTGCATTGGCGATCCGTTCAACCGCGATGAGGCTTTCCGAGGCGCGTGCAAGCGGCTTGGCCGGAGCCTGCCCGCGGCCTTCATTGCCAATTGTCGGTCGGAACGGACGAAGAGGCTCGCTCTTGTTGACCTTAGGGCTTGGCGTCCGCACCGGGACGGCGGCCGAAACTTTCGGCGCCGTGGTCTTGACGGGCTCCGATTTCAGAAAGGCGAAGGCCAATGGCCATTCAGCGGAAATAAAGCCATGCACCCTTGGAAGAGCTGCTTCCGCCGGACCGACCAGAAGAAGTCCGTCTTTGGCCAGCAGGTCCTTCAGGCAGATCAATGCGCGATCCTGCAGCTCTCGATTGAAATAGATCAGCAAATTGCGGCAAAGCAGGATGTCATAGACCTCTTGCCCGAAAGGCGCGTGAGAACCGAACAAGTTTCCTACCATGAACCGAACCTGTTTCAGCACCCCAGCAACAGGCCGCAACCCGCCCTCGGCCGCTTCGAAATAGCGATCCTTGAATTCTAAATGGCTGCCGCGAAACGAATTGCGGCCATAGATGGCGTGTTCAGCCGTCGCGATATTGCGGCTGCTGACGTCCACGCCATCGATCTTGAACTCATGTGCCTCAAAGCCGGCATCGAACATGGCCATGGCGACCGAGTAAGCCTCTTCGCCGGTTGAACATGGCAGGCTCAGGATTCTTATCGGCTGAGCAGGCTTGTGCGCGCGCGCATGCCGCGCCAGCATCGTGAACGCTTCTCGGTCGCGAAAGAACCAGGTCTCTGGGATCACCACCGCATTGATCAGCTCCTGCAGCTCCTGCGAGGAACCGGCCAAGTGTTGCCTATAGGCCTGAGGGTTGGTTATCCGGCATGCTTCCATCCGTTCTCTGACCGCCTGACGAACCACTGTCGGACCAACGCTGGCACTGTCCAGTCCAATGGTTTCCGTCAGGAGCTTTTCTATTGCTCCGGTCATTGATCACCTATTGCCGCCTGGCGGAGCAAAGCGGTACGAATCTCTTCCGAAAGCAGCGCTTCCACTTTGACCCACTGAATGATCTCCAAACCATCGGAAGCCACCGGCCCAAGATATGGCGGGGTTCCTGGTTCCAGTCCGAACGGCGCGAAATCGGCCGGGTCTCGCTCGATCGTATCCGTCACCCGTTCCGCGATCAGCCCCAGCAGGCGTCGCTCGCCATCATCCGCCGGATAGCGCGTCACAACGATCCGGGTGCTCAACAGGCGCTCCGATGGTCGGCCAAGCGCAAGAAGGGTGACATCGATCAGGGGGATGGGTATTCCGTTATAGCTGACCAAACCCACCACACCAGTTGGCGCACCCGGAAGAACTTTCACGTCGATATAGGGCAGCACCTCTTCAATTTTGTGGACATCGATCAAGTAGCGATCCGGACCCATGCTGAAGGCGAGGAATAGCATTGTCACCTCCTACTGCCGGCTCGCTATGCTCGTAGCTTGAACCTCGATATGCTACTTCGCATGCCGCCTGAGACTTGATTGAGCTCGTCGATCGCGAGCGTCGATTGCTGAAGGGACTCGACTGTTTGCTGAGCTGCCTCGCTTAGCTGGGTTAGCGTGTCGCTGATCTGCCCCGCGCCGGTCGCCTGTGCTTGCATGCCTTCATTGGCGACTTCGAAACGTGGCACCAGCCCCTGAACCTGCTGAATGATCTCGAAGAGTTGCCCGCCGACCTGCTGGATGTCCTGCATACCCCGACGGACCTGCTCGGAAAACTTGTCCATGCCCATCACCCCGGCCGCGACTGCCGACTGGATGTCCTTGACCATTTGCTCGATATCGTAGGTGGAGACAGCTGTCTGGTCCGCGAGCCTTCGGATTTCCGTCGCCACCACTGCAAAACCCCGGCCATATTGGCCTGCCTTCTCCGCCTCGATGGAAGCGTTGAGCGACAACAGGTTCGTCTGATCGGCCACTTTGGTGATGGTCGTCACCACCTGATTGATGCTGCCGGCTTTCTCGCTCAGGATCGCCAGTTTGGAATTGATCGCGCCAGCCGCTTCCATGACCTGCTGCATGGTTTCTTCCATACGGGTCAGCCCCGCTTGCCCCCCGCCAGCCACGGCAGCGGTTTGTTCGGCAACTGTGGAGACCTCGTTCATCGTGCGGACCAGTTCGTTTGATGTGGCGGAGATTTCCTTGGCTGTCGCTCGGATTTCTGTTGTGGTCGCTGCGATTTCAGTCGCAGTTGCCTGCTGTTGCTTGGAGGTGGCGGCGATCTCAGTTATCGACGTGCCGACCTGTATGCTGGACCTTTGAACCTGACCAATGAGGGTTGTGAGATCGTCCGCCATTGCGTTGAAGCCGTCGGCAAGCACGCTGAATTCGTCTCGGCGCCTCAGATCGAGCCGTTCGCTGAAGTCGCCTTGCCGCATCAATTGAACCGCGTCGACCAAACGGGTGAGCGGACCTGTAATGGCGCGAAACAGCTGGTAACCCAAAAGAAGGGCTAGCCCGAGGGCTATCAACAAGCCAACGCTCAAACCGACTTCGGCCGTTCTGACGATCGAGCTGATCCGCTGCGTCGCGCTGTTTGCCTCGCCTCTGTGATCCTCAACCATGGCCTGCAGAGCGGACTGCAATTTTACAAAGATCGGCTCTACTTCGTTCTTGATAGCTGGGCTTTCATTGGGAGTTTCACCTTTCGACAAGGCAGCCCGGCTTGTTTCCAGCACAGCAGTTTCAGCCAGACGGAATTGGTTGGCGAGTTGTTTGACGGCTGCATAATTCTGCTTGTCGATATCGGAGACGATCGTTGCCTCATAGTCGTCCATCGACCGCTGCACCTGGTTGCGATTGGTCGTGATCGCGTTTGCAACCGTGCTTCTGTCTGACGGGTTGTCCTGAAGGGCATATTCCTGAAGCAGACTATGGGCCGCCATCTGGCCCGTCATGATCTCGGTACTGTGATAAAGGTCCGGAAGGATGCCCTTCTCGACCTCAGTCGCCTCCTCCCCCGCCTGAAGAAACCAGGCGTACGCGATGAGGGCTATCACGGACATGACCACCAGAACGGCTGCGAAACTGACGAGGATGCGGTGGCGTATTGTCAGACTCTTCATGGAACCGGTTCACCAATGGGGGGCATCGTGGGCTGCGCGACAAGCGCTCGTTCCGACATATTCGAAAAGGTGCGTCGAAAAGCGGTAGTCTGATGCTGAATGGTTTCTTTTCCGTTCCATAGCTAATGATGGCGAGGCGGCTCGCCAATCGGCGCCGCCAGAAGCGGTGGTCAAAGGACGACTGCCGTCCACGCACATCAGCCCGAGATCGGCTGGATGGCACGCCGCGTCAGGAGGAGCGTGGACGAGCTGCTTGAGGCCACGAATTGAATGACTGCTTAGGCCAGGTCGAGGCAAGAAAGCCGACGTCCTGCTTGCTGCCCCTAAGCTGCCAGGCGGGAACGCGCCTCATATCAGCCGTCCAGCATGATCGTCGCACTGAAAGCGGATCGCCGAAACCACATGTCGCAAACTGGCCAGCGCGTAGATTGGCGCCGAGTACGGGTTCGACATGCGCAGGTGACGATAACTAAATGGCAAGCGCCCCCGCCTGAGGCCCCTCAGGACTAAAATGATCTTGAGACAGTTTCAAATGCGCATCCTCAAGCGGCGGCCGCCAACCGCACAAGGATGAGCACAACGTGACGAGCGCAGATGGAGCAGGCGTATTGCCAAAGGGGTCCAGCAGCGAGAGTTCGCGTTTTCCGCCTCGGCTGTGAACCCGCTTCCATTCGCTGATCTTGCTCAGGTCGAGGTCTACTTGCCATCGAGGGCTCATGTCCCAGCTCATAAGCAGGCGGTTGGGTAGGTCTCGGCCAGCACACGGCCCGGTGGCACTCCTGGGGTCCACACCGCAGGTTCAAACTGACCACCGACCCAGGGTTCGAAGACCGTTCCCGATCGGAACACCGAGCAGATTGTGCTCGCTCTCCCTCAAGTTACTGAAATCTTCGTGAAGACATTGAAGGCGTCGCAAAGGACGCCTCGACAACGACGGAGTCGCTTTAAGGGCCCGGCCACCGGATGCTTAGATCTCGTTGACAAGGGGTGCTATGGGATCATAACGTACCTGATTGGTATAATAGGTATGCCACATGATCGGAGTTCTGATCAAACAGCGGAAGCTTTCGGACGAGGTGGCAGCGCACCTCGAGCGGATGATCCGAGAGGGAGAGTTGGCCGAAGCCGACCGTCTCCCATCTGAACGGGAACTCATGCGGCAGTTCGGGGTAGGGCGGCCTTCCATCCGTGAGGCGCTGCTGCATCTGAGCAAAATGGGCCTTGTCGAGGTAAAATCGGGGGAGCGTGCCCGCGTCACTCGACCCACTCCTCAATTCGTGATCGACGCCCTTTCAGGGCCGGCTCGGCACATGATTTCGGCGCCGGGAGGGGTTCACGACTTCCAGAGCGCGCGGTTGTTTTTCGAGGTCGGCCTTGCCCGCAACGCCGCTGTGCATGCTACCCCGGAAGACATTGAGAGCCTCAAGGAGGCGCTCGAACTCAACCGTCAATCAATCGGCGACCTGGCGCGCTTCGAGCGCACGGACGTAGACTTCCATTACGTGCTGGCGGTAATCACCCGCAATCGGATCTTTACAGCTATTCACGCGGCGTTGGCTGAATGGTTGCTCGAACAGCGTCGCACCACATTGGCCAAGGGTGAAGACCGCAAGGCTTACCAGGCTCATCGCGAAATCTTCGAGGCCGTCGCCGCGCGCGATCCAGACGCGTCAGAGACGGCCATGCGCAGCCATCTCGAATATGTGGCCAAGCGGTATCTGCAACTTGCGAGGCCCAAGTGATGACCGGATTTGTCGTCTGGGTCGATTTCCGCCTGAGGCCTGGTGCCCGGGACAGGTTCCGAGAACTTGTCGACGCCAATGCAACCGCGTCGATGCGCACCGAGGCCGGCTGCCGCCGCTTTGACGTGACGGAGGCGCGTGGCGAACCGGATCGGGTCCTGCTCTATGAAATTTACGATAGCGAGGCCGCATTCGAGGACCATTGCCGCACCGCTCATTTCGACGAATTCAATACGCGGAGCGCGCCGCTCGTCGTGACCAAGTTGGTGACGACCTGCGACCTCGTTCTTGAGGCCACGCATTGAAGAGAACGTAGGCGGATTGCCCCATTGGGGCGAACGGGAGGAAGTGCATGTCAGAGCCAAGTCTCAGGGCGTTAGCTTCTCACAGGCGGGTCAAGCTCGGTACGCTCGTCGCCGAGTTCGCCACGCCGGGAATCGGTCACATCCTGAAGTCCGCTGGCTGCGATTTCGTCTTTTTCGACATGGAGCATTCGGGATTTAGCTTGGAGACGCTGAAGAGTGCGATTCGCTATTTCGAGGCGGCTGACCTGCCGGTCATGGTGCGTGTGCCATCGCAGGACTACCACTTCCTTGCCCGCGCCATGGATATGGGCGCCGAAGGCCTGATCGCGCCGATGGTGAGCAGCGTCGAACAGGCGCAGCACATCATCAATTCCATGAAGTACCACCCTGCCGGCGCCCGCGGCGTGGCGCTGCAGATCGCTCATGACCGCTACCGGCCAGGCTCGGTCGCTGATAAATTCGAGGCCGCCAACAAGCGCTCGACGTTCATCTGCCTGATCGAGACCGCCGACGGCGTCAAGAACATTGACGGCATCGCGGGACTGGACGGGGTCGATTGTCTGTGGGTCGGACATTTCGATCTGTCCGTCTCGCTCGGCATTCCTGGCGACTTCGCCCACCCCACTTTCACTGCTGCAATGGCCAAAATCGTTGCCGCCGCCAAGAAGCACAACAAATCGCTTGGACGCTTGGTGCCCAACGTCGCCCAGGGACACGAGTTCTACGCACAGGGCTTCGATTTCATTTGTTATTCAGGCGACGTTTGGGTCCTGCACGACGCGATCGCCGACGCGGTTTCCAAGATCCGGGCCGGGTGCCAATAGGAGCGGAGGAGACGATGGACAGCGTGAAATTCAGGGTGGCGCTTTCCGGTGATTTCCGCAGGCCGGACGGCTCGCCGACCTACCCAGATTTCGATCTGGAGCCGCTGCGCAATGCGACAGGTGTCGAGATGGTGTTCCTGGAGTCAAACAGTCCGCTTCGCGCCGACCAACTTGAGGATTTCGATGCGCTGATCCTCCTCGCCCATCGTTTCGATGCCACGAGTGTCCCCAGGAGCCGCCGCCTGGCCGTCATTGCCCGCTTCGGGGTCGGCTACGACACTGTCGACCTTGAGGCATGCACCGCAGCCGGTATTGCCTTGGTCATCACGCCCGATGGCGTGCGACGGCCCGTCGCCGTATCCGTCATCACCTTCATGCTGGCGCTGACCGGCAAGCTGCTGACAAAGGACGCGCTCACCCGCAAAGGGTCTGTTGGTTTTGAGAAGCGCTCCGAACATATGGGGGTCGGCCTCGTCGGGCGTACGCTTGGGTCGCTGGGCATCGGCAATATCGGTGCCGAGGTCTTCCGCTTGGCGAAGCCCTTTGACATGCAATTCATTGCCCATGACCCGTTTGCCGACACGAGGGTCGCTGCCGACCTGGGTGTCGAGCTGGTCGGGCTGGAGGATCTGTTTCGCCGCGCCGACGTGCTGTCGGTGAGTTGCCCCCTGTCGCCCCAGACCCACCACATCGTCAATGCCGAGCGGATCGCCCTGATGAAGCCGACAGCTTACCTGATCAACACCGCGCGCGGCCCGATCGTCGACCAGAAAGCGCTGACGCAAGCGCTGCAGGAGCGCCGCATCGCCGGCGCCGGTCTCGACGTGCTGGAACAAGAGCCTCCCGAGGCAGACGATGCGATCCTCAAACTCGACAATGTCATCCTGGCGCCGCACGCGCTTTGCTGGACCGACCAGTGCTTTGCCGGCAACGGTGCCGCCGACGTCAAAGCGGTAATGGAGGTGCAGCGTGGTCGCGAGCCGCGCGGCGTGGTCAATCGCGAGGTGCTTTCGAGCGAGCTATGGAAGACCAGGCTGTCTGGGCTCGCCGCCCGCTTTGGAACCTAGGAGGACACTGATTTTCGGCGCGCCGCCGCGGCCTCTTTGCGGCGACCTTACGGCAGGAAATGCTTGACCGCTGCGCCGGCGGACGAGTGAAGCAAAAGGAAAATGGGAGGACCAAGCACTATGAACGATCGTGAAAAACGTGACTTTCAGGCAGGTCTCGAAGCAGAGGTCGACGCCTTCATGCGCGGCGAAACCACCCGCCGAACTTTCATCACCCGCTTCGGTCAGATGACCGGCATGTTGGCCGTGTCCGGCCCGCTGCTGGGGATGATGACCGATTGGGCGCTGGCGCAGCAAACATTGGAATTGGCGGACGCCACGTCGCCGCTCGGCCAGGCGCAGGCCGCAGCCCTGAAAGCATCGAAGGAAGGGCCTGCGGACGGTTCCGCCTTTCGCGCGGCGGAGGCGGCCAAGGCGCATTCGGGCGGCACCCTCAACATGACCTACGAGGCTGGCCTGCAGGCACTCGACCCGCGCAATTTCAGTGGGCCGATGTGGGAGCAGCTTACCGGGATGAAGTCGAATGTCGTCGAGCTGTCGAACCCGGACCAGTACTCCAAGGCAGTCGCCGAGCACATCGCAGGCTCGGGTGCCTATGACGTCCTCGACATCTCGCCGGCCTGGACGCCGTCGCTTGCCGATGGCGGCGTCATCGCCCCTCTAGACGACTACATCGCCAAATACATGAATCCGGCAGACCTCGAGGACTATCATCCCCTGTACAAGGCGCTGCCGACCTACAAGGGCAAGATCTGGGGGTTCTTCGACGACGGCGACATGTTCGCTCTCTACTACCGCAAGGACATTTTCGAGGATCCTAAAATGGTGGAGGCTTACCAGGCGAAGTTCAACGCCAAGCTTGGACCGCCCAAGACATGGGAAGAATATGCCCAGATCGCCCAGTTCATCACCGACCAGATGGCGCCAAAGGTCTATGGCGCGGGACATTTCCGCAAGGCGGGCAGCCCCGGCAATCAGTTCGACTTTCTGCAGCAGTACCGGGCCAACGGCGGAAAACTCTTCGGCGACGACATGAAGGCAGGTTTGGTTTCGGATGCCGGCGTGAAGACGCTGACAAACATGCTCGCCGCAAACAAGGCCTCGATCCCCGGCAACAACGAACTCGACGCCGTCTCCTTGTGGGCGGCTTTCCTGACCGGCAAAGTCGCGATGATCTATTCCTGGCCTCCTAGCGGCCGTATGGCGGCGAACTATTCGCAGTCGGCCACGGCAATCAACTTCATTCCGCAGTCCCAGATCGCCGGCAAGGTCGGCTATGCCGTGGTTCCGGGAAATCCGGAACATGCCACCGGCTACAACAAGGCACTGTCGGCCGACTCGCCCAACCCTGAGGCGGCGTATCTGTTCATGCAGTGGGTATGCTCGCCACCCGTCTCGCTGGCACGTTGCATGCTGCCCTACGCTCTACGCGACCCGTACCGCATCTCGCACTTCAAGTCCGAGCTCTACGGCGCGCTCTTCCCGAGTGCCAAGGAGTACCTTGCCAACCTCAACAACTCGGCAAATGTCGGTCTGCTCGACCCGATCATGCCAGGCGCGCAGGACTACTTCTTGAGCATCGATCGCATGTGCACGGCGGTGTGGGCTGGTGCGGATCCGAAGGCGTCGCTTGAAACGGCGGCCGCCGAGTGGAACGAGACGACCGACCGACTGGGTGTGGATTCGCAGAAGGGCTTCTACACCGAGTTCTTGAAACTGCCTGGCGCCACCGCCGACAACACGGTGGAAAAACTTGGCATGGCGGTCACCCTCTGAGGGCAGGCGGACTTCTCTGGAGCAATCGGTGTTGCGGGCGCTTGGCTCGCAACACCTCCCCGCTAAGCGGCGATTTTGGATAAGCCTATGCAGCCCACCGCCACGATCCGTCGTTTGAAGGCAGCCGGCGCACCGCCCCGGCTGTCTGCCTTTGCTCAATGGGCAGACCGTCATTTCAAGTGGCTGCTGGTCGGCCCCGCTGTGCTGCTGATATTGGCACTGTCGATCTATCCGCTTCTGTTCTCGCTGGTGGTATCCTTCATCAACTACGACTTCCAGGTGCCGGGCCACGCCTTTGTCGGATTGAAGAACTTCGAGCGGGTCGTGTTCGATCCCGTAGCACGTTGGTCCCTGTTGCTGACAGCATCGCTGTCGGGCATCAGCGTCGCTATAGAATTCGTTCTCGGCCTCTTGGTGGCGCTGACAATGGTGCGCAGCTTTCCGGGCCGCGGTGTGATCATGTCGATCCTGATCGTGCCGCTGTTCATCAGCCCGGTCATCGTCGGCCAAGCCTGGACGCTGCTTTTACAGCGGCCTTTCGGACCGACGAACTATATCCTGACGCAACTATTGGGGCAGGAGGTTACGATCGGCTGGATGACGGAGCGCCCGTGGCTCTACGTCTCGCTGATCATCGCCGATGTCTGGCAGTGGACGCCGTTCATGTTCGTCATCCTGCTCGCCGGGCTGACCGCAATCCCACCCAATCTCTATGAGGCGGCAGAACTCGACGGCGTCAACGCCTGGCAGGTTTTTTGGGCGATCACGCTCCCGCATCTCGGGCCGATGATGCTGCTGGCGCTGACCTTCCGTCTGCTCGACGCAATCCGTATGTTCGATACCATTTTCATCATGACAGGGGGTGGCCCGGGAACACAAACCTACACGGCCTCCTATTATCTTTATACCATCGGCTTCACACAGTTTCATCTGTCGCAGGCAACAGCAGGAAGTTGGCTGTTCCTGATCTTTACGGCGCTCATCGTGACGTTGCTGGTGCGTCGGCTCTTGAAGGTAGAACCGGTCTGATGGCCGCCCTCGCGCCCGCCCGCCCCAGGAAACGCCGGTCGTTGCCGATCGGCCGAATTGTGCTGCTGGGGTTCTTCCTGGTGTTCGTGCTGTGGCCGCTCTACTGGATGTTCAACACCTCCATCAAGCCCAGCGACGACTACCTCACCGTACCGCCTGTCTGGTTCCCCGCCGCTCCGACGCTTGTCCACTACAAAGCTGCGCTGTTCGCCTATCGTGGTCTCGACGGGCTCATCAACAGCCTGATTATTTCGCTTTCGGCCACGGTGCTTTCGGCGCTGCTCGGCACGCTGATGGCCTATAGCCTGGCGCGCTACGACACCGGCGGCAAGCATCTGTCTTTCTGGGTGCTGTCGCAGCGCTTTTTGCCGCCGATCGGGATCGTGCTGCCGGTGTTCCTGATCTATCGCCAGGTCGGGCTCTACGACACTCATGTCGGCCTGATCATCGCCTATACGGTCTTCACGCTGCCGGTGTCCGTTTGGATGATGTTTGCTTATTTCCGCGGCATGCCGAAGTCGATGGAGGAGGCGGCCCTCGTCGATGGCTGCACGAGATGGGAGGCGTTCTGGCGCGTTGCCGTGCCGCTCGCAGCACCAGGCATTGTCGCGGCGGCTGTCTTCGCCTTCATTGCATGCTGGACGGAGTTCTTCTTCGCTCTGATCTTGACCAGCCGAACTGCCTTTACGCTGCCAACGGTCTTCCGCGCCTTCATCGGCTTCCAGGGCGCGCAATATGGCGAAGCCGCGGCCCTTGCCATCGTCTCCCTTGTGCCGTCGATCGCCCTTGGAGTGCTTGCTCAGCGACATCTTGTGCGCGGGCTGACGCTCGGCGCCGTTCGCGGATAGGAAGGGAAGGCATGGCCGAAGTCAGAATTACCGGCTTGCACAAGCGCTACGGCGCATTCCATGCCGTGCGCGGCATTGACCTCCACATCCGCGACGGCGAGTTCACGGTCCTGGTTGGGCCCTCCGGTTGCGGCAAGAGCACTCTGCTGAGGACCATCGCAGGACTGGAGGAGAGCTCACAAGGCACGATCGAGATTGGCGGCGAGGTGGTTAATGATTTCCGGCCGCGCGATCGCGACGTGGCAATGGTGTTTCAAGATTATGCGCTCTATCCGCATATGAGCGTGGCCAAGAACATTGGCTTTGGCCTCAAGGCTCGCAAGATGCCGAAGCCAGAGGTCGAGGTGCGCGTGGCCGAGGCGGCACGCATGCTTGGCATCACCCCCTTGCTGGGGCGTTTTCCGCGCCAATTATCCGGCGGCCAGCGCCAGCGCGTCGCCATCGGCCGCGCCATAGTCCGCAACCCCCGCATCTTTTTGTTCGACGAGCCGCTGTCCAACCTCGACGCACAGCTTCGCGACGAAATGCGCGGCGAAATCAAACGCCTTCACCAGGACATTGCGACAACGATGATCTACGTCACCCATGACCAGATCGAAGCGATGACGTTGGCTGACCGCATCGTGCTGATGCGCGACGGGTTGATAGAGCAGCAGGGCGCGCCACTCGAGTTGTTCGAGCACCCGGCCTCAACGTTCGTCGCTGGGTTCCTGGGTTCGCCGCGGATGAGCTTCCTGCCAGGTACCCTTGCCTTGGACGCAGGCGCCGCTGCCATCCGGCTCGCGGATGCACTGCTGCCTTTAGCGCGCGGCAGGGGGCTGAAGGGCGTCGCGGACGGACAGCAGGTGCTGCTCGGGTTGAGGCCAGAACACCTCACTCGTGCGCACACTGCAACGCCGGAGCAGGGCACGTTTCGCTATGAGGCAACGATCGACCTGCTGCAGCCGACCGGCTCGCGCAGTTACGCGACATTCCGACTGGCCGGCGCGCCGGTGATGGCTGAGCTGCAGGCGCACGATGTCAGCCGTCCGGGCGAGAAGCTTGCGATCGACATCAACATGAACCGGGCCTCGATCTTCGACGCCACGACGGAGCGCGCAATTTGACCTCGGCAGCTTCCCTGGCAGTCCGCTTGTGTGGCACCGAAGAGCTCGAGGCACCGCTGCGCACACTGCGCGCCGGATCCTTGTCGGTCGCGTTCGACAATGGGGCGTTGCGTTACATCCACGTCGGGACGATCGAGATCTTGCGCGGAATCTCGTTTCTTGTACGGGACGAAAACTGGGGAACATGTACCACCGTTCTCGATGATCTCCGGATCGACGAGAGGCCGGATGCGTTCGCCATTGCATACCGTGCAACATGTGCCGCAACATCCGGCCGCCTGATTTACCGGGCGCGCGTCTCAGGCAGTGGCGATGGTGCGCTGTCGTTTGTGGCGGAGGCAGAGCCCGAGACTGACGTTTTGACGAATCGGACCGGCTTCGTCGTCCTTCATCCGATCGAGGGCTTCGCCGGCAAGCCGATAAAGGTGCTGCATGAGGATGGTCACGACGAGCTATCGTTCTTTCCGGACCACATCGATCCAAAATGTCCGTTCACCGACATCCGGGCGTTGTCGCACGAGATCGCGCCTGGGATCTGGGCGACATGCACCATGGAGGGTGATGCCTTTGAGATGGAGGACCAACGCAATTGGTCTGACGCCTCGTATAAAACATATGTCCGCCCTCTGCGTCGCCCGTGGCCTTACAGACTGCCCAAGGGCCAGAAATTCACGCAGGCCGTCCGGCTTCACGTGTCAGGAACGCTCCCTGCCGGGACGTCTGAAAATCGCAATCCACTCATCAACCTGACGATCGGCGGACCGGTCGGCCGAGTGCCCCGCACTGGCGTCGGCGTCGCCGCCGACGAGGCAAAGCACGCGCTCGAAACCCCCGAGCTCCTACGACGAATGGCTCCTCAGTGGATGGTCTGCCAAGTCGATCTCCGGATCGCACACGGCCAGGACGAACTAGAAAGCTACGCCGCGCTCGCACGGCTGACCGGCGCTGGAGTGGTCCTCGAGATTATCACCAAGGGCACGCGCGATCCATTCGGCGAATTGGCGCCGGTCGCGGATGCTGTCCACTCACTCGGCCTCAAACTAGAAGCTGTCTCCGTCTTTCCGGCGCAGGACATGACATCCGTACAGCCGGGAGCACCGTGGCCGACTATGCCCAGCTTCCACGAAAGCTACTCCGCCGCTCGCCGGGCTTTCCCGGGCATCGCGCTGGGCGGCGGCATGGCCGCTTACTTCACCGAACTCAACCGCAAGCGTCCGCCAGCCGAAGCGCTCGACTACGTGACCTTCACCACCTGTCCAAGCGTGCACGCCGCAGATGATGTCTCGGTGATGGAGACACTTCAGGCAATCCCCCATCTAATCCGCTCCGCGCATGCTTTCATGGGGGAACGCTTGCCACTGCGTATCGGTCCCATCCAGCTCGGCTGCCGTGAGAACCCATACGGAAAATCCACTGCGCCGAATGAAGCGAACGCTCGCGTCTGTCTATCGCGCATTGATCCTCGTCAGCGCGGGCTGTTCAATGCGGCTTGGACTGTCGGATATTTCGCGGCCTGCGCTCGCGAAGGAATCGAGGCCGTCGCGTTCGGTGACTTCGCCGGCCCCTTTGGCCAAATCCATAGGAAGGCTGATTTCGTGCAGCCATGGTATGATCAGCAGGATGGCCCAACGGTCTATCCCGCTTTCCATGTCTTGGCTGGTCTCTCAAAGCTCGGCGGAGCCACCTTGCTGTCCGTAGGAACTTCCGGCGCTGACGGCGTCGCCACGATCGCGGCTGAAAAAGATCGCCGCGTGACCCTGTGGGTCGCTAACCTTACCGCCAAGACGCAATCTGTGCGGCTTTCGGATTTGCCGAGCAGCGCCCGCATTGCTCTTCTCGGCGCCGAGCAGTTCGAGCGGGCGGCAACCGATCCCGACTTCATGGAAAGTTCCGCAAGACCGCTGGATGATCAAAGCATCTCGCTTGGCGCCTACGCCGTCGCGCGAGTCGACCTCGATCGATCGTCTTAGGCCTAGCCGATGTTCGCTGTTTGGCCAAACCCCCGTCAAAGATGAGGGTGGTAGTTCCATACTCTAAGGCAGCGCGTGGAATCCATCTCGCTTATACGTTGTACTATCGCGACGGCGACCAGGCTCGCTAGGTTCCGCCTGCCGAGACGCCAAGTTTTGAGGCCGCTCGCGCCGAAGCGATCCGTTGCGTAATTGGCCTGTTGGCTGATCTGGGCGATGACGATATGACCGGATGGTTAGTGCGCATGCGCGATCAGGCAGGCAACGAGCTTTGCACGATCAACGTCTGCGAGGCCGAAGCCGCACCGTAAACGGAAACAAGCCGGTTAGGCAGCACCGCTCACGTCTGTGTCGATACGCCAGCCCTTATTCAATTAGATCGTCGCCAGTCGGAACTTTTGTGATGTTGAGCCCTTGTCCATTGAACAGTGGAGGTACCAATGGCTAACCTGGGAAAATTGGCGATCGCGATGCTCGGCGTCTTGGCATACCAAAATCGCGACAAGATCGGCGACATGATCCGTGGAGCGGGTGATCGCAACCCAAATGATCCGCAAGGCGGGATTCTGGATCAGCTTTCAAAAGGCGTTTCGGGGACCGCGCTTGGCGATATTCTCGACCGGTTCAGAGGGGCAGGCGCCGGATCGAAGGTCGATTCGTGGGTAGGCACCGGGCCGAACGAGCCGATCCAGCCGAGCGATGTGGAAGCAGCCATAGACGAAGACACCCTGACTTCCCTCTCGATGCAGACCGGCCTTTCGCGCGAGGAGCTCATAAGCCGGATCACGCGAGATTTGCCTGAGGCCGTCAGCAAAATGACGCCTACTGGTGAATTGCCCGTTGAGGCGCCGAAAAGCTCCGGTGAGACGACCTTGCTCGACGACGTGCCATCGCACAGGACGCAAGCGAATTCAGGCGGTCAAAGCGATATCTAAGGTGACGGCTATCCATCAGGGAGAGATACCAAATCGTACTGGCGCGCGAGTTGGCATGATCGGGCAGGGCGGTCACGGTGGTGATACAGCAAACGTACTTGCCGAGTTGGATCTATTGGCCGCGCTACTCGATTCCCGCTGGCGCATTCCAGGCACATCAATTCGTTTTGGACTGGATGCGCTCGTAGGTCTGGTCCCCGTACTCGGAGATGCGGCGACGGGCATTGTCTCGGCCTACATCGTCTTGCGAGCTCGAAACGTCGGTGCCGGAAATGGGTTGGTCGCCCGCATGCTAGGCAACGTGCTGCTGGATACGCTCGTAGGAAGTGTCCCAATTCTCGGCTCGATCTTCGACGTCTATTTTAAGGCGAACAATCGCAACATCACTCTGCTGCGCCGCCACATCAACAAGTGAGGCGGATAACCAATCGTCGCGATGCAATTCTTCTAAAAGGCTCGGAACCGACAGGGGCGCTGGGGCTTGAGTCGCGATTCCTGGAGTCGCGAGCATATGACCAGTGCCATTGACCGGCTTTCGTTCATCGAGTTCCAATCGCCCACACTGGTCGAGAAAGCTCCCGAAGGCGGAGATTGGCTTCACGAGATCAAATATGACGGCTACAGGACGCAGCTGGTCGTTGAAGGCGGAAAGGCGCGAGCATTCACGCGTCGCGGCTACGATTGGTCCCACCGTTACAAGAGGATTGTTCAGGCCGCGGCAAGCCTGCCGGTCAAATCCGCTATCATCGATGGTGAAGCTGTCGTCCTGGGCGACACCGGCCTGCCGGACTATCAAGCCCTGGAACGTGAGCTGGGCAACCCAAGTTCGCTGCGGATGACTCTCTACGCTTTCGACCTCCTGTACCTCGATGGCCGTGATCTACGGGAACAACCGTTAGTGAAGCGCAAGGCTGCGCTGAAGAAGCTGCTGACCGAAACCGAGCCAACCCTGACTTATGCCGAGCATCTGGAGGTGAACGGCAAGGATATGCTCGACCATGCCTGCCGGATGGGCATAGAGGGAATCGTATCGAAGCGAGCGGATGCTCACTACCGCTCGGGCGTCCAGACCAGTTGGGTCAAGGTCAAATGTGTCAAGAGCGACACTTTTCCAATCGTGGCTTTCGTCGAGAAACTTGGCGCGCAGCCGCGCCGCATCGCATCGTTGTACATCGGCAGGCGAGAGGGCGACCGGCTGCTTTATGCCGGGAAGGCCCAGACCGGCTATACGCTGGACGCAGCCCGGCGCGTTAGGGAGCGGCTTAATCCGCTTGTTGTCGCCAAGTCACCGCTGTCGGAGCCGATCAAGAAGCCCAAGGCGACATGGGTCAAACCAGACGTTCTTGCCGAGGTACAATTCAGTGGCGTGTCTGACCGCGGCATCTTGCGGGAGGCGGTCTTCAAGGGACTACGCGAGGATCTTAAGGCAATCCCGCCCAAGCCTCCATCGCCCTCCAAGCGGAGGTCGGAAGGACAACACGGCGTCCCGCGCGAGAACATTCTCCAGCTGCTACCCGATGCGGTTGCACCTTCCAAGGAAGAGCTGGCAGACTATTGGCGGCGGGTCGCTGATCAAGTTCTAGTTCATCTGGTTCGGCGACCGCTGAAGCTGGTCCGCCACGCCTCTGGCGCAACCTTCTATCACAAGGGACCGCTACCTCGGATACCGGCGTCCGTGCACCAGCTCCGCGTTCAAAAGCGCGAAGGCGGCGAAGGCATTCGGGTATGGATAGATGACATGGATGGTCTGCTTGGCTTGGTCGAGATGGATGCCGTTGAGCTTCATCCTTGGAACGCGACGATTGAAGACATCGAACATGCGGACCGGCTCGTCCTCGACCTCGATCCCGGAGAAGGCGTGCCATGGGACGCTGTGATCGAGGCCACGCTGGCGCTACGGGGCATCTTGGAAGCGGCAGGCTTGGAGAGCTGGCCAAAGGTCACTGGCGGCAAAGGCATCCACTTGATGGCCCCGCTCGTTGCGAAGATGACCCATGACAGCGCCCGGAAACTGGCCAAGTCGCTCGCCCACCGTCTGGTTGATACCGATCCTGACCGATACCTGTTGTCAGCTGACCCCGCAGCCCGAGGAGGCCGGATCTTTCTCGACTATCTCCGCAACGGACGGGGCAATACCGCAATAGGCGCTTTTTCCCCGCGAGCGCGGCCCGGCTTCCCAATTGCCCACCCGGTCACATGGAAGCAAGTCGAGGCGGGCATCCGGCCAGACGTTTTCACGCTCGCGCAGCCTTTCAGACCCGCTCGTCGAAAAGCCGCGTGATGCGTCGCGACCATCAGCCGATATCAGCCCGTTTTCTTGCCTCGCGTTCGAGCCTCTTCCGGTCGTTGCCGTGTTCTCTGATTAGCTCGCGGACCTGTTCTGGCGTGATACGATGCTGTTTGGCGAAATAGCGAACCTCATAATCTTCATCGACTGATACACGATTGCGATCTCGAAAATCACGCTTGCTCTTATCGTCTGCCATTATCTTTCCTCCTGATCAGAGAAACAACGACCGACGTTGTATGTTCCCGGCGCCTCACTTCGGCCGCCAGAGGCGCGGGCTGTCTGACCGTACTGGGGCCGCAGGCATTGCGAAGGTGATCTGGCGAAAGTTGGTTGGCCAAAGGCGAGGGTGATTTCGTTTGCTGTTCGGGATAGCTGACCGTCGATCGAGCCTGCCTGCGGGCCTCTTGGTTTTTTACGACGCCAGTCGGAACCCCGACGGGTCGCAGATGATTCAGATGCGCATCCGGGCTATCAACGAGGATCGTGATCAAAATGGCGGGGGGTGACCACGAAGGCGACAAAGCTGCGCTCCGGGAGCCCAAAGTTTCGTCTAGGACGCATGACCCGGGTCACAGCGCCGCGGCACGAGTTCGACTTCATCACCAAGGTCGGCCGCATAGACCACGCCGGAGCTCTCGCAATGTTGCAGAGGCATATGGGAGATATAGAGGCGGTCTTTTTCGGAACTGATGTTTTGGCTAAAGCGCTAGACCAGCCTGCCGAGTGACGCTCAGTTAATGCCGATCGCGGTGCCCAGCCTGCCTCTCCGTTGCCGCTCAGTAGGCCGGCACAAGGCGCGTGTTTCGCAACGGCAAGGCCATGGTGAACTGCAAGCCGTCACGATGGTAGTTCAATTCGATCTTGGCGTTGCATTGCACGGTCACGACTTTTTCCAGAAGTGTCGTGCCAAACCCGCGGCGACTGGGCTGCTCGACTTTCGGCCCATCTCGTTCCCGCCAGTCAAGATTGACGATCTGTGTGTCGCCGGACCCGCCTAACGACCAGCGGACATCAAGGCGGCCTCCCGTTTGCGAAAGCGCGCCAAACTTCGACGAATTGGAGGCCAGTTCGTGGAAAGCCATCCCAACGGGGATCGCAATGTCGGCGACTAGCGCTACGTTCGGGCCTTCCAGAACGATACGCGGCCTGTCGCGCGTCTCATAGTGGTCAAGCTCGCTTTCGAGCAGCTTGTGCAGGGAGGCAGTCTGCCAATAATCGTCGGTAAGCATCGAATGGGTCTCGGCCAGGGAAACGAGCCTTGCTGAAAAATCGCGTACGAAATCGTCGATGTTGCCGCTCGACCTGGCCGTCGCGCCCATCATGGCGCGAACGTTGGCCAGCGTGTTCTTGACGCGGTGATGCAGCTCGCGGATGAGCAATTTCTGCCGATCGGCGACCTCCCGCTTCTGTTCGATGTAGGACTGGACCTCACGCTGGCGGGCGCGGGCACGCAAGGCGGAGCGCACCGAGTTGGCGAGGCTCGAAGCCAGAAATGGCCGTTCAAGCACGATCAGATAGCGGTCCAGAAATGCCATCCGCGTGTCGACTTCGTTCCCCCGCATCGTCAGAAGCACGATCGGAAAATCCGACCATGCGGGTTGGGCTTCAAGCCAGGCCGCAAACTGCGTTCGATCGGAACTGAGCAGGGCCTCCTCGGCCACGACAAGGCACTGAGCCTCGTCGAGAAGCGGCACTGCCTCTTCCAAGCTGCCGCACACACGCGAGGCAATCTGGTTTGTAGCCAGGATGGAGGCCGCGATCCTCGCGTCACGGCCAAGCGGCGCCAGCACGAGAACGGCGGGGCTGGACGACATCACAGCGCCTTATCCCTCAGAAGGTCTGTCGGCTTGCCTTCAAATTCCGGAGATCCCATCAGGATGCCGCGGAATTGTTCCAGTGGCTCACCTACGGCCACGCCGTTACCGCCGATTTTAAACTCACGAATCGTCTCTTCGTGGGGGCCGACACGTTTCTTGACAACCGAAATCGCGCGTCTCAACTGACCTGCGTTCTCGAAGAAGCGCAGAAGCATGATGGAATCGCAGAGATAGGTCATGTCGACCGGCGCTGCCGTTTGCCCAAACAGCCCGTGATTGGCCAACAGCAGGATCGTCGCCACTGCCTTCTGATTGAGATAGGTGAGGATCTCGTGCATCTGAAGCACCAGATGTTGTTCTTCGGACATGGCATTGAGATAGCCAGTTAGGCTGTCGATCACGACGATCCGCACATTGGATTCTTCGACGGCCGCTTGGATGCGCGAAGACAATTCGCCTGGTGAAAGCTCAGCCGGATTGACAGATTCAAGCATCAGCGTGCCGTCCTCGGCAAACGGCTCCAGGTGCATGCCGAGCCCGGCGGCGCGCGCCAAGAAAATGCGCCTTGTCTCGTCAAACAACAGCACCAGCACACGCTCGCCACGCTCGAGTGCGGCATAGCAATAGGTGCAGGCAATGGTAGACTTGCCAACGCCAGACGGCCCCATCAGCATCGTGCTGGTACCACGGGCCAGCCCGCCGCCAAGCAGGGTGTCGATCCGGTTGTTGCTCATGGCCGGCGTATCATGCTCGGCCACCTCATGCTCGGCTGCAACGAGCCTCGGATAGGCGATAACGCCGCCTGGGCGAATTACGAAATCGTGAAAGCCGCCCCGGATCTGCACGCCACGCATTTTGATCACGCGTAGCCGCCGGCGCTCTCCACCATAGACGGGCGACAGCTGCTCCATCCGTATGACGCCGTGACTGATCGAATGCAAATTGAGGTCATCCTGCTCAGCGGTCAGGTCGTCGAGCATAAGCACCGTCACATTGTTGAGCATGAAGAAGCTCTTCAATGCCAACACCTGGCGCCGATACCGCAATGACCCTTGCGATAAAAGTCGAATTTCAGAGAGCGAATCGAACACCACGCGATCGGGTCTGACGCGTCCGATCTCGGCCATGGCAGACTGCACGGTTTCGCCGAGTTCCAATTCCGAGGAATGGATCAATGTCTGTAGCTGCGCCGGATCGAAACTGAGCTCTGGCGGCACAAGTTCAAGAATTTGCACCCCCTTCAGGTCCCAGCCGTGACGGCCAGCAACCGAGAGCAGTTCGCGCTTGCTTTCTGACAAAGTGATGTAAAGGCATGTCTCGCCTTTCTTGGCGCCCTCGATCAAAAACTGGAGGCCAAGAGTGGTTTTTCCAGAACCTGGTTTCCCTTCGATAAGATGGGAGCGGTTCCTGGCGTAGCCGCCACGAAGAATGTAGTCGAGCCCACTAACTCCAGTTGCGATCGCTGAGGCGTCGTCTCTGTCCAACTAATCCCCCAATGTAATTTCGAGAACCAGATAACGACGGGCACCTTTGGCGGTTCCACGTCTCTCGGTGAGCGCTATTGTCGTGAGACGAAAAGGCGACAGGAAGCGCGGCAAAAAAGGGCGCCGTACCTCTCGGAGCCCTTTTTCAAGTTCAGTTTGGAACCGGCGACCTACCAGCCTTGCCGGCCGTACCAGTCATCGATGTCGCGCTGAGCGCGGTCCTTCTCAATGCCGTAGCGCTCCTGAATCTTGCCTTCCAACTGATCGCGGTTACCGGCAATACGGTCCAGATCATCGTCTGTGAGTTTGCCCCACTGTTCCTTGACCTTGCCCTTTACCTGCTTCCAATTGCCTTCGACACGGTTCCAGTCCATGGCACCTATCCTTGTTTGTTTCGGACTGAGAAAAACGCCGTAACGCTACCGGAGTTCCCGTCAAGTTTGAGCAGATCGACCGATCGAAGCGTGGCGAGGTAGGCGGCCCCGAAGCAACCCGCTCTGGAACGCGATGATGGCTTGCCGCGCCGGCTGTGTTCTCCACAGTCTTGGCCACAGTCGCTCGCGAGACCAGCTTCGTTGGACAAACAGCGACAGGGATAACGTGAAGCCAACTATGCTGCGTTGGTCATCCAAGCCTGGCGTCAGATACTAATTCTTGCTGTTGGGAGCCATGTTCCCTGCGGTTTTTGCCCTGAAGCGCCTTACCCGGCTGCGTGTGCCGCAGCTCTCATCCGAGCACCACCGCCTGCGCCCGCCACGCGAGGTGTCGATGAAAAGCCAACCGCAGTTCGGCCCGGTGCACTCGCGCACGCGGCGGCGGTCATTCCTGGACACCAAAAACTCGGCTGTCTCAAAGGCCACGCGGTGGCCGATCGTGTTCAGACTGGCTGCGTCGGTCCACTGCCAAGCGAGGCGGTCGCCGGACGGGAAAAGCGAGCGCTTCGGCAGGGCTAGGGCGACTGTATCGCGCACGATTTGCAAGGCATCGTCCGGCACCCGGGCGCCTGCCGCCTCGGCCTGGAGAGCCGCGTAAACGGCCTCGCGCAAAATCTTGGCCTTTTCCAATGCCGCCTCCGCAAGGAGCGGGCGGGCGGAAGCCTCCGCGAGCAGTGCTCGCGCCTCATCGACGTCGATCAAATCGGCACGTCCAGCCCAGACGACCAGGTCGGCATAGGTCTGCAAGAGGTCTGGCCCCCACACATCGCGTCGCGCGTCGACCGTGTTGACGAAGTCCAAGCAGGGGTGACCGCCAACCATGCGCATGTCGACGATAGTCTTCGCACCATCCATCCCGGAAACATCGGTTGGCGGAACCGTATTGGCAAGAGGCCGTTGTAACGAAATAAACGTCCTTTGGCCGTTACGACGAACCAACAACGCCCAGCGAAGGCTGCTTCCGATGAACCGCAACACAGCGACATTTCTGGTTTTATGTGTGATCTGGGGCACCACGTGGATCGGTATCAAGGCAGGGATCGCCACCGTGCCGCCTCTGATGTTCGCAGGCACGCGTTTTACAGTAGCCGGCTTGCTGATCCTCAGCGCGACGCGCCTAAGGGGCGCTGCTCTACCACGGGTGGCGAAAAGGAGTTGGCCGCGTCTTTTCGTTGTTACGTTGTTCATGATTCCGCTTTGCTATGGCCCACTCTTTTGGGGCATGCTCTATGTCGATACGGGCACCGCGGCTGTTCTTGAGCTTTCGCTGACCCCTGTCACGCTGCTTGGATTTGCGTTGCTTCTGGGGGACGAACGCTATGACGGCCGCAGGCTCTTTGCGATTTTGCTCGGTGCGGCCGGTCTGTGCATCCTGTTCGGGCCCGAGGCCTATGCTAGTTGGACACACGCAGACCAGCAGGGCAGGGGGCTCCGGCTGCTGGCGATGACAGCGGTGGCGTCGGCAGCTGTAATCTATGCATGGGGTTCGGTGCTCGCGCGGCCGCTTCTTGAGGTATATTCATCGGACTTCATCGCCGGCTTCACCACCCTTTTCGGGGGCGCATTCCTAATTCTCATCTCACTCGTTGTGGAGCCAGGCGCGGCCGCGGCTCTAAAAGGCGATTGGGGCTGGCCGGCCTGGGTCGGGTGGCTGTTCCTCGTGCTGTTTGGTTCGTTCATAGGCTACACACTCTTTATCCGGCTCCTGCACGAAATCGGCGCCTCGCGCGCCGGAGCATTTGCCTTCGTCTCACCCGTGATTGCCGTCGTGCTTGGCATCATCACCTACGGCGAGGAGGTTAGCCTGATCGACATCATCGGCATGGCTATCATGCTCTTCGCAGCGTTTCTTGCGCTACGCGAGCGCAAACAGGAAACATCATCCGCTTCCCCGCCGTTGATTCCACGCTCCGCGCGGGCCGATGGCAGAACATGAAAGACGGCGCGCGCATCCAGCCGCCAATCAGCCTTGAGATGGAAAAGAACAAGGTTCGCGTCTATGCGAAAAGAGGGCTTTCCCGGCAGCGTATCCCGCCTATACCGGCGGCGAGGAAAGCTCCAGCTCATATGAAAACACTAGTCGGCGAGGGATTTTGCCGAGTTGCTGTCAAGATTGTAGGCGGGATTTGATGGAAAAATCGCGAGGCTGCAATCAGCGACCTATTCGTTCCGATCGCGATGCAGGCTATCCGCCAACGCGTCGACAAAGTGTCAGCCGCATCGCTTCAGTTCCGCCACCTGAACGCCGAGACGGAATGCCTGACCATCGGCATAAGAACGTGCATAGCTTTCTGCTTCGAACGGAAACGTCAGGGTGCTGCCGTAGGCGGTGACGCGGACCGTCCACTTCTTGTCGCGAACGAGTTCGACCGAATTGTCGGGCGACGTCATGATTTCCTCCGGCACCAGCAAGGCGAAGGCACGGATAACGTCGCAAAGGTCGTTTGAATGCAAACAATCCGACACGCTCATGTCGCTTGTTCTATACGCCCAGACTTTCTCTCGATTAGAGCAGCGCCCGGCTGCAATGTCGGTGGCGTTAAGTCCCCTAGCTGCCAAGACCTTTCCCATTGGGTCGGTCCCCTTGCGGCCTCACGCAGCGACCTTTCTGAACCCAATCGCCGAGATCGTCAGCCCGCAGTGTCTTCGAGAGAATAGCCGGCAAGCCGCAGGGTGCGAATGGCAACTCTGCGACGACTGCTTCAACAACTTTCGCGACTGGCTCATGTGAACGTCGACCACCTGGGCGCTCACACTGGCTTTCTGCGACCAGCCAGCTGCGATGAATTCATCACGGCTGATCACCTTTCAGGATTCTCGAGCATGTGGCGCACCAACTTGAACTCGATCGGCCCAAGAGGAATCTCCCCGGTGCTGCAAATACGGTGGTATCGAGCTCCATCTCGAGGTCGCGATATGTCAGTGGTCTGCGCTTCTGCGCCAATTTCGTGACGGTAGCCCAATCGCGAGCCTTCGCAGGTGGTCGAGGAGCTATTGCGGCGCAAATGGTCTGATGAAGCGTTCGTCGAGGGAGATGCACCGGCCGCGGCTCCGTCGAACTCAACGAGGGAAACGGAAGTCAGACGTTCCTGGATTGGCCTTGGCACATTTGTGAACGGTCGATCCCAATGGCTGTCAAAGAGTACGGCGCGACATTGAGGGCGCCAGCGAACCAGCTCTAAACCGGTCGAGCTAGTAGCCGGGCCGGGTCAATCCGAGACAATTTCGTAGTGAAGAAGCTGGGCTTCGTCGAGTGCCGACTTCACTCCAGGCGAGATGACGCCGGAGCCGAAGAGGATAATATCTTCACGGCGTACGAATACTTCATGGCCCAGTCCCATGGACACAAACGTGCCCGAAGAGCTTCGTTCGAGAAGCCGAGCTCTGCCATTCAATATGGTGAAGGCGGCGTGGGACCTCGATACCCAGGGCCGCTCGACGATGATGTCGCATTCCGCCGATCTGCCGATTGTCACGGATTCGCCGTTTCGACAGGATCGCAGCTGATCTCTGTAGCGGATGACCAGATGAATCTGCCGCGGCAGGACCGAGCGTCTATCTGTAGTGGCGCCATGGCTGGTGATCTGCGTACCGGGGGCCCCATCGTCGCTCCACAGGGTATAGACATCGAAGAACTCTTGCTTCCCCTTCAAGGCCATTTTGTCGAGGAGCCGCAGGCCCTTGCGGCTTCTCGGGGAAAGGGCTTCGCAGAAGCTCTGGCTGATCAGCACCTCTCCGGGGTTCGCCGTGGTGGACAACCTTGCTGTGACATTGACAACGTCACCGAATATCGCCCCCCGCGCGCGAATGACCGCCCCGAAATGCAATCCGATACGGGCGCTCAACGGCCCTTTAGTCAGTTGATGGGTAATTTGGCAGACGGCCCTCAGCGCCATTTCCGGGCTCTCGAAGAGGCTGAGTATGTCATCGCCCTTCGAGTAAATGAAATCACCA
Organism: Mesorhizobium sp. P160187; assembly: GCF_057766425.1. Classification (NCBI taxonomy): domain Bacteria; kingdom Pseudomonadati; phylum Pseudomonadota; class Alphaproteobacteria; order Hyphomicrobiales; family Phyllobacteriaceae; genus Mesorhizobium; species Mesorhizobium sp. P160187. Next base: position 36,809 of record NZ_JBYMDX010000001.1, read on the forward strand.
CGGTGCTTGGCGACAATCTCGCGCATTGTGTCCAGGCAATCCGAGACCTGCTGTAGAGCGGCATCGTCTCCGATCCGCTCATAGAGCGGCGTGCTGCCCACGACATCAGCTAAGAGGACTGCGGCAAGAAGCGTCTCCTGATCCATCGATCTCGTGTCCGACCCGAAAACTCAGCGTGCGTGTATAACACACGAGGTCGCCTGCAACATATCTGCTCGAGCGCCTTTGATCGGGGCGATGCTTCAGGTGATCGTCGCGGACGGACGGGCGTATGCCGGCGACATCCAGAACCTCTTCGCCCCAATCGTTCGCGACCTCGGTGCTATGAGTGGACTTGGTCTTTTTAGGTTCGGAAAGGCTGAACGAGTTGCAACGGGCGACGGCCTTCTCATGCACCATCAACCACGACCCGATCTCGTCCCTCCGACTTCGCGCGGAATAGTGCCAGATCGGCGGCTTTGACGAGATCATTCGGGCTCTCGTTCGTATTTGGGACCGGTGGCGACGCCAACGCTGTGCTTTGCGATAAGATCACGGATCCATTGATCAGATTTCAGGTATATTCTCTTTGAAGATCACCTGAAGTCGTGGTTGATGCGGTTCATAGTTCAGGTGCCTGACAGAGTGGCTTAAAATGTTGAGCGCTTCCCGCGCCTCGACGCGCGGATTTTGATCTATGACCGCATCGAGCGTCCCATCCAACAAAAGTTCCTTGGTGCCGTCTGTCACCTCGTGGCCGAGAAAGAGAATGTCTTTCGCGCGTCCACGCTCCTTGAGCGCCCGAGCGATGCCGGTGTTGCCGGCGCCGACATTGTAGATCGCGGCAAGATCGGGGTGCCGGTCCAGAAGCGCTGATGCTTCCGAATAAGCCTTCTCTCGGTCATCCAGCATTTCGCGCATCTCGACGATCTTGAGATTGGGCGACTCCTCGGTCAAGATGTGCCGGAATCCCATCTCGCGTTCCTCATGGCCGCGATAGGACAGCGAACCGGCGAACAGCGCCACCTTGCTTGGGCGTTCCGATCCCATGAAGCGGTTGAGCAGATAGCCGGCCAGCCGCCCCGCGGCGCGGTTGTCGATGCCGATATAGGCCACTCTCGGAACATGCAGGATGTCGGAGGCGATGGTCACCACCTTGACGTCATTGGCCGACAGCGAGCGGATCGCCTCGCGCACCGTCGGATGATCGAGCGCGATCACGCCGACGCCTTGTGTCTGTCCACGCAATTCTTGCAGCAGGCGGGCGAGCCGGTCGGGGTTGAAGCCCTCTATGGTGGCGATGTGGACGTCGAGATCGGGGCGCGCCAAGGCCTGCGCCTCGATGTGTCGATGCAGCATCTTGATGAAGGAATTGGTGCCGGCCGGCAGAGCGAAGTCCAGACGGATGACCTCTCCAGGTGAGGGCCTGGGCGGCGCTCCGTTCGGGCCCTCGGCGATGTAGCCGAGGCGCTGCGCCATTTCGAGCACGATCTCACGCGTGCGCGCCCGCACACCTGGCCTGTTGTTCAGCACGCGGTCGACGGTGGCGGCGGAAACGCCGGCTTCCCGGGCTATGTCAGTCAAGGTGGAACGCACCGTCTTCATCTCCTCAATGCATCAGATCGCACAATGCCGCTAGCCCGTCCGACGGCCACAGCTGCCAGCCATCAGCGATTCTGATGGGAAATGATGTATCGAGCCTTAGCCGATGCGCAAGGAGGTTGGGCTAAATCGCGTCGCCCGGCGTGATAGTCGCGTGCCAGAAAAGGCAGATTTCCCATCAAATCGAGGCATTGAGCCCGTGTGTCGACCTTTGCATCACGTATTTTCTCCGCAGTTGCGGTGTTACGATGTATTTTGAGTATTTATGATGTTGACAGCCTTCCGGTGCTGCCGTCAATATCCCTCAACGGGCTTGTGGAGGAAACATTGGCCCTGAGGGAGGAATTCCTATGTCTGATCTGATCCGCATATCGCGACGCGGCTTGTTGGCGTCCGGAGGAAAGGCGGCGGCGTTCGTGGCTGCGGCCGGTATCGCCCCGCAATTCATCCGTCCCGGCCGTGCCCTTGCGGCCGACGCGCTGGCGCCAGGCATGGTCGGCGGCCCCACCGGTTTCGAGGGCGCCGAGCGCTATCAATATGGCGCCGACACGCCGGAAGGCCGTGCCGTTGAGGCGGCCAAGGCCTTGAAGGGAGCTGGCAAGGCACCGGCCAAGATCGTACTTGGCCTGTCGGATGGCTCGATTGGCCAACTCACACAGCCTTTCCCAGCGGGTGCGCCGTCGATCAAGGAGCTGTGGGAAAAGGAAACCGGCATCCAGATCGAGATCGTCGGCCTGCCGAACGGCCAGGAATTCACCAAGACGATGCAGGACATCTCCACCAAGGGTGGGGCCTATGACATCTACTCGACGGAATGGAACCGCCTCGGCGACCTTGCCGAGACCGGCGGCATCGCCAAGCTCGACGACTTCGTCGCCCAGTACAAGCCCGAATGGGACGATCCCAAGACCGGCTATGTCGACGGCGCCAAGGGCGTGTCGCTGCTCAACAAATATCGCGGGTCCAACTATGGCGTGTCGCTGGACGGCGACTTCCAGACCTGGGTCTACCGCAGCGACCTGTTCGGCGACGCCGCCGAGCAGAAGGCGTTCAAGGACAAATTCGGCTACGATCTGGCGCCGCCGAAGACCTGGAAGCAGCACAGTGACATCGCGGGCTTCTTCCAGCGCCCCGACAAGGGCCTGTTCGGCTCCACCGACCTGCGCAACCAGGGCTGGGGCTACACCAACTGGTATCAGCGCTATGTCTCGATGGCATCGCCCAACCAGTTCCTGTTCGGCGACGACGGCAAGCCGCTGATCAATTCCGAGCACGGCATTGCCGCCACCAACGAATATGTCGGCTCGCTCGTTCATCACTCGCCGGACGCGATCTCCTGGGGCTGGCCGGAGCAGTATGGAAATTTCGCCAAGGGCGGCGCGGCGATGACCTGCGCCTTCTCGAACCTGCCGAAATTCCTCGACAATGCCGGCAACAAGGATTCCGCCGTCACCGGCAAGATCGGCTCGATGCTGCCGCCCGGCCGCGAAGTCGACGGCAAGCTGATCAGCCGTTCCGTGCTGTGGTTCTCGCTGACCGGCATGGTCTCGTCTCAGTCGAAAAACCAGGAGGTCGCCTACCTCCTGCTGCAGTGGCTGGGCTCCGCCCGCATCTATGCCTGGATGAGCGCCAATCCGGGCGGCTATCTCGATCCGTTCCGGCTCTCGGATTTCTCCGATCCGCTGGTGCGCCAGACCTACCACGCCTACCACATCGACGTGGTGCGCGAGACCGTCGCCCGCACGGTGCCGACGATCAACTATCCCGGCGCCACCGCCTTCCACAACGCATTGGACGAAAATCTGATGGCGTCGCTGACCAAGGCCAAGACAGCGGAACAGGCGATGGCCGACACGGAAGCGGAGTGGAAGAAGATCGCCCGCCGCATCGGCGAGGACAAATTGCTCGAAGCCATCAGGACGAACAAGGAGGCCTGGCCGACGGTTCTCGACCCGATCAGCTGATCCGTCTCCCTGGATCAGCGCTGGAGGGGAGGAGCATCTGTTCCTCCCCGCCGCAGTCAACGCCACCAGCAAAGCAGCCAGATGAAGCGTTCCGTCCCCTTCGAGATATTCCGCTACGCCGCGATCTTCGCGGCGATGGCGGTGACGCTGGTACCGATCCTGTGGATGGTGTCGATGGCCTTCAAGCCGATCGCCGAATGGTCGGCGACCGGCGCCGACCTGACATGGTGGCCGAAGAACCCGACGCTCGGCAATTTCCAGTTCGTCTTCGGCGAGTCCAACAACAATCTGATCGTGGCGCTCGACCGCACCGCGCTGAAGCCGATCCTGTCGTCGCTGCTGTCTTCGGTGTTCGGCACGGCGATCGCAATGTCGGCGGGCACGGCTGCGGCCTACGGGCTGTCGCGTTTCGGCTCCGGCCAGAACCTGCCGCTGGCGCTGATCCAGCTCAGGCTGTTTCCGCCAATGGCGGTGATGATCCCGGTCATGATCATGTGGGCCTTCCTGAACTTCACCGACAGCTGGTTTGGCCTGGCCCTGATCTACGGCATCGTCACCCTGCCGTTCGCTTTCTGGCTCATGAAGACCTTCTTCGACGACATGCCGCGCGAGATCGAGGAAGCGGCGCTTGTCGAAGGTTGTTCGCGGCTGCGCGTCTTCACGCGCATCACGCTGCCGATGATGCGCGCACCGCTGGCCAGCGCCGCCCTCTTCGTCTTCATCCTCAACTGGTCGGACTATCTGATCGCGCTGCTGCTGACGACGCGTGAATGGGTGACGATCCCGGTCTACATGGCCTCGCTGTCCTCCTCGATGACCGGGCAGCTCTATGGCGCCAAGGCCGCGCTCGGTCTTATCGCCGCGGTGCCGCCGGTCATCATGGGCATCGCCATCCAGCGCCATCTGGTGCGCGGACTGACGTTCGGCGCGCTCAAGCAATGAGCGCGGTGACCGTGACTGTCTCAAAGGACGCAAAGGCCGCGCTTGGCAAGCCCGCGCTGCGGGACGAGGGAGCGCGGCTGGGATTCCGGCTGACGCTGCCGGCGCAGGTTTTGGTGCTCTTCATCTCCGTCTTCCCGCTGCTGATGCAGCTCTACATCAGCGTCACCGACTGGTCGCCGCTCTCCGGCCTCGGCTGGTGGAACGCATGGGAGATGTGGAACAGCTTCGCCAACTACACCGACCTTGCCGCCGATGCGCGCTTCTGGAGCGCGCTGAGGCGCACGGCCATCGTCATGGTCGTGTGCGTGCCCGTCGAATTCCTGCTTGGCCTGGCATTGGCGACGCTGTTCGCGGACGATTTTCCGGGCAAGCGGGTCTTCTATTCGATCCTGCTGATGCCGATGATGGTGGTTCCGGCGGTGGCCGGCTACATGTTCTTCATGCTGTTCCAGTCGGGCGGGCCGCTGAACGACATCCTGTCGGCACTCAGCGGTTCCCGCGTCACCATCGCCTGGCTGTCTGACCCCACACTGGCGCTGATCGCGGTGATCATCGCCGATATCTGGCAGTGGACGCCGCTGATGTTCGTGATCCTGCTTGCCGGCCTGGTCGGCGTGCCGCAGGACCAGATCAAGGCGGCGACCCTGCTCGGCGCCAACCCGTGGCAGCGCTTCGTCACCATCGTGCTGCCGAAGATGAAGACGATCGTCATCATCGCGCTGGCGATCCGCGTCATCGAGAACTTCAAGATCTTCGAAACGCTCTACATCATGACCGGCGGCGGCCCCGGCGTCGCCACGGAGACGATCTCCGTCTACATCTACAAGGTCACGACGCAGGACCTGATCTGGGGCTATGTGGCGGCGATCGCGCTGGCCATCCTGGTCGTGCTTTCGATCGTTGCCGTATTCGCCATGAAGCGCATGGCGCGCGCAAGGCTGGTGCCGGCATGAGCGCGATCCAGCTGCGCAACCTGGTCAAGACCTTTGGCGAGTTCACGGCGCTGAAGACCATGGACCTCGACATCGCCGATGGCGAGTTCATGGCGCTGCTCGGGCCTTCGGGCTGCGGCAAGTCGACGACGATGAACATGATCGCCGGCATGGAAGAGCCGACCAGCGGCAAGATCCTGTTTGGCGAGCGCGACATGGCCGGCGTGCCCATGGGCCGCCGCGGCGTCGGCTTCGTTTTCCAGAACTACGCCATCTTCACCCACATGACGGTGCGCCAGAACCTTGCCTACGGGCCGCGGATGCGCGGTGCGGCGACAGCCGAGATCGACCGCCGCGTCGGCGCCGTCGCCGAGCTGCTGCAGTTGACGCCGCTGCTCGACCGCAAGGCCGACCGGCTCTCGGTCAACATCCTGCAGCGGGTGGCAATCGGACGCTCGGCGATCATGGAGCCGGCGATCTTCCTGCTCGACGAGCCGCTGTCCAATGTAGACGCCGCCTTCCGGGCGGTAATGCGGACCGAGCTCAAGCAGCTGCAGCGCCAGTTCAGGCAGACGATGGTCTACGTCACCCATGACCAGCTCGAGGCCATGACCATGGCCGACCGCATTGCCGTCATGGATCACGGCGTGCTGCAGCAGGTGGGAACGCCCCTGGAAGTCTACAACAATCCAGCCAATGTCTTCGTCGCCCGCTTCATCGGCGCTCCGGGCATGAACCTGCTGAAGGGAAGGCCGGCGGAGAGCGACCGGGGCCTGGTGGTCGATCTCGGGCCACTGGGGGTCACGCCGACGCTGCCGGATGCGCTGGCCGCCACCTTGCGCGGATCGCGCTCTGAGGTGCTTTACGGCTTCCGGCCCGAACAGGTGTCGCTGGTGCAGAGCGGGCAGGGCCTCGCCATGCCGGTGAGCTTCGTCGAGCGGATCGGCGCGAGGACCATCGTCCATCTCGGCGATGGCGAGACCGCCGTGAAGGCGGTGTTCGACAATGCTGTCGGACTGTCGATCGGCGAGCTTGCCGTCGTCGCCCCCGTGGCATCGTCCGTGCGTGTCTTCGATGCCCGCAGCGGCATTGCGATGAAGGCAGGTTGACATGGCCGATATCGTCTTTCGCAATGTCAGCAAGCGTTACGGCACGACGCTCGCCGTCGACGACGCCTCGTTCACCGTCAATGACAACGAATTCTTCTGCTTCTTCGGGCCGCCGCTGGCGGGCAAATCGACAATCCTGCGCCTGGTGCTCGGGCTGGAGACGCCTGACGCCGGAGAGATCCTGATCGGCGGCAAACCGGTCAACACCGTCTCGCCGGCCGAGCGCAATGTCGCCATGGTGTTCCAGAACCTGGCGCTGTTCCCGCATATGAGCGCGCGCGAAAATGTGCGTTTCCCGCTGGTCGAGCGCAAGGTCGCCGAGGCCCAGATCGAAACGCGTGTCGCCGATGTGGCCGCCAAGCTCCACATCGGCCATATTCTGCACAAGCCGCCGGCGCAGCTTTCCGGTGGCGAGCGGCAACGCGTGGCGATAGCCCGCGCCCTGGTGCGCGACCCGAACGCCTATCTGATGGACGACCCGATCTCTGCGCTCGATGCGCGGCTGCGCGAGGAAACGCGCGTCGAGCTCAAGCGCATCCAGCGCGAACTCGGCAAGACGCTGATCTACGTCACCCATGACCAGGAAGAGGCGATGTCGATCGCCGACCGCATCGCGATTCTGGAGAATGGCAGGATCCGACAGATCGGCGCCCCGTCCGAGATCTACGACCGCCCGGCGAACACCTATGTGGCGCGACTGCTTGGTTCGCCGATGATGAACATCCTCAAATCCGTTCGCGGCGAAGATGGCCTCGAGGCCGCCGAAGGCACGGTCAGCATCGACGATCGCGCTGCTCCGGCCGACGCGATCGAAATCGGGCTCAGGCCGGAGGACATCAAGGTCGGGCCCTGGGTCGAAGGGGGCGCTGGCCGCCCGGCGCGCGTATTCGAGGTCGAGCCCCTTGGCGGCTACACGGTGGTAACGCTCGCCGCCGGAGAGGCGCGGCTGAAGGCGCTGCTGCGCGGCCAGCCCGACATCAGGCCGGATGCGGTGGTAGCGATATCCTGCGAGCCGGCCCGGGTGCATTATTTCGGGCAGGACGGAGGCGCGTTGGCGAGATGATCGCGGCTGCGAAAACAGAATTGCGGGAGGAAGACATGGCGAGCGAAGGCTTCGAGCCGGACGTGAAGGTCCGCACGAAAGAATACCGTATCGGCTGCATCGGCGCCGGCATGATCATGGCCGAATGCCATCTTGCCGCCTATGCGCAGGCCGGTTTCCCAGTCGTCGCCATCGCTTCGCGCACCAAGGCCAGTGCCGAGAAGGTAGCTGCACGCTGGAGCATTCCGACCGTCCACGACACACCGGAACAGCTGATCGAGGATTCTGAGGTCGAGATCGTCGACCTTGCCTTTCCACCCGACCAGCAGCCGGCATTGATCCGCCATGCGCTGAAGCAGCCTCACATCAAGGCGATCCTGGCGCAGAAGCCGCTGGCGCTGTCGGTCGATGAAGCCGTGAAACTGCGCGACGAAGCCGCAAAGTCCGGCAAGATCCTCTCGGTCAACCAGAACATGCGCTACGACCAGTCGATGCTCGTCCTGAAGCAGATCATCGACAGCGGCGCACTGGGCGACATCGTCTTTGCGCAGATCGACATGCATGCGATCCCGCACTGGCAGACTTTCCTTCAGGACTACGACCGGCTGACGCTGGCCAATATGAGCGTGCATCATCTCGACGTGCTGCGCTTCCTGTTCGGCGATCCCTCGGAAATCACCACCCTGACACGCAAGGACCCGCGCACGACATTCGAGCATTCAGACGGCATCACCGTCTCGACGCTGCGCTTTCCCTCCGGCGTGCTCGCCGTGTCGCTGGAGGATGTCTGGTCCGGACCGCGCCAGGAGGGCTATCTGGACGACCAGCACATCAACTGGCGCGTCGACGGCACCAAGGGTGTCGCCAAAGGCACGATCGGCTGGCCGAAAGGCGTGGCCTCGACGCTGACCTATGCCTCGACCGAGACGACCGGCGGCGAATGGGTCAGCCCGAGCTGGGACACGATGTGGTTCCCGCATGCCTTCATCGGCGTGATGGAGCAATTGCAGCATGCGGTGAAGACAGGCGCGCCGCCGGCATTATCGGTGGCCGACAACGTCAAGACGATGGCGCTGGTCGAAGCCGGCTATCGCTCGATCGACGAGGGCCGCACCGTCAAGCTTTCCGAAATCTCGATAAAATCAGCCAACTGAATCGCTTACAGGGAGGAGTTCACATCATGATGCAGGCAGGTATTTTCACGGGCTATTTCCCGTACGGGCTCGAAGAGACGGCAAAGAAGATCCGCGGGCTCGGTTTCAACACGGTGCAGCTCGACCTGCATTTCAGGGATATCGATCTGTCGGCCGGGCAGATCACTGAGGAAAAGGCCAAGCAGGTGCGCGACGTCTTCCGCGACAACAACCTGCCGATCTGCTGCGTGTCGGGCTACACCAACATTATCCACCCCGATAAAGTCGAGCGCGACAAGCGCGTCGGCTATCTCAAGGAAATCATCCGCAATGCGCGCGCCTTCGGCTCGCCCTACGTGATCTCGGAGACCGGCACCTACAACACCGAATCCGACTGGGTGCATCACCCCAAGAACAAGACCGAGGAAGGATTCGAGGAATGCCGCAAGGTGATCTCGGAGCTTGCCCAGACGGCTTACGACCATGGGGCGGTGTTCCTGCTCGAAACCTATGTCAACAATGTCGTCGGTTCGGTCGAGGAGACGGTGAAGATGTTCGCCCAGGTCGACCATCCGGGCCTCGGCCTGCTGATGGATCCGACCAACTATTTCGAAACCCACAACATCGACCGGATGGACCAGATCCTGAATCAGGTGTTCGATACGCTGACCGACAAGATCAAGATCGCGCATGCCAAGGACGTCAAGCGTTCGGGCAGCGACAAGTCGGAAAAGCATGCCGACATCGGCGACGAGGATGCGATGGAGAGCCACACGTTCCGCGGCGTCGGCGAGATCGAGCTGCCGGCGCCCGGGCTGGGCTCGCTGAATTACGATCTCTATCTCCAGCGGCTGGCGGAAAAGCACCCAAACATCCCGGTCATCATCGAGCATCTCTCGGAAGACGACGTGCCGCGCGCGAAGAAATTCCTCGACGGGAAGTTCCGCGCCAACGGGCTGTGAGCGCCGGTTGCGCCGCCGGCGCATGGCGGCGCAACTCCAACCAAGGGAGGAATGAATGTTGAAATTCGCATTGAAAGTGGCTGCCGCGGCAACGCTGGTAGCCGGGGTCTCCTTGAGCCTGCCGGCATTCGCGCAGGACGGCCAGAAGACCTTCTATCTGCTGTCGCATGGTGGCCCTTCGGACGCGTTCTGGATCGACTGGAATGCCGGCGCGACCAAGGCCTGCGACCAGCTCAAGGTGACCTGCAAGATCTCGTTCAGCGGCGGCGACATGGCGGCGCAGAAGGAGGCTTTCAACTCGGCGCTCGCCGCCAAGCCGGACGGCATCGCTACCACCTCGGCTCAGCCCGGCCTGTGGACGGAGGAGGTGAAGGCCGCCAAGGCCGCCGGCATACCGATCGTGTTCTTCAACACCGATGATCCGGCGACCGGGCGGCAGGCCTATGTCGGGGCCGACCTCAGGGAAGCGGGCGTCATCTGGGCCAAGTATCTCGTCGACCACAAGATGGTGAAGCAGGGTGACAAGGTGTTCCTGCCGGTCGAAGTGCCGGGCGCCAGCTACCAGCAGCTCGAGACCGAGGGCATCGCCAGCGTCTTCGATCCGCTCGGCATCAAGTACGACGTGGTCGATTGCGGCACCGACCCGGCCGGCATCATCGCCAAGATGACCGACTACATGGTCGCCAACAATCCGCCGGCAATCATTGCACTGGGCAATTCCGTGGCAGCAAGCATCAAACGCGTCTTCGACGGGGCCGGTGTGTCGGCCGGCAAGGTCCCGGTCGTCGGCTGGGGCAACTCAAAGGAGACGGCCGAGGCGGTCAAGTCCGGCTTCGTCAATGCTGCGGCCTGGCAGTACCCGTCGGCGCAGGGCTTCATGCCGGTGGCGCTGCTCGGGCTTGCGGCCTCTGGCGAGCCGGTCGGCTACGACATTCACACATTCAGCCTCTACGACGCCTCGAGCGTCGAGCCGATCCTGAAACTCTACAACAAGTGACGACAATTGGCGCCCGCCCCGAAACGGCGGGCGCCGGACGAAACGCATGGTCCTGACAGATATGGCAATCACAGCAGACGACGACACGCAGCGAGCGAAGGGCAGGTCTGCGCTGCTGCGTTCGCCGCAATTCTCCTCGCTCATCATCCTCATCGTGCTGCTCGTGGTGTTCGCCATCGCCGACGGCAACTTCCTGTCGCCGCTCAACATATCCAACATGATGGCGTTCCTGCCCGAGCTCGGCATCATCGCTCTCGGCATGACGCTGCTGCTGACGGCGGGCGAGTTCGATCTGTCGGTCGGCGCCGTGTTCGGCCTTGCGCCCGTCGTGGTGATGCTGCTGGTGCAGAATGGCGGTATCGACATCGGCGTCGCCCTCCTGGCCGGGCTTGTGCTGTGCATCGCGATCGGCGCCATCAACGGGCTGATCGTCACCAAGATCGGCATTTCCTCGTTCCTGGTCACGCTGTCGATGCTGCTCGTCGTGCGCGGCGCGGCGCTCTACATCACGCAGGGATTCCCCCTGAAGTCGTGGGACCAGCCCGGCTTCTTCGTCACGCTGCTTGCCGGCAGCTTCAATGTAGGCTCGTTCCGGTTCTACACCTCGCTCTGGTGGTTCATCGGCCTGTCGCTGCTGGCGATTTACATCCTGCGCTACGCGAAGCTCGGCAACTGGATCAGCGCCATCGGCAGCAACCGCAACGCAGCGGTGGCGCGCGGCGTGCCGGCCGACGCGGTCAAGATCTGGCTGTTCATCCTGACCTCGGTGGTGGCCGGGCTGGCCGGCATGATCAGCGCGTTCCGGATCTCGGCCGCCTCGCCGGTGGCCGGCACCGGCTACGAACTCGAAGTGATCGCCATGGTGGTGGTCGGCGGCACGGCGCTCACTGGCGGGCGCGGCACCATCCTCGGCACCATCGTCGGCGCGCTGATGCTGCGCGCCATCCGCAACGGCATCGTGCTGATCGGCGTGCCGGGCTTGGCATACAACATCTTCGTCGGCGTCATCATCCTCGCCATGCTCATCCTGCACGCTTTGCTGCAGAAGAACGCCGCAAGGAGCTGACGATGGAAGTGCTGCGTCTGCAAGACCTGCAAAAGTCCTTCGGCAACGTGCGTGCGCTGAAGAACGCCTCGTTCACCCTCAACGAAGGCGAGGTGGTTGCCCTGCTCGGCGACAATGGCGCCGGGAAATCGACGCTGATCAAAGCGATCTCCGGCGTCTTCACGGCCGACCACGGCGACATCTTCGTGCGCGGCGAGAAGGCATCGATCCGCTCGACGCGCGACGCGATGGACCTCGGCATCGAGACCATCCATCAGGACACATCGCTCGCGCCGGACCTCAGCATCGCGCGCAATCTTTTCCTGGGCCGCGAGCCGGTCAATTTCGGTTGGCTCGGCGTGTTCGCGCCGCTCGATCTCGCCAAGCTTCGCAACGCCGCCTCGGCGCTGCTGAAGCGGGTCGGCATTTCGAAAAAGCTCGATGCAGATGCGCTGGTGAGCACGCTCTCGGGCGGTGAGCGGCAATCGATCGCGATCTCGCGCGCCATGCAGTTCGCCGCCAAGGTGATCATACTCGACGAGCCGACCAACAATCTTGGCGTCGAGGAAACCCACGGCGTGCTGCGCTTCGTCAAGGAGGTGCGCGACGCCGGCCACTCGGTGCTGCTCATCACCCACAACATCCACCACGTGTTCCAGGTCGCCGACCGCATCATCGTCATGCGCCGCGGCGAAATCGTCGCGGAACAGACGGTCGCCGACACCGACCTGTTGACGGTGGAAAGCATCATCACCGGCGCCGACATGTCGGCCTTGCTCAAGGAGGCGAGGGCAAAGTGAAGGACGTCGCATGGTAGAGCTTTACGGCAAGACGCTGTCGCGAAGGCAGGTGGCTGAGCGGTCCGGCATGCTGTCGCAGTTTGCCGGTGTGCGGCTGATGACGCTCGGCGACGGCGTGGAGCGCGGCATCCGGATGCTCGAGTTCCGCACCGGCTCCGGCCTGCGCTTCACGGCGCTGGTCGACCGGGCGCTTGATATCGCCGATTGCGACTTCCGGGGCCAGGCGATCGGCTGGCATTCGCCGAGCGGCTTTCGCCACCCCGGACTGCACGAGCATGAAGGGGAGGACGGTTTCGCCTTTGGCCGGTCGTTCTCGGGGCTGCTCGTCACCTGCGGCCTCGATCATATACTGGGCCGGCAAGACGTGCCGGCCGAAAGCTACAATTATCCTGGGCGCAAGCGGGTATTGCACTCGCTGCATGGCCGCATCGGCACCGTGCCGGCGCGGCTGACCGGCTACGGCGAGGCCTGGGACGGCGACCGCTGCGTGCTGTGGGCGGAAGGCATTGTCCAGCAGGCAACCGTGTTCGGCGAGGATCTCCATTTGCTGCGCCGCATCGAGGCCGATGTCGGCGGCAGCGAGATCCGGCTGTCGGACCGCGTCGTCAATCATGGTTTCAGCCGCACGCCGCACATGTATTTCTATCACGTCAATGTCAGCCATCCCTTGCTCGACGAGGGTTCGCGCTACCTGGCGCCGATCCGGGATGTCGTCTGGGCGGCGCACGCCGGCGATCGTTACGAGGCGCAGAAGGTCGGCTACCGAACCGTGCCGGCGCCGCAGCTGGGATTCAGCGAGCAGGTCTGGGAGCACGAGCTTGGCGCCGATGCGGCGGGCGAGGTGCCGGTGGCCGTCGTCAATGACCAACTGGGGCTCGGCTTCGAGGTCGTTACCCGCAAGGATCAGCTGCCCTGCACCTATCAGTGGCAGAACTTCCAGGCCGGCCTATATGCGTTGGGGATCGAACCCTCGACGCATCATGTTCTGGGCAATCTCGCCGCGCGCGAACGGGGCGAGATGATCTGGCTGGACCATGGCGAAAGCCGCTCCTATGACGCCGTGTTCCGGGTGCTCGACGGTGCCGGCCAGATCGCCGAAGCGGAAGCGAGGATAGGGTCGATCGCCCGGCAGCCGCAACAGGATTACCCTGCGCCGTCGGGCGCTTTTGCGAGACTGCAGGCGTGACCGGCTTGAAACACACGATCGGTTGCCGCGGCGGGCGGGAAGTGCGCCGGAATACGGAAGCAGGCGCGGCCCGGCCGACCCCAAGCGGCCCTTGCGGAGCGCAGGCGGGAAAGCGGAGATGACGATGACGGCAAGCAGGAAGCGTGACTACAGCCTGGTCGGTGAAAGCACCAAGCGCGCCATCGAGACCGGATTGGCTTCGGCCGAATGGTATCACACCGATGTCCCGCGCAAGGCGATCAAGGAGTTGATGCAACGCTCCGACGGGCCGGCGATCCGCGACACGATCATCTGGGTCGCGGCGATCCTGCTGTCGGCCGCCGGCATCGTATGGTTCTGGGGCACTTGGTGGGTGGTGCCGTTCCTGTTCGTCTATGGCGTGCTTTACGGCTCGTCGAGCGACTCGCGCTGGCACGAATGCGGCCACGGCACCGCGTTCCGGACGCGCTGGATGAACGATGTCGTCTACCAGATCTCAAGCTTCATGCTGATGCGCAACCCCGTGCAATGGCGCTGGAGCCATGCCCGCCATCACACCGATACTATCATCGTCGGCCGCGATGCCGAAATCGCCGTCATGCGCCCCCCAGATCTGCTGCGGGCGGCGCTCGCCTTCACCGGTATTCTCGATTTCCGCTATTCGCTGCCGGCGCTGGTGCGCCAGGCGTTCGGCAAGCTGTCCGATGAAGAGAAGAGCTATATCCCCGAGATGGAGCAGCACAAGGCGGTGATCGCTGCGCGCTGGCATGTGGCCATCTATGCGGCGACAGTCGGGCTGGCGTTGTTCACCTGGTCGCTGCTGCCGCTGGTGGTGATCGGCCTGCCGCGCCTCTATGGCAGCTGGCACATGGTCCTGACAGGGTTGCTGCAGCATATCGGCCTGGCCGACAATGTCGTCGACCACCGGCTGAACACGCGCACCGTCTACATGAACCCGGTCAGCCGCTTCATCTACTGGAACATGAACTATCACGTCGAACACCATATGTTCCCGATGGTACCCTATCATGCGCTGCCGGGGCTGCACGAGCTGATCAAGCACGACCTGCCGGTGCCGAACCCGTCGATGTGGCATGCCTATCGCGAGGTCTGGCCGGTGCTGCTTCGACAGCTGAAATATGAGGATTTTTATCTCAAGCGGAGATTGCCGCCGACAGCCAGACCCTATCGCGGCGAATTTCACCAGGTCGATATGTCGGCGGCGGCCGAATAGCGATCGCGAATTTTGCCGGACCGGAGATGGCCGACTGGATTGAAGCGTGCGCGGTGGACGACATCTCGGAAGAGGATGTCATCCGCTTCCATCTTCGCGGCCGCACCTTCGCGGTTTGCCGCTCGCCCGATGACGAGTTCTTCGCCACCGACGGATATTGTACGCATGAGAAGGCGCATCCGGCCGAAGCGCTGGTGATCGACGACGTCATCCAATGCCTTGAAGCATATTGGCCGCTTCAATTGCGGCCGGCCAGGCCAAGGGCGCGCCGGTCTGCGTCAATCTCGCGATCTATCCGGCGACAATCGAGGCCGGCAAGGTGATGATCCAAATCTGACGCGTGGTAACCCGGTCCAGCACCGCGTTTAGCAAAGCAGAGTGACGTTTTCATGAGCCGAAAGAGACCGACCGTCGCGATCTGCGCGCGATGAAGCGCCAGCTGACCATGCTGCGCGTGCTGACCATGGACGTAGCCGGGGCCGTCGAGCGGGAGTGGGTCGATCGACGTGGTGCCGCCGGAGCTGTGCTGAACCCTATATCGCGATGCGGCCCCCAGCCTGTTCACCGTGCCGGGCTAGAATTTTCTTCGAGATCGGCACCGCCGACGATTTTCTTAGTTGGGCTTTCCGGCTCCGGGCGCCGACGCCATCATTGCAGCGCCGGCTATGCCACGGTCACCGTGCCCAGACATATGTGCTCGGCCCTTTGGACCCTGATCGACAAGATCCTGATTCGCTGCTCCTTCTGCTGATCAGCTTTGAGGTGCTGATTGTGCGGTTTGATCCGCCAGCGTTGATACTGGGCGCTGCCGCGATCGAAGCGGAAGGACAGCGCCTGCCAGCGGCAAAACGACCGCCTGCGCAAGATCAGTTTGAGGGAAGGAGATGGAAATTATTGGTGCGCAGCGAGCGCGGCAAAGCTGCGCAGGTGATCGTGGGCTGGAAAGCGTCGCTACAAAGGCGGTGCGTTTGTCAGTTTGGAAGCCGACACGCGTCCGGCAGACGACGGTGATCTCGCTGGCTGACTGCGGCGCGGGATTATTATTGAACGACGGCAGGAAGTAGGCTCGGTGCTACGCCGTGCGTCCAGGACTCGGGTTGGAGTGGACTATGGTTCGGGGTCACGATAGGAGATCTGCGCAGCCTCCAACCTCCAGCGCTTTCCGCATGTTGGGCAGGGTAGAACAGCTGCGGCAACGTCCGCTACTGCCGATCAGCCGATCTGATGATCGTCTATGGCGGCGGTGTCGATCCGATGATGGATAGGGAAGATAGATCAACAAAATCAAATATTTATGAGGGTTCGTGTGCAAATACTGCACACGCAAGTTCCGCTTCTCTTCTTTTTTCGTTCCTACGAGGGAGCTGCTTTTCGGACCCTCTTTTGCCGACGATACTATCCGCTCCAATGCGAATGCTCACCAGGATGTCCGTGAACCTGATTGTTGTCTGCGGCGTCCAGTTTGCGTCGTTTGCGTCGTCCAGTTTGCCTGGGGAACCTGGATTCGAACCAGGACTACTCTAACAGAGTCAGAGACAGATTTTACCGTCCCTAGCAAAATTCGCCTCGTGTTGCAGTCGTGTTGCAATCTCCCGCTACAACAGCACGCGGGCCTCGATCTCGGCAACTGCCGTCTGATCGGCGGCATCTTCTTCGAACAAATCGCCGTTGTCGAACGTCACCGTGATCGAGCTATGCCCCATAATGGTCTGGACACGCTTCGGCGATAGCTTCTGTTCGATGAACAGGCTGGCCGCTGCATGACGCAGGCCATGGAAGTCGTACTTGGCGATTTTGAGAGGATCGCCTTCGGGATCGAGCCTTGTGGGGTGGAGCCGGAATATGCCGGCACCGACGAGCATCGGCGTCCAGACGCGCGCAAGGATGTTGTGATGGTCGAGCGGCGTTCCTTCGTCGGAGGGGAACACCAAGCCATCGGGACCGTTCGCAATGGCTAGGCGCTGCTGCTTCAGGGCGTTGATTGCCATGGGCGCCAGCGGCACGTCGCGCTCGCGGCCGAAGTCTTCGGAAACCCGAAATCACCCCATGCGTCCACGCGGCCTTTCACCGTGAGGACGCCGCGCTTCAGGTCGGCGGCGTTCCATCTGAGGCACGCAGTTCGGAGGCGCGCAAGCCGCTAAATAGCGCCGTGACTATCAGGGCGCGGTGCTTGCCTTGGGCGGCGTCCAGTAACGTCCGCAACTCGGGTTTGGTCGGATCTCGGGCCGCTTCAACTTTCGCCGATCGTTCGTCTTCACCTTGGCGTTCGACAGCGGATTGTCGCCGCCAAGCCACGCCGCCTTGCTTCAACGAAGATCGCGCCGAGCGAACGCACAACGCGCTTGACCATGGCAAGCGATCGATCCTTCGCCAGTTCGTCAGCGAAGGCGTGGGCGTGCGGCGTGTTGAACTGCGAGAGCTTTCTGGCGCCGATCAGCGGCACGATGTGGATGTTGACGTGTTGGGCGTAGGCATCGCGCGTAGAGCGCTCCAAGCCTTCGGCGTCGCATCTTTCCAGCCACAGCTTCGATGCCTCTTTGATCGTGATCGAGGTGCTGTCTGCGACATGAACGCCGAGCTGCAGGTCACGTCGCACCTTTACCAGATAGGCGTCGGCATCCTTGCGCTTGTCGAACTGCTTGGCGCGGCGATTGCCGCCGGCATCGAAGTAGTCTGCCAGCCAGCGAACTCACCGGAGGGCAGGGTGCGCTTGCGGACCTGAGCCATTCCTATTCCTCGCGGTACTTTGGATGCCGTTGCGTGGTGTGGGAGCGAGCTTGCCAGACCGGATAGCATTCCGCCTCTTTCGCCAACTCTCTATCATTTCTTTCCGCGACGCTCCGATGGCGTCGAAAACCTCTTGGCCAATGGGGACGTCTCCGGAGGCGTATTCATTCGCAAGCTTGATTGCTTCGCCCAAATTTGGATTGTTGGCGAATGGCGCAAGTTCAACCAAAAGATTGAACAGGTTATCCAGACCAGAACATTAGTGCCGACTAACGGTTAATGTCGGCAGTGTCCCGAATCATGATTGGCTGGAGCGATGGCGGTACCGGCGTTCGATCTTGTCTATTTTTCCCGCCTGACCCTAGGCGACCTGCTGGGCAGCGTCATTTCGTTGCTGGCGTGTTTGGTGCTCTACAACGCTTTGGCTACGGACCGCCCGAACCGATAGGTCGGGTCTAACCCGCGATTGCGATTCCAAAGCCAAGGCCCAGGCCAATTACGACGTCAAGGAACAGCTTGCCGGCCATGTCGATGCGAAGGCGCATACAGGGCGCCATGCGTCTGTGCGGGCGCTCTGAGGCCGTTGCCCATGTCATCGAAGATCGTTTCCATCGGTCGAGTCTCCGAATCTGTGAATCCCCTGTTTGATCCGTCAAAGTCTAACGATCAGGGAAGCGCCATGGAAAGCACGTGCAGTAACGGTTGATTCAACCATTGCTGGTATAAGTGTGGGGTGGGTGGCGGCTCCGACAGCTCGGGGGTGGAACTGAGTGCCGAAGCCGCCTGCGCAGCCAAGGTTGGGGTTTGACCGCGCCGTCCTATTCTGGGACAGCGCGGTCAACGATTCGTTAAAATGATCCGGACATAATTAAGTCGGTGCTAATTGCGCCCTTCGGCCTTTTTGCGTCAGCCGGGAACATCCTCGCTCCGAGGCTGTTCGGTCACACCCGGCTCGCGTTCTCAGCGGTCCTGCCGGTGACCAAGATGGCCCCTCACTCATCATGGTCGGCCCGCGCTCGGAAGCAGGCGCGGGCCATCCCTGAACAAGCCCGGCGTCTCCAGATGTCAGCGCCCTGGCGCGAGCCGGACTGCATAACGATTGCGGATGTGGCTGTTAAAATAGACGCCCTTGGCAAAGGCAGCTTTGAACGCAGCAACGGCCTCAGCAGGTACGTCCAAAAACTCGTAATGCTTCCCGCTCGCTACAAACCAAACCGAGAGAACCCTAGTGTTGGGGTCATAGTCGAACTTGCGTATCGAGGTCGACGGCATGGTATGCCATTCAAAAAACTCAGCTAGCCGAGTTGGCTAAAACTGTATTCGAATATGTGGCCGCGCTTTTCGTCGGCAACCCTGATCCAGATGGGCTCGCTGGTGCGCAGAGTGATGTCGCGCTCTGTCGCTTCCCGCGCCGCCCTGATCGGCGTTGTCGCGTGGACGATGTGGGTAGCCGTCACCGTATCGCCATTTCCTCAACGTGGTATTTCGGCACTTTTGGTCCTAAGCGTCCAGTTCGAGCGGCTCGTGCTCCGGATCGGCATGATAAGCGACCTGGCGAAAATCGCGCATGTCGATCTGTTGACCGCAAACAGGGCAAGGGAGGAAATGCGCGAGTTCGCTCGCGGGCGGGCCTTTATGTCGGTGCCCGACTAGTGGTCTGCCGAGATCAGATAGCCTGGTCATTATTTCCGCAGCGCCTTGGCTACCCGCTCCAAAGTCTCGCGTTGGTTGCCGTGCTTCGCGATCAGCTCTTTGACCTGCTGGGGTGTGATGCCGGTCTTTGTTGCGAAATATTCAACTTCATAATCCTCGTCGGCTGAGACACGGTCCCGATCGCGAAAACCCCGCTTGCTCTTGTCATCGGCCATATCGTTTTCTCCTTCCTCATCCCGCAACGCCGAGTTGACGTGTTTGTTGCACCAAAAGGCTGATTTCCGGTTTCGGAACTATTTTAGCTTAATCTTATTGCATCGCCGGAGGGTGGGTCAGTGCATGCGTTTGAAGTTCATCGAGCCGTTGATGCCGACCCTTGTGGAGAAGCCTCCCGAAGGGTGAAGGCTGGACCCACGAGGTCAAGTTCGACGGCTACCGATCGCAGATGATCATTGATGAAGTCGGCACACGCATTTATACGCGCAACGGCCACGACTGGACTGCGAAATATCGCGACCTGGTGAGAGAGGCCAAGCGCCTTGGTGCCGAAAGCGCCATTGTCGAGGGCGAGATCCTCGTTCTGAACGACAAGGGCCTTTCGGACTTCGCAGCGCTGCGCAAAGCCATCACCCGCCGGCAACACGACTTGTATTTTGTTGCCTTTGATCTGCTTCATCTTAACGGCCACGATCTGCGCGATAAGGCGCTAGAGGAGCGGCGCGAGATCCTGGCCAGCATGATCAAGCCGGGCGGGCGCATTCAATTTCGGCGAGCCCCTGCCGGGCGAAGCGAAGGCCATCTTTCACTTGCTCGACAAGGCCGGACTTGAAGGCATGGTGTCGAAGCGGAAGGACAGCAAATACCGAAGCGGTCCGTCGACCAACTGGCTGAAGGCCAAGTGCTATGCGATCGACGAGTTCGATCTGCTCGGCGTCGAGCGTGAAGCGGGCAAGCCGGCTTTCGCTCTGATGGCTCAGCGCGGCACCGGGCGTTATGTCGGAAGCGCATTCGTCACCTTGAACCGGGAAATGCGCGAGAGGCTATGGAAACGCGTCCAGGAGCACTCAGGCACGGCGCCCAAGGGCATCATGAAGCGGCCGGCCACGCAATGGGTAAAGCCGGGAGTCATTGGACGCGTGAAGCATCTGCGCGGCGAGGATGACCTGCGGCATGCATCGCTGCAGGATTTCCGCGAGGATGAGGATCAATAGGAATTTGCTTTTTTGGCGGAACTGAGGGTTTGATTCCGCGTTCCTGCAGACTTAAGTTCCTATCTGGGTAGGACCTTAGTCTGATTCGATGATTTCAAGAAACCTTGCCGCCAGTGCCAAAACCGTCTCCGCCTTTCTCAACTTGATGGGAAATGAGAAGCGGCTTTTGATCATGAACCACCTGGCCGGCGGCGAACTTTCGGCCGGTGTCCTCGCCGAGAAAGTTCAACTCAGCCAGTCGGCTTTGTCGCAGCATCTTGCCAAGCTCCGCGCCTTCGGCCTTGTCGGCACCCGACGCGACGGTCAAGTAATCTACTACTACTGCTCATCCGGCGCAGCGCGCGAATTGCTAGCTATGCTGGACGGCTTCCTGATGACCGGACGACCGCTCGCGGGGCCAGGTCCGCACTACGTCGCCCATAGACTTCGCCGGCTGCGAATGGCCTGAGAAGGCAAATCTAAGACCTAAACGGGGGCGACCCGAACCAGGTGGATCGCTAAGTTCGATGGACCTAACGGGGCACGAGCGGCCCGCGCCAGCCTGTAAAGCACAGCACGGGCCTCAACCGTCGACATCGGTTGGCAGCGGGAGACGCTGCAACCACCCAACTCACCCGCCTGACGCCTGTTCCCCGGACAGACAAAAAGCCCGCCGCCTATGCGTTTTGCGCGCAATTAGTTCGCGCAGTTCACTGGCGCTAGTTGACCATCTCGCGCAGCGGCTTTTTTCGCCTCGGCAGTACATAGGGCGGCCCAGCAGCTTGTTGCGGGGGGGCGCTAACGGGCGGCCACTGGGCCTGACCGGTGATACTTAGCGCCGGCTGGCAAACATATGGGCACTGCTACCAATGCCCACGAAACATACAAACGAAGGAAGGACGCGATCTAACCCACGATCGCCATTCCAAAGCCAACACCAAGGCCGACTGCGAGGCCCAGGAACAGCGTGGCGGCAACATCGAAGGCGAAGGCGCGGACGGGCGCCACAAGTCCGGCGGGGCTCCCTGAGGCCTGGCCGGTATCATCGGAAACCGTGTCCATGCCTTCATAGAAACGCCCGCACTGTGAATCCCCCTGGAACATTGTAGGCTCGAAACACTTGGGGCGATCGCACTGTTCCCATATCAGTGTCTCCCAAAACTGCCCACTACCTGAACGGTGGTGGGCTTTTTTGTACATTAGCGGAACCTGAAATTTGGGGGCATGTTGATAGAACGGCAGCGAGTGGGTGTTCGCTGCTGGTCGAGGTCGCGCAAGACTCGGCCGGGCTCGCATCACACCTGCCCCGGTACGGTGCGAGCCCACCGTCGCGACCAAGCGAGATCCCGTGTGTCGGTCTCTATTTGATACTCGGGGACGGCGGTTCATCATCACGATGGTTTATGGCACGTTGTTCGACATGCCGAGCGCCGGGCTCGGGCTGCAGCAAGTGCTGGTCGATAGCGGCGGCCTTGAACGCCGCAAATGCTACGGCCGGACTGCAGCTTCCATCCTTGGCCTCCGCGATCAATCGGCACGCATCCCTATAGGCCGCCGCACCCTTATTTGGCCACTGCCCCTGGAGCGCTTGCTCGGCCTCACAAATAGAGGAAACCGTCATTGATTTCCGGTCTACCAGCTTAACGAATAGCGGTAAAAAGGTGCCCATGGGCACAACCTCCCGGTCTTTAGTGCGCCGAACGCAACAAGAGCTTTTTGGTTTCCATGCCTATTTGATTTTTGACCCCATTTCAGCACAAGCCAATTGAATCGACGGATTGGGACGACCCAGCCATAGGGAATGGCTTTCTAAAATTGTATGGAACGTAGCGAGAACCGCACATTTCCTAATCTGAGCGGTCGATTCTTCGGATGTAGCCGTGACTATGGAAACCCGCTGTTGCGCGCGGATGGCGGGTTTTCTTGGCGTTGATCCGCTACCGGTAAGAGAGGCTAAGTCCCATGAAAGACCGGTGGGAACCTGACCACCAGTTCATTGAAAGCGCCCGCCGTGGCCAGCGCCGAGCGGAGAGCCAGCTGGAATCCCTACAATCGACCATCCAAGAGACACGCCGCGTACTAGAGGCTTCACGGAAGCTCTTGGAAAAGATTGCCGAACGCAAAGACCATCCCCAGCCATAAGGGAATGGCCGGTGCAGTTGGGCAAGCTTGTGGGGGGCTTAACTGCACCGGCCACTGCGGGAAGACAGGAAGCCCCGCGCTGCCGAAGATATATGCGTATTAGGAACCGAGCGAATTATCTCGCAATGCCATCTTGAAGGCTCAACCGCGAAGCCAACTTAGTTCCGAGAGAATGGGCGGATTGGTGAACGCAATGTCGCACCCGGTAGCAGTGAGCATCTTTGGGCTTTGGACCTTGCCGACCTGCGCAAGGCGTTTGGAAAGTTCGCTCAAGAGCACGGGACAACGCCTCTTGAGCGGAACGAGCACACCAAGCTGTTCCTTGAAGAACGCAGGGAACGCTGCCAGGAACCGGACCCTACGGGCATTAGGACAATCATTAGATCGTCAAGAGATGGAAGCCGAGGGCGACGAAGCCGCCGTCGAGCGCCCCTGAGAAATAGCCATTTTGCCGTATGAATCCGTTTTTGATTGAAGGAAGGGTTTCGACGCCTATAAAGATTGTGGTTACCATTGCCTTTTGGGAGGATGCGATGGTTGCAACGCCCATAGATATCGCTCAAGCGGCCACTGCGACTACCGCCACCTTGCTAAAGTGGCAGAAGTCCATGGAGGAACGCGCCACGTGCCAGAACATGGATCAATCGCGCAGGGCGATCCAAGCCTCTCGCGAACTGCTGAAGCGCCTTCGTCAACATCATCGCGATGACATGGCGCAAAGTTGGGAAGATGCCGACCCATCGTCGGCAGCTAGCGCGAGGCGACCAGAGCCGATGTGAAGGGAAAAGTTTCAGTGGCCTGTGCTTTGGGTCGGCTGTGCCGTTAGGCTTTGTCAACAAGCCGCGTTTTCCCCTTCGGCGCCACATAGCTCTCAACCAGCCGCACATACTCGGCGTCCACAGTCACCAATGGCCGGAGGCTCACGGTCACCTTGTCTCCATCGACGCGCGTGACCGTGCCGGTGACCTCCATATTCTGGCCGATCACGGCTTTCAAAGTCGAATCGACAACCGAATGCGGGAAGTTATAGGACGGGATCGTCACGCTTACGCGATCGGGCGTCACCCGGCCGCGCACAACCGCAGTGACGGCGACCTCATCGCCAACTTTGATATTGCCTCGAGCCATGTGCAAGACTCTGGGGTGGGCGGCTGCGGCGTCAAGATGAGAGGTTGCTAATAAACGAGCACACGCGGCATGAAGTTTCTCGACAAGTGGGTGGCCAAGCAGCTGCCCATTGTGGCGCTGGGGGATCCGATCACCATCGGTGACTTGAAAGATCAGTTGATGACAGCTGCCGAGAAGGCCGGCATCGGCGCCGACGAAATCAACGGCGAGGTTGAAACCGTCTTTGAACTGCTTGTGGAGGTGATGCGGCGGCGAGAGGTGCGCGAGGCTGGGCATTAGCCCGGAGGCTTCTCCCAAGCCTGTGCCGGTCCTGTCCCGTTCCATTTTATGAACTGCGTCTTCCTGCCGGTGATGGTCTCGATCGACTTCAACAAGGGCCGCTGGACCTCACGAAGAGCTTTGTAGTGCTCGCTGTGGTACGCCAGGAGCGGCCGACGATGCTCTTGTGCAGCGCCTCGGCTGCCGCCAGGAAGCGGTCAATTTCCGCCTGTGAAAGCTGTTCGGAAGGTTTGGTTCTGGCCATTGGCGATCTCAGGTCATGGAGCTTCGCCGCAACAAGGACTATAATCCTACATGCCGAGCCGGCTCGCAAGCGCGTCGCTGGCTTACCCGGAAGGAAGAGGTAGGACCACGGCGCCAAGCGCAGCCATCAGGAGCAACCACCCGAGCAACGGCAGGCCCGGCGACCTCCTTTAGACACACACACTGGGAACGAAAAGAAGGGCGCCGAGCCTTACCGGCGCTGCTTTGTGAGGGAGACGACGCCGGATGAGATGAGAGTATGCGATCATGCCAATCTCCGCGAACCATGCGAATGAACGAAAGCCGTGTGACAGCGCGGTTGAGACCAAGGTAGGCGGTGCGATCAGCTACGGTGCTGAAGGGCGGGTGCGGCTTCAGTCGCAATCTCTGCCGGTGGAGTTATAGCCGGACTTGATGACGCGCTCTGATCTTGTGATTTCATCCCGCAAGTTTGGCAGAGCCGATTTTCTGTTATGACTTCAGACGACAATAGTCGTGCCCAGCGTGTGATCGCGGATTTGGCCAGGGCGCAGACGTCATCAATACCCGCTTACGGCCGCTACGACCTCGGCGACAATGCCGCCCGGATCAGTGGGGTTCCTCGCCGAACTGCACCACGATGTAGTGGGGCAGGTGGGTGCGGCGCCGGCTGAGTGAAGGGTGATGCCAGGCACCGTTGCGGGCGTTGGCGCCGCTTGCGCTGGCGGTTCTCTAGGTGACGGCGGCGTGCCGCCGGAAGCCGCGTCGGCGCCGCTCTGGCCATAACCCATTCTTCAAACAGTTCCATCTTGCGTGCAGAGTGCGGTGATCTGGCTGACGAGCACCAGGCAGCGGCATCGGGACAGCGAACGGTGCCACCGACGTCCGGTACGGTCCGGTGCACTAGCCTGGCAGCTCGCGCACAAGGGCCAATGATGAATCGGCCGTCGTTGGTGAAAATCCAACAGAAGGATGCTACCAGCCAAATAGAAATAGCTAGAACCGCATGCGCCGGCCGACAGTTCCTTCAGGTCCGGCGAAGCTAAAGCAGCTGATTCGTTGCGTCAGGGGAGCTGGCGCGGCCAAGTATTCTAGTTGGATCTCATTGCCAGACGGCTCGCAAGCACCTCAAGTTCATCAAGCGTCAACTCAATCTGGTACCGGTATTGCGAACCGCTTGCATAAATGCCGCCGGCATCTATCGACATGATGACCGCCCCCGTTTCGGATCTGATATCGGCATCGCCCAACGGTCGATGGAAAATCGTTCGAGAAACACCTTCTCGTTTAGCAGGTCCCACTAGGATGCGCATTGCCTACCTCGCCCTGTTGCTTCGCCAACCAGGAAGCAGCGCCCTCGCGCCACGACAAAGCTTTAGAAGCAATTGCGGTGCCAAACCAAGGGTGTCCCAATATGAGCCAAAGATAGACGGCGCCATTCGGCGTTGGGGGACTGCGGCTTGGCTTCCGCTTTCGCACGCAGCTCAACAAGACCGACGCGTCGGCGTCGCCAAAATCCTGCGCACTTGCTGGTCCCGCTGGGGCTATATCAAGTCGGAAAGGTGCAACCGAACGCACCTGCTGCTAACGCACCGGCGAAGCTGAAAGCCAAGCTGCTCTATCTGGAGAACGCCGTCCGCCACTCGTTAAAGTCGTTCGGCATCCGCATGGGGCAAGGTCGGAGGCGGCGCCTTCGCGCAGGCGGTGCGCAGGCTGCGGCCGAGTTGATAGACGACATGCTCACCGGCCCGCGCGCGCTGTGGCGACAGTACTGCCGGCTGCATGATCTGGTCATGAGGACCGTCGCGCGCTGCGAGGCATGCTGGCGCTTTATGGCGATCCGCGGCGTCAGCCCGGTGACGGCAACTTCTTCATGACAGCGATCGAGGACCCGACGCGCATTCGTCCCTCAGGCGACTCGCCGCCTACTTCGGCCTAGTCTCGCGGCCCAGGCACTCGGGCGCTTCGATCGATGTTCGAGGTCCCTATCTCAAAGGCTGGCGACGCCGACGTGCGGCGCGCGCTCTCCGAGGCGGGTGTCGGGACGGATGACGCGCTTCAAGGCAAGGACAAGATCAAGAGCTGGGGCCTGGAGATCGGCAACGCTCTTGCCATCGCTAGGCCTGCGATAGCGCGCAAGCTGGCTGCGTTCATTTACGCCATGTGGAGCGACTGCACATTCTACGTCGCGATGGGCGGCGGGTGAGGGTGACGCCGCGGGGCGCGCCCATGTCAAGGATCGCACGCTTCTGCCATGTAGGGGCAAGCCTACCAGGAAAGATTTCGTCGTCGCGCGAGCGGTTCGTCAGGTCACCTGCCCGCGTGTGGCTCGCCACCAGTCGACCAGGCGGGTGAGGCCCTCATCGAGGTCGATGCTCGCCTTGAAGCCCAGCATCTTTTCCGCCTTGCACGTGTCGGCAAGGCGCCGCGAGACGGGGTTCACTTTGCGCTCGGGCCCGTACTCCGGCTGAAGGTCGGAGTCCATCACGCGCAGGAGTGAGGCGGCCAGTTCGTTCAGGCTGGTCTCCACGCCGCTGGCGACGTTGAACACATCGTCCTCCACGTCAGAAAGCAGGGACAGGATGTTCGCTCGGGCGATGTCCTCGATATAGACGAAGTCCATGGTGGTGGAACCGTCGCCGAGAATCAGCGGCGGCTGGCCGGCGTCGATGCGGTCCATCCAGCGGATTAGAACCTCGGTATACTTACCATGCAGGTCCATGCGCGGGCCGTACACGTTAAAATAGCGCAAAGCCACGTAGGGAAGGCCGTACATGTCATTGAACGAGCGCAACAGGCCTTCCAGCATGACCTTGCTGGCGCCGTACCAGGTGCGGTTGTTGTACGGGTGGTGGCTCTCTTCTGTCGGGAAGAGGTCGGCCAGGCCGTAGACCGAGGCCGAGGAGGCCGCGCAGATCTTCTTCACGCCCTTAGCCTGGGCGGCCTCAATGACGTTGTAGCTGCCGTCGCACATGACGCCCAGGGCTTCGCGCGGCTCGGCGGCGCAGGCGATGACCCTCAGGGTTGCCATGTGGATGACGGCGTCCATGCCGTCGGTGGCCCTGTGGACAGTTGCCACGTCGCGAATGTCGCCTTCGACGAGTTCGATGCGCGGGTCTTGCAGGGCGTCCTTGACGTTTTGCAGGCTGCCGCGGACCAGGTTGTCGAGGATCACTATCTTTTCCGGCGCGTGCTCCTTAAGCAGCAGGTCGATGGTGGTCGAGCCGACCAGACCGCAGCCGCCGGTCACCAGGATGCGAGAGCCTTCAAGTTTCATCGTATTCCCTGTCATCGGTTCGAGGCGTGTTTCCGGTTGAGTGGGGCCCGCTCAACGCTTGCTTGCAATTCGATGACCGCGGCCACGACCGCGTCCTGCTGCTGCTCCGTCAACTCCGGGAACATAGGTAGGGAGAGAACCTCGGCGGCGGCCTTTTCGGCGTGCGGGAACTGGCCCTGCTTGTAGCCGAGATCGCCGTAGGCGGGCAGCAGGTGAACCGGAATGGGATAGTGGATACCCGACTGGATGCCTTGAGCGTTCAGCGCCTCCCCCCAGCGCGCGCGGTCGGGCGTACGCACGGCGTAGATGTGGTAGACGTGGCGCACATCGTCGCGGACGAACGGGGTCGACAGGCCGATGCCGGCGAACATGGCGTCATAGCGGGCGGCCGTGGCGCGTCGCTGCTCGGTCCATCGGTCCAGATGTTTGAGCTTCACACGCAGGACAGCGCCCTGAAGGCCTTCCAGGCGATAATTATAGCCTTTGACTTCGTGATGGTACTTCCGCTCGGCGCCCCAGTCTCGCAGCATGCGAACCGCACGGTTGTGGTCGGCGATGTTGGTCGTCAGCATCCCGCCCTCGCCATAGGCGCCGAGGTTCTTGCCGGGATAGAAGCTGAAAGCTGCCATGTCGCCAATGGCCCCGACGCGCTTGCCCTTGTATTCCGCGCCGTGGGCCTGGCAAGCGTCCTCCAGCACCATCAGGCCGTGCTTCCGGGCGATGGCCATGATCGGATCCATGTCGGCGGGCTGGCCGTAGAGGTGGATCGGGATGATCGCCTTGGTGGCCGGCGTGACCGCGGCTTCGATCTGGGCCGGGTCGATGGTGTAGGTCGCAGGATCGATATCGACGAGCACGGGGGTCGCGCCTGTGTAGTAAATGGCCGCAACCGTCGCCACGAAGGTGAAGGGGGAGGTGATCACCTCGTCGCCCGGTCCAATCCCGGCGGCCAGCAGGCCCAGGTGCAGGGCGCTGGTGCCGGTATTGACGCCGACGCCGAAGGCCGCTTGCGAATAGGCGGCGAATTCCTTTTCGAATTCAGCGACGTCAGCGCCCAGGGTAAACTGACAGCTCTCCAAAGTGCGCTGAATGGCGGCATCTACCTCGAGCTTGATCGTGGTGTACTGGGCTTTCAGATCTACGAACGGGATCATATTAGGCTGCATCTTTGCGTCGCAGGTGCACGGTTTCGCCACGCCCGCGCATGGAACTGGTGGCGGCTTCGATGATCTCCACCACGCGCAGGCCAAGCCGGCCATCTGCGATGGGAACCCTCTTTTCGACGATGCAGTCGATCCACTCCTGGCCGGCGATACGCAGGGCCTCGGTGGAGTCGAGCTTGGGCGCCCACATGTCGCCCGTCCGGTAGCCGACGCGCATCTCGTGGATCTTGGCCGGGTCGTCGGTGAAGGAGACGCCCTTGTCGTAAACCTTGACCTTCTCGGACGGCTCCAGATCGTCGTAGGTGATCATCTTGTTGGAGCCGCCGACCAGTATGTTACGCACCTTCACCGGAGCTAGCCAACTCACGTTGATGTGCGCCATCATGCCAGAGTCGTAAAACAGCGAAATGTAGGCCAAATTTTCCGGGGTGCCGGGGAAGTGGTTGATACCGCTGGCCGAAACGGCGGTCGGATGTTCTTCGAACAGACGGTCGATGATCGCGAAGTCGTGGACCGCCAGGTCGGATATGACGTTTACGTCCCTCTGAAAGAGGCCCAGGTTCACCCGGGTGGCGTCGTAATAATAGATCTGGCCGAGGTCGCCGGCGGCGACGATGTCGCGCATCTTCCGGACTGCACCGGTATAGATGAAGGTGTGATCGACAATCAGGGTCAACCCGCGCTTGTCCGCTTCATTAACCAGCATCCTGGCCTGTAGCGAGGTTTCGGTCATAGGCTTCTCGAGCCAGAGATGCTTGCCGGCCTTCAGCGCAGACATGCCCAGTTCGAAGTGGCTATTGACCGGCGTCGCCACGGCGATGGCGTCGATCTCGGGATCTTGGAACAGGGCCTGGACGTCCCTGGTGGACTGCACACCCGGATAGCGACGGTTCACCAACTCGCGCTTCTTGGGGTCCAGGTCGGCGACCACGCGGACCCGGGCATCGGGGATCTCCATGAAGTTGCGCAGGAGGTTCGGCCCCCAATAGCCGTACCCGATGATGCCGATATTGATCATATTGACTACCCTTCACTCCGCCCCCGCCCACCGGAGTCTTGGAGGCTTGTTGGAGCCTGTCGTTGGTTGAGAAGGGATGCGCCGATCGCTCAATGCCGTGCCACCTCGACCTCTTCACAATGCAGTTTGAAGCTGCGAAGCGGTGCGGTCACTATGGCCGTTGGGTCATCAAGACCCCCTCAGGATCATCCAGCCAGGCGAGGGCAGGGCGCCGGATCTACCTCAAATGATCTCTCCGAATACACCAAAGGATCGCAATTCGGTGTACGAAGCCGTGCCGAGAGGGGCCGAGGGGGGTCAGCCAGTCTTTGCGGTCCTTACGTCTCCGACCACACGGGCTGGCACGCCGGCAGCGATGGCGAAGTCGGGGATGTCACGGGTGACGACGGCGCCAGCGCCGATCAGGGCCCGTTCTCCGATGGTCACGCCCGGGGTGATGGTGACGTTGGAGCCGATGGAGGCGCCCTTCTTGACCAGGGTCGGCTCAATTTTCCAGTCGGCTTCATTCTGCGCGCTCCCGTCCGGGTTGGTGGCTCGGGGAAGACGGTCGTTGGTGAACATCACCCCATGGCCGATGAAGACCTCGTCCTTGATGGTTACGCCCTCGCAGATGAAGGTGTGCGAGGAGATCTTGCAGCGCTCGCCGACTGAGGAATTCTTCTGGATTTCGACGAAAGCGCCGATGCGCGAGCCGTTACCGACCTCGCAGCCGTAGAGGTTCACCATACTGGGGTGGTGGATGACGACCTCGCCACGCAGCACCACACTGTCCGAAATAGGCATCGCTTCCCCCTGGAACTGTCTGTCACGTGCCATCGCCTGCAAATCGGATATGATCCTTGGTGCGCCGCTGAAGCGATAGCAGCGGTCGGCTACAGTTCTATGTAACCTGCTTTGTCGCTTGGCAAGCCTTCACCACTAGGTATAACAAGTTCTAGGGCAGGCCGCGACCGTGGGGGGAAGGATGCCGGAGACGATGCGATTTGAAGCCGTGCGCTCCGATTCCGAGGTGGCGCGTATGCGTCACAACTATGAAGAGTTTCAAAGCCTTCGGTGTGAGGCGGAGCGCTGTCTGGAGGCTGACGACCTCAACTCCGCGGCGGCCTATGTAGAGGCGGCGGTCACGCTTGCACGCAAGCGGCATTGCGGCTTTTATCGGTCCGAGCCGCTTGAGCAAATCCTGATCGAGATCGCGCGACGGACACTCGCCCCGAAGGCCGAAACTGCGCGACCGACGCGAACGAAGATCGGCCGCGTGCTGCATGTGGCCACCGCCTTGAGCGAAGTCGGCGGCTTGACGCGGATGATGCGCCGCTGGATCGTCGCCGACGAGAGCCGTCATCACTCCCTGGCCCTGTTGCGCCATCCGGGGAAGCCGCCGGCCTCGGTGCGCCAGGCCGTGGAGGCTCGTGGCGGACATATCCACGTAATCGGCGCAACACGCGGCGGACCGGTGGAATGGGCCAGCGCGCTCCGCAAGTTGTCGCTCAATTTCGACCTGGTCGTCCTGCACGTCAGCAACGAGGACCCGACGCCCAGTATAGCCTTCGCCGACGAGCGCAACCGACCGCCCGTGGTGCTGGTCAACCATGCCGACCATGCCTTCTGGGTCGGGCTCTGTGTGTGCGACCTGATCGCCAGTTCGCGCGTCTCGGGCGAGCGTCTGGTGGTGGAACGGCGTGGGATCTCGGCTAAGCGTCACGCCATCCTGCCGATCCAAATCGATCCGCCGATCCGCAAGCACAGCCGGGCCGAGGCGCGCCAGAAGCTCGGCATCCCGGTCGACGGACCGCTTCTGGTTTCGGTCGCGCGCGGCGTGAAATACCGGACGATGGGCGGGGTGTCGTTCGCCGACATGCATGTCGAGGCACTGCTGGCCCGATCCGATGCGCGGTTGTTGGTCGTCGGGCCGGGCGAGCCGGCCGATTGGCAAGACGCCATAGCGGCGACCGGCGGGCGGATCATTGGGCGGCCGGAGACGCCCGATCCTTCGCTCAGCTTCGAGGCGGCGGACATCTATCTCGACTCTTACCCCTTTGTATCGATTACCTCGATGCTGGAAGCCGGCGGGCTGGGCGCGCCCTGCGCGACGCTGTTTCCCTATCCGTTGGATGCTAACGTCATGAGCACCGATATGCCTGGGCTGGCGCCTACCATTGGCTTCGCCACCTCGATGGCGGAGTATAACCGCATCCTGGCGGACTGGCTCGCCGACCCGCAGGCGCTGCGTCGGCGGGGCGATGAGACGGCGGCCAATGTCAAGCGGCTGCACACCACGCCGAATTGGATCGAAAGCCTGGAGGTTCTCTACGCCAGAGCCGTCGCGATCCCGCCAGTCACACCGCTGCGTGGGAATGGCGCGCCCGCGAACGAGGAATTCTACGAAGGATATCCCGACATCCTGCTCAACGAGGTGTTCGGCGAGTTCGACAGCGCCGAGGCGATCCTGAAGCGTTCCCTGCGCCTGATGGCGCTGCCGGAGCGGCTACGGGTATGGCGGCGCCTGGCGCGGACCAAGAGCTTCGACGGGCCTTGGGACGCAGTCCGCAACCTGCTTCCCGAATGGCTGCCGCGGTCGGCGAGCCGGCTGAGGGGCGACAGCTGGATGTGAGTTTTAACGGCATGGTTTGCCCGGCGTCCCTTCGTCGGGCGCGTCTGCGACGCGAGATCGATCTTCAGATGCGACCCGCACACCTTATTCCCAGTACCCCTATAGCCTGAAGGGCTGTCAGTCAGGCAGCCATCGCGAATTACACTTTTGATTTAGCAGGCTGACAAAAACATACCGGGATACCCTTTTTGACTCTGGTCTGTTCAGCACCTCATTCTGATACGTTCGACGGAACAGAGCCTGTTGAGGCCTTGCTTTCCTTCTGGTGAGGATTGCGTTTGACGGGATGGGTATGGGTGCCTCGGGTTTCGACATGGTGGCGTTGGCGTCAGAAGTCATACTTGCCATGGGGCCTGCAATTCGACACCGACAGAAAGAACTGAGGCGAAGGTGAATATGATTGGGCGACCGCCGAAGATTCTGAAGCGGGCTGTCCGCGCCTTCGGTGTCGAAAGGCGTCATCTGGTCGGCGCACGCATGGTCCTCGAACGAGAGGGCATGTCCGTCCTTGGCCGACGCGTAAGCCGTTCGGGCGGCCGTATCCTGGCCTACCACTCGGTCGGCCAGCCGCTGATGGATCACAACGACGTGCCGCCGAAGCTGTTCCGTCGCCAGTTGGAGTGGGCCGCGGCGCGAGGCTACCGGTTCGTCCCGGCCTCGAAGATCGCTCGGACGGGGGGCGACCCGATGGACCTTGCCATCACCTTCGACGACGGTCTGCGCAGCGTGATGACCGAGGCCGCGTCAATCCTGAAAGACTTCGCGGTTCCCTGGAGCCTTTTCGTCGTCACCGACTGGAGCGAAGGCGGGTCTCCCTGGCCGACCGACGAGGTTCTAGGCTGGCGCGATCTGGAGCGCCTGGCCGCCGACGGCGCCGAAATCGGCAGCCACTCCGCAAGCCATCCCGATTTTGGACAGCTGGACGGCGCCGCCGCCCGTGAGGAATTGGACCGCTCGCGCACTATGATCGAGGCCCGGCTCGGCTTTGCGCCGACCTCGTTCGCAATTCCGCTCGGCCAATCGACCAACTGGACCCCGATCGCCATGCGGGAGGCCAAGGCAGCAGGTTATGAGCTGGTGTACGCCCAGGCAGAGGAGACGCGTTCGGCTGGCACCATCGCGCGGACCTTCATCACGCGCTTCGACAACATGCGGGTATTTTCGGCGGCCCTGGCGGGCGTCTTTGATCGGTGGGAGGAATGGGGGTGAGTCAGGCGCGCATCGTCTCGGTAGTCGTCCCGACCCGCGACCGTCCGCAGTACCTGGACCAGTCGCTGGCGAGCATTCGCGCGCTCGAAGGCCCGGATCTGACGTTTGAGATCCTTGTTGGCGACAACGGCTCCAACCACGACGCCACCGGCGCAGTGACACAGGCCCATGGCGCGCAGCACCTCATCGTGACGACCGCGGGCGCTGGCGCCGCGCGCAACGCCGCGATGCAAGCGGCCTCGGGGGAGTTCCTGGCGTTCCTGGACGACGACGACGTGTGGACCGAGCAACATGTGCGGCCGCATTTGCAACTCTTCGATCGCCAGCCGGAGGTGGAGGCGGTCTTCGGTCAGGTTGTGATGGCCGATCCTAGTCTGCGGCCGATCGCGCCTCCCATCCCCAATGACGTGCGCCCCGACGGCGATCATCTGAAGATGATGCTGGACGGCTACTTCCCGCAGATCGGCGCCACGATGGCGCGTATCGCGGTACGCGACGCCTACGGTTATTTCGACGAGACCCTGCTGGCCGACCAGGACTGGGACTGGCATATGCGCGTCGCCAGCGGTGGGCATGTGGAGCATGTGGCCGTGCCATGCGTCTTGTTCCGCCAGCGTCCGTCGGGATCCTACGACGCCTTGGTCCTGAGCCGGATTCCCTATACGCGCAGGGTGTTTATGCGGCACGCCATACCCGTCTGGCGCAAGTGGCGCTCACCGAAGGAGTGGCTGCATTCCTATTTCGCCACGCTCTTGGGATTCTACACCTATTTCGCCGATGCGGCGGTGGAGCGGGCGGCCAAGGGGGATGCGAAGGGCGTGCGGTTCGCGGTGCGTCATGCGCTGTTGGTGTTTCCGTTCCGGGCGGTTAGGCAGCTCGTGAGGCCGACGCCGTTGCGCGCGGCGTTCTTCTGGTCGATCGGCCTAGGCGCGCGCCCGCCGGCCGTCGAGGACGCGGCGCTGGACTGAACGCGCGTGGAGCTTAAGGATCGGATGGGCATGCACGACGCCAAGGACGCGCCGAAGATCAGCACAGGTGCCCCGGCCATTAGCATCGTCATCGCCACACACAACCGCAGCCACGACGTCCTCGAAAACGTCGACGCCCTGCTGCCGCAATGCGTCGGCCAGGCGGTGGAGGTCATCGTCATCGACAGCGCCTCGGCGCCGGCGCACGCCGATGTGCTGGAGACCCTGAAGGCGCGCCCGGGACTGAGCTTCATACGGCTCGACGAGCCCGGCGTTGCCCGGGCCCGTAACGCGGGTTTCGAGGCAGGCAAAGGCGATTGGATTGCATTGCTGGACGATGACGCGGTGCCGCGGCCCGGCTGGGTACAAGCGGCGATCACCTACGCGGCCCGCTGTGACGCCCAGACCGCCATCCTGGCGGGGCGGGTGGTCGCACACTGGCCCGACGACGCCAGCAGTCTTGAAATACCGCCGAGCCAGCTCGGACCGCGAGCGCGCTTGTTGTTGTCGGTGGTCGATGAGGACGGCTTCCGCGACACGACCGATCATCCCATCGGCGTCGGCGCCAACTTGTTGTTCCGCCGCAGCGCGCTTCAAGCTCATGGTGGGTTCGACGTAAAGACCGGTCGGGTCGGCTCGAACCTAGCCAGCGGGGAAGAGGCCCAGATGATGACCGATCTGATTGGAGCAGGTTATCGCTGTTGGTACGCGGATGCCTTCGTCGTGGACCACAAGGTCGATGCTGGCCGTCTTACGCGCGCGTGGCTCACAGAGCGCGCGCGCAAGGAAGGCGAGGTGGAACTGAGGGGTTTGAAAACGCCAGGCCAGAAGATCGCGCGAGCAATCAAGATGATCGTCGCCACCCCGGTGCTGGCCGCGTTCCAGATGCTCGACCGGCCCGAACGCGAATATTACCTGCGCCTGAACCACAACATTGGTCTGCTGCGGAAGCTGTTCGGTCTGGCAAGCTGAGGGGGGCTCAGGCGATGGCCGGCGCGGCTTTCGGTGTCGCCCGATGGGCCCAGGCCATGATTGGTCGTTCAAAGAATCGCCAGGAGACGGTCGCCAAGCCGATGGTCAACACAAGTTCGATGGGGGCCGAGATCCAGTCCGGCGCTTCGAATGCGACGCCGAACTTCCGGGCCGCTGCCTCGACGTTGTAGAAATGAATGAACTCGTGGAAAACGTAACAGCCGTAGCTTATGCGTCCCAGGTTGCGCAGGGGCCTTGTGTCCAGAAGGGCGACGAAACGCGAGGCCTGGTTCCTCGCGATCTGGAAGACCAGAAGCGCGGCTGTAGCCGCGACTGCCGGCGCATAGACGCGCCAGACGATCTCGTCCTTGAGGACTGTCAGGGGCAAGATGAGAAGCGCCAGGGCGGCAATGCTCTGGGCCGCCGTGGAAACCAGCCATGCCGGTACCCGCCGGTCGAGGTTCAGTCCTGCCAGACCACCCAAGGCGAGATAGCCAAAGCCGATCATGGGATTCAAGCCGATGACCTTGGACGATGCTCCGGCCCATTCGAGGCCCGCCTGAGTGATGAGACCCACAACCACGAAAGCAACGCAGATCTGACCGGCGGCCTTGCTGTGGGTGAACAGCAGCAAGGGTGCAAACAGCACATAGAATTGCTCTTCGATCGCCAGCGTCCAGAAGTGGTTGAAATGGCCTACCCAGTGGCCGGTCGTGAACACATAAATGTTCGTGGCGTAGAGCAGCATGGCCTGGGGCGCGCCGCCTTCGAAGCCATCGAAGTGAACGTACAGCGAGGCGATCAGGAAAACGCCGATGGTCGCGTAATAGACGGGGAATATCCTGGCCGTGCGTCGAAGATAGAATCGCCCCAGACCCGCAAGCGTTGTCGTCTCGCCAGCCTCGACTGCCACCCGCGTGCGAGCCAGGATACGGGTGATCAAGAGGCCGCTGAGCCCGAAGAAGAGCATCACCCCGTCGCCGCCAAGGGATCCATACGTCCCTTGATGAAACTTGTGGCTAATGAATACGAAGACGAAGGCGATCGCGCGCAAGCCATCAAAACCCTTGATGCGGCGTTCGTCGTCGAGTCGCATTGGTCGTAGCTCCGCCCGCATCTACGTGGCTCTTTGCCGGCCAGGGGACAAGGCAGCGGTTGCGCTGCTGGCCTCGGTGCCCTCCCGCGCCGTCAATCTGGCGCCCAACCGCAGAAGCGGCCGCTCGAAGAAGTGCCAGGAGAGCGTCGCCAGCGCGATGGTGATGAAAAGCTCCAGGGCCAGTTGAACGTTAGCCGGCGCGTCGATCTCCAGATGCAGCTTATGGAGCACCGCCGTGAGGTCGTAGAAATGGACGAACTGGTGCAGGATATAGAAGGCATAGCTCACCCGGCCGAGCGAGCGCAGCGGCCACAGGTTGAGGAAAGCCACGACCGGGGTCTGTTGGTTGCGGGCGATCTGGAATAGGAACAAACCGGCCACAGTGCAGGTCAGCGGTCCGAAGACGTTCCATGCGTCCCGGAAATATCCGAAGACCAGTGGGATCGCGATCAACGCCAGGCCAGCCGCCGCCTGGGATTGCGCACTCACCAGCCATGCGGGCGGCTTGAAGTTTTTCAATGAGGCGAGAAAGCCGCCGACGCCGAGCATGCCGAAGGCGATCAGCGGATCGACGTGAATGGCGTTCGGGTGGGTGTTCACCGATACGAGCCAAGCCAGCCTTGCCGCGCCGGCGAGCATGAAGCCGATGCAAATCCGAAGCAGGTATTTGCGCGGGGTGAACAGGAGGATCGGCGCCAGGAGCAGGTAGAACTGCTCCTCCGCCGACAGCGACCAGAGGTGACCGAAATGACCGTGGGCCCCGGTCGGCGTCATCTCGATATAGATGTTGGTGCCGTAGAGGGCGTAGATCGTCGCTTCCACGCGCGAGAAGCCGACGAATGAGGTGAACAGCGAACCCAGTGCGAAAACACCGAGACAGGCGTAATAGAGTGGGAAAATGCGCAGGCTGCGGCGCAGATAGAAGTCACCCATCGACCGCCAGGTCGACTGGACCCCCGCTTCGACCTTTGCGCGCATCTCCGACAGTATCGAGGAGATGAGCATGCCGCTTAGCACGAGAAAGAGCCAGACGCCGACGGAACCATAGGAATCGTGGTGCGGCAGGGTCGTTTTGTGGCTGATGAAGACCATCAGGACGGCGATCGCGCGCACGCCGTCGAAGCCGGCGATACGATCTTCCGCCGGCCGGGCGACGGCCTTGGCCGACCGGACGGCGAAAATCGCGCCTTGATCAATGGTTGCCATGGGTCAATACTCGAGCCGATGCTCCGCAACCGAGACATGGTTCGGCCCCGGGGGCCGTCAGACTTTCTTGGTTATAAACGCCTAACTCTTTGTCACATCAATTCGGCCAGAAGGCGTAGGCTCTGAGCGTGACGGTGCAGGCGTACGTCTCGCCAAATTGAGATCCTGAAAAATGTTGTTTGCGCGCCGGTCGGTCTATAGGTGGGTTACTCGTCTCTTCCAGACGATGGATAAATGAAAAGAAGCGTAAATACGTTTTCCTCCCAGGCCCAGCTTATCTCGGAGCACAACATACGCTTCGGCTTGACTGGATGCTAAGCTGCATTGTCACACTGCCACAACTGGTGACTCAAGGTAGATGAATCTGCTGTAGGCCACGGCCGGAAATCCCTATATTGAATTCAATATTTAAGTGTTAGCGTATATTGTCGAATGGCGGGTGCGACACATTTTGGCGTTTCCCCGCCGAAAATGTCGGGCCACACATTGCGTGCCCCATTGCAATGGGGCCGGAAGGTTGTTTCAGAACCTGTCCGCTGACCGAAAGCGGTATCCATATGTAGGAAACCCAACTGTCCCAATACACCAGGCACGCCGGCCGTCGGTATCTGCATCCCACAATAGGACAAGGTGAGCCACCGGCTTTGTCGTGATACGACCACTGCAACTTCTCGCACCGAGTAGGTCTTTCGTTCTGAGGATCTGACATGATTCCGATCATCAAGCCCACCATGGATAGGGCCGAGGCAGAGGCGGCGCGCCGCGTCATCCTGTCCGGCTGGGTCACGCAAGGCCCCGAGGTGGCGGCCTTCGAGACGGAATTCGCCACCTTCACGGGCGCGCCGCACGCTGCGGCCGTTTCGAACTGCACCACGGCCCTGCACCTGGCCTTGCTGGCGGCGGGGGTGAAGCCCGGCGACGAGGTGGTCACGGTCAGTCACTCCTACATCGCCACAGCCAATTCGGTGGCCTATTGTGGCGCGATCCCCGTCTTCGTCGACATCGATCCGACCACCTACAACATTGATCCAGCTCTGATCCAGCACGCGTTTTCGGCCAAAACCAGCGCGATCCTGGTGGTCCACCAAATGGGCTTGCCCTGCGACATGGCTGCTGTGGTCGACATCGCCAAGGCTAGGGGCTTGCCCCTAATCGAGGACGCGGCCTGCGCCAGCGGCAGCGAGATCTTCTGGAACGGTCGATGGGAGAAGGTCGGCAAGGCGCACGGCGACGTGGCCTGCTTCTCCTTCCACCCACGCAAGATTATGAGCACCGGCGATGGCGGTATGCTGACCACCAAGCACGCTGACTGGGTCGCCAAATTCAAGTCGTTGCGCCAGCACGGCATGAGCGTGCCCGACACGGTCCGCCACGGCTCGACCCAGGTGATCTTCGAGACGCACCCAGTGCTCGGCTACAACTATCGCATGACCGACATCCAGGCCGCTGTGGGCCGCGAGCAGCTCAAGCGCCTGCCCGGCATCGTGGCCCGCCGCCGCGCGCTTGCCGCCCGCTACGCCGAATTGCTCGGCGAGGCGCAATGGCTGGGCCTGGTGCGCGAGCCGGCCTACGCGCGCACCAACTGGCAGAGCTTCTGTGTCCGTCTGCCGGACTCCGCCGACCAGCGCACTGTCATGCAGGCTATGCTGGATGCCGATATCGCCACCCGCCGCGGTATCATGTGCGCTCACCGCGAGGACGTCTATGCCTCCCGGCCCCTGCGCATGTCCTTGCTGGAATCGGAGGCAGCCCAGGACCATACCATCGTCCTTCCCCTCTATCCCCAGATGACCGATGAGGATCAACAGAAGGTCGCCTCGACCCTGATCAAGGCTACCCGGGTTCCAAGGCCCATGACTCCAATTCTGGAATTCAAGCGAGATGTGATGGAGGTCCCACATCGGGGCCGGTCTGTGCGAAAGTGAGAGATAGGAATGGCGAGCATCCGGCGCGCGGTGGTCGCGGTCTATTTCGAGAAGTACGCGACCCTCATCCTGAATTTGGCGACGCTGTATGTTTCGTCGCGGTTTTTGACACCCAACGAAATCGGTGCTGCCTTCCTTGGCGCCAGCCTCGTCGCGCTCGCCGAGGGTATGCGGGACTTCGGCGTCACCAACTACATCGTCAACGCCGAAAAACTCTCGAAGGGGGAAATACGCACTGCCTTCACCTTGATGCTGGCGGTCGCCGTCGTCCTTACGACCGCCTTCGTCGCGACGGCGGGCCTCTATGCCGCCTTCGCCCACGAACCGCGTCTGGAGAACTTTGTCCGCACCGTGGCATTCGGCTATCTGTTCTCCAGCATCGGTTCGCCGATCGTGGCTCTGCTTCGCCGCGACCTGAAGTTCTGGAGCATCGCGGCCATCAACCTGGGCTCCGCTCTCGTCGGCAACATCACCACAACTGGCCTGGTGATGATGGGCTTCGGCTATATGAGCTTCGCCTGGGGCTCGCTTAGCTATCCGCTCTCCACCTTTGTCTTTGCCGTCCTCATGCGCCCGGACCTGTCCATCTTCCGGATCGAGCTCACAAAATGGCGCGAGATTCTGGCGTTCGGCGGCTTGAACACCGCGACCGGCCTTCTGACCACCCTTGGGGAGGTCATTCCAACCTTCATGCTGGGGCGGGCCAGCGGCAGCACCGATGTAGGTCTCTACAGCCGAGCCCAACAGGTCACACAGACGCCCAGCCGCCTAGTCATATCGGCTATCTCCGCGGTGGCCCTGCCAGGGTTCGCCGCCCATGCGCGCACGGGGCGTCCCCTCAAGGCCCCCTATCTCAAAGCCGCCGCCAGCCTGACCGCATTCCACTGGCCGGGCCTGGCGATGGTCATCCTCTTCGCCTATCCCCTGGTGCACACCCTACTGGGACCAGGATGGGAGACCTCCATCCCGCTGGTGCAAGTGATGGCGGCC
Source organism: Mesorhizobium sp. P160187 (assembly GCF_057766425.1). Lineage (NCBI taxonomy): Bacteria > Pseudomonadati > Pseudomonadota > Alphaproteobacteria > Hyphomicrobiales > Phyllobacteriaceae > Mesorhizobium > Mesorhizobium sp. P160187. Next base: position 77,491 of record NZ_JBYMDX010000001.1, read on the forward strand.
GCCACCATGCTCTGCTTCCCCGTCCCCCTTATGTTTCCGGCCTTGGTAGCCGTCGGCGGCATCCGAGACACGGCCAAGGCCTGGATCATTTCCCTGCCGATCACCAGCCTGATCATGATCCTGGCGGCCCAGCATGGCCCATTTATGCTAGCGCTCTCGATCTTCGCCACCACGCCGATCCAGGTGGGCGTCGGCCTCTGGTTCCTGATGCGGCGGCTGAAATTGAGCGTCGGCGAATATCTGCGCGCCCTACTGCCCAGCGCCGTCGCCACCCTCGCGACGGCGCTGGGCCCGCTCGTCGTCATCGGACTGAACGGCCTCGACATGAACCTGTCGGTCTTACAGACTGTCCTGGGCGGCGGGCTTGGCGCAGTGTTCTGGTTCCTGGCCATGGGCTGGACCCGTCATCCGTTTGCCGCCGAACTGGCTTATCTGCTGGGCAGGATCCAGGCCTTGGCGCCTGTGCGCCTGCGCGCGCCCTTTGCCCACCTCCGGCGCTTCCTGGGTGAGGACACCGAACAGGGGCAGGCGCCTGCGCCGGCCGACGCGAACACCGGCGGACCGCTTCTTCGAAGGATTGCCTGGATGGCAGACAAGCACTGACTGCAGGGGGAACCGGTGATGAATCACTCTGACGCCATGGATTCTGCCGGCGCGAAAGCCGCCGGCTCGGATTTCAAGCGTGCGTTGGGCCATCTCGCCGCGCCCGCCGTGATCTCCGCTGCCCGCATCGTCACCCCCTTAACCTCGCGGGGCGTTAAAATCGCCTGGTTTGATGTCTGGAACTCGACCCTCGACCAGGTCTTAGACGACCTACCGGCAATTCCCGGCTGCGACCGCGATCTCTATCGTGAACTCACCCAGCCTACGAGCGTCCAGAAGCGCCACGCCCTGGCGACGGAGAACGGCCGGCCGACCGCGCTCATCTCGCTGCGTCGCCGCCGCCGGTACTGGGAGCCCGTCGCCTATCAATCGCTTTCCGGCGTAATCGCGCCCACGTCCTCTCCCGCCGCTCTTGGTCGGGCGCTACACGCCCTGGGTGTCGAGGTCCGGGTCGAGGCGGGGCTCGACAAGAGCGTCGTGGATCTCAAGCCGCGATCCTACTGGTCTCCAGACAACTACCGCGTCGACCTGCAGGGCGACTATGAGGCACTCTGGAGCCGCAATCACCGCAAGAATGTGCGCAAGGCCCGCCAACGTTGCGACGAGTTCATGCGCCTTCGCGTCGACGATGTGGGCGACCTGGAATGGTGCTGCACCCAGTGGAGCCGCGTGTGGGAAAGCAACGACGCCGAGGAGACGGTCGCCGCGGAGGATCGTCTGCGGTTCTGGCGCGCCTTCATGAAACGGCAGACCGCCGACAGTCCGATCCAGTTCCACACCTTGCACCTGCTCGACGGCGGTCGGCGCACGGCCGGCACCGTCCTGATGTGTCAGGACGGTGCCGTGCTCGGCCAATGCATCGTTCGCGACCCCGAATACGACGGCTTTTGGGTCGGTGTCCGCATAATGCAGGCTTCGATCGAATGGGCGGCAAGCGCTGCGTATCGCCAGTTCGATCTCGGTTCCGGGCAAGACTACAAGCAGAGTTGGGGTCAGCCCGTAGCCGGGCGTTATGGTGCGATCTTCCGCCCACTTGCGGTCAGCGCGCTCTATCGGTTCGGACTTCTGTGACGACGCAGCGACATTAGCCGATTGAGCAAACGGATCGAGCTCTGCATTGCTGAGGACGACCGACCCGCCCCCAGTGCTAGCCCAGAAGCCAAGCAGAACTTCACCGGGTGCCACAAAGCCGGGGAAAACGGCTCTGAAAGGTGTTACTTCGAAGGTCCTAATATTACCATCGTTCCAGCCGGCAACGCCACCCAGGGAGCCGGTGAGGCCCGATGGTCAGACAAGTTGCACCCCAACAGGCTGTCGGGCCGCTTGCGCGGATTCCGCTCCCGGCCAAATGAGCGCGTGCGGCCCGAAGTCTGCGGGGTAGCGGCAACCGCCGCCGGACCTGACCGGCAGGATCCACTTCGCGCCCGGTGACAACGATTATGTGCTATTGATTATATAAGAAGAATTCATCCAAACGAATAATGAAGGAGTAGAGGCGAAGCGTGACTGGTATCAGGCGTACTCCGAATAAACGGCAAATGTGGGACCTGCAGGCCATATTGCCAGCTAATCCAGGCTGACGCAGCTTTATGCCCGATCTTACTTGCTAGGCTCAAGAAACACGCAAAAGCTTGCCTAAGCGGAGCGGCAGGTTCGGACTGGTTTGTAGCTCGGCGCAACTCTCTTTCCATCGCTGCAGCTATTCACCAATGGGAATTCCGTTGCGGCCAGTCCAGCGCTCGAGCGCGCTTTACCAAAGCGAGGGTTCCAAAGGCTAAGGCGCCCGGCGCTCAACTCTTGATGTATTCGCCGTCGAATCCAGCGAACTTCGCCAGACCGCGGTAATCGAGCAGGCGGACATGGCCCTGCCGGAATTCGAGAAACTTCCGCTCGCGAAGTTCCCGCAGCATTCGATTGACGTGGATCGGAGTAAGGCCAAGGGCGTCAGCGAGGTCGTATTGGGTGAGCGGGCAGTCGAAGCCGTTGCGGTCAACTGCGCCTACTCGTTGCAGACGCGCTGTCAGCTCGAGCAGCAAATGTGCTGTCCGCTCTAATGCGTTGCGTCGTCCTGCGCTGGCAAGGTGCTGAGCCATAACCGCCCCATTGCGCAAGAGGGCTCCAACGATGAACGCGAACAGACGAGGCGATTTCATAGCGGCAAGCGTCAATGTCTTGGTGGGTGCCACCAGCAATGAAAGTTCAGTTTGAGCTACGAATGTCCCAATAGAGCCGCTTCCAGGTGATTGAGACAGAACGACATCGCCAGTCAGGGCAAAATCGAGAATTTGTCGCTGCCCGTCCGGAAGCTCATGGGAAATGCACCCCCAACCCGACTCGACGACGTAAATACGATCGTTGTCGTCACCTTGGCTGAAGATTACCGCGTCGACTAGATACCGCTTCGCGGCGAAGCCGAGGGTCTTGATCAGAGCGGCGTCGTCATCGTTAAGTCCAACGTATGACAAACTGTGCTCATCTCCTCTCGAAAAAAAACGTGAAGCCTGTGTCATCCCTAACCCTACCCAATTCCTATGTACCCTCCTGAAACTCATCATGCATATTAAATTTTAGCTTATGAGCGTTCTTTCAGATCTCGCCAAAGGAAGGTGCCACGACATCAATCTCCTGTCGAAACCTGGATCGGAATAGGCCACGGGTCGATTGATGCCGCCTAGAGCTTGTATTATCTATGACTTACTCCTCTTAAAATTCTCCCTCATTGACTCAACGATCTCACTGGCAACGAGACAGCTCCGATTGTCCGCCTGGTCGGCGGCATTGCGCAACGTCAGGGACGCATCCCGCAGCAGGCCCCTGATCTGCGCCGGAGATAACAACTCCGATGCTTCAAGTTCCAAGAGGACCGATTCACTCACATGCAGCGCTGCAAGCGCAACTACCCGAGGTCTTGTTGCAAGCAGCTTCAAGAGATCACCACTGCGCCTGTCCCGCGATTTCTTTTTTGCCATCGTCGCCCTTCAGCTGCCCGGACAAAAAGCTTCTACTTCCCACACTTTGATAAGTTTACGCCGCCAGAAGCCGGGAAACCCTCGTGTTTGTGGGCGCGGCCTCTGCTTAAGGTACCGCAGTTTGCCATGGTGACACAGAGGCAAGAAGATACCGAATTAGCGGTACCTCCCACCGCATCAGCGCGAACGGTGAGAAGACTCCCTGTTTGGAGTAAGATCTGCCGCGTCGTGACGCGATGAGCAGTCGCTTTCTTCAACCATAATTCTGCTTCGCAACAAGGCTGTCCGCTTTCAGAGAAAGTCCCGGAAACGCCTGAACCTGCCCCTCAGTCTTGTCGAGATATTGCATCAATGCCGTCACCAAATGGTAGAAGATGCTGGCAGGAACCTCCGTCGCCAGCGACCGACCGCGCTCGTCGATCCTGTCCATCCACAGGCCAAGCGGCGCGGGATCGATATGCCATCTGAAAAGGCGCGCGACGCGAGCTTCGATCTCGGGTTTCAGATCAGGCCCACCGATGTTGTCCAACGCGATCGCCGCCTTGATGGCTTCGCATTGAGGCCAGCTGCGCGAGAGCCTGTCGAGAGGCATCCCTTGTCTCGAAACGGCCGCATAAGCCAGCCCTGTGGCTCGATTCAGTCCGCTGGCGACCGCCGACGAATAGAGTTTCCTCGCGTAAGCAGCCAGATCTTTCTGTCCGGTTGCCCGCGCGAAGTCGACGAGCAGGGAGGCCCATTCGAAATGGTGCCCAGGCTCGGTCCACTGTCCCTTGTCTCCGGGCAACGGCAGCCAGTCGGCATCGAAATATTCGCCGAGCGTCCAACTTTCCTGGTCGAAGAAATGGCTGCGGAATAGATCGATGATGCGAGCCGCTCGACGCAGATATGCGCGATCGCCGGTTGCGGTGTACCAGGCAAGGAATGATTCGAGCATGTGCATGTGTGGGTTCGAGGACCGAACCCCGTTCCAGCCTGGTGTCTCGAGGAAGCCATTTAAGCTCCCATCCTCAAGGTGCGAATCGATGAAATGAAATGTCTCCTGTGCAAGCTGAAGGGCAGGTTGGTGGCCGCAGCGATAGGCATGAGCAAGTGCCAGGAGCACGCAGGAATGGTCGTAGGCATCCTCCGCCGGATCGGCCACGCTTCCATTGGAATTGAGGGTGCGTACCCAGCCTCCACGATCTGTGCGGCCGTATTTTGCGATGAAGTCTATACCATGATCGATGAGCTTGTCGGCGGCCCCCGTCCAGCCACGTTCCTTGGCCACAGCGAAAGCATAGATCTGGCGAGCCATCGTGCGCATCCGCTTGGGTTTGCCCAATGGCCTGGCATCGAAACCGAGCGCTTCGTGGAAGCCGCCATGCGCGTTGTCGACGCCTGCGTCTGACCAAAGCGGAAGGGTCTCGTTGAAGAGCCAGTGCTCGACGCGCTTGCGCCATGATCCGCTGACAATGACCCGGTCTTCCGACGCTGTGAATTTCGTCTCGAGGCGCCCGCTCTTCTCAAGTTGCTCGACGACCTTCTTCACATTCTGACTATGGCTGACCGGGGCGATGAATATGGCGTCCGGCGTTGCGACCACCGCCACATCCTTCATTCCTATGACGGTGAGCAGCCGACCTTGGCTTCTGAGGTAGGAGTTGTCGCAGTCCATGGCGACGACATCGCCCATTACGACGTTGCCGTTTCCGTCCACGGGGCTGGCCTCCAGCAAGGATTGCCACGACCCAAGATCGTTCCAGCGGAACGAAGCCGTCACCATCGCGATGCCCCGCGCATGTTCCATGACTGCATAGTCGATCGATGTGGAGGGGACAGCCGAGTAGAAGCCTTGCGGCAGGTAAACGCCCGACACATCCACCTTGGCAGTGCTGAAGGCGCGTTCGGCGGTTTCCCAGATCTCCGGGTGAAACTCGAGCAAAGCCCTCCGCATCGTGTCGGCACGAAAAAGGAAGATACCAGCATTCCAGTAAAACCTCCCCGACGACAGATATTTTTGCGCCGTCTCGATGTTCGGCTTTTCGACAAAGCGTGAGACCGCGGCTGCGCCGTCACCATTGGCCGCAACCTCAATGTATCCGTACCCGGTCTCTGGATGAGTGGGCTTGATGCCGAACACGACAATGCTTCCCGAGCCGGCGGCGGGCATACCCGCTTCAACGGTCTCCCAGAACTGCGTCTCGGTCGATATCTCATGGTCGGAGGGAACCACGAGCACAAGCGCTTCGTTGCCGTGCTCCGAAATCGTCTGCAGTGTCGCAATGGCGACCGCTGCGGCCGTATTGCGGCCCAGCGGTTCGAAAATTGGCTTTCCCCCGTTCAGACCGAGCGAACTAATGTCGGAGATGACGCGTTCGGCATGGCGTTCGGATGCTATCAGATAGATCGGCGTTTCGTTGTCCGGCCACGCCTTCAGGCGCCGAACCGTCTTCGCCAGCATAGAGCCATCCCCCGAGAGATCGTGGAATTGCTTAGGATTGTCTTCGCGCGAGAGCGGCCACAGCCGGGACCCGACCCCGCCGCTCATAACAAAACTTACGATCCGGTGTGCCATGCTTCGGTTCCTCTCAGAATGTCTGGTTGTAGGCTCCGACCTCTGGATTGCGGCGCAGGACGGCGTCGATCGCCTCGAACATCTGTCGACGTCGCTCCGACGAGACGGGGCTTTCGACGACGACGACAATTTCGGGCTTGTTCGACGAAGCCCTGACCAGACCCCAGGTGCCGTCTTGAGCCACGACACGCACCCCATTGACGGTAACCAGATCAACAAGCGGCTGCCCCGCAAACTCGGTCCCGTCCCCCTTCATTTTCATGAAGTCGCCCAGGACCTTGTCGACGACGCCATATTTGACTTCGTCGGGACAGTGGGGGGACATTGTTGGGGTGCCGAAGGTCACGGGCAGGGCGCGGTAGAGTTCGGCCAGCGTCCTTCCCGGATTACGGTCGAGCATCTCGCAGACAGCAATCGCCGTGATAAGGCCGTCATCATAGCCACGCCCGATCGGCGGGTTGAAGAAGAAGTGTCCCGATTTCTCGAAGCCGGCGATTGCGTTAAGCTCGGCTACCCGCCGCTTGATGTAGGAATGTCCCGTTTTCCAATAGTCCGTGCGCGCGCCGTTTCGCGCCAGAACTGGATCCGTCATGAAAAGCGCGGTTGATTTCACGTCCACGACAAAGGTGCATTGCGAATGCAGGCTGGAAATGTCTCGCGCCAGCATGACGCCGACCTTGTCAGCGAAGATCTCGGTGCCCTCATTGTCGACGACGCCACAGCGGTCGCCGTCGCCGTCGAAGCCGAGACCCAAATCGGCACCGGTCTCCAGAATCTTGTCCCGGATGGCATGCAGCATCTGCATGTCTTCGGGATTGGGGTTGTAATGCGGGAAGGTGTAATCGAGCTCCACGTCCAGTGGGATCACGTCACAGCCGATGGTCTTCAGCACCTGTGGCGCAAATGCGCCAGCCGTCCCGTTGCCGCAGGCCACGACCACGCGCGGCTTGCGTCGAGCCGTCCTTCCGGCAGTCAAGTCGTCGATGTATTTCTCACGAAATCCGGACACGAATTCGTAGCCGCCGCCACCGACAAGATCGAAGTCGCCGTTCAGTACGAGCGCTTTGAGGGCTGTCATCTGGTCAGGACCGAATGTTAGCGGTCTCTGTGCGCCCATTTTAACTCCGGCCCAGCCGTTCTCATTGTGGGAAGCCGTGACCATCGCAACAGACGGAGCGTTGAGTGCGAACTGGGCGAAATAGGCGGTCGGGGAAAGCGCCAGGCCGATGTCCTTGACATGTGCGCCAGCCGCCATCAGCCCTGAGACCAACGCCATCTTTATGGACATTGAATAACTGCGAAAGTCGTGACCCGTGACGATCTCCGGGCCGACCCCCATTCGGCGGATCAGAGTGGCGAGACCCATTCCCAGTGCTTGGGCGCCCATCAAATTGAGCTCGGGCTCTTTCTCCGAGCCAGGGTGGCCGAACCACCACCGCGCATCATATTCCCGGAAGCCAGTGGCTTTGATGAGAGCATTGTTCTCGAACGCGAATGTGTTTGGCCTGGCTTGGGCGACTATCGTTAAGGTCACGGCTACCGCTCCGGGATTGCGCCAATATTCCTAGCATGGCCGCGAACCTCGGCCCCTTCATGAATTCGGGTAGCGCTACCCCGCGGCTCGTGCCGCTTCATCCAATAGGTGGTGCCGATCGATGATCGAAAGGATATCTCGTCCAGGCATGGGGGTCGCGTATCGTGGGGGTAGGCCCGCATCGGGCGCCAACATCAATTGTGGCTCTGTAGTGCCGCTGACATCATTCGGATTCTCCTTTCACAAGAACGTCGATGATAGGCGTTTCCAGGCTTTGGCGCGTGCCCTCGACCTCATTCAGCCGGAGATCGAAAGGGAATCGGAACGACTTCGCCAAGCTCGGAAACGAATGACAGATTGTGCCGCATTTTGCCTGGAGGCGACGGAAAACGGGGATAGGGGCGAACGTCTTTCAGCCAAACTGGTTATCCTCTCGCACGATCTTGCGGCAAACCAAGCACGAGAGTTGCTGCTGGAACAGCAGAAGTCATTTCTAGCCAAGATAAGGGCCGGTCTGCCGCGCATTCTTCATTCGCAAAGGATGTAGGTCTACGCCAATTGGCGGCGTTTACCTTCCCCCACGTCGGCGTAGTCTTTCTGCAAAAGCCGGGATCGCGGGCCCCGGCTCTTATGAGAACATCGGGCGGACGCCATGAAGCTCTGTATCGGGCGGCGTGCACGAAGGACTCTCCCATGCCCGCCGGAGACGTTTGAATGAACCGCTTGTTCGCCAACCAATGGCCTTTGGCAACCAATCAGCAGGCCAATGTCGGACAGGAATTCGTCGGCCTCTCGGACATAACCGGGTTTTTGAGACATTATGTCGGAACAATTACGGCCTGCCTTGCCGCGGCACTCCTGGTCGCATGGTTCTACGATTTGACCACCGATCCGGTTTTTACAGCCAGCGCCCAGATATTGATCGAACCGAAGCTACCGCAACATTTGCAGGAGGGCGGTGAAGTAAATCTGTCATTGGACACCGCACAAATTGAAAGTCAGATCGCAGTACTGCAATCTGAAAAGATTGCTTCGATGGTAATTGATCAGTTGAAATTGATTGAGGATACGAGTTTCAATCGCCCCGAGACACCGATGTTGCAGGAAAGAATCAGGAAACTCAAAGATATAATGGTGCAGGCTTTAGGGCTTGAGAAAAGCGCACGGCTGAACTCACTCTGGGGGCATATCGGCTTAGGCGCTCCGGAGTCGACCGCAAAGCTGACCGATTACCAGAAGTCCCGTCTCAGCATGCTGATTTTCCTCAGTGGCCTCGATGTGCGAAGGGTAGGTGTCTCCTACGCGATAGACATATCCTTCACCTCCGCCGATCCGGAGGGCGCCGCCAAGATTGCGAATGCAACGGCTGACGCCTTCGTGCATGAACAGATCGACACCAAGGCCGATTCGGCAAGAGAAGGTGGAGCATGGTTGGAAAAACGCCTTCAGCAGCTGCGCACCCAGATGAACGAGGCCATGGCAAGGGCGCAGGCATTTCGCTCTCGGCACGATTATAGCGTAGGAGGTGGTGCAAGTGCCGGTGGCGGCGTTAATTCTGAACCTACTCTCGAAGAACTCGAGGTAACTGCTGACACCTATCAGAAAATGTATGAGAGCTTTCTGCAGGCTTACACCAATTCGGTAAGCCAGCAATCCTACCCGGTTGCAGATGCAAGAGTGATCACTGCCGCGACGCCGCCGCTTTTTCCAAGCGCTCCAAAACCGAAGCTGGTGTTGGTCTTCGCTGGCGTCGCAGGGCTCATTCTCGGCATTGGCCTTTCCTTCGCGCGGCATTCGTTCGACTGGACCATACGATTGCCACGTCATGTCCGCGATAATCTGGGAATAGAGTGCGTCGGAGAACTACCGCCCACGAGCAGGCGCAGGGAATTCGGAAATGTCGACGAAGTGACCAAGCATCCGTGGTCGCGATACAGCCAGAGCCTAAGGAAAGCGCGAACCGAAATCAGCTTGGCGGAAACGAACCATCCGGTGAAGTTTCTTGGACTAACCGCTGTTTCGAACAACAGTCAGAAGACTTCCGTAGTCAGCAACCTCGCCACGCTCTATTCGATGTCCGGTCTAAAGACGTTGGTGATTGACGCTGATGTTCGCAGGTCGACGATTACCACAAGACTGATTGGGCACTCAAACGTCCAGAGCAACGAGTGCCTGGATCCCGCTCGACACAATATCATACGCGCTCTGGGGCGGCGGTTCGACGTTCTTTCAAGTTCCGTCGTGGATGCAAAGAACCTGCTCGTGCCAAGGAACATGCAGGTTTTCCTTTCTGAAGTTACTGCTGGGGACGCGGCAGGCTACGAGTTGGCCGCTTATGATATCGTCATCGTTGACCTGCCATCGCTTGAATCCGGGGCGGATGACCTGGTCGTTGGATCCGTGCTCGACGGTGTCGTGGTGGTTGCGGAGTGGGGAAAGACGCACGTCGACGCACTGCGGGAACTCGTGAGAACACTTCAGGCCTCCAGGACGCCTATACTTGGCGTGCTTCTCGCGAACGCGAGGGTAATGACGTCCAAGCACCGTCGGGTTGCCGCTAAGCAGAGCGCTTTCGGAAGCCGGCAAAGCGTGTAGAGCAATCATATGTGAGGATAGGGGGTAGCCCCTGGAGTATCGCGCTACCTCCTTTGCATTTCTTGCCGGCACGTTCCGTCCTTGGAAGACTGTCGAAGTTAATCAACGAGAAACAGCGACCGTCACATGACAAACGCCTTCGAAAAGCAGCACCAGGGTGAGGCGCTTTGGAGCCAACCCGTTGTGCCGGCCGCGATCGAAAGCAGGGCGATCCTGCATGTTGTTTCTGCGCGTGACTACGCCAGCACCGGAACGGTGTTGAATGAGCTGCCGGGTGTCCTCACCGGAAAGACGAACCCTCCGATTGGAGGCCTCCTCAAACGGATCATGGATCTGGCCATAGCCGGCGCAGCGCTCGTTTTGGCCGCGCCCGTCATGATTGTCGTCGGTCTGTTGATCAAGGTTACGGCCGGCGGTCCAGCTGTATTCTCGCATAGGCGAGTAGGCTTGGGTGGAAGCTCATTCAATTGCTATAAATTTCGCTCGATGGTCGCCAATTCGGACGAGGTTCTGAAGGCATATCTCGAGTCCAACGCCCACGCACGCAAGGAGTGGGAAGAGACCCACAAGATCAGGAACGATCCCCGCGTTACGCTTTTCGGGCGACTGCTGCGCAAGTCCAGCCTGGATGAGCTTCCCCAACTCATCAACATACTGCGCGGTGACATGAGTTGCGTGGGCCCAAGGCCGATCGTCGAGGACGAACTCAGGCGTTATGGCGAGCATCAGGCAGAGTACCTCGCAGCAAGGCCGGGGCTCACCGGTCTTTGGCAGGTGAGTGGAAGAAGCAGCATGGACTATAATAACCGCGTTGCGCTGGACAGCCACTATGTGCGGAACTGGTCGATCTGGCTTGATATCGTGATCTTGCTCAGGACCATCGTCGCGGTCATGCGGGTCGGCAGGGCCTCCTGAAACGTCGAACGATCACTTCTCGTTTCGATTGCAGTAGTGCGACAGAGACAAGCCTGCGAGGTAGGCGCAAGCCAAAAGAAATATCAAAACCAGAGATTTGCCACCAGTCACATGGCCCCACAGGCCTAGGCTATTCCAGGCAAGGATTGCGATCAGAAGCACTGCAGTCGCTGCCAGCAGCGCGGCAGCCTTGAAGCGTAGACCCAGAAGTATCCCTGCCACCGATACGGCCAGTATGCTTGTGAGCACCGATATCTCCAGTGGCACCCGCAGAAGGAGTTGGCTTTCCGCGGCGGGGAGTTCCGTCAGGGGCCGAGACCCACCGTGCGCCAACTGATAGGCGGCCTAGGAGTGCAAGGCAAGTGCTAGATACGGTGCTTCGGAATGCTGTTTGCGGTATTGCAAAGGGGTACTTGTAGAGCCACATATTTTTGGGTCGCAGCCCCATGCCTAACGCCCCAGCCATCCAACCCCACCTGCAACAGGTGGCGGTCCTGGTGAGCATCGACGGAGCCAGGATGCTGGCCTGGTTCGCGCCAAGCGGATCTGGTCAGTTCGTAGTTCCAACAGCAGTGGTGTCCGCCTGGACGCTTGCATCCGCTGCAGGCAAGCTGTCCAAGCCAGACTGCGGCAGGGGGATTTCGACCTTGATGGTATCGCCCGGCTCGACAAGGGTTGTCTCTTGGGCAGCAAGTTCTTCCGTGCCGGTGTCTTTCGGCCTCACAATGGTGAAGATCGGCTTGGCCCTCGCCGCACTCTGCCTTAGCGCCAGCAGAGCGGGCACAGCGACCTGCGTCTCGCTCAGCAACTGCACTGCGGTGTCGGATTTGCTGGTCACCTCGTTGAGCTGCTGCTGTGTTTCGCGCAAGCCCTCGGCGACCTCGCTGGAACGCTGATTGCTAAGGTTGAGTATTTCGATGTCTGTCTTGCTCATCTCCTGCCTGACACGCAGCATCGAGGTCTCGGCCGCTAATCTGTCGCTCTGCATCTGGGCGACAGTCCCCTCCAGCGCAAGTTCCCGTGGTGCAACCGCAAGGCCCTTCTGCACGAGATTCGAGACACCCGCGAGCTCCTTTTGGATGAGCTCGATCTGTTTGTCATGGAAAGTCAGCTGTTGCTCGAGCGAGGCCAGCTCCTGTTGCAGGAAGTCCTTGAGGTCTCGCAGTGAACGGAGCTGGGTCGCCAGTGCATCCTTTCGGATATCGAAAATCTTGCGTTCCTGGTTCATTGCAAGGGCAACGGTTTCGTTTGAAACCCTGTCCCTCAGTTCAGGGGGGAAAGCGATGTCGTCACTGCCGGCCAGCTCTGACTGCAACCGCGCTTTGCGTGCGAGCAGGCTGACATTGTTCAGAGCCAGCAGCCCGACATCGCCCCGGGCCGTGATGAACTCTCGTCCAAGCCGAGACACATCATCCTCGCGTATCGGCAACCCGCCGGCGACCCCAAGCGCCTGCAGCACTGTCAGGCCGGGCCTGTAGGGAAACTCTCCGGATTGCTTGACGTTGCCGACCACATAGAACGGCCTGTACTGGGCAATCTCCACGGCGACATCCGGCTGGCGGCCGAGTCCCATCTGCTGCATCAGCCGATCGCCTATGGCGCGGGCGAGAGTCCCAGGAGCGGTGCCCTCCGCGCGTATCTGCCCGACAAATGGCAGGAAGAGAGTCCCGTCGGCACCGACAGTGAAACTGTCGTTGAGAGCCGCCCACTCGAAGATCACATCACGCGATGCGCGCCATTCGTAGACTTTGAGCCTGACCTTGTCCTGCGGCCCAAGCAGGTACTCCGCGGCTGATGCCGGATACGGACAGACAGAGGCTGCCGCCAATGAAATCCCTGCCGCTGTTGAAAGCCATTTCCGCATTGTCTTCACCGTCGTCAGATCTTCAGGATGTATTCGGGTTCGATGCGCCCCATGGCGATATGCAGGATCGCGAGCGCGTTGCCGCTGAGACGACCTCTGCGATCGACATATGGCTCGGGCCAAAGGCTCTTTGCGAGGTTGGCCGCAATGTTCCTGAACATAAGGGGCAGTGCGAAAGAGGCTGGAACTGACCCCTTCTTTATCAGGTAGATCGCATTGACGACCTGGGAGTAGCCGAACCGCTTTCCGCTGACGCGGCCCGTTTTGATTCCGAGATGAACGCCCGTGATCGACGTCACGCATACGACGCGGCCTCTGGATCGCATTTGACTTGTGAAGTCGATGTCTTCTTGCCAGCCGTAGAGGACCAGGCGCTCGTCAAAGCGCAAATCGCCAACCAGCGAGGAGCGGAGCGACATATTGCATCCGTAGGCACCGACATGGTCGACCACGGACGCTCCATTCGGTTTTAGGCCCTCGGCTTCCCTCAGCGCAGCCTCTGCATCGTCCCAGGTGAGACCAGCATTGGTGGCGCCGTCTCTGACGACCCTGCCCATCACAACCGCCCATCCGCGATTTCCGGCAAAAGCCTGCTCGATCTGCTCCAGGTACTGGGTGGATGGAACGAAATCGTCGTCGAAGAATGTTATGATGTCGAAGCGCCGCAATGAAGGCACGAGAGCGGCGTTGCGTTGCGCAGCCAATCCTTTTGGACCGAACACATTCGACACAGGGAAGGGGCAGCCGTCCGGCAGGTCGATGTGTGTGGCGTCGGGTGCCGACAATATGACTTCGTCGGGAAGTCTTCTCTGGCTGCCCAAATATCCGAGCAGGCGAGCTACTTGCTCGCTGCGGCCGAGGGTTGGGATAATCACCGCAAGTTTCATGTTTCGTCCAGGCGTCGCTCCCCCTGACCATATTATGACGCGATGGCTCAAACAGCTTGAATAAAAGTGGGCGCGACCAACGCGGCCTACCTCATCGAGTACCAGCTTTTGACGTACTTCCTGCAAGCGGGTCACGACCATAAGCGGTAGGCGCATACGCGCCGGCAGCGGTCGGTGATCGATCGGACAACTTGCGATGGTCCCCGCACAAAACGGAAACTCGGGCTTAAAAGAAAGGGGAGAACCATGCTCCATGAACGTTCTTCCGACCTGGCCATCGCGGCCAAGGTCGAAATGCCGATTGAGGAGTTTCCGGCTGCCCCGGCGCCCGACTTCGACAGATATGCCAGGATAGCGGTCGTTCACGACTGGTGCCCAAATTTCCGGGGCGGCGAGCGAGTTCTGGCGCAAATCTGCAAGCAGCTTCCCAATGCAGAGGTATTCACACTTTTCGATTTCCTCCCGGCCGAGGTGAAGGAGCAATACTTCCGCGACGTGCAATTTCATGCCTCTCCGGCCAACCGGATCCCTCTGGTGCGGAAATTCTACCGGTCTCTCTTCTTCTTTTGCCCGTTTCTGATCGAGCAGTTCGACGTGACCGGCTATGACGCTGTGATCTCGTCGTCGGCCGCATTTTCTCGTGGCGTGATCACAAGGCCTGATCAGCCGCATCTGTGTTATGTGCACAGCCCTGTCCGCTATGCTTGGGACGAGCAATTCTCGTATCTTGAGCAGGGCAAGCTCGGTTTCGGTCCGAAGGGAATACTCTACCGCTATATGCTGCACCGTCTGAGGACCTGGGATACGAGAACCGCGCACGGTCCAGACCTGATGCTGGCGAATTCCAACTATGTGCGTTCTCGGATCCGCCACATCTACGGACGTGACGCAAAGGTTGTTTTCCCGCCGGTCTCGCTGAAGGAACTGCCCTGTGTCGAGGACAAGGACGATTACTACGTCTCGGCGTCCTTCCTGGCCCCCTACAAGCGCACCGACCTCGTGATCAGGGCCTTCAACGAGATGCCGTCGCGACGGCTGGTCATAGTGGGCGAAGGACAGCAATCGGCCAGCCTGCGGGCGCTGGCAGGTCCTAACGTCACATTCTCGGGATTCCTTCCTCGCAGGGACTATATCGATACGCTTGCCCGAGCGAAGGCGATGGTCTTTGCGGGTTGCGAGGACTTCGGCATCGCGCTCGCCGAGGCGCAGGCCTGCGGGACGCCGCTGATCGCTTTCGGGAGAGGCGGCGCGGTCGATATTGCACGCAGCCTGGGGTCAAATTCCGAGCCGACGGGGGTGCTGTTCAAGGCTCAGACCATCGATCACCTCAAGGAAGCGGTCAAACGGTTCGAGGAAAACAGCCACCTCATCACCCCGCGGGCCTGCGCTCGGAACGCGCAGCGCTTTTCCGAAGAGAATTTCGACCGCGCCATGCTGGACTCGATCGGAGCGGTCCAGGCACTTCACACGATCACGTGAGTTCACGTAACCTGACTATCCTGGTCTCTGGATCGATACCGTCGGCAAGAGCCATCGCCTGCAGGTAGCGCAAGGCGCTCGCTCTCCAGCTATATGCCAAGGCTCGGGCTTTTCCCTTCCTCATGAACTGCACGCGTAGCGCCTTGGAATTGCGCAGCCCCATGAAACGGTCGAACCACGCCTGCGGGTCGTTGGCAGCGGCATAAAGAGCTGCGTTCCTACAGACCTCGGGCAGGCTGGCGCGTTCGGACACGACGACCGGACAGCCCAGCGCCATTGCCTCGACAACCGGAAGACCAAAGCCTTCAGTTAGCGAAGGAAAGGCCAGGCAAAGCGAGTCCATCAGCAAAGCAGCCAACTCGTTGTCGGAAATGCGTCCGAGCCAATGGATATTTTGGGCTTCAGCTCTGGCTGATCCTGTTTTGAAAATGTCCGAATCCGACATGCCGACGACCGCGATCTTCAGTCCGGCCTTGCCAAGGCGCTCGGCCATATCGAGAATGAGCTTCACATTCTTGTGAGGTGCGGCGCCGCCGATCATGACGATTGTTTCACGCGAGGCCGCCAATCGTGTCGCCGCCGAATGTTCAGGCTTCCATCGGAGGACATGTTCATGACCGTTGGGGGCAACGAAGGCCCTCTGCTCCGCAACGATGCCCAGCCGAACCAGCTCGCCTAGCGAAAAATTGGAAACGGTCGAAATGCTGCATGCAGTCTTGCCGAGGCAGGGTAGCAGCGCTTTGTAGGAGGTCCTGAAGCGAAGTGAATAGCTCTCTGGGGCATTCCAGACATTTGCATCATGAATGCAGACAATGTGCTTGCGCGACAGAAGCGGGCCGGTATTGCACAGGCTGAGGAGCCCGCCACCCCGAAGAGAGGCGGCTAGCCGGGTCTGCTCCCATAGGTGCCCACCCCTGCTGCCTATCTCGCAACGTTCGATGGAATTGATCGCGATGTCTGAGCTGCCAGGTGGGCAGTGAAGCCTGAGTTCCAGCCCACGGGTGAGCGGCGCCTGCTCGGCGAACAGGGCATCCAGCGCACGCACGATCTCTCCGGCATAACGCTGGACGCCCGTTGTCGGTTGGGAAAGGAAACGCCCGTTGATCGTCCACTGCCGTGCCATGTCACCCTCTCCATGTCCCTAGTTTGAAACCGTCAGCGCGTGGGGTCACCACAGCCGTTGGGTCGTGCGGACGCGCGCAGCATCATCCAGGCAGGCGAGGGCGAGCGTTGGAGCTACCTCAAACGTTTGAGGGTCGCTGCGGTTCAGAGAGTGTTAGTCTGGATGTTGGGGCGGCAAGGCGGGGGACGTGATGATCGGCAAATCTGAGTTCGATGCGGCGCCGGCGGTGCAATCGGGGAATTTGAACGGACACAGCGTTGCCGCCGTGGTGGCAAGATCGCTTCCCGGAGGCTCGCAGTACCTGATTGGCCATCCGGGCCGGACATTGGCGGACTTAGTGCCGCCAAAGCGCCGGTGGACGATAAACGGTGATTTCACCACGCTTCGACGCAATGGGATAGCGCGTTATGCCCACGAGGTGACGATGGCTCTCGACGCCCTTATTTCCGAAGGGCATCCCTTGGGTCGCGACCTTGAGATCGATCTCGTGGTGCCGCGCCAGCCTGCCGAGCCTCTTCATCTGAAGGCAATCGCGGTGCGGGTCGTCCCCGAATTCAACAGGCCTCGACTTCCCCAGTTCTGGGTACAGGCGCAGTTGCCCTGGCATGTGCCGGGAGGGTTGGTGAGCTTTTGCAACCTCGCACCGGTCGTGCTGAGACGCCAGATCGCATGCATCCACGACATGCATACAAGGTTGATGCCGTCGAGCTACGGGCGAGGGTTCCGTTGGGCTCACCGCCTGATCCTTCCGCTGCTGGGCAGGCGGGCTGCACGGATCACTACGGTTTCGCAACTCTCCCGCAGTCATTTGGTCGCGTTCGGCATAGCGCGCGAGGAGAACATTGTCGTTACTTACAACGGCAGCGACCATGCTAAGAAGTGGGACGCGACGATATCATCCTTGGCTGTCAATCGGGGCAGGCCATATGTCGTTTGCCTCGGCCGGCGGGATCAAGAATACAAGAACATGGGGCTTCTCGCTAAGCTCGCATCGTTTCTAGATGAGATGGGCCTCGATCTGTGGATGCCGGGTGACATCGACGAAACCACGGTCTTGCGGCACGTCCCGAAAATGCCGGCGAACATCATCCTTCTTGGGCGCATAAGCGATCACGACTTCAAAAAGGCGCTTGAAGGCGCCCTCTGCTTCCTGTTTCCATCACGGATCGAAGGCTTTGGGTTGCCCGCTATCGAGGCTATGGCGTCGGGTTGCCCGGTCATAGCCTCGACTTCGCCCTGTTTGCCTGAAATCTGCGGAGATTCCGCACTCTATGCCGATCCGGACGACGTCCAATCATGGATCGAAAACGTTCGCCAGCTAGCGGTCGACCCAGATATGCGCAAGCGAATGGTTGGCAAGGGCCATACCAGGGCGAGCAGCTATTCCTGGCGCTGGATCGCTTGGAAATATCTCGAGCTTATGATCCAGGTCGACGCCGATTTCGGGGAAGTCTACGGGTAATTGACCGCGAGCGCAGTTACCCCGTTGGTTAGCGCACATCGCAATCAATTTGAGTCATCCTCGGCAGTCACCCCCCGCTCATCCGGGTGCTGAATCGGGGCAGCGGCACTCCAATGGTCATGCCGCTTGATGGCTAGGTTGTAGCCTCCAAAGGAGGTAACGCGAAGCTTCCCATATCCATTTTGACCAATTGCTCCCGTGTCCCGCAGTTCCGACAATCCCAATATTGATCGTCGTGCAGGGAGGCATGATCGCCATGTCGTTTCGTTTCGCAGCCGCGACTGCTTTGTTGCTGATAGCATCGGCGCCCGCATCCGCCGATTTGCTCTGGGGCGTGAACGGCCATCCGGTGATTTCCTACCCGGATGTTCCGATCGAAAAACAACTCGATTTCGTCAAGAACCTCGGTCTCAAATCATACCGGGTCAACATCACCGCCGCAGATCAACTAGATACCCTTGCTCGGGTCGTGAAGGCCGGTAAAGAAAGAGGGATCGAAATACTCCCCGTGATCACGCCGGGACTAGACCTGGACAAGCACGATCCGGAAGAACTCTATAGTCAGGCCCGGCAATTGGCGGTCGTCCTTGGGGGCAGGTTCAAGAACGATATCCGCGTTTGGGAACTCGGCAATGAGATGGAAATCTATGCCATCATAAAGCCCTGCGAGAAACGCGATGACGGATCACAATATCCATGCAGCTGGGGGCCTGCAGGTGGAACCGGAGCGCTCGACTACTACGGTCCGCGTTGGGTGAAGGTGAGCGCTGCCCTCAAGGGCCTGTCCGACGGCATGACAGCAGTTGACCCGAGCATCAAAAAGGCAATGGGTACGGCT
This sequence comes from Mesorhizobium sp. P160187, assembly GCF_057766425.1. Lineage (NCBI taxonomy): Bacteria > Pseudomonadati > Pseudomonadota > Alphaproteobacteria > Hyphomicrobiales > Phyllobacteriaceae > Mesorhizobium > Mesorhizobium sp. P160187. The sequence continues at coordinate 96,314 of NZ_JBYMDX010000001.1, forward strand.
GGATGGGGCCATACCGGCGCCTTCGCGCGGATGAAACAGGACGGAATCGCCTGGGACATCTCGGTCTGGCACATGTACGGGGAAGATCCGGAATGGGCTTTCCACGAGATTTCCGGCTACGGCAAACCCATCTGGGTCACCGAATTCAACAACCCCTACGGAAGTCAGCACAGCGAGCGGCAGCAGGCCGACGGCGTCAAACAGGCAATGACACGGCTTCGCGAACTCCAGGATACGTACAAAGTCGAAGCGGCGCACATCTACGAGTTGCTGGATGAGACCTACTGGGCGCCGAGCTTCGAAGCCAATATGGGGCTGGTTCGACTTAGCAAGAACAACAACGGCAAATGGATAGCCGGTGAACCAAAGCCTGCCTACATGGCTGTTCGCGACATTACCCGTGGCCCGCAGCCGTTGCCCAAGCCACACCGAGATTGCGCCCCTGAAGCAAAGTTTGCCGGCCGGTTCACCTATGTCCATCAGATAAATTTTGCCTATTGCCTCGTCCTTGGCCATGATGGCGATGCCGCAGGGTTGGATCGGTGGTCGCCAGCCCTCGAGAACGGAGACGCCACGCTCACTGCCGTGATCATGGAAATGTTCCGCTCCGACGAATTCGAGGCCAAATATGCCACGATTGGCCTTACCGACCGAGCCTATATCGGCTTTCTTTACCTGATGCTGCTGGATCGCCCCGCAGACAGTTACGGCATCGAAACCTATTCCCGTCAGTTGCGGGCAGGATCAATGACGCGTGATAGCATTGCCCTTGGCATCGTCAGCTCGAGCGAATTCAAGTCCCGACATGCTGCCCTGCGCAACGCCTCGGATGTGCCCGCGCCCTACTAAGCAGGACAAGACGCTGGTTATGGCGGCGGCATTTGCAAGTCCATTGCTCCGCCTCCGGCCACAAAAAGCGCCGGCAAGTCGATTGCCGCGATCGACATGCCAGGCCGAGATCATCAGACAGATGCATCACGTCGCGGACTTGGACCCGAAATTGCTTGTTGCGGTGGCCGCGACACACGCATTGTTACTAATGGAACCGATGTGTACCGCTCTTTAGACGGTCGGCCAGGCGTGCACGAAGCCCCGAGGGAACGATATTCGTCCATAGGTGCAATCATTGGCAGCCTTTTTGGTAATCGCGGAATCTTGAGTGGACATGGAGGATTTTCGTTGAGGCTGGAGTGTCCTGCACCCAGCAGAGCCTCGTCCTGGCAAAACTATCATTTGCAGCATCGGGCATGACAACTGATTCCAGGTGGTTCCCACCCACCGCCAAGGGGAGGAAAACCATCGGTGCGCCGAGGGTTGACCTCGGCGCACCGCCTGAAACCACTCACTCTTGCGCGAGAGCGCCTTCCCCGAAAAGATCGTTGACCTTATAGGCGACTTCCGTCCTATTCGTCGCCTTCAGTTTTTTCATGATATTTCGGATGTGCACCTTCACCGTGCTTTCGCGCAGGTTCAATTCGTAGGCTATGATCTTGTTCGCCTTGCCGCGCCGAAGCGCCTGAGCCACTTCAGCTTGCCGATGCGTGAACATAGTCGTCAACGGACGCGTGTCGCGGCCGCCTGAATCGATCAGATGGCGCATGGACAAAACGCTGCTGGCCGGTACAAAGATGCCGCCAGCCGCTGCAAGATTGACGGCTTCGACACAGACATCAATACCAACTGAAGTCGGGATGTACCCACGTGCACCGCATTCAAGCGCTGTTAGTATTTGCCCGAGATCATCTGTGTCAGACAAAATTATTACCGGAACAGAGCTGAACTCTGAAGAGATTAATCTAATCTCATCTGCAATGCCGCGGTCGGCTAATTTACGCCCGCCAAGGTTGAATAGAATGGCAGCCAGAGAAGGGTAAGACTCCTTCTTTATGCGCCATTCTTCGATCGCACCCATGGCGGCAATGGCCATACCGAGATCATGGTCTTTAAGGGCTGATGCCAGACATTCCCGGTCCAGGGCCCTTCCGTCCAGGATAAGTAGGCACTCTTTGTCGGCTTGTTCGTTACCCCTTCCCGTACTGTTCAAAGCAGCTTCTCGTTGACTTGCCGAATCGAAACTATGCAGTCCGATTGCAGAAACCATACTAGTACCCCAACTTTGCCTATACACAAAGCGACCCTCTGGCGGTCGCCATAACCCCCTCACAATTCCTGGATTTTTTGAAGTGTTCTACCCGTGAAGGCTTAGCCGGATCTCTCCAGCTTAGACGCTCATCATTTCCCCCTATGCCACCTGGAATTGTGTAGATTATGCTATACAAGCGGGTGCTAATCTAAGTTAATTTTCGGTGAACTTTTTTCTCACCTCATAGAACTCGCTGATGCGCGGCCAACAGGGGCTGGTCGACACGCTCACTTCATTGAATAACAGTTCGAGATTGGCAGAGCTGTCATGCTCATCCGATAGGCGGAAGCTGGGCAGACACTCCTCGGTGGCAAACTACCCCAAAGGCTTCGTTGACGAGATACGTTGCCAAGACGAACATGGATTTGCCGGCGTCTGCCCGGGCTTACGCGGTCTGTCTGCGGATATAGCGAAGACAGGATAGGGGAGCCACTCGCCCGCCCCAGTGGCTCCCCTATCGTTTTATGGGAGCGGCGCGCCGGGACAGCAAACAAGAATCCGCCTGCCAGCTTGGCTGGCAGGCGGATAGATGCTCCTGGACTTAACGCTTGGACCTCAGGCGTTTCCCTGGGGATCCGTCTCACTCAGACACCGCCCACCCCTTGCATCGCTGGAGGTCACGGTTTCGAAGGCATCGATCAACTTCTTGGCGGCTTTGTTGGCAACGTGGGATTCGGGATACTGGGCGGTCACAGCCCGCGCCCGTTCGTAAATCTCCCTGAGTTGCATCATCTGCTTAGGGCCAAATGGGCCATGTATAACACGGGCGGTCATACCGCTTATCCTCCTCATGGAACTCTCGAGAACCCACCCCGTCACCAAGAGCACCCAATAATCTCCAACTTAACACGTCATTTCACGATTGTAAGCACAACCTGCCCGCTGGCCTGTGTATAAGAGTGACGTTTCGCGCCGTCGAGGCGTTCTTTAGGGTGCGTTTGCCAATTATCCGTTTGCAGGAAGGGGTAGGCCGGAATCGGAACGGCCGGCGGGTCGAAGGGTCCCGGACGTGTCGGCCTATGCCGCGCTTTGCTTCTCCAGCTGCAGGCAACCAACACGACATTTGGGCACCAGGCTGGCAGCCATTTTATCAGGCTCACCGGCAAAATAACTTTGCGCCGTGGGATCTGCCGCTGCTCGGGGCTACGGCTTCCTGCGGAAAGCAGGACTACGCCGTTTGGCTCTCTTGCCCAAGCTATGCACCTGTCGAATGATGCACTCATCGGATAGCGTCTTTCGAACGCTAGAATGACCAACAGGGAGAGAGGCTCAGTCAGCAATGCAGGTTTCTCTGCCGGGTCTTCTGGTGTGCGCGGCCATTCTGATCATTGCATACTATTCCCGAGGAATGCTGATAGTTGGGCTGATTGCTTCCCAGGCATTCGGCGCTACCGCCGTTATGACCCTGACTTTTTTGGGTGGGTCTTCTCCGCTCATCTACACCATGTTCGAGGCTCTGCTCGTCGCTGCCGTCGCTGCCAGACGACATATATGGATCGACTTAGGAAAGGTGTTTGGGAGCATCCGCGCGGTCTGGGTTCTTGCGGGCGCTATGGTTTACGCAGTTATTGGAGCGTGGCTGTTTCCAAGGTTCTTCGCCGGGCAGACGGCTGTCTTTGTCCAGTCGAAAATCCGCGGCACCGTCGTGGAAGCTTCGCTGGCTCCGGTTTCAGGCAATACCTCTCAGACAGGCTATTTCATTCTCGGTGGGCTCACGACCATCGCGCTTTGCACCCTGTTGCTGCACTCTGACAGGATAGACCAGCTACGCCGTGGGTTCTTTTTGTGGTGCGGCCTGCATGCTGGCATGGGGCTGATTGATTTCGTCAGCAAAAATGCCGGCGTGGGCGACGTACTCGCCCCGATCAGAACCGCCAACTATGCGATCATAAGTGACGCCTACGAGGCCGGTTTCGCACGCATCACAGGACCTTTTTCCGAGGCCTCTTCGTTTGCCGGCGCCTCCCTGGCCTGCTTGGCATTCTCCTATACATACTGGAGAATGACCAGGTCCCGTCTCGCCCAGTGGCTGTCGGCCATCCTGCTTTTCCTGACCATCCTGTCGACGTCCTCGACCGCCTATGTTGGCCTCACTCTGCTGTGCATTCCGGTCGCCCTCTCAATGTTGGCATCAGTTCTCAGGGGACGAGTCGAGCGGGAGGAGATATTGATCACCGTCCTGATGGTGCTGGGCGTGGCCCTTGTTATGGGCGTGAGCCTCTACCGGGCCGACGCGCTGGATCCCTTCGTCAGGCTCATCAACAGCACCATCATCAACAAGGCAGCTTCCGCCTCGGGCAACGAGCGCACCTATTGGAACCTCAAGAGCCTGCAGTCGTTCGTTGACACCAGTGGCCTTGGCGTGGGCTTCGGCAGTTCCAGGGCATCGAGCTGGCCGATCGCGGTTCTGTCCCAGCTTGGCTTCTTTGGGTCTCTGATGATGGCCATGCTGCTCGGTGTCCTGACCAGGGGATTGGGCGGGGTACAACAATGGGTGACGCCTGAGACGGCTGCAGTCGCAATGAGCATCAGGAACGCCGCCTTCGCCGCCATAATTGCCAACTCGGTGTCAGGCGGCAGCGCTGACCCAGGCCCCATCTTCTGCATCGCAATCGCCGTCGTCTCCGCCACCAGGGTCAGCGCCTTACGCATGGCAGCAGGATTTGAAAGACACAATTGCTATCAGGCGGCACAGCCCATGCCTGCTATCGATGCCGCTTAGGCGACCGGAACGCTACGCGACGCCCAGTGCCACTCGAGTTGTTTTGCCAGCGATGCCGGAAAATTGGACTACTGCTTTCGTAGCCATTCACTGCTTCGCCGACTCCTTGTGATATTTGCGCGATCTCAGCAGCCGTATGCAGTGCCATGTGTCTTTGGCTCTAGGACGAGCTGATAAATGTAGGCTTGCGTTGGCAGCGGGCAATTTGCGATTGTGATATCGCGAGGCCTGCCCTTTTGGCAGCTACTCCAGAGGCGAGGTACGCCCACGCCTAAACGAAACGTCCGGCCTGCTTTATCCGCCCAGCAGCAGGCTTCGCCAGCCCTGCAGGAAGCGCTGTTTAGAAGCGCGCGAGGCAACGTCCCGCAGTTCGCGGCTGGCCTGTGCCTTTTCGCTCGAACTGCGTGAAAGCGCTTGCCGCATCGCCTGTCCGATTGCAGTCGTGTCGTGTGGAGGAACTTGCACGCAGACTCCTTCCACCGCTTCCACCAATGCACTTCTCTCGGAGACGATCGGTAAGAGGCCCATATGGGCCGCCTCCAAGGCGGGCATTCCAAACCCTTCCAGAAGGCTCGGCAGAACGAATGCCTCAGCGTTCGCGTAGAGCCATCGCAACTGGCTGTCCGGCACATATCCCGGCAGCACCGTCCCTGGTATCGATTTCGCAAGATCGATGATCTTCTCGCGGCCGTCGCCTCGCGAGCCGCAAAGCACGTATTTGATACCTTGCTTGTAGAACCCGCCGTTTCGATATGCCTCAAGCGCCGTGATCTGGTTCTTGCGTGTTTCAAAGGCGCCGACAGTCAAGAAGAATGGCCCTTTGACAGCAGGAAGGGATTCCAGGGATCCATCAAACAGGCCCGTACGCACGTACAGCGGAATGGTGATCAGGAATCGGAAATTTGACCCATAGATGGAGACGAAATTATCCTTCGACCAATCGCTGACGAAAACAATCCCGGGCCTGTGTCTGCGGATTTTTTCATATGCGACACGGTAATTCTCAACGGTTCCAGGGTCATAGAGGAAGCTGTGGCTCAAAGGGCCGACGTCATGGCAGAGCACGACATCTTTTTCAGCCAGCTCTGACCTCAGCACAAAGAGCGGATCGAGAAAAACCCGGCTGTAGCCATCAGCGGCTTTGCTGCCGATCAAGCAATATTGGCTATCCTTAAGCCAATTGATTTCCAGCATCATCAGCCTTGCCGCGATCTTGCGCGCCAGCCCTCCGGGAGCCACCGCGCCAAGTCTCCAATATCGAACCCGTGCGTGCTGTGGTACGAACTCCTGGCAAAGGTCCTTTGCGATATGCCAAGCACCAGTCCGGTTCAATATCGATAACGAGTTTTCAAAGAGTGGACGACCAACGGCGAGAGCCCCGAAGGGTTCGGAACAAGTCGATCCAACTCTTCCCGCCGCCCTCCGTGGACCTTGCCGCTTTTCAATATCCAACGACCGTTCTCCAGATAGGGGTATCGAACCCATTGACGGCATTCATCCAATGCCACGGAAAAAATCGTCGTAAGTTTCAGTATGGTCGTGAAAAGGTATCGGGTAGTGGCTTTTTGTCAACGGAACCAGAGGACAAGAGGCTCCTTTAAAGGAGCAAGTTGGGTCTAACCTTATTGATAATAGTTGCCGCAGCGGGAATTCAGCCCAGCAGACTCCGGGCGTTCTTGCGCTCGCGATCATCCGCAGGCATCAGGCTGACTGTGCGTCATCGCTGGCGGCGCGCTATCACATCTGTTGCCGTGCTGGCCCATGTGGGTGGTACCGTCTCAGATGTGCTCGCGCGCGCCGATACGGCCACTCGGCGCCAGGGATGAGGGCAGGGATGAGGTGCACTCCTTTCCCTGCCTTCAGCATCGCGAAAGTCGTAAGCCCAGCCAGATAAGCATACACTGAAAGGCAGCGGCGCGGACGGCCCCAAAATCGAGACCTTCATCGTGGTCGAACACGGAGGCTGTCGGCCTTCTTCGACATCCTCGATCCGAGCCCGCGTCCATTCAGCTCCGATGCAGACTGCGCCAGGCTGCCGGCCTCAGCGCGATAAGGCACGATCTGTAAGTCGGCGATAGAGCGCTCTGCCGCCCCCGGCTCCTTCCATCATTCAAAAACAACTTAGATGGATGGGTGTTTGGTGTGGATAAGCCTTCAACGGTCATTGGTCCCGCGAGGCAGGCCGAGCACTCTTGCCGTATGAAGGCGGAGTACGTTGAACTAGTCTTACTGGAGCAATCTCTTGCCAACGCTGGCGGGATGACCCGTCCGTTTTTCGATCGAGTGAGTGATGTCGCCGAGAAAACGGACGGTTCCATCCTGTTCGATGTTCGCGTCGATGGCGACATGCGAATCCAGAGGTTGGCGGCAATTGGGTATGGTGCAAATGGCACCGTCGCAATCATTATGGACAAGCAAGGGCAACTTAGCTCCGCTCCGATAGACGGCGACGAGGACAAAATTGTCGAACTAACCGTGTGGTGTTCTCTGCCGATGGCTGAGCAAGCCCGCGTTAGCTACACGGGCGCCATCGCGCTTTTGCTTACGAAGCTTCGTCAGGCGGGATTCCTTGAATGAAATGGCCGCTTAAAGGGCCGCCGTTCAGCAAATCGAGCAGAGATGGTATGGGGAAGCGACTCGCCTTTGCCGAGGTTGGCGCCGTCAGCACGGTCACCCAGGCGCGCATTGCGGACCAGAACTCGACGGCACGACCCAGTTGATCGGCAACCAGATGAAGGAAAACGGAGCACGGATATATGACCGCCAGGGGGGCAATTGGCTTCCGCACCAAACCTAGAATCCGCTGGATTCTCATTCGTGGCTGACATGCGTTTGGCGCGCTCGCACTATGCGGGTCTCAACCCGGGGCGAGTTCGGCAAGTTCGTCGGCCGCTTCACTAATACCGAGTGCTGCTGCGCGCTCCCGGCTGCCGGGTCGCGCTCCCCAGCGATACCCCTTGAGAAATAACGCCCGAGCATGAGTTGGGCTTGGCCGTGCCCACGTCCAGCAGCGGCGGAGTACCATTTCTGCGCCGCCGTTTGGCTGACCCGCACGCCCTGGCCAGTTCCATACATCGCGCCAAGTGCAAACATCGCTCCAGCGTGACCGTCGAGCGCGGCCCGCTCGAACAGCTGCATAGCTACCTTTGGCTCACGCGCGCCACCGCGGCCATTGAGCAGCATCTCGGCAAGCGCCACCTGGGCGTCGAGCAGGCCGGCATTGGCCGCCCGAGCAAACCAGAGGCGGGCCTGCGATAGGTCGGTCACCACGCCGCGTCCATCTTGCAGGAGACGGGCGTACATATATTGCGCCTCGGCGACACCTTCAGCCGCGCGCCTTAGCCATTGCGCCGCTTGGCCCTCGTCCTGGCGGACGCCAACGCCATTGGCGAAGCAGAGCCCAAGATTGAACGCGGCGATCAGGTCCCCCGATGAAGCGGCCGCTTCGAACCATCCGGCAACGCTTGCACGATCATCCGGCTCGCCGGCTCCTTCGAGAACAAGATTGGCGAGATCGACCTGTGCTTCCTGATTGCCGCCAAGTGCAGCGGCGCGTAGCCAGCGTGCCCCTTCTTCGAGATCCTGAGCCACGCCGTTGCCCGTCAAATAAAGCGAGGCCAAAGCGCGGGCGGCGGCCTGATGGCCCGCTTCGGCCGCCCGCCGATACCAGTTTGCGGATTCTGCAAAATCCGGCCGCTGCGTCTTTACATAGCGATCGCCAAGGAGATAGGCAGCCTCAATATTGCCCGCCAATGCAGCGCGCCGCATCCACGCCTCTCCAGCAGATATGTCCTGGTCGACAAATGCACCATCAATCAGTGCCAGTCCCAACCGGAACTGAGCGGAGGGAAGGCCTTTTTCTGCAGCAGCCTGATAGAGTTGAACGGCTGCGTTGATGTCGCGCACGACGCCGAGCCCGTGCTCGGTAAGGACCGCGAGAAGGTAGATTGCGGTCGGCAGACCGGCGTCGGCGGCGCGTCTTACCTCGTTTGCAATCCTGACCCTGTTTTCACGTTTGCCACTACGGGCGAGCGACAGGGCAAAGCCGAGACACCCCTCGGCGCAGCCGGCAGAAGCCGACTTCTCGTACCATCGGTGCGCCGCATCTGCATTGCGCATTGCTTTGGGACCGCTGGTAAGTATATAGCCGAGGATCGCCTGTCCGGTGGCCGAGCCCGCCTCAGCCGCCTTGGTGGCAAAATCGAACGCCGCTGTGACGTCCGGTTTGCCCGAGGAATCCGCCATGAACAATTGGTCGGATTCGGAGCCCTTGCCGTCGCCTTCCTTAGCCACCAGCCCGGTCAGGTAGAGAGCAGCGAGCAGCGCTTGCGCATCGGCGCTCCCGTGGTTGGCTGCCCGCAGCAGCCATCGCGCCCCTTCCATACGGCTTGGCGGCACACCCGAGCCTTCGAGATAGCAACGCGCGACCCGGTACTCGGCCTCGACGATCCCCGCGCGCGCCGCGGTCGCCATCAGCGGAAAGGCTTCTGCGGGCTTGCCGCTGTCAGAGAGCTGGATCGCTCGGCGCAACGCTGCCGCCGGGGACGCCAAGACAGTCAGCCGATCCAGGATTGTCATCGATCCGAGCCTCCGAAAACACCCTGCGCTATGGCTCCCGCATGGCTTCCTGGCCGATCGGGAGCATCACACCGAGAATATATTTGAGCACTGTGCGGCGGCCGACCTTAACGTCGGCGGTCACCGGCATGCCAGGGCTCACGGTGAAACCGGTAGGCACGCCGTGGAGGGCGACTTGGTCGATGGAAATCCGCGTGCGATAGAACGGTTCGGCGTCCGAAGGCAGCATGGCCAGTGAGCTGTTCGGATCGCGCGCCTGATCCTGCGCAGAGAAGGAATCAGGGCTGAGCGTCCGCACGGTGCCATGAGCAAGGCCGTATTGCGAATAGGGGAAGGTATCGAACTTGATGACCACCGGGTCGCCGATATGCACAAAGCCGCTGCTGCGGCCGACGATGTTTGTCTCGATTTCAAGCTGCGCGTTGGCCGGCACCAGCGTAATCAAGCGCTCGCCGGACTGCAGGACCGAACCGACCGAGACCTTGGCCACGGATTGAACGATCGCGTCTGCTTCGCTCTTCAGCTCGACCAATTGCTTACGCAGCTTTGCCTTGTTGTGAAGTTCACGGGCGTCCGACATGCGCGAACTGGCTTCGGACAGGCTCTGTGAAACATCCGCTCGCCAGCCCTGAATATAGCCGTCGCGCTCGGCGGCCACCGCCGCCTGCTGGAGCTTTGCGGCTTGCGCGGTCTGCTCGGCATTGCCGAGCGCCCGGGACATTTCCGCGCGATTATCTTCGGCGAGCAGCGTGTTGAGGCGGCTGCCCACCTGCCTTGCTTCGAGCTGCTTGCGCATCTCTTCGATCGAGCCCGCGACCGCGAGCCGCTGGCGGTAGCCATCTGCATCCGATAGCGACCGCGAGATTACGGAACTGAGTTCGTCGCGCTGCCGGTCGAAATTCTCGACCTTGGCGTCATAGACCGCCTTGCGGCGCTCAAAAATCGATGCCTGCAAGGTCCAGCTTGGGTCGAGACCGTCATAGTTGAAGGTCTGGCCGTCCGCTTCGGCTTTCAACCGCGCGACTTCAGCTTCAAGTGTCGAAACCTGCATCCCGAGCGCCGCCAGATCGGCAGAAGCAAAAGTCGCATCGAGGCGAGCAAGCACCTGACCGGCCTGCACGTGCTGTCCCTCACGAACGTCGATCGAGCGCACGATCGCCGTCTCCAGCGGCTGCACGACCATATTGGGCGATTTTGACACCACGAGTCCTCTGGCCGTTACAACCTGATCGACCGGTATCAGTCCGGCCACGGCGATCAGCGCGATGACCAGGCTCGCGATGATCCAGACGATGCGCCGCGCCGCCTGCGGAATAGGAGCATTGGCGACAGCCGTCGACGGCCACTGGAATTCGAGTATGGCTGGCGTCGTCAGATCCCTCGTTTCCATCCGATGCCGCCGAGAGGGGAGGGTGATGAGAGAGGTGCTACTCATGGGTTACCGGACCTGAAGCGCATCTGAGTCGTGGCATCGTCAAACCAACCGCGGTGGGATGGCGACCGGGCGGCCATGACGGCCGTCGAGGTGCCGGTTTTGCTGCGACCACAGCTGACGATACAGCGCGCAGCGCTCGAGCAGTGTCGAGTGCGGCGCGACGTCAAGGACCTTACCTTGATCCATAACCAGGATGTTGTCGCATTCTGTTAGCGAGGACAGCCGGTGCGAAACGATGATCATCGTGCGGCCGCTGGCGATGCGCATAAGATTGGCGCTTACCACTGCCTCGCTCTCCGGGTCGAGCGCGCTGGTCGCTTCGTCGAGGATGAGAATGGTCGGGTCGTGGATGAGGGCGCGTGCGATCGCCAGCCGCTGCTTTTGACCGCCTGACAAATTGGGCGAACCTTCCTCGATATAGGTGTCATAGCCATTGGGCATGCGCTCGATGAATTCCTGGGCGCCGGCGAGGTGCGCGGCGCGCATGGCATCGGAAAGCGTCAAGCCTGGACGCCCGGCGATGATGTTATCGCGGATCGACCCGCGAAAGAGAAAATTGTCCTGCAGGACCACGCCGAGCCCTTGGCGAAGATGGCGTAGGTTGATCTCCTTGAGGTCGACGCCATCAAGTTTGAGGAAGCCACTGTAGTCGCGGTTGATTCCCTGTAGGAGGCGCGCGATCGTTGATTTTCCCGAACCGCTACGCCCAACAATGCCAAACATGCTGCCGGCGGGAATGTGGAAGCTGACCCGGTCAAGCGCCGGTGTCTTTGTAGCGATGTAGCTGAATGTCAGGTCGCTGAAAGTGACCTCGCCCACAAGCCTGGGTCTCAGGCCGGTGGAATTCGAACTGCTCTCCAGCGGCCGGTTGAGAACCGAGGCCGCCTCGCCAATAGCTGCACCGACCTCCTCGTAGTCTTCAACCAGCCGGGCCAGGCCGACCAGCGGCTGCGCTACGCGCTGGGAGATCATCATGAAGGCAAACAGGCTGCCAACCATATAGCCCGAGCGGTCGTTCAATGCGAGATAGGCGCCGATCAGCATGGTGCCGAGCACCATGACGCGTTCGATCGGCGTGACCAGCGTCTGCGGCCAGCTTGCAAGCTGCCCGAAGGCGAGGCGAGCCTTTCCGGCTTCCGCTACGCGCTCATCCCAGAGCGCCTTGCGCTGCGGCTCGAGGCCGAGCGCCTTCACTGTCTTGATGCCGACGACAGTCTCGCCAAGCGCTGCCGACTTCCAGGTCTCGGCTTCGACCACTCGCTGGTATCTGCGGCGCAGCGGTCTGAGAAAGGCAAGGATGATCAGCATGATCACGGCCGCGCACGCCATTACCACCCAGGCGAGCGTGGCGTTGATGTAGAACATGACCGGTATCAGCACGCACAATGTGATCAGATCCAGGAACGTGCTGAGAAGTTTTCCGGTCAGGAACTCTCTAATACGATAGACTTGGGCCAGATGATACATCGTCTCGCCGGCCGGATGACGCTCGAAATAGTCGAGCGGCAGGCGCAAGAGCCGGCTAAAGACGTGCAACTGCAGCTTGGTGTCCAGACGGGCGCCGACGACGTTGATGATCAGTCGCCGCGCATGGCCAAGAAGTGTCTCATAGGCGAAGACCACGGCAATCACCGCAGACAAGAGCAGCAACGTCGAGATGCTGTTGAACTGCAGCACCTTGTTGACCAGCGTCATTACGATGAGTGGCGGCAGGATGGTCAGAATGCTCAGCGTGAACGAGGCAATGGCTATGTCGCGCAGGGGCTGGCTTTCTAGCCGCACCAGTTGGGTGAGCCAGTGAAGGGTGAAAGGCGCATCCGCCGCCACGTGCGACCGTGTCGCGCGCAGCAGCACCGCCTCGCCCGTCCACACCCGCGACAGCCGAAGCTCGTCGATCGGGGTGGCCTCACCGTCGTCCGGCGCGTCGGCACTTTTGAGGAAGACGACATTGCGCTCCGCACTCGCTCCGGTCAGGAGGGCCGCGCCGCCATCGCTGAACAACAGCACGATCGGTCCGGTATCCTGGAAGCGCAAAAGATGTGACCAGCGGATACGCAGGGCACGCGCCCACATGCCGGCGGTCTGCGCCCATTCGGAGAGATCGGTAGCGGTCGGAACCGCGCTCGCTGCCCCGAGTTCGTTGGGGTCGAGTTCGACGCCATGATAACGCGCGGCCTGCAGTACTGCCTTGATGCGTGGCCCGATCTGGTCGCGCTCGGCGGGACCGCCGGGGGTCCGCGCCGCCGCGTTGTGGCCGCCCGCTTGGCGCGCTGCGACGTCGCCTTCGGCGTCGGCACGGATCGAGGCCGGCTGGTTTTCGGCGTTTACGGGCACGTTTACCATGGACTTCTCATCCGGTACGCAGGGCGAGGGTTCGAAAATGCCCAAGCCGAGGTATTTGCCGAGGTTTCCGGCAACGCCGCATTATACTTCGAACCGACCGGCCACGCGACTCTGATGCCAATCCCTGTTTGGAAATGATGAACGCGCGAATTCCGCTCTCCCGCGAAGTCCGCGCGTACGTTTCGTCCTGTGTGGTCATGGTGGCTGACCATGGTCGGGAACCTAATAACCTGGAATGATCAGCGCGCGGGTCCGCTTTCCAGCGAAGCCCGCGCGCCTGGTTTAATCTGGACCATTTCCTGTCCAGGTTCACTCACTGCTCACTCATGCGGCTTCAGAATATCCTTCAGAGCCTTCTTCACTGTGTCGTCGGTGTTGGCGTAGCCGGCGCCCTGCTTGGTCTTGTCCGAGATCAGGTCGGTGCTCGCACCTAACGGCTTGTTCTGGTTCTGACCAAATCCACTGATCGTATTGAGGACATTCAGGAGGTCGGTCGTCACCGAACTGGCCGCCAGGCCAACAAGCTGCCGGAACGACGCATGGCTGACGGCACCACTGTCGGTCGAGCCGGATCGCAGGAACTGCGTCGAGTCCTTTAGGCCCAGCGTATTGGTCGTGACGTTGGCTTTGTGACCAGGACCGTTTTCGGCATTGTTATGGTTCCCGGAATTACCAGGTGCATCCTGATCTCCGTTGCCAAAGCCGTTATTGCCATGGTGGTGGTCACCTGTGTCACCGCCCGGGCCGGTCGCTCCGGTCGCTCCCGTCGATCCGGCTGAGCCAGTCGCTCCGGTCGAGCCAGTAGAGCCTGTTGCACCAGTCGAGCCAGTAGCTCCGGTCGAACCGGTTGCTCCCGTGGAGCCCGTTGCACCAGTCGAACCTGTGGCTCCCGTGTCGCCAGTTGCACCTGTGGCGCCGGTCGCACCAGTCGCGCCGGTAGAGCCCGTTGCACCAGTCGAGCCTGTCGCCCCGGTATCACCTGTAGCTCCGGTAGCACCAGTCGAGCCAGTAGCTCCGGTCGAACCGGTTGCTCCCGTGGAGCCCGTTGCACCAGTCGAACCTGTCGCTCCCGTATCGCCAGTTGCACCTGTGGCGCCGGTCGCACCAGTAGATCCGGTAGAGCCCGTTGCACCAGTCGAGCCTGTCGCCCCGGTATTACCTGTGGCTCCGGTAGCACCAGTCGAGCCAGTCGAGCCCGTTGCACCGGTCGCGCCGGTATCACCGGTTGCTCCGGTAGAGCCCGTTGCACCAGTCGAGCCTGTCGCCCCGGTATCACCTGTGGCTCCGGTAGCACCAGTCGAGCCAGTCGAGCCCGTTGCACCGGTCGCGCCGGTATCACCGGTTGCTCCGGTCGAGCCAGTCGCTCCGGTCGAGCCAGTCGCTCCGGTCGAGCCAGTCGCTCCAGTAGAGCCGGTTGCACCAGTCGCGCCGGTATCACCGGTTGCTCCGGTCGAGCCTGTCGCACCAGTAGAGCCGGTGGCGCCGGTCGAACCTGTCGCTCCCGTATCGCCGGTCGCACCTGTGGCTCCGGTGGCACCAGTCGAGCCAGTCGAGCCCGTTGCACCGGTCGCGCCGGTATCACCGGTTGCTCCGGTCGAGCCAGTCGCCCCGGTGGAACCGGTTGCACCAGTCGCGCCGGTCGAGCCCGTTGCACCGGTATCACCGGTATCACCGGTTGCTCCGGTCGAGCCCGTGGCTCCGGTAGCACCAGTCGCGCCGGTCGAGCCCGTTGCACCGGTCGCGCCGGTATCACCGGTTGCTCCGGTCGAGCCTGTCGCACCAGTAGAGCCGGTTGCTCCGGTCGAGCCAGTCGCCCCCGTATCGCCGGTCGCACCTGTTGCACCAGTCGAGCCAGTCGCTCCGGTCGAGCCAGTCGCTCCAGTAGAGCCGGTTGCTCCGGTCGAGCCGGTGGCGCCGGTCGAACCTGTCGCTCCCGTATCGCCGGTCGCACCTGTGGCTCCGGTAGCACCAGTCGAGCCCGTTGCACCGGTCGCGCCGGTAGCACCGGTTGCTCCGGTCGAGCCTGTCGCACCAGTAGAGCCGGTGGCGCCGGTCGAACCTGTCGCTCCCGTATTGCCGGTCGCACCTGTGGCTCCGGTAGCACCAGTCGAGCCAGTCGAGCCCGTTGCACCGGTCGCGCCGGTATCACCGGTTGCTCCGGTCGAGCCAGTCGCTCCGGTCGAGCCAGTCGCTCCGGTCGAGCCAGTCGCTCCAGTCGAGCCCGTCGCTCCAGTGGAGCCAGTCGCGCCGGTATCACCGGTTGCTCCGGTCGAGCCTGTCGCACCAGTAGGGCCGGTGGCGCCGGTCGAACCTGTCGCTCCCGTATCGCCGGTCGCACCTGTGGCTCCGGTTGCACCAGTCGAGCCAGTCGAGCCCGTTGCACCGGTCGCGCCGGTATCACCGGTTGCTCCGGTCGAGCCAGTCGCTCCGGTCGAGCCAGTCGCTCCAGTAGAGCCGGTTGCTCCGGTCGAGCCAGTCGCCCCGGTGGAACCGGTTGCACCAGTCGAACCTGTCGCTCCCGTGTCGCCAGTTGCCCCTGTGGCTCCGGTGGAGCCTGTTGCTCCAGTCGAGCCCGTCGCTCCAGTGGAGCCAGTCGCCCCGGTATCACCTGTTGCTCCGGTCGAGCCTGTCGCACCAGTAGAGCCAGTCGCTCCAGTAGAGCCGGTTGCTCCGGTCGAGCCAGTCGCCCCGGTGGAACCGGTAGCACCAGTCGCGCCGGTCGAGCCCGTTGCACCGGTCGCGCCGGTATCACCGGTTGCTCCGGTCGAGCCTGTCGCACCAGTAGAGCCGGTTGCTCCGGTCGAGCCAGTCGCCCCCGTATCGCCGGTCGCACCTGTGGCTCCGGTTCCACCAGTCGCGCCGGTCGAGCCCGTTGCACCGGTCGCGCCGGTATCACCGGTTGCTCCGGTCGAGCCTGTCGCACCAGTAGAGCCGGTGGCACCAGTCGAACCTGTCGCTCCCGTATCGCCGGTCGCACCTGTGGCTCCGGTTCCACCAGTCGAGCCAGTCGAGCCCGTTGCACCGGTCGCGCCGGTAGCACCGGTTGCTCCGGTCGAGCCTGTCGCACCAGTAGAGCCGGTGGCGCCGGTCGAACCTGTCGCTCCCGTATTGCCGGTCGCACCTGTGGCTCCGGTAGCACCAGTCGAGCCAGTCGAGCCCGTTGCACCGGTCGCGCCGGTATCACCGGTTGCTCCGGTCGAGCCAGTCGCTCCGGTCGAGCCAGTCGCTCCGGTCGAGCCAGTCGCTCCAGTCGAGCCCGTCGCTCCAGTGGAGCCAGTCGCGCCGGTATCACCGGTTGCTCCGGTCGAGCCTGTCGCACCAGTAGGGCCGGTGGCGCCGGTCGAACCTGTCGCTCCCGTATCGCCGGTCGCACCTGTGGCTCCGGTTGCACCAGTCGAGCCAGTCGAGCCCGTTGCACCGGTCGCGCCGGTATCACCGGTTGCTCCGGTCGAGCCAGTCGCTCCGGTCGAGCCAGTCGCTCCAGTAGAGCCGGTTGCTCCGGTCGAGCCAGTCGCCCCGGTGGAACCGGTTGCACCAGTCGAACCTGTCGCTCCCGTGTCGCCAGTTGCCCCTGTGGCTCCGGTGGAGCCTGTTGCTCCAGTCGAGCCCGTCGCTCCAGTGGAGCCAGTCGCCCCGGTATCACCTGTTGCTCCGGTCGAGCCTGTCGCACCAGTAGAGCCAGTCGCTCCAGTAGAGCCGGTTGCTCCGGTCGAGCCAGTCGCCCCGGTGGAACCGGTAGCACCAGTCGCGCCGGTCGAGCCCGTTGCACCGGTCGCGCCGGTATCACCGGTTGCTCCGGTCGAGCCTGTCGCACCAGTAGAGCCGGTTGCTCCGGTCGAGCCAGTCGCCCCCGTATCGCCGGTCGCACCTGTGGCTCCGGTTCCACCAGTCGCGCCGGTCGAGCCCGTTGCACCGGTCGCGCCGGTATCACCGGTTGCTCCGGTCGAGCCTGTCGCACCTGTGGCTCCGGTATCACCAGTCGAGCCAGTCGAGCCCGTTGCACCGGTCGCGCCGGTATCACCGGTTGCCCCGGTCGAGCCTGTCGCACCAGTAGAGCCGGTGGCGCCGGTCGAACCAGAAGCACCCGTCGCGCCAGTCCCACCAGAAGCGCCCGTGGCGCCGGTCGCGCCAGTTGCACCGGTCCCACCCGAAGCACCTGTCGCGCCCGTCGCACCGGTCACACCTGAAGCACCCGTGGCGCCCGTTGCACCGGTCCCGCCTGAAGCACCCGTGGCACCTGTCGCGCCAGTCGCACCCGCGCCTGTGGCGCCCGTCGCGCCGGTCGCACCCGTTGCACCCGCGCCGGTCGCGCCTGTGGCTCCGGTCGGACCGGTGGGGCCTGCCGGGCCTGTCGCGCCTTGGCTCGTAACAGCCAGGTTGCCGCCAACAAATGTATCACCGTTTTTGCCGTTGTTGGTAGAATCGGGGCTGAACGCGAACGCAGTTCCGCCAGCGCTGTGTATAAGCGTGCCATATATGTTAAAGCCGCTGTCATATATTGCATAGTCATGCAAAGTATCTGGGATCGAAATCGTTATAGCAAAATTTGGGGCAACAGTATTAGCGGAGGATGGAAGAACGAAGCTGCCGACAACGGTGTTGGTTGTTGTATCGATAATGTAAAATGTATTGATGCTTTTACTGCTTCCGGACGAGACAGTACCAGTGAGCGTCAAATTGCCCCCTGCCAGGACCCCAGTGTAGGCCGCCACGCCAACCGATGTCATCGGCGGCAAGCGCGAGCCGGCCAAGTTTTCGGGCATCTCCCATGAGCCGCCCAGCTTGGCTGCGCCAACCAGCGACCTGGATGCGCAAACGTCCGCGCCGATGGCTTCTTGCAGCGCCGTTACGAAGGTCTCGCCCGCAACCCCCGATGCCGTCTCGCAGCTCCACAGCCGCAGTTCACCGTCCGCGGCAAGCGCCCTGCCGATTGCGGCAAGATCCTCAGCATCTTCCTTCAGTGTGGCGGCCGACCACTCTCCGGCTGTGAAGCTAACCCGGCCAGGCGCGCCATGCGCCATAATATGGATCGCGTCGAGCCCTTCATGCCCTGCGAGCGCCGCAGCGATCTGCCGCGCCGCCGGCCAGCGGCCGTCGAGCACAATCGCTTGAACCTCGGGGCGCACGTTGCCGAGAACCGTCTGCAGGTCGGAGACTGAAGGATCGACAAAAAGAATTTCAGAGGCACGGGCCATGACTGGCTCCTGTTGGCTTCGAACTCAGTTCAAGCGGAAACCGCCCACCGGCCTGGCTGGCGAGCGCTCGGGATCAGCGGCTTGAGAGGCCTCATCTTCCGGACGGTCCGACGGCGCCGTCGGGATGTTCGACAGCGGGGCTCTCTACGCGGAGGAAGCTGCAGGCCTGGAAATTCCCGCCATCGTCAAACGTGCCAATCGCCAATGAACCGGCTGCGGCCGGAACCTTGACGGTGACAGCGACGGCGAGGCTTCGCTTGACGGCCTTGGGAAGAATGACCTGACCGACGACGGCGCTCTTGGCCGTGTCCAGGATAAAATATGGCACATTTTCGGTCGTGTCGCCGATGGGCAAGACGCCTCTCACGGCAACTTCCATGACCGCAAACCCCGTTATATAGCTCATGATTTCCTCCTCGGTCGGCAGCGGCTGCGCCGCCGTTTGTCTTGTTTCGTGCCTAGGTTTCTATCGCTGCCGAGCGCCCGCGCCAGCTGGGGCCTGTCGCAGCTTCTACGGGCGCTCGAGCCGCGTGCATTGAGCAGCCAGCAGCTCCGCACACCAACGGGCGCCGTGCAGGGCGACGAGCAATACTCATCAAGCGCCATGCAATCTTTGCTGGCGGCCAGGTGCAGATAATTGGGGGATTGATCGAAGCAGAAACCTGCGTTCGTTTCGCACTTGGTGTCACACCGACCACAGCCAACTCCCAACACGCGTGTCAACTTGCGAGGGAAATCGACTACTTGCGAGGGAACATCAGGTTGGGAAAACGTTGGATGACGTCTTCCTTGCGCCAAACACTTTCTGCGCCCTCACGCACGAAGTGGCACTTGCTCCAGATACTCTCCTGGCTTCGCAGACAGCGCGAACCGACAGGCCTACTGCCCGGTCCACGGAAACCCTCCCATACATAAGGCATTAGTAAATTATAAAATTAGCAACTTGTAAATAACCTGTTTACAATTTGTTAATTGCCCAACCACGATTTACTACCTTGGAAAACATCGAGATGGCGCGGATACGGCCAAATGCATCGAAAAATCCGGGGCTTAAGATACACCACCTTCGTTATCGACGAACGCTTGATATCGCGGCGGGGGTGTACGTAGCGATCGAGCCTACAGGGCAATTCGCAAAGCCTCGCCCAAGGTGACCGCGAGACCCTTGCTGCGGCGGAAGGTGCTGGCTAACAATGGATCACGCTGAGGTAGCATCCAGATGGCCGAGGCAGGGGAAAATGTGCATGGGACATGAAGGCCGGATAAGTCCGCACTGGAACGGATCCCTGTCCCCGACGGCACCATGGCACAAATGTAACCGCTTCAGCCCGCAGTCATGGGGGTCGAAAGTCAGCATATGACAAGCGGTAAGCGCCTCTGCCTTAACATGATCGTCAAGAACGAGATGGCGAACCTTCAACGCTGTCTCGGGGCGGTTGTCGACCACATCGACTGCTGGGTCATCGGCGACACCGGCTCGAACGACGGAACCCAGGATTTCATCAAGGCGTTCTTTGCCGTCCACAACCTGCCTGGCGAGCTGCATGAGTTCCCGTTCCACAATTTCGAGCAGGCCCGCAACGCCGCGCTCGATCACGCCTATGCCTCGCCGCTCGCCTATGACTATCTGCTGTTCGACGATGCCGACATGGAGCTGATGGTTGAGGATACGGGGTTCCGCGAGGGGCTCGACGGCCCGGGCTACCGGCTGTTGCAGCGGTCGGATTCCGGCCTGGCCTATTGGAACACGCGCATTGTCAAACGCGACGCCGGTGCCCGCTACCATGGCGTGACCCACGAATATCTCGACGTGCCCGGTGGCGTGCAGGAACTGAGGGGTGCCTGGTACAAGGACCACGCCAGCGGCTCGAACCGGGTGGACAAGTTCGAGCGTGATGCCAGGCTTTTGCTGGACGCCCTTGAGAACGATCCGGAAAATCAGCGCTACTGGTTCTACCTGGCGCAGTCCTACCGCGACGCTGGGCGGACGGCGGAGGCGGCGGTGGCCTACGCCAAGCGTGCCGCGATGGGCGGCTGGGACGAGGAGGCGTGGAATGCCCGCCTGCAGGAGGCGCGCTGCCTGCGCAAACTCGGCGACGAGGCTGGCTTTGTTCAACAGGCGCTTGCCGCCTTCAATCAACGGCCGCAACGCGCCGAGCCACTTTATGACCTGGCACGGTTTTACCGCGAGAAGGGGATGAACGACGCCAGCGTGTTGTTCTCCGAAGCAGGGCTGGCGATCAAGCGGCCGGAGCAGGACATCCTGTTCCTCGAGGATTTCGTGTACACGACAGGCCTGCGCGAAGAGTATGCGATCGCGGCGAATTATGCGCGCGACCCGGTGCGCAAGGATCGCGGTTTCGCGACTTGCAACTGGTTAGCGCTGGACCGTAGTATCGGCGATGGACCCAGGGATCTCGCGTGGTCCAACCTGTTCTTCTATGTGCAGCCAGCCAAGACAACGATGCCGTCGTTCAGCGCTCATCCGATCGTTTTCGCTGCGCCCGAGGGCTACAGGCCGTCAAGCCCCTCGGTGGCGCGCCTGGGCAAGGAGATTGTGCTTGC
Source organism: Mesorhizobium sp. P160187 (assembly GCF_057766425.1). Lineage (NCBI taxonomy): Bacteria > Pseudomonadati > Pseudomonadota > Alphaproteobacteria > Hyphomicrobiales > Phyllobacteriaceae > Mesorhizobium > Mesorhizobium sp. P160187. The sequence goes on from NZ_JBYMDX010000001.1 coordinate 117,295, forward strand.
TCAGGCAGCGGTGAACTACACCACAAGCGAAGACGGCGTCCATCTCCGGACGAAAGGCGGCGAGGCGATCCTCGCTCGGAATTTCCTTCTGCGGTTGACCAATGGGCTCGCCGTCCGATCGACAACCGAGATGCTGCCGCCGACAAACATGCGCGAGGCCGGCGTCGAGGACCTGCGTCTGTTCGCCTGGAAAGGTAAGCTGTGGGGCTCGGCCTCCGTCCGCGATCTGGCGGACAGCGAGGGCAAGCAGGTCATCATGCGCGTCGACGACAGCGAAACCGGCCACCACCGGATGACCGACCTGCGCGTGCTGCCCGCGACGGGGCCGAGTGCGCACGACAGGAAATGGATGACGCAGGTCACATCAGGCGAAGCCGGCGAGGAGCGGCTGCAGTTGGTTTGTTTCGGCGATCCAATTCGGGTGGCGGATGAGCGAGCTGAAACGATCAGCGAGACCTCTCCTGGAATTGCGGCCCAACGATTCGGCGGCGTAAGCCAACAGGTCGCTTTCGCCGGCGGTTGGCTAATGTTGATTCACGAGGTGCAATGGAGACCCTCCGAGAACAGGCGATACTGCCTGCATCGGTTTGTTTGGTTCGACGCAATGAACCTGCTGCAAAAGGTGAGCCGTCCCTTTTACTTCAACGAGAAGGGCGCCGAGTTCGCTGCCGGCTTGGCTTGGCATCCCGATGAGAAGCGCTTGCTGATTTCCTACAGCGTTGCCGACAGCGAGTGCTGGATCGCGACCGTCGATGATGCGGATGTGGGAGGGATGCTAGAGGATGTGGATCGCCTGTCGTCGGTGGCTGATCCAGGGACGAAACAGACACTGTCGACGCCGGCCTTGCGCGCCCCTCCAACGAAAGCCGGGATCAAGCCTGGCCGCGCCGACGGTGGGGCCATGGGTGATGCAAACCGGGCGCCGTTGGAAGGTAAGGACTTCGGCACCGGCAGCATGAAATCGACAGAAGAGATCTTTCATGAGCTCGCGCCGTTTCTGCGCGACGCCGATTCTCCGCTGGAACGACTGCAACGATCGCGCCAGTTCGACGCGCGGATTTATCCCTTCCTTGGCAGCGACGACACCGCACTTCCGCAGATCAACTGCTTCTATGAAGTGATGTCCGACAAAGCTGAGCATCGTACCTTGATTGGCGCCACAACGTCGATGCGAGCGGCTGGCCATCCGGTGCGGGTGTGGAGCTATGCGCCAGAGAAGCTCGAATTCCTCGTCCCGCACGGGATCGAGGTCCGCAATGCCGACGACGTCATGCCGCGGGCCCTGTTCGAGCGCATCGTCGCCGGCTCCGAGATCAGATATTTCAGCGATATTTTCCGCTACGCCCTGCTCTACGAACATGGCGGCCTGTGGATGGATTCCGACGTGATCCTGCTGCGGCCGTTCCCCTTTCGCGGCGATCACTTTTTCAATCTGCAATGGCGGGGAGCACACAAGGGCCACTTCATCTGCGGCAACGTCATATACGCCAAGCCCTACAGCCGCCACCTCAGGGCGCTATACGAATTGTCGCTCGAGCGTTTCCAAGAAGCGCGCGGCAAGGAGTTCGGTGACATCGGCCCGAAGCTGCTCTCCGACTACATCGCGACCGCAGCCGGCGCCGAGCTGCGCGACCAGGTATTCAGCCCGATGTTCTTCAACGCGATCGATTGGACCGAGATCGACAGGTTCGATAGGCCGTTATCGGAATTGACCGATTATCTGAACGATGCCCGCGTGTTCGGTATCCACCTGTGGACGGCCCGCAACGACGCCCGGCCGGGCGGCGAGGGGGCACCGTTGATCTCGCAGCTGATCAACCCACTCGATAGTTTCCCGGCATTCACAACTCTCGCCGACCGCTTCAATACCGACAAGAACCGGCATACGGGCAACCGTCATGCCTATGCCAGGGTCTACGATCGCCTGCTGTCGGGCAGAAGGCTTGCCATGCGGCGGCTCATGGAAATCGGGCTTTGCCGCAGGCTGGCGGACAACCAGAGCGAGACACCTTCGGTCGCGCTATGGCAGAGCTACTTTCCGTTTTGCCAGGTGGTCGGCGTCGACCTGACGGACTTTTCCCGCCTGAACAATGAACGTTTCAAGTCGTTCGTCGGCGATCAATCCAAGCTGGATGATCTGCGCGGAGTCGCGGCGAAACTCGAGCCGCGCTCGTTCGACGCGATCATCGACGACGGCAGCCACGCCTCGTTCGACGAGCAGCTCACCCTGCGCGAGTTCTTCCCGCTGCTCGCGGAGGGCGGCTGGTATTTCATCGAAGACCTCGACTGGCAGCCGCCGGGCGAGGATCTTGGCAAGATCACGCTGACGAAGAACTTGCTGCGGGAAATCCAGCAGTACGGCAGCGCGCGGTCGGTCGATCCGCTGGGCGTGAGCGCGCTTGCCGGTCAGTTCGCCGAGATCCTGTTCTTCGACAGCCACTACGAGTTGAATCGGGCGAAACTGCTGGGAGGCCTGGTGGCTATCCGCAAGGGCGCGTCGGGCATGTCCGCCAGGCGAAATCTTGCACCAGCGCGTGAGTGAGCAGAGCGCCGTGAAAGTCGCTGTCTACACCATCGCCTTGAACGAAGCCGCAAACGCGGAGCGCTGGGCCAATTCGGCCGTCGACGCCGACTATCGCATTGTCGCCGACACGGGCAGCACCGACGATACGGTGGAACGGCTGACCGCTGCCGGCGTTACCGTGCACAGGATAGCGGTCCGCCCATGGCGTTTCGACGATGCCCGCAACGCCGCGATGGCACTGATCCCGCACGACGTCGATGTGTGCTGCACAATGGACATGGACCGGTTCCTTGAACCTGGCTGGCGGGCAAAGCTCGAGGCTGTCTGGACTCGCGAGACGACAGCCCTTTATTGTCAGACAGTGTACAGAGCGAGCGTCGACGACCCGACCCCACTTCGCAACTGGCCAGCGAAAAACTTTCATCATCGCTGGGGATATCGTTTCAAGAGGCCTGTTCACGAAGCCCTGGTCTTCACGGGAGAGAGGGAGGTCACGGCCAGCAGCAGCGACATTGTCATGTTCGAGGTGCAGGACCTTACCAAGCCAACAAGGAGCAGTTACCTGCCGCTGATGGAAGTGGCGCACAAGGAAGACCCCGCCGACGCACAAATCTGCTTCTGGCTCGGGCGAGACCTGATGTGGGCCAACCAGAAGGATCGGGCTGTCGAGTTGCTTGAGCGCTATCTTGCCTTGCCGACAAGCACGTGGGGCGAAGAACGAGCCGAGGCCATGCGTTATATCGCGCGTATGCGCCCGGAACAGAGCTTGTCCTGGCTGGACAAGGCGCGGATGGAAGCGCCGCACCGCCGCGAGATCTGGGCCGACCTGGCCGAAGAGCTCCACGGCAAAGCGGACTGGTTGAATCTGTTTTGGGCTTGCACCAACGGTATCGAGAGGACGCACCGCACCGGAAGCTATCTGGACGATCAGAACTGCTGGGGATTTCGGCTGTTTGACCTCGGCGCCATCGCGTCATGGCATCTCAATGCGATGGACCGTGCGGTAGAATGGGGGCAAAGGGCACTTGAACTCGACTCAGTTAACCAGAGACTCAAGAACAATCTAGAGTTTTTCGTTCGGCTGCGGGAGGAGGAGCGGACCGGAGATATCGAGACACGAGCACCCACAGATGCCGCAGCCACGCAACGCGGCTGAGCCGCAAATGCAGATCTACTGCGAAGGGCTAATCTGGTTCATGCGACTCTGCGTGGGCGCCTGCTTCGCAGGATGTCACTTCATGTGTTGATCCGAACCGATTCCTCGGGTCGTTCATCGCTGATCGCCAGAGGTGGAAGGCACACATACGCTTTCAGCGACGGCATTACCCCATTCATGATGCAGTCAATTCCAGCATTGTTCAGCCTCAGGCCGAATCCCGCGAAATCGATGATCATCGGCCGTATTGGAAGGCACCAGTCGAGCAGCGCGCGTGCCCCGTTTGGAGAAACTGAATAACATACAAGACCCAAAAGATGGTGTGCTCGCAGAAGAACGGGTTCCGTTTCGGCCTCTTGAAAATCCTGGACATGTGTCATCACCTCTCCAGAAAAGAACTCAAGCCTCGCGCCAGTTCCGCCTGGGAGGGCATCCAGCCAAGCGTAACACCGCAGGCTTGCGCTCCAAAGGATGAAGTCCCAGTCACGAATGTTAGCCAACAGTGAATGCATGTGCGGTTCGAAATGACGAGAAAAGATGGCATCGTCTTCGGCCACGGTTATTGCCTCACTCCGTCGAACAGCTTCTTTCCAGAGCGCGACGTGAGAAACGGCGCAGCCCAAACTTCCAGCCGCGTAATCTAGATCCGGCGAGATGATTTTGTCCTGTACAAGCCGATCACGGTCCACAAGTCGACCATCAGTTCCAGGAAATCTCCGAATACTTCTAAGATGATCGTTCGTCTTACGAAATCTCTCGAGACGATCAACGCTGCGATCAAGGTTGATTACGTGAACGTGATCTATCATTCGTCTCACCGTATCCTCGCCAGGCAGTGATTTCGTTCTCACATGTAACGGACTGAGCGCGACCAATTCAAAAATCGTTGACTGGACGACGCAGGCATCTCCGTCAAAAGTATGGATCAATCTCCAAGACCTCGGTAATTGTGGCAAACTTTCGCGTTGCCGACTCGGAAAAAGCGATAGCCCTGTCGCGCCGTTTCGTAAAAAGAGCGTCAAACTCAACGGCGTCGCCGTCGAAATGCGGAATTTGCTTGATGTGCCGTAGGGAAAATCCGAAAAGTCCAAGCATATCGATGATATCACCAAGTAGTTTCTGACCTTTGTATATAGGGACTACGTGCGTCTCCAGTTCGATGGCCAGGCAATTTTCCAGAAGGTGCCCAAAGCCCAGCAGAACTTCGTATTCAAGACCTTGAACATCTATCTTCATCACGTCCGGTGACGGAGCGGCGTGCCTTCGGAACAAATCGTCATATCGAACGCATTCGACGTCTTGCGTGCCGACCACGACAAAAATTGGCGCTACCGAATACTGCTGCAGCACGTCGAAGTTTGGCTCCCTCAAGGAGGAGCAGCTTGTATCCGCTGTAATGTGGAGCTTCTGAACGCCTGTGGTGTGGGCCAGCGCCTTTTCTATTACCTGAGCGCCGGGGATTCGGCCAAGGGTTTGCCTTAGCACTGCAGCCTCCGACGGTATGGGTTCGAAAACCACCGGCGTAATCTGATCGGCTCTCAGCATCCACTTGAGTTGCAGGCCCCCTTGGCCACCGACATCGACAAGCGTAATGCGCTCCTCTGCTGGCGTACGGGACAATTCAGGATACGCGTCAAACGTCTCAACCAGAACGCTGACGAGGACGAACTGTTCGCGTCCAGTGCCAGCATAGAAGGGGTGGCGGTTTTTGGAGCAGCCGATGGACAGGGTTGAATGGCAGCTCAGGAATGTCGCCTCTACCTCAAGTAGCCCCTCGGAACTCTTTTCAACCGCTATGCTCCTGCAAATGCCATCATTGACTATGGACCCGTCCGCAGAAATTTCCGCTACATCGATGGAGCCATAGTGATGGATGTAGAAATTGGCGGTAGCGTCAGGGCGAAATTTCAGCAAACATTTCAGTCTGATAGTTCTAAATAGAAAAGCTGAATGATGGAGGCGCAACAGGTGCCAGTTGTGCCGCTCCGTATCCGAGACGACAAGGGATCCGTCTTCAAGGCGAACTGACATTTCATTCGCCACCTGCCAACTTGAAAAAGCATCCCCTGTGTATGTTCGCGAAAAAATGGCCTCGCCCACTCCTCATCCCCCATTTCCCGAGCCTTCGCCTTTATGGACTGACATGGTATTTTAAAACGTGGCGGTCGGATATTGGGAATCGAAGCGCGGCGCGGGATATCGTTACACTGTTTGGGGGCGACAGCTTGATTTCCGCTGCGCTGACCGGATCGGACCCGCCAGCAATAACTATGCCGCCATGACGCGGCCGACCAGTGTACCCCCGAAGTTGCTTTGCGCTCCAATCGACTATCAGCCGCACCTTGCTGATCCTCGAAAGCGAATTTTGCCAACATAGACAAGAAAGGGTTCGGTCGGCGACCCGGTCTAGAACTCCCCCTTAACTTGTTGCCTCATATCGGATGCCATTTCAACGGAGCGTACGCCATGTTGATGGCACAATCGACATCGTCATGCGGCTTTGACGCCGAAACACGAAAGTCGATAAGGTCAATTAACCGTGGATAACGAACTGGGTACCGAGCCCTTGGGTTATCGAATCGTAGAGATCTGGTTCTTCTTTGCTCAAAATTGGACACAGTCGTGCTAATGTACGGGCTGCGCGCCGATCGGTCGCACAGGATGTCAAGTCGTCGTCCGGCATCGGCAGTTGATTCTACGCACACATCGATAAGTGACCAAATACAAAGGCCGTGGCGGGGGCAAGTTCGATGGGTGTCGATATATACGTTATGGATTTTCTCTTGAAATTCCGCGGGCGGTCTCTTGGCGAAACCTTGTGGTTAGGACGTCAAGGTTACCACATTCACGACAGCACCTTGGGAAATTCCGTCCTTCGTTCATATGACAGACGAGTATCGATCGAAAATATCAAGGGAGAAACGGGATATTGCGAGGAATTATTCAAGTATCTGGGAAGCAAGGCGATAAGGTCACTCGATTATTCTGATTTCGAAGGAGCCGACATCACTCACGACCTGAACGATCCGATTCCTGATGAACTTGCAAATCAATTCGACTGTATTTTCGACGGCGGGACGATTGAGCATGTGTTTGATACGCGCATGGCATTTTCGAACGTAAAGAGGATGCTAAGAGTCGGCGGCATATTCTTGATGGTGGACGGCGCAAATAACTTTCTTGGACATGGCCTTTACCAGTTTAGTCCTGACTTGTTATGGCGAACATTTTCTCGCGAAAACGGATTCGAGATAGAGCTGATGCAATTGGTCGACGACGTGGGGAAGCCCAATCCACGAGACGTTCCCGACCCGGCTGTTCTCGGACAGCGCTCAAACATGACAATGAGCACTGCTAGAACATACGTCCTCATGGCAGCCAGGAAGACATTCGAGATTTCTGACGGCGAGCAGAAAGTTTACCAAAGTGATTACCTTGCGGCGTGGCAAAGGTCAGGAAAGGATGATTGAGCGCGCAGCCAGCAAAGGCGTTCGCAAACCGCGGTCAAAAGCTTGTTTGAAACGCACCATGCGTCCCGACCCTTTGCCTTACGGATCAGGTATTCTAAGTTCGAGCGGTCGGACATCAGGAACCCAATTGCGGCGACGAGATTTCGTTACACTGTTTGCGGGCGCAGCGATCCGCAACTTGATCCCAGCGGCATTGACGCAGCCGGGAAGAGCAGGCACAAGCTACGCGGTGTCCGTGCCGCCCCTTGCCGTTCCCTCCACCCTACTAACCGCCCCGATCGAACTCGCCGGCGACTGGGGTCACATGCTTCCGCGCTCCGCAGATCAGGTCGTCGAGCGCACGCGGCACGCCTGCCTGGATGGCGTCCGCCTGCTCTCCGATGGCCAGCCTACGCGACTTCGTGTCGACGAGCACACTTCGGGGCAGCCGGCGATCTGGCTGCACCCCGACGGTAGCAGCATGGCGTGGATCATTGTCGACATTGGCGAACGGGATTGGTCAAAGCTCGCCTACCAATTCGGCCATGAGCTCGGCCACGTCATGGCCAACAGCTGGCAGGCGGACGCCAAGCCGGCGCCGCCCTGCCAGTGGCTGGAGGAAGCGTTGGTCGAGGCCTTCTCGCTGCGCGGTCTTGGTCGCTTGGCGAAGGACTGGAAAGAGAGTCCGCCATTTGCCGGCGACAACGCGTTCGGCGATGCCATAGCGGCGTATCGCGACAACATCGTCCGCGGCTACGCCGCGCTCGCCGACAGCCAGGGGCTGAGCCGCGACCCGGCCGCCTGGTTCGCCGATCATCGCAGCGAAATCGAAATACCCGGTCTCAATCCGTTTGCCCAAGCAATCTCCCAGACCATCCTCACTGAGTACGAGGCGGCGCCCGACTGTGTCGAGGCGCTGGGCGCACTGAACCGATGGCCCGGCCGCACAGGTGTACCGATCGCCGAGTATCTGAATCGATGGGAGGCGAGTTGCGCCGAACTGCAAGCCTCGCCCCGACTGCCGGTCCGGCTGCGCGAACTCCTGCACATCGCTTGACCGGTAAGGGGTGAGGAACAAACCAACTCTGATCTTCGGAACTGCACCGAAGGAGGCAATTGCGAAGCGTTGACGCGCACGAGACAGCATCCTTCTGCGTAGCCTTGCACGGGCCGCGGCAGAATCCACTCCGCTAGAGCCAGCGGGGGAGGAGGAGATGGCGCCGCTCGCCGCCTGTAGTATGCTGCGGTTGGGCAAAGGGATCGCCCGGCCAGGCCCGATCTCTATTATAGATCGGGCGCACGGCGAACTCGACCTCGCAGAGTATATGCAGGCTGTTCTCCGATCGACCATGTGGAAGGGCATGATACGACCGGGAACGTGGACGATCAGCTGCGGAATGTCTGGTATGCGCCTTATGATCGGCGCCTGCGCGCCAATGTCGGCCGTTGAGGCTTCCTTGGTCGTCTCCCGAAAGAAGACGTTCGACTTGGCGGCATGATCACCGGATTGATCCGAAGCAGGCACTCCCCCCTTTGCGAGCGTACTGCTTTAGAATGATCTAATATAGTCGATTGCATGGCAGTCGTCGTTCCCGGAGCGGTATATGGTGTGTAATCGTTGGTTGCCAAACCATTAATTCAAAGTGGTGCGCCGGGAGAGCTTGTCATGAAACTATCGAACCTGATCAAACGTTACGACAATGTGGAAAGAGCCGCCGAGGAACTCGAGACAGAGCTAGTCGAGGCTTTGAACATCTCCCTGAGCCTTGACGAGGTGTCACCATCAGACGACGGCAGTGCCTCGAAAGACAGCCTCGCAAAAGGGACCGATGCCCTGCAACCCGAGGGCACTCCCAATGAAACCCCTCGCCAGCTAACTTCGCATACGCAGAGCCGGCTGGCTGCTTTGAGCTCATTTGAGATGCTCATTCAGGATGCGGAAGGCCATTTGGAGGATGTCAAAGCCAAGCTAATGGAGGTTGCAACTTCGCACCACTACACACGCGATTTTTTTCAGATCCTTCAAGCGGACTTCTTTCGTGCCAACGAACTGGAAGTGGCAAATGCCAACCTGACGAGAGAACACATGGTCCTGTCCGAACAGCTGCACGATGCGATGAGGAAGCAACGTGAGCACGACAGCGCGTTCGGAGCCATACAGCAGCGCGAAGTAAGCTTGGCCCAGGACAGGGACGCTCTTCGTAGTGCGCTCGCCGCCGTAAGGCTGGAACTTGTAGAAGCGGCCACTACCATCGCAATAAGGGAGGCGGACTTCGGCGAGGCGGCCAAAGCTCTTTCGGCCAGAACAGCCGAGGCCGATAGACGGGCGCGCGAAAACGATACCTTGCGAGAAAAGCATGTCAGACTCTCGATCGACCTCGACAAGTCGCAAAAGCGGGAAGCTGAGGCGAGGCGGAGGCTTGATGAGCTGTCGACGATCCACGCCAACGATGCGGTGCGGCATTCCGAACTGCTGGCTGCGCTCGGCAAGAGCGAGAAGGACGAAACGCGGTTGCAGAAGTCGCTTGAGATCGCGCAGGCGAAACTGTCGGAAATGGCAGAGGCCGCACGCATCATGGAAGATGACACGGGAGCCGAACGTGCATGCAGTCTCGCAGAGATGCGAGGTTTGCGATCTGAAATTCAAAGTCTTCAATCGCGACTGGATGCGGCAACGAACGAGGCAAGCGTAGCATCCAGTGAAATCGCCAGGCTGACGGCTCAATGGAGCGATACCATGGCCGAAAAGCAGGTTGCGGATGAAAGGTATTCTGATCTCTTGAAAGAGAGCGAAGCCGACATGACGAGCCTTTCGAAGCTGACTGCGGACCTCTCGCACATCTCGGCGCAATACGCCTCCGAGCAGATGCAGCACGAAGTCCAGAGGCAGGAATGCGAAGATTTGCGGGCAGAAATTGTTGCGCTTGGTACGCGGGTCAAGGAGTTGCTGCCCTATGAGCGTTTGCACAAAGTAACGAGTGCAAGGGAGCGTGAGGGCGTTGTTGGTGTTGGCAGCATGGCAGTGGAACCAACCCGCTCCACAACCAGACGACGTTCCCGCCCGAGCTTGCGTGCAGCGTCGTAGGGAGCGACGGCGGTACTGATGCTGGTGGTCACAAAGTGATCCTTTTGGGCGCGCAATCCAGCGCCAGGCGTCCCGTTCACACTTGGCTCTAGTAGAACCGAAGACAGCAAAGCAGGCGTGCGAACTTTGTCTGGCCCGCTCGTTTTTCCGGCCTCAAGGAAGCAGCGACGCAACCGCCGCATTATAGTTCCGCAGCGCAGCAAGCGCGGGTAGTTGAAGTCGATCTTGCCTTCGAGAAGTTTGGCAGCGACACATCTGCTTCACCACCAGCAGAGATCACGAAGGTCACGGAGGAGGCCCTTCGAGCAGCAGGGCTGATGGGTTGACAATTGATCCGGTGTGATCGTGCTGCGGTGCTACAACAACCATGAACGCCCGACGGGCGCATCACCCATTCAACGCTTCGACTTTGTCAGGTCGCAACTTTGAGTGTGAGATCGTCGAGCCCGCGCCTGGGGATGGTCGAGAAGGAGGTCGAGGTCCTGCTCAATGGGACATTCTTGCCGATGTTTCATCTTTGACGAAACCCCGGCCGGCGTGGACGTCGGAACCAAACGCGAGGTCTACGGCCTTCTTTGCCGAGCTGTTGAGTGGCGCAGCGATCCTTTGATCTCGTCCTACCTGACGGAGGTCTATGAGTCAGCGATCGCCGTGTTGTCACCTGTCGCGGACGCGCTGCCTGAACTTTCGAAAACCCCGGTTCAATCAGCCAGGACGACGTCCTGGCTGCCGCCATTGACAACTAGAGGAGAACTCCATTTCTGACACGGGCCCCCGCAATCAGGTGCGGACTGCAGCGTCTCCGTTTTGGTCGCCTTACAGTCGGCTTCGCCTATCAAGTTTCGTGGATGGCCGGGGCGCGCGCGTGTGCCTGGCGTGGTCGCGAACCGTTATCCCGATGGCGACGCCCAGACCTACGGCAAGGCCCACGACAATCTTGGCGACCATATCGAGGGCGAAGGCGCGGACAAGGCGCCACGCGTTTTGCGGCTCGCTGCGAGCGGTTGGGGGAGAGATCGTCAAAGATTGTTTTCCGGCAGTTCCGCATACCTGACCTTCTGGCAACTGGGCTCGCTCGGCGGCGCGACCTGGCCGAAGATCGCTTCCGTCGGACCGATCATCGTTTTGGCGGTGGCGGCGATGCCGTTCCTGGCCAAGGGCTCAACGCGCTGGCGCTCGGCGAGGCGACGGCCGGCCATCTCGATATCCCGGTACCACGGCTGAAATACACCGCGATCGTCGGCGTCTCGGCAGCGGTCGGCGCCTCTGTCGCAGTCAGCGGAGGCATCGGTTTCGTCGGCATCGTCGTGCCGCATCTGCTGGGGCTGCTGATCGGCCCGGACAATCGCTATCTCTTGCCGGCATCGGCGCTGCTTGGCGCCTGCATGCTGCTGATCGCCGATGCCGTTGCCCGATTGGTCGTAGCGCCGGCCGAACTGCCGATCGGCATCGTCACGCGATCGCCGGCACGCCGTTCTTCCTCTGGATTCTGCTGCACAAGCGCGGCGTAATCGACTTGTGAGATTTGAAACCTATGAGGCCGGCATGATCGAAGCACGCGATGTCTGGGTAGCGATAAGCGGCAAGCGCATTGTTACCAATGTCGATTTCGTTGCGAGGCCGGGCGAGATCGCCGCCTTCGTCGGACCGAACGGCTCGGGCAAGACGACTTTCTTCAAGGCGTTGTCGGGCGATCTGGCGTTTACGGGGACAGTGGCCAACGACCGCGACCTCTCCGCGATGAAGCCAGTGGAGGCCGCGAGCGTGCGTGCCGTGCTGGCGCAGGCATGGTCCGATCCTGATCGAACCGTGTTCGATGTGAATCCCTCTTTTGTTCCCATGGCAGGCCGTTTGCACGCGCAGTAATAGTTGATTCAACCGTTGCTGGCATAATGTGGGATGTGGGTGGCGGCTCCGACAGTTCGGCGGGCGCTGAGTGCCGAAGCCCGCCTGCGCAGTCCGGTTGGGGTCCGACCGCGCCGTCCTATTCTGGGACAGCGCGGTCAACGTTTCGTTAAAATGTTATGAGGTAATTAAGTGCGTGCTAATTGAATCGCCGTTCGCGATTCGGTGCTGCATGCTTGTCCCAGCAGTTGGTTTCGCTGCGCTGGGTTGGTGGTCCTGTGAAAACTGATCCATTTCAGCGCTAACAAAGTGACACCGGTCTTGCATAGATATTTGCCGGCTGACCCCGGTCCTGATCCGATCATTGACCAGGTCAGGCTCGCCGGGCTCGAGGTGGTCGGGGTATCGCCCGGCGAGCTGTCTACCAAGCGCGGAACGATCTGGCCGCGGGGACGGCCCGGCTTTCTTTGGGGGTAGAGAGCAGCCGGGCCTAACCGGCTGGGGACTGGGGACATGGCCGGCTGCCAAGTTATATATGCTCATGCTAATATGAGCGCACCACACCTTTATGGTCTAAGCGAAGGTGGAGCATGCTCGACGAGTCGGTGGCGACCGCTCAACGGTGTTTCACCACAAAAGCCAAGACCAAGGCGCTGGCCTGGGCGAAAAAGATCGGCGACAGGTGAGGGTCGACGAGATCACCCCGAAGCGCCAATCGCCATTCTGGGCGGAAAAGTCTGGGGCCGGCGCCCTCCTTTTGAACCTGAACAAACCAGAAGGGCGCCGAGCCTTTTTACCAGACAGCGCTTTGAGGGAAGCGGCGCCGAGTAGCAGGAGTGTATCTCTCTCGTTAGAGTTGTTGGAACACAGCCTTTTGGACGATGGCCCGCAGCGAACGCTCGAGAAGCCGGCGCCAGGTGGGATCTGCTGGGCTGTGCGGCGGCGGCCAAGCAGACATCTGGTCCGCCGCAGCTGAAGTCATGACCTATTCGGTCGATCGGCGTTATGGCGTGATCACCTAGGAGGCCCCGCGCGCAAGCTGGCTGCCGCGGATCGCTTGACGACTTGGGATGGAGAGCGGTCAGCGGGAACGCGCGCCCGCAGAACCCTCCGAGTGAATTCGAGGACGACCGACCACACGCTGAGTTCGGAGCCCTGGACTAACATCGACGGTGGCCTAATCCACCTGTTGGATGAACTCGTGGGTGCTGAGTGTCTGAGTGGTGTTGTCGTCGGTGCAGCGCCGCCATTGACTAAGCCATGCTCTTTCGTTCTCGGCCTATCTGTCGGCCACTCATGGCGTCGAAGCCGACCATATTCTGGTATTCAACGACGGTATTCCTGTCCGCTGGTGCCACAGCATCTGTAGCGTCCAAGTTCCTGCGTCATTTGTCGTCCTATTCGGCCAGTCGCCGCGATCCCCAGGGCAGCATCGCCGATCATGTGCAAACGCAAGCCTCGGCCCGGCTACCCAATAACAGTGGGGAGATCGTTGCTTGCAAAGACAGCAATCGGGCGTGTGAGGCACCTGCGCCGCGAGGAAGGCTTGCTTCATTCCTCTGCAAGATTTCAGGGAGGCGCTTGCCGCCCAACGATGGCGCGATTTAAGACGGTCAACCTTCCCCGGCGGTTTGACGATGCTGCGTGGCCGGCTTGTGAGCGTCATCGGCCGCCTTTAGATGAGACACCGCCGTCTCGACGGGTAGGCTCGGCGGTGTTCGGTTTTTCTTCGGTTCTCTTCGTCCAAAGCGTGTGGAAAAGCGCGAATGAAAACAAGAAATATCCAACCTGGAATATGATCAAAATCAGCAAGGTCCATGCAAGCGACTTCCAGAACGAACCCGTTGCTAGGTAAATCCATAACGCCACCACGGTCGACGTGGCAAACATCCCGACCAGGAATCGCGGAAAAAACATTTATGTTCAATGCCGCCCCATAATTGGACCGACCGGTCTCTCGTCTACTCCCAGAAGCATTTAAGATTTCACTAAATTAGTTATTGCGCAAGCGCCACGCTGAGTTAATGAGTCCTGCGGCAATCTGGATGACGCCGGCCAGCACGTGCCAATAGTGAACAAAAAGAGAACGAAGAGTCCAGCATGCCCTTGACGAGGGAGAAATATGTTCCTTGTTTCTGCGTGATCTGGAGCAGCAAAGCGACCATGGCTTGGCGGCAATCGCCGTGGATGGCGAAGCAACGGCAAAAACCGCGGAACACAATTTTTGGGTCGAGGTCTGGGATCGCGAGGAGCAGGTTTTGTCCGAAACCATTTCTCGTTCCCCCGATTCAACTGTGAGTCAGGCAGCCTGGCAGGCCGCCATCCGACGCCGGCCGGGCATGTTGCTGATCCACTACAACAGTCGGCATGTGATGGAGAAAATTCTGACACCAGGCGAGGTCAAGATCCCATTGCAGGCCATCATCGATGGCAGCGTTCACGCTGCCCTGGATGTGGCGCTCGGCGATCTTCGCGAGTGGCATGTGCTGCGGGCCTGGTGCAGATCCTGTTCGCACCATGCAACGGTAAAGCCTGCCGGCCTCATTGAACGCTATGGAAAAGGCGCTCTATTGAGTTCGGTCGAGCGAGCGCTCTTTTGCACAAGTTGTGACAGGGGAGGGCCTGTCAGGCTGGAAATTCACAAGCTGCCACGCAATTGAGGGGTGAACGGATGCAAGACCTCATCGATTTCGTGTAGGCCAACTCGGCTCTGGCTTGGACACTCCGATCGCGATCAGCGGCCGAACTGTCGAAGCGGGAAATGCGCGATCTCCGCCGGTCGGCTTCGACGCAAAAATATGCGGACCACCGCGGACGGGGACAGTCGGTCCCGCGTCCCGTCCTGCGGCCGGCGCTATGCTGACGCTCCTACGGCTGTCCCGTTCACCGCCCGCGGCGGGGGCGAATTTCCTTCGTCCTGCGCGCGACAATTGTCCGCTGTTGCGGACGCAAGCAGGACTGCGGCTTATACGCCTTTCTTCCTTTGAGCGCCGACGGTCGCCGGCGCGGGATGCTTGGGCATGGAACCGAATCCCGGGCAGGGTATTGAGTCGGACTATGTATCCGAGTTCCGCATGTCGGCTGTAGACGGCACCCTCAGTAAAAGGCGCACACGGCCCAGAGACTCAGAATCTGTCCCTACAAATCGGCTCCCGCGGTTTCGACCCTTCCAGCTATGCACGCTGACAGACCACATACCGGTCGGCGGGGATTGGCTTTTCGAGATGAAGTTCGACGGCTATCGTGCCCAAATCGCCATCTCCGGCTCGAATGTCGTCGTTTATACGCGCAATGGCCACGACTGGACCCGACAGTTCAAGGTCATCCTGCCGCCGCTTCAAAGACTGACCGAAGGCGCGGTGCTGATCGATGGTGAGATCGTCGCGATCGACAGCCAGGGCCGCACGAACTTCTCCATGCTGAAAACCGGCATCGCCGCGGGTATGCCCCTCAAGTTCTACGCCTTCGATCTGCTTGAATTCGATGGTGAAGATTTGTCGAACCAGCCGCTCCTCGAGCGCAAGGCGCAACTTGAGTCCCTGCTGGGCGCGCGCCGCCCTGAGGACTGCCTGCAATTCTCCAGCCACACCGTCGACCAGGGCCAAAAGGTGTTCGACTCCATGTGCGAGGGCGCCCACGAAGGCGTCATCGCCAAACGCGCCGACAGCACCTACGTTGGCGACCGCACCTGGAGTTGGCTCAAGATCAAGTGCACGAAACGGCAGGAGTTCGTCGTCGGCGGCTACCGCCCAAGTGACACAGGTCGCGGCATGGCCTCGCTGATCCTCGGCATTTACGACAATGGCAAGCTCATCTATCGCGGCCGCGTCGGCACGGGGTTCACCGAGGCGGAGCGCAAGGACATCCTCGCGAAGCTCGAGAAACGCCGTATTGAGAAATCGGCTTTCGTGTCCGTCCCGAGAGACATTGCCCGACGTGCCAAATGGGTGAAGCCCGAACTTGTTGCCGAGGTTACCTATGCCGAAGTGACACCGGACGGCAGTTTGCGGCATCCAAGTTTTGAGGGCATGCGCGAAGACAAGCGAGCCGACCAGGTGGTGATGGAAATGCCGAAGACGCCGGCAACTCCTGGCTCCGCCAACCTCGATCCGGGAATAGGCAAGGAGATCGCCGCTGCTGTCGGCGTCAAGCTGACGCATCCGGACAAGATCATGTATCCGGCGACCAAGGTGACCAAGGCCACGCTCGCCGCCTACTACGCCGCGGTCGCCGAGAAGATGCTGCCGCACATCCAGGATCGGCCGCTGTCGCTGGTGCGCGATACCGATGGCGACTTGCAACAGACTTTTTTTCAGAAGCACAGACTGCCAGGCATGCCCAAGGCCATCCATGACGGCCAGTTGAAGAAGATGTCCGGTAAGGAAAGCCGCATCTTGTGGGTCGATGACCTGGCTGGGCTGATCGCAGGCGTCCAGATGAACGTGCTCGAATTCCACATCTGGGGTAGCCGTCGCCAGCAGCCGGATCTGCCGCACCGCATGATCTTCGACATCGACCCCGACGAGGGCCTTGGCTTCACTGCCGTCAAGCAGGCAGCCCTCGACATTCGCGGCATTCTGGAAGCGCTTGGGCTGGAGTCGTGGCCGTTGCTGTCCGGCGGCAAGGGCGTTCATGTGGTGGTGCCGCTCGTCCCGGAGGCAGACTGGGACGAGGTCAAGAGCTTCTGCCAAGACTTCGCCGAACTACTGGCCCGTACAGATCCGTCGCGCTTCGTCGCCAACATGAGCAAGGCGAAGCGCAAGGGCCGAATGTTTCTCGATTACCTGCGCAACGGCCAAGGCTCCACTGCAATCTGTCCCTGGTCCACTCGGGGACGCGCGGGAGCGGCGTGCGCGGTGCCCGTCAGTTGGACGGAGTTGCCCACCTGCGAAAGCGCCAACGCTTTCGATGTTTTCGCCGCTGCCGCGCGGGCTCAGTTGCCCGAGGCCTGGGAGGGCTATTTCGACGTCGAACAAACGCTTACCGACCGCATCCGCCACGCGGTCCCTAGCAATAGCCATACTTGATGGCTAGCGACATCTGCCGATTTGGCACGGACCGCCTTTGCCCCAGGTTCGGGAGCGTTCCCCTTCGAGGCCTGGTATGCCTCTAGAGCGAGAGTACGGATCGGTTTGCCGTGACGGGTTGAGAGCTGGAGGAGAGGCCTCCGGCGCCCGTCGCGGAGAAACCCGATGTCCAGACATTACGCTCGCGCCGGCGCCGACCGGACAAGCCTCTATGATGATATCACCAACAAGATCATCGCCGAGCTGGAAGCTGGGCGCTTTCCCTGGGTGCAGCCCTGGGGCACGGCGGCGGCGCAAGCACCTCTCGCCATGCCGGCCAATGCCGCCTCTGGCCGCGCCTATTCGGGGATCAACGTGCTGATCCTGTGGGGTGCGGTCGTTGAGCATGGCTTTCCCGTCCAGGGCTGGCTGACTTTCCGCCAGGCGCTATCGCTGGGCGGCCATGTCCGCAAGGGCGAACACGGGACCACCGTCGTCTATGCTGACCGCTTCATCCCTGACGACGAGAAGAAACGCGCGCGGGAAACCGGCGAGGCAGCACAGGCCATACAGTTTCTGAAGCGCTTCACCGTCTTCAACCTCGCGCAATGCGAAAATCTGCCCGACGATCTGGCGGTGTTTGCGCCCGCGCCAGACCCCGGACTGATCGAACCGGCCGTCGAGGCACTAATCAAGGCGACAGGGATCGATTTCCGCATCGGCGGCAATAGCGCCTATTATGTGCCGGCGCAGGACTACGTGCAGGTGCCGCCTCCGCAGGCGTATTTCGAGACCATTGACTGGCACCGCACCCCTGCACGAGCTTGGCCATGCGACCGGCCATCCCTCCCGCATCGGCCGTGACCTCGGCGGCGCGTTCGGCACAAAGCGATATGCTTTCGAGGAACTGGTCGCCGAAATGAACGCGGCCTTCTGCTGCGCCTCGCTAGGTATTGTGCCGACCGTGCGCCACGCCGATTACCTGGCCTCCTGGCTCGATGTCCTGCGCGAAGACAACCGCGCCATCGTGCGCGCCGCCTCCCAGGCCAGCAGGGCAGCCGACTGGTTGCTCGCCTTCCTTCCGCAACCTGACAACGGAACCAGGGCAGGGCCCGCCAACGTCGATGAGATCGAAACCGAGAAGTGGGCGGCATGATCGTTCTCACCGAGGAACTGCGCGTGCCTGCTCGCCAATAGCCGCGATCGCGACGCCGAACACGTACCGGTGGTGAAGCTCTTCAAATCAACTCGGCGAAGGAATTTGGCTCGCAACCGCGCTTGAGATGACGTCGATCCGGCTGCCTTTCGGCATCGGCATCGAGCGGGACATGCTCTTTGGCACCGACCTGCCGATTTCCGTCTGGGCAGAGGCGGTCCGCCGGGGCGGAAACCTTCGCGACGCCGAACGCAACTCGACCATGCCGGCCAATCTGGCCGAGACGGCGAGTGAGATCTCAGCTTGTAATCCGCAAGCCGCAGATGCGCAAAGTCGTGTCTGCGGCCCTGTTCCCACCTCGGGATCTTCGGTGCGGCGCGGTCCTCAGAGTGAGAGGGCTGCGCCCGTCTTTTTTGACGGGTTTGGAGGTCGAGAGAGTTTCGGCCGCCCGTCGCGGAGATAGTCCACATGGCTACGCCCAAGCAGAAGATCACCCTCAACGCTTCACGTGACATCCCCTTCAACAAGCTGATGCTGAGCCAGGCCAATGTCCGGCGCATCAAGCGCGGGAAAACGATCGAGGACCTCGCCGCGTCGATCGCACGGCGCGGCCTGCTCCAGAGCCTCAACGTCCGGCCAGTGTTGGATGGCGAGGGCGACGAGACCGGCATGTTTGAGGTGCCGGCTGGCGGGCGTCGCTATCGCGCGCTGGAACTGCTGGTCAAGCAGAAGCGCATGATCAAGACCGAGCCAGTTCCCTGCGTCGTCAGCGACGCCCACAGCGCGGTCCCGATCGAGGAGGATTCGCTGGCCGAGAATTTTCAGCGCGAAGATTTACATCCGCTCGACATGTTTCGCGCCTTCCAGACACTTCATGACCAGGGCGCGAGCCATGAGGAGATTGCCGCACGCTTCTTCGTCTCCGCAACATTCGTGCAGCAGCGCCTCAGGCTGGCCAGGGTTTCGGCCAAGCTGCAGGAGATTTACGAGCAGGATGGCATGAAGCTCGAGCAGCTCATGGCGTTCACCGTGACCGACGATCACGCCCGTCAGGAGCAGGTCTGGGAGGCGCTCGAAAACTCCTGGTCGAAGGAGCCGCAGCAGATCCGGCGCCTGCTGACGGAGACCACTGTGCGGGCAAGCGATCGCCGGGCGCTGTTCGTCGGTGTCGACGCGTATGTCGCTGCCGGCGGCGTGGTGCTGCGCGACCTGTTCGAGGCCGACAATGGCGGCTGGCTGCAGGACCCCCCTCTGCTCGACCGCTTGGTCGGCGATAGGCTGAAGTCGATCGCCGACGAGATCGCGGCGGAGGGCTGGAAGTGGATCGTGGTCGATGCCGATCTGCCCTACGGGTACAATCACGGTCTGCGGGCAATCGCTGGCACCCCCGTCGGTCTGACCGACGCGGAGCGGGCGGAACGCGAAGCCCTGCGGGCGGAGTACGACCGGCTGGAAGCCGAGTATGGCGAATCCGACGAACTCCCCGACGATGTCGATCAGCGCCTCGGTCAAATCGAGACCGCGCTTGAGGCCTTCGAGAGCCGGCCGATGCACTACGATGGGGCCGAGATCGCCCGCGCCGGTGTGTTCATCAGCATCGATCGTGATGGCGATCTCGTCGTCGATCGGGCCCATGTGCGCCCCGAGGACGAAGCGATGCAGGCGGTCGACGGCCACTCGGCCGAGCCAGGTTGCGCCACCGAGAACGAAGACAGCAGACACAATCCTTCGGCCCGCGCGATTATCACCATCGGCGCGCAGGCGTCCGAGCCTGAGGAGGATGACGGCGACACCATCAAGCCGCTACCCGAGCGCCTGGTCATCGAACTTACTGCCCATCGCACGTTGGCGCTGCGCAACGCACTGGCCGAGAACCAGCATGTGGCCATCACGGCGCTCTTGCACCGGCTCGTCCTCGACACCTTCGGTCAGCGTTCCGCCATCGGCTGCGTCGAGGCCTTCGTCCGACATGTCCACTTGCCGTGGCAGGACGTCGGTCTCAAGGACAGCCCTGCGGCCAAGGCCGTTGATGAGCGCCATGAGGCATGGAAGAGCGTCATTCCACTGGATGACGACGAGGCCCTATGGGCGTGGCTCGACAGACTCGATGAAGCCAGCCGGCAGACGCTGCTGGCGCATTGCGTCAGCTATGGGATCAACGCCCTGTTCGAACGACCCAATCCCTACGGCAGCGGCGTTTCCCAGCACGGGCTCGATCAGCGCCTGCGTGAAGCCGATCGGTTGTCCCGTGCCACCGGGCTTGACATGATAGATGCCGGCTGGCGGCCGACGGTGGATAACTATCTCGGTCGCGTCACCAAGTCCCGCATTCTCGAAGCCGTGCGCGAAGGCGCCGGCGACCAGGCCGCCCAGCTTATCGACCATCTCAAGAAGGCCGACATGGCCAAAGAGGCCGAGCGCCTCCTGGCCGATAGTGGCTGGCTACCCGAACCGCTCCGCCCTAGCGGCAATGACGCCGCCCGGCCGAATGTGGGCGAGGAAGCTGACCTCCCCGAATTCCTGGCCGGTGATGACGAGGACGGCTCGGCCACCCATGAGACTGCCGCACACGCGGTCGCCGCCGGATAGCACCGTCGGCGGAGTGGCGCGGGTCGCTCGGCCCTTTCTTCTTCACTACGAGTTCACGCCGTTCGCTCATCTCGCCGACGGCAATCCCTATGATGCCTACCTGCCGCCCGATCCCGACAGCGCCAATGGTTTCCTACAGAAGTCGGGGCCTGACGGCGGAATATGATCGAGATCGGTTGATACCGGCAAGCGCTCCACCTCATGGCGGGGCGCTTGTTTCATTTTGGCTTCGGTGGAGGCCAGAGAGGGAGAGGCGAGCCGGGATGGGTTTGAATCCGCACGGTCCAGAGAGAGCGCCGCGCGGCTCGATCCTGTCCCCGCTCTCCCGAGGTTCACACCATGTACATGATCTCGCCCGCTGTGGCAGTTCCCGCAGCCGCGCCGCTCCCGCTCCCCCAAACCGGTGCAGCCGGCGCTATCTTCGCCGCCGCCGGCCTTCTGCTTCCCCATCTCGAGCGCGGCGACAGCATCGACGCGCCAAAGCTGCGCGCGGCGATGGAAGCCGCATTCGGCGCCTCCGACGCCGCCGGCGCCTGGGACTGGAAGCAGGCCTACGATGCCTGCGAGGCTGCGACGGTCCTTTTCCTGCGCAAGTACGGAAAGGCGTTGTTCCGCAAGGCCGCGTCTCCGGCTCTCCGGCTGTCAGCATTGTCGAAGATCGCAGGGCTCATGCCGACGCATACGCGCCGGTCCGAAGAAGCACAGACCTTCCAGCAGTTCTCGACGCCGATTCCGCTCGGCCTGGTCGCCGCAACGGCCGCCGCCATCACGCCCGGCGACCGTGTGCTGGAGCCTTCCGCCGGCACCGGGCTGCTCGCCATCCTGGCCGAGATAGCCGGCGCCTCGCTCATCCTCAACGAACTTGCCGAGACGCGCGCGGCACTTCTCTCGTGTCTCTTTCCGGGCGTCTCCGCCAGCCGCTTCGACGCCGCCCAGATCGATGACCATCTCGATCCCGGCGCCGTGCCGAGCGTGGTGCTGATGAACCCGCCCTTTTCGGTCATGGCCAACGTCGAGGGCCGCATGGCCGACGCGGCCTGGCGGCACATCGCCTCGGCCCTGGCGCGCCTCGCGCCCGGCGGGCGGCTGGTGACGATTACCGGTGCGAACTTCGCGCCCGACCACCCGGCCTGGACCGCCGCCTTTACTCACCTGCAGGAACGTGGCCGCATCGTCTTCTCCGCCGCCATCGACGGCTCGGCCTACGCCAAGCATGGCACGACCTTTCCGACACGCCTCACCGTCATCGACCGGGTGCCGGCGGACGATCCGGACGTGTTCCCGGCAGATCAGGGCGTTGCCCCGGATGCCGCGACGCTGATCGCATGGGTCGGCGAGCATGTGCCGGCACGGCTGCCGGTCACCATACCCGCAGGTGCAACTCCCACATCGTCGTCGGCCGCACCCCGCACAGTGCGCGGCTATCTTGGTCCCACGGCAAGAATAACACCGCGGCCACTGCTCACTGATCCCGATGCCGTTGAGCTCGCCTATCAGGTGCTCGACTGGAAGGCCGCCGAGGGCGGCCACATCAGCGACGCCATCTACGAGGACTACGCGCTTCAGGCGATCCGCATTCCCGGCGCGCAGCCGCACCCCACCCAACTCGTGCAATCGGCGGCCATGGCCTCGGTCGCGCCGCCCAAGCCGAGTTATCGGCCGCGCCTGCCGAAGAACGTCCTTGACCTGCTCTCGGACGCGCAGCTCGAGACCGTCATCTATGCGGGCGATGCTCACGCCGAGTATCTCGCCGGCGCCTGGACGCTCGACGATACCTTTGACGTAATTAGCGCGGCGGCAGATGACGCGGCGCGGGCCGTGCGCTTCCGGCAAGGCTTCATGATCGGCGACGGTACCGGTGTAGGCAAGGGCCGCGAGTCCGCCGCCGTAATCCTAGACAATTGGATGCAGGGCCGTCGCAAGGCCGTCTGGATCTCCAAGTCAGACAAGCTCATCGAGGATGCGCAGCGCGACTGGTCCGCGCTCGGCATGGAGCGCTTGCTGGTCACCCCGCTCTCCCGCTTCCCGCAGGGCAGGCCGATCACGCTGGCGGACGGCATCCTGTTCACCACCTATGCCACGCTGCGGTCCGACGATCGCGGCGAGAGGCTTTCGCGGGTCAAGCAGATCGTCGAATGGTTGGGTCCGGATTTCGATGGGGTCATCATCTTCGACGAGGCGCACGCCATGCAAAATGCCGGTGGCGGCAAGAGCGAACGCGGCGACGCCGCTCCCTCCCAGCAAGGCCGTGCCGGCCTGAGGCTACAGCACGCCCTGCCGTATGCCCGCATCGTCTATGTGTCGGCGACTGGCGCCACCACCGTGCACAATCTCGCCTATGCCCAGCGGCTCGGCCTCTGGGGCGGCGAGCATTTTCCATTCTCGACCCGCGCCGAGTTCGTCGAGGCGATCGAGGCTGGCGGCGTGGCGGCGATGGAAGTACTGGCACGCGACCTCAGGGCACTTGGCCTCTATACCGCCCGCTCGCTCTCTTTCAACGGTGTCGAATACGAACTGCTCGAGCATGAGCTGACGCCCGAACAGGTCCGCATCTATGACGCGTACGCTGGGGCCTTCGGCGTCATCCACAACAATCTCGATGCTGCGATGCAGGCGGCCAACATCACCGGCAGCACCGGCACGCTCAATGCCCAGGCCAAGTCGACCGCGCGCAGCGCCTTTGAAAGCGCCAAGCAGCGCTTCTTCGGCCATTTGTTGACCAGCATGAAGACACCGACCCTGATCAAATCCATCACCGGCGATCTGGAGGAGGGCCATGCGGCCGTTGTCCAGATCGTCTCGACGGGTGAGGCGCTCATGGAGCGGCGGCTGGCCGAGTTGCCGACCGAGGAGTGGAACGATGTTCGCGTCGACATCACGCCGCGCGAATATGTCCTTGACTACCTGGCCCATTCCTTCCCGGTGCAGCTCTACGAGCCGTTCACCGACAGCGAGGGCAATCTGTCGTCGCGCCCGGTCTACCGCGATGGCCAGCCCGTCGAGAGCCGCGAGGCGGTCGCCCGGCGCGACGAGCTGATCGCGAAACTCGCCAGCTTGACGCCTGTCCCCGGCGCGCTCGACCAGATCGTCCAACATTTCGGCGCGGACCTCGTCGCCGAAGTCACTGGCCGCTCGCGCCGCATCGTGCGCAAGCGCGACCGCCTGGTCGTCGAGCACCGAGCAGGGTCGGCAAATCTGGCCGAGGCGCAGTCCTTCATGGACGATCAGAAGCGCGTTCTGGTGTTTTCCGACGCCGGCGGGACGGGTCGTTCCTACCATGCCGAACTCTTGGCACGGAACACGCGGCTGCGTGTGCATTATCTGCTCGAAGCCGGGTGGAAGGCCGACACCGCCATCCAGGGCCTGGGCCGCACGCATCGGACCAATCAGGCGCAGCCGCCGCTGTTCCGGCCGATCTCGACCAATGTGAAGGCGGAAAAGCGCTTCCTCTCGACGATCGCCCGCCGTCTCGACACGTTGGGCGCAATCACGCGCGGCCAGCGCCAGACCGGTGGCCAAGGGCTGTTCCGGCCAGAGGACAATCTTGAAAGCCACTATGCCGGCGATGCCTTGCGGCAGCTCTATCTCCTGATCGTACGCGGCAAGGTCGAGGGTTGCACACTCCAGCGTTTCGAGGCGGCGACCGGTCTCAAGCTGATGGACAACAACGGCATCAAGGACGAGTTGCCGCCGATCACCACCTTCCTCAATCGCCTGTTGGCGCTGACCATCGAAGTGCAGGGCGTGCTGTTCGGCGCCTTCGAGCAGCTTCTGGCCGCTCGGATCGGTGGCGCCATCGCCTCGGGCACCTATGACACCGGGCTGGAGACCCTGCGGGCCGAGAGCTTCGTCATCACCGACCGGCAGGTCATCTACGCCCATCCGCGCACCGGCGCCGAAACGCGGCTGCTGACGATCACCCAGCGCAAGCGCAATCGGCCCGTCATGCTCGATGCGGCGCTCCATCACCTTCGCGATTTGCGCGCCATCCTACTGATCAACGAGCAATCTGGCCGCGCCGCCGTGCAGATCCCAACCACCAGCATCATGCTCGACGACGGCGAGATCGAGCCGCGGGTCCGCCTGATCCGGCCAATGGAAGGCCAGAACATGCCGCTCAAGGCTATGGGCGAAACCCGCTGGGTCGAGGCCCACCGTGAAGCTTTCGCTGCAGCATGGAATGCGGAGGTCGCCGAGACTCCCGAGTTTGCCGATGCCGTGCTGCACATGGTGACGGGCCTGTTGTTGCCGATCTGGAAGCGTCTGCCAAACGAGTCGACCCGCGTTTTTCGACTTCAGACCGACGAGGGCGAGCGCATAATTGGTCGCCTTGTCACGCCGGCCTGGGCCGCCAACGCCACGGTGACAGGCGTCGCATCGCTATCGCCCGAGCAGGCGCTCGCGGCGCTGATCGACGGGCGGACGATCCTTGATCTCGCCGAGGGTCTCCAGCTTCGCCGCAGCCGCGTCATGGGCGCGTGGCGCATCGAACTGTCGGGCTTCACCGACATGATGCGGGAGCGCCTCACCGCCTACGGTCTCTTCCACGAGATCATTTCGTGGAAGCTCAGGATGTTCGTGCCGATCGACGCCAACGGGCTCGCCGTGCTGGAGCGCGTGCTCGACCGCTTCCCAATCGAGCGGGTCAGTGAGCGGGAGGCTGCATGATTCCGCGTCACGCTGCATCCGACCTCGCACACCGCCTCGCCGAACATGCCGAGGCGGTGTGCCGCCACTACCTCTCCAATGGCCGTCGCCAGGGCAACTATTGGAGCGTCGGCGACGTCCGCAATGCGCCGGGCCGCTCGACGTTCGTGCGTCTGCAGCCATCCCCGAAGGGACCGCCAGGCAAATGGACCGACGCCGCTACCGGCGAGCATGGCGACCTGCTCGACGTCATCCGCGAATCCCTCGGACTGGTCAACTTCCGGGACGTCGCCGATGAGGCGCGCCTGTTTCTCGCTATGCCAGATGCCATGCCACCCCGACCGGCCGCGCCGATCACGCAGGTCCCCATTGGATCTCCGGAAGCGGCTCGCCGACCGAAGCCCATTATCGGCACCCTCGTGGAAACCTATTTGCGTGGACGTGGCATTGCGACTTTGTCCGGCACCGGATCGCTGCGGTTCCATCCGCGCTGCTACTACCGGCCCGGCGATCATGGACCGACCGAGACCTTGCCGGCAATGATCGCTGCTGTCACCGACCTTGATGGACATTTGACCGGCGCGCACCGCACCTGGCTCGCACCGGACGGCACCGGCAAGGCGCTCGTCGACACGCCGCGTCGCGCAATGGGTGACCTTCTGGGTCACGCCGTCCGCTTCGGTGCACCCGGCAGCGTCATGGCGGCAGGCGAGGGCATTGAGACGACGCTGTCGCTCAGATGCGCCTTGCCCGATATGGCGATGGCTGCGGCACTCTCGGCAGCCCATCTAGCCGCCATCCTGTTCCCGCCAACCCTGCGCCGGCTCTATGTCATCCGCGACAACGATCCGGCCGGTGACGGTGCCCGCGACAGCCTGCTCGAGCGCGCGACGGACGCCGGAATCGATGCAATCGTGCTGTCGCCAGCGATGCAAGACTTCAACGAAGACCTCAGCCGCTTCGGACTTGCGGCCTTCCGGGCCTCGATTGCAGACCAGCTCATGCGCAAAGATCGCATCCGATATCTGACACAGGCGGCATGAGCCGGGAGGGGAAGCGCGCGGCGCACGGTGCCGGTGCGGCGCATGGATGAGTGACCCGCCGGCAGAGACCCGAGACCCGGCCTTCGAGAGGGCGATCGGCCCACGAACTGGCCGGCCAGGCAATGGCGGCGGCCGACTATTTTCCGGCGCGCGCGACTGGTCGCGAATGGCAGCGATCGGGCGCGACGCCTTTCCATCGCGAGGCAAAATAGTCGGCCGCCGCCATCCTCCGCTGCGCTCCGGCCCTCCGCATCGCTGCGGGTGTCGGACCGTCCCGCCCGTGGGCTCTCGTCGCCATGAAGGCCGCGAGGGTCGCGGTCAAACCGACGGGAGCATCCCCATGAGAGAGCACGACGACACTGAACCGCACCACGCCGCTTCTGCGACCGATCACATCCTCACCGAACTCCAGCTCTATGGCTGGCGACCATTTGCGGACGAGCCCGATCCGCGACCGCTCCCCGGTGGCGACCAAGTGGCCGGAGCCGTGGCCGACATCTTTGACGCCCTCATCGTCACCCTGGCTGACACGCGCCTCGAACCCGACCTCGATGACTTGCTCTGGTCCCTCACCAATGTCTTCCACCGAGCTGTACAACGGATCGAGCGGCAACTGGAAGACAACGAGCAGGCCCAGCGCTGTCTGCAGCGCGAACAGGATGGCAGCGAGATCAAGGCGGTTGAACTCGAGACACTCACCGCCCAGGGCCAGACCATGATCGAACGGCGGGGCGCCTTCGAGCTCATGCGTGACCAGGCCGCCGAACACTACGATCAGCACACCGGTTCTGCCTGGCGACCGCGCACGGGGTCGATGGTAAACCACCACCATCTCACCGCCGCAATGATCGATAGCCGCGACTTCCTCGCGGCCAGGCGGCGCGCGGAAACCGAGGTCATGTTGCCGGCCGGCCCCAAGATCGCCTTCTCCGGCGGCGATACCGCCGATCACGAGATGATCTGGGCAAAGCTCGACCAAATCCGCGCCAAGCACCCCGACATGGTGCTGATGCACGGCGGATCACGCAAAGGCGCTGAAAAGATCGCCGCCCGCTGGGCCGATCATCGCAAGGTGCCGCAGGTCGCCTTCAAGCCCGACTGGAGCAGACACGCCAAGGCCGCTCCCTTTAAGCGCAACGACCAGATGTTGGCGGTCATGCCGATCGGCGTCATCATCTTTCCCGGCACCGGCATTCAGGAGAACCTCGCCGACAAGGCCCGCAAGCTCGGCATCCCGGTCTATCGATTAGGCGGCTCGTGAGCGCCCCCTTTGACCCTAGATCTTAGTCCAGGTTGGTCACCGCTATTCCACAATCTCACCGATGTGGAGGTATGTCTTTCACGACGCGAACGGCGGCTTCGCGCCTCATGACAGTCGGTTCCCCGGTTCAGTCCATTCACCAAAAGCGGGCGTCGCCAAACGGCCAGCCCTCAGGCTGTTATGTTCGCGGCAAATGCTCAGCTGGGCCGAATGGATGAGGCGCGACGATACCAGGCAAAATTCTGGGCACTCCGCCGGACTGTCACGAGTCCTCGAAGCGCAGGCCGATCTTTCCCGCTGCATGTTCCTGCACGCGTTCGGAAACGCAGATCCTGCCAGGCTCGGCGATCCTCTCCAGACGCGCGGCGATGTTGACCCCCGCGCCCAAGACGTGACCGTCCTGTTCGATGATGTCGCCGACGATCTTGCCGCGATGCGTGGCAATACAGGGATCGAGGTGGTCACGTTGATGGCTGTTCAAGCGCTCGAGGGCACCTTCTTCGTCAGCGCCCATCAGTTGACTGTACCCGGCGAGGTCAGCCGCAAGGATCGCCGAGAGCTTGCGCTCGACCCGACCGATTTCCATCCAGTCCCTCTGCAAGGCGTCAGGATCATATTTGCCCAGGTCAAGCGATCCAAGTCCGCTCTTCCGGTTTTCTTTGGGATCGCGTCAACCATGTCGGGCGCACCCGTTCGTACGGAGCAACTGGCGCTCCGCACGAGGGACAGGGCAACTCACTGGTGACTGGGTGCGTGCCTGACGAAGCTCTTCGTTTCGGCTGAGATAAATGCTCTCACTTACGGAACATCGCAGGTTCGTCGAAGTTGGAAAGCTACGGAGGACGTGCACATGAACAGTGTCATCTATCTTATCGGCCTTATCGTTGTCGTGCTCGCGGTCCTCTCCTTCCTCGGTTTTCACTAGGTGGCCTCATGCAGCATGAGAACGATCAGGGCGGACAGCCCACCGATTTCGACAAGGCGAAAAGCGACGTCTCCGACAGACTTCGCCAGGAAAATGAGCGTGCCAGCGAGTTGCTTCACGACGCGCGGGACGAGGTGACCCGTAAGGCTGGCGACTATGCATCTGAAGCCACGCAGGTCATCTCCGACAAGGCGGAGGAGGCGCAGCGCGACATCGGATCGAGCTTGGCGGCGTTGGGTGGTGCACTGCGAGCCGCCAGCGATCACCTTGCCAGCAACGATGAAAGGAACGCATCGAAGTTCGCTTTGGATGCTGCCAGTGGCCTTGAGCGGCTTTCATCGTCCTTGAAACAGAAGCCCTTTAGCCAAGTCCTTGATGACGTGCAGTCCTTCGGCCGGCAAAATCCCGGTGTCCTGCTTGCGGGATCGGTGTTGGCCGGATTGGCTCTCGGGCGGTTCATCAAGGCTTCTCCGCCGGCAACGCCCGATTCTGAGGCCGCTCCGGGAGGCCTCAGATCACACACCGATCAGCCACAGGGTTGGTCCGCTGATCGTCCACAAGATTTTGGCGTGGTCGGCGATGATGGGGCCACGCAGATCGCGGAGCAGGACAGATGAACAACCAGGACAATCCCAGCCTTGCCGGGCTAGTCACCGATTTGGCCCAGAATGTCACCACTCTGGTGCAAACCGAGGCGAGGCTGTTTCGGGCCGAGCTCTCTGAAAAGCTTACCAAAGCCGGAGCAGGTGCCGCGGAAGTGCTGGGCGGCGCGATTTGCCTGCTCGCCGCGCTCTTGGTGTTGCTGCAGGCGCTCATTATCGCGGTGACGCGGGCAGGGCTTGGCGCGGGGTGGTCTTCCCTGCTGGTCGGTGTGGTCGTGGCGGTCCTCGGCGTCATCCTGCTGCGGACCGGGACGGCCAGCATGGCGCCTTCGGAACTTACCCCCGACCGGACCCAGGGACAGCTCAAGCGCGACGCGAGCGCGATTAAGGAACAGGTGAGATGAACGAGAAATCCGCAGGCGAACTTGAACGCGAGGCCGAGGCTGCTCGCGCTCGGGTGATGGAGACCGCCGAATCCATTCGAGGCAAGATGACGCCTGGACAATTGCTGGATGAGTTCACCGGGCTGTTCTCGGGAGGGGAGAGCGCGGCCATGCTCAGCAATCTCAGAACGCAGGTCCGAGACAATCCTTTGCCGGTCACCATGGTGGGCGCAGGTCTGGCCTGGCTGATGTTCGGCAGCGGTACCTCAAACACCGCCCACCGTTCGGCTGGCTATCCATTGCCTTCAGCGCCGGGACGACATGATGTAGCAGGGGAGCGCGGCGGCTTGGGCGGCACGCTCTCCGACGCCGCGGAATCGCTCTCCTCGAGCGCTGCCAGCGTCGGCGACACCATATCGAGCACCGCAAGAGCCGCTGCGGCGGGTCTGACGGGAAGCGCTGCCAATGCAAGCTCGACGACTGGGGACATGGCGGCGAAAGCCAGCCGCTCCGCGCAAGATCTGTTGGAGGATCAACCCTTGGCCGTTGCGGCCGTCGGTCTCGCCATCGGCGCCGCTATAGGTGCAATTCTGCCCCATACCGCAACGGAGGACGAGCAACTAGGCGCCTATTCGCGATTCCGCCGAAACTTTGCTCGACAGGGGCCTCGATGAGGCCAAGCAGGTCGCCGCCGACGCCTATGAGACCATCAAGCAGGAAGCTGGCCGGCAAGATATGGAAGCAGACACGATAGCCGATCAGCTCGGCAAGATCGTGAAGTCCACAGCAGACAAGACCGAGCATGCCGTGCGCGAACGTATTTCCGATACGCCTCAGCGTCAAACCTAGCCTGATGGTCCTGGATCAGCGATAGACGGTTCCAGAAGGCGTGCATAATAGTCGCGCTGATCGCTGCGCGTGGAGCTCGATCATGCCCTTCAAAGCACGTGGAAGATGGGCGGACGGGGACTTAATTCCTGACCACCTTGCAACCTGTCAGATTTTCCGACTGGCCAGCAATCTTGTCAGCCAGTCAGGATCCATTTCGGGAACAGAGGACAAAAGCCGTTCGGTGTAAGCGGCATGCGGAGGTGTGAGAACCACGCTCTTCAATCCCTGCTCGACGACTTTGCCGCCGTGCATGACGACAATCTCGTCTGCTATCGCGCGCACCGTGGCGATGTCATGGGTAATGAAGATGTAGCTCATCCCGAGTTCACGCTGTAGGCGCATCAGAAGCTTGAGGATCTCCTCCTGCACAATTTGGTCGAGCGCGGATGTGATCTCGTCGCAGATGATAAGCTCCGGTTCGGCAGCCAATGCCCGCGCAATGCAGACGCGTTGTTTTTGGCCACCTGATAGCTCGCCAGGTAGACGTTCCAGAAAATCCTCGCTCATCTCGACCATGTGCATAAGTTCGCTTATCCGGCGATCTCTCTGCGCGCCTTTGAGGCCGAGGTAGAATTCGAGTGGCCGCTCTAAGACTTCTTCGACCGTTTGGCGCGGATTAAGGGCGTTGTCGGGCATTTGATAAATCATCTGGACGCGACGCAGGACCTCCTTGGGCCGCGCCTTCAGGCTCTTGGAAAGGAGCTGGCCTGCGAAAGAAATCGAACCCGAACTTGGCGGCAAGAGTCCGGTAACGACTCGAGCGAGCGTCGATTTCCCAGAACCGGATTCGCCGACCACAGCGACTGTTCTTCCGCGCGGAACCTTGATGGAGACATCCTGGAGGACCTTGACCCCTCCGGCATAAGCCGCGGTGACGTTGTCTATCGTCAAGAGATAGTCATCGGCTGGAACTTCGGGCTTGGCGAGCTTGCGGACTGCCCAGAGCGTCCTCGTATATTCCTGGCTGGGGGAGGCCAGCATCTGGCGTGTGTCAGCCACCTCCACGGTAACTCCGTGTCGCAGAACCATGATGCGATCCGCCATTTGCGCCACCACCGCCAGGTCATGCGTTACGTAGATTGCAGCAGTACTGAATTCCTCAACGATGTTGCGAATGGAGGCAAGGACTTCAACCTGCGTGGTCACATCGAGCGCCGTTGTTGGCTCGTCGAATATTATGAGGTCCGGTCGACAAGCCATTGCCATCGCTGTCATGGCCCGTTGCAACTGCCCGCCTGAGACCTGATGAGGATAGCGAAAGCCTATGCTCTCGGGTTCTGGGAGCTGAAGACGCCGATAAAGATCCACGGCGCTCCGGTTCGCCTCTTCCCGGCTGACGATTCCATGCGCCACCGCGGTTTCGATGGTTTGTTCCAAAAGTCGATGTGCCGGATTGAAGGAGGCCGCCGCGCTTTGCGCGACATAGGCAATGCGGGAGCCCCGGAGACGACGGCGCCCCTTTTCATTGACTGCCAGGAGATCAATCCCGTCGAACAGGACCGAGCCCTGTGTGATCCGGCAGCCCGGTTTGGCATAGCCCATTGCGGCAAGGCCAATGGTGGACTTGCCGGCGCCTGACTCGCCGATTAGGCCAAGAACCTCCCCCCGCTTCAGCGTAAGATCGATCCCGCGGACGATGGGATGCCACTGTTCGTCCGAGGATCCCTCCACATGCAGATTGCGGATTTGCAGTAGATCCTTTCCTTTTTCGCGTGAGCCTGGATCGCTACTTTTCATCCCGCAACCCGCTTGTTGCGTGCAGGTACCAGTCCACAACGAAATTTACGGATACGGTAAGAAGAGCTATCGCGCCGGCCGGAAGCAGCGGCGTGACATCGCCGTAAGTGATCAGGGTTGCGTTCTCGCGCACCATTGATCCCCAATCGGCCGTCGGCGGCTGAATACCGACTCCGAGGAACGACAGCGCCGCGACTGTCAGGAACACGAAGCAGAATCGCAAGCCGAACTCGGCGACCAGTGGAGGCATGACATTGGGAAGGATTTCATTGGCGATGATCCATCTCGGTCCCTCGCCGCGCAATCGCGCCACCTCGACATATTCCATCACGGCCACGTTAAGCCCAACGGCGCGAGAAAGCCGAAAGACACGGGTGGAATCGAGAAGCGCAATGATAACAATCAGGCTGGTGATCGACGAGCCGAAGATCGACAGAAGCACCAGCGCGAAGATCAGACTCGGGATCGACATCAGCACGTCCACCGCACGCGACAAGATCTGGTCGAGCCACCCCCTATACAATGCGGCAAGGAGGCCGAGCGACACGCCTACCGCGAAGGAGAGCAATGTAGTCGCGACCGCGATAGCGATGGTGTTGCGCGCACCGTAGATCAAGCGGGTGAGCATGTCGCGGCCGAGCTGGTCGGTTCCCAATTTGAATTCCTGATTCCACGGCGCGAAGGCTTCGCTGAAGACCTGCGTCTCGCCATATGGGGCTATCCAGTGCGCGAAGACCGCAACAAGGACGTAGCCAACGATCACCACGATGCCGAACCATGCACTAAGCGGGTGCCTTCTTCAGCGCTGTTGTCGCCCGGCTGGCACGCGAGCGCCTCAGCCTCTGAACCGCCGCGATAGATTGGGATCTGGTCATCGTGGGTGCAAGAGCCTGGGGTTGGTGGCGATGGAAATAATGTCGGCCAGCAGGTTGAGAAGGATGTAGGTCGCGGCGAAAATCAGGGCACAGGCCTGGACAACCGGAACATCCCTGGATTTTACCGCATCAACCATCAGTTGGCCGATCCCGGGATAGACGAAAACGACCTCGACCACGACCACTCCGACGATGAGATATGCCATATTGAACGCCACGACAGTGACGATGGGAGCCCAGGCATTGGGCAGGGCATGCCTCAGCACGATCACCATCGGGGACATTCCCTTGAGGCGCGCCATATCGATGTAGGGGCTTGCGAGCATGTTGATGATGGCCGCTCGGGTCATGCGCATCATGTGGGCCACGATCACGAGTGTAAGGGTGATTGCCGGCAGCGCCACTTTCCAGAGGTGCTCCCAAAATGGGGTCTGATCGTTCACATTCGACAATGTCGGAAATTTGGGAACCGCATTGAGTGCCCAGGTCAGTGAGATACTGAGCCAATGGGGCAGGGATTGAGCGAAATCGGATGCAATGAACGTGTCGCGCGAGATCACCAGGTAGGCGAGCATATAGGCGACGAAAAACTCCGGGAACGAAATAGTTGTCAGTGTCACGGCATTCACCAGCCGGTCGAACCAGCCGTTGCGGTACAGCGCGGCGAGAATGCCAAGCCCAAGCGCCAGCGGAACCGCTATCAGCGCGGTCACCGCTGCAAGAAACATCGTATTGTAGAGGCGTGGCGCGATGATCTCGGCCACGGTACGCCGATATCCGGTGCGGCTCGCGAACGAAGAGCCGAAGTCGCCGTGAAGCATTTGCGCGACCCAGACGAAATAGCGCTCGACAGGCGGACGATCGATGCCGATTTCCCGCTGAAAGGCGGCGACCGTTTCGGGCGTCGCCGACTGCCCGAGCGTGGCCTTGGCGAAGTCGCCCGGAAGCATCGCGATGGCAGAGAAGATGATGATGGACACGATGAACAAAGTGACCAGGCCGAGGCCAAGGCGCTGCAGAACCGTTCTTGCGACGGGGTTCATGTGAGTGCCGTCTCCCTTTGGGCGGCAGTCCTGCACTCGGAGCAAGCCGACCGGAGCCTCACAACCATCGTGGCCCCGGCCGCCTTTTCATGCCGTGGCGATCCACCAGCGTTCGGCCATTTTCAGTCCATCGTTCTCCCAGTTGGGCGCCACTTCGCCATGTGCGAGCTTTTTGGATTGGGCGCTGACGAAATTGTTGAAGACCAGCACGATGCTGCCGCCATCGTCGTGGGTTAGTTGCTGCATCTCGGCATACATCGCCGCTCGCTTGGCCTCGTCCGTCTCGGCCCGCGCCTTAACAAGCAATTCGTTGAAATGGGGATTTTTCCAGAACGACTCATTCCAGCTGGAGTCCGCGGCGAAGGCTTGCGTGAACATCCAGTCGGCCGTCGCTCGACCGCTCCAATAGGATGCGCACCAGGGTTTCTTGAGCCAGATATTGTCCCAATAAGCGTCCTCGGCCTCCCGCACGACATTGACGTCGATGCCGCATTGGGCTGCCGTCTCGCGAATGAGCGAAGCCGCATCCACCGCGCCTGCAAAAGCGGCATCGGCGACCGAGAGATCCACCTTCAGGTTCTCCATTCCGGCCTTTTTCAGGTAGTGCTTGGCTTTTTCCGGATCGAAGTTGTGTTGCGGTTGCGGATCCTTGGCGAATTTGATCGCTGGCGCGATCGGGTTGTCGTTAGCCACGGTGGCGTGGCCGAGAAAGATCTTGTCGACGATTTCTTGGCGATTGATCGCCCATTTCAATGCCGTTCGCACGTCTGGATTATCAAACGGCGCCATCGCGGCATTCATCGGCAAGGTATAATGTCCGTAGCCGGTGACCTCGACGATTTCCACCTTCGGATTGCGTTTCAACATGCCGAGGGTCTTGAGGTCGGCGCGGCCGATATAGTCCACCTCGCCCGTCGACAAGGCCGCCATGCGAGCGGCAAGATCAGTGATGGCGATGAATTCCACCTCGTCGAGATAGGGCTTGCCGTTTTTGAAGTAGTTTGGATTGCGCTTGAGTTTCGCCGAAACGCCGGGCTGGAAATTCTCAAGGAGGAAAGCGCCGGTGCGAACCCCTGAAGCCCAGTCCGCCTTGCCGTCCTTGGCTGGCATGATGACCAGATGGTAGTCACTCATGATGTAAGGGAAATCGGCGTTGCCGCTCTTGAGCGTGAAGACCACCGTTTCCGGGCCGTCGGCCTTGATCCCGGCGACGGACTCCAACAGCGACTTCGCCGCCGATTTTGTGTCCTTGCCCATGTGATATTGCAATGACGTCACGACGTCATCCGCCGTCACAGTCTTGCCGTTGTGGAAGGTTGCGCCTTTGCGCAGCTTGAAGGCCCAGGTCTTGGCCCCATCCGAAGATTCGAAGCTCTCGGCGAGGTCCGGTTGGACATTGCCTTTGGCGTCGACCTCAGTGAGGCTGTTGGATAGCGAGCCCGAAAACGCGGTTTGTGTGAACGTATCGGGGTAGCCGGCCGGATCGATTGAATCCGTCGTCGCGCCATGAGCCATGCCGAGCTTGGCGAAGCCGCCGTGCATCGGTTCGGCACGCGCCCTGGCGACGAAGAGCGTGTCGGCGGCGGCGACCGTCAGGCCTGCGGCTATCCCAAGATGAATGAAGTCGCGGCGGGAAACTTTGCCGCCACCGACCAGGCTTTGCGCGAGACCAAGCTTGTATTCAGATTCTGACATTTGACTCTCCCATTGCGGAGTTCTCCGCGTTATTTCTTTCAAGCACCTGCGAACAAATCTGCTAGTTGGCTTCGGCCATCTTTCTTCGAATTTTTCCAATCCCAATCGGCTTTTGGGCCAATCAGGCCGTCACATAGATGCTGCCGGCTTCGACGGTGACTGGAAATGTGCGAGCGCGAATGGACGGATCGACCAAGGCTTCACCTGACTTGATGTCGAATTCCCAGCCATGCCAGGCGCATCGAACGATCTCGTTTTCGCGATGATAGATGAATTGCGCTTGTTCAACGGGCGCGGTTGTCCCGCATTGCGGTCCCTCGCAAAGTGGAGCGCCGCGGTGCGGACAGACATTCAGCAGCGCGTGGAATGAATCTCCGATGCGGAAAATCCCGACCGAAAGGCTGCGGATCTTGGCGATAAACGGAGATCCTGTTTCGATCTCGTCGACGCGGCAGATATATGTCTTCTCGGGCATCGTATGCTTCCTCAGGCAGCATTCGCGGCTTGCGCACGGGGGATGCGTTTGTAGACTTCCAACGCATTCAGTCCCATGATCTTGCTCTTCCAGGCAGGAGGGATTTGCAGCGTGTTGGCATCGTCGTAATCCCAGTGCGGATAGTCCGACGCAAACATCAGCGTGTTTTCCCCGTCCATCGCTTCGAGCGTGGACCAGAGATGTTGGATGTTTGCAGGTTGCTCCAGCGGCTGCGTGGAAAAGCGGATGTTGCGCCGGCAATATTCCGATGGCAGCATCTTCAGCCATGGCGTCTCTTTACGCAGCGCTTTGTAGTCGGCATCCAGGCGCCACAGGACCGACGGAACCCAGGCGACACCGCACTCGATGATCACGAAGTAGAGGTCCGGCCACTTCTCGAAGACGCCATGGGCGATCATGCTTGCCACGTGCGACATCGCGGACATGTGCAAAATGGCATGCGTTTCCCAGAAGAATGTCGTGGGCGCAGGCGCAATGGCAGTTGAATTCACGCCGCCATGCCCGCCCAGATGTATGGCGAACGGCAACCCTACTTCAGCGCAAG
This sequence comes from Mesorhizobium sp. P160187, assembly GCF_057766425.1. Lineage (NCBI taxonomy): Bacteria > Pseudomonadati > Pseudomonadota > Alphaproteobacteria > Hyphomicrobiales > Phyllobacteriaceae > Mesorhizobium > Mesorhizobium sp. P160187. The sequence continues at coordinate 154,247 of NZ_JBYMDX010000001.1, forward strand.
CTTCGTAGATCGGATGGTAGAACGGGTCTCCATACGGCTTGACGGACCCTTGGGAAGCGAGAACCTGGACCATACGCGGATGACTGCCCAGACGGCGTATCTCGGCGGCAGCGAGCTTCGGATCCTGTGGTGCGATGATGATCGAACCCATGAAACGATCGTCTTTCGGCAGCCATTGGTTGATCTGATAGTCATTGTAGGCGCTGACCAGGGCGCTGGCATAGTAAGGATTGGCGAGGGTCGACGCCTCGATCGGCTCATCGCCGGTGAGGATCGCCACGTCGACTTTGTACTTGTCGAGGTGCTTCTCTTTCATGATGAGATAATTGTCGGCTTCCGTCTTCGGACGGACGTCCTTGCGGGAGAAGTCCTGCGGATGAAACCAGGGGCGATGGCCATGCGGAAATGCGCCGACTGGACCTGTTTTCTCGCCCTCGGTGAACATGTCTTTCCACAAGCCGGAAAGGTATGGCGTCAACACGGTGGCGCTTGACCAGTAATTGTGACAGTCGCAATCAACTATGAACACTTTGTTCCGCTCCGTGGCCCGTCCCGGCGGTGCGCCGGCCGATGATCTGGTGCAGCTTCCCCCTTGAGTATTGTTTGATCAAGCTTATGGTAGGCAGGAACATGATCGAATTTTTCGATTGGGATTTCCATGCAGCTTGATCACATCGAAACCTTTCTCGACATCATCGAATCGAGAAATTTCAATCGCACCGCAGATCGGTTGGGCTTAACCCAATCGACAATCAGCACCCGCATCAAGAACCTGGAGAGCGCAATCGGATCTGAACTGTTCCAACGCGGACGCGCCGGGGCAGAGCCGACTGCCGCAGGGCGCCGGTTCGAAGCCTACGCAAGATCTCTGGTATCCACTTGGTCGCAGGCTCGCCACGATGTCCGGGCCTTCAACCGTTTCGAAGGCACCTTGCGCGTTGCCGCCCAAGTGGGCATGACCCGCTCAGTCCTGCCCGGGTGGGTCGAAACCCTGTGCCAAGCACTTCCGAAGTCCTCAATCCATGTCGAGTCGGATTATTCGAACCAGATGGTCAGCGACCTCAGCATGGGAAACCTGGATATCGCGGTGCTTTATGCCCCCCGCTACTTGCCTGAGATCGCATACGAGCACCTGATGGTCGAGGAATATGTAATGGTTTCGACTGCCGCCAGAAACCTGTCGGACGTCGATCCCGACACCTACATCCGCCCAGGCTACACCGTCGTGCTGGAGAAAACGCACGCAGAGATGCTGGCTCAATTGGCGATCTGCCGACTTTCGACTGGATCGGAAGCTCTGGCGGAGATCATGCTCCGGCGAACGGGCGGCACTTGCTACATGCGCAGCGATGATGCGCGCAGGTTTACCGGTGAGCTTCCATCGTTCCTGGTCGAAGGAGCGCCGACCTTGCACCAGCCAGTCCATACGGCGATACTGGCACGCCGCAAACACGAACCGATCATTCGCAAAGGCATCCGTGCTCTCCATCTCGCCGTTATGTCGCTGGAGGTTTAATCGATATTCCCGATCATAACGCTGGAATAATATTGCTGTTCAGCGGGGTAAGAACTGGCATGTTCGCTCGACCTAACGCCGAGCCGCACGATGAATGCATACGCCTCCATCCAAGCCTCAGATGTCGTGCCCACCATGCGTCAGCGGCGATGGGCACAAAAGACGCGAGATATAGTGCTCTGCCGTCGCGTGATAGACGAGACGCACGATGTGAAAACATTTGTTCTCACATCTGCCGCTGGTCGGATGTTCTGCTTCAGCGCGGGCCAGTATGTTCTCGTGCACCTCAGGATCAACGGCGCCACAATAACGCGCGCCTACTCGGTATCGTCACCGCCGACGCGACCGCTTGATCTTCAGATCACCGTGAAGCGAACGCAGGGCGGGCTCACTTCCAACTGGATCCATGACCATTTGACGCCGGGCAGCGAGATCGAGATCGAAGGGCCGCTCGGTTCGTTCAATCTGGATAAATTGCCGTCGGAGAAACCTGTTTTCCTTTCGGGCGGGAGCGGCGTGACTCCGACCATGTCAATGCTGCGTGCGCTTACAGACCGCGCAGACGACAGGGAGATCCGCTTCATTCACAGCGCGAAAACCCCAGGCGACATCATCTTCCGAGCGGAACTGGAAGCACTTGCCGCTCGCTTTCCCAATGTTCAAGTGACTTTGGTTTGCGGCCAGGGAGGTCCCGCTTGGACGGGTTCAACCGGCCGAATTGATGGTCGGATGCTGCTGAGCCTGGTTCCCGATCTTCAAAAGCGCACTGTTTTTGCCTGTGGGCCCGAAGGGTACATGAAGACGGCACGCGCCTGCCTTGATGCAATAGGCTTCCCGCCAGCGCAGTATCACGAGGAGAGTTTCGGAGGCAGCAATGGTTCTCGGTCGGAATTGGGCTTGGCGATTTCGTCTTCGGTCCGTTTTGTCCGCTCGGGTGTGGAGCATCGCTGCGCGCCCGGAGAGACCCTGCTGGACGCGGCGCGGAACTGTGGCATCTACATCCCAACCGCCTGCCAGCAGGGCGTTTGCGGAACGTGCCGAATAGCCAAACTATCCGGCGAGGTTACCATGGACGATTTAGGCGGACTGAATGCTAAAGAGAAATCTGCCGGCTATGTCCTGGCATGTTGCAGCCGCCCGCGAGGGACGGTTTTGCTCGACGCTTAGCTCGGCGTTGTTGACTGTTGGAAGATTCCGTCGGCGCACGCATCGGCGTCAGGGTCTAACCCAACGGCTCGACGCTCGAAGCTGTCAGTCCGTTATCGGCCCCCAAATGAGACGTTGGAAGCATTGAGGGCAGGGGACAGTTCGTGGCGCAAACGAGATAGCAGCTCCGAGTAGTCATCGCTGTTCGCGAAACGGTCGATTTCTGGACATCGCAATGTCGGGTATGGACTAACGCGCTATCTCGGCTCGAGGACCAATTCAGGTACGCGCCTGACATTAGGTATTGAGCATAGATCCGTGCGTCCCGGAAAGCGGACGCGGCACGATCCGGGTTAGGCGAGTAAGATACGCTCGATGACGGCGGCGCGCGCGGGAACGTCGCAACCAAGGATGAAGCTGTTGCTGGAGTCGAGCGGGCATTCACGCGGCCATGCCGGAGCAGATCGGCGCTACGACGGCCCAGCAGCCTTTGTCGCGGGGGGTTGTGTGCGTCAAGTTCTGCAAAATGGGGCAGCCATGATGCTGGTCATGCGGCTTGGCGCAGAGCGAGCTTCTTGTGCTCGCGCAGATCATCCATGTTGATATAGCGGTTGGCCTCCATCCAGTTTTCGTTGGTTTCGACGGCCAGCGCCCTGACCAGGCGCAGGCAGCTTTCGGCGTTCGGGAAGATGCGCACGACATAGGTGCGCCGGCGGATTTCCTCGTTGAGCCGCTCCAGCATGTTGGTGGATTTGAGATGCTTGTGGTGCTGTCTCGGCAGCCTGAAGAAGGTCAGGGTTTGTTCGATGGCATCCTCGGCCCAGCCTGTCAGGCGCGGATAGCGTGCCGACATTTGGCAAGCCATGCGGCAAGATCAGCCCTGGCCTCTGCGAGATCGCGCCGGTCGTAGAGCCAGCGCAATTCCTGCAGGCAGTCGTCGCCGTGCTTCCTCGGCAGATGATCGAGCGCGTTCCTGAGGAAGTGCACGTAGCAGCGTTGCCAGGCGGCTTCGGGGATCACCTCGCCGATCGCTGCCACCAGGCCGGCGTGATCGTCGGACACAACCAACTCGACGCCCTTGAGGCCGCGCGCCTTGAGGCCGACGAGGAAGTCCCTCCAGGCCGAGCGGCTCTCGCGATTGGCCATCTCCACGGCCAGGATCTGGCGCCTTCCGTCCCAGTCGATACCGACCGCGATCAGCACCGCCTGGCTCATGACAACACCGGCTTCACGCACCTTCTCGTAGCGCGCATCGAGGATGAGGTAAGGAAACGGCTCTTGAAGGGGGCGCCTGGCAAAGGCAGCGAGGCTCTCGTCCAGCCGCTTGTTGATGGCCGAGATCGACGAGGCCGAGAAGGCATGGCCGCACAGTTCTTCCGTGATCGCCTTCACCTTGCGGGTCGACACGCCCTGCACATACATCTCCGCCAGCGTCGCCACCAAGGCCCGCTCGGAACGCTGGTAGCGCTCGAACAGCTCGGTGGAGAAGCGCCCGGCCCGGTCCTGCGGAACCCGCAGCTCGAGCTTGCCGACCCGGGTCACAAGGGTGCGGCCGTAGTAACCCGAGCGATAGCCAAGCCGTTCGGGCGTGCGTTCGCCCTTCGAAGCACCCAGCGCCTCCTCCATCTCGGCCTCGAGAACCTCCTGCATCACCGCAGGATCACTTCGTGCAGCCCCTCCGGGTTCGAAAGCAGAATGTCTTTGACGGCAGCGCTGGCGGTCTTAACTTCAGTCTTGGTCATGGTGGCGTTCCTTCGCGGGAATCAGGTGACGTGAACAATCACCAGCCTGCCATGACCGCCCCCTCTCAGCGAATTTGCAGAACTCTCAGCACACTACCTCGCGGGGGGACACCTTGCGGCGGGCGGGCCGCTGGGCCCGACCGGTGAGACTCAGCGCCCGCCGGCAAACAATATCGCACGCCTGCCAATGCCCACGAATCATACAAGGAAGAAAGATCTAACCAGCTATCGCCATTTCCGATGCGAACGCCTAAGCCTTTTATGAGACCTAAGCGCAGCTTGCAGGCCGCAGCATGGTCCCAATTTGGGACGAATAGTTTGGCACCCATATTGCACCCACATCTTTCGCCGGCTGATCCCCGGTCCTGATCGCGTACTCTGATCAGGTGTAAGGCTCGCCGGGCTCGAGGTAGTTGGGGTCTTCGCCCGGCGAGTTGTCTACCAATGCGCAGTCACAGCCACACGGTGACGCCATACTCCGAAATGCCGCAAGCATTCCGCGGTTGTGCATCGCCCGACCAAGGTCCGATCGGTATGGGACTTCAGTCGCGCAAAGGGCGATACGGTCCGCGACTCCGGATTTTTTGCTAGATTTCAGAGGGTTACAAAGCGCTTCGCAGTCGTCAGTCGCTCATTGCAACAAGCATTTATCTAAAGTTCATTCAGTCGAATTAGGAAACTCTTATAAGCCGCTCTATAACGAATCGGCGAGGTGGCTATTCGACTGAGGAGGTACCATGACATCCCGAAAAACGCTGTTGGTAGCGCTTGCCGCGCTTGCGCTAGTGACCGCTCCTGCTTTCGCTGGCGCGGGTGGAAACGGAGGTGGTCACGGCAATGGTGGTGGTCACGGCAATGGCGGTGGTCACGGCAGTGGCGGTGGTCACGGCAATGGCGGTGGTCACGGCAATAGCGGCAAGTCCGGCAACAGCGGCGGGAAGTCCGGCAACAGCGCTTCGCACGGCAAGTCGGCATCGGCTCACGCCGGAAAGAAGGCCTCGGCCGACGACCAGGTCGCCGTCGACGACATTGAGGTCGCCGCGACGCCTAAGGACAAGAACATTCACGCCAAGCTTGGCCGGCTGAACTCGCTGCAGCGCAACATCAACGCATATATGAACTCCAAGAGCAAGAAATTCGCCGGCATTCAGGCTTATGTGACAGCGTCGGCGGCCGCGAAGAGCGCCCAAGCCGCGGTGGATGCCGCCCAAGCCGAAGTCGACGCTTTGAACGCCAAATTGAACGACCCGAATACTCCGGCCGACCAAGTCCCGACCCAGGAGCAGATCGATGCAGCGCAGGCAGCGCTCGATACGGCCAATATAGCGGCGGCCGATGCTGCTGCCGCCGTCCCATCGCTGGATGACGCGCTCGCCGATATGGCCAACAAGCCGGTCGACGCCAAGGTCACCGAATGGGCCAACGGCGTGCTTGCCGAGAAGATCGACGAGATGGCTGCCAAGCAGACTCCCGCGGCAACGCCGTAAGGCGGTCACAGCCGAGCGATCCTAGCCGAACGTCCAAGCCGCCGGGTCACACCCCCGGCGGCAGGGCGACGACGAGCTTGCCACCTTATTCTCCTCTTTGAGGGCGACCCTAAACAAGCGGAGTCGCTACCGACGCGTAGGAACAAAAGTGCCGAAATACCGTGTTGAGGATATCGCAGCCGATGCCGTGACGGCCACCCACACCGTCAACGCGAAAACTCCGATCAGGGCGGCGCGCGAAGCGGCGGAACGCGACGTCATTCTACGCCCGGCCACATCTTCGAATACAGCTCAGCCTGTAGGGCGGTCCATACCCGGCTGGCCGCGGCTCACGCTGGTTTCTTGAAACGCACCATGCCGCCGACCTCGATGAGTTCGACTATTGACCCGGACCAGGGTTCTCTCGGTCTGGTTTTGAGCGAGCGGGGGAAGCAATACGATTTCCTGGACGTGCCGCTTGAGGCGTTTGTCGCGTTCAAATCTGCCTTCCCCAAGGGCCGCTATTCAACAATCACATCCGCAACCAACTATGCATTCCGGCTCGCCCAAGAAAAGGCTGCAGGCTCCTTGGACGATTAAGGGAGGTTCTTTCAGAAAAACGGCCCGCGCTGATCGAAGGGCGCGGGCCGGTCCGTTGCCGCCGGTCGGCAGCGGGAGGCATCCATTCCGGCCGGTGCAAACCGGCCCCTCCCGCCACAATTAGCAACCTTCGGCAGTCGTTTTCATCTGTCCAGGGGCTGCGGACTTGGCACTGGTGTCATCCTGTTGACCAGGAGCGGCCTGCTTAGCACTGCCACTCTGCTGGCCCGGCGCACAGTCCTTCGCTGAGTTCGAATTGGTCGACTTCGTTGTGGTCGAATCCGTGTTGTTATCTGTCGTCGGCATCGTTGTGGTAGTGGAGGAGCCACTCGACGTCGTCCCTGTTGTCCCTGTCGTCCCCGCGAACGCAAGCCCGCTGGATCGTGATAACCTGTCGGCCATGAAATCGGTGGCTTGAGAGAAACGTGGGCGGGCCCCAGGAGACTAATTTCTGCCCATGGGGAAGGCGTGTGTCTGAAGGTGGAGAAGCTGATCGTCGCCCCTTGGTTGTGCAGCCCTTCAGCCGTGGGCCAACCTCCGAACACCCTTGAAAAAGGACTTGAAGTCGTCCCGCACCAGAGCGAACGTCTTCGGATGATCGGGATAACACGGCGGTCACGAGACACCTGTTCCCGCGTCTTTTGCTCGCTCGCCGGCGCAGCGGCAAATTGATCATAGAGTGTACTAAGTGGTCTTGCTGCTCCGGCATCTCGCCGTGAAGAAGAAATGACGCTGAGGATGCCCAACTGTCGTCGGGTCCGCTGGCCGCGCTTATGGGTCACGCCGCAGGCGTTGCAATCCCTTCTAAAGCGATGATCCTGGTGTTAGCGGAACGTTTGCGGATCTCGATCAGCCGGGCGTATTCCGGCGAATTATACCAGCCCATCAATGACGACCGAACCCTGCCGAGCCTACCTGTCGAGACGGCGGTGTCTCATCTGAAGGGCGCTCGATGACGCTTTGAGGGAGACCGCCAGACACGAGAGCAGCGATCATGCTAATCTTTGCGAACTATGCGAAAGAAGGAAAGCCGTGGCAGCGCCAACAATCATCGAAAAGCGCGCTGGCGCTGGATGTCGCACGGAGATCGTCCACAGGGTGCGGACCGACGACGCCGAAGCCGAGGAGCGCGAGGTAGGTCTAAGGAGGAAACACAGATGGCTGCCTATCTGATAGCGGATGTAGACGTAAAAGACGCTGCCTTGTTCGAGGAATATCGGCGGGACGTTCCCGCTACCGAAGAGCGGTACGGTGGGCGGTACCTGGGCCGCGGTGGCGCCACCAAGGTTTTGGAAGGTGATTGGGATCCACACCGACTGGTCATTGTCGAATTCCCCGACATGGCGTTTTCTTCGGTTCTTTTCAACCAAAGCTTGTCGAAAAGCGCGAATGAAAATAGGAAATATGCAACCTGAAAGATGATAAAAATCAGCAAGGTCCATGCAAGGGACTTCCAGAACGAATCGGTTGCTAGGTAAGTCCAGGTCGCTACCACGGTCGACGTGGCAAACATCCCAATCAGTAATCGCGGAAAAAACATCATGTTCAATGCCGCCCCATAGCTGGACCGACCGGTCTCACGTCTACTCCCCAGAAGAACGTAAGGTTTCACTAAATTAGTAATTGCGCGAGATATGTGTCTTCATCAACGTCCTCGAGGCAGGGAGCTTTGCCGGCGCGGCGCGCCGTCTCGGCATGCCTGCAACGACAGTGAGCGCCAAGGTCGCGGCCCTGGAGCGACGGCTCGGGCTCTCGTTGATCCAGCGCACGACCAGAAAGCTGCGCGCTACGCCCGAGGGCCAAGCCTATTTCGAGCGGTGTCGCATCGCGCTGCGAGAAATCGAGACCGTCGAAGCTGAGCTTCGCGCAGAGTCGGCGGGGATGGACGGACAGCTTCGGCTGACGGCGTCAGTGGATATCGCGCAGACGCTTCTACCGCCTGTTATTGCAGCGTTCCGTAAGGCTTATCCGGCGGTCGCCGTTGATCTCTTCGTCACCGACCGCGTTGCCGATCTCGTCGCCGACGGCATCGACCTCGCCGTGCGCGTCGGCCCGTTGCGCGATTCCAGCCTGATCTCACGCGCTTTCGTGACGGGTCCTTCAGGACACTTCCAAGGCCTACCTCGGCCGCCGGGGCACACCTGTCTCACTGGAGCAACTCGAACATCACGATCTAATCGCCCTCAGCAAGGCATGGGCGCGACCGCTGCCGATGCTGGCGGGCGACCGGAAGATCGGTGTTGACCTGACAGGGGGCCTCACCTGCGATGATCTGCTAACGGTGAGGGCGCTCGTGGCGATAGGATTGGGCATCAGCTTTCTTCCAGGCTATCTCGCCCATCAGCTCGATCTGGTGCGGGTACTCCCCGAACTGCGTTCACCGTTTACCGGCCTATTCTTTGCTTATCCGGCACAGAAGTGGGCGCAACGACACCGGTATTGGTTTGAGAGGAATCCGGTGTGATTCATAGATTGCCGACTGATTCTGGAGGTCGGCAATGTCTACGAAGATGACGGAGATGGATTGGTCGGCGGCGCTGGAGGTGTTCCGCGGATCGCTGCCACGGCGCGGAGCCAAGGGTCGGGACGACCCTGCTATTCGTGGAGGCTCTGCACTATTCTCAGTCCACAACATTACATGGCGAGCGCTGCCGGAGCGTTTCGGCAAATGGAACAGCGTTTGGAAACGCTTCGACCGGCTGAGCAAGGCGGGCGTGTTCGAAACGTTCTTTGATCATCTCGCTGCGCTCTCGTCGTCGGCGCACCTGGTGCAGATGTTCGACAGCTCCGTGGTGCGCGGTCATGTCTCGGCGGTAGGGGCAAAAGGGCCTAGGCGATAAGATAGGTATTGCCCTGCGGAATCGGGTGGGATTCTAACTGCGATGACACACGAATTGCTTGCAGACGACGGTTGGGCCGAGACGATTGAGCTTCTCGGCGGCGAAGATTTGCTTACGCGGAGCGCCCGCGAGACGAAGGCGTTCCTGCGTCCGCAGGGCGTTCAATCGGCGCCCGATTTGTTGCGCCTGACGCGCGGCGGCTTCTCGACCAAAATCCATCTGAAGACACCTAACGCGTTCATTGGACAGCGACGCATTACTTGGCCCGCCGGCTCATGTTGGCGGGCTTTTTTGCGTCAGTCGGGAACAACCTCGCTCTGAGGCTGTTCGGTCACACCCGGCTCGTTCTTCAGCGATTCCTGCCGGTGACCAAGATGTCCTCTCCACTCGTCATGGTCGGCCCGCGCAGCCTCGGAAGCAGGCGCGGGCCTCATTCGCCGTCGTCATTGCTGTGTTCTCGGTGCGCAACCGCTTCTTTGAATGCGCGTGCTGCTGCATCGCAAGCGACACGTGAGGAGCCGTTCACGGACAGGATGATTTCGGCTGCCTTCACGGTCAAACCGTGTTTTTCGGCGAACTCTGCGGCTGTGTATGCGAGTTTTGTTTTTTCGCTACTCCGCATTTCTGACTCCATAGATCTCTTGCGCCTCGTGCAAGCTCTGTCGGGCCTGTTGCAGTGATCGATGCAAGTTCGCCAGCAATTCGTCGGCGTCGGCCGTCGGACTGCCTTCGTGATCCAGTAAGCCGACGATAATATCCTGCTTGGAAACGATGCTCTCGTTGTGAACGAGTTGGCCCATAAAATACATGAGCCGGCTCTGTGCCGGTGTGGGCATGGGCCTTCTCCCTGGTCGGGCGAAAGCCTGATGATCGCTCCCAAGCGCCTCGTGCCTGTTTGTTTTTGATTTTTCGAGGCGACCGCAGCAGTGTGCGCTCGTTAGCAGGCCATGGCAACCGGCCAGGCAATTGCAGCATCCACGCTGCGCACGCCGCCCTGACCGCGCGTGCCGGCCCCTGGCGTCGCTCGGCCGCTACTTCAGTGTTTCCGGTTGACAATCGTGGTCGGCGCACCGCATTTTCGCATTGAGGGACAAACGTGGGGAACCCTGCATGAAGAAGCCTTATCAGAAGCCGGAACTAAAGAAGCGCGAGAAGCTCTCGGCCGTAACGGCTGTGTGCACGCCATCAACCTGCACCGATGAGTGAGAACCTTTAGGCCCAAGGCGCTTTGCCGAAATTCGCTAGAGAGGGACTGCAGTGAAGAAAGAATACAGCAAGCCAGTACTGACCAAACGTGGGCGTCTCAGCGCAGTGACGGCGCAATTGGCACCCAGTGTTGAACCCAGAGGAGCCTAGGCAAACCCCTGCAACAAAGCCAGTTGGCTTCGGCGGCGGGCTTTTCCGCTTCCAGGCGCCGAAACTTATCTTCGCGTGCCTGTCACAACGAGCCATGCGGTTTCCGTGCTCGGTCTCCGCACTTCAGGGTCGCTGAACCCTGCATCTCGCAAGGCAGCAATGACCTCATCCGGCTCGCGAGGTGTAAAAATGTCGGCCGGCATGTTCATCCTGTCCATATGCGCCTTCGGGAGGAAGCCAAGCACGACGCGACCGCCTGGTTTGACGCGAGCGAGCTCTGCGGATCCAGCTCTAAGGCTTTGCCAGAAGTACACTGTGTGGACGCTGAGAGCCTTGTCGAATGTGCTATCCGGCAAGGGCAAGTCCTCGACTAGCCCGATTCGGAACTCGGCTCGTCCGCCGCGCACTGCATCGGCGAACCGGCGGCAGGCAGCGTTCACGACATCTGCGAGCGGTCAACCCCGCAAACGAATGCTGCCTCACGGGAGAAGTTGCGGCAGTAAAACTGCGCCGCCGAAACCGACCTCCACGGCGCGATCTTCCGGGACCAGGTGCACTTGATCGAGAGCGTAGCCGTTGAGCCGGGCATTGCCCCGGTTCATTCCGGCCCGGACCAGCCAGCCGCCGGTTCGGTCGGCCAGGACAGTGGTTTCGCTATAAATCGTGGCGCCATCCGATCCCACCCATATTCGGGTCATCTAGCCACCATGCGCCTAGAAGCGGCCGCCCCGCAAACGCTGCTTCGATAGCGACGACCAGTTGGGTTGTGCTGCGCTCTTACGCGTCGCATTCCAGCGGCTGGTGGTCCGGTTGCTCGTGCCACATCACCTGGCGGAAGTCGCGACGGTCTACCTTTTGCGCGCAAATGGGGCGCGCATAGAAATGCTCTTCCCAGTCAGGTCATGTGGCTTGCCGGGGATGGGCGGTCCGAGGTTGGCTATTCTGGCCGTGCCCGACCGAACCCGTCGTAGCGGCAAAACTTCTGCAAGGCGTGCCCGTTGTCCGATCGCCCGCTCGCATTTTTTGTACCATATATTCGCGGCTTCCATTAGCATCCCCTCATGGCAACTCTGCGGTACGGCGTAAGGCGGGAACCGGATGGGACGTGGACGGTGTTCGACGTGTTCACCGGGCTGCCGGCTATTGTAGCGGGCCACCCATCTGTCGACCTTCCCGACATGGAGTATGCCGAAGAGCTGGCGGCCATCCTGAATGCCAACGACCTGAAGCAGACGCTATCTCAAGGGAGGTTCCCCGGAGGGTTCGCCTGACTGAAGTGGCATTAGCCCCCGTTGTATGCCCATCCAGGATGGTTCGTCCGATCCGAGCAAGCATTTGTTATTGATCTACCGACTACGACGGTCTTAAATCGACTTGCCATTGCGTTTCGTAGGGAGGATGTGATGAGCAACGTGGTGTCAATTCGCAAGGCCACGCCTCGCGTGGAAGTGGTCGGAGCCAGTGGCGAATGGGTCGTCCGCATCATAGAGACCGACCAGGAAATTACACGCTCATTCGGCCTGGAATCGTTTGCGCTGTCCTTCGCTGAAGGCCAGCGGATACGGCTACATCTCGACAAGCTTGTGCGGCTTCAGGACCCTCCTGCGGCTAGGTAACCTCAGTACCTGGACGGTGTTGGACGATTCCATGGCTGGTGAGATGCTTGCGGTGTGACGTCTCTCGTCCGCCGGACGCAAGGGCGGCGGGCACCTTTTGAATTGACAAGGCGCGGGCTGATTGACAACCTTTGGCTGTAAATGCGCTTTGCCTCAAATTTCCACTGGAGGGACTGCATGAAGAAAGAATACAGCAAGCCAGTACTGACCAAACGTGGGCGTCTCAGCGCAGTGACGGCGCAATTGGCACCCAGTGTTGAACCGCGATCCACATCCTAAGCAAACCACGGCCCTGCAACAAAAGCCCGCTGGCTTCGGTCGGCGGGTTTTGTTCTGACGCGTGGTAGGAACCGGCGATGAGGCTGTTCCTCGTCGCACTCGTTGTTTTGTCTTTGATGGCCGTCGGCTTCTGGCTGGCGGCCCAGTTGTTCCTGCCTCACTGATCGAGCTCCAGCGGCTCATGATCTGGTTGCTCGTGCCACATGACCTGGCGGAAGTCGCGCTTGTCGACCTGCTGGCCGCAGATCGGGCATGGGTGAAATCGATCGTGCCCGTCCTGCGGTTGGTGTGGCTTGCCGGGCTTAGGCGGTCCAAGGTCGGCTATTCTGGTCATGCTCGAACGAACACGATTTCGCGGCAAAAGTTCCGTCAGTTGCTCTTCTCAGTTGGTGAAAGACATCGCACCAAAAGCGATAGTCATCTGGTCGACCGTCGAAATGAGCCTCCAAAGCGCACTGCGCCACGGCGGTCGCCGCTTCCAACCCGTAGAGATCGACCGCAGATTGAGCGGCCTGATCTCGGTACATGCGAGGCGAGGAGGAATTGCAGCGCACCTATTTCGTCTGGCAGGTCGGACTTCATCGAATCGGAATGGAGTTTTTAGACATTCGTTTATCTATTCATGGTTTCTAATACATATGGCATCCAACGCGTTCACCCGGATTTGGTTTGCTTTGAGCCGCCTAAGGCGCGCCACGAACGGTAACGTTGCCGTCATCGTTGCCTTCACCTTGCCGGTCGTGGTTGGCGGCGCCGGCCTCGGTGTGGAGACATCCTTTTGGTATTACAGCAGCCTCAAGCTGCAGGCCGTTGCCGATGCCGCGGCCTATGCCGGTGCGCTCGAGAAAGTCGCGGGTTCCGATAACCCGACCATCATCGCCGCCGCCACGCAGTCCGCGACCTCGAACAATTTTGCCACGCCGGGCACGATCCAGGTCAACACGCCGCCATTGTCCGGCCCGAACACCGCGAAGAAGGCAGTGGAGGTCATCGTCAAGCAGAATCTCGATCGCTACTTCACGGCGATTTTCAACCAGGCGCCCGTTGCCGAACAGGCAAGGGCGGTGGCGCTGATCAATGACGCCTCCAAGGCTTGTGTGCTGGCGCTCAGTCCGTCGGCCTCCCAGGCTGCGCTCTTTTCCGGCAACACCACCGTCAACCTCACCGGCTGTTCGGTCATGTCGGACTCGATTGCCTCGGACGCCATAAAGACGCAGGGCTCGGCGGTGCTCAAGGCCGACTGCCTGATCACGGTCGGCGGCATGGTGCTGAACAATCCAGCGACCACGGTCTGCAAGTCCAACATCACCCGAGCCTTGCCGGCAGCCGATCCTTTCTCCGGCTTGGCGACGCCGACAGCAGGCAACCCTTGCAAGAATGTCAACGGCAACAAGACGTCGCAAACACTCCAGCCTGGCACCTACTGTAGCGGCATGAGCCTCAGCGGCAACGTCACCCTGCAGCCCGGCGTCTACGTCGTGCAGGGCGGTATGAAGGTCAACGCCAACGCGGTCGTCGCCGGCAGCGGGGTAACCATCTTCATGGCAGGCAGCAACACCGTCAGCATGAACGGCAACGCCAAGGTGACGCTGAGCGCGCCTACCTCCGGAGCCTATTCCGGCGTGCTGTTCTACGGCGACAGGACCGGGACCGCGGCGCAGAGCACCTTCAACGGCACAGCGGACTCGCTTTTGACCGGCGCCATCTATTTTCCCAGGCAGCAGGTCAACTACCTTGGCAACTTCTCGGGGAACGGTGGCTGCACTCAGGTCGTCGCCGACACTATCCAGTGGTCAGGCAGTACGACGATCAAGCAGAACTGCAAAGGCCTCGGGATGGACGACATTCCGGCGGCACTGTCCGTTCAGCTCGTCGAGTAGCGGGATGGGTGGGCGGACCTTGCGCATTGTCCTGGACAAATCCGGGATAGCCGCCGTGGAGTTTGCCATGTTGCTGCCCATCCTGTGCCTCGTCTGCCTCGGCATCGCCGATGGCTGGTCCTACGTAACGAGTTACCTGCAGATGCGCGCGGGCGTCAAAACCGCGGCCAATCTCGTGATGGCCGGCGCGTCCAATGACACCGGGACGCAGGCGGTCGCGCTTTCGAGCTGGAACGACAAGCCCGAGGACGCCGCGGTCGTGCTGGTCCGCTCCTATTTGTGCGGCGCCACGGTCGTGGATGAGACCACCATTTGCGGCGGAAAGAAGCTGCCGACCGTCTTCGTCCAGATAACGGCGACGGGCACCTGGGTGCCCCCGTTTAACTTCGGTGTCTTCCCGGACCCGCGCGCGATCAGTCATCAGCAGGTGATCCGTGTCCGCTGAAAGGATCGGATCCAGGTGGCGCCGTGACTGCTCCGGCGCAGCCGGGCTGGAATTCGCCTTGATCGCGCCTTTCCTGGTGATGCTTTTGTTCGGAATCTTCGCCTTCGGCTGGGCCATGAATGCCGTGTCGACCGTCCGCTATACACTGGAAACCTCTTCTCGGGCGCTGCAGCTGAACAACACGCTTTCGCAGAGCGACATCCAGGCTATCGCCACGCAGAAATTGGTGAACCTGGGTCTGAAGAACGTCATTGTGACGATCGCGACCGACCCTGCCAGCGGCGGTTTCAAGATGGCGCATCTGACCGCCAGCTATGCCTTCGTCATCGCTTTCCCGTATTTCGACCAGTATCCGATAAATTACGCCACGACCGTCACGGTGCCCCTGGTTGCTAGCTAGGCGTACGACCGGCTTTCATTGAGTTGGCGGCCCTGTATTCAGCTTCCCAAGGCAATGCGTCGAAGTCGGGCTTGTGCCCCGCTTCACGGTAGGCGGCCTGAGTGAGGAAACCTGCTTTGTCCCGCTCCACAACGCAAACAAATGGCGGAGTGCCCGGGCACCTATAAACGCTACAGCTTTTTCCATGCAACAGGTGTGCTACGGGTGCTCGGAGATGTCGTCCTTCATTACGATGACAGAACAAGAGCGAGGACAGCAGCGGCCCGGCATCACTGAAAGGGTGCGGGTTGGTAAAATTCGTACAACTCTTTTCATTGCGGAGAGAGTTTCGGCGAGCTTATTAATGTGTCGTTTGCCATTGCCTTTTCTGGGAGGCTGCGATGGTTGCAACGCCCATAGATATCGCTCGAGCGGCCACTACGGCCACCTTGCTGATGCGCCAGAAGTCCATGGCGGAACCCGCCACATTTCGCCGGGACATGGATCAATCGCGCAGGGCCATCCGAGCCTCACGCGAGCTTCTGAAGCGCCTTGGTCACGTCGTCGCGACGTGGCGCTAGGCTGGGAAGATGCCGACCCGTCTACTGTTGCCGTCTCCGCCTTTCAAGCCGACGTTCTCCGCTCTGCATTCCGAGCCCTAGTAGGGGAAACGGGCACGCCTGAGTGTCAATGGCGCGATTTAGCCAAGGCCCTGGTGCGCGATTTCACTGGGTGCGAGCTGATCGAAACTGGCTTGGTGGATTGGATCGTCAGCAAGTAGCCGCTGCCCGCCAGCGGCCCAGCAGCGGTCTGCGGGGACTTTGCAGCGGACGCGCTGGGCCTGACCGGTGGGGCGGTGTGGTATCCGCCGGCTGGCGAACATATGCGCCTCCTGCCAACGCCAGCGAAACATCCAAACGAACGAGGCGATCTAACCGCGATCTCGCCATCCAAGGCCAACACATAGGCCGATAGCAAAGGCCTATAATCGCTGAGAGAACGAAAATGGCCGACGCCATGGTTGGGGAACCCGGGTGGGTAGGCGCCGGCCACAAGTGGAACAAGCCCGCCGCGCCACACACATGGCTGATTTGTCATCACGTGGTTATGGTGTGATCGCGCAGGGCTGCACCAGCGGAACTTAGTAAACGCCGCTTGGTAAGCGATCCTCGACGCGATCGTTCATCGCCACGACGACTTGGGAAACTTGACGGCTGCAGCCTTCTGCCATGTCAAGCTCAAGTCGTTAACAGCGGCCGCCCGGTCATGAGCAGGCATGCGCCCATCCTAGCATATCGCGCTGCCGGTATCGCAAGGCGCCGGCAGCAAGGGGAGGCGACCAGAGCCGATGTGAAGGGACTAGGCAGCTAATATTCGCTTGCGCTAATTTAAAAGTGCCGTAACGTCATGCTCAGCCTTTTGCGGAGGCGCAACGGTGGGGAAGTATGATGAGAGTTGCTGCGTTTTGTGCGGCGATCGTGATCGCTGGGACTGGTGTCGCTGTTGCCAAGGAGAAGAAGGTGGTGGTGAGTGACGCCACGGACCTTTGCTCTACGAAGCAGTCGGCCAAGAAGCAGGTGCTCGAGCTGGACTGCAGGCCGACCGGAACCGCCAAATTGCCGGCCGATGGAACGCCGGAAAAGCCGCGCCTCGGATACGACACCGATCCGTGGCTGGTTAAAGGCCTTTAGAGACTAGCCGATGGCAATACAGCGCGGCTAAGGGGAATGTGCGCTGGCGGTGAAGCCTTCTTTGTTCTCTCATCGGTGGAACATTGTCGCCTGGAAACGCTTCGGACGGTGCACTGCCCCATCAGTGCAACGTGCCCTTCCTTGTTTGCACTGGCCGGCTGCCGAAAGGTGGCCGGCTTTTTTGTATATAACCGCGACCTGATGTTTGGGATTGTTGATGGACGGCCGCGAGTGGCCGCTGCTGGCCTAGCGTCTAGGATTGGAATACGTAGAGGCGAGATCACCAAGGCAGGAATGGCCAGACTAAACAGCGGTTTCGTCTGTTAGCCGCGACGCCGGCGATAATTGAATTCAGAAGGGCGTCGGCCCGGCTGCACAGCCGGGCCAAGGCTGGAAGAGTTCCGCTCCCGCCCAGCACGATACGCATCGCACCTGGCCGCAAGCGGTACCAATGGCTCGCCTATTCCGCCGCGTCTTTTCGGCAGGAAACCCTCGGCCTCATCACAATGGAGGGCGACATTCGCAGCGCCCTATGGAACCATCCAGAGTGACATAGGCTGTTTCATGCAACTTCCTGATGACATCAGGAGGCCTGTTAAGCATGCCAGTTGTTCGCGCTCGTAGCTCAGATGCAGGTTGGAGCTCTGCCTAGTGCACCAGTATCGGAAGCGAGAACTAGGAACCGGGAGTGCTGCGGATAGATTGCCGCAGTGGAGCTTTTATCAGCGCATGGCAAGGGCTGCCTTTCTCTCCACGTTGGCGGTCGTCCTGTTGCTCGCGCTATTGCCAGACCACTTGCTGCACGCCCTCGGATTGGCCCTTACGTCTCATCACGACAAGCTCAACCACGCCGCCGCGTTCGCCACCTTGTCGGCTTTGGGTAGCCTCGGCTGGCCCCAACAGGTGGTCCGGCTGGCGGTTCTACTTGCTTTAACGGGCGCAGCGATCGAAATCCTTCAATGCGTCACAGGCCGTGACATGAGTGTCTTCGACTGGTTTGCCGACTGCGCCGGAATGGCATACGGGCTGAGAACTATGAGCTGGGTGAACGAGATTCTGGGCGAACCAGTTATTTGATCGCCACAGGCTCCGCTTTACCGCCGCTGTCTTGGCCCCACTTGCCAGCCTCACGCCCGGGGCCGCCTTCGATCACCCTCGCTATTTCAATTTCCGACGCAAAGGCCGATAGCAAGGCGAATGGGTTTCAGGCCGCTCACCATTTAGACTTAGGTCCGATTCTTTCGCGCAAATGGCCGAAGCCGGAAACATTTCTCCTTCTACTTTGTTGCAGTGGCCGTGCCGCTGAGGAGAACATGCACAGTGCCTCTATCAAACGAACTGCGCGACGTACCTTTAGAATTCCAATGCCCCTCCTGTTCACGCCCTATGGTGAGAAGGGGATCCTGGCTGAAAACGATTGCCGGTTTCAAATGCGATAGCTGCAGGTCCAGAGTGCGGCTCGGCTACGAAGAGAAGCTGGCCATATTCGACCGGCACCTTAAGCGAGGCGCGCCGGATCTGGGCCGACGACCAATGGAGTGCGATCCCGGCAACGGTTCCTGAGAGTGTGTCGGCAATTCAAGCTCCAACTGCTTGCGGTCTGCCGCAAGTCCAAGCTTTCATCTGGTCGCAGGGTCAGGCGGCTCTTTCGTCCGTACGGAACCGATGATGGCGAGAGGTTTCGATGCGTCGGAGCACCGAGCAGGTCTACACGTTTTTCGTAGCGACCACCAATCTCTAGCTGACCACTTCAACGCTTTGACGAGGTGCGAGCAACTTGATTTTCAATAGTCTTTTTCGGGCCAACATGCGCGCCGCCTCTGCGATGCGGCCTCCGTAAGCATCGGCGACGAATGATAGCGTCGACAGGTCAATAATGAGGTCACCGACCGCGCCCGCCAAGACATTGGACCCGGGGCCAAATTGATGCACCAGCGCCCGCACTTCCTTAAGTGCCGTCGAGGCTTCACCCGCATCCAGCAGCGCCTCGATGTGATCGAAAATCTGCATCCCGACCCTCCCGCTTGCGCCTCACACGCTGAGCCCCCTCGAATGGAAAGGAAAACGATGGCAATATCGCGCGAAAAGAAAGCGCCTGCCAAGGTGCTCGCGGACGAGGCGGCCCGCGACATCGTATCGCATCGCCGCAGGGAGGCGGTGCTGAAGGATATCGTAGCACTTGCCGACCGCTTGGCGTCGAAATCGAGACCGCCATCCGCAGCCGCGTCGCCGCCGCCGATGCCATTCCCCGCCAGGCGGGCAGGGGAGCGGCACTGATCGTCATGGGCGTGGCGCGGCGCACCGGCGAGGAGCTCTTCTTCGGCGAGACGGCCACCGGCCTGCTGCAGCGCTGCCCGTGCCCGGTGGTGCTGATCTCCGATTCCAGGCTGCGCCGTGATGACGAGGGCAGGGAAGAGCTGCGGTCGGGAACGGGTGGAGCTTGATCTCCCGGCCCTTGAGGGGGTTGAGGAGTGGTCCGCGTAGGGGACAGAAAGCCAATTGCTCGGCTTTCTGAATGACGAAAGCCGGCAGGCCAGAGGGAGTCGCCGCGTGTCAAGCGCTGGCCTCTTCTCGGCAATAAACTCTCGATATGTGACCGATCTCGTGATGCGACAAAGTCCCACTAGGGAGGAAAGAGACGAAGCCTTCTGTCCGCCTTGGGAAGCCAACCGGAAGGTCTGCTTTGTGCCTCATATCGGCCGATAGGGCGTTCCTATCCGTGCCGATAAGCGGACGTAAATGGAGGACACGCCACGAACGGCTTGCGCCCTCACCCGAGGCGGTTTGCGGGCGCCGACCGTGCGGGCGGGTTGTATGATGCCCGGCGTGTTGGCCGGTTTAGAATGGAAGCTTGATTTCGCCCACCGAGAGAGGCCTACCGGCCGCTATGAGCGCCGCAACCGTCTCTCTGTTCTGTTGCCGGCGCTTCACGAGGCCGTTCAGCACCCTGTCGAGAGATATCGCGCCGGCGCCGGCTACGGCCAGGACGAACATGCCGCCCGTTATGGCGAGATCCTTTTCGAAATGCAGCAATTCGTTCTGGTTGGCGAAATTGGTGTGGAACAAAGCTGCCGTTGCCAAACAGAACAGTCCGAGCGCCACCGCGCCCAGACGCGTCAGCAGACCAAGGCCGACCGAAAAGCCAGCTCCCAGCTGCAGCGCTATGGTGGCTATTAAAAGCGGCAGGCTGACGCCGAGCGCCGTCATCGCCTTGGCTGCACCGGCGAAATGCGTCGCCAGCTCCAGGCCTTCATGCACGAAGAGCAATGAGAGCAGCAGGCGACCCGTCAGCAGGGTCAAGTCGGTGAGATCTGGTTTCCAGGCGGTTTGTGTCGTTGTCACGATGGGCTCCATGGGAAAGGAGCAGGCGCCTTGCAGCGCCTGCCTGGTTTTACTTGGTCACCTTGGTGTCGATGGCCTTGTGGAGGTCTTCGAGTTCTTCACAGCCGGCGGGACACAGCTTCTGCAGCGACGCCAACTGCTCGTTGGCCTTGGCCATGTCGCCGGTCTCTACATAGAGTTCGCCCAGATATTCGCGGGCGGCCTTGTGGTCGGGCTTCAGCTCGAGCGCCTTGTTGTAGTAGGTCAGCGCGGTGGTGAAATCGCCGGTCTTGCGCAACGTGAAGCCGAGCAGGTTGTAGACGTCGGCCTGCTGGTTGTCCTGCGCGAGATCACGCAGATCGGCCAGCGCGCCCTTGTAGTCCTTGACGGCGATCTTGGCCTGGACGGCGGTGAGGTCGGGTGCATCGGTGCCCTCGATGTCGTCGACCGCATAGGCCGGCATGATAGTGGCCACGGGAACGATGGTCAGCACGGCAATGGCGCCAAGCAGGCCAAACAGGGCGTGCTTGCCCAGATAGGATTGTTTCATCATCTTTCTCGCTTGGGTTGGGAGCTCGCGCTCAAATCTGAACTGGGGTGAAACCATAGGCATTGCCGTCTTTCACGAAGACGCCGGTGCCGGGGAACGGGAAGTGCGAACCCGAAACACGGATTTTGTCGGCGATCACCCGGTCGATGATCTTGTGGCGGGTGGCGACAGCGGTCGGCCCGTCCTGGTCGTAACTGCCCTGCCACTCCGGATGCGGCGCCAGAAGGGCGGGCACATACATGGTGTCGGCCGAGATCATCAGCTGTTCCTTGCCGGAGTTGGCGAGGTAGACCGAATGTCCCGGCGTGTGGCCGGGCGCAGCGATGATCTGGATGCCGGGTGCGACTTCGGCGCCGTCATTGACCAGCTTCCAGTTCTTCCATTTCGGAAAATTTTCGGCGATGCGCTTGCCCGCCGGCTTGCGGCCTTCCGGCAGCTTGGCCAGCCGGCTGGGGTCGGTCCACCAATTGTATTCCGTGGCGTTGACGATCAGCTCGGCATTGGGGAACACCGGTGCATCGGTCCCCTTTTCCATCAGGCCCCAGACATGGTCGGGGTGGAAATGCGAGATCATGATGGTGTCGATCGTCTTATAGTCGATGCCGGCGGCGGCCATGTTGGCCGGCAGATGGGTGGCATTGGTCTGCCATTGGCCGACGCCCGATCCGGCATCCATCATGATCAGCCTGCCGTTCATCTTGAGGACGATGACGGTGAGCGGGATGGGCATGAAGTCTGTCGTCAGGCCGGCCTTGGCAAGCGCTGCCTTGGTGTCCTCGACGGAAACATCCTTGATGAAGGCCGGGTCGTGCGGCTTGCGCCAGATGCCGTCATAGATGGCGGTGACCTCGATATCACCGACCTTGTATTTGTAGAAGCCGACGGTCGGCTCGACCGACGTTTCGGCGAAGGCGGGACGGGTGAATTCCAGCTTGCCGGCCAGACCGAAGGCGGTCGCGGCGAGCGTGGTTCCAAGCAACGTGCGACGTGTCATCATGAACATAGGTGATCTCCTGCAGCCTTATGGGGTGATGATGGAGAGCCAAAGGTTTGGCTCTCCATCGTGAGTGGTAAGAGAAGATGTTCGGAAGGGTGTCTTCAGCGGCCCCAGATGCCGTCGTTGTTGTGCCTGGTGATGATGTCCTGAACCGACCCCTGGCGCGGCCCGGTCGTCACCATGGTGTCGACGCCGGCTTGGCGCGGGGAGGGGGAAATGGAAGCAGTGGCATTGGTGTCAACGGTAGCGACCGGCTGATTGGAGTTGTTGCCGCCATGGTCGCTGCCGGCAAAGGCAGCGGTTGAGGCAAGCAGCATGGCAGCCACGCTGAGAGCGAGCTTGGTCATTTCGGTAGATCCTTTTTTGGTTTCTTGGGCGCGTGCCGGGAAATTGGCCCCGCTAACAACAAGACCCATCAGGACATCCCTTTATTCCCGGGCGGCGCGAAATTCTTTTGAGATTTCCCGAAAACAGGGGCCGGCGTCCGCCCCGAACTGGAGCCGACGCTGCACGAGGACGCGTTCGACGTCGGCGCCATGCTGCTGCCGTGGTCTGTCACCCGGGCAGGAACGTCACGGCTAGCGCAGGTCGGCACTCGATATCGGTTGGAGTGCCGACGGTCGGTTATCAGCCGGGGACGACCGCGGCGCGGAAGCGCGCCACGAAGTCGTCGAGCTCCGGCCGCTCCATGTCGGAAATCGCCCAGTATGAGAAGGCGCCGTCGCTCCAATGCACAAGCGAAAAACCGCCCTCCGAGAGATCGACAGGGTCGCTCACAGCTCCGGCATTTTGAGGCTGGGCCACAAGGGTGATCAGATGTTCGCGGTGGCGATAGACCAGCGCTGGCACCGCCCGGCCGCCGATGACCTCGACCCTGCCACCGATGAGCGCAAATCCGTCTTTCACCATATCAGGAGCCGGCGGCGAAAGGCCGAGCCTTGCATCGAGCCATGGCTTTATGGTGTGTCGGTCCGACGAGACGACATCGACGGGGCTGGTCGCCAGCAGACTGCGCTGGTGGCCGCTGGCCACGCCTGCGGCAAAGCTGTCGGCTACGCTAGGCTGCATCGCCCATTGCGTCGCGCCGCTGGCCAGAACTGCGCTGATCATGATCGAGGCCGCCATGGCGCGCCAGTCGAATGATCCGAAGTTGCGCGCCGACCACCACGTTCGAGCGGACTTCGCCTGTGTCGGCGCTCTGGGCCGCAGCACCTCGACGCGGCTGGACGCTGCCATGGCTGCAATGCGCGCGCTGAACTCGTCGCTCACCTGGGGCTTCGGAAGCCTGGCCACAGCCCCTTGCAAGACCACGATGCGGGCATGTTCGGCCGCCAGCTTGGGATCGGCCGCGATGCGCCGCTCGACAGCCATGGCCGCGGCGGCGTCAAGCTCGCCATCTATCAGCGCGTGCAGCATCAGGTTCATGCCTGCGGCGTCCTCGGGCAATCCATCGTTGTGCGCACTCATTGCGCCCTCCCAAGGTCAGAGATCAGCAGGCCACGCGCCCGCGCCAGCCGCGACATCACCGTGCCCATCGGCACGCCCAGCATGGCTGCGATATCGCGGTAAGCGAGGCCATTCACGTCGCGCAGCACGAGCGTTTCTCGAAAGGGTTGCGGCAGAGCGGCGATCGCCGCCTCCAGGGCCGCCACGTCTGTCTTGGCGATCAGGCTCGCCTCCGGGCTTTCGCTCTCAGTCAGATCGACTGCGTGAGCGGCGCTCACCTCGTCGAGATCACCGAGGTCGCCCACCGAGACGATGCTGCGCGGGCGATTGCGCGCCAGCCATGTGTAACACGAGTTGCGAACGATGGTGAGCAGCCAGGCACGTGCATTGCCGCCGGCATAGCTTGCGATGTTGGCGTGTGCCTTCATGCAGGCGTCCTGCACGACATCCTCGGCGTCGGTGGCATTGCCGGTCAGCCAGCGGGCCAGCGAAAGCGCGTCGGCGAGATGGGGCATTACCACTTCGCCGAAGCGGTCCTGCGCATTGCTGCTCAGCATCGGTACACCGTCACATGCGCCTCGCCTGGAGCTCGTGTCCTCATTTGGCGAGAATGGTTCTGCCTTGCGATGGAACCCAGCGCAAACATCCCGGGTCGCCAACTGCGTTGAATGTGAGGGCAAACGTCGCATCGGTGTCAATCACACACTGGACCGCAAACATGCATCCAGATGGATGCTTCTCGAGCACAAGCATTGCCGAATTCACGACCCATTTCGCATCCGCGGCACCTGAGCTTTCCCGATCCCGACCGCGGCAGCACCTTCGGCAGACAGGTGAGCCAGCCGGCCGCAGGCGGCCGACCTATCGCCTTCCAGAGGTCCTGGAACGCGTCGACCGATACCGTCGTGCTCGGCAATGTGTGGGTTTGCAGTGCGGCGTTCCTTCAAGGTCAATCAGCAGCGTATGCATGGAAGACCAGGGCGGGCGGCGTTTTATTCCCGGACAGCGAAAAAAGATGACTGGAGGCCATGCGACAGACGGCACCAGCGGCGCACAGACATTGTCCATCTGGCGTTAGCCGAGAGGGAAGGGAACTCGCAGCTAACCCTCTCCAAGTTCGGAAGGCAATTCCAGAGTCTCGGCATTACTCCTAGCGAGGGCGTTCAGGCACTTGTCGCCCGGCTAACGCGAAGTTCTGACACCTATCACCGACCGACTTCAGCGCCGAAATTGCTACCAAGCCAAAGCGATGTCGGGGCCTTCAAGGCCTCTTCTTATTTCGGCCAAGCCGGCCCGGAGCCCGCATTCAGTCACATCCCTTGGACTTGGGTGCAGAGCTGCTGCATCGAAGCCATTTGAGCAGCGAGTTCGCGCCCGAACCAGTGCTGTTGCTGGCCGTGGTGTTACTGCCGGTCGAACCAGAGCTGCTGAAGTGCCGGTGGCTTTGCCAGAGCCGGTGCCGATACTCGCCGTTGTATCACTGCTGGGTCGAAGCCGAGCTACCTGACGTGCCGGTCATTGTGCCAGAGCCAGTGCCGTTACTGGCCGTCATTCTCGAGCAGTCGGAGCGAACCTGTGCCTGCTGTTCAGAGCTCAGGGACGACCAGTTCTTGCGGATCTCATCCTGCGACAGAAGTCTTCCCGAATTGGCGTCGCTGAAGAATGAGCCCGAGAGCTTGCTGTCCCAGCCGCTCGGGATACCGCTTTGGCCTGAGCTGGACGTAGAGCTCATACCCGACCTTTCCGCTTCGCGGCCGTCGTGCTCGTGGTGCTGCCGCAGCGCTTTGGCCGGAAGAGCGGCGCTCGAGACATCAACCGCCGCGCTAGTGGATTGACGCTGCTGATTTCGCCTCCTCTCAGAACGGGGGTGCGGACTCCTGCCGTTGTTAGCGGTGAACGGTGTCGTACTCCCCCAGATCAAGATCGATCTGCCGGCATCTGGGTTCAGGCTCGCGTGGCCGCCTTGACTCCGCAGATTACTTTACCAACTATAGGGCTATGTGCGCCGCTGCCAAAATCCGTCGGGATTTCCTTTTCCGGGTTTGCCCCATAGCGGGATCGTAACCCTCGGCTCGGCTGCCATGCGCGCCCCGAGCCGAGGGGTGAACATGTAAAATCGACATGTGACATTGGCGCAGGGCCGCATCGGCCCTGCAACATCGGCGCGTTCAGGATAGATTTCCGTCGCACTGACAATCGTTGGCGATCCCTTGGCAGGTCCGACGCCAGGCAGAAACATGAGTATTCAAATGCAAGTCACCAAGAAAATCCGGCGCAAGCCGAACATCCGAATCACGCAGTCGGATCACGCACGTTTGTCGGCCCTCGCGAACACCGTTGCCGGACGAACCCCGGAGGCGTCGGATGAATTGCTCGCCGAACTAGAGCGGGCTCGCATCGTGCCCGACGGCTGGGTCTCCGCCGGCGCGGTCCGGATGGGCTCGACTGTAACGTTCAAGCCCGACACCAGCGATCCGAAAACGGTGACGCTGGTTTTTCCTGGCGATGCGGACATCTCCGAAGGGAAGGTTTCGATACTCACGCCGATCGGCACGGCTCTGATCGGCCTTTCGGCTGGGCAGTCCATCATGTGGACCGCCCGGGACGGGCGTCGGCACGAATTGCTGGTGCTTGAGGTGGGCCAGCCCCCTCCGGAAGTCGATGTAGCCGATCGGCGCGCGCCGGCGCCTTCGACCATTGCGGCCGGCTAGACATGGGCGTTTCGATCCGTCTGCTCACTCACGCGGGCAGCCCGGTCGCGGGAGTGTAACCCTGTGCCGGGTGTCCTTGCCCGGCGCAGGGTAGGTTTCCCGCCCGCTCAACTGCTTGACGCCGGATTGTTTCAGAGGCCGGCTGGAAACGTGCCGTGCCCACTTTCGATCGTTGCCAATTGACCACTAAGGACTGCACCATTCTCGAGGCCTTTGCAGGAGCGCCACCACGCCCGCAGTGACACATTCTCGGATTTACCTGACCGAAAGATTACGAGCCCGGTTGTGATGTTTCGGGAAGACATCCCCGAACGTGGTGACCCTCAGCACCCGCGTCGCCTCTCGGGTAAATGACGGCCCTGCTGAAACCCGTATCGTGGCACATGACGAGATGCGCGGTCTTGTTGGCATGCTTTTCTCGAAGCCGCGACAGCAAATACCGCAGCGGTCCGTCGACCAACTGGCTGAAGGCAAAGTGCTATGCGATCGACGAGTTCGATCTGCTCGGCGTCGAGCGTGAAGCGGGCAAGCCGGCCTTCGCTCTGATAGCTGAGCGCGGCACCGGGCGTTATGTAGGAAGCGCATTCGTCACCTTGAACCGGGAATGCGCGAGAGGCTATGGAAACGCGTCCAGGAGCACTCAGGCACGGCGCCCAAGGGCATCATGAAGCGGCCGGCCACGCAATGGGTAAAGCCGGGAGTCATTGGACGCGTGAAGCACCTGCGCGGCGAGGATGACCTGCGTCATGCCTCACTGCAGGATTTCCGCGAGGAAGATTGAACGCTATCGGAGCCATGCCAGCAGCAGATCGCCTTACCGTCCGCTTCGCCTATCAACGCGGCTTTCAGGTCCTCGATGGCAGCGCGACCTCCAGACGTTCGAGAAGCAGGACGAGGCGTTCAAGTTCGTGCTCGGCCGGGGTGCTCGCGTTTGGCTGGCACGGTCGCGGACCGTCATAGGCCGCATCACTGACGTTGCCTGCTCCCCCTGAGGGCATTAGTAGCCCGCAACCGGAACATCACATGTGCTGGTGCATTGCTAGTGAACGCCAATTCGACTGGGGCGCAAAATGCATCGCGCGATCACAAATGCATGGGCAATGGTCCGAGAAGCCATCGTTGGGTTCGTCAACGACAATGCTCTCAGCCATGGCGCGGCAATCGCTTTTTATGCCACAACATCGTTGGCGCCAATTCTGCTCATCGTGGTTGCAATTGCGGGTCTCGCATTCGGTCACGAGGCAGCCCAAGCGGCATTGTCCGCCCAAATCACAGGGATGATGGGTACAGAAAGCGCAAATATCCTGCAAACCGCACTGAAGAGCGCATCCGAAAAACCATCCGGCGGCACCTGGGCGGCGGTGATTGGCATCATCACCTTGCTTGTGAGCGCTTCCGGGGTCTTCGGCGAAATACAGCAGTCTTTGAACATAATATGGAAGGTCGAAGCGCAGGGCAGTTCGTTGTCGCGCCTGGTGCGCGCACGTGCGGTAAGTCTGGGACTGGTCACCGCACTTGGCTTCATGTTGCTCGTCTCTCTAGTCGCGAGCACGGCGATTTCGGCCCTAGGCAACCTCATCAACGCACAGTTGCCGTTCGGGACACTTGTCCTGGCCGTTATCAACGTGGTCGTTTCTTTTGTCCTCCTCGCAGCTATTTTCGCCGCTATCTTCAAGGTCTTGCCTGATCGAACCCTGGAATGGCGGGATGTCTGGATTGGCGCTGTTGTGACCGCTGCCCTGTTCACCTTCGGGAAATCGCTTATCGGTTGGTATATAGGCTCCAGCGCGGTCGCGGCCTCATATGGGGCCGCCGGTGGGCTCCTCGTCATCCTGTTGTGGGCTTACTACTCGGCGGAAATTTTTCTTTTTGGTGCGGAAATCACTCGCGCCTATTCCATTCGACACGGCAGCAGGTCCGATCTGGATGCCGTGCTTCACAGTGCTTGACTTGCAACACACGCCACTAACGACGAAATCGACTAGGCGCGCGGCGCGCCGGCGGGCTGCCTTCGCGACGCCACCCGAATCATCACCCGTTGGCGCCGACCGCATCACCGAGCAGGGCACGCGAGCTGGATACGGTCGACACCATATGATGAGTGCAAGTGCGCTGGTTGGTCAAACCATGAGGGTCACAGTTTGAGTTGCGAAAGACGCGGTTCAGCGGCGACGCGGACGGCGCTTGCGTATCGGCTTTGTACTCGCGCGCCTGCCGTCCGGCGCCTTCTTGGCGGCAGCGGAGCGGTACAGGTTCATGAGGTCAATCAGGAGCCGAACAATGGCAATCGCAGTTGCAGCATCGAGCCAGCCCGCAATGCTTTTGAGCATCGGGATTGTTCTCCAAGCTTACGACGTGAAAGCGCGGCAGTGCTCCTTCGCCTAGTTTAGGCGAGGACTGCCACCCATTCGTTGTGGCACTCAGTTGCCAAGCAACATGACATGAAAAAGGCCTCCGAAGGAGGCCTTTGGATGGTGTGAGCGAGAATCTCCACCTAACAAATTATCCCACATTTTGTGCATGCAGCGCAAGCCGTTCGCTTGACCAAGGCGCGCTTGGCGCCTTGATGCTGCTTGGCAGCGTGACCGTCACCCCGGCTCTTCGGCCGCAGCCGATGGTCGCTGTCGGCACTTTCAGCTGCGGCAATGCGATGTCACTGTTGGCGCCAAGAAACCACCGCTTCACGTCGCTTCCGCGAAATGGGATCCTTGCAAGCACCGAGCGCAAGCTCATGAGGCAGAGGGTGTAAATGGACTGAGCGGGCGTTCTCATATTGTGAAACGCCGAACGGATCCCGGGTCCCTGGAAGGGCGGCAGCAAAGGTAAGAGAGCCGCACTTCCAGGGAGGCTGGATCAATAGTCGTTGTTGTAATAGCGATCATCGCAAGGCGCCGTGTAGATCCGGCCGCGGCGGTCCTGGTAGCGGCAAAGCTGTTCGCCGCGGCGCTGCGGCGTGGTCGACTGGCCGATGACTGCGCCGAGCAAGGCGCCGCCGGCGGCACCCACGACCGTGCTTTCGGTGTTGCCGCCCAGTGCCTGGCCGGCGAGGGCGCCGACACCGCCGCCGATGAGTGCGCCTGTGGTTGCCCTCTGCTGCTGTTCGGTCTGAGTCGCGCAGCCTGCAAGTGCTGCAGTCATGAGCACGGCGGCAATGGTTTGTCTGATGATCATCTTGGAACTCCTTTGGAGCCCCAAACGCGGATCGGGGCGAATGGTTGCCAGTTGCTGGCGCATTGCGGCCAAACGGCGGCACGCCCGCTCACGAAATGAGACGTGGTTTCTCGGGCCTTGAAGACAATGGTTGCCAAAGCGGAAACGGCCTGCGCGAACAGGTCAATAGCGCATCGGTTTGAATCCGTTGATGAGCAGCTAGGCTGGCTCGTCGCGTATCGCCTTTTTCGCGGCGGCGGTTAGGAATCCGGACCGGCTGTAGCCATGCCGTTCCGCATATTGATCGATCTGGTTGAGGACATCTTCCGGGATGGTGACGTTGACGCGCACGACCTTTGTGGTCTCGGCTTTGAGCGCTACCAGGACGGCGACCCGGCTGAAATTGTCATTGTTCGACACGACATCTTCCAGGGATGATGGCTCGGGAATGGCTTCGCCATCCTCGACAAGGCCTTCGAGATGGAAGGCCAGGGCCTCTTCGGCCATGGCGCGGGCGTCGTCCAGGCTGGTGCCGGCGGTGACCACGCCCGGAAAATCGGGAAAGGATACGCCGAAGTCGCTGTCCGCTTGCTTGTGGATCAGTCCGATATAGTGACGCACGGGTCGGTTCCCCCAAGGAGCGGCTTCGAGGCTCGATCAGACTATCGAGCCATTCGACACAAACTGTCGAGGTATTCCTAATGGGACCGTAGGAAGCTGCCTAGTAAGTTGGGCATGCCCCAGGCAGACATTGCCTGGGCAACGGTCGAGAGTGTGGGGAAAGTGCCAAAGTTAGATGGCGGGAACCAGACTGTGCCTAGAATTCGCGCCGCGCAGTACGTGCGCATGTCGACGGAACACCAGACCTACTCGATCGACAACCAAGCGGATGCCATTCGCGACTATGCCGATCTCATGGCTTACGAGATTGTCGCCACTTACGAGGACCTCGGTCGCAGCGGCTTAAACCTTGGAGGGCGCCCCGGTCTTCAGAAGCTGTTGGCCGATGTCGAAAGTGGGCGAGCCGATTTTGAGACGGTTGTGGTCTATGATGTAAGCCGTTGGGGGCGTTTTCAGAACATTGATGAAAGCGCAGCCTACGAATACCGGTGCCAGATGGCCGGCGTCCGTATCGAATTTTGCGCCGAGCAATTCGCAAACGACGGCAGCATCGGGTCAGACGTCCTCAAAGCCATCAAACGGAGCATGGCTGCCGAGCAGAGCAGAATGCTCTCGCAAAAAGTCTTCATCGGCCAGGCTAGGTTGATCCGGCTGGGCTTCCGGCAGGGCGGGAAGGCCGCCTTTGGCCTGCGGCGCCTGCTTGTCGATCAACACGGCCGTTCAAAAGGCATCCTTTCATCCCACGAATACAAGAGCCAGCAGACGGATCGAATAGTTCTGGTGCTCGGCCCGCCTGACGAGGTTGCGACAGTGAAGTGGATCTTCAGTCACTTTGTCAGAACACGCAAGACAGAGCTGGAGATGGCAAGACTGCTGAACAAGCGCGGGGTGCTCAGCGATTTGCGGCGACCATGGACGCGGGAATCCGTCCACTCGGTGCTGACCAACGAAAACTACATTGGCAACAGCGTCTGGAACAAGCATTCGGCCCGGCTGAGAAGCCATCAAGTCCGAAATCCCCCGGAACAGTGGGTGCGGGTGGAAAACGTCCTGGAGCCGATCGTCGACCGCAAACTGTTCGACCGGGCGCAGATCGTGCTCAAGACCATCTATCGCCACATGACCAACGACGAGATGCTGGCCGCTCTTAGGGCACTTCTGGCTCGCCGTGGCGCCTTGTCGTTGGCCATGATCGACGCGGATCCCGGGTGCCCGCCGGCCCAACGCTACCAGTGGCGTTTTGGAACCATTGTCAAAGCCTATGAACTGATCGGATACGAGCCATCCAAAAACTACCGCTTCATCGGCGTGAACCGGCACCTGGAATCAATGAGGCTGCAGATTATCCGGGATATTGTGGGCGTGATTGATAAGCAGGGCGGGGTTGCTGCCCATGACATGGCGATGGACCTCCTGCGGATAAACGAGGAGATCACGGTGGCGATTACCATGGGCCGATGCAGGGTTTCCGGCTTCGGCTATCCACGCTGGTTTTCCAAGGCCGATAAACGGCCACTACCCGACATTTTCGTCCTGATCCGTATGAATCCCGGCGACCTGACCATTCGGGACTATTTGATTGCGCCTGCCCACGAGATCGCGGGTAAATCGGAACTGCATGCCATCAATGGGATACCGCTGGACAGCTATATTTTTCCCACGCTCGACCCCATTATCAGGTTGGCAGAGCGAGAGCCTGTCGGAGGCGTGGCTTGGTAGTCAAGCGCTTAGCCAAGGACGCCGCCTACCGTGCGTTGGAAAACGGTGGCGACAGACATGCGAGCAATATTGTTGCTGGCGCATTAGGGTCCAAGAAGAGGCTTCGTTCACACGAATTTTTGGCGACCTACGATACGGAATGCAAACGCATGCGCGATTTCGTCACGCAAGCGGCAAAGTCTGAACAGAGCCTAGACCGGATAGTAGCGGCGCTCCACCTGATGATGCGCGACAAGCAATTCTGCGCCACGCTGGTGTCCGAGGGCTTCAGGACAATGCCAAGCCTACTGGCACATAGGTTGCGTGGCGCGACCCGCGAGCCGCAAATGTTCTGCTCTCCCGGAAAACCCGCTTCCGAGACAGGCGAGAACCGGAAAGCCGTTAACGGAATTTGCCCTGATGTCCTCGACCTGCTTCGGGACGCGCCGGTAAAAACAAAAATCTTCGGGTTGCTCCAGAAGGTGCTGCCAGCCAGGCAAATGGAGATTGCCCGGCTGATGGTGGCGATGGACCGGGTCAGGATCACCTACGTGAGACTACTCGTCGCTCTGACACCGCAAGCCCTGCTGGTCGAGGGTTTTAATCTCTCAACGATCACCACACAAGCGGAAGACCAGCGCGGCGCGATGGTGCTCGATGTCGGCGCGGTAAGCCTTGCGGTTCTCAGCGCCGCGGAACGTCATGGCCAGGTGGGCCTGGAGCTTGTCGCAGCCAACCGCTTTTTCGACCGGTTGATGGATAATTCCAGAGTGGTGCGGTATCTCGCCCGGACCTTTCCGGGGCATTTTGAAGAGTTTCACAGCTTCTCGATGCCATGCCTCGAACAGGGGCGCTAGATGGTCGGACGTCAACTCCTATAGAAACCGATCGCCGTCGCCGGGATGCAAACAACAGAACCAATGTGACTTCTCTCCAGGCCTCGAAAAGCCAAACCCGCCGAGCTTGCCGCAGCCAGAATGCTCGCAAGCGATTTTCGATCGGCTCTCGGCCGCGCGGAATCGCTGTTATCCCTTCGGCAAGCCGGCTCGGTTCGTCGCTCATAACGGGTTGATCGGCCCGACCAGGCCGGGATGGTCGTTGGGCAACTTGTTGACGGCGCTCGTGTTCACCTCACGTCCAACGCGGTTGAACTGCAGCTGACCGTCGATGTCGTGGCTGAGAACGTCCTTGAGGCTGTCCTTGGGCGTCGCCGGGTCCAGCCAGGCGTCATAGTAGGCCGGGTCGAGAATGAGAGGCTGCCGATCATGCAACTGCTTCATCGGTTCTGCGGCAGGCTCGGTGATGATGGTGCAGCTGGTTATGTCGAGATTGGAATTGTAAGCCCAAAGCCCGGCGAACGAGAAAGGCGCGTGGCCTGCCTGGTAGATGTGCCAAGGGTCTTTCTTGCCGTCGGCTGGCGATATCGTCCACTCGTAGAAGCCATCGGCAGGGATCAGGCAGCGCTTGGACTTGTAGGCGTCGCGGAAGGCGGGCGCTGTATCGATGCCCTCAATCCTCGCATTGAACATAGCCGCCTTGGGCATTTCCTTTGCCCAGAAAGGGACCAGCCACCAGCGCCCTTCACGGAGCCAGTGATTGCCATCTTCACCGGCAGTGACGAATGGGACATCCTGAGTCGGCGCGATGTTGTACCGGGGCTCGTCGTTGCGGCCTATCTCCGCAGGCCCCGTCAGTCTGTAGAGCCGGTGGATTTCCGACCACGACAGTTATTTGGTGTAGCGTCCACCCATGGGTCTGCCTCAGTTGCGCAGGAGTTCAGGCACGCTGAGCGGGCCAAGGTCGGAATTCTCCTATACTCGTCGCTGCGGCGCCAGACGCCGCGTATCTTGGCGGCGGTGACCGATTGATTGCCTTCGCCAGTAGCCTTGCGGAAGGCTCTGGGCGACCACAGAGTTCCCCTTGGTGTGCGCTGTGGAGGCAAAAAGGGCAAAGTCGACGACGATCATCCCATGTCCCCTCTCACTGCGGACTAGCAAAGGCTCTCGCAAGGAATGCCGTCCTTGTCGCGGTCGAGCTTGCCGCCCCAAGAGCAGTTGGCCAAATACCAGTTCGCCTCGTTGCATGAGCTGATCTGGGGACAGGTTCGACGTGGCTGACAAGAATAGCTCTGCGCCACCTGCCCATTACGCATGATGCCGAGTGGTTGTCTTGCTGACGGCCTGGTGGTGCCGTTCGCATGCTCTGCGCGCCAATCCCATGGCGCCTGAAATGCCCCAGCCCACAGACCGACCTTCGCCGCCTGGGCCTTCGCCTGCTGTCTTGCGTAGGCTCCGTGGCTGTAGCGCGGCCAATCTAGCGCCAAGCCCCGCTCGACAAGCCAGCTCTGGACGTTGCGACCGTCGGCGCGATCGCAATCCCCAACAAGCCGGCCGTACCGGTCTCGGTTAACAAAGCTGCAATGCAACGGACGCGATGCAGCCAGGAACTCGTCCAAGGCTTGGGCAGCATGGCGCCCGCAGGCGTATTCGAAGGCCTTAGCGTCTTCGCAATATTGCTTACTCTCGGGCGCATCGATGCCGTTGAAGCGGATGCGCTGTCCGTGGATCTCGATCGTGTCGCCGTCGATCGCAGACGCGACACCGGCGATCGGCGCCGGCTTCGAGCCGAACCAATTCGATGCATTGATCTCTGGCAAACTTTCGCTGTGCTGGATGGCGGTTTGCGCGACCAGAGCGCCAGCCGCTACCGCAGTCACCAAGATCAGGCGGCGCGGCACATTCGCCCATCGGTGCGCACGGCTATGCTTGGCACCGGTTCGCTTTCGCCAGCGATCAGATCGATTGTCGTATCGGTATTTGTCCATCCCGCAGAGAGGATGCGACTGTTTCAACGAAGAGTCCAGAAGACGGGACGCGTGGAATGCTAGC
The DNA here is from genome assembly GCF_057766425.1 of Mesorhizobium sp. P160187. Taxonomy (NCBI): domain Bacteria; kingdom Pseudomonadati; phylum Pseudomonadota; class Alphaproteobacteria; order Hyphomicrobiales; family Phyllobacteriaceae; genus Mesorhizobium; species Mesorhizobium sp. P160187. Next base: position 188,585 of record NZ_JBYMDX010000001.1, read on the forward strand.
CCGGAAGCCGATGCGTGCCGACGCCCTCGACTTCGATCTCGGTTAAGGGGGTTCGATGACCTGTTGGGGTGCATTCGGCTGTCGGGCCTGACCGGCGCGCTCCCGAAGGTGCGTTCACGCGGGAAAGCCGGCCTTTCTGAAGCCTGACGTGAAAAGCTCGAGGTCGACTTGGTGGGCGAACGGGAGACGTGAAATCAGCCGGATAGTCAGGTCGTGTTTCCTCATCAGTGCTTCCTGAACTTCAGCACGCGCCTTCTGCGTCTCGCCCAAATGAGCGTACGCCGCTGCGAGAAAGGCATGAATGAAGAATTGGTCGCCGGCCTTCTGATACGAACCGACGGCCTCCGAGTACCTTCTTAGCAGGAAGAGGGAGCTGCCCTTCACCTCCCAGAACCATATTGGAGGTAACGGGTCGCGCAGCAGCGCAGATTCAAGCACGTTCAGCGCGCTCTCGGCCCGGCCGCCGTAGTTGAGCCAGCTTGCGTAGTCCCCCGCTATGTTCACGTCCAACGGGTTTAATGAGCGCGCTTGCTCGAAATGCACTCCCGCGTCGCTGTGCTGGCGCATGTGCGTAAGCACCAGGCCCATGCTCTGGTGACAGACGCCATCGCTCCTGTCGAGAGCGAGCGCCGTTCGTGCCGAGTCCCAGGCGTTCTGTAGCGTCCGCGGATCGTTGTCGTACCAAAATCTGCCGACGAGCGCCTGCGCGAGGAAGGCGTGGCCTTGAGCGAACATCGCATCGAGCTCGACACACCGGACGAATAGGGGCTCGGCCATGTCCAGTTCATACCGGTAGAACTGTGCGCGCCCCTGCAGGTAGCAGTCGTATGCATCCCAATCGGCCGGAGGCTTGCGTCTGGTCCTGCTCGTCGAATCGGCCTCCGCTTGGCCTTCGACCATCGAGGCGATGAGAGCCGCAACCTCGTCTTGCAATGCGAAGATGTCGTCGAGGGCCCTGTCGTACCGTTGGGCCCACAGGTGGGTACCGGTGGTAGCGTCAATCAACTGTGTGGTGATCCGAATGCGATCACCGAGCTTTCGTATGCTGCCTTCGACGAGGTAGCGAACTCCGAGTTTGCGATGGACTTCGGCAATGTCCAATGCCGGATAGCGAAACTGAAAAGATGAATTCCGCGCGATGACAAGGAGGGAGCGGAACCTGGCCAGCTCCGTAATTATGTCCTCGGTTATGCCATCGCTGAGATACTGCTGGTCCTGATCGCCGCTCAAATTGGCAAAAGGCAGGACCGCAATCGACGGCTTGCCGGACCCTGGTATCGGTCTGCGGGATGCGCTCGCCACCGGCTCGACAGTCCCGGTGAAGCGGTAGCCGACGCGAGGCACCGTGGCGATCCACTCGCCGCCGTTGTCAGCCGGACCGAGTGCCTTTCTCAGTGTCGCTATTTGGACCGTAAGGTTGCCTTCCTCAACGGCGGTTCCCGGCCAGGCAGCGTCCATAAGTTCGGCCTTGGTCAGGATCTCGCCAGGCCGGGCCGTAAGCGCAGCAAGCAGCGTCAGCCCACGATGCCCAACAACGATCGGGATCTGCTCTTTCAGGAGCGTCCCGATGTCGGGATCGAGTACGAACGGACCAAAAGCGATGCGTGTCCCCTGCATCTGGGCATATTAGACGTTCCGGCGGTTTTCGGAACAGTGTCGGCACCGCTTTAATCCCCGGGTCGCTTTCGAGGCCTATGCCCAGAACGCGGCCACCTGTCCATCGATTAGAAGATAGCGATCGGGCGCTGGCCGCTGCGCGCGAATGTCCGGAGTGGCTATCCCGACTGCGTATTGGCCTGCGCCGCTGATCAGAGATAGCGAACCGCAGAACTGACCGGAGCAAGGCTGGCGCTAAAGCATTGATATTGCTGTGCCGGCTGGCTTGGCGCGATCCTCGTCGGTAGCCTCGCGGCCGGGTTGACGCTCGGCGTCGACCAATCCTCCTCGGCGTTGTCAGCCCCATGGGGGCCAAGCTGGCGATCACGTTGGTCTTCACCGCCTGCGATCATTGCCGGCTACCATGCCGCCCATGGCATCGCGAAGCACATGATGCCTATGGAAACCTGGCAGATCGTCCTTTCCGTTATTGGCGCGACCGCCATCGGCGTCACGGCATATCTACGGGTCGCGGGCATGACAGCCGCTGACCAAACCGGCAGGGACGTGGTTCGAGCCTAGACCCGCGCGGGCGAGGCGGATGAACCATACCGACGAAGGCCTAGCCTCCTCCTTATCGGTGCTTGGAACAATCGGGTTCCATGCCAGGATCGAGCAACGGCCACGTGCCGGCGCGACCTCGTGTGTGGACTTGAACTTTCTTCGGTCAATGCCCATCGCAGGCCGACCAGTCGGTGGCAGGACGACAGCAGGGCCGTGGCTGCGGCGTTGGAGGTGCGTGAGGTCCCCCACCTGGAATGCGTGGACGGCGCTAGCGAACTCGGAGCGATCTGCCGGAGGCGCGTTGCGCGCCAACGTCTCCGTTGGCAATCTGTACCAAGAGCGCTCCAAACGGCCTCTTCAATGGGCTGATCTGGCCGAAGGACGGCTGAAGCCTCGACCGCCTAGCCGCAACGGCGCGTCTCGACTTTCTTCCCCTGCCGGCGCCCACCCCATGCGGCAAGCGCCTGGGACCCCGGGCGCCGCCATTCCTCGCGAGACAAGAAAGTCGTTCTTGCGCCGTCCTCCGCTTTGCTCCGGTCGCAAGCGATGCGTCGTCGGTCGCCTCCGGCCAACCGATCGCCATCGAGGCCGCATGGTGCGGGCTCGGAACAGAAAACGGAGACTTACAATGGCTACCATCGGCACCTTCAAGAAGTCCGCCTCGAACGAATTCACCGGTGAAATCGTCACCCTCAGCGTCCAGGCCAAGAACGTGCGCATCGTCCCAGACACACGCGCCACTGGCGAGAACGCTCCCAGCCACCGAGTGCTGGTCGGCCGCGCCGAGATCGGCGCCGCATGGTCGAAGACCTCCAACGAGGGCCGCGACTACCTGGGCCTCAAGCTCGACGATCCAAGCTTCAACGCCCCGATCTACGCCAACCTCTTCGACGACGAGGAAGGTGAGGGTTTCTCGCTCATCTGGTCCCGCCCGAACGCGCGGCGGAGCGACTGAGGACCCGCGCAGGCCCCGGCCGGAAGGCCGGGGCCTCTTCCGCGGACGGTCCGGTTCGGTTCACTCAAGCCGAGAGCGATGCCGAACCCGCATCGCCTGATGCTGATCAACCGGCCTCCGTTGGCAGAATTGTTCTGTAAAATGCAGGCTTTCACTCTGGGAAGACGAGGCAAGCGATGATCGAGCCGTTTGACGAAACCGCGCCGACCAGTGACGAACTCACCGAATACGATCGGGAACACGTCAAGCTCTATATGCGCCTGCTTGACGCCGCCGATGACGGCGCGGACTGGCGCGAGGTGGTCGAAATTCTCTTCGGCATTGATCTGACGAAGGAGCCGCAACGTGCCCGGCGCATCCATGACAGCCATCTGGCGCGAGCGCGCTGGATGGCGCGTGCAGGCTACCGTCATCTCTTGCGTCGGCCCGGCAACTAGCACCACAGCGCCTGCGGTTCCCGGGTGATGCCGGAACGGCATCACCCGATGCCCGGCGAGGGTCTTCCGCCAATCGCTACAACCCGGAATCGTTTGCAGGCGGGGTCTACGCGTTGTTTGCGAGGAGCTCTTTGGATGAGGCCGGATACGTTGCATTGGCGAGACAATGACAGCTATGATTATTTCGATACGTTGCCCATCGAGGGGCTCGCCTGGGAGTGTCTGCGGCGTCACGAATCCTATCAACGGCACTACCGAGCGCTCCTGACCACAAGAGCCGAAAAAGCACCCTTCCAGCCTGAGACACAGCGGCTGTGGGGGTTACGATTTCCCGGCCAGGCCGGATTTGTCCGCCTTGGCGCAAGACATTCTGTGGTCGCCTGACGTCGATCCAGCTGTGGTTTCTCTCGTGCCGGCGCCGGAATTCCTGTCTTCCTTGCGATCGGCGCCGTTGACCGGCCTGGGCGTGCTCCGCGACAGCCCGGAAGGACGTCACACTGTCCACAGTGCAGGTGTCGCGACCCAACTTCTCCTTCTGCCCGGCAGTGACCCGCACGGCCACCTGGCGGCGCTGATCCCATTGGATGCAGAAACGTTGGGACGGATCGAAGCACTCACCCGTTTCTGGCGCTCCTTGCAGGGGCGCCCCACACCTTCGGATACCCGTATGACCCCACAGCAGCGCCGCCGGTTTCGTTTGATGATGCAGGCCGCTGACGCCCGTGCCAACGGCGCGAGCTACCGCGACATTGGCGTCGCCCTTTACGGGTCTGAGCGCGTCGCCGCTGATCCCTGGAAGACCTCCGCGCTGCGCGATGCGGTGATCGGTCTCGTCGAAGGCGCCACCGCCATGATCGGCGGCGGCTATTTGCAAATCCTGCGTCATCGCCGCCGATCGTAGCGGTTGTGACAATGGACAGGGGGGTGGGATTTTAGCCTCCCTCAACTTCCCCATCCCTTGCGAAGCCCATTCTGCGCCAGCGTGGTCGCCGTCCACCGCTGAACGCCAGCGGCTGCCCAAAACCCCACGGAGGTCCGACCAATGCGACCCGACATCGCCGTTTTGCCGCCGCGCTTCCTGCGCACAAAGGAAGCCGCGGATTTCCTCAGCCTGTCCGCCCGCACGCTCGAAAAGCACCGGACCTATGGCACTGGTCCTTCCTACCGAAAGCTCGGCGGCCGCGTCGTCTATGCCGTCGACGACCTTCAGGCCTGGGCCGAACGCGGCGCCGTCACCTCTACATCCGATCCGCGTGGGTCGGTCCTGCCCGCCAAGCGTCACACACCGACGCCGCCGGTGCATGGCGGACGATACGCACGCTGACCGCGCGCGGATTTCCAGATGGTGGCGCGAAACCAATCCCTTTCGGACCGCGGGCAGCTCGACCTTTTCCGGGCGCTGCCTGGCGACTTCGCCCCACGAGACGCGCAGGATCTCATGGCCTATCCGTTCTTCTCCCTTTCCAAGACCCATCGCATCACCCCGATCGATTTTGCCGCCGGCGACGTCACGATCCGGGTCGAGGCCGTACCCGATCATGGCATGGCGACCATCTGGGACGCCGACATCCTGATCTGGGCCGCGAGCCAGATCGTCGAGGCGCGTGACAGCGGGCTTCGCACCTCGCGCCTTATGGCCGCAACGCCCTATGAGATCCTTACCTTCGTCGGCCGCGGCAAGAGCCTGCGCGACTATCAGCGCCTGAAGGCGGGGCTTGATCGACTTCAGTCGACCACCGTCTCGACGACAATTCGTCAGCCCGCCGAGGGCCGGCGTCACCGCTTCTCTTGGATCAATGAGTGGCAGGAGCGCATCGACCGCCATGGCAAGCCCGCGGGGATCGAGTTGATCGTCCCCGACTGGTTCTACCGGGCGGTCCTCGATGACGCGCTCGTGCTGACGATCAATCGGGCCTATTTCGACCTGACTGGGGGGCTGGAGCGCTGGCTCTATCGGCTGGTGCGCAAGCATGGCGGACGCCAGCGCGACGGCTGGCGCTTCGACTTCCGTCACCTTCACCAGAAATCCGGCAGCCTGTCGCCCTACAAGCGCTTTGCCTTCGAGCTGCGCGACATCATCCGCCGCCAGCCGCTGCCCGGCTACACCCTTGCGCTGGAAGTGGAGATTGGCGGCCGGGTTCTGCTTGCCTTCGAGCGGATCGGCTCCTGTGGAAGGCCTGTGGACGGCCTCGTGCTATCGGGAACCGGACCTATCGTGCCATCGGGAACCGCAGGCTCGTGCTATCAGGAACCGAAACGGGGCCTAACCCTAGGAAGGCAAAGCCGAAATCGCGCCCTTAACTTAGACTCTAACCCAGATTCTAACTTTGAAGAGCGCGCGCGCAATGTGCAGAGGCTGATCCGCCGAACCAGCGACGCACTCGGGATCGAGACCGACAAGACCTCCAATGCGCCATCGGTTTCTGGCGGTCGCATCACGGCAACCAGCGCTTCCGAAGGTCCGACTCCGCCGCTTGATCCGCGCTCGGGAGCCACCCGATGAGCGCCGCACCCCTAAATCGAAAGAGCCGTGTCGGCAAGGCAACTTTGACGCTGCATCTCGCCGGTGAATTGACCTCCAAGGGAAATAGGTTGGCGACCTTCGTCGTGCGCCCGACCACCGAGCTGACGACTCAGGAGCGCGACCGCATCGCCGCTCTCCAGCACGACATCATCGTCGCCGACACGCTGCGCGCGAGGCTCGCGCGCGAATTTCCCACCGCATCAGGAGAACCGAAATGACTGGCATCGCGGCTCCCCGCATGCGCGACGCGTTCCCGGCCACGCACCACGCTCGCGACGATCTCGTCCATGTCGAACTGACCTGGGTCGAGAAGAGACAGGAGAACTGGATCCGTTTCGGCACGCCCGCCCGCGAACAGATCGTTGATCGTCGCCGGCGCATCCTGTCCTTTCGCCCCGGCACGGTCTTCGCGTTCGTGCGCTGGGCCGCGAACGACTTCGGAACGATCTTCTCACGCATCGATATCGTGCGTGCGGTCGCGTCTGGCCAAGCCTATCAGACGCTGCCCTTCGTGCGACCCGGCGGCGACATCCTGCTGAAGGTCGAGAGCTGGCCCAAGGTCGAACGCGTGCTGCAGGCGATTGACGCCATCGAGCGCCTCGGCATCGAGCCTGAGTCGGTGTCGCCTGATCATTGGCGGCACATCCACAACCGTATAACCGCCGGCCATGCGCCGCGCAGCTACACACTCGACCAACATCGTGCCTTCCTGCTGCGCAAGAGGACCGAGCCGTGACGCGCGCGGGGATCATCTTAGCCAGCGTTATCGCAACCATGGGCGTCGGTTATCTCGGCCTCACTTCGATGCCCGCGAAGCTCATCTGGAATGCGTCAGCCAGCGCACCGATCGGCTTCTACACGATCGACTTCGACGGACCCTTCGAGGTCACCGATCTTGTGGCCGTCGACGCGCCTGAGCCGCTCGCGGCGTTCCTCGCCGATCGCGGCTATCTGCCGAGGGGCGTGCCACTCCTGAAGCGCATCCTTGGTGTATCCGGGCAATGGGTCTGTCGCTTGAACCTCACCATCACGGTCGATGGTATCGAGGCGGGGATAGCGTTGACGCGTGACCGGGCCGGCCGTGACCTGCCGGTCTGGCAGGGTTGCCGCCGCATCGCGAGCGGCGAAGTCTTCCTGATGAACCGGCATGTCCGCGACAGCTTCGACGGCCGCTACTTCGGCCCCACCTCCACCGCCCAGATCATCGGCCGCGCCGTCCCGCTGTGGACCGACGAGGACGGCAACGGCCGCTTCGAATGGTGCGCGCCAACGCGGTGAGCGCGCGACCAGCGGCGCGCGTCGTGCCGCCAGTCTTCATCACCGCACCACTCGAAAACAGGAGCCAGACATGCAACAGATCGGGGAATTCACGCGCCAGAAGACTGGCTATCGCGGGCGCATCCACACGCTCAGTCTCAACCTGGATATCGCCATTGTGGCGGCAGAGGCGAGCGAAACGGAGAATGCGCCTGACTATCGCGTTCACGCCGCAAGCGAGGACGGCCCCGAGATCGGCGCCGGCTGGAAACGCTCCAGCGAAAAGGCCGGAGACTATGTCTCGATCCAGCTCGACGACCCGACCTTCGCGCAGCCAATACGCGCGAACCTCTTTCGCAATGGAGACGACAAGACGTCCTGGTCGCTGCACTGGGCGCGGCCGCGCGACCGCAGCGAGAAGGATTGAACGATGCGCGCTCGCCGTCCGTCGACGAGCCATGCGCCCGGGCGGCTTCGTGCTGCCCGGCGCATGGCTCTGCTCCTCCTTTGCGGCCTGTCCGTCGCGACCGTCATGCCGGCGGCGGCAGCGGCGCAGGACCTGGCCGTTGCCCGGTCGTCCCAACGCGATCCGTTCGGCGCGCATATCGCAGAAGCCTCGCACCGCTTCGGCGTTCCGACCGCGCTGATCCGCGCCATCATGCGCAAGGAGAGTGCGGGCGATATGCGTGCCGTCTCCAGCGCAGGCGCCCGCGGCTTGATGCAGATCATGCCCCGTACATGGGACTATCTGCGCGCCCGCTGGTCGCTTGGCCGCGATCCATTCGATCCCCGGGACAACATCCTGGCTGGAACGGCGTATCTTCGCGAACTGCACGATCGCTTCGGCTCGCCCGGGTTCCTGGCCGCCTACAACGCGGGACCTGCACGCTACCAAGCCTACCTCACTGGGCGTCGGTTACCGGCCGAGACCCGCGCCTATGTCGCAGCACTTGCTCCGCTTTTCGGAGGTCGCGCAACCATCCGCCCTTTCGCCGTTACGTCTGTCGAGGCCATTCCCTGGAAGCGCGGCTCGCTGTTCGTCGGTCAGCCGGATCGCAAACAAGCTGTCGCTCGGGTGCCAACTGAGCGACCACCAAATGACGCGAGCTCTGCGCCCGCCGTGCGCGATGTGTCCGCCATCGTGCCGCTGTCCGAAGGCCTCTTCGTGGCGCGAGGGGGCGAAAGGATCCAGCCATGAGCGCACATGGGCGTCTTCGCGCAACCGCGAGCCCCAGCGCACCGTGGCGTGGATGGAGGCGGAAGGTGGGCAGAACAACCGGAAGATGGCGAGATAAAAGGCCGCGAGGTGCGGCGTCGATCGGTTGTGGTGTTTCAATAGGTTATGCAGCATTTCCGCGAGGTGCGAATATCTGGCGCACGGCGCTCGAACAATGATTTGCATGTGATTTCCATGCCTTGAGACGATGTGCGGATCTTCACGATGACTGACGAGGATGGTTTCCGGATCCGGCCCGGCCGTATCCGCTCGCCCAGTGCCCAGCGCGCCAGGCCCTTCATCGCGCAGGCGCTTGCCGCCGCCCAGAAGGCCGGCGCCCGCATCTCCCGCTCCGGCCGGATCAGTCCGGGCAATCGCTCGACGTTCGGGCGCGGACGCTCGGCGAGCGTGCGCGCCAATCGTCTCCTCACCGGCCGCTCGCGAACAGTGATCATCAAGACGCGGCTGGTGCGTCATCACGCGCGCGCCACGCCGCTTGCCGCTCATCTCACCTATCTGCGCCGCGAGGGCGTCACCCGTGACGGGGAGAAGGCCAGGCTGTTCGGGCCGCAGACCGGGGAGGTGGATGGCGGTGCTTTTGCCGAGCGGTGCGGCGATGATCGGCACCACTTCCGCTTCATCGTCTCGCCGGAAGATGCCGTCGACATGGCGGACCTCAAATCCTTCGCCCGCGATCTGATGGGGCAGATCGAAAAGGACCTCGGCACGAAACTGGAATGGGCTGGTGTCGATCACTGGAACACCGACAACCCGCACCTTCACATCATCCTGCGCGGCCGCACTGATGACGGGCAGGATCTCGTGATCTCCCGCGATTACATCAAGGAGGGAATGCGCGCCCGCGCCGCCGACCTCGTTACCCAGGAGCTCGGCCCGCGCACCGATCTCGACATCCGCCGCAATCTGGAGCGCCAGGTCGAAGCCGAACGCTGGACCCAGCTTGACCGGCAACTTGTTCGCGATGGCCGCGACACCGGCGTTCTCGATCTTGCGTCCCCGGCGAACGCTCAGCCCGACGAGTATCACGTGCTGAAGGTCGGGCGGGCGCGCAAGCTCGAAACCCTTGGCCTTGCCGAACAGGTCGGCCCAGGCCAATGGATGATCGACGAAAAGGCCGAGGCGACGCTGCGCGAGCTTGGCGAACGCGGTGACATCATCAAGCGGATGCACCGCGCCCTAACAGAACAGGGCATCGAGCGCGGCGCGGCGAGTTATGTGCTGGCGGCGGAGCGCCTCGACACGCCGATCGTCGGTCGGCTGGTCGACCGCGGCCTCGATGATGAACTAAAAGGCAGCGCCTACGCCGTGGTCGATGGCATCGACGGCCGTACGCATCACATCAAGCTGTACGATCTCGACGCAGCCGGCGACAGCGCTCCGGGTTCCATCGTCGAACTGCGCAAGTTCAATGACGCGCAGGGACATGGGCGCGCAGCACTCGCTGTCCGTTCCGATCTCGATATTGAGCGGCAGGTTACCGCCGCCGGCGCGACCTGGCTTGACCGCCAGAACATCGCCCGCGAACCGATTGCGTTGTCTGAAGGCGGCTTCGGTGCCGAGGTACGGCAGGCAATGGAGCGCCGTACCGACCACCTCGTCCAACAGGGCCTCGGTGAGCGGCAGGGCCAACGCACAACCTTCACCCGCGGCCTGGTCGACACGCTGCGTCGCCGCGAACTGGAAGCGCTCGGCCAAAAGCTCTCGGCCGAAACCGGCCAGCCTTTCAACCGCGCCCGCGGCGGCGAATATGTCACCGGTTCCTACCGGCAGCGCTTCATGCTCGCGTCGGGCCGCTTCGCCATGATCGATGACGGCCTCGGTTTCCAACTGGTGCCTTGGACGCCGTCCCTGGAAAAACATCTTGGCAGCCACGTCTCTGGCGTCGCTCGCAATGACGACGGCATCGACTGGAGTTTTGGCCGCAAGCGAGGCCTCGGCATCTAGTCTCAATTTGAAGAAAGGACTGCAGCATGTCCGCCACCAAAATTCTCTGGGGCCAGATCCTCGCCCTCTTGATGATCGTACTGTTCACGACCTGGGGCGCGACGGAGTGGGTGGCCTGGCGCCTGGCATTCCAGCCCGAGCTGGGCAGGCCATGGTTCCGTGTCCTGGGCTTTCCGTTCTACCTTCCGCCGTCATTCTTCTGGTGGTGGTATGGCTTCGATGCCTACGCGCCGTCGATCTTCGTAGAGGGAGCCTTTATCGCGGCTTTCGGCGGTTTCGCCTGCGTCGCCGTCGCCATCGGCATGTCGGTCTGGCGGGCTCGAGAGGCCAAGAAGGTCGAGACCTACGGCTCCGCCCGCTGGGCCGACAAGCAGGAGGTCAAGGCAACGGGCCTTCTCGGCTCCGATGGGGTGGTGCTTGGGCGCTTTGACGGCGCCTATCTGCGCCACGATGGACCGGAGCATGTGCTGTGCTTTGCGCCCACACGTTCGGGCAAGGGTGTCGGCCTGGTCGTCCCGTCGCTGCTGACCTGGCCGAGCTCCGCCGTCGTCCACGATATCAAGGGCGAAAACTGGCAACTCACCGCGGGCTTCCGCGCCATGCATGGGCGGGTCCTGCTGTTCGATCCCACCAATCCCAAATCCTCATCCTACAACCCGCTGCTCGAGGTGCGTCGCGGCGAATGGGAAGTCCGCGACGTTCAAAACATCGCCGACATCCTGGTCGATCCCGAAGGCTCGCTCGAGAGGCGAAACCATTGGGAGAAGACCAGCCACGCCCTGCTGGTCGGCGCGATCTTGCATGTCCTCTACGCCGAGCCGGACAAGACGCTTGCCGGCGTGGCCGGTTTCCTTTCCGATCCGAAGCGTCCGATCGAATCGACGCTGTCAGCGATGATGAAAACCGCGCATCTGGGGCAGGCTGGTCCGCACCCGGTCATCGCCAGCGCCGCGCGAGAGCTCTTGAACAAATCAGACAACGAACGCTCCGGCGTGCTGTCCACCGCCATGTCATTTCTTGGCCTCTATCGCGATCCTGTCGTGGCAGAGGTCACGCGCCGCTGCGACTGGCGCATCAGCGACCTTATCGACGACGAGCATCCGACGACACTCTACCTCGTCGTGCCGCCGTCCGACATCAATCGGACCAAGCCGCTCATTCGCCTGATCCTCAATCAGATCGGCCGCCGCTTGACTGAAGATCTGCAGGTCAGGGCGAAAGGGCACCGGCTGCTCCTGATGCTCGACGAGTTCCCGGCGCTTGGCCGCCTCGATTTTTTCGAATCGGCGCTCGCCTTCATGGCCGGCTACGGGCTGAAAAGCTTCCTGATCGCTCAATCCCTCAACCAGATCGAGAGGGCGTACGGCGCCAACAACTCGATCCTCGACAACTGTCATGTCCGGGTAAGCTTTGCCACCAATGACGAGCGCACCGCCAAGCGCGTGTCCGATGCGCTGGGAACAGCGACCGAGATGAGGGCCATGAGGAACTATGCCGGCCACCGGCTGTCTCCGTGGCTCGGTCATCTCATGGTCTCCCGCTCGGAGACGGCTCGCCCGCTGCTCACGCCGGGTGAAGTCATGCAGCTGCCGGCGACCGACGAGATCGTCATGGTCGCGGGTGCTCCGCCGATCCGCGCCAAAAAGGCGCGCTATCATGAGGATGCTCGCTTCCGGGAACGTATCCTGCCGCCGCCGCTGCTGAGGGCGGCGGCGGAGGAGGGGAGGCCGGACGACTGGACGAACCTGCCTCTGCCTTCTCGTCCGCAGATTGCTGAAGCCATGTCGGCGCCGTTGGCCACGGATGACGACACAACTGATTCCGAGCGTCGTCGGCAACCCGAGCTCAGTCGCGTCGAGCAGGTCGTGAAGCCTTCGACCGAGAACGAATTCGAGATCGATCACCTGGATGACGTGGAGGACGAGGTTGCCCGCAACCGTCGACTGACGCGCCTGATGCAAGGCGTTGCGCGGCAGGCGTCGCTCGACCCCGGCGACGGCGTGGATATGTGAGGCTCCCATGGTAAAGCCACCTCGCAAGCAACGCCTGTCCGTCTATCTCGATCCGAAGGTCATGAGCAGGCTGGCCGAACATGCGGCGCGCCATGATTTTTCACGGTCGCTCGTCGCGGAGGCGGCAATCGAGTCGTTCCTCTCACCCGATGCCGCCGAGCGGCAGGAGGCGGCGATCACCAAGCGGCTTGACCAGCTGGACCGCCGTATGACGCGCCAGGAGCGCGATGTCGCGATTGCCGTGGAGACGCTCGCTGTTTTCGTCCGCTTCTGGCTGGCGACAACACCAGCGTTGCCCGAGCCCGCGGCACAGGCAGCCCACTCCAAGGCTGGCGAGCGCTATGATGCCTTCGTCACCGCGCTCGGCCGGCGCCTGGCGAGAGGTCCAAAGCTTCGGCAGGAGATCTCCGAGGACATCGATGGCGGTCTGGACACACACCAGCCCGGCACGCCCGCGCGCTGAACGGACTGGCGGACCGAGATTTTGCAAGCATCGATATGTCAAGCATATCAAAGTATTGTAACACATATGTTGTCATGGAACTCGCGTTGCCAACCTGTCGGGTTTGGCAGACAAGAGCTAGACAGCCGCAGGGCAGGGTCGCTGATATGGGAACCATGTTGGGCGCGAAATCCGCAATTCAAGATCCGTGATTGCATGAGGGACCACGCCTTTATGAGCTTCTAGAAAAAGCAGCCGTCTGAGCCGAATCAGTTATTTTCAGTGGCTAGGCGGTGTCAGGATCTTTTCGTTGAAAATTATAGTCTGTATGCTATAAGGCAAAGGGCGAATGAAAAACCAAAAGCTCACGGTATGGATGGGATCGTCGAAGGATGACCTGCGCGAGTTTCCGGTCGATGTTCGCCGGTTGATGGGTGTCGCAATCAACGACGCCCAGAATGGTGAGGAGCACCCGGCTGTCAAAGCCCTGAAAGGGTTTGGGGGCCGCAGCATCCTCGAGGTGGTCGACGACTTCGACGGAGATACCTACCGCGCCGTCTACACCGTCCGCTCTACGTCCTTCATTGCTTCCAGAAGAAGTCGAAGAGGGGCAGGGAGACACCCAAGCATGAAATCGATCTCGTCACAGTACGATTGAAGGCGGCCGAGGCGCACTATCGTGAAAACTATGGGAAAGGAACAAAGTCATGACGGAAGACATCACCGCCGAAGTGAGCAGCGGCAACGTGTTTGCGGACCTCGGCTTTGACAATCCCGAAGAGGAATTGCTCAAGGCCAAGCTGGCCCGCGAGATCCGCGCCATTATCAAGCGCCGGCGCCTGACCCAGGCGAAGTCGGCTGAACTGCTCGGAATGAAACAGCCCGACGTCTCCGCGATCGCCACAGGGCGAACGGGTAAGTTTTCAATAGACAGGCTGGTTCGCTGTCTGGACCGGCTCGACTACAAGGTCGACGTGGTGGTTCGCCACAAGCCTCGACGGTCAACTCGTGCTGAAGCCGCGTGATCTGACGGCTTTACCGACGAGCGCACAATTGACGGCGAGCGCCGCCCTTGCCTGAAGATCGCCGGCCTTGATCACAGGTCGGCACCGCCAATCTCCTGTATTTGCACGCTACGCCACTACGCCTCGATATAGGTGTTGAAACCACTCGAGATGCGGCTCTCTTAATCATCCCCGTCCAGGGGCCGTCCATGTTCCCCCGGATCGAAACGGGGACAGGATGGCAGCTTCGCCTCACAATTCAGAAGGTCTGGCGCGCGGCGCACGCATGCTGCGCACAGCGCTCGGACCTGCGATCGCGCGCTATCTCGACGACGCCGGCATCGTCGAAGTGATGCTTAATCCCGATGGACGTTTGTGGATCGACCGCCTGTCCGAGGGGTTGTCCGACACAGGAGAGCGTTTGTCAGCAGCGGACGGCGAGCGCATCGTTCGCCTCGTCGCTCATCATGTCGGTGCCGAAGTCCATGCCGGCGCCCCACGTGTCTCGGCCGAGCTGCCCGAGACGGGGGAGCGGTTCGAAGGGCTTCTTCCTCCCGTCGTCGCGGCGCCCGCCTTCGCGATCCGCAAGCCCGCCGTCGCCATCTTCACCCTCGAAGATTATGTCGCGACCGGAATCATGTCGGCGCAGCAGGTGGACGCGCTGCGCCAGGGCGTTGCCAACCGCGCGAACATCCTCGTTGCAGGCGGCACATCCACGGGCAAGACCACGCTGATCAACGCACTGCTGGCCGAGGTGGCCAAGACCTTCGATCGCGTCGTCATCATCGAGGATACGCGCGAGCTGCAATGCGCCGCGCCCAATCTCGTGGCGATGCGCACGAAAGACGGCGTCGCGTCGCTCTCCGATCTTGTTCGCTCATCGCTTCGCCTGCGCCCCGACCGCATTCCGGTCGGCGAAGTGCGCGGGGCCGAGGCGCTCGAACTGCTCAAGGCCTGGGGCACTGGCCACCCCGGCGGCCTCGGGACGATCCACGCGGGCAGCGCCATTGGCGCGCTCCGCCGCTTGGAGCAACTTATCCAGGAAGCCGTCGTCACCGTCCCGCGCGCGCTGATCGCCGAGACGATCGACCTCGTTGCCGTCCTTTCCGGCCGCGGTTCCGCGCGCCGGTTGTCCGAACTCGCCCGTGTCGAAGGCCTTTGCCCGGACGGAGATTACCGGGTCGCGCCAGCCGTCCTCGAGGGCGACGAGAGCCCGCCCTTGCTCATCCAAAGCCCTGAAGGAGAAAATCCGTGATCCAACGCCTGCGCCTCGGGCGCCATCGTCTTGCCATGACTGTTTCCGTTGCCACGCTCTTCCTGGTGATGGCCGCGCCCGCTTATGCCTCCGGCTCGTCGATGCCGTGGGAACAGCCGCTGCAACAGATCCTCCAGTCGATCGAAGGCCCGGTCGCCAAGATCATGGCGGTGATCATCATCATCGTCACCGGCCTGACGCTCGCCTTCGGCGACACGTCGGGCGGCTTCCGCCGGCTCATCCAGATCGTGTTCGGCCTGTCCATCGCTTTCGCGGCGTCGAGCTTCTTCCTGTCGTTCTTCTCGTTCGGCGGCGGAGCGCTGGTCTGATGGTGGGCGCTGTCGAACAGGGCGGCCCAATGCCGGATTATACAGTACCGGGTTATACGGTCCTCGTGCACCGCGCGCTGACCGAGCCGATCCTGCTCGGCGGCGCCCCGCGCGCCATCGCCATCATGAACGGGACGCTCGCGGGCGCCGTGGGGCTGGGGCTGCGTCTGTGGCTCGTCGGTATCGCCATCTGGGCGATCGGCCATGTTGCCGCCGTCTGGGCCGCCAAGCGCGATCCGCTCTTCGTCGATGTTGTTCGCCGGCATCTGCGCATCCCTGCGCATCTCACGGTCTAAGCGAGGTCGCACAGATGATGAACCTTGCCGAATATCGCAACCGCAGCAGCCGGCTCGCTGACTTCCTGCCCTGGGTGGCATTGGTCGGCGCCGGCGTCGTCCTCAACAAGGATGGCAGCTTCCAGCGCACCGCGCGCTTTCGCGGCCCCGATCTCGACAGCGCCGTGCCGGCAGAACTGGTCGCCGTCGCCGGCCGGCTCAACAATGCCTTCCGCCGGCTTGGCACCGGCTGGGCGATCTTCGTGGAGGCGCAGCGCCATGCCTCGACCCGCTATCCCGACAGCAGCTTTCCGGATGCGGCCTCCACGCTGGTCGATGCGGAGCGAAAGGCGGGCTTCGAGGAGGCCGGCGCGCATTTCGAGTCCAGCTACTTTCTGACGCTCACCTACCTTGCGCCCGCCGAAGACACCGCCCGTGCCGAAAGCTGGCTCTACGAAGGGCGTGAGAAGAAGGGCCTCGACCCCAACGCGGTGCTGACCGGGTTCACTGACCGCAGCGACCGCGTCCTGCGCCTTGTCGAAGCCTTTATGCCGGAGTGCCGTTGGCTCGATGACGCCGAGACGCTGACCTATCTGCATGGCTGCGTCTCGACCAATCGCCACCGTGTCCGCGTTCCCGAAACGCCGATGTATCTCGATGTCCTGCTGGCCGACCAGCCGCTGACCGGCGGGCTTGAGCCGCGGCTTGGCGCGTTGCATCTGCGCATTCTCACGGTCACGGGGTTCCCGACCGCGACCACGCCGGGTCTGCTCGACGAACTGAACCGGCTGGCCTTCCCGTATCGCTGGTCGACACGCGCGATCCTGCTCGACAAGACCGATGCCACCAGGCTGCTGACAAAGATCCGGCGTCAATGGTTCGCCAAGCGCAAATCGGTCGCCGCGATCCTCAAGGAAGTGATGACCAACGAAGCGTCCGTCCTCGTGGACACCGACGCCGCAAACAAGGCCGCTGATGCCGACATGGCGCTCCAGGAGCTCGGCGCCGACTATGCGGGCATGGCTTATGTCACCGCGACGGTGACTGTTTGGGACGATGATCCTGGCATCGCCGACGAAAAACTGCGCCTGGTCGAAAAGGTCATCCAGGGCCGCGATTTCACGGCGATCATCGAAACCATCAATGCCGTCGACGCCTGGCTCGGCAGCCTGCCGGGTCATGTCTACGCCAACGTCCGCCAGCCTCCCATCTCCACGCTCAATCTCGCCCACATCATACCGCTTTCAGCGGTGTGGGCGGGCGCGGTGCGGGACGAGCATTTTGCAGCGCCCCCTCTGCTCTTCGGCAAGACCGAAGGCTCGACCCCGTTCCGGCTTTCGCTTCACGTCGGTGACGTCGGCCATACGCTGATCGTCGGCCCGACCGGCGCGGGCAAGTCCGTGCTCTTGGCACTGATGGCGCTGCAATTCCGCCGGTATGAAGGCTCGCAGGTTTTCGCCTTCGATTTCGGCGGTTCGATCCGCGCGGCGGCACTCGCCATGGGCGGCGACTGGCATGATCTCGGCGGCGATCTCAGCGATGGAGCGTCCGATAGCGTCAGTCTTCAGCCGTTCGCGCGCATTCACGATGTCCCGGAGCGCGCCTGGGCCGCCGACTGGATCGTGGCGATCCTGACGCGTGAGAATGTGACGATCACGCCTGAGATCAAGGAGCATATCTGGACGGCGTTGAGTTCTCTGGCGTCCGCGCCTGTCGAGGAGCGCACCATCACCGGCCTGGTCGTGCTGCTGCAATCAAACGATCTCAAGCAGGCATTGCGCCCCTATTGCGTCGGAGGTCCCTATGGCCGCCTGCTCGATGCCGAGCACGAGCATATCGGATCGGCGTCGGTCCAGGCATTCGAAACCGAGGGGCTGATCGGAACAGGTGCCGCGCCCGCCGTCCTGTCCTATCTCTTCCATCGCATCGAGGACCGGCTCGATGGCTCGCCAACCCTTCTCATCATCGACGAAGGCTGGCTTGTGCTGGACGATGAGGGCTTTGCCGGCCAGCTCCGCGAATGGCTAAAGACGCTGCGCAAGAAGAACGCCAGCGTCATCTTCGCCACGCAGTCGCTCAGCGACATTGACGGCTCGGCAATCGCGCCCGCGATCATCGAGAGCTGCCAGACCCGGCTTCTGCTGCCAAACGAGCGCGCAATCGAGCCGCAGATCACGGCGATCTATCGTCGATTCGGCCTCAACGATCGGCAGATCGAGATCATCGCGCGGGCGATGCCAAAGCGCGACTATTACTGCCAGTCCCGACGCGGCAACCGGCTGTTCGAGCTCGGTCTGTCCGATGTGGCGCTCGCGCTCTGCGCTGTGTCCTCGAAGACCGACCAGGCCGCGATCGCCCGCATCTTCGCCGAGCACGGCCGCGACGGATTCCTCGCAGCCTGGCTTAGCCACCGTGGCGTCGGCTGGGCCGCTGAACTCGTTCCCGCCCTAACCAGCCCCGCCCTCACCAACAAGGAGAAGTCCCCATGAAACAACGCCGTTCCCTTGGCATGCGGTTCGCCGCCGCACTGCTTGTCGCTCCTGCCGCGCTCTCGCCTTTCCTGACGACACCGGCACAGGCCTTGATCGTTTTCGATCCCTCGAACTATTCGCAAAACGTCCTGACGGCAGCGCGCTCGCTCGAACAGATCACCAACCAGATCACCTCGCTTCAGAACCAGGCGCAGATGCTCATCAACCAGGCGCGCAATCTCGCAAGCCTGCCGTTCTCCTCGCTGCAACAGCTTCAGCAGTCCGTGCAGCGCACGCAGCAACTGCTCGGTCAGGCGCAGAACGTTGCCTATGATGTGCAGCAGATCGATCAGGCCTTCCAGCAGAAATACGGCAACGTCTCGCTATCGGCTTCGGATCAGCAACTCGTCGCCGACGCGCGCTCGCGCTGGGGCAACACGGTTGGTGGCCTTCAGGATGCCATGCGTGTGCAGGCGGGCGTCGTCGGCAACATTGACACCAATCGCAGTGAGATGTCGGCACTGGTCGGCCAAAGCCAGGGTGCGACCGGCGCGCTTCAGGCAACACAGGCCGGCAACCAGCTCCTCGGGCTTCAGGCGCAGCAGCTTGCCGATCTCACCGCTGTCGTCGCCGCGAATGGTCGGGCGCAAGCGTTGCAATCGGCCGAGCAGGCCACCGCCGCCGACCAGGGCCGGGAGCAGCGCCGCCGCTTCCTGACGCAGGGCTCGGGCTACCAACCCGGCAGTGCGCAGATGTTCTATGGCAAGAACTGAGGCCGGAGCGATGGATGGCAAGATCCTCGCTCGTGTCAGTGCGGTCGTCTTCATCGCGGTCGCTTTGACACTGACCGCGATCGAGATGAGCACCAAGGACGATGAGCCTGACGCCCTTGGGGCACGGGACCGTTCCATCACGTCACAAGACCCGCTCGCGTTCGAATTGCGCCGCTGTTCCGAGATCGGCGAGGCCGGCCCCCGCGATCCCGGTTGTCTGAAAGCCTGGGCAGAGAGCCGGCGCCGGTTTTTCGGTCAAAGTAACGCGGCAACCGCGCCTGCTCCGGTAGCGCCGGCAACGCTGTTTCCGAATGTGCCGGCGTCAGGCGACCGGCAAGAACGGGAGCGGACGGATGTGACCGCTCCTGCGATGCAGGTCGAGCCGCCCCGGCAGGAGGCTCGCTGATATGGGCGGCATGGGCGTCATCGACCATTTCCTCGAAGTCTTCACGCGCTACATCGACAGCGGCTTCGGCCTGCTCGGCGGCGAGGTCGGCTTCATCGCCACGACCCTGATCGTCATCGACGTGACGCTGGCGGCGCTCTTCTGGTCCTGGGGGGCGGACGACGACATCATGGCGCGCCTCGTCAAGAAGACGCTGTTCGTCGGCGTCTTTGCCTATCTCATCTCCAACTGGAACAATCTCGCCCGCATCGTCTTCGAAAGCTTCGCCGGGCTTGGCCTGAAGGCCTCGGGTACGGGCTTTACCGTGAACGATCTCATGCGCCCGGGCAAGGTGGCGCAGACCGGGCTCGACGCCGGCCGGCCGTTGCTGGACTCGATCTCGAACCTGATGGGCTATTGGTCCTTCTTCGAGAACTTCATCCAGATCGCCTGCATGTTCTTCGCCTGGGCGCTGGTGCTGCTGGCCTTCTTCATCCTGGCGATCCAGCTCTTCGTCACCCTGATCGAGTTCAAGCTGACGACGCTCGCCGGTTTCGTGCTGATCCCCTTCGGTCTGTTTGGCAAATCCGCCTTCATGGCCGAGCGGGTGCTTGGCAACGTCATCTCGTCCGGCATCAAGGTGCTCGTGCTCGCCGTCATCATCGGCATCGGCTCGACCCTCTTTTCCGAGTTCACCTCGGGATTCGGCGGGACCACGCCGTCGATCGACGACGCCATGGCGATCGTCCTGGCCGCGCTGTCGCTGCTCGGCCTTGGGATCTTTGGACCGGGCATTGCCAACGGTCTCGTCTCCGGCGGCCCGCAGCTCGGCGCGGGTGCGGCGGTCGGCACCGGGCTCGCCGCTGGCGGCATGGGAGCAGTGGGCGCAGCGGCCGCCGGCGCCGTCGTGTCCGGAGTCGCGGCTGTAAGCGGCGGTGCTGCAGCCGCGGCTCGTGGTGGCGCCGCAACGGCGGGCAGGGCATCCACAGCCTACGGCCTCGGCGCGGCGGGACAGTCAGGCTTTTCCGGCGTCGCATCCGGGCTCGGCGGTGTCATCAGCGCCGGCGCGCAGGGCGCCATCTCACCGCTGAAGCCAGCGGCAAATAATGCGGCAGGCAGCATGAAGCAGAGCTTCCAGTCCGGCGCTCGCGCTGCCTTCCAGACGACAGGCGGATCCTCCACGGCTGGCACAATCGGCGCGAACGCGCCCGAAGCCAGCTCCGCTCCCGTTGCGTCCTCCGCCACTGAAAGTCAGCCTGCCTGGGCGAAGCGCATGAAGCGCTCGCAACAGATGTCCCATGGCGTCCAGGCCGCCGCCCACGCTGTTCGCAGTGGCGACAGCCATGGCGGCGGCTCCTCGATCAACCTCTCTGAAAGTGACTGAGCATGTTCAAACGACCGTCCACGCACTACGGCGAGTCCCCACAACCCGAGACGCCCTACCAGCGCGCTGCCCAGGTCTGGGACGAGCGCATCGGTTCCGCTCGCGTGCAGGCGCGCAACTGGCGGTATATGGCTTTCGGTTGCCTGGCGCTCGCCGCGGGCTTCTCCGCAGCGCTCATCTGGCAATCCGCGAAAGGCTCGATCGTGCCTTGGGTGGTGCAGGTCGATCGTCTCGGCCAGGCGCAGGCCGTGGGACCCGCGATCGGCGACTATCAGCCGAGCGATCCGCAGATTGCCTTCTACCTGGCACACTTCCTCGAACAGGTGAGGTCGATCCCCGCCGATCCGGTCATCGTGCGGCAGAACTGGCTGCGCGCCTATGACTTCGCGACGAAGGGCGGGGCGCTGGCCCTCAACGACTATGCGCGCGCCAATGACCCGTTCACCAAGGTCGGCAAACAGCAGGTCGCCGTCGACGTGTCGTCGGTCATCCGCGCATCGCCGGCGAGCTTCCGCATCGCCTGGATCGAACGCCGCTATCAGGATGGATCACTCGCTTCCACGGAGCGCTGGTCGGCCATTCTCACCATTGTCATGCAGCCCCCGCGCGACGCCGACACGCTGAGGAAGAATCCGCTCGGCATCTACATCAACGCCATCAACTGGTCGAAGGAGCTTGGACAATGATGCCCGCACTCTGCA
Source organism: Mesorhizobium sp. P160187 (assembly GCF_057766425.1). Taxonomy (NCBI): domain Bacteria; kingdom Pseudomonadati; phylum Pseudomonadota; class Alphaproteobacteria; order Hyphomicrobiales; family Phyllobacteriaceae; genus Mesorhizobium; species Mesorhizobium sp. P160187. The sequence continues at coordinate 210,130 of NZ_JBYMDX010000001.1, forward strand.
ACACCGCCCCCCGGGGGTGTCCGGCTTTCCTCGTTCGCGCAATGCCGGCCTTACGCAAAATGGCCTTTCCAGCACTTCTGCTTTTGACCTCGGCGCTTGCGGGCTGTGCCACCAGGCAGAAGCCGCCGGAGATTTCCTATGACGATCCGGTCCCGGCCGTGCAGGCGGTCGATCCGCCCCCGCCCGTCAAGGTGGTGGAGCTGTCCAAGCCGCTGCCGCTTCCAGGCCAGTTGAAGCCGGTCGGCAAGGCCGCAAAGCCCGACCCGGAACCGACCGATCCGGCCGCGCGCGTGAACCTGGCCAATGCGGCCGCGCGCGTCCAGCCTGTCCGCAACGGCTTCATCAACTCGATGCAGGTCTATCCGTTCGTCGATGGCGCGCTCTATCAGGTTTATGCCTCGCCGGGGCAGATCACCGACATCGCGCTGCAGCCCGGCGAGCAGCTCGTCGGCTCCGGTCCCGTCGCCGCCGGCGACACCGTGCGCTGGATCATCGGCGATACCGAGAGCGGTACGGGCGGCGCCAAGCAGGTCCACATCCTCGTCAAGCCGACGCGCGCCGACCTTCTCACCAATCTCGTCATCAACACCGATCGGCGGACCTATCACATGGAACTGCGCTCGACGCCGTCGACCTATATGGCATCGGTTTCCTGGCAATATCCGCAGGACCAACTCATCGCTTTGCGGCGTCAGAACCAAGAGGCTGAAGCTGTGCAGCCGGTCTCGACGGGCATCGATCTTTCTCGCGTCAATTTCCGATACCAGGTGACAGGCGATCGCGCACCATGGCGGCCGTTGCGCGCCTTCGACGATGGCAAGCAGGTGTTCATCGAGTTCCCGCGCGGCATCGGCCAGGGTGAGATGCCGCCACTGTTCGTGGTCGGGCCGGAAGGTGACACGTCCGAGCTGGTCAACTATCGCGTGCGCGGCAACTACATGATCGTCGACCGGCTGTTTGCCGCCGCCGAGTTGCGCTTCGGCGCCGGCAAGAACCAGCAGCGCATCCGCATCTCCCGCACCGATGGGGTGAAGAGCAGTCGATTTTCATGGATGCGTGGCCCTGGTGAGACCCCCAAAGCGACGTCCCTCCGAACAGGCAGGGGAGGGTCGTCATCATGAGCGACAGATTGGATCCCGGGAAGAAAGAGGGCCGGGGGCAGGCGGATGACGCCCGGCCGGAGGCGTCGGTCGAGGATGACGCCCGGCCGCTGACAGGCGAGCCGGCCGCGGCCATGCGGCTGCGCGCCGAGCCGCCGCGCGTAACACGTCTGTCCCGCAAGGCGCTGGCCGCATTGGGCCTCGCCGCAAGCCTCGGTGTCGGCGGTGCGCTGATTTATGCGCTGCAGAACCGTCAGCAACGCCAGGGTCACGAGCTCTATTCAACCGACAATCGTTCTACGCCCGATGGGCTTGCCGGCCTGCCAAAGGACTATGCAGGCGTTCCGAAGCTTGGCCCACCGCTTCCCGGCGATCTTGGCCGCCCGATCCTCGCCGCGCAGAATGGCGTCCCCGCGCCATCGACAGGTCCCGTTGGACCGGACCCGGGAGAGCAGCGCCGCGAGCAGGAACTGGAAGCGGCAAGAACCGCGCGTCTGTTTGCATCGACTCAAACGCGGCCCGCAAGTGAGGCGACTGTCGCGCAGCCGACAACAGGCATATTGCCACAGCCCGACCTTTCCAGCCTGGGCCTCGCGCCGCAGCCGGCCACACCCTCGGCGCAGGACCGGCAGCGCGCGTTCCTTGATCAGCCGCCGGACAAGCGAACCGTCTCGCCTGATCGCGTCGCGGCGTCGGCGTCGAAAAACGTGCTGCAGGCGGGCGCCGTCATCGCCGCCGCCCTCATCACCGGCATTCGCTCCGACCTGCCGGGTCAGATTACCGCGCAGGTGACGGAGAATGTCTATGACAGCCCCACAGGACACGTCCGTCTCATTCCGCAGGGGACGCGTCTCATCGGCCAGTATGACAATGGTGTCGGCTTTGGCCAGCGTCGGGTGTTGCTCGTCTGGACCAGGCTGATTTTTCCTAACGGCCGCTCCATCGTTCTGGAACGTGAGCCTGGCGCGGACGCGGAAGGCTATGCTGGGCTCGAGGACGGCGTCGACTATCACTGGGGCGAGCTCTTCAAGGCTGCAGCACTCTCCACGGTTCTGAGCATCGGCGCGCAGGCAGGCTCATCGGGCGAGGAGAGCAACATCATGCGCGCTCTTCGCCAGGGCGCCTCGGACAGCATCAGCCAGACAGGCCAACAGATCGTCCAGCGGCAGCTCAACATAGCGCCGACACTCACCATCCGACCGGGATACCCGGTGCGCGTGATCGTCACGCGCGATCTCGTGCTTGAACCTTATGGAGACTGAAATGGCCAAGCTGAAACTGGGGCCAATTGCTGACGACAAACCCGTCAAGGTCATGGTGGAACTCCCCGCGTCACTGCATCGCGACCTGGCCGCTTATGCCGAGATACTCGGCCGCGAAGCGGGGCAACGGCCCGCCGATGCGCCGCGCCTCATCGTTGCGATGTTGGAGCGGTTCATTGCGACGGATCGGGGCTTTGCGAGGGCAAAGCGCTCGGAGGGTGATTGAAGGCCGGACGACTGAAGTCGAACCGCGTTAGTCGCGCCTCCGAGTCATGGCGTGACTGCAGAAATCGCGCCGCGTCCTTCGGAACTTCCTGCATTGACAGGGGTAGGCCCGGGTCGCGTTGCTGCCACCATGTTTCTTGCGGTCCCAACCAGCCGCAAAAGCGCGCGCTTTGGGTTCGATTCCAGCCACACTGCCTTGATCGAACTGACGCTGTGCTGCCCACGGATCGGTTTCCACACCGTGGCGTCGATGGCGACTGTCCTGGCAAAACCCTCGCCCGCCAGAGCCACGCCTTGACCGAGTTGCACCTTGAGGATGACCGTTGCTTCGCTGGCGCGACATATCTGGACACTGGGGCCACCATTCGCAGCGATGTGCTCCAGCAAACGCAGATCCCGGGAGGATCCGCCTGAAACCAGCAGACACGTATCTGCAAGATCTGCCCATGTGACCGCAGGCTTTCTAGCAAGCGGATGGTAGCAGGGCAGGAGAACGAACAAGCGCTCGTGCGCAAATATCTCGCTACGGCATAAAGCGGCGTTCTCAAGCCCGTGTGTGAAGACGATGTCGAGGCGCCGGCGGCGTATAGCCGCCAGGCACTGTTCGAGTGGAACGTCTTCGATCGCGACGCACACGTCCGGATGCAAATGGGCAAAACGATCGATGAGACGTGTCACGAACGTGCGCCCCATCTGGGCGCATAACCCTATTCTGATCGTTTTGGAATCCTGGTGACCGCCACTACCTCCAGCCAATGCATCCTGCAAGCCTTCATAGTGGGCCCGGACAAGATCGACCCAGGCCCGGCCGGCCTCGGTCAGCCGGACGCCATGGACGTCGCGGTCAAACAACTGCATGTCGAGCAATTGTTCGAGAGCAACGATGTTGCGGCTGACACAGGATTCCCTCACTCTGAGGACTCTTGCGGCCTGCCTGAAGCTACCATGATCGACAGCTGCGAAGACATGGTCCAAACGGCGGAGCGTGTTGTCGACCTGTCCCAAGGCGCAGGAGCCTATTCCTGCGCGGCGGGGACGCTAACGGGCGGGGGCGGACACAAGCTCGTTTCGTAGACGTACTCGTGCGGAATGGCCGGAGTGGCCATCTGAGAAAGGTACCGGTTCAGGTTTTCCTCGCTGTTGCTCGCCGCAAGGCTACAGAAATTTCCGCTGTTCCACGTCAATGAGCAGTACCTGAAATGCTGGCGTATGGCGTCGGCCATCTGTGCCAAAGTCACCTCATTGCCGAACATCGTATCCAGAACGAGGGTTTGCTTCTTCTCGATTTCATCTGGGGGAAAATAGCGCGCCTTGAACCCAAAATCCTTCTGGTATTCGCGACGCCTGTAGTCCGGCTCCTCGGTTGCCCGGAACTTTTCGACGAAGACGAAGATTCCGTCCTGCTTGAGGTGCTGGGTCACGAATTCGATCTGGCTTGCTCTGTTGGGCGAGTACATCTGAAAGGTCGTATCTTCGAGAATGATGTCGAACCCGTGGGCAAAATTAGCCAGTCGCGGATCTGAACGCAGGACGTCCTTTGTCAAATGATGAAACGGGCCGACGAAGAAGTCAGCGTGCGGCGGTTCGCCATAAGCCATGAAGCAATTGTAATTCTCCGCGTTCGGGCTGCACGACAGTGTGCGTATCTGTCCCTCCGACAGTTCGGACAGTGTCCTCGCCATCGTGCCTTCCGCTGTTCCAAGGCTGTATAGCGAATGCGGACCACCACGATCCCATGCGTATTTCAGCATTGCGTAGGCCATCCGGCACTCCTCCTCCAATCTGTAGGGAATGCTGCCGTGATAATGCTGGTCAAAAAAGCCTTGTCGTGCCGCATGCAGGCTGACCAGGCCGCGCAGCAGTTCATCGCTCGGCAGAAGGCGGGCGTCGGCGACGGGCTTGCGGATTGGCATCCCGCTCGTGCCGGCGGCGGTCGCGGCGAAAAAGCCGGCTAGTCCGTTGATCCGTGGGCCATGGTCGCACTCAGCCAGGAAGTCGTCGAGTCCACGCATCGCAGTATGCCTCCAGCACCGTTCCGTTGGTGAGATGCCGATACGTCGATGGGGGAAATTCCACTAAGATAAGTGGGGTCTAATATTTCACCGGGCTCAAGTATTGGCTGAGCCAACTGGTAGGGCTGCCGGATACAGGCGGCTTTCACTCGTTTGCCATTTTTTCGCTAAAGTCACATCTTCTACCAATCCAGAGTTATTTGCGTGTTGTTCAGCAACCCATGGTTCGCCACATCATGCGACGACTGGCCGCTCGCCAGTAAGGAGGCTGCGGATACGTGAATACTCTTGCGCTCGACCCGACCCAGAATCGCCGTTCCCGGCACCAGTCGCTTACACACAAATATGAGAATTGGGGGAGCGTGCGGGCGGACGTGGTCAAAAGAACCGGGCTTGAGCGCCAGGAAACAAGAATCCTGCAGCCAAACCATTTGTTCCTGATGAACCTGAAGGGCACGGCGTGCCGCGGAGAAGACATCGTGGATGGGCGCCGGATTGCCTTTTTGCCGCGCCGGGCCGGTTCGATAATCTTCATGCCCGCCGGCAGTGATTGGAATGGGTGGGACGAGGGGGACGCGACCGCTTCCTACCTCCTAGTCTCGATTGCAAAAGAGTTCGCCGACGATGTGTTTGCGGGAACGGCTCGCCATCGCCCGGCAGTGCTGCCGCCGTCGATCGGGTTTCGGGACGGCACTGTAGAGTTGGCGTTGCAGAGGATTGCCTTGGAGCTCAAGCAGCCTGACCCCATCAGCGCAACGATGGTGGAGTGCCACGCCACGCAATTGCTCGGCCAAATGTTGAGGTTGAACGGCTTCCATCAGGAGCCGGCAAAAGGCGGTTTGTCATCGTTCGATCTCAAGCGGGCGGTGGACATGATCGAGACGTTGTCGGACGGCAGACCTACGCTCGCCGATCTGGCGAAAGAAATTGGGGTTAGCCGGTTCCATTTCTGGAGGGCCTTCAAGCAGTCGACAGGCATGACGCCGCACGCATTCATTGCGCAGCGCCGGCTGGAGCAATCCGCGGACATGCTGCGATCGACCAATTTGTCGGCGACGGAAATCGCGATGGAATGTGGTTTCGGCAGTTCGAGCCATTTCACGACTGCCTTCAAGCGGGCCTTCGGCGCGGTCCCGACGGAGTTTCGCCGTCAATGCAGAATTTAGGCCGCCGCCTGTCGGTTCTCAGCAAGTATCGGAAAACCCCAACATCACAGTAAAGCAGGCTTGGCGGAAGAAGGTATCCATCGGCGGTCAGCCGGATACGCCGCTCATGTCAAACCTGGTTCGAGTTCATCATGGCAAAGGACGGGCCGGCCGGTCCAGTCCCTGCCTCGGATTCCTGGCCAGCACGCTATCGGCGGCCGTTGCCCGAAACGGCTACTACATCGCATCCGCCTGGATTCTCGTCGAGCGAGGGTACGGAACCGCCGGCGTGGCGACGTTCCTTGCGATCGTCAGCGTTGTCGAATTCATCGCGAGCCCTCTGGCCGGTGTAGCGGCGGATCGATTTGACAGGCGATGCTTGAACGTTGCGGCAGACCTCAGCCGCTTCGTCGTTATGCTGGCTACCGCTTGCGCGCTTCTCGACATGGACGTGTTTGTGATTATCTGTCTGTCAGCGGCCCTCTTTTCGTTTTGCGACCGTCTCGCGCTTACAAGCTCTCAATCGTTGATCCCCGTGATAGCTGACGGCAGCGATCTTGTAGCCTCGAATTCCGCCGTCTTCTTCGTCATGCAGGTCGGCAATCTCGGCGCAGCTTTGCTTGCAGGGCCTTTGCTGCATGATCGCTCCCCAGCCCTGCCATTCACCGTTCTTGCTGCCTTCTTCCTGTTTTCAGCCGGCTGCCTGGCCTTGATGCGGCTGCAACCGGTTTCGCTCGATGTCCGCACCGCCAAAATCTCGGCAGCCCAAATCGATCTGAGCCTGCGTCGTCTCATTGTCGTCTACGCGCTTCTCTATACAAGCGCGGTGCTAGTCAGCGTCGTGGGATCTAGCTTCGTCTTCCAGGAGCAGAAGGGTACTGCCGCGGATTTCGGCTACCTTGAGGCTGCATGGTCGGCGGGCTCACTGATCGGTGCGGTCTCTCTATTCCGGATTGAAAGAGCGATGAGTACCCACGTGCGGCATCTCATGCTTTTGGGCTTAACGGCGCTGGTACTCATGGCGCTGGCATCTCTGCCCACGCCCTGGACAGTGATCCTTTTTGTCGCGCTCGGATTTCTATACAATCTTGGACGCGTCAGCGTTGAAGTCACATTGCAGTCGCATGTATCCATTTATCTTTTGGGCCGGGCCAAAGGCATTATGCATAGTGTGGCCGTGGTGCTCGGGTTACTCATCTTCGGCATCGCCGCCGCTGTCGGAGATCGAGCATTTCCTTCGACGATTTTCTTGAGCTTTGGCGTGGCGCTCCTCGTCAGTATTTTGTGTTTGAGCGTGGGTGTAATTCAGACACGAGAAAAAGGTGAAACGTGAGGTGGAAGAGCTAACAGCAGGCGTAGATGCGAAACAGGCAGTCCTGGGGTCGCTGACGGCACTCTACCCCTGGATGAGCCCATACCATTCCCGGCCGATCCGTGATTATGCGTTTCGCCTGTTTACGGCGCCGGCTTCGGTTCCCATGCCAGAAATCCGGCTCCGAGCCTTCACCAAACTACTCGACATCATCAGGAAGGCAGCGACACGAAACGGGTTGTCTGCCGATACCGCCTTGGAAATCTGCAGGGATTTCCAAAGGCGCCGCGTGTTGCAGACAGGCCCTCATTTGTTTCTCCTCCTGGAGCCGGAAGCCTATTATACGCATATCTTCAGCCTCCTTGGTCTCTCGGCGCATGGCTGTTCGACCTACGTTTCCTACGCCGTTTCGACGGTGAATCTCGTCGAAAAGCCACGCAAGGGACCAGGCTGGATCACCGTTGACGGCAAGCCGGTCAACGTCTTTGGCCTGAGCCGAAGCCGGATGATCGGATACAGCCTGCTAGCCGGGCCGGGACCTTACAGGTTCGAGTTGTTACCGAGGGAGCCAAATACTGGGGGAGACGCGCTCACGCTGCTTCGTAGCCTTCTGCCGAAAACGCAATTCGACCGGCCGGCGCATGCCATCAAGGCAGCCAATCTCATCCTTTGGCCAAGAATGTTCGGAGACCGCTTTGCCTTCCTGCAGATCGACGACGAGGATATCGCCGACCTGGTGGCCGACCATCTGTCGGACGAAAATTCCTGGCTACGCATGAGACTGCTGGAAGACCCGAAGTTCGCCTCCAATATCCTTGCCGGCATCGATGGGCTCGCGTCCGGCCCCTGGAGTGGCTGGCTCGCGCGCGGTACCGACTTCTTCTGGCTCTACGAAAATGGCAAACGCCTTCCGCTGCGTCTGGTTGCCGGAGAGCTCATCGATCCCGCGACCGGTATGAAGGTGGCGTGCTTCACAGCCCCCGATATCCTTGAGCGGCTGGCAAATCGCAGCCTTGTCCCGAATCTCCTGCTGATGTTTCTGGTTTTGTCGATCCTGCCCGGCGTGCGCGCGCTTGGAGGCAGCTATCAGCCGATCTATTACCCCCTGATGCGCTATGTCGTCTCCCGGGCGCTTGAGGCCACAGGCGTGGATGAAAATCTTCAGCAGGCTCTCGCAAGCGACGACGTACCGGGTGCTTGGGGACATCGGGTAATTGAGTGTGATGATGATCCGCTCGAGCTATTCCTGAAGGGCAGGAACGGCGCGATGAGTGATCTCATCGGCCGTTTGGGCGACATTTCCTTCGCCGAGGCTTGTGGAAGCATGAAAGGCTTCGTGACAGACCCGTCGTGGAATGAACTTCACAGCCGACTGCGGCAGGGGTTGGTCACGCCGTCCGATGCGGAATGGGCCTTTTCCTGAAATGTCCTATGCACTTCCCATGTGTACGACGGTTACGAATGGCAGCTTTGCGCCCCATGTCGGGTCATTGAGCAAGCCATAGTTGCATCCGAAAGCGGACACTTCCGCCAACGGCCACCTTTGCGCTTACCGGCTATCCCAACGGAGCAACAGGCGGTTACGCTCGACGCCGCTCGGCGCCTCGGTAATCGACGCTCTTCAAAATTCAGACTGGACCGGTGCCCTACTGACGAAGCCAGTAGCACTAACGCCTTCCCGCCCTGGGCCGCGTTCGCTATGTCTGGCCGCGCCGTCCGCCTTGGATCCACCTGATGTGCCCAGGACAGCTTGTATGACCACAAGCTAATATGATACCTTGCACAATGCGCGGATTGCTGGCACTTGGAATGCTGGTTTTGGCGGCTACAACAGCAGCCGCAGGTGAGCAGTTGTTCGACTCCATCGCCGCCGGCGACAAGGGTGCCGTGGAGCAAGCCCTGGCAGGCGGTGCCGACGTCGACAGCCGGGCGCGCGACCAGGCAACGCTGCTCATCGCTGCAGCGCTCGATAACCAGCCGGAAATCGCCGACTTCTTGCTGGCCAAGGGTGCCGACATCATGGCGCGTAACTCGGGCGGCTTTACCCCGCTTCATGCGGCGGCCTTCTCGGGCAGCCTGCCGATCGCCAAGCTGCTGCTGGAAAAAGGCGCGGTGCTCGACGATGCCGCCAACAAGGCGGGTGCTACGCCGTTGCTGGTGGCCGGCGAGGAAAACCACGTTGAACTGGCCGAGTTCCTCATTGCGAAAGGTGCCAATGTGAACCATGCCGAGGGGCATGGCTACATGCCGATAACGCGCGCATTCTGGAAGGGCAACACGGATATCATACGGCTTTTCAAACGCCATGGTGCTACCTGCCAAGCCAAAATTCTTGGCGAGGCGAACGCGGCGAAGTGCGCCGAGATCCACGATTAACGGAGGATACAGATGAGCACGATGATCAAGCCACGACTGGTTCGGAGTTTGGGGACGGCTGCCCTGGTCGCGGTAGCTGTGGTCGCCGGCGCGGGATCGGCATGTGCCGACGATTCGGTAAACACCGGCTATTTTGGTGGTGTGGCGATCATGGGCTACGACACGGTCGCTTACTTCACTGACGGCAAGGCCGTGAAGGGCTCCGAAGAGTTCACTTATGAATGGCTGGGGACACCTTGGCATTTCGCCAGCAAGAAACACCAGGAAATGTTCATGAGCGAACCGGTCAAGTACGCTCCTCAATATGGCGGGTACTGCGCCGGCGAAGTCGTGGGCGGGGGGGTCACGGTCAATGTCGATCCTGAGGCATTCAAGATTATCGACGGCAAGCTCTACCTGATCTACGACGTCGACAATGCGGATGATTTCGCCGCGCATGCAGCTGAAAATATCCCGAAAGCCGATGCCAACTGGCCGAAGGTCGCGGCCAATTTGGAACTCGATCACTATCATTGAGACGCGCGTGTGCGTCTACCGAACCACGGTGAAGTGAAACACCTTGCTTGTATTGGCATAGGAGTAGCTTTTGCCGGCTGCGTCGTTGCGTCTGTAGACGGGACCACAGTCGGGGCGACCGAACAGGTTCTCGCTCTGCTCGCACAACAGATCGCCATTGACGTAGACGGTCTCGGTGACTAGCCGCGTCGTAGAGCGGAAGGCCGCCTTGCCGTCGCTTCCGATCTGAAGGAAGGCTGGTTGGAGACCGGGTTCGATCTGGCCTTGCAGTGTATGGCCAATGACGAGGGACGCGATCTCGGCACCCTGTAACTGGTCCTGTTCGGCCGGGGTAAAGCCGAAGCGCCATTGGGGGAGGCCCGCCTGGCGCAGTGCGGCGACGAGTATCGCCAGATCCTGCGGATTCCGAAAATGTGCATGAGTCATCTCCCACCCAGCCAAAGAGTCCACGTAGCTGGACCCTGCTACGAGGCGGAGCCCCTCGGCGATTGCGGCTTTCGCATTCGGTAGGCGGCCGCCGCGGACATACGCCGCAGCGAGCGTAAACCGAAAGTTGCCAACCGTGGACGCATCGTCGCGTGTGTGCTCGAGAGTCTCGATCGCTTTCTCGACATTGCCCTGGAGCAGAAAAACCAGCCCAGCAGTTTCCCGGTTGATCGCTGAGAGGTCGGGGTCGAGCCTGAGCGCCGTCTCGACCGCAGTGGCTGCCTCGGCATGATTGCCGGCGTATAACTGAACATATCCAAGGGCTGCTTGCGCCTCTGCATCGCCCGGACCGATTGAAACAGCCTTCTTGGCAGAGGCAATCGCATCTTCGTAGCGGCGATTCACGACCTGCATGATCCCAAGAATTGCATAGGGCGACGAAAGGTCAGGGTCGAGTTCCAAAGCTCGGCTCGCCTTCTCATATGCTCTCTTTCGTGCTGGCGCGCTCTGGATCACGTCGTTGAAGGCCTCCCGCCAGATATAGATTGTGGTGCGCGCGTCGGCCGCGAAGGCTTCGGCAAAGGCGGGGTCAAGCTCCTCCGCCTTGTCGTAGAGCGTGAGCGCCTCCCGCAGGCCGGCCTGCAGGACGCTGCGTGACGCCGTCTCGGCTTGTAGATAGTAATCATAGGCCTCGAGATTGCTCGTCGGCGGCCGCGCCATGCGCTCGCTTTCCGCTGCCGAAGGTTGCATGCCAAGCGCCTTGGCGATCTCGCCGCTCATCTCGTGCTGGACGGCAAACACGCCGGCCATGCCACGGTCGAACCGGTTGGCCCACAGATTGTCGCCCGTTGCCGTATCGATGAGCTGGGCATTGAGGCGGATCTGCTCGCCGGTGCGGCGGACGCTCCCCTCGACAACGAAGCGGACGCCAAGGTCGCGCGCGACGTCCGCCAGCGCTGCAGGCTTGTTCTTGTAGGCGAACACCGAGTTGCGCGCGATGACGTCCAGACCGGACAGCTTGGTGAGGTCGGTGATCAGATCCTCGGTGATGCCGTCAGCGAAATAGTCCTGGCCTGGATCGCCGCCGAGGTTTGCAAACGGCAGCACGGCAACCGATGGCCGCGATGGCACTGAGAACTTCTGCCATGCGAAAATGCCGGCAATCGCGGCGATCGCCAAGACGGCGGCGCCTGCCAGGATGATGACGCGCGAGCTCGGCCGGTGTGGCGCGGCCGTGACCTTTCCCGATGCTGCGGGATCCAGCAGCAATCGATAGGCGCGAACCGGATCGGCGATGTTCTTGAGGCGCTGCTCGCCAAGACTGGCAAAGCCGACATCAACCTTGTGAACGGCATGATCAAATGCGGTTCCGGAGATACATACACCCCCCGGCTCGGCCATAGCCTCGAGGCGCGCGGCGATGTTGACGCCATCGCCGTAGATGTCATTTTCCTCTACGATGACATCACCGAGATTGACGCCGATGCGAAACCGGATGTGGCGGGGGTCGGAGGTGCCCGGGTCTCGGACAGCCATCCGGCGCTGAATCGCGGCAGCGCATTGGACGGCATCAACGACGCTGGCGAATTCGACCAGCGCCCCGTCTCCCATGAGCTTGATAATCCGACCGTGGAATTCCTTGATCGCGGGGTCGACCAGTTCTCGACGGCAACCCTTCAGTCGTTCGAGCGTGCCGACCTCATCCTCGCCCATGAGCGTGCTGTAGCCGACCACGTCGGCAGCAAGGATCGCGGTAAGCCTTCGCTCCATACCTGCCTGCGCCCTCCTTGGTCGATCAAGCGGCTTCGCGCAGCCTATTCTAGTCCCGCATCGGACGCGAGTGTGTGCGTCCGTTATGACGCGCGTGTGCTTCTACTGAACAACCGTAAAGTGAAACACCTTGCTTGAGTTGACGAAGGAATAGCCGCCGCCTCCATCGTCGCGGCGTTTATAGACGGGTCCACAGTCGGGGCGCCCGAACATATTCTCGCTCAGCTCGCACAATAAGTCGCCATCGACACGGACGGTCTCGGTGACCAGCCGCGTCGTGGAGCGGAAGGCTGCCTTGCCGTCGCTCCCGATCTGGAGGAAGGCTGGTTGGAGACCGGGCTCAAGCTGACCCTGCAGAGTATGGCCCAGCACCAGCGAGGCGATCTCCTTGCCCTTCAAGCGGTTGTGCTCATCGCCGGTGAAACCGAACGGCCATTCGGGCAAGCCCGCCTGCTGCAACGCGTCGACGATGAGAGCCAAATCCTGCGGGTTACGATATTGGGCACCGTTGAGTCGGTATGCGGACAATGAATCGAAACCTGGTGTGGATATGGCACCTAGCCCCTCGGCCACTGCCGCCCTGGCATCCTGCAGGCGGCCGGCGCGGGCGTAGGCGGCACCAAGCGTGATCGTGAAATCTCCGACTGACGGCGCATCGTCGCGGGTGCGTTCGAGGGCCTCGATCGCCCTGTCGTTGCTCCCTTGAATTAGAAAGACCAGACCGGCAATTTGCCGGTTTACAGGTGAAAGGTTGGGATCGAGCCTGAGCGCCGTCTCGACCGCTTCGGCAGCCTCAGCATGACTGCCGGCGAACAGTTGCACGTATCCCAGGGCTATTTGCGTCTCAGCATCGCCGGGGCCGAGTGCGACGGCTCGCTCGACCGAAGCGATGGCTTCCTCGTAGCGGCGATCCACGACCTGCATGATCCCAAGAATAGCATAGGGCGACGAAAGGTCAGGGTCGAGTTGCAAAGCTCGGCTCGCCTTCTCATATGCTCTCTTTCGTGCTGGCGCGCTCTGCATGATGTCATTGAACGATTCACGCCAGATATACACCGTCGTGCTTGCATCCGCCGCGAAGGCTTCCGCAAAAGCGGGGTCGAGCTGCTCGGCCTTGTCGTAGAGCGTGAGCGCCTCCCGCAGGCCGTCGCGCCGACCGGTCCGTGCTGTCTGCTCGGCACGAAGATAGAAGTCGTAGGCTTCGAGGTTTTCGGTCGGCGGCCGCGCCATGCGTTCGCTTTCCGCTGCCGAAGGTTGCATGCCAAGCGCCTTGGCGATCTCGCCGCTCATCTCGTGCTGGACGGCAAACACGCCGGCCATGCCACGGTCGAACCGGTTGGCCCACAGATTGTCGCCCGTTGCCGTATCGATGAGCTGGGCATTGAGGCGGATCTGCTCGCCGGTGCGGCGGACGCTCCCCTCGACAACGAAGCGGACGCCAAGGTCGCGCGCGACGTCCGCCAGCGCTGCAGGCTTGTTCTTGTAGGCGAACACCGAGTTGCGCGCGATGACGTCCAGACCGGACAGCTTGGTGAGGTCGGTGATCAGATCCTCGGTGATGCCGTCAGCGAAATAGTCCTGGCCTGGATCGCCGCCGAGGTTTGCAAACGGCAGCACGGCAACCGATGGCCGCGATGGCACTGAGAACTTCTGCCATGCGAAAATGCCGGCAATCGCGGCGATCGCCAAGACGGCGGCGCCTGCCAGGATGATGACGCGCGAGCTCGGCCGGTGTGGCGCGGCCGTGACCTTTCCCGATGCTGCGGGATCCAGCAGCAATCGATAGGCGCGAACCGGATCGGCGATGTTCTTGAGGCGCTGCTCGCCAAGACTGGCAAAGCCGACATCAACCTTGTGAACGGCATGATCAAATGCGGTTCCGGAGATACATACACCCCCCGGCTCGGCCATAGCCTCGAGGCGCGCGGCGATGTTGACGCCATCGCCGTAGATGTCATTTTCCTCTACGATGACATCACCGAGATTGACGCCGATGCGAAACCGGATGTGGCGGGGGTCGGAGGTGCCCGGGTCTCGGACAGCCATCCGGCGCTGAATCGCGGCAGCGCATTGGACGGCATCAACGACGCTGGCGAATTCGACCAGCGCCCCGTCTCCCATGAGCTTGATAATCCGACCGTGGAATTCCTTGATCGCGGGGTCGACCAGTTCTCGACGGCAACCCTTCAGTCGTTCGAGCGTGCCGACCTCATCCTCGCCCATGAGCGTGCTGTAGCCGACCACGTCGGCAGCAAGGATCGCGGTAAGCCTTCGCTCCATGTGCGGTTGTCCTGCCTCCCTAGGTCAAAGCTTCGCTGAGCGTATTCGACTGGCGTTTCGAATGCGAGCATGCTTGGCCTACTGGACAGCGATAATGCAACCACGTCGTTTTGAAGACATTGCCCTCATGGCTTAGCCTTGTGCGAAACCGGATGTTGCCGCATGGCTGATGTGGGTCGAGATCGGCCTCTGTCGTTCTTAACTGACCACAAGCGGACTTACTGGTCCCGGCCCCAAGGCTGCCGGACCGCAATGCGCCTGATCTCGGCCGTTGCAGCCACCTTTGATACCTTCTGAAAGCAGACGTTGACGGCGACCACGCTGGAGTTCGCAGTGCGCACTGTGCGTCACGACGAGTATGAGGTGACCGGCCTAACCGCGTGGTCGGGCGGTCGAGCCGCGGACCAAGAGTTCGACCGGTATGATCACCTGGCTCGGGGCGCCGTTTGCAAACACCGTCGTGGCGGCAAGTCTCCCCTTCCCGACAATGTCTTGAGCCACTGTCGTGAGCGGGGGCGTGGTGCGCGAAGACTCCGCAGTGCCATCGAAGCCGACGACAGACATGTGTTCGGGTATCTTGATATTTCGCCGACGCGCTTCGTCCAGGACGGTGATTGCCTGCCAGTCCGACATAGTCAAGATCGCCGTTGCTTGCGGAGCCCGGTCGAATACGACCGCTCCGGCCGAAGGCTCACCTGGGGTCGTCTCGATGATCGGGACATTGTCGATTGACAGACCGAGCTCAGCCAAACCCTGGGCGAAGCCGAAAAGTCTCTCCTGATCGAGTTGAAAACCGGCAGAGATAGCGCGCGGGGAATTGCCAGGCAAATGGACGATGGGTGACCCCGATGTGCGCCGAATGGAAAGGATTGCAAAACGCCGATGTCCAAGAGCAGCCAGATGCCTGATGGCCGCCAGCGCCCCGCTCCTGCCGTCTATCCGGATAGAATTGACGTCCGGACCGGCATCGCTCTCGAGGATGACGAAGGGCAGCCGCCGGCGCCGTAAAGACGCGATCAACTCGATGTCCGCGCTGTGGCCCAGAATGAAGCCGTCAACCAAGGCCTCTCGAATGGTGGAGGTGCGTGTCTCGTCCGTACCATTGACCAAACTCAATGTCGCTCCAGCCTCGTCACAAGCAAGCGAAACGCCAAGCACCAGCTCGCGCAGATATGGGCTCCTGATCATATCGGCAATGGCGTATGCGCCCGGGGGGATCAGGCCTATGGCGTTGAACTTGCCGTCGCGCAGCACGCGTCCCCTCGGGTCGGGGCCATCATAACCAAGCTGACGCGCCGCGGCCTCGACGCGCTGGCGCAGATCGGATCGCACCAGATCCGGATGGTTGAATACGTTGGAGACGGTGCCGCGGGAGACTCCAGCGAGCCGGCCGACATCGGCGAGCGTAGGCATTTTAGAAGCGTTCATTTCCCTCAATTAGACAATTTCTTGGAGCGCTCCAAGTTTTTTCTTGACGCTAGGTCCAAAATGTTGGAACTTGCACTTGGAGCGCTCCAAAAATTGAAAGTAGCAGTTCGGCATCTGTCCCGAGCATCGGCCGAGCTGATTTCGAAAATCATCAAGGAGGATTAGGATGGCTACGACCAATGGTGCTCCGACCTCGCTCGTCGGAAAGACTTTTGATTGCTCATTCGGACAGTTCGTACCGAGGTTGACGGTCCTGTCGCCGACCGAATTGCGGGTGCAGGCGACGATCGGCGCTACCGAGATCGACGAGGTGGTTCAGAGCAATCTGACCGGCGTTCGACCCGGACTTTTCATCATGAGTTGGACCGAGCAAGGCGGCAACTTCGTCGTGCAGGTTCAAGATCACGAGAACCAGATCGTTCATAACTATGCGCGACTGGCGGACGGGCAGCAGTTCTGCGCCCAAGGCACAATTCAACCAGTGACGACGGCGTGAGGGCCGCCTGTCTATCTGAGAGGAGAATTACGCCATGACTACCAAGGTGATCGACCATACCGATCCTACGCAGTGGGATCCAAAGCTTGACGCCGTTATCGCGGCTCCCGGAAACCATAAGGTGTTGTTTGAGAATGACCGGCTACGTGTGCTTGAGGTAATCCTCAAGCCCGACGAGGAAGAGCCGACACATCACCACCGCTGGCCTTCAGTATTCGTGTTCGATGAGGTGGAAGGCCCTATCCACGACTTCGCGCCGGATGGAACCATGATGCCGCCCAATCGAGATGTCATCCAGGCGGTTCAGGCATGGGACGGTCAAGGCTGTCTCGTGGTGCATATGGCCGCCCAACCAGCGGGTCGCGTGCTCAACGCTTCGAGCAAGACCCTGCATGGTATCCGTGTCGAGATGAAGTCATAAAGCAGACGTGATCCTGGCCACCGGAACTCGCGCACGCTGAACGTCCACTTCTGACGGATTGAAGCCTTAAAGCTGCCAGTTGGCTTGCGCTCCCCAAGGTTGCCCGACAGCTTTGCGCTTCATCTCAGCCGTTGCGGACAGATTTGCCACTGATTGAAAGCGGGCATCGCGGCGACCACGCTGGTCGTCGCTCGCGACTCAGCGCGATCAAAGCTCCCACGGCGAGACGAGGGTCGCACCGTACACCCGATTTTGATTGTGCGTCAGCGCATTGGCAGGATGTTCTGGTTGAGGCGGAACAGATTGTCCGGATCGTATCTGTGCTTGATCTTGGCGAGCCGCGCGTAAGCCTCAGCGCCGAAGGCGTCGCGGACGAGATCCGATCCTTCGCCATGGCCGGGGAAGTTCAGATAGAGGCGGCCGGTCGAGTAGCGCTGCATGTCCTGCCAGAAGCTGCGAACCCAGCCGATGTTCGCATCGTCCTCGTTAGCGCCTGGCCAGATGGCGTCGAGGCTGAGCATGAAGGGCATGGAGCGGTCGCCGAAGGCAGTCTCATCGGCTGCAACGCGCTGGACGAAACCGCCGAACTTCCAGATCGAGGCGAAGGTCATTTCGGAGGGGCGCTTCGCCATCCAAGCAGTGGTCTCCCCGACGACCTCGTCGTCGAGGCGCGAGAGGTAAGTGGATTTCCAGTAGCAGCGGTCGCGGCCTTTCGGGAACAGCCCGTCATAGAGCGACTGGATGGTGCGATATGGCATGCGGCCGCTGAAATCGACGAGCGGTTCCCCAAAACTGCGCAACGGCGCCACGACCCGTTCGCCCTCGTCGGCCGGTCCGTCATAGACATGCGCGAGCGCCAGGACGCGCCGGCCCCTTGCATGCTCGGCAATCGAGGGGTCGTCGGGCAGGGTGGAGAACTCGGCCAGGCCGCTCAGGCGGTCGGGTGCGGTCTGCATGAAGTCGCGCCAGAGCGGAATGATCTCGTTGGCGCGCTCCTCGGGATAGGCCGGACCGCATAACATCAGCTCCGGTTCGATCGGGTGCAGCTTGAACTCGAAGCTCGTCACCACGCCGAAATTGCCGCCGCCGCCGCGTAGCGCCCAGAAGAGATCCGGGTTCTGCGTCGCGTCGGCATGGATGAGCCGGCCATCGGCGGTCACCAGATCGGCGGCCAGCAGATTATCGACGCTGAGGCCGTGGCTGCCGCGCAGCCAGCCGATGCCACCGGAAAGCGTCAGGCCGGCAACGCCCGTCGCCGAGATGAGACCGCCCGGCGTGGCGCGGCCAAGCGGGGTGGTGGCCGCATCGACATCGGCCCAGGTCGCGCCGCCCTCGACGAGGGCACGGTCGAGGCCGGACGCGACCCGCACGCCCTTCATCAGCGACATGTCGATCATCAGGCCGCCTTCGCAGACGGCGTAGCCTGCAACATTGTGGCCACCCGAGCGGATCGCGATCGCTAACCGATGCTCGCGCCCGAAATTCACCGACGCCACGACATCGGCAGCACTCCGGCAGCGCGCGATGAGGGCGCGCAGGCCAAGCTGTTGACCCCACTGAAGTACAACTCGTAAAGCTCTTGCCGTATGCGGAGCCTTTCGACGTCGTTTTCCACGAAGCGGACGTCGAAGCGGCCTGCGCCGACAGCCGATGAACGCGCTGGCGGAATGGGCGCAATGCAACATCGAGGCGGAGATCGCGCTCGCCGACGTGGATGTTTCGACCCTCATGTGGGCCGTGCGGCGAAAGATTGACCTCGCTGAACTGCCGCGGCGGCGCGCCGTCATCCGCTTCCATTTCCGCGACGATCCCCCACCGAGGTGTCCCCATTACTGGTTTGTGGTCGAGCCAGGCTCAGACTTGCCCGAGCTATGCGCGCTCGACCCCGGCCGGGACGTCGATCTTTACGTCGAGACCGGCGTTGTTTCGCTGGGAGCCATCCTGGAGGGCCGCTCCAGCATCGAGCGTGAGAAAGAGAGGGGCGGCCTTTTCCTCATCGGCGACCCCGGCCTCGCGCGAAGCATGGACCGTTGGCTTCGAATCTCGGTCTACGCGGCGCTTGAGGGAATCGTCCAGCTTCCTTGAAAGCCATGTTTGGAGTGCAGCCTTATGCAACCCGCCCAGGACGACAAAGCCATTTGGCTGGCCTCAAAAGCTATGGTGCAATCGTCCGTTGTTGATTGCTGCTCACTGAAAGCCGCCGGTCCGCATTCGGCCCCAATGCTGCCCGAGGAGCAATGCGCCTCTGAGGTGACCAGAGTGAAGAAGCTAGGCCAAACCCGCACGACGGGCGCCTTCTCTGATTGCAGCAATGGCGACAGGATTGGTAACCGGATAGGTTCTGATGAACACCTCAGCCGTGAAATTCGGGAACTCGTCCTTCAGTCGCGAATTGATCCTGGCGACCTGAGGAGTTTCATTGAGCATCGCATGAGCCATTGCCAGAAACAGAAGGGTGGCGGGCGAATCTGGCGCAGATTGACGTAGCGCGACCAGTGATTCACGGTAAAAGCCAAGAACGTAGCTGCATCGAGCGAGCATTCCATGATACCAGGGAACATAAGGATTTAGCCGGACCGCTCGCTTGGCCAGTTCGTAGCCACGCTTCGGGTCGCTGCCAACAAGAGCAAGGCTACCCGCAAGAAAGGCAAGTGAGTCCGCGTCATTTGGAGCAGCCACCAACACTCGGTCATGTTCTTCGACAGCAGCTTCGACATCGCCCTGCAATGCCCGAAGATCGGCAAGCATTATGCGGGCGTAAATGTCGGACGGATCGAGCGCCAGCGCTTGCTTGACACATTGGCTCCAGCTCTCGATCGAGCCGGAAAGGTTGTCGGTAAACCCGTTGATAGCTTCCACAGCATGCGCAAGTGCCAGCGCGGTCCAAGCTCTTGCTAGACCCGGGTCGAGTTCGATCGCACGCGCCAGTAGCCGTATCGCCTCCTTGTTCGACTCACGGGTGAAAAGGTGCTTCTGCTCAAGCCCAAGCAGATAGCAGTCATAGGCCTGCAAACTTGCTGGAGCCTTCCGACGAGCCGCATCGCGTCGCAGATTGGCGAGCTGACCGTGGCAAGTTGCAAGGACATTGATGACGTTTTCGGTCACGCTGTCCAGCATCGCAAACAGGTTGTTCGCGGAACGATCGTAACGCATCGTCCAGACATCGACCCCTGTGTGGGCGTCGACGAGTTGGACGCGGATGCGCACCCGCTGCCCGTCCACTTGAAAACTTCCCTCGATCACATAGTCGGCATTCAACTCTCGTCCGAGAGCTCGCACGTCAACATGCCGTCCCTTGTAGGAAAGCATTGTTTGGCGGGCGATCACCGCAAGGTCCCGGTAGCGAGAGAGATCAACTATGAGGTCCGCCGACAAACCATCAGCGATACGAGTCCAGCGTTCTTCTCCGCTTAAATTGTCGAACGGGAGAACTGCGAGGACCGGCGGACCCGGCTCATCGGTCGAAAGACTTCCGGGTGGTGCATGGCTGCGGTCCTGCTGGCGGTGATCGGCAAGTAACCCAGCAAGCGCCACTTTACTACGAACATCGAGCTTCCGATAAATGGCCGAAAGATGGGTCCGAACGGTGGTAGGCGCTATGAAAAGTGTTTCGCCGATTTCGCGATACGTCATTCCCTCCGCAAACTTTGCCGCGACCATCAACTCCCGATCCG
Source organism: Mesorhizobium sp. P160187 (assembly GCF_057766425.1). Classification (NCBI taxonomy): domain Bacteria; kingdom Pseudomonadati; phylum Pseudomonadota; class Alphaproteobacteria; order Hyphomicrobiales; family Phyllobacteriaceae; genus Mesorhizobium; species Mesorhizobium sp. P160187. The sequence goes on from NZ_JBYMDX010000001.1 coordinate 230,573, forward strand.
ATAAGCCGGCGAGAGGATTGCCTACGGCGCGAAGCATCGTTCCATTTTCCTTGCTGCCGACCTGCGGCCAGAACCCGATGGCCTTAGATCAGGATGAAATACTACAGATGCGATATCGAAAACACTGCATTTGCACGATTCCATGCGACGGGTCAGCATCCTAGTCTCTGCAGATCGGCAGGGCAGGTTGCTTGGCAGGCCTGGTCGATTCAGAACACGGAGGGCTCCATGACAAAGTTGTCTGTCTTGACCGTAATACTGGTGCTTTTAGTGTCGGTGGGGCCATGCTTGTCCGAAGGTACCCAAACCAACAGCAAACTGACTTCCGAAGAAGCGGTGAAAGCTGCCAGCTCTGAACTGTATTCCGACATTCTCGTGCGAGCATGCAGGAACGGATGGCGGTATCCGCGCAGCTACATCGAAAATGGATTCAGGCGCCACCTGGCGGAGCTGAAACTGCAGCTTGTCGATCAGGGTTACAGTTTCGTACCCAACATGACCGCGAATGATCTGCCCGTCCCAGGACCGATATCTGAGACCAAACGCCGTCTGGTTGGCTCGCGCCAATTCAGCTGTTCCCACCCATACTGGCGCGATGAATGACTCCACGCGACGGTGTGCAATCTGACAGCCTGATTTCCGGCGGTTCTCCCTAGGTTGGAAGGAGGCGTTGACGAATGGCAGGTTGTTATTCGAGGAGGAGTGACACTCCTCCTGGAGCTGTAAACAACGTCATGGAATGACCGCTCTTCGGCTGCGTGGCTCCACAAGCTGCCGATCCGCTACCGGCCCTGTTCCAGCCGTCAAGGTGCCGGCCGGTAAGAGCGCCCGCTAAACTTGGTCGTCAAAGCAGCGTATTCGTCAGTTGACAAGGCAAACTTCGCTCGATGACCGTGAACTCGAACGGCAGCTTACCGACGAGCGCTTCCTAGAAGCAGACCGTCCGGATACGGCTCCGAAGCTGCCGGACCGCTTTGCGGGTCATCTCAGTCGTAAAGTTGCATTTTCGTTGCCGGGAAGCAGACATTTTCTGCAAGGCGCTTCGAAGGGTTGGATAGGCTAGGCTCACGCGGACCTAGACCAGGCGAAGTTTATCTCGAGCGATCTGCCACGCCGATTCGACATGTCGCCGTGCCGCCGCTTCCGCTTCATCGGGCTTGCGCGCCCTTATCGCATCCATGATCTCATTCATCTCGGTGATCGCCGCTTCGCGCCGGTTGGTCGAGACGATGGTCATCGAACGAAGCTGGTTGATGCGGACATTCAGCCCGGAGACGATTTCCCAGGCGACACGCTTGTCGGCGGCCTCGAACAGCGCCTCGTAGAATTTGGTCGTCGCCCGCATCACCGCAGGCGGCGTCGCCGACGCCCACGCATCGAACAAATCCGCCAGCGCCCCTTCGAGCCTTGCCAACTGCTCGCCGGTGGCCGACAGGGCACAGGCTCGGGCCGCGATGCCTTCAAGCAGAGCCCGAAGCTCGTAGATCTCGTCGGTACGGCCGAGGTCCGGCCTGGCGACGGCCGGCCCATGCCCAGGGATCATCTGCACGAGCCCCTCTGCCTCCAGCTGCCGCAGAACCTCACGCACGACGGAACGGCTGACGCCGAGCTGGTCGCAAAGCGGCCGTTCGACGAGCCTTTCGCCAGGCTGGAAATGGAAATCCATGATCGCTTCGCGCATGCGCTCCAGCGCCAGCGTCCTCAAGGTCTTGGCGCTGCGGTCGATGCGAAGCGTGTCGTCTGGCATGTATGCCTCCTGCGCCCTACCAAAACAGATTCGACGCCCGGTTGACAAGGTACTTGGCGCTCCATATCATGGTATACCATAAGATGACAGCGGGATTGGACGTCCCGAGGTATCACCTACCCGAGGAAATCCAATGCAGACCGCCATCCGTAAGATCGTGACTTATACCGAGAACACGCTGATCGAAGGCGGCAAGGCCACCCCCCGGCCGCTGCGCCTTATCGGCGTCGCCGCGGTGCTGACCAATCCCTGGGCCGGTCGCGGCTTCACCGACGATCTGTCGCCCCAAATCCGAGCCTGTGCGCCGGTGCTGGGGGAGATCCTGACCCGCGAGATCGTTGCCGTCGCCGGTTCCGGCGAGGCTATCGAGGGCTATGGCAAGGCCGCCATCTGCGGTACGTCGGGCGAGATCGAGCATGCGTCGGCGCTGATCCACACACTCCATTTCGGCAATCATTATCGGCGTGCCGTCGGCGCCAAGACCTATCTTGCCTTCACCAATCTGCGCGGCGGGCCAAACACGCCGATCATGATCCCGCTAATGGATAAGAATGACGAGGGACGGCGCTCGCATTACCTGACCGTGCATTTCCAGATCGGCGATGCGCCGGCGCCGGACGAACTGGTGGTCGCGCTTGGCGCTTCGATCGGCGGTCGCCCGCATCACCGCATCGGCGACCGCTATCAGGACCTCAAGGAGCTTGGGGACGTGCATGGCTGATGCTTCCGCATGGGCTCGACAGGGCACGGCGCCCGACGGCACCGGCTTCATCCGGGCCGGTGTCGGTGCCCCAGTGCTGTTCATCCATGGTGTCGGCATGAACGCTGCGATCTGGCAGCCGCAGCTCGAGCGCATGGCTGGCCGCTTCGACGCGATCGCCATCGACATGCTCGGCCATGGTCAGTCGCCGCTGCCACCGCAAGATCCGGAACTGGCCGATTATGCCGACCAAGCCATTCGCCTCCTCGACCATCTCGGCCTCGACAAGGTATCCGTCGTCGGCCACTCGATGGGTGCACTCGTTGCTCAGGAACTCGCGCTGCGCGCACCGGAGCGCGTCCGCCGCATCGTTTCACTGAATGCCGTGTTCCGGCGTACACCTGAACTGGCCGAAGCCGTTCGCCAGCGCGCGGTGGCGCTCAACGGCCGCAGCGATACGGCCGGCAGGGCACGGACCATCGCCCGCTGGTTCGGCGATCCGGTGCCGGTCGAGTTGGAAGCGGCAGCGCAGAAGACGGCATCCGCACTGAGCGCGGTCGACCCGGAAGGCTATGCCCGCACCTATCGCCTGTTCACTCGTGCCGACGGCGATCATGCTGATCGCCTGCCGACGCTGGCCGTGCCGGCCCTGTTCATGACCGGCTCCGAGGACAGGAACTCTTCACCGGCAATGTCAGCCGCGATGGCACGCCTGGCGCCGCATGGCCGCTGCACGGTACTGCCGGGTGAGAAGCACATGATGGCGGTCGCGGCACCGGACCTCACCACGCGCTGCATCGTTGACTTCCTCACCGAGGACGAAGCGACCGAACAAGACGGCCCTGCGCAAGCGAATACCGGGTTCGACAGCGGCGAATTCCGCCGTGCGCTTGGCTCCTTCCTCACCGGCGTCACCATCGTCACCACGATCGGCCCCGAAGGCGAGCCGCGCGGCTTCACCGCCAACTCCTTCACCTCGGTCTCGCTCGATCCGCCGCTGGTGCTGGTCTGCATCGCACACAAGGCGCTTGGCCATCCCGTCTTCGCGACATCGAAGAGCTTCGCCATCAACGTTCTCAACGAGGGTCAAAAGGCAGCGTCCGGCATCTTCGCCTCGAAAGTGGCCGACAAGTTCGCCGCCGTTGCCTGGCGGCCGGGACGGACCGGCAGCCCTGTGCTGGACGGCTCCGTCGCGTCCTTCGACTGTGACATGGAGCGACTGGTCGAGGCCGGCGATCATTCGATCCTCATTGGGCGCGTCCGCGATTTCCAGCACAATTCCTCGCAGCCGCTCGGCTATTGCCGCGGCGCCTATGTCGCACCCGGCCTCAGCCAGGACGCGCTCGCCGCAACCCAACCCGGCACCGATGTTGGCGCCATCCTCGAAAATGGCGGCCGGATCCTGTTCGTGGAAACCGCGGACGGTTTTGAACTGCCGCGTGGCCGGGGATTGGGCTCGGCGGGCGATGGCAATAGCCTCCGAGGGTTGCTTGTGGCAAAGGCCATTGAGGCTCAGCTCGGCTTCCTTTTCGCCGTCTGGGACGATGCCGGAACTGTTTCACGCACGCATGTCTACTATCGCGGCACGTTCGACGTGCCCGCTTCCAGCGATCGCGGCATCCGGCTGATCGAGATCGACGCGATCGAAGGATTGAAGATCGCCGATCCGGCCATCCGCTCGATGCTCGCGCGCTATGTCAGGGAATGCTCGGTGGATGCATTCGGTGTCTATGTCGGCAACAATGTCGAAGGCGAGGTCCGGCCGCTCGCCAGCGCCGGCGCTTCCGCCGTCAATACAGGTGACCAGCGATGAAATTCTCGCTCTTCGTGCACATGGAACGATCGGACCTGGCCAAGCCGCATTCCGAGCTTGTGACCGAGCTAGAAGAACTGGTCCTGCTGGCCGAGCAGGCAGGGTTCGAGACCGCCTGGATCGGCGAGCATCACGGCATGGAATTCACCATCTCGCCGAACCCCTTCATCAACATCGCCTATCTCGCCGCCAAGACCAGCCGCATCCGCCTCGGTACCGGAACCGTGATCGCGCCCTTCTGGCACCCGATCAAGCTTGCCGGCGAAGCCGCGATGGCCGACGTAATCAGCGGCGGCCGGCTCGACATCGGCATCGCGCGCGGCGCCTACAGCTATGAATATCAGCGCATCTTTCCAGGCCTCGACGCCTGGGGGGCCGGCCAGCGCATGCGCGAGATCATACCGGCGATCCGCGGCCTCTGGGACGGCGACTTCGAACTCTCCGGCGAGTTCTGGCAATTCCCGGCCACCACCTCCTCGCCCAAGCCGCTGCAGAAACCCTACCCGCCGATCTGGGTGGCGGCCCGCGACCCGAATTCGCATGATTTCGCCGTCGCCAATGGCTGCAAGGTCCAGGTGACGCCGCTGGCTTCCGGCGATCACGAGGTGACCAGCCTGATGCAGCGCTTTAACGGCGCCTGCACCGCGCATCCCGAGATCGAAAGACCGGAAATCATGCTTTTGATGCACACCTTCGTCGCCGAAGACGCGACCGATGCCGATCGCCTCACCCAGGACCTGTCGACTTTCTACTGCCAGTTCGGCGCCTGGTTCCAGAACAAGAAGCCGGTGCATCAAGGCATATTGGAGCCGCTGACGGCGGATGAGATCGCCGCCATGCCGCAATACGCGCCGGACAAGATCAGGCAGAACCTGGTAATTGGCGAGGCTGATGAGGTCATCGCCCGGCTGAAGGCTTATGAGGCGCTCGGCTACGACCAGTATTCGATCTGGATCGACAGCGGCCTTTCGCACCAGCGCAAGATGAAATCGCTGCAATTGTTCATCGACCGGGTGATGCCGGCCTTCCTCTGATCGCGAGCCCATGACCGACGCTGTTTTCAGGAACTTCATCGACGGCCGCTTCGACGAGCCGTCCGCCACGTTCGACAGCGTCGACCCATCGGCCGGGACGGCCTGGGCCAGGATGCCGGCGGCGAGCGAAGCCGATGTCGACCGTGCCGTCGGGGCGGCGCACCGCGCACTGCGCTCAGACCTATGGCGAAGGAAGACTGCGACAGCGCGTGGAAAACTGCTGGTCAAGCTCGGCGACCTCGTCGCCGCCAATGTCGGGCGCCTTGCAGAACTCGAGACGCGCGACACCGGCAAGATCATCCGCGAAACCCGCGCCCAGATCGCCTATGTCGGCGACTACTACCGCTATTATGGCGGGCTTGCCGACAAGCATGAAGGCACGCATGTGCCTGTTGACAAGGCGGATCTCGACGTCACCATACGCAGCGAACCGATCGGCGTCGTTGCCGCGGTGGTGCCGTGGAATTCGCAGCTCTTCCTCTCGGCCGTCAAGCTCGGCCCGGCGCTCGCCGCCGGCTGCACCATCGTGCTCAAGGCCTCCGAAGATGGGCCGGCGCCGCTGCTTGCCTTTGCCGAATTGGTTCATGAGGCCGGCTTTCCAGCCGGTGTCGTCAACATCCTCACCGGCTTTGGCCATGATTGCGGCCGGCGCCTGACCAGCCATCCGCTGGTTTCGCGCGTCGCCTTCACCGGCGGTCCGTCGACGGCGCGCGCCGTCGTCAGGAACACGGCGGAAAACCTTGCCTACACCACGCTCGAACTCGGTGGCAAAAGCCCGGTCGTCGTCTTTGCCGACGCCGACCTCGACAGTGCCGCCAATGCGGTGGTCGCCGGCATTTTCGCGGCGACCGGCCAGAGCTGCGTCGCCGGCTCGCGGCTGCTGGTTGAACGTTCGGTGAAGGATGAATTCCTCGCTCGCCTGAAGCGCAAGGCCGAGGCGATTCGCATCGGCGATCCGCAGGATCCGGCGACCGAAATGGGTCCGCTCGCCACGCTGCGGCAGCGCGACTGGATCGAGAAGGTTGTCGCGGAAAGCCTCACCGCGGGCGGCATGCTGGTCACCGGTGGAACACGGCCAGTCGGCAGCGGCTTCTACTACGCACCGACCATCATCGATGCCGGCGGCAGCGACCTGCCCTGCGTGCGGGAGGAATTGTTCGGACCGGTGCTCAGCGTGCTTGCCTTCGACAGCGAAGCGCAGGCGCTGGCACTCGCCAATGACACTCCGTTCGGCCTGGCTTCCGGCGTGTTCACCAGCAATCTCGGCAAGGCGCATCGCATGGCGCGCGACATCCATGCCGGCGTTGTCTGGGTCAACACCTATCGCGCCGTATCGCCGCTCGTTCCGTTCGGCGGCTACGGTCTGTCGGGCCTCGGCCGCGAAGGCGGTCTCGACGCCATCAGAGACTACACGCGCTCCAAATCCGTATGGATCAACACCTCGGACGAGCCGATCCCCGATCCCTTCGTCATGCGCTGAGTTGCGCAGGACGCAGGTGCACTGAGAAAAACAAGAACAGACCAACAGAGGAGAATGACAATGAAATTGATTTTGACCGGCCTGCTGGCCGGACTGCTCGCGGCGACAGCCGCCAAGGCCGATGAGATGGCGTTCACCAGCTGGGGCGGCACCACGCAGGAGGCGCAGACCAAGTCCTGGGCCGCCCCCTTCGAGGCCAGCTCCAGCATCAAGGTTTTGCAGGATGGACCGACCGACTACGGCAAGCTCAAGGCCATGGTCGACGCCGGCAACGTCACCTGGGATGTCGTCGACGTGGAGATGGATTTCGCCATCAAGGCCGCCAAGGACGGACTGCTCGAGCCGATCGACTATGCGGTCGTGCCCAAGACCGATCTCGACCCGCGCTTCAGCAATGAGCATGCCGTCGGCAGCTTCTACTATTCCTTCGTGCTCGCCTGGAACAAGGGCGCGGTCGCGAGCGAACCGGCCGGCTGGGCCGACATGTTCGACACCAAGAAGTTTCCCGGCAAGCGGACCTTCTACAAATGGTCGGCGCCGGGCGTGATCGAGATCGCTCTGCTGGCCGACGGCGTGCCGGCGGACAAGCTCTATCCGCTCGACCTCGACCGTGCCTTCAAGAAGCTCGACACCATCAAGTCCGACATCGTCTGGTGGGGCGGCGGCGCCGAGTCGCAGCAGTTGATCGCCTCCGGCGAGGCCGCCTTCGGGCAATTGTGGAACGGGCGCGTCTTCGCCCTTCAGCAGGACGGCACCGATGTCGGCGTCTCCTGGAACCAGAACCTCACCGCCGCCGACGTGCTCGTCGTGCCGAAGGGTACCAAGAACAAGGCCAGCGCGATGAAGTTCCTTGCCGCCGCGACCAGCCCGACCGGCCAAGCGAAATTCGCCGAAGCAAGCGGCTATGCGCCCATCAACACCAAGGCCAAGGCGGAGATGCCGGCCGATTCCGTCAAGGCCCTGCCAGATGCCCATGTCGAGGGCCAGATCAACCTGGACATGAACTACTGGGCCGAGCATCGCGACGAGATCGCGACGCGCTGGTATGCCTGGCAGACCAAGTAACGCCGTTGCAGACCGACGGGGCGCGGCTTGCGCGCCCGTTTCGAGACAGGACCGCTCGATGCAAGGAAATTCTCCTAGACGCGGCTCGATCGTCGGCCTGCCGACCGGCAGTGGCAGCGCCTTGCCGGCCCTGCTCCTGGTCGGGCTGTTCTTTATCGTGCCGGTGGTCGCCCTGCTGCTGCGCAGCGTCACCGATCCCGAACCGGGCTTACAGAACTACGCGGCGCTGTTCGGCAGCGGCACCTATGTGCGGGTGTTCCTCAACACCTTCCTGGTTGCATCGGTCGTAACCGCCGTCACCATCCTGGTGGCGTTCCCCGTCGCCTGGATGCTGGCGATCATGCCGCCCGCCCTGGGCTCGATCGTCTTCGGCATCATCATCCTGTCTATGTGGACGAACCTTCTTACCCGCACCTATGCGTGGATGGTGCTGCTGCAGCGCACCGGTGTCATTAACCGGGCACTGATGGGCCTGGGCATCATTCACGAACCGCTGCCGCTCATCAACAATCTGGCCGGCGTCACCATCGGCATGGTCTACATCATGCTGCCCTTCATGATCCTGCCGCTGGTCGGCACACTGAGGTCGATAGACCCGATGACGCTGCGCGCGGCAGCCCTTTGCGGCGCAAGCGCGTTCGAGGCCTTCCGCCGCATCATGTTGCCGCTGTCGCTTCCCGGCGTCGCTGCTGGCGGCCTGATGGTCTTCGTCATGTCGCTTGGCTACTTCGTCACCCCGGCCCTGCTCGGTGGCACATCGAACATGATGCTGGCCGAGATGATCGCCCAGACGGTGCAGTCGCTGCTCAACTGGGGGCTCGGCAGTGCGGCCGCCTTTGTCCTGCTTGCCGTCACCATGGCGCTCTACGCGATCCAGTTTCGCCTGGTTGGGGCCAGGCGCGCCGGGGGAGGGACCTGACATGCTGCTCGACTATGAACGGCTCGGATGGCTGCGGATGGTGCTTGGCGGCTTCACGGCGGCCGTCACGGCTTTCCTGCTGCTGCCGGTGGTCTTCATCGTGCTCCTGTCATTCGGCTCGTCGCGCTGGCTGGCCTTTCCGCCACCCGGCTGGACGCTGAAATGGTATCAGCAATTACTGGGCGACCCGACCTGGATCGATGCCGCTCTGACCAGTGCCCGAATTGCCGCCATGGCCGCTATCCTCGCCGTCATCATCGGCCTGTTCGCCTCCTTCAGCCTGGTCAGGGGTGAGTTTCGCGGACGCCAGGTCCTGCGCGGCTTGCTGTTGGCGCCGATGGTGCTGCCGGTGGTCGTTTTCGCCATCGCCATCTACGCCTTCTTCCTGCGCATCGGCCTTGCCGGCACCACGGTCGGCTTCGTCATCGCCCACACCATCTTGGCGCTGCCTTTCGCCATCATTCCGATCACGGCCGCGCTCGAGGGTTTTGACAAATCCATCGAGGACGCGGCCATCGTCTGCGGCGCCAGCCCGCTGCAGGCGAGGCTTAGGATCACCTTGCCGTCGATCAGGATCGGCATCTTCTCGGCGGCGATCTTCTCTTTCCTGGCCTCATGGGACGAGGTCGTGGTGGCGATCTTCATGGCGAGCCCGAGCTTGCAAACCTTGCCGGTGAAAATCTGGGGCAGCCTGCGCGCCGACCTCAGCCCGGTCGTCGCCGCCGCCTCCAGCCTGCTTGTCGGCTTGACCTTGTGCCTGATGATCGTGACCGCACTCCTTCGCAGAAAATTGTCCAGATGATCCCTCCCTTCCTGTCCATACGCGCAGTAAGAAAGACGTTCGGTGCCTTCGTCGCCGTCCACGACGTCACCATCGATGTGCCCAAGGGCGAGTTCCTGACGTTCCTCGGCCCGTCGGGCTCCGGCAAGTCGACCACGCTGTACGCCATCGCCGGTTTCCAGGATCCGAGCTCGGGCGATGTGCTCCTGGAGGACAGATCGCTGCTTTCGGTGCCGTCGCACAAGCGCAACATCGGCATGGTGTTCCAGCGCTACACCCTTTTTCCGCATCTGAGCGTCGCCGAGAACGTCGCCTTTCCGCTGCGCGTGCGCCGCCGGCCCGACGGTGAGGTCAAGCGCAAGGTTGCCGACATGCTGGCGCTGGTGCGCCTCGAAAACTTCGCCGACCGCCATCCGGGCGCGCTGTCTGGCGGCCAGCAGCAGCGCGTGGCGCTTGCACGCGCGCTGGCCTACGACCCACCGATCCTCTTGATGGACGAACCGCTGTCGGCACTCGACAAGAAGTTGCGCCAGGAGATCCAGGCCGAGATCCGCCGCATCCACCGCGAGACAGGCGTCACGATCCTCTATGTCACGCATGACCAGGAGGAGGCGCTGCATCTTTCGGATCGCATCGCTCTGTTCAGGGAAGGCCGTATCGAACAGATCGGCACCGGTGAGGATCTTTACCTCCGGCCGGCGAGCGAGTTTGTCGCCGGCTTCATCGGCAACTCGAATTTCCTGCCGGCCGAGCATCTGCTAACCGCAGGTGGCGCGTCGACGGTCCGCCTGGCCGACGGCTCGATCGTGACCGGCGTAAAGACGACAACATCCTTTGGTCAAGGTCAAAAGGTGCGCCTGATGGTACGCCCCGAAGCCTTCCGCCTGACGCCCGGGCCAGCGAGCGCAGCACTCGGCGTCGAGATCGTCGATACCGCCTTCTTCGGCGACCGCCGGCGCATCGTGGCGCGCACGGCGGCCGGAGAAGATATCGACGTCAGGCCAACCTCCGATGCAGAGGAAGCGGACAGCGCCATCGCACCGGGTCAACGCATTTTCTTCGATCCTGCCTCGGCATTCCTGTTCCCTGGCTAGGGCTTGGATTGCGCCCTGTCAGGTCGATTCCATTGCGGCATGAAAGTCCGCTTGTGAAAATTCGTGCTTAGAAGCTGACAGTCCCCTTTCGGCCCCTTTTCAGTCGTTCAATGTCACCTGTGCGGATGGCCGCACCTAGTGCAAAAAGCAAGCGGGACGTCGGCGATGAGATTTAGACGATCGCTCGAAGCTGCGCGTTGTTCGCTATTGCCGTTTGGCCAAGCGCACGCCAGCGCCACCGCCGTTTTCCGAAATGAACTCGATGCCCGCCCTTTCCAGGGCACCACGGATCGCATTCCGATTTGCTATTGTGATTGGAGGGACGCCATCCGCAGCTTCTGCGCGCCTAACTGTGGCTACTCCCACGCTCGCCGCATCGGCCAAATCTTCGGCACTCCAACGTATTAATCCTCGCGCTCCTCTGATCTGGGCGCCCATAATTTCTTTCATATCATCTAATTTCAAGTTGATCACTTATGGCTCATGTGATATGAAATCGCTCACATAGTTTTTCTGCTTCCAAAGTTTCATAGGAGCAGGGGCTCACATTTGGACTCGGCTGAGGACGTGCGTCGGGGAGTCATCCCAGCCTGACCACAACCAAGCTTCAGGAAACTCGGATCATGGCTGATTCCGACAATACCACGACTTTGCCTCTCGTCACCCGCCGGAGGGTAGTTGTGGCGGTTGCAGCTGCGAGAACCTGTCCTTCCGCCAACGGGACATTCAAGCCTGAGGATCTAAGAGCCGAACACCTTCACCCTTTTGACCAGCGGATAAGAATTCGACACCCGCCTTTATCAGGGCCGCCTCAATGGCCTGCAAAGTGCTGATCCGGGAATCTACCTTGCCGTTTTCCAACCGGGTCAGAGCGTTCAGCGACACGATTGCCTTGTCCGCAAGCTCCTGCTGCGACCAACCAAGCAAAGCTCGTGCGGCTCGAATCTGTCGTGGACTGACCATGAGGCCACAATCGGCAGGCAGATTTTCTTTGCCACCAATAGGGTCATTTTGCACCCCATAAGGTATATAAAATGGCGAGTCGACCTGCAGATCACATCGGTGCGGAGAGCCCGGCGCGTGGCGACAGACTCTCTGTCCGGCTGACTAATGGAGGATCGAAAGGCCTTGTTGAAACCGCAACGCTCAGTCCTCCTTCGGACGGGGCCGAAGCCGAAGATCGAAAGCGACCCGCATCCCGCCGATCAGCATGTCGGCAGGCAGATTGCGACGGTTCGCGTCCAATCGGACGTATCGCAAGCCCAGCTTGCCCGATCCATCGGCATCAGTTTCCAGCAGCTGCAGAAATACGAGAACGCGCGCAATCGCGTGAGCGCGTCGATGCTCTACGAGATCGCCAGTTCGCTCGGCGTTCCTGTCGGCCGCTTCTTTGAAGGCCTGCCGGGAAACGATGAAACCCGCGTCGAGGCGCGGCCCCTGCCGGTCGATGAGCGCCTGGATTTCATTGCCAGCGCGGAGGGCCGGCGACTGATTGAAGGGCTAGTGAAACTTCCGCCGCGTGTGCGCGGTCGCGTCTCGTCCCTGATCGCGGCGTTAGGAGAAGAACTGGCCCAGCTAGACACAAAGGCAGATAGCGAGACGGGCGGCGAGTCCCCGCCGGCGGAATGCAAGACGGTGTGAGCGGTCGGTCGGGCCGTCAGCCGAATTTTCGTGCAGCGGGCAGGGCGATGCGGCCGCAAGTCGGGGACACTTCGATTTCGACGCCGAACGCCCGCGATCGGGTCGCGAATCCCTCGAGGATGTCTCGCGCCGCGCTTCCAGCGACGGCGACGGGTACCAATCTGCCCGTTGCTGATCCGAGAGACTGAGCTTTCGCGCCGATCACGACGGGCAGGAGGTCTATTCCTGCGAGGTTTCCGCTCCCATCATAGCGGCAGGCCGCGACGATGCTTTGCCAGACTTCCGGTGGATCCCATTCGGTTTCCTTCGGGTGGACGTGGAAAAGGAAATTTCCGAGGCCGTAGAAGATCGGCGAGCCATTGTAGATTTCCACTGCCTGCAGCACCGGAGCACCGTGGCTGACGAACAGGTTGGCGCCGGCGTCGATGCACATCCTGGCAAAGGCCTGCACCCAGCGCGGCACGTTCTGCCAACCTGGTTCCCAATGATGGTGGTGCAGATAGGCAATGACGAAATCGCCTTGTGCCGCGGCGTGCCGGATGGCGGACAGATGGATGGCTGCGCTCTGCTGGTCGACTTCGATGAGGCGGCCGAAATCGGCGGCTTGCGTGAACACGGTGCCGTAGAAATTGATCTCCTTGCCGGCTGCCACCTCTACCGGGTCCTCCGGTTGCGCATAGTTGGCCAGTTCAAACGGGGAGCTTTGCAAATGGGCGCCCAGCCTTGCCAGTCTGCTGAAATGTCCGTCCGGCACCCCCATCTTGCGAACGGTGCTCAGGCGATTGACGCCCGGCCGAGCCGGCCGGAAGGCCGTACGGTCTTCGGCATACATGTTGGTCGGGCCAGGGCCTGCATCCATCGCAAGAAGTGCGACCTCGCGCGCGCCCAGCTGGCGGCGGCCCGGTTTCCTCGCATCCGTCTCGTCGGCCCCGATGCCGGCATGGAGGAAGCCCCGCGCTTCCACCTCCTCCAGCGTCGACAGGATGCCGCCAACGCCGAGATCGAAGGCGTGGTTGTTTGCGAGCGCAAGCGCGTTGAAACCGTTCGCCTGCAATGCGTCGAGCACTTCAGCCCTGGAATATCCGAAGTATTTGCCCTTGGTCGGCCACCCGCCGTGCTTGCCCAGGATCGTCGACTCGAAGTTGGTGAAGACGACGTCGCCTTGTCGCAGGAAGTCCGTAACCGCGATGAAGCGTTCGTCTTTGATGTCACGGATATCGTGCTTGATCAGGGATTGGCCGGTAACGACCGCGCAGAACTGGTCTTTCATGGGGCTCGCCTTGAAGGAGGGGAGGGCGCTGGCATTCCGACCGGCGCCACGTCAATGTCGAAGTCGGTTGCTGCCTATTGCGCGACTGCAGGCGAGATATCGCTTTTGAACCATTTCAGGCTCAGCGCCTTGATCGTCCCATCCTTGGTGGCCGCGTCGATGGCCGCGTTGAACCTGGCGAGCAACTCCGTATCGTCTTTGCGCAGACCTGCGCCGACGCCCGGCCCCCAGAGCCCGCCATTCAGTTCAGGGCCGAAAAACACCACATCCGAGCCGGAAGGCGTCTCCAGAAAATCTCGCCACGTGAAATAGTCGGCCAGACCGCCGTCGATGCGACCTGCAGCAAGATCGAGCTTCATGTTGTCCTGGCTGTCATAACTGCGGATGGTCACGACATCGCCCAGCATTTCCTTCACCACTGCTTCCGAATTCGACGAGCGCAGGGCCCCGATCGCCCTGCCGGCGAGTGTCGATCTGAGGCGCTCGATGGTCGCCTTTTCCTTGTCGCCGATGGTCGAAAGGTTGACCTTCTGCTTGATGTCGCCGGCGTCGAGGCCCAGGTCCTTGCGCACAACGAACTGGTTGAAGCCGGTGGCGTAGGGGATCGAGAACGCGATCGACTGCTTGCGTTTTTCCGTGATCGCCATGCCGGACATGATGACGTCGAACTTGCCGACAAGCAGTGCCGGGATGATCCCGTCCCAATCCTGCGGGACGAAGGTACATTTGATCTCGATGCGACGGCACAGTTCCAGTCCGACATCGATATCGTAGCCATAGAGTTGACCGTTCGCGTCGGTGCTGTCCCAGGGAGGCGAGGCGCCTTCGGAGGCGATCGAAATGACGCGCTCGCTTTGCGCGCCGGCCGGGAATGCCGGCATCAGGGATGCGATAGAAACAGCAATAGCCAGGGGTATGCGCATGATGCACCTCTTCGTTGGTTTGGATGGAGAAAGGGGAGCCCAGAACCTGCGGCGTCAGGGCAGGGGCGTCGTGATCTCTGGGTCAGGTAGGGCGGGGCGCAATCGCACCTTTCGTCGACGCACCGGGTGGCCGTCAGTCGACAGTCGCCGCTCCAGAAACTGCATGGCTTTTACGGCAATCGAGGTGAGCGACAGGTAGATCGCTCCGGCTACGATGAAGATCTCGTACGGCGCGAACGTGGTCGAAACCATCTGTCTCGCCATGCCCGTGATCTCGAGCAGCGTCACGGTGCTCGCCAAGGACGAGCCCTTGATCATTCCGACGATCTCGTTGCCGTAGGCCGGCAGCGATATCCGGAAAGCGATCGGGAAGGTGACCAGGCGAGCGATCTGGAAGCGTTTCAAGCCGAGAGACGTGGCCGCCTCGGTGACACCCTTGGGCACGGACTGGAGACCACGGCACAGGATCTCGGTGGTGTGCGCCGCGCTGTTCAGCGAGAATGTCAGAAGGGCGCACCAGAAAGGGTCGCGCAGGATGACCCAGAAGATGCTGGCTCGCACTGCCTCGATCTGAGCGAGGCCATAATAGAGCAGGAAGAGTTGAACAAGCATCGGCGTTCCGCGGATCACATAGGTGCATGAGAGCACCGCGAGCGAGAGGCCGGGACGACCGAACGCGCGTATGAAGGCCAGCGGCACGGACAGAAGAAACCCGGCCGTCAGCGACAAGACCGTCAGGGTCAATGTGAGACCAACTCCCGAAGGCAGGACAATCATTGCGTCAAACATCAAGCCGAGGTTCATGGATCGCTCCCTCCTACCGGCCAAGCGCCGGATAGCGCCGCTCAGCCAGCCGGATCGACAGCAGCGTGACGGTGGTCAGCGAGAGATAGAGAGCGGAGGCCGCAAGGTAGAAGGTCAATGGTGCGCGCAGGGATCCGGCCCCCACATACGCAACGCGCATGATGTCGGTCAGGCCGACGATCGAAACCAGTGCGGTATCCTTGAAGAGCGAAATCCAGAGATTGCCATATGCAGGCAGCGCCAACCGCAGCATCTGTGGTCCGATGACGAACATCCAGCGCTGCCAGGCGTTCAGCCCAAGCGACTTTGCCGCTTCGGTTTGGCCCGCTGGCACTGCCGCAATCGCGCCGCGGAACACTTCGGTCGCATAACCGCTGAAAACGACCGAGAGCGCGACAACGCCTGCGGTGAATGCGTTCACCTCCACATACCGGCCGGCGATCTTGCTGGCGAGCGTCGTTCCGCCGAAGTAGATGAGCAGGATAACGAGAAGTTCTGGTACACCACGGACGACTGTGGTGTAGGCGGTCACGACCGCGTTGAGGCGCGGCTTTGCCGTGCCCTTCGAAATCGCCAAAAACAACCCAAATGCCGTACCAAGGCAGCCGCTGAGAAGGGCCAGGCTTATGGTCACGGTGAGTGCGACAACAAACTGACTAGTAAAACCACCCATGGGGCGCGTTCCTCGACTCGCAATTGCCGTAGGATACCCCGGTCTTTCTCGCCAAGACCAAGCCGTATAACCCAAGGTTGCGAATTGCTATATTTGTAATTTGGAGTTAATTTGAGATATTAGCTAATTCTAGCGTTTGAAATTACACACTCAATCCATAATTTTTATTATTTTATCTATAACGCGCCGTTATATACTGAGGTGGTTCGGTGCTCCTCAGGATGGCGATTTCTGCTTCCCGGGTGATTGTCAGGGAAAGGCGCGCAAGGAATGGAGTTGTTGCAGAGCGACCTCAAGCTCCGTCAGCTGAAGGTCTTCCGGGAAGTGTTGCGGGCCGGTTCGACTAGGCGGGCGGCGGCTGCGCTCGGGATAAGCCAGCCGGCCGTCAGTCAACATGTGAAGCAGCTTGAGACCACGCTCGGCATCACACTCTTCAAGAGATCAGCCAACCGCATCGTCCCCTTGCAGGAAGCCTGGGAACTCCTGCGAAACGTAGAACTGGCCCTGACGTCGCTGGATCGCCTGGACGCGTCGATCTTCGCTATGAAGAACGAGGAAAAGCAGCGGATTGCGATTGCCGCGCCCTCTGTTTTCGGTTTCGTGACCTTGCCCAAGGTCGTGGCGATTATCCGCTCAAAGACCGCTTCGAATGTCCGGTCGATTTCTGGAAGCTACGAGCAGATCGGCGAACACATCCTGGCCGGCCGCGCCGATCTTGGAATTTCGAGACTGCCTCTGGATCCAGGCTTGTTTGAATGGGCGCCGCTTGGGTCGGCACGAAACGTATGCATTTTTCATCCCGACCACCGCTTTTCAAAACAGACCTGTATCGAGGCGCAAGACCTGGCAGGCGAAACGATCGTCGATATCGATCCCCAGTTTGCCGCCCACCAGATGAACTTCAATGCCTTGCGCTTCGCCGGCGTTGAGCCGGACATACTGGTGGAATTCGATTGCAACGGTCACGAAGCCGGATACGTTTCGGCTGGCCTGGGCATTTCGATCACAAACGAGATCATCGCACGTGAGTACGCGGCGTTTCAGCTGGGAGTAAGGCCAGTGGAACCGTCCGCGCTCTATCACTACGTGGCGATTTGGCAGAGGGGCAGGACCTTTTCCAACGCCTTGAATGTATCGCTCGAGGCGATAATCACAGCGTTTTCGAAGACGCCGACGAGAGAGCAACAGTTTCTCAAGACGTCGTCCTAGCCGGCCATGGTTTATTTCGGTTGGGACGTGCCGCATAAGGCCCAACCGGGAGGCTTTCTGCGAAGTGGCGCGAATGGCTAGCCTGAACGGCCAAACTGATAGCGAGCGCTCCGCGAACGGCTGGATCGACGGCCCCTATCCGGCGCAGATGGTGCCGTTGGCCGTTCCCGAAGCGGTGCAGGAATTGGTGGCTTCCAGTCTAGAAGTCCAGTCTCGCCCAATGGGCGGCCCTACGCCGCCTTAAGCGCAGGCAATTGCGGGATTACGCTCACCAGGCAGGGTGCTGGTCTGGACTGGCACTGGCAATCCGAAAAGCGGACAGACCTCCCAGAGCGCCGGCAGCTTGTTGCAGAGCTTGCGCGCTCCACGCCGTCCTTTCATGGCGCGGCGAAGTTTCTGTGTCGCGCTCGCAGGGCACCAACTCGCCGCTCCCTGGATCCTTGGGGAGCGACGAGCGCGGGTTGCTACCGAACCTTCCGCCGTCGTTGAACTATGCTGGATAAGTCCAGCTACTCCAGATCGATTGCCCGCCGGCTCATGCTGGCGGGCTTTTTGCGTCAGCCGGGAACATTCCCGCTCCAAGGCAGTTCGGTCACACCCGGCTCGTTCTTCAGCGGTCCGGCCGGTGACCAAGATGCGTCCCTCACTCGTCATGGTCGGCCCGCGCAGCCTCGGAAGCCGGCGCGGGCCATCCATCACAAAGCCCGCTGATCCGACCGACGGGCTTCTTCAGTTTCACCACGCAAAGAAGGACCGGTCGTGAACTGACCCCATCGAAGTTGGACGGTTCATTGAGTTGGTAGGTTTAATGGCTGGTTCCTGTATTGCACAGGGGCCAGCCCTTTCAAGCCCAGATTCCAATTTCCGGAACCATTCAGCGCCATGGATACACGCTCTGCGGGGTGGCTGATCAAGAGCCGATCTGCCCTCACATCATACTTGACGCATCCTCCCTGGGGGGATACCGGTGGGCATGTCCGAAGGCATCCATAGTTCTCATCCGGCTATCGTGAAGCGCTTAAAGCGCGCACAGGGGCATCTTGCATCCGTGCTTGGCATGTTCGAGGCGCAGCGATCCTGCCTGGACCTGGCGCAGCAACTCCATGCAGTGGAGAGCGCCATCAGCAGCGCAAAGCGAGAACTGATCCACGATCATATCGAACATTGTCTGATCGACACGGAAGCGGGAGGCAACTCGCTGGCAGAGCTCAAGCAACTGGCGAAATACCTATGACCAGTATCGGCGCACGCGTCTTGGATTGGTTCGGCTTCGGGTCACATGATCATGACGCGCATGCTCATGACGATGGCTCGCACGGCCATACGCACGGGGTCATCGACGCAACGATTGCAACCACTGACCGCGGCATCTGGGCCGTCAAATGGTCGTTCGTCATCTTGGCCATGACGGCGGCATTGCAGATGGCCGTGGTGTTGGTGTCACGCAGCGTGGCGCTGTTGGCCGATACGATCCACAACATAGGCGACGCCACAACCGCCATTCCGCTCTGGATCGCATTCATGCTGGCACGACGCAAGCCGTCACGGACCTTCAGCTACGGCCTTGGCAGGGTAGAGGATCTGGCCGGTATCATTATCGTGCTGATCATTCTGTTCAGCGCCATCGTCGCCGGGTACCAGGCTATCGAGCGCCTGGTCAGTCCGCAGGCAGTGACTCATCTCGGTTGGCTGACCGCGGCGGGCATTGTCGGCTTCCTCGGGAATGAGGCCGTCGCGGTGTTTCGCATCCGTATCGGCAGGGAAATCAACAGTGCGGCGCTCGTCGCCGACGGCTACCATGCCCGCACCGACGGGCTTACCAGCCTTGCAGTGGTCATCGGCGCCATGGGCGTCTGGCTCGGATTTCCACTGGCCGACCCGATCATCGGGCTTCTCATCACGGTCGCTATATTCGGTATCGTCTGGCAATCGGCGCGCTCAGTGCTCACCCGCATGCTCGACGGCGTCGAGCCGGGCGTGATGGCCGAAATTCAGCATGCCGCTGCGCATGTGCAGGGTGCTCGCGTTGTCGACGCCAAGGCCCGCTGGATTGGCCACAAGTTGCATGCCGACATCGCTATTGCAGCCGACGGAACCTTGCCTCTCTCAGAGGCAAACAAGATCACGGCGGCGCTGGAGAACGAACTGTTCGAACACATGCCGGCGCTCGCAGCTGCCAACATCCGGTTTTCGACCGACCAAGGTGAGCACGAGCATCCGCACTCTCATGATCAGGGCGAACATCACGGCCACCAGCACTGACAACTGCCGGAAACCACTCGCTTTTGCCGGTCTCGGCTGATGTTCCAGGCGCTTGTCGAATTTCAGCGCTCCATATACCTGGCGCTCGCAGATCAGATAAAGCTGCTGTCAGTTGGCGGTGATTGGCTTGCGTTCCTTGCCTTTCTGCCGATGGGCCTCCTGTTCGGTGCGGCACATGCTCTGACGCCTGGCCACAGTAAGGCTGTCTTGGCGACTTACCTTGCAGGTTCGGATGCGAAGGTTTCGCGCGGCCTCCTGGTGTCGATTACGCTGTCCTTCACTCACGTGGCGACAGCGGTGCTGATCGCCGTATTCTCCCTGCCGCTCGTCTCGATTGCATTGGGCAGCGTTGGACGCGCACCACTGCTTGAGGGTGTGAGTCGCGGTCTGCTCGGGCTGATCGGCGTCTGGATGCTTTGGCGTTCGGTGAGCCACGGCCACCATCACAAGCATGAGGGCGAGGCCGTTGGAGTCATGGCCGGTTTGATTCCGTGCCCGCTGACCCTTTTTGTCATGACCTTCGCGATTTCCAGAGGGGTGCCGGGAGCTGGAATTCTGTTCGCAATCACCATGATGGTGGGCGTGGCCCTAACGCTGTCCAGCGTGGCGGTACTGTCGATCTTGTTTCGGGAGCGCCTGGTGCATTTTTTCGACAGCAGGCCACGGCTGTTCGATACCATATCGCGAGCAATCGAAGGCGCAGCGGGCCTTGCCCTCGCCAGCGTAGCGGTCTGGCAACTTACAGCCGGATAGAGCCACAGCTGTCCACAGACCCTCTCCTTTCTTAGGAAAAGGCGATGAGAAGCTGCGGCACGCAAGGCTGCTGGATTTCTGGGAGGATGATGGAAATGGCCGTGCCTAAGAAATAGCGCGCCACCTACGCCTGGATGTACGGCGCCCAAGCGCGCAAGGATGGCAAGGAGCGTGAGGCGCCAGCTTACTGGCAGGAACATGCCGATGCGTGGCTGCAGGGCTTTGACGGTGTGGCGATGGCTGGTTTTGGTAAGACCAAGACCGTCAAAGACGAGATGGAAGCCGAGGTCGACGAAGCCGCCGTCGAGCGGCCCGCCGAATAGCCATTTTGCCGTATGCCGTATGGTCGTTTTTGATTGAAGAAAGGGCTTCGTTGGGCCTATAGAGATTGCGTTTACCATTGCCTTTTTGGGAGGATGCGATGGTTGCAACGCCCATAGAAATCGCTCAAGCCGCTACTGCGACTACGGCCACCTTGCTGAAGTGGCAGAAGTCCATGGAGGAACGCGCCACGTTTCGCCAGAACATGGATCAATCGCGCAGGGCGATTCAAGCCTCACGCGATCTGCTGAAGCGCCTTCGTCAACGTCATCGCGACGACATGGCGGAAAGTTCGGAAAATGCCAACCCGTCTACTGCGCCGATATCGCAACGCGCCGGCAGCTAGCGGGAGGCGACCAGAGCCGATGTGATGGGTAAAGTTTCACTGGCCGTTCCTTGGGTGGGCAGGCAAGTTAAACTTTGTCAACGAGCGGCCTTTTTCGCGCTCGCGGAAGCGCCACGTGGCTTTCGACCAGGCGCACGTGCTCGGCGTCGACAGTCACCAATGGCCGGAGGCTGACGGTTACCTTGTCCCCGTCGATGCGTGTGACAGGGCCGATCAATTCCATATGCTGGCCAATTACAGCCTTCGAAGTCGAATCGACAACAGAATGCGGGAAGTCGTAGGAGGGGATCGTCACGCTTATGCGATCGGGCGTCACGCGGCCGCGCACAATCGCCGTGACTGCGACCTCGTCGCCAACTTTGATAGTTCCCCGAGCCATGCCCAAGACTTTGGAGCAGCCGGCGCCAGCGTCAAGATGAGGGGGAGCTAATAAAACCCCTCCGCGCCGCGATGCAACATCCAGCGCTAATGCGGATTCCACCTTGAAAGATCGATTCCCCAGGTCTTATAATCCGTAATTAGCCTATTGGAGGTGGAGGGAACTGCGATGGGCGGCACAGTTCAGAACACAAACTCAGACAGTGTGGAGTGGCCGAAGCCTGCTGAGAATGGCTGGTCCGCGTTATAGAGAAGGGCAAGGAAGACAGCTGATCGAGCTCGAATCTTATGCCATGGCCTCTGCGGAAGGCCAACGGATCCGTCTAATCTCGAGAAGTTCGGTCGCGAGGCTTTGCCGGTCCTGTCCCATTCCACTGGATGAACTGCGCGTTCTGGCCGGTGATACGAGCCTTTGAGCTACGGCCGAGTATGGTGAGGCCACGGAGACGATCCGGATCGAAGGGCAAGGAACAGCTTGCCTGCCCCCTTCAGCATTTGGACTTAGGTCTGATTGCTCCGCGTAAATGGCCGAAGCCGGAAACATTTCTCCTTCTACTTTGTTGCAGTGGCCGTGCCGCTGAGGAGAACATGCACAGCGCCTCTATCAAATGAACTGCGCGACGTACCTTTAGAATTCCAATGCCCCTCCTGTTCACGCGCTATGGTGAGAAGGGGATCCTGGCTGAAACGATTGCCGGTTTCAAATGCGATAGTTGCAGGTCCAGAGTGCGGATCGGCTACCAAGAGAAGCTGGCCATATTCGAGCGGCACCTTAGAAAGGTGAGCGCCAGCACAAAGTCAGTGAACAACCGCCCTTGTTAGCGGCCGCTTTAGAGATCGGGTGCAGTGGGTACACGGGCTTTTCCCCGCTATCCTTTTTTCTCCCGGCCCCGCCACCGTCTATTATCGGCGGCTAGGCCGCTATCACCTTCTGAGCGGGCTAGCGATGGAGTGCCTTGGACGGTGAAAACGATTCCGGCATCCTCAAACGCTTTGCGGATGGCGGCGATGTTGTGGGGACGCGGCTTCCTGAATCCGTTCTCAAGATCGCTGATCACCATTTCGCTAAGATTGGCCTTGGCGGCAAGTCGCACACGCGGCCAGTTCAGTAGGGCTCGTGCTGCTCTGACTTGATCTGCTGAGAGGAAGGTTCGGCTGTCCATAGCCAGTCGAACATTTAGTAACGCTAAACTGTTCCTCTTGACCTTCTGCGATTTCTAACGGTGTGAGGCCGGCCTGTCGCAAGCCGTCATCGATTGTGGCTGCAACCTTTCGGACGGTTGTTACCTCGGCTCCAACAAGACGTGCTGCCTGCATTCTTGCTTGGAGATCAGCCAAGCGGGCAGCCAGGGCTTGCGTCCTCTCGAGTTCAGGGTTCGTCATGTTCATTGTCCAGCTGAGTGGCAATTTGAATTTGTCCGGCTGAGTATCGTTTGAATGCACACACTCGCCACCCAAGGGTGGCGAGCGTGGGTTCGTTCGAAATCTCAGTCGTAAACTTTCACGATCTTGCGGGTGCCCGGATCGACCAGGACCGTGCGGTTGTCGACAACCACGTAACGGTATTTGACGTTCGGGACCTCGTGGATCTCAACAGTTTCCGGCAGAGCTGTCCCGACGTTCAATTCCACGCCGGGAAGGTTCACCGAAGCCAAGGGCTGCTTCTTGACATACTCACGGATGACCGTGTCCTGTTCCGGCTGGATGATAATGTCGTCAGCGGCGGCGGAGCCGATCCCCGCCAAGAGCAACATGGCTGCGGCGGTGTTCACGAAGTGCATCTTCATATCTTCTCTCCTGCAAGGACCGGCACACGACGATCATCGTCCCGCACTGCCCGGCAACCAACTTTGAACCGGGGTAAACGTTCCCGCCTACGCACCTTTGTATAATCCGATTGGTCTAAAGTCCGACCGTACAACGCAATGGTCTTACCTTTGGACCAGGCGGAACGGATTAGGGCTTCAGCTTGTTGGTTCTCCACAACGGGAGAGAACAAATGGATCAAAGTGTTGGCCAGGCGCGATGGTTGCTCGCACCGATTTTTGCAACAGCCGTTACCTTTCTGGTAATGGCGGTCGTCCTTAGCTGACATGTCTTGGATCGGCGCAGCCAGGTCCCTTCCTGCGCTGATAGGATTCGCGAGTTGCTTGAGCGGCTGGCGAATCCTCTATTTTACCGTGCGCTGGGCCTGCTCCTTCAGCAGGCGGGGCGCTTCGTTCAGCTCATGTAACTTGGGAGGTTTACTATGGATCGGCGATCCTTTTTGACAGCGATATTTGGCGTTGCAGGGGCAGCAGCCTTTGCAAGCGCGGTCCGGCCTATCAACGCATTGGCCGGTGTTCCAGCGGCCAAAAGCGGCATTCTCGAAGAACTCGACGCGCCAGACGCCTTCGACAACGAAGGTACTCACGCGGAAGTGGAGCCGGTCAACCATCGGCGCTACTACGACCAAGATTACGACCCAGACTACGACCCAGATTACTACGACCGGCGCCGCCGCCGCCGGCGGGGCTGGAGAAGAGTCTGCCGTAGTTACTGGCGACACGGGCGCCGTCGGGTCCGGTGCTATCGCCGACGTGGTCCTTCGATCGTCTTGCGATTTTAGCTAGTCGGCTGCTTCTGCCCATGGCCCGTTCCGGCTGACGTGCTGAGAACGGGCCGGTACGATTCCTTTTTCGTGGCAAACGCAATCCATCTGTCCAAGGGCACTCATCAGCAGGGCCGATGGACCTGACTTACAGCTTGGTGGTGTCGCTGTGGTGCGCCAGGAGCGGTCTGACGATCCCTCTTGTGCAGCCCTTCGGCTGCCGCCAGCCTAGGAAGGCTTTTCGGAACGTTTGGTTCTGGCCGTTAGGCCACGGGGCCAAGCTCAGCCATCAGGACACCCCGCAGGCGATGAGCAGCGGGGCCTGGTAAGGCCCGGCGACCTCCTTTTGACATACGGGGAGAAACCAAGAAGGGCGCCGAGCCTTACCGGCGCTGCTTTGAGGGAGCGACGCCGGACGAGATGAGAGTAGGCGATAATGCTAATCTCTGCGGACCATGCAAATGAAGGAAAGCCGTGTGCAATTCTTCGCTATCCAGCCACGAACCTCTGCCTTTCGGACATGGTCGCTCGATCGAAGATGAAGAACGCCTGATGTAGCTGCTCGACTTCGTAGAGCCCGACCCAGATATCGAACCCTGTCTGGCCGGTGGCATCGAAGTCACCGGGACCGATGACAGGGAAGGCGACGACCATGGCGAAGCGGACGACGAGCGCGAAGCCAACGATGCCGAGTATGGCTTCATAGAGGGAGGGCAAGGCCTCTAATTGTCCGGTCGAGAATGAATAGCCGGCTGCCTGACGGTGGCTGGCTTCAGTTTTTGTGTGGCACGATGTAGCGACTGCTCACCGCACCCGCCCCTGTGCCCCGCGTGACGACAATCGTGCTATACCCGGCTGGAACGGAACCTGTAGCGGAGGGATCGATCGAACTGCATCGCCCCACGATCTCCCCGTTGGGAGCGCCCTCGAGCCTCACGGATAACGCCAACTGGCATGTGTCAAGGGATCCGAACATGGACGGTGATGTATCGAGTGGCTTGCAAACTCCCTGGGCGGGACTGCAAGAAAGCAAAATCATCACAGCTGCAGTTGCCGGATCCATTCGTGAAGCTCCGTTGTTCGACGAGCCTCAACGCAGAATAGCGAGCTTTGTTTCGTCGGTGCTAAAATACGAGTTTTCTGGTCTGGCTCACGGTGGCGGGCTTTCCATTGTCACAGCTTTCGCCTCTCAATTGTCCCGATCCCGAACGGTAAAACAGCGCGATCGGGTCTCAGCCACAGGCCGACGACTATTTCGACCTAATGGTCTCGGAGCGAGCGCGGCTGCCCCATCCACGGTGTAGAGCGTGCTCCAGCTCTACAACTTACAGCGAAGGTTTCGTCTTTGAGATCGTCGAGCGCCGCGGCTGTCGCGGTTACCGGGCTCCCAACGCTCTCTTCCGCATTGCCGGCAGAGGCGAACACTGCGACCAAAAGGCATGCCAAGGATCTGACCGTTACGACGTGAGATGGCCACTGGACGGATATGGCAAGGGAACCTTGGATCGATCCTGACCATGCCGGGCCGATGCTGACGCGCATGCCGTTGGCTCATCGAGACCGAGGAATTCGCAGAGACCATTCATGCTCGCTAACTGCGCATCTCCATGTCAGTCGTCGTAGTCGGGAAGAAATCCATTTCGTTGCCGAAGCAAGTTCGTGACCGTGAAATCAGCTAACCGGCGCCGAAGGAGCGTCAGCATGGCGACGCCGCAGGCGAGACGCCGGGCCGCCGCCCCAAACGAGGGTGCCGTTTCAAGGCTGGTGATTTCGCCAGAGCACAGGGTGCGATTCTGACTACGCACAAGTCAGACGCTGTCATGGCGATGCTGGGTTGGCCGGGCGTAGCGGCTTCGAAGCCGCCGATTACTAGTATTCTCGCTCTGTGGCTGCCGATTCTGCGATTAAGGATTGGATGAATAGGCATGGGGGAGAAAGGCCGCTATTCTAAGCCTCATTCCCCCTCGATGCAGGAATAACGAGATCATGGAGTAGGAAAATCTCATGCTATACGGCGGAGGTTCTTACACGGGCGAGATTCACACCCGCCCAACCACAAGGCGCCCATCCGCTGCCCGATGGACGGTGGATAGAGTTTTGGTGCCATGAGCCAAACCCACACATTACAACCGTCATCTATCCGCTTCCCGGTACAACCACGGCTGGTGCCGGCGATCAAGGCGGCGCGTTATCTCCACCTGACGCTGCGGGAATTCATGGAATTGCTGCCCGAGTTGCAGGATCAAGGCTTTCCCAAGGCCTGCCCAATCACCGGCAACTACGACATGGTTGCGATCGACGCCTGGCTCGATCAACGCTCGGGTCTTGCAGGATCAGGATCCGGCGCGCAGTCTAGCATTGACATTGCAAGAGCGAGGCTGGCGACCCTTGGGTAAGATCAAGTTGAAGCACTACGTCATCCGTAAGGGCAAATACGGCTACTGGCTGCCGACGCCGAAGATGGTCGAAGCTGGCTTCAGATGCATTTCCTGTGGAATCGACGGGCCTGAGGCTTGGACGATAGCCCGGGAGTGGGAAGACCGCTGGCAGGAACTCCGCAAGGGCAGGGAGCCGTCGCGCCTGCATGTATGGCCAAAGGATTCCATCGGAGACGCCTTTGCACGCTATCGCCGCATGGATGCATGGAAGCGCAAGCCACCGCGCACCCGCGAGGATTGGGAGCGCGGTTGGACCTTCATCGAGCCGTACTTCGCCGACCTGCCGCCAGCCGACATCACCCTCGAGCTGCTCGACGACTGGTATGGCCGTCTGCTGCGGGTCAAAGGTGTCGACATCGCCTACCGTGCCGTAAAGACGTGGCGTTCGCTCTATAATGTCATGGCCGGCATGAAGCTATGCCCGCCCGGCTCCGACCCATCGCAGGCGATCCGCCGCCAGACGCCACCACCGCGCCACCAGACCTGGACGGCAGGCGAGGCGGTGCGCATGGTCAAGGGCGCCTGGCGCGCCGGCTACCGCGGACTGGCCTGCATCATCGCCGTTGCGTGGGACACGAGCTTCTCACCCGTCGACGTGCGCACGCTCAAACCGGCGCAGGCAATGCAGACAGCACAGGAATGGGGTTTTCTGATTGCACGCAGCAAGAGTGGCGAGGCGGCTTTCGGCACGCTGTCGTCACGCACGCAGCGCCTGGTGCTGGCCTATGTCGAATCACTAGGCGTCACCCTGCTTGACGATGCGCCGATCTTTCGCTCGCGCGGTTTCGCGCCGGGCCTGAAGGGCGGCCGGCCGCGCGCCGGCGTGCCTTACACGAAGGATTCTCTGGTCGACGACTTTGCCGATCTGCGCACGCTGGTATTCGGGACATCGGAGAAGCGGCGGCTGATGGACATGCGGCGTTCCGGCGCGGTCGAGGCGAATGCCGGAGGCGCGTCGGTCGAGGCAATCTCGGCCAAGATGGGCAATTCGATCGACGGGAACAAGGCGCTGCAGAAGACCTATATGCCGGTCAATCTGGCCGCCGTCCGCTCAGCCGATGCCAGCCGCCGCAAAGGCAGAAAGCTGCTTGGCCTGGAACGGAACGAATACAGAAAGTTGAAACTCTCCGGAGAATGAGAGTTGAAACTTTTCAAGGGGCGGTAGCTAACCCCTTGAAATGA
>NZ_JBYMDX010000002.1:0-442418 GCF_057766425.1 Mesorhizobium sp. P160187
GAATCCAAGTGGAGAAAATCCCGCTTTCGTTTCAGAGACTTATGCGAAGGTTGGCCGCATCTGCTACCAACAGAAATACCAACAAAATATTTCTGTGGATTGGTTCGGTTCCTGATATTTCTCTCAATGCCTCGCACCTGCACCTTGTCTTTTCCGGTTCGGTCTAGATCCTTCTTGGTTATTTATCATCATGCGGGGGGGTCAAGTGAAGACCACGGCTGGCCAAGACGACTCAATGAAAACGATGGCCGCCTGCGACCCTAATGCGCCCTGGTATCGGCCGTTCGTTCACGCAGCTTAAGCCTGGAAGCTTCCGTTCCCTGACCAGCGGACGTAGCCGGGCGAGCTTATTAGCGCCGCAGCGGTATCACTTAACCGGTGTTATCAACGGAGCCGGGCGCCTGTGTACGGCATAAGTCAGGATCGCGTGGTGGTTGCAGAAGCATTCGATCGCGAACTCGTGTCGGACTCCGTTCGCGTCCGTCAACACGACGGTTCCGTCGAAAATCGGACCTCTCCTAGCCCGGCCGGCACTGGCCCTGAGAAAGTTCCAACAGAATTCCTGAGTGATCCCCGGAAACCGCGTCCTGAACGCGGGTGAGCGGATGAAGTATCGCACGTCCTTGCCGCCGGGGTCGCGGCCGATATCGTCGTGGTGCGGATGGGCGCTGACCATCCCGAATGCCGGCGTTTCGCCATCCCGCTCCTCGACCGTGCGCCATAACGTGGTGGTTATCGTATTGCCGTAGCGCTTGGCCAGATTCTGGATGGACTTGAAGGTAATCTCGACGTCGCGAGCCTCGCACGCGAAACGGTCCTGAAGGAACAGCAAGCGTGCGGCGGCGAAATTAGCCTCCGCCTCCACATTGGCGTGGCAGTTCGGATCGAGCGTGTACTGATCGTCGCCGAACAGGAAATCCTTGTGCCAGGGAATGAAACTATGCCCAACCTCATGGGCCTCGATCCATCGTTTCTTCGCGTCGGGAACCTGTTGGTCGATCAGGATGCGATTGCCGTCGGGTATCCATAAGGCGGAGAGGTTGGCCTTCTTGATCACGTCGATCAGAATGGTCGGACGGGCGATAACCTGCTTGCCCGCCACCTTCATCCTATGCGCGACTTCCTGCAGGAGCGTCGGATTGGACAAGCTATAGTACTTGAGGTCTAGCGCGAGCAACTGCCGGACCTCCGGGAGACGGAGGGGCGGTTCGGGATTGCCGAGTTCGCGGAGAATCCTGTCAACGAGTCCTCGGATGTCGTCCGCCTCATATGCTCCGACCGTCCCCTCCATCATCGGTTCATTTCTGCCCCAGCACCAGAAACTTGACGAAACTGTCCAAGACCTGTTGCTCGTGCTTACTGAGCTTGGACAAATCATCGGACTTAGCCGCGAACTTCTGGGCCTCTTCCTGCAGGACCTCGTCTCTAGTAACAGTAGCGCCAGAGAGCTTCATCAGCGCTCGTGGCGGCATCCTAAAAAACTCGGCCAACTGGTGAACGGTCCTCGGCCTGGGTTTGTAGTTGGGGTCCCGTTCGATCAACCTGATCTCGGCGGCCTCCACCCGCGCCTTTGCGCCCAAGGTTTCAACCGACAATTGGTCGCGTCGTCTCAACTGGCGTATGAAGACCCCGAAGGCGTGCTTCATTTCGACCACGTTGCCCGCGTCCGACACAAGTTCGGACGGCAGGAACATCCCTATATTGTCGATGGCTTCCAACGGCCATCCCGCGTCATGGTCCGTATCCGGATCGGACTCGATCTTTCGCCGGAGCCAGTCGCGTGAGATAAGCATCTCCATCATCTGCTCCTTCTGTTTAAGTGAGGAAGGCGCGCGCTTGTGCTTCGGTCATCTCAAAGTAGCGCATGCGCGTGTCGTCGATTTCCAGGTCGGTCATTCCAACCACATCTCGATACCAAGCTTCGGCCTGTGGCAAGGCGTGCAGGCCTACCCGTCCCCTGAATTCCTCTTGAACACTCAAGCTGATCGCGGCAACCATCATGATGCGCCCCACGCCCTTGAAACGAGGGGACGCATCGAAACGCGGTCTGTTCCAAGGCGCGGTAGCTAGCAGGTCCACCGTGACCAGCGGCTTGCCGCGTTGCGAGGGTTCTTTGGCAAAACCTGCAGTCGTCACGAGCATCAGGCCCTGTGTGGCACCTTCCGCCACGATCGCGAACGACTGCCGGTCAAGCCGGTTTGACGCCATGTCGACTTTCTCGGACCATCGCCAATGAGCGTCCTGGATGTCGTTATCGCCGAGGAATTGCAGGTTGTATTGGCCGGCGGCTTTCAGTTCCGCAATCCTGGCTTCCATGAGCGGGCGCCACGAGCCGTCTATATCGGCGACATTGCCGGCATCCGCGGGGCTGAGGAGATGGGATTCCGTGAACTTGCCGGTCCGACGGTCTAACAGGTCGTAGGTACCGATGAGGCTACCCGACATGGCTTCAGTTCAGCATCATGAGCTCGGCCTTTTCCTTGGTGGAAGGGTGTTCGAAGAATACCTTCTCGCCGCGTTCTATTCTGTCCGTGATGGATTGGTAGAGCCTGAGGGCCTGTCGGACTAGGGCGGTCTTGGACAAACCTTTTTCATCGGCGAGGCGATCGACCAGATCCATCTCCTGCGAACTCAAATTCAGCGTCATCGTACGTTTTTCAACCATAGGGTCCTCCTTGACGGTCGCGCGTTCATATCATTATCCACGAGGCTAGTCAACAATTAATAGCTACACATCACGTATTGACTAGCTAAGAAATAGCTACTATTTGATGTGATATCGAGACGCAGGAGAAACCAAATGAACGACAGCGATCCCATTCGCAGCATCCATATCGCCGGCACCGACCTGGTGTTCCGCGCGGTTCCCGTAAATGACCAGACCCCCTCAGGGGACCAGATCGCCCTCGCCGCGGGGTTTTCGTCCGACGATTACAGCTATGTCCTGCAGATGCGGGACAACGGCGAACTTGAGGACGTCCGCAGCCGCGAATCCGTGCCCTTGTCCGACGGACAGCGGTTTATCGTCGCCCTGAGCGACCGATCCTACCGGCTTGCCTTCGCCGGCGGCCCCCTGGATTGGCCCGCGCGCTTCATCACGGCCGGAACCTTGCGCAAGCTGAAGGGCGTGGCTGCCGACAAGAGCATCTATCTGGAAAAGACGGACGAGCCCGACTTTCCCCTCGATGAAGACGACGTCATCGACCTGGATGAAGATGGCGTCGAAAGCTTCAAGGCGGGCAAGCTTGCGGGGCCAAAGAAGCAGACGGTGCGCGTCAAGCACCTGGGTGAACTGGAAACGGTGCGCTTCAAGGTCGAGTCCGGTACTACTCTGCAGTCGATCTGGGACCGGGCCTACGAGGAGCTCGACGTCATGCGCAACGAGCGTGACGTGTTCCAGGCCGAGACGGACGTCGGGACAGTGAGCCTGATGGACCACCTCGGCCTTCCTCTCGAGACGGCCCAGCAGGAAGGTTTGTGCGACAAGAAGTTCGAGATCGCGGCCAGGACCGGGGGGGCCTGAAATGGCATCGCATGGCGTCCGGCCCACCATTGACCTGCAGGCAGGCACGCAAGTGCTAGGCCAGCACTTGCCGCGGGTGCTGTCCTTCAGGGGCCAGACGATAGAAGAGCTCGGCTGGAGCCGGCCATCGGACCGGACGCTGCTTGTCCCCATGCGCGGCACTTTCGGCGGAAATACCGAAGAGTATCTTCTCCGGCTCGATTTTCTTGCCGGTTCGGACTGGCCGCCCAGCGCCAGGTTCGTCAATCCGGCGACCCTTGACTACGCCGGCCTAGCCGAACAGCACCATCTGCCCCAACTGACCTCGCCGGAGGTCCACGTCCATCCGGCTTACCAGAACCCCAGCGGGCAAAAGATCCAGCTCGTGTGCTGTTCCGCTGTGTTCGAATACTACGACGTCAATCACGGCGGCGAAGACACCACCCTCTGGCGCACGGGCGATACCTTTAATCATACGTTGGTGGCGATCGAACGTGCTTTCCGCAACCACTATTCGGGAAGATTCGATCGTCATGCAGGATGAATACCTATTGTGGCGCGACCCGGCACCCGGGCCCTATGTGCCGATCGGATCCGTCCTTCGCTTACCTCCGACTGCGATTTCGGCGACAAGCGAACTGCTTCAGCGCGCAGGCCGCCGGGAATCGTGTGTTTTCTGGTACGGCGAGCGGGACGGCGATACCGCCCTTGTGCGATCGGTCCGGGCGCCCACGCAGCGATCTATGCCCGGAAACTATCATGTGGAGCCGGATGCGATCAGCGAAATGGTGCGCGATCTGCCCGAAGGGTGGAAGCCCTTGGCTCAGATTCACAGCCATCCCGGCATGGGCACGGAACACTCGCGATATGATGACCGCATGATTTCGAGCCGCCGGATTCTTTCGCTCGTATTCCCGATATACGGCGTCCCGGCCGCGCCCTGGCCGCAAGGCATCGGCGTGCACGAGTGGCAGAACGATTATTGGCACATGCTATCCCCAGGGCAGGTCCATGGCCGCCTTGAGGTGATCGCCGCACCGGCAGTGGACAGAAGGGATTTCCGATGAGTGGCTTGGCATTGGGGGATCGTCATTCCCGACCGTTGGATGGTTTGGGGGACGTCGCGTCGCCTAAAACGATCCTCATTCGTGCCGGCGACGTATCAGGGGCAGTCAATCGCCAACACCTTCTGGTCTGTCTCGTCAATCTACTGGCTAGGCTGCATGGCTTGGTCGGTTCGATCCGGGTCGCGGTAAAAGGCGAGATGACGGTCGTCACGCCGAACGGGGCCGGTCCGGCAAATGCCTTCCAGGCCGTCGAGAACCTCGCGTCCTGGGCCAACGGCGGGCGGATACCGGTGCTTCCACCCGATGGCGTGGAGGACTTGACCATAGATATGACCGGTCAGATGCGTGGAGGCGCGAGCATCTATGTTTGGGGAGAGGGGTGGAAAGCCTGGATCGGCTCCGCTCCGCGAGCCTTCGGTGGTTCTTTCGGCCGGCGCGATTGCCTCGGCCCATACCTGGCAGCGGCCTTGGCAGCAGGCGAGGTCTTCAAGCACGCCAAAGGCTTGAAGAAAGGACGCTTCGCCCGGGATGACGCGTATTCCCTGTGGTCGGGGGAATCCGGCCGCTGGGAAGTATTGGAAGACGGTCCAGCCGTATCGGACACGCGCTTGCCCCCTTTGTATGTCGTCGGGGCAGGCGCCGTCGGTCAGGGGATCATCCAGGTGTTGGGCGCCAGCGAATTGGCAAGCTCATTCCTCGTTACCATCGATCACGACCGCCACGACCTCGAGGGCACCAATCTTAACCGGTGCTTTTTGGCCGGCCTCGACGATCTCGACCGACCTAAGGTCGAGGCCGTGGAGCGATACAGGACCTTCAGCGGACTGGGGGGCTTGGAACATTCCGGAACGCTTCGGGATTACATCCTCTCGAGCCGGTCAGGCCTGCATCCGAAGCTCGATCTGGCGGAAGCGCGGGACTCGTACGAACTCGTGGTATCGGCCGTGGACATCAATACGTCCCGTCAGGACATCCAGGGTCTGTGCCCCCGCGTCGTCGTGGGCGGAAGTACAGACGGCTTAAGGGCTCAAGCGGTGATATACGGCCTCGTCGAACAAGCCGAATGCCTGGGCTGTTGGAACGTGCCTGACGACGGAAGGGCCAAGGCCGCTGCCCGGGAAGCGGCCCTACGGGCAATGTCGCCGGAAGAACGACGGAAGGAATTGGCCGGACAGGTCGAAAACCTTGATGCAGCCTTGTCCTATCTCGCTTCTGCCGAGCCCAGATGCGGACAGTTGGGAGAAAGCGATGTCAAGAGCTTCGTAGACCGGATGCCTCCGGAGTTTTCGGCTTCGTTCGTGTCCATGGCGGCCGCCACGATGGCCGCAGCCAGCCTATTTCGAGTTACATCGGGATTGTCTTCAGATGTGAACTTGCAACCCAAGACAATTCTCCAGTTCAAGAACTTGTCGATGGCTAAAACGGTGACTGCGCGACGGAGCGGTTGCGCGCATTGCTGTGTTGTCCGTGAGGCCGGTTCTCCGGCGAAACTCGGCTAGTACTTGGCCGCGGTCGATAACTCGGTCCCCTTGGACACTACCGAAACATTTGGGCCCTGATACGCCACCACCCGGGCAGGCACGCCACCCCAGAGTCGCGTCGGTACCCTCATCGCTGAACAGACAACTGACCTTCTGGACCTTTGGTACCGCAAGGTGAAGCGACACAGAGGGCGCTGCACTTGTTCAACGCTATCCATTCTTCGGCGGCTTCCAAGGCAAGGGTTGCCAAAAGTAGACGGTCGGCTCCCGGCCCCCCTCCTGAACGTTTGTGCTCTGGCCAATAGCGGCCTGAGGAGAAACGATATGGGACATTCGCAGTATGACCTCGCCGGACAAGGCCGTCCCGGTAGTGTGCTGAGAGTTCTGCAAATTCGCGGTAGTGTGCTGAGAGTTCTGCAAATTCGCTGAGAGAGGGCGGTCATGGCAGGCTGGTGATGTTCAACGTCACCGATTCCCTGGAAGGAACGCCACCATGACCAAGACAGAAGGTAAATCGACCAGCGCTGCCGTCAAAGACATTCTGCTTTCGAACCCGGAGGGGCTGCACGAAGTGATCCGTGCGGTAATGCAGGAGGTTCTCGAGGCCGAGATGGAGGAGGCGCTGGGTGCTTCGAAGGGCGAACGCACGCCTGAGCGCCTTGGGTATCGCTCGGGTTACTACGGCCGCACCCTGGTCACCCGGGTGGGCAAGCTTGAGCTGCGGGTTCCACAGGACCGGGCGGGTCACTTCTCCACCGAGCTGTTCGAGCGCTACCAGCGTTCGGAGCGGGCCTGAAGGCGTTTGCCGAACGACCGCTTCAGGAGCCATTCCCCTACCTCATTCTCGATGCCCGCTACGAGAAAGTGCGCGAAGCCGGCATCGTGATGAGCCAGGCGGTGCTGATCGCGGTCGGCATCGACTGGGACGGGCGCCGGCAGATCCTGGCCGTGGAGATGGCCAATCGCGAGAGCCGCTCGGCCTGGAAGGACTTCCTCGTCGGCTTGAAACGACGCGGTCTCAAGGGCGTGGAACTGGCCGTGTCCGACGACCATGCCGGCCTGGTCGCGGCGATCGGCGAGGTGATCCCGGAAGCAGCATGGCAGCGCTGCTACGTCCACTTCCTCAGGAACGCGCTCGATCACCTGCCCAGGAAGCACGGCGACGATTGTCTGCAGGAACTGCGCTGGCTCTACGACCGGCGCGATCTCGCCGAGGCCAAGGCCGATCTCGCCGCGTGGCTGTCCAAATGGTCCGCCCGCTACCCGCGGCTGACCACCTGGGCGGAAGAAGCCATAGAACAGACGCTGACTTTCTTCCGGCTGCCGCGTCAGCATCACAAGCACCTCAAGTCCACCAACATGCTTGAACGGCTCAACGAGGAAATCCGCCGGCGCACCTATGTCGTGCGCATCTTCCCGAACGCCGAAAGCTGCCTGCGCCTGGTCAGGGCGCTGGCCGTCGAAACCAACGAAAACTGGATGGAGGCCAACCGCTATATCAACATGGATGATCTGCGCGAGCACAAGAAGCTCGCTCTGCGCCAAGCCGCATGACCAGTTTCATGATCGCCCATTTTGCAGAACTTGACGCACACAACCAAATTCGCTGAGAGGGGGCGGTCATGGCAGGCTGGTGATTGTTCACTTCACCTGATTCCCGCGAAGGAACGCCACCATGGCCAAGACTCATTTCTCTGGGTTATTTCATTCCTCCCGGAATGTCCGACTGATTTGGTCCGACAGCGGCTTCACGAAATAGGAAAGCGCCGTACGCTCGCCCGTCTCGACCATCGCTTCGGCCGGCATACCGGGCACGAGCGTCAGGCCCTTGAGCTTCGTCAGTTCCGCCTGCGGAACCGACAGGCGCACCAGGTAGTACGAAATGCCGTTTTTTTCATCCGTCGCCAGATCGGCTGCGATCCGGCTGACATATCCGTTCAATATCGGCGTGGTTCTCAGATTGAAGGCTGACATCCGCAGCACGGCCTTGTGACCAAGCTGGATTTGGTCGATGTCCTTCGGGGTGATTCGTACTTCAAGCGCAAGATCGTCGCCTTCCGGCACGATTAGCATGATCGGATCGGCGGGCGTAATCACTCCGCCGACCGTATGAATTGCGAGTTGTTGAATGGCGCCTGACTGCGGCGCGACGATATCGATCCGCCGCAGTTCCTGCTCAACCGCCACCTTGCGCTCAACATACTCCCCGACCTGCGCCTGAACCTCTCTGAGCTCCTGGCCGACTTCCGACTTGAAATCCTGATCGATCTGCGGGATCTGCAGGCGCGTTTCGGCTATGCGGGCTGCCGTCTGTGCCTGATCTGCGATCTTCTCACCGCGCTCGCCACCGAAAGTGGCAACCTGGATCTTCAGGCTGTTCAACCGTTGGTCCGAGACAATGCCTTTCTTGCGCAGCCCACTTAGAACAGCAATTTCCTTTTGGAGAACCTCGATCATTTTTTCACAGGCAATTTCCTGCGCCTTGAGTCCTTCGATCTCGTGGTGATATTGAGTAATGCGTTCCGCCAATTGCGCCTGCTTCCCGTCGCGGGATTGCCTGCGGAATTCGAACAGCAGCGTCTCGCTATCTATTGCCGAAGCTACGTCTGGAACATCTCTTCGGGCGAGTAGCCAGTCCGGGAAGGCGATTTCAGCGAGATCGTCACGCTCAGCATCGAGTCGTGCCAGGTAGGCGGCCAGCTCATCGAGCCGCTTGGTGACTATGGCGAGATTAGCGCGCGTCTGGGTAGCATCGAGCCGCATGAGGATGTCGCCGGCTTTTACTTTATCCCCTTCGCGCACCAGGATTTCTCCGACCACCCCGCCAGTCGGGTGCTGCACCTTCTTGACATAGGAAACGACGACAAAGTGTCCGGACGCTACAACCGCACCGGAGAGATTCGTGAAGGTCGCCCAGGCTCCGGCTCCTCCCACAAAGATCACGCTCGCCAGAAGGCCCGCCACCAGGTGGCGGCGAATGGAGCTTGAAACGTCATTGTTCTGATCAATGCCGGACACCGGTATCCTCCATGTCAGCGCGCTCTGCCACGTGATCCTGTGTAGACTCGATGGCCTTCAGGACTTTGGAACGCGCACCGAATGCTCGCTGCCGTCCACCTTCCATCACCAACACCAAATCCACGGCGCGGATGACGCTCGGCTGATGGCAGACGACAACCGCAATGCCCTTGCGCTCGCGCACGGAGGCGATCGCCTTAGCGACTGCAGCTTCGCCTTCCGCATCGAGATGGGTATTGGGTTCATCCAGCACAACAAGGAAAGGGTCTCGATAAAGGGCACGGGCAAGACCGATAAGCTGGCGCTGCCCGGCGGAAAGTGCCGATCCGGCCTCACCAATCGGAGTTTCGTATCCGTGCTCAAATCGGAGGATCAGTTCGTGCGTGCCCGCTGCCTTCGCCGCGGCGACAATAGCCTCAGGGTCAGGATCATGTTCAAAACGAGCAATGTTTTCGGCAATGGTGCCGTCGAACAGCTCAACACCTTGTGGCAGATAGCCGATATGACGGCCTAGTGCTTCCCGGTCCCATTGATCGAGGCTTGCGCTGTCAATGCGAACCTTCCCGGCGACCGGCGTCCATGCGCCGACGATGGCGCGCGAGAGTGTCGACTTGCCCGAGCCCGATGGACCGATGACCCCGAGTGCGCTTCCCGCCTGAATGACAAACGCAAGGCCGGTCACGGTCAGCTTGCTTTCGCCGGGCGGAACGATTGTCACGCTTTCCAGGCGCAGTTCGCGTTCAGGTGCAGGCATAGGCACAACAGGAGCGGTTTCAGGAACCTTTTCCAAGAGGTCCTCAAGCCGCGCCCAACTCTGGCGCGCAATGAGGAAGGGTTTCCAGCTTGAAATGGCCAGATCGACCGGAGCCAGCGCACGCCCCATCATTATCGAACTGACAATCATGACCCCGGCCGTAGCCTCCTGCCTGACGACAAGGTACGCACCGACGGTAAGAATGGCCGATTGCACCTGCAGGCGCAAGTCGGCATTGCAACGCGCTGCTTGCAGCAGACCATTGCGTGCCATGTTGTGGGCAACGGTATCGCTTATCGGCCCTTGCGAGAGAGTGTTGGCAAGGAGTGTCAGAGATGTGAGACCGACCGCCCCGATAAGTGCCGTCATGCCGATCCAGAAATGAAGGAGGAAGCAAATGCCGAGATAAAACAGCATCCATGGCAGATCGAAGAACGCTGTCGGACCGTTTCCACCTAAGAAGCCGCGAACATTGTCGAGATCGCGAAGCGGCTGCAAGCCGTCGCCCGGCATGCGCGTTGAAAGCGGAAGGCGAACGATCGCATCGTGAACGCGTCCGGAAAACTGTCCATCGAAACGCTCGCCAATCCGCAGCAGCACGCGGGCGCGCAAAATGTCGAGCAGGCATTGGAACGCATAGAGCCCCGCAGCAAGCACGACGAGCCCCACTAGCGTGGATACGCTGCCACTTGCCAGAACGCGGTCATAGACCTGAAGCATGAACAGCGGCGAGATCAGCGCAATCACGTTGACCACGCCGCTGATCAACACAATGCCCCAAATCGCGGAAGTCAGAGGGAAGGGTCTCAAAGCTGAATCCTTTGGAATGGTTGTCACGTAAGTCTCCGGAGGCTGGCGACCCGGCTCCCTATATTGCTCCCCGACCGGCAACCGACTGCATCCGCTTGCTGGTCCAGGATCAGTGCTCCCGCCGAATATGTTTGGTCCCGGCATTTAATGGAGCGGGTCAACAACACCGTCCGGCTGAAGGTTTGGAAGGGATTCATCGTGGTCGGCCGCAAGGGCCCGAACAGGCTTCCGCCTCCACACCTTCAGGAGATTTCGGTGCACGACCAGCGCGACGCGCAGGGCTTGGTCAAGCTGTCAACGCTGCGACTGCTCCCGGGCGCCCCTCGGGCGCCCCGGCCCAGGCAAGTAGCGGAACGGGAAAGCGCCCGCCCAGGGGGCGGGGCGGGCGCGGTTCCGTATGGGTTTCTGGATCAAACGAAGGTGAAGTCCGACGCGGTCAGGCCTAGGTCGGCCACGGTGACCACACCGCCCAGGTGGGCGAACTCGTGCGCGCTGCCGTCGGCGGTGACATAGGCCAGAGTTGCAACTCTGTCAGCGTAGCTGCTTTGGTAGACAATGATGTCGCCGGCGTGCTCGCCGGAGATCGCACTCGCCGCCTCATTAGCAGAGTTGAAAGATTCGCCAGTGATCACCACGACGTGTTCGCCGTTCGCACCCGAGGCCGCACCGCTGTAGAAGCTGCTCACCGGGTAGCCGGACTGTATGCTGGCGTTGTTGACGAAGTTCGCGCCAAAACCGTCGTTGTAGAGGCCTACCGCATCGAAGGCGAACTTGTCCTCCGCCGGGTTGAAATCGGTGATAGTGGTAATGTCCGACGTCGACCCGACAACCCCAGGCACCGGATTGTGGAACTGGAACACGAACGTGTCACTGTCGGTGCCCCCGGTCAACGTGTCCTGGCCGTCACCCACGTAGAGGACATCCTGGCCGGGACCGCCGCTGAGCCTGTCATTGTCCTCACCGGAGACGCGCGCGTTGAAGCGGCCGTTGTCGCCGGAGAGATCGTCCCAGCCATCTCCGCCGAAGATGCGGTCGTTACCCTCGCCGCCGATGGCTCGGTCACTGCCCGCGCCACCCGAGATCTCGTCGTTGCCGCCACGACCGTCAATCCAGTCACCGCCCTGGAAACCCTCCATCCAATCTTCACGCTCGGTGCCGATGAGTGTTTCGGCACCCGCGCCACCCTCGATAATGTTTGCCATCGAAAAATACTCCTAATGATGTCCCTGCCTGAGTCGTTCATATTCGTCATCGGACAATTGGAGAAATCGATTGCTTGGATAGGCATACATTTACGAAATGAATGCATTCTCGTTCACTTCGCCCTTCGCCGAGCCGTTGCGGGCTCGCAGGCGGCGGGGACGCGCCCAGGCAATCGGCCGAACATTCACACTCAAAGAACGGTCCAGGAAACTTTGTAACCGGTCGTTCTGGTTGAGCCGCCCTCGGAAGAACGGGCATGGGGATGTGTTGCCGAGTCGCGCCGGCACTGCCCATTGCGAGCAAGGGAAGTGGCGGCGAATGGAGCTCGGAACGTCATTGTTCTGGTGAATGCCGGACACCGGGATCCTCCATGTCAGCGCGCTCTGCCACGTTATCCTGTGTAGACTCGATGGCCTTCAGGACTTTGGAAGGCGCACCGAATGATCGCTGCCGTCCACCTTCCATCACCAACACCAAATCCACGGCGCGGATGGCGCTCGGCCGATGGGCGACGACAACCGCAATGCCCTTGCGCTCGCGCACGGAGGCGATCGCATTAACGACTGCAGCCTCGCCTTCCGCATCGAGATGGGCATTGGGTTCATCCAGCACAACAAGGAAAGGGTCTCGATAAAGGGCACGGGCAAGACCGATAAGCTGGCGCTGCCCGGCGGAAAGTGCCGATCCGGCCTCACCAATCGGAGTTTCGTATCCGTGCTCAAATCGGAGGATCAGTTCGTGCGTGCCCGCTGCCTTCGCCGCGGCGACAATAGCCTCAGGGTCAGGATCATCTTCAAAACGAGCAATGTTTTCGGCAATGGTGCCGTCGAACAGTTCAACACCTTGCGGCAGATAGCCGATGTGACGGCCTAGTGCTTCCCGGTCCCATTGATCGAGGCTTGCGCTGTCGATGCGAACCTTCCCGGCGACCGGCGTCCATGCGCCGACGATGGCGCGCGAGAGTGTCGACTTGCCCGAGCCCGATGGACCGATGACCCCGAGTGCGCTTCCCGCCTGAATGGCAAACGCAATGCCGGTCACGGTCGGCTTGCTTTCGCCGGGCGGAACGATTGTCACGCTTTCGAGGCGCAGTTCGCGTTCAGGTGCAGGCATTAGCATGACAGGAGCGGTTTCAGGAACCTTTTCCAAGAGGTCCTCCAGCCGCGCCCAACCCTGGCGCGCCATGAGGAAGGGTTTCCAGCTTGAAATGGCGAGATCGACCGGAGCCAGCGCACGCCCCATCATGATCGAACTGGCAATCATGACCCCGGCCGTAGCCTCTTCCCTGACCACAAGGTACGCACCGACGGCAAGAATGGCCGATTGCAGCAGCACGCGCAGCGACTTTGAAATGGCACCCAGCCCACCTGCCACGTCCCCAGCTTTCCGGTTGGCGGCCAGACACTTGGCATTGGCCTTTTGCCATCGGGCAGCGATCCGCTTTCCAAGACCGAGAGCTTGCACGACCTCGGCATTGCAACGCGCTGCTTGCAGCAGACCATTGCGTGCCATGTTGTGGGCAACGGTATCGCTTATCGGCCCTTGCGAGAGAGTGTTGGCAAGGAGTGTCAGAGATGTGAGACCGACCGCCCCGATAAGTGCCGTCATGCCGATCCAGAAATGAAGGAGGAAGCAAATGCCGAGATAAAACAGCATCCATGGCAGATCGAAGAACGCTGTCGGACCGTTTCCACCTAAGAAGCCGCGAACATTGTCGAGATCGCGAAGCGGCTGCAAGCCGTCGCCCGGCATGCGCGTTGAAAGCGGAAGGCGAACGATCGCATCGTGAACGCGTCCGGAAAACTGACCATCGAAACGCTCGCCAATCCGCAGCAGCACGCGGGCGCGCAAAATGTCGAGCAGGCATTGGAACGCATAAAGCCCCGCAGCAAGCACGACGAGCCCCACTAGCGTGGATACGCTGCCACTTGCCAGAACGCGGTCATAGACCTGAAGCATGAACAGCGGCGAGATCAGCGCAAGCACGTTGACCACGCCGCTGATCAACACAATGCCCCAAATCGCGGAAGTCAGAGGGAAGGGTCTCAAAGCTGAATCCTTTGGAATGGTTGTCACGTAAGTCTCCGGAGGCTGGCGACCCGGCTCCCTATATTGCTCCCCGACCGGCAACCGACTGCATCCGCTTGCTGGTCCAGGATCAGTGCTCCCGCCGAATATGTTTGGTCCCGGCATTTAATGGAGCGGGTCAACAACACCGTCCGGCTGAAGGTTTGGAAGGGATTCATCGTGGTCGGCCGCAAGGGCCCGAACAGGCTTCCGCCTCCACACCTTTCGGTGCACGACCAGCGCGACGCGCAGGGCTTGGTCAAGCTATCCACGCTGCGACTGCTCCCGGGCGCCCCTCGGGCGCCCCGGCCCAGGCAAGTAGCGGAACGGGAAAGCGCCCGCCCAGGGGGCGGGGCGGGCGCGGTTCCGTATGGGTTTCTGGATCAAACGAAGGTGAAGTCCGACGCGGTCAGGCCTAGGTCGGCCACGGTGACCACACCGCCCAGGTGGGCGAACTCGTGCGCGCTGCCGTCGGCGGTGACATAGGCCAGAGTTGCAACTCTGTCAGCGTAGCTGCTTTGGTAGACAATGATGTCGCCGGCGTGCTCGCCGGAGATCGCACTCGCCGCCTCATTAGCAGAGTTGAAAGATTCGCCAGTGATCACCACGACGTGTTCGCCGTTCGCACCCGAGGCCGCACCGCTGTAGAAGCTGCTCACCGGGTAGCCGGACTGTATGCTGGCGTTGTTGACGAAGTTCGCGCCAAAACCGTCGTTGTAGAGGCCTACCGCATCGAAGGCGAACTTGTCCTCCGCCGGGTTGAAATCGGTGATAGTGGTAATGTCCGACGTCGACCCGACAACCCCAGGCACCGGATTGTGGAACTGGAACACGAACGTGTCACTGTCGGTGCCCCCGGTCAACGTGTCCTGGCCGTCACCCACGTAGAGGACATCCTGGCCGGGACCGCCGCTGAGCCTGTCATTGTCCTCACCGGAGACGCGCGCGTTGAAGCGGCCGTTGTCGCCGGAGAGATCGTCCCAGCCATCTCCGCCGAAGATGCGGTCGTTACCCTCGCCGCCGATGGCTCGGTCACTGCCCGCGCCACCCGAGATCTCGTCGTTGCCGCCACGACCGTCAATCCAGTCACCGCCC
Organism: Mesorhizobium sp. P160187; assembly: GCF_057766425.1. Lineage (NCBI taxonomy): Bacteria > Pseudomonadati > Pseudomonadota > Alphaproteobacteria > Hyphomicrobiales > Phyllobacteriaceae > Mesorhizobium > Mesorhizobium sp. P160187. The sequence continues at coordinate 14,998 of NZ_JBYMDX010000002.1, forward strand.
TGGAAACCCTCCATCCAATCTTCACGCTCGGTGCCGATGAGTGTTTCGGCACCCGCGCCACCCTCGATAATGTTTGCCATCGAAAAATACTCCTAATGATGTCCCTGCCTGAGTCGTTCATATTCGTCATCGGACAATTGGAGAAATCGATTGCTTGGATAGGCACACATTTACGAAATGGATGCACTCTCGTTCGCTTCGCCCTTCTGCTGAGCAGTTGCGGGCTCGCAGGCGGCGGGGACCGGAAACAAGCGCTCTCGCAGCCAATCGTCCAGCCCGTCAACGCGGTCGGCCGAACAGGTTTACCAAACGGAACGGTCCCGCCGTGGCGGAGATACCGACGCACCGTGTTGCGCGCGCACCCGAATTCCTTCGCCCATCGGTTCGCTCCACCAGCCAAGTTCATGCAGCCGCAGCATCGCTGCTACCTCTTAGGCTGAAGCATCAGCTCTCTCCACATCGTTCTCGACAATGCAGGAATCTCCCAATTCCAATCGCCATCCATGCCTCCTCTCATAGTCGAGGGGGGAGCAGTTTCTCAATTTGCGGACAACTGAGACGTCCGGTGCTCTTAGGCAAAGGAATCATACGAGATCCCTCCTGCAACATCATTTCACGCATCCACAAGCTTGCCGGATCACTATTGTGGAGCGCAGGCCATTGGATGGCCTCCGTGAATGCGGGAGGAAGTGGTGGCGGAAGTTGGACAATCCGCAGGGGTGTTGTTTTTGCGAAATGCTGCGCCAGCCGTAAGGGCATGGTCCCGATGCGGCTGGTGCCGGATACAACGGGCGGGATCAGGCTAAAGCCGTGTACGACAACTTCGATACGTCTCTCGAAACCGTGCTCAAGCAGATACCATTCCTCGACGGAGAGCTGCCGGGTGTCCCCGAATTTGAGGACAACCTGCCCCATCGATAAGTATCGCTCCAATGTAAGTGGCTCTGACAGCTGCTTGTTCGTGCGGCAGCCTACGCATACGAGCTTATCTTCGAACAGGGCTGCGCGAGGATGTTTCGACATGAATACTTCCGGCATGATCAGAAAATCAACGTCGCCGCGCCGGAGAAGCTCCTCGGGGTCGTCGGAAATAGGGAGACATTCAAAGCGGACGGCGGGAGCTTCCCGCGCAGCACGTTCTACGATCTTCTTAAAAAATACGAGCGTGATGTAATCGGAAAGGATGATCCGGAAGCGACGATCCGATTGGGCTGGGTTGAAGGCGTCCCAGGAAATAATCGATAGCTGGATGTGCAGCAATGCCTCCCTGACTGCTGGGGCGAGCCCCTCAGCGCGCGGTGTCAAAATGAGCTCGCGGCCGCTCATCGTAAATAGCTCATCGCTGAAATAGGCGCGTAACCGAGCAACGGCGGCGCTCATTGCCGGCTGGCTCAGGTTAATACTGCGGGCCGCCGCGGTGACTTTACGTTCCCTGACCAGAGCGTCCAACACAACGAGGAGGTTCAGATCGAGTCCTTTAAAACGCATGTCTTGATCTAGGCGGCGTGTGAATGGGTTGCGCCCAAACATCCAATTCGAATGGTGAGTAGCGTCAACGCATCAGCCTTCGACGAAAAAGAGCAATCGAAAAGAAGAAGGGCAAAACCGTGTATATGCAAAGCGCGCCGATATGCAGGCCCATTTTGTCAATCGGACGGCCAAGCATCGCTGGACGAATGAGGTCGATTGCATGTGCGAGCGGCAATAAGGAGGCAGCATACTGAAAAGCGCCGGGCAATTGGTTGACCGGAAACATCGCGCCGCAAAGGAACAGCATGGGTGTAATAACAAGCGTATTATAAAATATGAAATATTCATAGCTGGGCGCAAGCGCCGTGACGACCATCGCTAGACTCGCGAAGGCGAGGCCATTGAGAGCGATGACTGGCAGCAAGCAGAGGATGGATGGCCACGATGCGTATCCGAGCGTGGTGGCAACAATAGTGATTGCTGTGCCCGCCATGAGGGCCTTCGTGGCTGCCCACGCCAATTCGCCGAGTAAGATATCGCCGAGCGTCAGCTGAGTGCATAGCATTCCTTCCCAGGTGCGCTGGTCGCCCATGCGGCCGAAACTCCCGTAGACCGTTTCAGCGGTCGCCGATGCCATCACGCTTGTGGCAACCATGCCAGCCGCGAGAAACGCAATGTACGAAGTGCCCTCAACAGGACCTATCATTGTTCCGATGCCAAAGCCGAGACCGAACAGATAGATCATCGGATCGGCGAGGTTGCCGAGAACCGATGCAAGCCCGATTTTCTTCCATCCAAGATAGTTGCGGCGCCAAACCGCGACCCAATTCCACGCATTGGCGGGCATGCCCGCCGCATAACGTTCGCCCATTGTTCAGTCCTCCATCTCGCGCCCGGTTAACCGCAAAAACACATCCTCGAGATTGGGGGGACGCTGCAGAAGGCGTAGACCCGTGCGCCCGCGTAGCTGCGCCAGCACCTGCTCCGGATCGGGTGCATAGCAAAAAAGCGTCTCACCGCTCACCTCGATGCGCTGTGCGTACGGCCGGATCAGCGCACCCAGTTCATGCGGATTGCCGCCGTAGACCTCGACCACGTCACAGCCGATCTGCTCGTCAATGAGTTCGGACGGGCGACCTTCGGCGATCTTGCGCCCCTCCTCCATAACGCACAGCCGATCGCACAGCCGCTCGGCCTCTTCCATGAAATGGGTAGTCAAAAGAATAGTCTTGCCCCGCGCCAGCAGCGATCGCAGCCGATCCCAGATCAGGTGGCGGGCCTGCGGATCGAGGCCGGTGGTCGGCTCGTCCATCACCAGCAAGTGCGGGTCATTGATCAGCGCACGCGCGAGCGTCAGGCGCCGCTTCATGCCGCCGGACAGTTCGGCGACGCGCGCATCCGCTTTGTTCTCGAGGCGGGCGAACTCAAGCAGCGATGGTATGACCGCATCGATCTGGCGTCTGCTCATCCGGAAGTAGCGCCCGAACACCAACAGGTTCTCGCGTACAGTGAACGCGGCATCAAGATTGTCGAACTGCGGGACCACGCCGATGCGCATACGTGCCAAACGCGCGCGCGCCGGCACTGGAGCGCCGAGCACAGTAATCTTCCCCGCATCAGGCGATGTCATGCCGAGGACCATACGCGCAATCGTGCTTTTGCCCGCGCCGTTCGGTCCCAAGAGCCCGAAGCATTCCCCCGCCGCAACGCGGAACGACAGCCTGTCGACAACGAGCTTGTCATAAGTTTTGCTTACGTCAGTAAGGTCGATCGCTACCATGGACATGGGTTCATTTTACCGAGAGGGACGACAAAACTGGCGGTTGCTTGGTTGCCTGCCGACCTGAAACTGTGACTCGTCTTCGCCATCCCCGCCGTCGATAACGAACTGATCGACATCACAAGGATCTAGCCGCTGCTCCGCTAAAGCGGCAACAATTGCGTCGAGATTATCGATGGATTGGTAACGCGGATCGTTGTGCCGCTTTTCCTGGTCAACGCAGAAGACGAGCCGTCCATCCTCGACCAGGGCGATCGCCCCATCATGGGTCAGCTTGGTACCACAGATGCGCATAGTGTCTCCACGTTAACGGCGATAGATTCGATTCATCAGGAAGCGGAAATCGGGTTCCGGAAACGGACGAGCAAGCAGTCTTCGTTGACCGACTCGCCCCGACACTCAAGACGCTCTACCTCGATCAACGTTTCGTTCAGCATGGCGATGACCGGCTCAGCACCAGCGGCGTGACCCCAGCGACGGCAATTAGCATCCCTTGCCGATCCGAAGATCAGATGCCCGCCTGGCGCAAGCACCCGCACTAGGTTTTTGACGGCCGCGCGCATCTCGGCTATGTCTCCGAGGTAGTAGAGGACCTCCGCCACAACGATCAGGTCAAACAACTCGTTGGTCGAAAACTGTTGAACATCGGAGACTATCCAGTTGATGCGCGACGGCTCCTTTATCCGTTGACGTGCTCGAGCAATCGCTTGCGCCACGACATCGATGACGGTGAGCCCTTGGCAGTAGGGGTCTAGTTTTTCCGTGAATGCGCCGGCAGCGCACCCGACTTCGAGGGCATTTGTAATGGAGCCTTGGGCAAGCGCCAGCTGGAGCATTTGCGTGTGGCGCTTCTGCTCGAACGGATTGCCGTCGAGGCGCCACGGATCGTCTGCGGCCAATTCCCGATCAAGCAACTGATGATTCGCGTTCTGGGTCAAACTCGTGCACCTCTCGTCCATCAGGTAAGTAGCGATCACTCGTCGCCGCAAATGTTGTCCGACAGGACTAATTCCGAAGAATCCCGCGCAAGATTGAGCCTGCGAAGCGGAGCCGAATGGGGCGAGAATTCTGCCCTGCTGGAACCAGTGATCGGAGTTTGGGTGGGGGCCTGTTTTCCCCCAGTGTTCGATGTAGCGACAGCAGAGCTTCGTGACAGCCAATCGCTATTGCTCAAGGTACACAGCGCGTAGGCCTTCAACGGAAGCAAGAGAAAGACGTTGATGAACGTGTGCAGCGAAAAGCCAAGAAATCGAAATTGTCGAGCACGAAATGCTACCACGCTGCATCGGAGCATGGTCATGGACACAATCATCAGTCCTGTCCACCAAGGCACAGTGCCTGTCAGTGCGAAATGTGCGAGGCCCGTTAATACCGATAGGGCGAGGAGTAGCGCGCCGAGATTCTGTCCGACCACGTCCAACGTGAGATAGCTATTTAGGCTAGGCAGCAAGCGCAGCCCAAGCAGCGTGTCCCGGAATGTGCTTCGTGCCCAACGGAGTTGTTGGCGCAGATACGGTCCGAGTCTGTTCGGAACGACTGTGGCCGCGATGGCGCTCGGAACGTATTCGGTTCGAAAGCCTGCTTTCAGCATCAGGATAGTGAGATGGCGATCCTCACCGAAGTCGCTTGGCTTGCCCCGAAAAAATTGCGACTCGTACTGGTCCAGTAACAAAAGGAGCGCAGACCGGCGGTACATGGCACATGGGCCGCAACAGCACATAACGGCACCGAAGCGAGCCTGTGCCGCGCGCTCCTCGTTGCAAGCCAGCCAGTACTCCATGTCTATCAGCCTGGTCAGCCAGCTCTCGGTTCGGTTACTGGCCGTCAACTGACCCATGACTGCGCCGACCGCTGAATCTCGCATCTTCGGTACAAGCTTGGAAATGACGTCGGGTGCGAGTACCGTGTCTGAATCAACGTTAAGCACCAGATCCCCTGATGAGCGGCGTATCGCGGCGATCTGCGCCTTGCGCTTTCCAACATTCTCGGGAAGCAAAATGATGTCGAACCTGGGGTCGCGCGCGTAGTCTTCGTGGACAGTTCCTAAGGCTTCGCGATTTCCAGAACCGTCATCAACCAAATAGACCCGAAGTCTTCCGGCGTATTCTTGGTCTGCAATGGAAGCCAGGCACTCTGAAAGCGTGCGCGGATCCTCGTTGAAGCAGGGGACGATGACATCCACGCTGGGCAGTTTGTCGGAGCCGACGAGAACCTCCAATGCCGACGAATCCTTTGTCGGCATAGCATAAAGCCCTTGCATGCTCTTATAGGCAGTCGAGAGCAGTGCATAAAGCGAAATGGCCACAGTGCTGGTTGTACCAAGAAGTGTCATGGGATCTCGTTTGTTCAGTGATGTTGAGGAAGTGAGCGGATTACAAATCCGCGCTCACGCAGTGCTGGAATCAGCCGGGACAGCGCCGTGACCGTCTGGTCGCGCATGCCGGCGTGAGCGCCCTGGCTCAACTCGCCGGGAGGGCATCCGTCGTGCAAGAGTACAATTGCGCCCGGCCGGACAGAGGCGAGCACTCTATCAATAATCGCCTCGACTCCAGGGCGAGACCAATCTCGAGGGTCGACGGACCAATGAAGGGCCGCCAGCCCGGCGATCTGTGATGCTGTGCAGACTTCTTCGCTCCAGGCGCCGTAGGGCGCGCGAACAAAGCGGACCGAGGCCTGCGGGCACGCTCTCATGATGGCGTCGTTCGCTTCAAAGACCTCACGTTGCACTTCGCCGAAACCGCATTGGTACAGGTCCGGATGAGACATCGTGTGGTTGCCTACCTCGTGCCCTTCTGCGATCATCCGTTGGATTAGATCTGGGTGCTCTAAGGCGTAGGCGCCGATGACGAAGAAAGTCGCCGGCACCCGCTGCTCTGCCAGCACGTCGAGAATCTCCGGTGTGAAAAGTGGATTGGGACCGTCGTCAAACGTCAGATAAACGCTTCGACGGCCGGTGCCGTCAGAGCACTCACGGCGCACTTCGTACAAGCAATCGGACCAGCTCATAGCTCTGGTCCGTTCCGATCTATCATCGTGCCCGTGGGCCATTCGCTGATCGGCCGTCCAACTGGCAGAACAATGGTGAGTGCGTCATCGATGCGTGTGGGCGGCAGGTCGAGGCGGGCCTCTGGTCGGGTGGAGCGCACGCGAATTCCCGACAAAACGGCCATAGGGCTGTATCGCCGTCCGAACCTCTCAACATGATTCCGCAGCGCGTCCCTGACCGTTCCGAAAGCGAATGGAACGCCAAGCTCCTGCAGTATTGGAAGCATGACATGGATTGAATGGGCGATTCCCAGACCCTCAAGGTCCGGACGTACCCCGTACAGGCCCAGCTCAGCCACCAACAGGTCGACCGCGTCGACCTTGATGAAACGGCGCAGTATGCCCATGTGAGCCGCTACACCGCTTGAATCATAGGCGATTACGCGGAGTTCAGGCCTGGCTCCGGCCCAGCTTCGACTACCTTCGAACGGTTCTGCGTTGGACGCCCCAGTCGGCCCGTACGTATCACGAAAGAACTCGGCGAGCTTAACGTGATCGGAGAGCTGCAACTCGTTTTCCCAGCACAACTTCCACTGCACCTGATGGCGCATTCAGGACCTCTCTTCATATTGGTTTTTGCGGCCGCATTACTCGACCAAAGCGGCGTTGGTGGCTGCACTCAGCCGTTGTCGTTGGCGAAGGTGAGCCAGACGCTCTCTCGAGTTCCGGCCCGTGTCGTCGATTTGAGCTTGACGTCGCTCACTTTCCGTTCCTCTAATGCATGGCTCGTAAATTCGTAAAATTGATTGTTTGAATGATACGCATCCACACGTTGGATAGAACATGACATGCGTTTTAAAGGGCTGGATCTAAATCTCCTCGTTGTGCTGGACGCTCTGATGAGGGAGCGTAAAGTCACTGCCGCGGCTCGCAGTATCAACCTGAGCCAGCCGGCCATGAGCGCCGCCGTTGCTCGGCTACGCGCCTATTTTAACGATGAGCTATTTACGATGAACGGCCGCGAGCTCATTTTGACGCCGCGCGCCGACGGGCTCGCCCCAGCAGTCCGGGACGCATTGCTGCACATCCAGCTATCGATTATTTCCCCCGACGCCTTCAACCCGGCCCAATCGGATCGTCTCTTCCGAATCATGCTTTCCGATTACATCACGCTCGTGTTTTTTAGGAAGATAGTAGAGCGCGCTGCGCAGGAAGCTCCCGCCGTTCGCTTTGAATGTCTGCCTATTTGCGACGACCCCGAGGAGCTTCTCCGGCGCGGCGACGTTGATTTTCTGATCATGCCGGAAGTGTTCATGTCGAAACATCCTCGCGCAGCCCTGTTCGAAGATAAGCTCGTAGGCGTAGGCTGCGGCACGAACAAGCAGCTGTCGGAGCCACTTACATTCGAGCGATACTTGTGCATGGGACATGTTGTGCTCAAATTCAGGCACACCCGGCAGCCCACCATGGAGGAATGGTATTTGCTCGAGCACGGTTTCGAGAGACGTATCGAAGTTGTCGTACAGGGCTTTAGCCTGATCCCGCCCGTCCTGTCAGGCACCAACCGCATCGGGACCATGCCCTTACGGCTGGCGCAGCATTTCGCAAAAGCAACACCCCTGCGGATTGTCCAACTTCCGCCGCCACTTCCTCCTCCTGCATTCACGGAAGCCGTCCAATGGCCTGAGCTTCACAATAGTGATCCGGCAAGCATGTGGATGCGGGAAATGATGTTGCAGGAGGCATCTCGCCTGGCGCCTTTGCCTGAAATCATTGAGCGTCTCGGGCACGCCGATCCGACCTTTCGTTTCTTGGTACCGACTGCCACCTCGAAATCGCGTGCGAAGTCCCGGAAGATGTTAAGCCCCACCTAATCGCCCCCTGTAGACGGGCCGATCAGCATCTCGACAAGCGCCGGCGCGGCGCGTGTTGCCTACGTTCTGGGGCTGATCTCAGGCGAGTTGCTCGTCGAGGATGTGTGGCAGAGTGATGCCAGCTGCCTTGATTGCCCGCCTTGGCCGTAGGTGGTGACGACGCGAGCATTCTTTCGATGGCGGCTTCTGGAGGCGGACGCGATCGCGTCGGAGCGGTTGCCCTTCGGGCGTTGGGCCTTTGGCCCGGCAGAGCGGCGCAGTTCCTTGCTAAGTGCGAGGGGCCGGAACGAGCAGAACACACGCCCGGGCTGCTACTGAATTGACTGCCGCCTCGATTTGCGTGCGAAGTCCCAGAAGATGGTTAGCCCCGGCTAAATTCCTACCTTGCCGGCTGTGCCGCGGCTTTTCACGTGCAGCCAGGCGAGGAGATGGCGGTCGACGAGGTCGATCCCAAATGGACTGTGCTGGCCTCGGTCGGCTATTGCCGTGCGGAATCATTGACCACACCCCCTGCACGAGAACGTCGGGCATGTTGGCAAGTGAAGCCGGTGGAGGTTGACGCTGCGGATCCAGGCAATCTACCTCGCGCTTCCGCCTTAAGGGGCGGCCGTACCCAATTTGGCTCTTCGTCCTGGGCCGCGGCTAAAGCCCGTGGGTGCGCCCACCCGTGTGGAGGGACCATCATTCAACTTTCTCTCGTTATGAAAGGAAACTCCCCGCTTAGGATAGAGTCCTTCATATATTTTCCGGCAGATGGATGTCGAACGGCAGAAATGTCTGTCCGGGTGTTTCAGCGGTGCCGGTCTCGATAGCCCGTGTCATCAGCGTTATCAGCTCCTGGCAAAGCCGGCGCATTGGCGTGGCGACCGCCATCGTGACGATGTTATCTGCGAGCGCTGCCCGAGACTCAGGTGTGATTTCATTCACGATCGCGACGAGATCCCGACTTTTGCCCTCTTCTCGGAGCGCGGAGATGGCGCCCTCCATGCCGCCGCCGGCGACATAGAAGCCGACGAGCTCGGGCTCCCGCTGCATGAGATCAAGCGTTGCCTCGTAGGTGATCTGCCGTTTCTCGAGGTTCATGACCGGATCCAGCACCTCGAACGTGGGCGCGTTCTCACGGCAATAGGAGCGAAAGCCGACGTCACGGAGCTCGTGACCCTGGAAACGATGGCTGCCGACAAACACCGCCACTTTGCCGGGCCGTTTTGCGACCTTGGACACCATCCAAGCGGCCGTGCGCCCCACCTTGCGGTTGTTGAGGCCGATATACCCCTGTCGCACGCCGGCGGCGAAGTCGGAAAGCAGCGAGAAAACCGGAATGCCCTTGGCCTTGAGGTCCTCAACCGCTGCTGTGATTTTCGGGTGGTCCGGTGCCACCATCGCGATTGCATGGCAGCGTGCGCCCAACTCCTTGAGCGGCGCGATCAGGTCGCTCGGCATATGAGACGGGGCGAATTCGACGAGCGGAATACCGTGGAAGGACTGGGCCAAATTGACCGATGCTTCGACCTCGCGCGCAAAATCTTGGTAGAAATGCTGGGCCGGTTTTCTCAAGATGAAGCCCAGACGGTAGTGCGGTAGGTCTCGCCGCAACCGCTGCTTGATTAGCCCGGCAGCATGATAGCCGATCGCCTGGGCGGCGTCGTGGACCCGCCGCGCGGTCTCCTCGCGCACCGGATGGCGGGCGTTCAGAACCCGATCGATCGTTGCTACGCTGACTCGGGCTTCGCGGGCGAGATCGGCAATTGTGGGGCGCTTGGTCATAGGTCCTATTCTGATTGGTTTTTGACGCGGGCCGGCTCTCTGTCCGCCTAACGCGTTTCGGTTTCGGGTAGCAAAACGAAGACGTCCCCATACGAATGGGCACAGCGTGTTGGACGAACATCATTGCAGACGTAAACCGGTCGGGTATACTGAAAGGCTCATTCGCTTAAAGGGCGGTGAAGATTTGCACTCACACATTTAGCGCTTCTGATACATGGTCCGTGAGGAGCCGTTTAGAGGCTGCGGGTCGGTCGTTCAGTTATGTGACCAGCTAAGCGACTTGACAGGTCGTGGGCCGCCCACCTTACTTGCAGGAGGGTAGCCGGTTTGATGCCTCGGTAAGCTGATGACCGCTGAAGGCAGCTTTCATCTGTGCTCGGTCCAACTCTCCTTCCCAGCGTGCGACGACGAGGGATGCCACTGCGTTGCCGACGCAATTGGTCAGCGCCCGGCATTCGGACATGAATCGGTCGATGCCGAGTATCAGTGCCATCCCAGCAACGGGAACACTCGGAACTACCGCGAGCGTAGCCGCCAGGGTGATGAAGCCCGCACCTGTCACACCTGCAGCGCCCTTGGAGGAAAGCATTGCTACGAACAGCAGCAGCACCTGATCGCCGATGGACAGATCCGTGTTCGTCGCCTGTGCGATGAAGAGAGCCGCTAGCGTCATGTAAATATTCGTGCCGTCCAGATTGAACGAATATCCGGCCGGGATGACGAGACCCACAACCGAACGCCTGGCGCCCGCCTTCTCCATTTTCTCCATCAGCGACGGGAGCGCCGCCTCCGAGGAGGACGTTGCGAGGACAAGCAGAAGCTCTTCCTTGATGTAACGAATGAGAGAACAAATCGAAAAGCCGTTGTAGCGGCAGACTGCGCCGAGAACCCCGAACACGAAGAGGAAGGCGGTGAAATAGAACGTCGCGACCAGCATCGCGAGGTTGACTACCGAACCGATGCCATATCTGCCGATGGTGAAGGCCATCGCGCCAAAAGCGCCGATCGGCGCGGCCTTCATCAGAATTCCGACGAGCTTGAAGACAGGCACAATGAGCGCCTGGAGGAAGGAAACGACAGGCTTGCCCGTCTCTCCGGCCATCGCAAGCGCCATGCCGAACAGAACCGAGAAGAACAGCACCTGCAGGATGTCGCCTTCCGCGAAGGCACCGACGATCGTTGGCGGGATGATGTTCATCAGGAAGCCGGTGACCGACTGCGCTTTGGCTTTTGCGGCATAGGTATTCACGGCCTGGACATCGAGCGAGGCCGGATCGATGTTCAGGCCGTCGCCAGGCTGGACGACATTGGCGACGATGAGGCCGACGATCAGCGCGAGCGTTGAGAAGGTGAGGAAATAAACCATTGCCTTGCCGGCGACCCGGCCGACCTTATGAAGATCGTTCATGCCGGCAATGCCGGTCGCAATTGTCAGGAAGATGACAGGCGCGATGATCATCTTGACCAGCTTGATGAAGGCATCACCCAGCGGCTTCAGGCTCTCGCCGGTCTCCGGATAAAAATAGCCAATTGCGACGCCGAGCGCGATGGCGGCAAGCACCTGGGCGTAGAGCTTGGTGTAGAAGGGTTTGCGGGGCGCGGGACTCGCGCCGCGGACTTGTGCAGCTGACACTGTTTCTCTCTCCCTGACCGGATCGAGGTGGCGTGACTTCTCCCGGGCTTCTCCCTATCGCGGCGCTCCGGTCGAACGCTGCACCAACGCCGCCGCAATACCCATGCCAGATGAATCCCACCTGAACTGACGTGGGCTCGCCAATGATGGAGGAATGCGGTGTCAGACCAGCGGGCAAGGCCGCGGTCCGAACGCCCTTGATGGTCTCTGGCAGAGTGCTGCCGGTCGATCCCTCTGGCTAGCGGTTTGCTGCACAGAGCGTGGTGGGTTCCTCATTAGCCGGCTTTGGACCGGGCCCCATCGTTGGCGCCAGCGCGTACCAATAGGTCGCCTGTTCAAGGCCGTCCAGATGACAGGCTAACTTACCCCTGTTCGGAAGCGCTCGTTTCTGGACAGCCTACGACCATGCAGCCACTGCAATGCACAGAATAAATTCGGACGGTCCTTTTGGACGACCCATTTTGCAAATCAACGCCCGCAGCAGGGGCAGCCGTTTTCAAGCGGTCGCATCGTAATCTGTTCAGACTTTTCGATACGCTCATTGAGTGTGCCGATTTCGGCCCCAGGCTGGTGATGGTGCTGACCACGACGATGCGATTCAGAAGTTGCGAGCACCGCCTACGAAGTCGTACTCGACGCCAGCTTGGCGCCTTCACACGCAACATCGCCGCCGCCTGATCAACTCGAGAAAGATGGCGGTTGCCGCAACCGACCAGTGCCGTTGGCCCGGTTATTATCGCTCCCGCCCCTCCTTCGCTGGCGCTGGTGAATGGCACGGCCCTGCATTCACACTCCGCGCGGTCAGCCGCTCGGGCAACGCATGGCCGGCCCAGGTATTTCTGCTTCAACGCAAAGATAGAACTGATGAATCCTATCATAGGCCGCGAGGTTTCCTTTCACAGATGAAAGAAAGCTCGATTGACTATGCCGCCTCGCTCCAGTCTTTTGAAAACAACGTGTGTTTGCCCGGGGCAAGCCAATAACATGGCCAAGCCTCGTGGAGGGAGTAGCCAAGCCATGCGTCAGGGCTAGACCCGCTTTGCACTCGACCACACGGCGGCGGCACGAGTTCACGTCGGAGCATTTTCGCGCGTGCCCGCGACGTCGCGGGCGCACATGCCGCCAGCCTAGATTTGATGGCGCGAGATCGAGGATCACATGCACCACAACATTAGCAAGTCAGAACAGAATGCCCGCGACCGCGGCATATCGCTGCCGAATGCGATAAAGGGTTGTCCAAAGTCCGACACGAATCCTGCGAATGTGGCATTGCACGAGCGCGCGCTAACCGGCATCTTCGAAATATCGAAAGTACTCGCCGATGCCGCCCGGCTCGAACTCAAGTTGGCCAAGGTAGTCGATCTCCTGCACTCGTTTGTGCAGATGCGGCACGGCATCATCGCTCTCTGCGATGCCGAGGGCGGACTGGACATCACAGTGGCCAGCGGCTGCGGCACGAACGGCAATGAGCCCTCCCGGTCGCGCCTGCCGCGCAACGCCATCGATCAGATTGTGACGACCGACACGCCGCTCGTCGCCGACGACATAGCGATGCATCCGACCTTCACTGCCGCTGATATCGAGGTGCTTGGGCCCTCCGACACCGTGTCGTTCATCGGCGTTCCCATTCGTGTTGATGGGAACGCCATAGGCGCGCTGACTTTGGACCGGGTTTTGGAAAGCAGGTCAAGCTATCGGCTCGACGATGATGTCCGGCTGCTCACCATGATTGCCAACATGGTGGGACAGACAGTCAAGTTGCATCGCTTCTCCGCGGCCGACCGCGAGCGAGCGCCGGAGCTGGAACATCGGCTGCAAACGAAATTTTCTGATGTTAAGCACCCTGCACCCCGGCGCAAAAAGGTTCACGTCGAGGGGATGATTGGTGACAGTCCGGCGATAAGCGCCCTGCTGGAGAAGATCGCGGTCGTAGCGAAGGCAAAAACCACAGTTCTGTTGCGAGGTGAGTCCGGTACCGGGAAGGAGCTGGCTGCCAAGGCAATTCACGAGTTGTCGCCGCGCGCCAAGCGGCCCTTCGTTAAACTCAATTGTGCAGCGCTCCCAGAGACAGTCCTGGAATCCGAATTGTTCGGTCATGAGAAGGGTGCCTTCACAAGCGCATTCAATTCCCGCAAGGGGCGCTTTGAGCTCGCTGACAAGGGGACGTTGTTTCTGGATGAGATTGGCGAGATCTCGGCCTCGTTCCAGGCAAAGCTACTGCGCGTGCTGCAGGAGCAGGAGTTTGAGCGCGTCGGCAGCAATCAGACCATCAAGGTCGATGTTCGCGTGATTGCCGCCACGAACAGGAACCTGGAAGAGGCGGTTGCAAGGAATGAGTTCCGCGCCGACCTATACTACCGCATCAACGTGGTTCCCTTGCTGGTACCAGCATTGCGCCAAAGGCGCAGCGATATTCCGCTCCTCGCAGCTGAGTTTCTCAAGAAGTTCAACGACGAGAACGGCTGTACGCTCACCTTCGATCCGCGTGCGATTGAAGTGCTGATGAAATGTGAGTTTCCCGGCAACATTCGCGAGCTTGAAAATTGCGTGCACCGGACAGCGATCCTGGCCGAGGGACTGTCAATCGGGAGAAACGACTTTGCCTGCTCCCAAGGCCAATGCTTTGCCGAGGCGCTGTGGAAGTGCAGATCGGGCAAGGCCGCGCTGCAACCACCGCCGATCCTGCCGGAGTCAGCGAATTTGGCCACGCCCTCGGACGAGGCCGCCAGTTCGGCCGCGACTACAGGCCCGCTTGCCGGCGCAACCCACCCAATTGGCGCGAGGACGCCCGACATAGAGCGCGTCATTGCTGCCATGGAAAGATGTGGCTGGGTGCAGGCAAAGGCAGCGCGCTTGCTTGGGCTGACCCCGCGCCAGATTGGCTACGTGCTGAGGAAATACGGCGTCGAGATCAAGCGTCTTTGAAAGCATGACCCTGGGCATGAGCTGAGCCGCTTAGCGCCTTGGCGCCGCGCAGCGATGCAGATCCGCGTGCGCGTCAACTCGATTCGACCGAGGACAGCGTCGACTTACTTGACTTGTGAGCGGATAACTTCTATATGATGTGGACACTTTAAGAAGGAGGTATAACCATGGTCCGTCCTGTAGAAACCCCAACCCGTGAAATCAAAAAACTCGACGGCCTGTGGGCATTCAGTCTGGATCGCGAAAACTGTGGAATTGATCAGCGTTGGTGGGAAAGCGCGTTACAAGAAAGCCGGGCAATTGCTGTGCCAGGCAGTTTTAACGATCAGTTCGCCGATGCAGATATTCGTAATTATGCGGGCAACGTCTGGTATCAGCGCGAAGTCTTTATACCGAAAGGTTGGGCAGGCCAGCGTATCGTGCTGCGTTTCGATGCGGTCACTCATTACGGCAAAGTGTGGGTCAATAATCAGGAAGTGATGGAGCATCAGGGCGGCTATACGCCATTTGAAGCCGATGTCACGCCGTATGTTATTGCCGGGAAAAGTGTACGTATCACCGTTTGTGTGAACAACGAACTGAACTGGCAGACTATCCCGCCGGGAATGGTGATTACCGACGAAAACGGCAAGAAAAAGCAGTCTTACTTCCATGATTTCTTTAACTATGCCGGAATCCATCGCAGCGTAATGCTCTACACCACGCCGAACACCTGGGTGGACGATATCACCGTGGTGACGCATGTCGCGCAAGACTGTAACCACGCGTCTGTTGACTGGCAGGTGGTGGCCAATGGTGATGTCAGCGTTGAACTGCGTGATGCGGATCAACAGGTGGTTGCAACTGGACAAGGCACTAGCGGGACTTTGCAAGTGGTGAATCCGCACCTCTGGCAACCGGGTGAAGGTTATCTCTATGAACTGTGCGTCACAGCCAAAAGCCAGACAGAGTGTGATATCTACCCGCTTCGCGTCGGCATCCGGTCAGTGGCAGTGAAGGGCGAACAGTTCCTGATTAACCACAAACCGTTCTACTTTACTGGCTTTGGTCGTCATGAAGATGCGGACTTGCGTGGCAAAGGATTCGATAACGTGCTGATGGTGCACGACCACGCATTAATGGACTGGATTGGGGCCAACTCCTACCGTACCTCGCATTACCCTTACGCTGAAGAGATGCTCGACTGGGCAGATGAACATGGCATCGTGGTGATTGATGAAACTGCTGCTGTCGGCTTTAACCTCTCTTTAGGCATTGGTTTCGAAGCGGGCAACAAGCCGAAAGAACTGTACAGCGAAGAGGCAGTCAACGGGGAAACTCAGCAAGCGCACTTACAGGCGATTAAAGAGCTGATAGCGCGTGACAAAAACCACCCAAGCGTGGTGATGTGGAGTATTGCCAACGAACCGGATACCCGTCCGCAAGGTGCACGGGAATATTTCGCGCCACTGGCGGAAGCAACGCGTAAACTCGACCCGACGCGTCCGATCACCTGCGTCAATGTAATGTTCTGCGACGCTCACACCGATACCATCAGCGATCTCTTTGATGTGCTGTGCCTGAACCGTTATTACGGATGGTATGTCCAAAGCGGCGATTTGGAAACGGCAGAGAAGGTACTGGAAAAAGAACTTCTGGCCTGGCAGGAGAAACTGCATCAGCCGATTATCATCACCGAATACGGCGTGGATACGTTAGCCGGGCTGCACTCAATGTACACCGACATGTGGAGTGAAGAGTATCAGTGTGCATGGCTGGATATGTATCACCGCGTCTTTGATCGCGTCAGCGCCGTCGTCGGTGAACAGGTATGGAATTTCGCCGATTTTGCGACCTCGCAAGGCATATTGCGCGTTGGCGGTAACAAGAAAGGGATCTTCACTCGCGACCGCAAACCGAAGTCGGCGGCTTTTCTGCTGCAAAAACGCTGGACTGGCATGAACTTCGGTGAAAAACCGCAGCAGGGAGGCAAACAATGAGCTCAAGGAGACATGAACGATGAACATCAAAAAGTTTGCAAAACAAGCAACAGTATTAACCTTTACTACCGCACTGCTGGCAGGAGGCGCAACTCAAGCGTTTGCGAAAGAAACGAACCAAAAGCCATATAAGGAAACATACGGCATTTCCCATATTACACGCCATGATATGCTGCAAATCCCTGAACAGCAAAAAAATGAAAAATATCAAGTTCCTGAATTCGATTCGTCCACAATTAAAAATATCTCTTCTGCAAAAGGCCTGGACGTTTGGGACAGCTGGCCATTACAAAACGCTGACGGCACTGTCGCAAACTATCACGGCTACCACATCGTCTTTGCATTAGCCGGAGATCCTAAAAATGCGGATGACACATCGATTTACATGTTCTATCAAAAAGTCGGCGAAACTTCTATTGACAGCTGGAAAAACGCTGGCCGCGTCTTTAAAGACAGCGACAAATTCGATGCAAATGATTCTATCCTAAAAGACCAAACACAAGAATGGTCAGGTTCAGCCACATTTACATCTGACGGAAAAATCCGTTTATTCTACACTGATTTCTCCGGTAAACATTACGGCAAACAAACACTGACAACTGCACAAGTTAACGTATCAGCATCAGACAGCTCTTTGAACATCAACGGTGTAGAGGATTATAAATCAATCTTTGACGGTGACGGAAAAACGTATCAAAATGTACAGCAGTTCATCGATGAAGGCAACTACAGCTCAGGCGACAACCATACGCTGAGAGATCCTCACTACGTAGAAGATAAAGGCCACAAATACTTAGTATTTGAAGCAAACACTGGAACTGAAGATGGCTACCAAGGCGAAGAATCTTTATTTAACAAAGCATACTATGGCAAAAGCACATCATTCTTCCGTCAAGAAAGTCAAAAACTTCTGCAAAGCGATAAAAAACGCACGGCTGAGTTAGCAAACGGCGCTCTCGGTATGATTGAGCTAAACGATGATTACACACTGAAAAAAGTGATGAAACCGCTGATTGCATCTAACACAGTAACAGATGAAATTGAACGCGCGAACGTCTTTAAAATGAACGGCAAATGGTACCTGTTCACTGACTCCCGCGGATCAAAAATGACGATTGACGGCATTACGTCTAACGATATTTACATGCTTGGTTATGTTTCTAATTCTTTAACTGGCCCATACAAGCCGCTGAACAAAACTGGCCTTGTGTTAAAAATGGATCTTGATCCTAACGATGTAACCTTTACTTACTCACACTTCGCTGTACCTCAAGCGAAAGGAAACAATGTCGTGATTACAAGCTATATGACAAACAGAGGATTCTACGCAGACAAACAATCAACGTTTGCGCCAAGCTTCCTGCTGAACATCAAAGGCAAGAAAACATCTGTTGTCAAAGACAGCATCCTTGAACAAGGACAATTAACAGTTAACAAATAAAAACGCAAAAGAAAATGCCGATGGATCCACAGCAAGCGAACCGGAATTGCCAGCTGGGGCGCCCTCTGGTAAGGTTGGGAAGCCCTGCAAAGTAAACTGGATGGCTTTCTTGCCGCCAAGGATCTGATGGCGCAGGGGATCAAGATCTGATCAAGAGACAGGATGAGGATCGTTTCGCATGATTGAACAAGATGGATTGCACGCAGGTTCTCCGGCCGCTTGGGTGGAGAGGCTATTCGGCTATGACTGGGCACAACAGACAATCGGCTGCTCTGATGCCGCCGTGTTCCGGCTGTCAGCGCAGGGGCGCCCGGTTCTTTTTGTCAAGACCGACCTGTCCGGTGCCCTGAATGAACTGCAGGACGAGGCAGCGCGGCTATCGTGGCTGGCCACGACGGGCGTTCCTTGCGCAGCTGTGCTCGACGTTGTCACTGAAGCGGGAAGGGACTGGCTGCTATTGGGCGAAGTGCCGGGGCAGGATCTCCTGTCATCTCACCTTGCTCCTGCCGAGAAAGTATCCATCATGGCTGATGCAATGCGGCGGCTGCATACGCTTGATCCGGCTACCTGCCCATTCGACCACCAAGCGAAACATCGCATCGAGCGAGCACGTACTCGGATGGAAGCCGGTCTTGTCGATCAGGATGATCTGGACGAAGAGCATCAGGGGCTCGCGCCAGCCGAACTGTTCGCCAGGCTCAAGGCGCGCATGCCCGACGGCGAGGATCTCGTCGTGACCCATGGCGATGCCTGCTTGCCGAATATCATGGTGGAAAATGGCCGCTTTTCTGGATTCATCGACTGTGGCCGGCTGGGTGTGGCGGACCGCTATCAGGACATAGCGTTGGCTACCCGTGATATTGCTGAAGAGCTTGGCGGCGAATGGGCTGACCGCTTCCTCGTGCTTTACGGTATCGCCGCTCCCGATTCGCAGCGCATCGCCTTCTATCGCCTTCTTGACGAGTTCTTCTGACCCGGTACCTCAGCGCTAGCGGAGTGTATACTGGCTTACTATGTTGGCACTGATGAGGGTGTCAGTGAAGTGCTTCATGTGGCAGGAGAAAAAAGGCTGCACCGGTGCGTCAGCAGAATATGTGATACAGGATATATTCCGCTTCCTCGCTCACTGACTCGCTACGCTCGGTCGTTCGACTGCGGCGAGCGGAAATGGCTTACGAACGGGGCGGAGATTTCCTGGAAGATGCCAGGAAGATACTTAACAGGGAAGTGAGAGGGCCGCGGCAAAGCCGTTTTTCCATAGGCTCCGCCCCCCTGACAAGCATCACGAAATCTGACGCTCAAATCAGTGGTGGCGAAACCCGACAGGACTATAAAGATACCAGGCGTTTCCCCCTGGCGGCTCCCTCGTGCGCTCTCCTGTTCCTGCCTTTCGGTTTACCGGTGTCATTCCGCTGTTATGGCCGCGTTTGTCTCATTCCACGCCTGACACTCAGTTCCGGGTAGGCAGTTCGCTCCAAGCTGGACTGTATGCACGAACCCCCCGTTCAGTCCGACCGCTGCGCCTTATCCGGTAACTATCGTCTTGAGTCCAACCCGGAAAGACATGCAAAAGCACCACTGGCAGCAGCCACTGGTAATTGATTTAGAGGAGTTAGTCTTGAAGTCATGCGCCGGTTAAGGCTAAACTGAAAGGACAAGTTTTGGTGACTGCGCTCCTCCAAGCCAGTTACCTCGGTTCAAAGAGTTGGTAGCTCAGAGAACCTTCGAAAAACCGCCCTGCAAGGCGGTTTTTTCGTTTTCAGAGCAAGAGATTACGCGCAGACCAAAACGATCTCAAGAAGATCATCTTATTAAGGGGTCTGACGCTCAGTGGAACGAAAACTCACGTTAAGGGATTTTGGTCATGAGATTATCAAAAAGGATCTTCACCTAGATCCTTTTAAATTAAAAATGAAGTTTTAAATCAATCTAAAGTATATATGAGTAAACTTGGTCTGACAGTTACCAATGCTTAATCAGACTAGAGCTTCCATCCGCTTGCCCTCATCTGTTACGCCGGCGGTAGCCGGCCAGCCTCGCAGAGCAGGATTCCCGTTGAGCACCGCCAGGTGCGAATAAGGGACAGTGAAGAAGGAACACCCGCTCGCGGGTGGGCCTACTTCACCTATCCTGCCCGGCTGACGCCGTTGGATACACCAAGGAAAGTCTACACGAACCCTTTGGCAAAATCCTGTATATCGTGCGAATTGTCTAGACATTCGCGAGCTTGAAAATTGCGTGCACCGGACAGCGATCCTGGCCGAGGGACTGTCAATCGGGAGAAACGACTTTGCCTGCTCCCAAGGCCAATGCTTTGCCGAGGCGCTGTGGAAGTGCAGATCGGGCAAGGCCGCGCTGCAACCACCGCCGATCCTGCCGGAGTCAGCGAATTTGGCCACGCCCCCGGACGAGGCCGCCAGTTCGGCCGCGACTACAGGCCCGCTTGCCGGCGCAACCCACCCAATTGGCGCGAGGACGCCCGATATAGAGCGCGTCATTGCTGCCATGGAAAGATGTGGCTGGGTGCAGGCAAAGGCAGCGCGCTTGCTTGGGCTGACCCCGCGCCAGATTGGCTACGTGCTGAGGAAATACGGCGTCGAGATCAAGCGTCTTTGAAAGCATGACCCTGGGCATGAGCTGAGCCGCTTAGCGCCTTGGCGCCGCGCAGCGATGCAGATCCGCGTCCGCGTCAACTCGATTCGACCGAGGACAGCCTGGCTGAATTCCCATGTCAGCCGGCGCTGCGACCATTGTGTGAAAGGCAACCCTGCCATCGTCAATCCCGTCCGCCATGTTGCTCTCGTTGCGAGCTCATACGGATGCCCCCTGTGTGACTGAAACGGAGTTAAATATGTCCGACGCAAAACTGCAAACTGTGCTTTCGGCTCTTTCGCAAGTGACACGACAGTTGGATGCTCTGCCGTCCAACGGACCAGCGCCGGACGCAAATTTTATCAAGCTGAATACGAATGAGAACCCGTTTCCGTTGCCGCCAATCATAATGCAAAGTGCAGTGGCGGCCCTCAAGCGCCAGTATCTATATCCGGATGACGATAACTTCAGATTGAGAGAAGCAGCGTCCAGCACCTATGGCGTCTCCAGGGATCAGGTCATCGCTGGCAACGGGTCGTCTGAACTGCTCGGACTGATCTACAGAGCTTTCCTCGCACCCGGCGACAAGGTTGCGATGATGTCGCCAGGGTTTTCGTTCAACCGCAAACTTGCCATGCTTCAGGGCGCTGAGTTCCTCGAAATCGGATGTCAAGCTCATTCCCTGCCAATGGAGCAATTGCTTTCTGGTCCGGCAAAAGACGCCAAATTTATTATGTTGGCCAATCCAAACAATCCGACCGGAACATTCCTCCCGATAAGCGATATCGAACGCCTCGTAGCACAATCGGACCGCTTGATTGTCCTCGATGAGGCCTACGTCGACTTTGCACCCGATCACGGACTGCGCCTCATCAACGGGTATTCGAACCTTCTGATCTTGAGGTCATTCTCGAAAAGCTATGCCGCCGCCGGCATTCGCGTCGGTTTCGGTTTCGGTCACCCTGAAATTATTGGAAGGCTGCGAAACATCCAGAACGTCTTCAACATGAACGTGATCGGGCATGCCGTTGGTATCAGCGTGCTTGCGCATCGCGGCGCCTACGCAGACAACCACAAGCACATCAAGGATGAACGAGAGCGAGTGACACTTGCACTATCGCAACTCGGATTTTCCGTAACACCCTCCCGCGCAAATTTCTTGCTGGCCCGTGTGCCCGCGGGACAGGACGGCTCATGGTGGCAAGCAGCATTGGAGAGGCAAAAGATACTTGTCGCGTTTTTTCCGGACAAAGGCTTGGAACACTGTATCCGCGTCAGCATCGGCACAAAAGAGCAGATGGATGAATTTCTTGCTGCCGCTGGCGACATTGCTGGAAGCTTAATGGTGCCAAGCTCCAGGGGCAGGGAAGCGTCAGGCTCTGCTTCTTCGTTACGCTGACGCTAATCGGCGATCACACACATCTCTTCCGACTTGCTTGGTGATCCCAGCAAGAAAACAGCCTGCTTTTAAAATCGGGGACTTAAAGAGTGACAAACGTCTTTCCTTCAAACTTGGCTTTCGGCATCTTCGATCATTTGGATGAGGATGGCCGCGATATAGGCCGGCAGTACGAAGATCGCCTGATATTAGCAGAGGCGTGCGATCAGCTAGGGTTCTATGCCTATCATCTCGCAGAACACCACTGTACTCCCCATGGGAGAGGTCCATCGCCGAATCTGTTCTTATCGAGCGTCGCCCAGCGCACCCGGCGCTTGCGTCTCGGACCCTTGGTGATGCTGCTTGCGCTTTATCATCCGCTGCGTGCGTTCGAAGAGATCTGTATGCTGGACCAGTTGAGCGGTGGCAGGCTCGAACTGGGCATAGGGCGCGGTGCTCTCCCGACCGAATTGGGCTACTTCGGGATTGGTGCGGACGCGGTGCCGGGCCGTTATGCCGAAGCCAGCGAAATTCTTATGCAAATACTTGTTAATTCCAGGGAGGTCGGCACGCTATGCTATCAAGGCCGCCATTTTGATCTCAATGACGTTCCTTTGACGCTAAGACCTCATCAGCGTCCACATCCGCCCACATGGGTCGCTGCCAATCGACCCGAGTCCGCAGCCTGGGCGGCTGCGAATGGAACAAATATCGCGTGTGTAGGACCTTCCTCTTCTGTTCGCAAAACTACTGATGCGTTCCGCGCCTATCGAGAGGACAACGCAGGCGCGGGGGATCAAGGGCGATTTGTCGGATTGCTCCGCATGGTCGTGATTGGGCGTTGTGACACACATGCCTATTCGCTCGCGGCACCTGCTTACCAACGCTGGCTCAAGAGCTTCCAATTCCTTTACGAGCTTAACGCTATCCCCACTCCACCAAACCTGCCGCTGACCTTCGATGCGGCAGTCGAGAGTGAATTGTGCGTGGTAGGATCAGCAGAGTCTGTGCGAAAAGCTCTGCTAGATCAGTTGGAAGAGGCAGGTGCCAACTACCTGCTTTGTCAAATGGCATTTGGAAATCTGCCGCTAGATGCTTCCCT
Organism: Mesorhizobium sp. P160187; assembly: GCF_057766425.1. Lineage (NCBI taxonomy): Bacteria > Pseudomonadati > Pseudomonadota > Alphaproteobacteria > Hyphomicrobiales > Phyllobacteriaceae > Mesorhizobium > Mesorhizobium sp. P160187. The sequence continues at coordinate 37,924 of NZ_JBYMDX010000002.1, forward strand.
TTACACCGCGACGACCATTCAATCCGAAATCATGGCTCGACTTGGCTGACCATGAAATTCGCGGCCTGAGGTTACATCCTTGTGCAGCGCTCCTCACACCCACGTGCTCGAGCGTGCACGTGGTGGGGCGGGCAATCGGGAGGAGGCCAAACTGACGACGAGCAGGCGGCACAGAATACCAGCTTTGTGCGTTGGCTGGCGTCTGGGCCATCGCGTGAACATGCACGATCCTAAGGAGAGGGTAGCCGAGCGCGTCGCGATGCCGGCACGCGCCTGCTCGTCGCGCTGGCGCTAGTCGTTGCCCATAGCCAGCCGCAGGAGGTTCTTCTCGCCCAGGGCGGCGTCGGTGCGGCGCCCACTAATCCAGCTTCATCAGTGGCCCGTCGGTAGCAAAGCCGTCACTCGCTACGGCGCTATTGAGGGCGCGCTCGCGAGCGGCTTTGCGACGCCCAGCCAACACCTCGAGCGAGCTCGCCCGATGATGGTGGTGCACCGCGGTCGGATACGATGCTGGAGGAAATCGTTCGCAGCCGGTCTTCACGAACTGCGAGGAGTGCTCGTTCTTGAATGCTGGCTGCTGGCCGGACGCGGTGGCCTGAGTGGTCTGCCGACACGCCCGAAAGCCAACGCCACTACCACAAGGCCGCCAAGATGTCAGGTCTGAGAGCCAGCTTGGACGGTGGTATCGTGTTCGGGAAGGTCGTCGAAGGAGGCGTAGTTGAGATAGTAGAGTCTGGAATACAGGCCGCCCATGGCTATTAGCTCATCGTGGTTGCCAGTCGCAACAACTTGGCCATTCTGAAGCACGATGATGCGGTCGGCCCCCCGGACGTGGCGAGACGGTGGGCGATGACGAGGCCAGTCCGCCCTTCAAGCAGCTTGATCAGAGCCTTCTGAATCTGCAATTCCGTGTAGCTGTCGATGTTGGCGGTAGCTTCGTCGAGCACGAGGATCTTGGCGTCAGCGACGAGGGCGCGGGCGAAACTGATAAGCTGGCGCTGGCCGAGAGATAAGTTGTCGCCGCGTTCGCCAAGTTGGGTCTCATACCCGTCGGCGAGGCTCATGACGAAGTCATGCGCGCCGACGGCCTTGGCCGCCTCGATCACCTTGTCGCGCGTGGCTTCCGTCTTCTGGTATCGAATGTTCTCGAAGACCGTCCCGGTGAACAGGAATGGCTCCTGCAGCACCATGGCGACCTGGCGGCCGAGCGATTCCTGGGTGAGGTCGCGTACATCATGTCCGCCGACCAGCACCTGACCCTGCTGAACATCATAGAAGCGGTGGACCAGGGCCATCGAACTCGATTTGCCAGAACCGCTCGGTCCGACTATTGCGACCGTCTCGCCCGGATTGACCTTGAACGAGACATTTTTCAGAACCGAACGGTTCGGATCGTAGCCGAAGGTGACGTCCCTAAACTCGACCGAGCCGTCCATTTCGGGCGAAAGCACCTCGGCATTGGGTTTGTCCTTAACATCGATCTTGACGTCGAGCACATCGGTCAGGCGCTTGCCTGAGGCCATGGCGCGCTGCATGACCGAATATTGCAGGGTGAGTGAGCGGATCGGGTCAAAGAAGCGCTGGATGTAAAATAGGTAGGCTACCAACACGCCCACATCTATACGGCTATTCATGACCATCGAGCCGCCGACCACAATAACGGCGGCCAAGGCGAGGCCGGTGATGCCATCGACGATGGGCACCATGACCAGTGCATATCTGGCAGCGATCAGGTGGGTCCTGAGGTTGGCATGGGCCCGATCGTCAAAAAGACTGAAATTCACCTGCTGGCGGTCCATTGACTGTATGGTCCGCACGCCGTGAATGGCTTCGGCCAGCGCGCCATTGACGACGGAATTGGTTTCGTGTGCAGCCATGAAGGCGTCGCGGGCACGCGGCAACCAGACAATGCGGACGATCACCAGGATCGGCAGAACCGATAGCGTCAGGAGGCCGAGGCGAAAGTCGAGCCACAGCATTACGAAAACGATGCCGAAGAGAAGCGCAACATCGCCTAGGGAATATACCGAGGTTTCCAGGAACTCCTGTATGGAGTTAACGTCGCCTTGCAGGCGCGACATCAGGCGTCCGACCTCGGTCTTGTCCATGAAAGAGAGCGAAACCTTTTGCAGATGGCCAAACATGGCGCGGCGGATGTCGAACAGGACAGTTTCGGCCATTTTCCCATCCAAGGCTTCCTGCATGTAGCCGGCGGCGAAATTGACCAAAATCGCCGAAAGGAACGCGCCGACGGCCGCAAGCTGGGCTGAGCGATCGGGCCTTGCCGGGTTCATGCCGAGGTCGATCGCGTAGCGGATGATCAAGGGGATGAGAAGCTGCGTCCCGGTGAAGATCAGCATCGCGACAATCGTGACAACTACCTTTGCCCGGTAGGGATGGACGAAGCCCCAGATGCGACGGAGGATGCTCTTGTCGAAAGCCCGGCCGAACATCTCCTCCTCGATCCCGGTGCGAGCCGACGACCGCGCGCGGAGGGCGTCTCCCGTCGTCACGTTCGGCTTCGAGTTCGCCGCGGCCCTGGTCCATCAGCGGGCGCCCCCATCCTGGCTAATAATGCTATCACCCGGGCGCGTCTGGAGATCGTAAAGGGCCCTGTAGCGTCCCCGCTTCGCCAGAAGCTCTTCATGCGTGCCGCGTTCTACGATTTCGCCTTTATCGACAAAAAGGATTTGATCGGCATGCTTAAGCGCACTCAGCCGGTGCGCGATGATGATCGTCACCCGATCCTTTGCGAAGCGCCGCATCGCCGCGCGAATGCGCAGCTCGGTGCCGGCATCGATCGCGGCCATCGAGTCGTCGAAAATGATGACGGAGGGGCGCAGCATCATGGTGCGAGCAATCGTGAGACGCTGGCGCTGGCCGCCAGAGAGAGAAACGCCGCGTTCGCCCACGACCGTCTCATACCCTGCCGGGAGCCCGAGGATGTAGTCGTGGAGCTGGGCGAATTCTCCAGCGCGTTCAATTCGCTGTCTCTTCGCCCAGGGATCGCCATAAGCGATGTTGTTCTCGATCGTTGTGGTGAATAGGAACGCATCCTGCTGTACAACCGCGACCGCCTTGCGAAGGCTCTCGAGGGTGACATTGCGTACGTCCTGGCCGTCCAACGTGATGGCGCCATCGGTCACGTCGTAAAAGCGGGGGACCAGATGAGCCATCGTCGATTTGCCGGAACCCGGCGGACCGACGATCGCGATCGTCTCGCCTCTCCGGGCCTCAAAGCTGAGGTTCTTCAGAATGGCGCGGTTTTCGGCGTTGGGGTAGGCAAATGAGACATTGTGGAAGCGCAGAGTGCCGTCACTTATCTCAAGCGGTCTGGCCTCGAGAGCATCCCTGATTGTGATCTCCTGATCGAGGAGACCGAAAAGCCGCGAACCGCAGCTAGAAGCGCGGGCAAACGCATTGACCATGAGACCGATCTGGCGGACTGGCATTTGCAGCATGGTCATGAAGGTCAGGAAGGTCGCCATGGTTCCGACGCTGATCTCGCCAGCGACGAGCTTGTTGCCACCGATCCCAAGCACCAATCCCATTGAAAAAAAGTAGGACAAGGTCATCGCCGACGTGTTTGGTACGTAGATGTCAACGAGATCGTTGGCGAGGTCGAGCGCGTTCTTGGAAGCGCCGTCGAACTTCAGCATCTCATAGGATTGAGCCGCAAAAGCGCGGACCACACGGATACCTGCGAGATTTTCCTTCATCACGCGGCTTAGTACCGAAAGGCGCTCATAGAGGTCGAGCCAGGTGGCGCGCAGCCTAAGCTGTGTGGTCGATGAGCGCCAAGCGACAAAAGGCACGAAGCTGAGCGCGGCCAAGCCGAGCACGGGATCGGTCGAGATCATCATGTAAGCGCCAATCCCGATCAGCATCGCCAGCAGGAGCACCCGCATGAGCCCGGTGGAAAAATACATCCGCACGCCTTCGAGATCGAGCATTCCGGCGGTTATCAGATCGCCTGAATGGACCCGGTCGTGAAAGGAAAAGCTGAGACGCTGGATCTTGTCGTAGTAGGCGAGCCGCAATTCGTACGCGACATGATGCCCGACGGCTTCGGCAAAATAGTTCTGCGCCATCGTGAAAACGCCGCGTAGCGCGCTGACGGCGAGCAGCAGGAGAGCCGGGGCCCAGAGCGCTTGTCCTGCCGCGGCCCCCGCGACACCGCCCCCGATAGCTGTCTGGGTCTGGTCGACAGCCCGGCCGAGAAGCTGGGGAATGAGCAACTGGAGGATTGCCGCCATGATCGTCGAGCCCATAGCGAGGGCAACCTGCCACGGATGGCGCAGATTCATACGCGTGATGCGCAACAGCGTACTCAAATCCCGGCCCCAGCGCGCCGCTTCAACATGGGCCAACGAATTCAGTGCGTTCGTTGCGCCGCTGACAGCTTCACTGTTCACGGGTGTATTCCCGACTGCATTTTGCGCCTTCGAGGAAAGCCGAAGCAGACATCATCAAAGGCATCCGCCATTGTTAATCCCGTCCTGAACCTGCAGCCGTGCCCGTTCCCACAAGCCGAGCCGCCGCTTGACTTAGTGGCATGTCGATCACCGTGATTCCGCTTGCCGCAAGGAAACGCGCTTCGTTTCTGGTCAGGGTTTCCGCGTCCATTACGGTGCAATAGGGACCGCGGGAGCGCTTCATGATCTGTCTGGCGTAGGTGCGCAGCATCTGATCGTTGAAGCGGCAGCCAACGAAGAAAAATCCACGGGTGATGCGCCGTTCCTTCACAGCGTCTGGGATCGGTGTCTGGATATCAATTTCGGACAGGACTTCGACGTAGTCGGAATCTGCGACGAGAAAGTTTTGCGCGGGCGTAATACTCCCGTGAGGTGAATAGAGAACCGTCTTGGCCCCCAATCGGGGGTCGAGCTCCCTCCCGGACAAATCGTAGGTTTTCGTCCAAATGTTGCCGATTTCATTCGCGCGCGTGACGCCTTGTATCTCAACGACGTCCGTTCGGCCCGTCTCTACCAGAGCCGTGCGCATCGCGCTGTCATACCAGCTGTCGATGATGAGGGAGAGTGGCAGCCTTGCGAGCCAGGCGTGGAAGGGGGTCGGCCCCACCGGCGCTGCGAATATGTCGGTCATCCAAGCTTGAAGGGTCCGGCGATGCCGGCGCTGTTCGATGAACTGCGCAACCGACCACATATTGGTGCGGATCCTGGAAGGGGCAGGAGCCCGTGCGTTGAGTGCCGCGGCAACAACCTCCGGGGTATGCGGCACAGGCGGTTCCACACAGTTCAACTCAAGAAGACCCGGACCGAGATAGGGGATCACCTCATCGGCGGCGAGCGCTCCCTTCGCCAGGTCAAGCAGCTTTTCAGCAAAACTGTCCCGCACAATGACGAGGTGGCCCGATGTCAGGATCGTGTTCATCTCGTTTCCTCGCGACGCACCTAGGGGCAGCATCAGCCCTCTTCGGAAATCTTCCTTGCCTCGACGGTGATCGGCAGACGCGTATCATGTGGGAGATCGGGTAGGAGGAGCCGCCACCCGTTCCTGAGCGTGACCGTTCCGCCCCACAACTCTTCCTTCTCCAGTTTGATGATCGGCTCTTCGAGGTCCTTTTTGGGGACATACGCCGACAAACCAGCATCGGTCCTGCGGATCATGACTTTCATCTGGCCGTCCCTTCATTGGTATTGCTTTCAGCACTGCAGGGCGCCTCGGCCTTGTCGAGGCTCATCAGTTCACGCGCTCGCATACCGACGACGGTGCCACGGTCGATCCACTCGACCGCATAGATGAAGAACTGCTGGAGAAAGGTGCCAATGTCGCGCACATATCCCTCGTCCCCCTTCCGCACGAGATTTTCGCCGATCTCCCTGCCAGGATAGGTGCCGTCATTCTTTATGTGGCGAGTGGCACGTACCCGCTCTCCCGGCATGAATCGTGGAGACCTGCGGATTTCGATCTCCTCTTCGCGTCCGAGCGACATGTCCGTTCCCTGATTTCTCTTGCGGCTGAGATTGCGAACAAGGCGTTCCAGGCGTCCTGCGTAGGCAGCCCCCAACCATGTCGGCAGTCCAATGTCCGTTACGCAGGAACGCAGGTCTTCGGCACCGGACATACCGAGGCACATTGCTGCGCATCGAAGACCCCCTCGCATTCGGTGCACTTCTGTGACTCGATCACGTAGCTCTCGCCTTTGAACTTGATCGCGCCCGAAGGACATTCGAATTCGCAGGCGCCGCATTGGGTGCATTGGGATGCGATGATCTTGAAAGCCATTTTAACTCCTGGTCCGAATGAATGAGACAGCTCAGGCCGTCGCCGCGAGTGTGGGGGTCCCAGACGCGGCGATGTAAATCGCGCTGATTGCTGTCTCGATATAGTCATGGGCACAGGCGTCGGTGGCTCTGATTCCGGCCTCCGCGAGCTGATCCTGCGGGCAATTTCCGATCTTGGCGCACAGCACGATATCTATGCCTTGAAGCGCTGCGATGACGCCATCGAGGGCGGCTTCTGCGCCCCAGCCGCCGAGGCAATACTTGTCCACCTCCCGATGCCCGACGAAGCTGATCCCTTTCAGCGAGGCTTGATAAACCTGGAATTCCTTCGCATGGCCGAAATGCTCATTGACGCGGCCGCCGCCCTTGGTCGCCACCGCGAAGAGAAGGGACTTGCCGCGGCTCGCTGCCTTGACCAATCCGATCGCTTCTCTCCTAGCCTCGACGTGATCACGGCGCTCCTCCGCGACCAGCTCCCGATAGGCCTTGCGTTTGCTGGCATCGTAGGTGACCTCGCCGGGAATCCGGTCGACTGTGAATTCCTGGCCACGATCTTCTCCGAGCAGGCCCACGGCATCTGCCCGGCACTGCCGGCAGTGCCGCATCAACTGGGCGCCACCTTCGACACGATCCTGAAGAGCCTTCATCTCCATTGCGTTTGGGCCGCGCTGCCCGCTCAGTCCGTAATGCGTGCCGTGTGCCGGGTCCGAAATCAGCGGCATAAGGTTGTGCAGGAACGCGCCTCGCTCCTTAACCCATCTATTCACCTCGATCAGATGCTCATCGTTCACGCCTGGGATCACCACCGAGTTGATTTTGGTGAGGATGCCCCGCGCGGTCAGCATCTCCAGGCCCAACATCTGCCGCTGGTGCAGGATCCGGGTGGCTTCAATGCCGACGTAGCGGCGATGATCGTGAAAGATCCAAGGATAGATCTTTGCACCGACCTCAGGGTCGACCATGTTGATCGTGATCGTCACGTGATCGACATTCATGTCAGCAAGCTCATCGACACGGTCGGGCAGCGCCAGCCCATTCGTGGATATGCAAAACTTGATGTCTGGGATTTCCCTGGCGACCCTGGCGAAGGTCGCCTTCGTCTTCTTCCAGTCGTAGCAGGCGTCGCCCGGTCCGGCGATGCCGAGCACGGAAAGCTGCGGCACCTCGTTGGCGACCGCGATCACCTTGCGTAGCGCCTGTTCGGGCGTCAGCTTTTCAGAGGCCACCCCAGGCCGGCTTTCGTTGGCGCAGTCATATTTGCGATTGCAGTAGTTGCACTGGATGTTGCAGCCCGGCGCGACCGCGACGTGCATACGCGCGAAATAGTGATGCGCCTCTTCTGAAAAGCAGGGGTGATCCTTGATCTTCTCCCAGACAGCCGGATCCGTGTCGTCGGGCTTTGTCGACGAGCCGCAGGACGAAGACGCGCAGCCACCGGGTTTCATGGTGCCAAGCAACTGGTCACCGAATGTCGTGCTGAGGCTCTCAAGCGAAATTGCCGGTGCAGACATGAACGGCTCCGTTGCTGCGTGATGTCGCAGTTCAAAGCGCAAGAGCTATGCCAGCTCAAAGAGCTGTTTCGGTTCACGAATAGGCTTCTCGTGTCAGATTCCTTCGGATTGCTCCGACACACCTTTGTCGGGCTTACGACAGTGGACAGGCAAATAGGGTCGCGAAGCTAGCAGCCTCGGGCGCGCAGAGTGTGAGCGAGACCACTCCGGGCTGCTTACGCTTGACGTCATCACGACGTCTGGAATTTCTTCACCTTGTTACCATGCCGGCGCAGGGCGTAGCCGATTTTCCAGGGCGTGAGGCCAAGGATACGAGCCGCCCTGGCAAAACCCAACCGGCCTTGTCAATCGCGTCGATCAGCCACTAGCGTTCCGTCAGATGCGGGCGACAAGCGCCATGGTTCGGACGCCGGCCGTAAGGGGGAGATACCTTGCTGCGGAGGCGCCGATGCGACTGGCCGGCAGCCGCAATTCGCTTGATGTGTTACGGCCAGTGGTATGAGGTGGCGAGTGGCTGATTGAGGTGCGTGGGTATTGCCGGCAGTGGCGGCAATCTCCGGCTCTCCTTCAGCGTCCAGACGACGACTTCTCCATCACCCGTCTGCAGAAACGTGGGCAGGACGTTCACGACAATTGGCCAGCGTATGGCGAGCGCAATCTCCAGCTCGCTTGGCGCGGTCAGCACCTTCACATATCGTAGAGTCCCTGAGCGCGGTATCTGCTTAGGTCATGCGTGCGCCGGTCATCCGAATTTAAAGAGGATTCCGAAACCGCCGCGTGGATAGTTCCACTCGATCTCACCACTCGTCCCGCACAAAATCCGGCAGGTGCCGCACTCCATGCAGCCGTCGGCAGTGATCTCCACTTGACCCTTGTCGTTCAACTCATAACATTTCGCCGGGCAGACGTGGGTCAGCGCGAGCAAATTCGCGCTCGGCTTCTGGTGCGGTCGCACTTTGATGTGCGGGCGGCCGGAATCCACCAAGTAGCGGTTCTGGTAAAGCTTGTCCTCGACACGTGACTTCGTCGCTGCGCTGGTCATTTCGTCTCCCCTCAGCGCCACGCCAATGCAAGGCGGACCGCGTCGCTGACCAGCCCCCAGCGCGAGCGCGCCTTGATGAAGGCCGCCGTGGTCGCCTTTTCCTTCTCGATCTTCGGCGTGCCGTCGACACGCATGAAGTTCTGCGCAGCTTGCGACATCAACCGCGGATAAGTCGTGAAATAATTGCATGAATTGGTGTGGAGCAAGGCCGGCATGTCTTTGTATTTCCTCAGGTCCTTGACCACGAAGGACTTGTCCAGCATGGCTTTGTAAAGGGCGAGATTCCGTTTGTTCATCGGACCGTTGCGGCTCTTGACCTCGACGATTGCCTCAGCCGCAATGCGGCCGGAGGTCATGGCGAGGTTCGAACCCTCGCGGTGAATGGCGTTGTTCAGTTGCGCGGCATCGCCGACCACGACCCAACCATCGCCAAAGAGCTGCGGAATAGCCTTGTAGCCGCCTTCGGGAATGAGGTGTGCGGAATATTCTTTCACTTCCGAGCCGGCGATCAGCGGCCGGATCGAAGGATGGCTCTTCAAGGCATCAAGGAGAACGTAGGGGCTCTCGACCATCGCGGCAAAATCGGAGACGAGGCAGCCAATGCCCAGTGAGATGGACTCCTTGTTGGTATAGAGGAAGCCGAGCCCGGCCATGCTGCGGGAGGTCGTGCCCACCGCCTCGATCACGCAGCCCTCATCGCCCTTTACGCCGAACCGCTGCTCAATGACCTCTTCGGGCAAGAAATGCATTTCCTTGACGGCGAGGGCCACGGTTTGCGGCTTTGGCATCTCGCGCAGGCCGGCTCGAGTGCCAAGCAGTCCGCAGACACCTTCTGCGAGAACGACCACGTCCGCGTAGATGGCTCCGCCCGCCCGGTCTGTGCGGACGCCGATCACCCTGTCATTGGCATCACGGATGAGTTCCGTCACGGTCGTCTCGCACAGAACGGTCGCGCCGGCCGCGCGCACCTTACGCGAAAACCATTTATCGAACTGGGCACGGATGATCGTGTATCGGTTGGGCTTCGCCTCATTGAAGTCGTCCGACCTATAGTGAATCCCTGTATGGGATGTGTCGTCCATCACCCAAAGCCGCTGTTCAACCAAATGCCGCTCGAGAGGCGCATCATCCCGGAAATCCGGGATGATCTTCTCCAGCATGTTCGCGTACATGATGGCACCCTGGACATTCTTGGAGCCCGGATATTCACCGCGCTCCAACTGCAGCACCTTCAGGCCATGGCTGGCCATGGTGTAAGCAGCTGCGTTTCCGGACATGCCTGCCCCAACAACAATGGCGTCGAAGTTTTCCTCGATCATGTCCATCCCCTTAGCTCGAAAGCTTATCGCGACTGTGGGGCGACAGCCGCCGGGTGAAGGCTTCCGTCAGTGCGGGCAGGAAGCGGATCGCGTCGGTGACGATTCCGAGGTGAGCGAAATCGAAAATCGGCGCGTTCGGGTCGGTGTTGATGGCCACGATGAGATCCGCCCCCTCCACGCCAACCCGATGCTGGACGGCGCCGGAAATCCCGGCCGCTATGTAAAGCTTCGGCCGGATCGTCTTGCCAGTTTGGCCGATCTGCCGATCAGCTGGCATCCAGCTCTTCTGGACCAACGGACGCGAACAGCCGTGCTCGGCGCCGATTGCTCGTGCGAGGTTCTTCACAAGCTGCAGGTTCTCCGCCGCGCCAAGACCAAGGCCTCCCGCAACCACGACGTCGGCATAGGCAAGGTTTGCCTTCGCCGACTGATTGTCCGGCAGGAAGCCGAGGACTTTGGTAGCAATCTCGTCCTCGGCAAGCGAAAGCTTGTGCCGGATGACACGCCCGACCGGTTTATCCGTCCGCTGCGGCATGGGCATGACCCTCGGCCGCACGGTCGCCATCTGCGGGCGGAAATTGAGCGTATAGATCGTGCACAACAAGGAACCGCCGAAAGTCGGACGCGTGGCGGCGAGCGAACTGTCGGTATCCACATCGAGTTCGGTGCAGTCGGCCGTGAGCCCCGTCTGCAAGGTCGTCGCCACGGAGCCGGCAAGATCCCTGCCCAGTGTGGTGGCACCGAGAAGAAGGATTTCGGGTTTGTGGGTATCGACCAGATCCGTCAGCGCCTTGGTGAAAGGTTCATTCCGATAGTCGGCGAGCAGGGGCGCCTCGGCGATGTAGACAAGGTCAGCGCCATACGCGAATGCTTCGGCAACGGCGTTCCCGACGGCCTCTCCCGGCGGTCCAAGCACGACGCCTGCAAGCTGGACCTGAAGCTTGTCTGCTAAGTTGCGGCCTTCGCCGAGCAGTTCGAATGACACCGGATGGACCTCGCCACGTTCGAGCTCGATGAAAACCCAAACGTGCCGATAGTCCTTGAAATGGGCGGGCAACTCCTTCTTTATGCCGGCGCGGCCGGCGGCAGGGCGAGGGGTTTCTCCGTTCGCGGTCGACATCGTTTTGCTCCTTGCCGTCACGCGCCGCCGTTAAAGGCGAGCTCATGTTCCAGCGCCGGCTGGCGGGTGAAGATTGCGGTGATGAGTTCGTCAGCGACATCGCGCAAGGCCTTCTCGGCGGTGTCGATTTGTGTCGCCTTTTCAGCTCGAGCAGGAGGGGCGAAAACACGTTTGACGACCGTCGGTGAACCGCGCAGGCCGCATTTGGTGAGATCCTCAATGCCGGCGTCGGCCGCGCTCCATTTCAAGACCTGGCTGCGCGCGGCGCACAAGGCGTCCTGGATCGACCCCCGGCGGATCTCGTTTGTGCCTTCCAGCATGGTGATGAGGCAAGGGAGCCTGCTCTTCAGCATCTGTGTGCCGCCTTCGGAACGGCGCTCGACCTTGATCTCGCGTGCAGCAAGGTCGACAGAAGGGATCTTCGCAACATAGGTCAGTTGCAGGAGTCCGAGGCGCTTGGCGATGCCGGGCCCGACCTGGGCGGTGTCGCCATCGATCGTCTGCTTGCCGGTGAAGACGAGGTCTGGCGTGCCGAACGTCTCGCCAATCTTCGCGATTGCCTGGGAAAGGGCGAACGAGGTTGCCAGCGTGTCGGAGCCGGCAAAATAGCGGTCGGTCAAGAGCACCGCTCGGTCGGCGCCGTAACCGAGCGCCTTGCGCAGCGCGTCCTCTGCCATGGGCGGACCCATAGTGAGCACAGTGACTTCGCCGCCATGTGCGTCGCGCAGTCTGAGCGCTTCTTCGAGGGCGAACAGGTCGTAAGGGTTGATGATGGTCGGAACACCCTGGCGCATGATCGTGTTCGTGACCGGATGGACCCTTATCTGTGCCGAGTCCGGCACCTGCTTGATGCAGATTACGATGTGCATTGGCGGTTTCTCTAGGCTCCTGTCCGGGTCCGGCATTGCGGTTATCTCCTTGATCCGCATTATTCGTGCCAAGTCTCTTGCGCTCCCCCTTACCTACAACTTCGGCTGGTTGCTTCTGACGGCGCTGTGGTGATGATCGGATTTGGCGGCTGCTCGACATTGTCGCGTCGCACCCTTGTCGCCGATCATTCCCGTCCGAACCGCTTCAGTACCGAGTCGAACGGAACAAAGGTGTGACCCGGCGCGGCAGGTTTGTTCGGATCGTGGTCCTTGAGCACCTTGAAAATCCGATGCGTGAGCGGCGAGGAAATCGCAAAGTCCTCGTAAGCTCGTTCGAGCGTCGCGCGCACCCTCGCGGCAATCACCTGGTCGGGCAGACCGGAGAAATCTTCTTCGGCGAGGTATTGGCCCACACGCTTCATGATATGGAGCCGCGAGACATTCAGTACCTTCGGGTCATAAGCGACGCCTAGGACTGAGAAGAATTCCTCTGCAGCCGACAAGCGCTTCAGTCGTGCGAGGATGTCGGTGACATCCATGGGGCGGCTGTCAGCGGAACAATTCATTGCATTCTTCCTGGTCGCAAAACTATGGCCTCTGTGCGCTCGCGCACGGCTGACTTGGACCCGCACAGCTCGATGAGGGATGCCTCGCTGCACATTCCATCGTAGAGCTCGACCAGTCGAGTTGCAGTGACGGTCGATTTGGTCTCGGCCGCCTCGCGTCGGACGCGGGCCACCATCGCGGCTGCCAGATCCGGGTCGAGATCGCGACCGCTTTCGCTCAGCACATGGGCAATCGCAGTGGCGCCGGAATGCTTGCCGATGACGATCCGCCGGCAGCGGCCCACGAGAGTCGGATCGAGCCCCTGATAAGTACGCGAGTCCTTCAGCAGCCCTGCGACGTGAATGCCGGATTCGTGGGTGAAAACATCGGCGCCGACGACCGACTTAGTGGCTGCGGTCTGCCGGCGGGCGGCCCAAGCCACCTGGGCGGCGAGGCCGGGCAATGCGGTCAGCTCAATGCCGGTGTCTGCGCCGTCGAAGACCGCCATTGCGGCGGCCACCTCCTCCAGCGCGGCATTGCCCGCACGCTCGCCGAGCCCCAGGACGGTGACGGAGGCATGGCGCGCGCCTGCGCGGATCGCCGCCAGCGTGTTGGCGCCCGCAAGTCCGAGATCGTTGTGCGCATGAAATTCAAGGTCGATTGGAGACTGCACCACGAGCTGGGCGACAAGTTCGAAGGTCGAAAACGGGTCGAGAACACCGACTGTGTCGGCCAGCCTCACGCGGCTTGCGCCGGCGCGTGCGGCCGTCTCGATGACGCGGGCGAGATGATCCCGATTGGCCCGCGAGGCATCCTCGCAGCCCACCGCGACGAAGAAGCCGGCATCGGCGGCGCGCCTGACCATATGATCGATGACCTGGAGCGCTCCCGCCTTGTCGAGGCCGAGCTTGGCGGCAAGTTGGATGTCCGACGCAGGCAGCGACAAATTGACCGCTTGGACGCCGCTCTCGATCGCTGCATCGAGATCCAACGACGTCATCCGGCACCAGGCCATGAGCCGAACCGGAAGACGCCGCGCTACCACGGCGCGAATTGTTTCCATCTCGTCGACGCCCATGACCGGCGTGCCGATCTCGATCTCTGTCACGCCGGCCGCCGCAAGAGACTCAGCGATCTCCAGCTTTTCCGTCGTGGTGAAGGCGACGCCCGGCGCCTGCTCGCCATCGCGCAAGGTCGTATCGTTGAGGGAGACATGACGGGTCATGACAGGTAGCCTGTTCTTCTGCGGCTCACGCATAGACCGGATTACCCGGCCCAGAACCGGAAAAGCTGCGCAGCTTCCCCACGATTCCCGGCATGACCTCGAGCACCCGGTCGATGTCCTCTTCGCTGTTGTCCCGCGCCAAGGAGAAGCGGACTGCCGCGTGTGGCGTTTTCATCGCGCTTAGGACATGGCTTGGTTCCAGAGAGCCGGAGGTGCAGGCCGAGCCAGAGGAACACGCGATGCCAATGCGGCTGAGGAGAAGTGGAATTCCATCACTTTCGACATGTTCGAAGGAGATGTTTGCGGTGTTGGGCAATCGTTGCAAGGGATCACCAGTGACACAGGTGCTTGGGATGCGCTGGAGGATCCCGCCCTCCAGGCGATCGCGGAGCGACTTTACCCGTGTGGTCTCGTCGTCCATGAATTTCAAGGCGAGTTCGGCCGCCGTGCCGAGCCCGGCTATGCCGGGCGTATTCTCGGTGCCAGCACGCCGGTTGTGTTCTTGGTGACCCCCCTTGATCAGCGAATGGAAATCGACGCCACGTTTGACGAAAAGCGCACCGATCCCTTTCGGCCCGTGCAGCTTGTGGCCGGAGAGCGACAGCATGTCGATTGCGGTCGACTTCAGGTCCATCGGAAGCTTGCCGACCGCCTGCACAGCATCGGTATGGAATAGGGCGCCCACTTCCTTGGCCAACTCGGAAAGCCTTGCCACGGGGAAGATCACACCAGTCTCGTTGTTCGCCCACATTATTGATACGATTGCAACCTGTGGGGTGAGGGCGGCCATATAGGCGTCGAGATCGAGCCGACCACGGCAATCCACCGGGATCCTGTGCACCTTGAGGCGGCGGGTCTTCTCAAGATGCGCGCAGAGCGTCAGCACGGCGGGATGCTCGACCGCGGACGTCACGATCTCGGTTCGGTTGGGCGCCGCCTCGAGCGCTGAAAGAAGCGCTGCATTGTCGCTTTCTGTCCCACCCGAGGTGAAAGTGATCTCATCCTCGAACTCCGCGCCGATCAGCGCTTGCAACTGCCTCCGCGCCTTTCTCACCGCCGCACTGACTGAGGCGCCAAGAGCGTGTGACGACGAAGGGTTGCCGAATTGATCCCTAAAGAACGGCAACATCGCTTGCACGACCTCAGGATCGACCCGTGTGGTTGCGTTGTTGTCGAGGTAGACAGGCTTCATAGGTGCGATCCTCAGTTAAACAGAATGACGCGAGCGCTAGACCGACTCGTTGAGCCTCTGGCGCATGCCGTTGATGATCATTTGAACTGGCAGCGCGCGCAGGCGCCCGGAGTGTTTGACGTAAACCGGATCTCCGTCGATATGGACATGTTCGCAGTGGCCGTAGGTCAGCCCGCAGGTAAGGACGCCCGAACGCGATAACGCTACCGATGAGCCGAATTTGGCGCAGCGGCGCGATTTGTCCGCAAGCAGCTCGGGTGCCACCAGGAACCGAGCTGCTTCGGGAGGCGACGTTCTTTGAATCCTACTGGGAGCGAATGGCGGTCCCGAGATCGGCTTTGACCTTGTCTTGTTTTTTAGGACGGGGACATCTGTTGTGCCGGCCATATAAGTCTCCTCTGCCGCAAAATCACTCT
Organism: Mesorhizobium sp. P160187; assembly: GCF_057766425.1. Classification (NCBI taxonomy): domain Bacteria; kingdom Pseudomonadati; phylum Pseudomonadota; class Alphaproteobacteria; order Hyphomicrobiales; family Phyllobacteriaceae; genus Mesorhizobium; species Mesorhizobium sp. P160187. Next base: position 53,412 of record NZ_JBYMDX010000002.1, read on the forward strand.
GTCGGCCGCACAGGCGCTTCGGGCGTTTAACTGAAGGACTTGCCGCAGCCGCACTTTTCGCGCGCATTGGGGTTATCGAAGACAAAACCGGAAGATTGGAGCCCGGTGAGGAAGTCGACGGTCATGCCGGCTACATGGGGTTGGGAGCCCGCGTCCACGAACAGCTTGACCCCATCTGTGTCAGTGATCGCGTCGCCCTCGCGCGACACGCTCTCCAGGCCCATTAAGTATTTGAAGCCGGCGCAGCCGCCGGCCTCGACCATAATGCGAAAGCCTTCCGCCGGCTCGCTGGCGCGGGACAGAGCAGTCTTGAAGGCGGCAACAGCGTTGTCGGTGAGCGTAATCATGGCTCCATTCTCCTCAGTCCGGGACCTGCTTGCCCATCACGTCGCATGCACCGTGCCAAAGCCAAAAAACGTTTCAACACAGCGCGGCATCTCTCACACTGGTGCTTCTTGTGAGTGCATTGCTGAGAAGGTGTCGGCCAATCGACACGTGCTGTCGGGTTTGTCGGGTCCGGCACGAGGGATGTTGGCCTGAGTTCTTGGGTGAACTCACATCACCAAGGACAGAACTTCTTCTGAGCTTGCCTCGGCGCAATTGGCACGGTTTTTGAAGCTCCGTTTGGCGAGACGGCAAGAGCATGCCGATCCACAACCATGCCGTGGGTGCCATCGCGATGGATGGGGCGAAGCAAGGGAGTAACATGTCAGGACCGTGGTCAGATACGCGTTGTTTGGCAAAGCAGCGCCGCCCATGGCATCCGAATGCCCGCTTGGCCGATTGCGACAACATCCACACTCGCTCACCACCGCCCAGTAGCCGCCGACCGGCTCGATGGCATGCCATCGGCATGTGGCTGCTCGCTGGTTTTCGCACGGGTGCGACGCCGTGCGCACGCTGTCCAGCGACACCTTGTTCATGGGCCAGCAGCAGATCAGGATCGAGCATTTCGGCGCGCCTTATCGGCTGAAGATTCCCGGGCAGGGCAGATGATCCTCACACGTCGTAGAAACAGGGGTAAGCATGGACCAACGCGAGAAACCGTCCCCCGACGAAATCCGGCGGGCGTGCAAAGACAATCCGAAGATCCGGGAGCATGATCTCGCCGCTCGATTGGGCATTTCGGAAGCCGAGTTGGTCGCGGCGCATTGTGGTCACGGCGCGGTGCGCATCGAGCCGCGCGTCGATGATCTGCTGACCGGCCTCGAAGCGGTCGGCGAGGTGATGGCGGTCACCAGCAACGAAAGTGCCGTGCACCAAAAGATTGGCGTCTACGGCAAAGTGGTCACCGGCGACCAGCATGCCATACTGCTCGGCGACGAGATCGACCTGCGCATCTTCCCGAAAGCGTGGGCGTATGGCTTCGCCGTCGAGAAGCGCGAGGGGGCCGAGATCCGCCGCAGCCTGCAATTCTTTGATGCCACCGGCGAGGCGATGCACAAAGCTCATCTCACGCCCGCCTCGAACCTGCAGGCCTATCAGGATCTGACGGCAGAGCTTGTATCCCCCGACCAGGAGCCGATCATATCGCTCGAGGCGAGCGGGGCGCGCGATAACGCAGTGAGTCCAGACCACGCCACCACGGTCGACGACCTACGCGAGCACTGGGGCCGGCTAAGCGACGTGCATCAGTTCTACCATATGTTGAAGACACTGAAGCTCAGCCGCTGCCAGGCGATGCGTATGGCCGACGAGGATGACGCCTGGCTACTCGACAATGATGCCATTGGCGCCCTGTTCCAACAGGCGGCCGAAGACGAGATGCCGATCATGTGCTTTGTCGGCAATCGTGGTTGCATTCAGATCCATTCCGGCCCGATCAGGTCGGTCAAGCAGATCGGGCCGCGGATCAATGTGCTCGAAGAGGCCTTCCATCTGCATCTTAGGACCCATCGCATCCGCGAGGTCTGGGCCGTGCGCAAGCCGACGAGGGATGGTCACGTTACGTCCATTGAAGCCTATGGCGCGGACGGCAAGATGATCATCCAGTTCTTCGGCACGCGCAAGGAAGGCGAACGCGAGGGCAGCGACTGGCGGTTTCTGGCCGAGAGTCTGCCACGCGTTCCCGGTCCGACCTCCAGGGGTGTGTTGACTGCCGACAGGTCCTCGGATTGAATTGGCCGCGATAGGACTCAGCACCACGTTCCGACAGCGGCTCGCGAGCAAATCTAGGTCCATGAGCGGAAAGGATGCCGTCGTAGCGCATGCGCATGGTCAGGTGATGCACGCCGGAATGGACCGCATCTATACAGTCAAGCTGGTCGCCGGTCGGCCCCGGTGCGCACGAGTGCATCGCCGTCTGCCGGAAAAGCCTTGCAGCGCCTGCGAGCGATAAAACGCATACGCCATCAGCGCCGAACCGAAGCGCGGCTTGACCTTTTTGATATTTCCGATCGTCTCGCGCAAGCGCCGTCGGGTCTTCTCGGACCGCACCCGATCCTTGCGCTGGATCGCGTCATTGCTCAATCCGGGCCGTGCGAGCGATCTACTCGCTCGTCGACCGGCAGGCTGTGCAGCAACAGCCAAGCCGAACAGCCCGATGTCGCGGGCTCGACAAAACCGACCACGGATGTCGGTTGTCGGACGTTGTCATAAGAATGATGGACAGGTGATCATCAGCGGCAGACCCAGCGCAGGCTGGCATTGCTTGGTGCACCGCCATGGCTACCCTATCCGGCACGCGACTTGCTTCGACAATTTGATCAGCAGGGCAGAGGTGATTGACCAGTCTCTCAACCCTAACGGGGAAGCGGCCGCTTTGCTTCATGACCGGAGCGCGGCGGAGATGCCCCTCTGATCGACTTCGCAACCCATCTCATCCGCGCTGGTGCAGGTGGGCTGTATCAGGCGACAGAATCTAGAAGGCGCCCGACAAGAGACGTGCCCATGCTGGAAATCGACTTTATGAACAGCGGTGCAATCTCAATTGAGCCATGAACGCCAATGTAGAGAAAACAAAATGGCGACCAACCCCGTTCCAGATCATGTCCCGCCCGAAATGGTGAGGGACTTCAGCCTGTTTACATCGCCAGGGATGCCACCAACACCCAACGGGGATGCACACGCAGCTGTCGCTTGCGTACATGACGGGCCTCCGATCTTTTACTCCCGCTACAACACGCAAGATGGCCGGGGTACCTGGGTCATCACCCGTGCCGCGGACCAGCGGAAGGTGCTGCAGGACGCAGAGACTTTTTCCAGCCATCGCAGCATCTTCTCCTCCATACTGGGTGAGAACTGGCCGACGATCCCGCTTGAGCTCGATCCACCGGCCCATGGCGTCTTTCGCTCACTGCTTAATCCGCTGCTTTCGCCAAAGCGGGTGTTGGCTTTGGAACCGGCTGTCCGCGAACGGGCGGTCGAGCTGATCGAAAGGATCGCCGCGTCGCGCACAAGCTGCGACGTGATGAAGGATTTTGCCTTTCCTTTCGCGGTGAGCACCTTTCTTCGCTTTCTGGGGTTGCCTGATGACCGACTCGATACATTCGTCGGCTGGGGGAAAGATCTGCTCCACGGCGACGATAAGGAACGACCTGTGGCTGCCCGGACGATCGTGGCATTCATCGACGAACTTGCAGCCATGCGCCGCGATGAGGCGGTTGACGATTTCATGACCTTTATAGTGCAGGCACAGGTCGAGGGCCGCCGGCTGACTGACACCCAAGTCCGCGGCATCGGCGTGCTCGTCTTCGTCGCTGGGCTCGACACGGTCGCAGCAGCTATAGGCTTTGACTTGGCGTACCTCGCACGCAACCTCAAAGATCAGCAATTGCTGCGGAGCGAACCGGACCGCATCCCGCTCGCAACCGAAGAATTGCTGCGGGCCTATCCGCCCATTCAGTTGATCCGCGTGGCCACGAAAGATATCGACTTCGAAGGCGCGCCGATCCGGAAGGGGGACTATGTTTCCTGCGCCACGATGATTGCCAATCGTGACCCGGCGGAATTCGAATGCCCCAACACGATTGATTTGGAGCGGGAGGACAACCGCCACGCAGCGTTTGGCTATGGTCCCCACCGTTGCCTTGGCTCACACCTTGCCCGGCGCGAGATTGTCATTGGCCTGGAGGAGTGGCTGGCGCGCATCCCGGCTTTCAGGATCAAGCAGGGTACGGCGCCGATAACTTCTGGCGGCCATGTGTTCGGGATCGAAAATTTGATCCTGGACTGGTCTTAGGCCCGCCCCGAGCCCGGGCACAGACAATGGAGGCAGCGCCATGCGCATCATCGTCCAAAAGGCCAAATGCCAGGGCCACGCGCGATGCGCGGCGCAAGCGCCGGACATCTTTAAACTCGATAATGACGGTTACATCCTGCCTGGTGACATTGAAGTTGCGGAAGGGGAGGAACTGCCTGCATCACGAGGCGCGCGATCCTGTCCTGAACGTGCGCTGGAACTCACCCGCTGCGCGTTTTGAATCGGCCTCATTCAACCGTGAGTCTGGCGGCTTGAACCATGTGGCCGCACTCAGCACGCGACCTCTGTCCCGCACGGTTCACGTCCAACTCTGCAGGGGCATTTCCGGCGCCAGTGTTCCCCGTGAGGCGCAAACGGCAGGGCAGGGGTTCGCGAACAACTCTTCCAATCACACAATTTGCGTCAGAGCCGATGGACCAGACGAGAATTGCCGGACTACTCGACGCGAGGCGACCGGAGTGCCACACCGAAGAACTGCCCGACCCATGTTGCGGCAGGCCGGGTCTGTGCATGATTTGATAGGACCATAGCAGGAGAACGCACCATATTTGCCCAACATTATGCCCGGCTCAGCACCGGCCAATGGCCGCAGCTGGAGAGGAGGTTCGACCAGCATGTGCTTGCCTGTGTGCTTTCACGTGCGCTCGAGGAGATCGAGGCCGGCGAGGCGACGGCGACGGAGGCAACCGGACTTTCGCGCGCCGAGTTGCGCGATGTCCTGGTCCGCTGTTTCCCTGCTTTTCCGATCAACGCGTTTGCCTTGGAAGAGGGGAGCGAGCCCGAGCCGGATCTGGAAGAAGAACTTCTGCGCGGACTGCTGCTGGCGCATGCCCGGCCCGACGACAAGGCAGGCGCCCGCTTCGCCAAGATCATCGCCCGGCGTGCCATGCGCAATGACCACCTCTGGCAAGACCTTGGCCTCTTTAGTCGAAGCGACCTCGGCCGCCTGCTCGCCTCGCATTTTCCGACGCTGGCGGCCGGCAACACCCAAAACATGAAATGGAAAAAATACTTTTACCGAAAGCTCTGCGAGGCCGAAGGTTTTTCGCTGTGCAGCTCCCCCAGTTGCCGGGACTGTAATGATTTCGAAAGCTGCTTCGGCCCGGAGGAAGGCGAAAGCCGGCTCACACGGACCAAGGACAACGCCCAGGATTGAGAGCCGCTTGCGTCAGTCGTACAGCGTCAGAGCTCGCGCCACGCCATATGTCTGTTGTCAAATCTCGACGGAGGCCTTGGGGGATTTGAATACTGTGCGCTCGCGATGCTCGCTTCGGCGGGTCGTCGTCATGGCAGGCGCGAGTCGAATGTTTGTTAGATGCCGCCACAACCTAAGCCGGCATCATCAATCGCTACAAGCGCAAGGAGTTGAAGGACACGTTGCGCGATCTTGAGCAGGCCGGACTTGGTGACCAGCTCGTTAGGTTTTCCAATTCATGAGTGGCTAGAGCGATGGCTGTACTGGCGTTCGATCTCGTTTATTTTTCCGGCCTGACGGCAGACCAACTGCTAGGCAGCGTCATCTCACTTCTGGCGTGTTTGCTCCTTTATAACGCTCTGGCTCCGGACCGAGTTAATCGATAGGTCGGCGGCCGCTCGGCGTCACTGCTAATGCCCTGATACGATTTTAGGAAACGGGGTCTGCAGTGTTTCTTCCGCTTCGGCGCCACATAGCTTTCAACCAGGCGAAATGCTCGACGTCGACAGTTACCAGCGGCCGTAGGTTGATGGTCACCGTGTTTGGCGCTCAGGACTTCCTCCGTGCTAGTCAATGGCGAGCATCGGAAGCGATTTTGCAGGTTTTGCGCAGACGGGATTCTGGCTCTGCCCGCCGGTCGGGTTCGTCAAAAGGTGCTAATATAGCGTTGTATGTCCGATCGGCGGTAGTAGCCGCTTACTGATCGCCGGACGGTCGATCCCTGAACCTTGTTGCACCCGCACCTGGGGTGCTTAGGGAATGATATTATCTGACAAATGGAAAAATCACGTAGGAGCCAAAGTAAAATTTTATTATATCTGACTCCTGAGAATTGCCAAGTAATGATCCAAGAACGCATCTTTCGCGGGTCGTTAGCTTGTTTTTAAACTCTAGTGCGTCACTATCGGGTCCGTAGATCCCAAAAATGTCCCATCCTTTGCAGGGCAACAAGGAGGCGTACTATGGCAAGAATTTTTGAAATTCTTTTGGGCAGTCTGACTGCCGGATCTGTTCTCGCAATTCTTTGCATGCCAGCGACTGCAGCTGGAATTAATGTCGGAGGCGTCGGCTGGGTATCCGTCGGCAGCGGAGGCGCCAGCGCTAATGTGGGCGGCAACAGCGGCGCTACGGCGAGCGTATCCCTAGGCGGTTCTGGGGCAAATGCCGCAGCCTCCGTCGGCGACACTGGCGGAGCGACTGCTTCCATCGGCACTGGCAGCGCCAATGTCGGTGTCGTCACCGGGGTTGGTACCGACGTAAATGTCGGCGTTGGAACCAATCCAGCCGCCAACCCCAGCAACCCGACCGCTTCGAGCAACCCGAATCTGGCTAGCGTTGTCGGCGATATGTCGAACGCCCAGGTCACTCGGATGAAGAAGCGCTGCGTCGAAGTGCTTAGCAACGAAGACACCTATGATCGTGACCTGCGCCGGCTCTGCCTGCTGATCTCGCGCCGCTAACCAGCGACCCCTTTCCGACCTGTCGGGGCTGTCGACATGACACTCTCCAGTTCCGGCAGTGGAAGCCCGCCCGCCGAAAGGTTGGCGGGCTTTTACAGTCAGCGTTTTTCCATCCGCAGCAGCCAGGATGTTTAGGCACTTTCGCGTATGTAAACGTTGACAGTTAAGGCGCTTTCGCCTCGTAGGCAAGTTGTGTAACGCCTTGTTCTTGAACAAAAAATGTGAGAACGCCTAGTTGCTTAAGCGAAAAGCGCCTTACCGAGCGGATATCAAAAATAAACATTGTAGCGATCTTGCAACCGCCCGAGGCCGCTTTTACGCGTTCGGAGCAAGTCTAAGGCCGATAAGTCATCGTTTTGCTTATGTTTCTTCACGTCACGGCGGCGGTAGTGTAGCCGGGAATGTCCTGCAAATGGAACGTATTGCCGGGAGGCGAGTAGCGGTAGATAAATCCGAATTGGTCGGTGATCCCGTTGACGCTCGTATAAGTGATCTCGCCATAGCTGCAGGGCTAAGAGCATCGTCTGCCCCGAGCACCCGTTCAACGTCATTGATTTCTCCGGGATGGTAATGCGGAGTTGGCGGCAAGTTGCAAAGCCGGAGGCTCGCCCGAATCTCGTTTATGATGGCAGGAGTGCGTCCGAAATTCTTGATCGAGTATGGGCGAGCCTGTTTGCCGGAAATGCGGGTGCCTGGATCATTACGACATTCCGACCCGTCGCAAGTTCAAGTGCGCCGCTTGCGGGGGCGCAGTTCTCGGTTACGAGCGGCACGATCTTCGCCTTGGCGCAAGCTGTCGTTTGTCGATCTGCTCGCCGCGATCTGCCTGTTTGTTAACGGCGCGAAGGGCATGTCGGCGGTCCAGTTCTCTCGCGATCTGGACGTGCAGTACAAGACCGCCTTTGTGCTGGCTCACAAGCTGCGCGAAGCCTGTCGGCTGAAACCAAGAACGAAACCCTTGAAGGCGAGGTCGAGATTGACGGCGCTTACTTTGGTGGCGTGGTGCGCGCCGAGGGCGCGAGCTTCTGCTACTGCGCGAACGCCTCTGGAGTCGATTTTTAGCAGCTCATTGGCGTGATCTTCAGTTCCTTCGCCACAAAGCCCGGCGGAGAAGAGTATGCTGCCTGGCCTATTCATTGGCCCAAGTCCGCTTGCCACGGCAGCTATCGTTGTCATTTTTACATCAGACGATCGTCTCGTGAGCAGTGGACCGCAAAGTTGCGAAGACGCAGTTGCCCTTTGCTTCTACTGTGCATAGAAGCCATTTGTGCGGGCAGAGGTACAAAAATGGGTGCGGTGCTGTGGGAATAAAATTCGAAAAGCTTAATAAACTGCGGGAGTCTCTACTAGAGGCAAATCACGATTTCCGCGCCAGCACCCAATTGTTCAATAGCTTGGATGTCGCAAAAATTGATCGCGAAATGGATCTTGAAGGTCGTGGAACGCAGCGAGGCGAGGCTAACCAGCCCCCGAAAACGGCCAAGAATTTCGACGATATAGAGCACACAGTTATCGAGAGGGTCGAGGACGAAAAGAAGGCCGCACATCACACACTCGAAGACAGCCTACAGCTACTCTCCGGCCGATTGGCTGGCCTCGACTTTGAAGAGCAGTTTGGTCTGATCCGTCAGGCGAACGCCGCCAGTGTTTCCGATTTCAAGGCCTCGATCGCGGTGGGCCTGGACGAACTTCACGGATTGCGCAAATCGCTCAACGATGCGGAGAAAGAACACGACTGGTTCAAACAGAAGCACGGGCTTGTCCGGGCTGTGAGGGTTCAACACGGAGCGGCCCATGTTTTCCGAGTGTCCCTGCTAATCTTCCTGTTCCTCATTGAAACGGCGATGAACGGAAATTTCCTCGCAAAGGGAAATGAACAGGGATTCTTTGGCGGGCTCCTCGAAGCCGCCGCTTTCTCGTTTTTGAACATCGGCGCCGCTCTGCTGTTCGCAATATTCTGTGCACGCCTGGTGACTCACAGATCGCTTTTTGTGAAGTTGATCGGCGCGCTGTCGATAGTGGCCTATATCGGCTTGGCATTGACCATAAACCTAGCGCTTGCGCATTACCGCGAGGTTAGCGGGTCCTTTGTGGACGGAGCCGGCGTCGAGGTCGTGCGCAGCATGCTCGCCAATCCGGCTGGCCTTATGGACGTGAAATCCTGGCTTCTGTTCGGCATTGGTCTCATGTTTTCGATCTTTGCGTTTATCGACGGCTGGTTCGTTCTCGACCCATACCCGGGCTATGCGGGTGTCGAAAACAGATTGGTGGCTCGCCGGGAAGACTACATCGAGCGCAAGAGCGAGCTCATCGAGGCTCTGCAAGAGGTGCGCGATGAGCACAACGAGAAGGTGGAGGACATCGTCAAGCGGCTGGGGAGCAGACGCAGGGAGCATCGAGCGATCATCGACCATCGGTCGAGGCTGCTGACGCTCTTTGTGCAGCATCAAGACCAGCTGGAGCGAGCCTGCAACCAGCTTCTCTCAAAGTACAGGGAGGCCAATTTCCAGGCCCGCACAGAGCCAGCGCCAAAACATTTTGCCACACCCTACAAACTTGAGCGCATAAAACCCCTGATATCGTCCGACGATGAATGGAGCGAGAAGGACCTGGGCGCCTCAATTCGTGACGCGCAGGAAGAACTCAACGCTCAAGTGCGGCTCATCGGGCTGGAATGCGAGCGCGGGATCGAACAGTACCGAGATCTCGACAAGCTTCATCCGGATAGCGTGAATGGCTAGGCGGGGTCGCAGAAGAAAGAAAGGCAGTGGCGGCACAATTGTCGCAGCAGCCGGATTGGCCGTGCTGTCGGCTGTGATGCTGGCCGGTTTTGTTTGGATGTGGTCGAGATCCGGGAAGGACCAAATCGACATCAGCACGAATTGCCCACTGAACGGACCTGTGAGCCTGACAGCGGTCTTGATCGACGCCACCGACCCGATTTCGCCGATAACCATGGCGGATCTGAAGAATGAATTCCGCAAGACCATTGGGCGCGTCGAGCCTGGCGGCTATCTCAAGATATTGACGCTGGGCGCGAGGCCCGGCGACCTGACTGTGATGTTTGATGGATGCAATCCGGGCGACGGCTCGACGGTCGACAGCTGGACGAACAATCCGTCTCGGCGGCAGAAGAAATGGGAAGATGCGTTCGAGGACCCTTTGACGAACCTTCCCGACCAGATTCCCAATGGAGAATCCGCGAGCCAATCTCCGATCATGGCCGGAATTCAGAAAATCAAACTGTCGCTATTCGATAGCAGTTTGGCGAAAGAGAAGACCGCTAAGCGAATAATAGTCGCGTCAGATATGATCGAACATACGGCGCTGTACTCACAATATCGTTCGGGTCTCGATTATCAGAAGTACCTTGATAGCGCGGCTGACAGGACTTACGGGACATCGCTCGATGGCGTCGGGTTTACGATACTCTACGTCGATAGGGCGAAGAAGCCATTTGGCTCTTTCGAACATGCAGAGTTCTGGACCCGGTGGGTTCAAAGCCATCATGGTGATTTTGAGAAGCTGGTAGGGTTGGAGGGGTTAAACTAATGGCCAAGAAGCGAGGGGAGTCGTTCTTAGGACATCCGAGCCTGCCCCTTTTCGTCTTTGCGACGCTAACCCTGGGTGGCTGCGTGTTCATCGCAATAGCCAAGCTGTCGGGCGTAGACCCTATAATGGCGGCGAGCGCACCGGTGTGCCTGATGCTCATCTATCTTGCCGCGTCCGTCTTCACCGGCAAGCTACGGCTCCACGATGAGCAAACAGGCGACAATCTCTACTACATGGGTTTCCTGTTTACGTTGACGAGTCTCGGCGTATCGCTGTTTCAGTTTGGTTCCGAAGGATCCACCGACACAATCGTGAGGAACTTTGGTATCGCGGTGACGTCGACGATCACGGGCATTGCTTTGCGGATCTTTTACAATCAGATGCGCCGCGATCCTGCCGACATCGAACGGACGGTCAGGCACGAACTCGCGGATATGACGCGGCGTGTAAGAGCCGAGATGGAAAGTGTAACCAGGGAATTCGCTGACTTTCGCCGCGTAAGCAATCAGATGTTGGAGGAGGGTTTTGCCGAAATCGCCGTTCAAGCGGAGCGGAACGGAGAGCACATAAGATCGGCCCTGGATAAAATCGCGATGGAATCGATCAGACCAGTTCAAGAGGCCTCGGGAAAGCTCAGCAATGCTTTGAGCCACAATTTTGGGCAGATCGAAAGTCAGTTCTCGTCGATCGCACAGCGCGTCGAGGCGGCAGCCGATCTGCTCGACAAAGCCAACAGCTCAATGTCCTCTTCAGTTGGCAGACTGGGTGAACAGGCCGAAAGCGTAGCCACCAAGTTGGAGAAGGTTGTCGTCCCTGATGAGGTCCTTAAGAACGATCTGGCGCCGATGGTGAAACTTCTTGGCAGCGCGGTCGCTCAGTATGCTGTCAAAACAGAGACGGCTTCGCAGGAACAGCAAGCCCGCATGGCGGGCATCGTTGATGCTGTGGCTAAAGTGGCCGCAGGTGTGGAAAAGGCTGTGGCAGCCGCAGAGCAAACAGCGGAGAGCGTCCAAGCGCAACAACGCTTGACCCAGGCGCTTGCCGCAGTGGTGCAAAAGCAAAGCAAGGACACCGGAGACCTTGTCGCAACCTTGGCAGGAAGAACCCTTCACGCGCCGAGGCCTGTTCCCCCTCTCAACGCTCCTATCGCGATTGAACAGCCACTGGCAAATCTGGCCGCAAATGACACCGTCGAGAGCGCACCAATTCGGGTCGAGCGTGAGCCCCAACCAGACGCTTTCCAAACTCTGGGAAGCGAGCCTCCCGCCGAACGAACGGAACCGCCTAAGCGAACCAGTTGGTGGGGCAGGTGAGTGACGCTGGCGGGACTTCGGTCGCCTTCGAGCGCAAGGGTTTTGGCCGCGGTTTGATACTGGGCCTGACCATGGCCGAGACGATGCTGCTTTTGGTGTTCTGCCTGTTGCTAGCAGCCGGTGCTATCATCACGAAAAAGCAGAAAGAGACCGATGAGGCACTGCGAGCCACTCAATCAAACAAGGAAAACGTGCAGAGGCTCGAAGCCGAGAACAAGCGGCTTCTGGCTCAGATAAAAGCGGTGTTTCAGCCCACGAGGGGAGGAACCGTTCCCGACGAACAATGGCGCGAGCTGGTCCTGGCCAAGGATGCTGTTAAGTCGGTCAAGGAAGCAGGTATTTCTCTGGAGGAGGTCGTGCGAAATGCCCCTGTCGCGAAAGTCCTTGCGGACAACGACATAAGCGTTGATCAGACCAAGGCCATGATAGATGCGGCGAAGGTCTTGAGAGAATTTGGTTACGCCGGCACCGACAAAGGGCTGCAGGATCTGGCTGATGTGCTCAAGGAGGCTGCAGAGCCGACGCAAGCAGCAAAACCTCACGATTGGCCGCCGATCATCAGTCTCAGCGAACTGGATGGCTATAATTTCGATACCGGAAGCGCAGAGCTTTCGAATGCCTTCAAAACAAAGTTGCGCGATCTTGCGAAGACCATCGCCGGGACTGCGACCTCGTACGGTGTCGACGTGATTGAGGTAATTGGACACACGGACGAACAGGCAATGGCGGGCGAATCCTCCAACATGGACAAGGGGCTCCAACCGGTCCTGTCAGGGAAAGTGGAAATCGGCTCACTCCATCCCGCCGACAATGCCGGTCTTGGGCTGGCCCGCGCGATTTCAGTTACAAGTGTGCTCAGTGACATGCCCGCATTAAAGGGGTTTACGATTTTGCCGATGTCTGGTGGTCAGCTCATCCTGCCCGGCGATCATCTCACCGACGGAGCGCAGATTGGCGATGTACGGGCTCGAAGGCGCATCGAGATTAGGGTGAGGCAGCGATCAAAATTGGCGCCGGTTGGTGGCGCCAAGCCATGAATGGGGACGAGAGACTGGCGCCTTAGCCGGTACGGCAGTTGAGTTGGGGGGATTGGGCTATGGGGTTTTACGTTCGAAAATCGATCAGTGCGGGACCATTCCGCTTTAACTTTTCGTCCGGTGGGGTTGGCGCTTCCGTTGGCGTGAAGGGCCTCCGCATCGGCACTGGGCCAAGAGGTCACTACATCCACGCCGGCGTGGGTGGGCTCTACTATCGTGGCACTTTAGGCAAGGCCAGCGCGAAGAAGGTAGTCCAGCTCTCTCAGACCCCATCTGCGCCGCAACCCCGTCCACAATCCTCGCGCCCGGAATACGTCTCTGATGGCGTCGTGATGAGAGAAATCGAGTCCCGCGATGTGGTGGAAATGCGTGACGAGACATTCGCCAATGTGCTCGATGAAATCAATGCCAGGCAATCGCAGACGCGGCTGTCCGTAGCACTCGCGGTTTTGTTCGGGATCGCAGGTTTCCTTGCGGGGACCAAGCTCGGAGGTGCCGCACCGGTGCTGGGCATCGGTGCCTTTGTGCCGGGTATGCTCATTGGCAAATGGTTTGACAGTTACCGCCGGGTGAGCGTGCTCTATTACGATCTGGAAAAAGACGCGGAGGCCGCCTACGGGCGACTTGTCGGCGCGTTCGAAACTCTCACCGGCTGCGCAGGGAGATGGCATGTCGCTGCCGACGGCAAGATAGAGGATCTGACTGCTTGGAAGCGAAATGCCGGGGCCAGCATGCTGGTCGACAAAAAGCCCACGACACTTACAAGCTCCTTGCCGAAGGTTGTACGCAGCAACGTTACTCCTCCTTCAATCAATGTGGGTCGGCAGGTGCTCTTCTTCATGCCTGACCTAGTGCTGGTGAAGGACGGAAACCGATACGGCGCAGTCGGATATGCCGATCTGCAGACCCAATTCGCCCCGAGTAATTTTATCGAGACCGGCAAAGTTCCATCTGATGCGGAGATCGTGAGCTACACCTGGGCTCACCCAAACAAAAACGGCGGGCCTGACAAGCGCTTCAAAGACAATCGGCAGATCCCTGTATGCCGCTACGAAGCGTTGCGGTTTTCTAGCCCGTCCGGACTTAACGAGCTGGTGGAATTTTCCAAGACAAACGTCAGCCAGCCCTTTTTTGCCAGGCTCTATCGGCACTCGCGCAATTGCATCGAAGCTCCGACCGCCAATTCACAACGCGAAATGCGCACACTAGGGAGTGATGGTTGGGGATGGGCTCAAAGCGTGAGCCCAGGTCAGCAAACGCCTTCGCACGGAATCCCGTCGCTATCTCGATCCAACTTGCTCCCCCATGTGCAGTTGGCGAGATACCAACGTGCTTCTTCGCAAGAAGAAATCTGCGTGCACAACCGGCGAGGTTGGCATGAGTAGCTCTGTGCTACTTGGCGACGGCTGACAAGCCCAAAGGGGCTTTTGGTTGGGCTCGCAGATTCGGCATGTTGTTCGCGCCAATCCCAAGGGTTGTCAAACGTCCCAATCCAGATTCCAACCTTTGCGGTTTCAGCATTAGTTTGCTGTTGCGCATAGGCGCCGTGGCTATAGCGGGGCCAGTCCAAGGCTTGGCCATGTTCGACCATCCAGGACGCGACGCTGACACCGTCCGCGCGCCGACAATCGCCGACGAAGCGACGGTACCGATCCCATGAAACAAATGTGCATTGGACAGGCTGCGAAGCCGCAAGGAAATTCGCCAATGCTTCGGCCGCCCGGCGCCCGCAGGGGTATTGATGTGCGCTAGCGTCATTGCAGTATTGGCGGCTTTCGGGTGCATCGATGCCGTTGAAGCGGACGCGCTGCCCGTGGATCTCTATCGTGTCTCCATCAATCACCGATGCTATGCCTACAATCGGCGCCCGTCTCGACCCGGCCGAGTTTGCTATATCGAGACCACGTAACTGGTCACCCGAGCCTGTAAAATAGTGGGTCGCGTAAGCAGCCAAGGCCACCACGATCACCACGATCAGAGGCAAGCGCACATCTGGAGAGAAACGTCTGCGGACGATTGGTTCCGCGCCGCGCCTTGGTCGCGCGCGGCGACGATAAGAATAGCGATTGTTATTCAATTTCCGATCCTTTGCGAAACGCAAGCTGCATGATTTGTAACGTGCCTCTGCACCATTCATAGGCGCTTTTTTCGCTGGCGCTGGTTTGCCTTGTAGTTCGGCGCTTTGAACACCATGGTGCCTTCGCAGATCAGCCCGAAGTCACGACTTTGTAGTTACCTGTTCCGTAAACACGACCATCTTTCCGCGCTGGAGCCTACAAGTTTTCTCGGAATGAAATTAGGAGGCCGATTCAAAAAGAAGTCGGCTTGTGCGCCAGTTGGTCGTGGCCGGCGAGGCGGATGCCAGAGCTGCCAACACCTCGTCCACACGTATGATGGCATTTTGTCCGAAAGGGAACCTCGAGATCAAGGTGGGGATGCGAAGTGTCCGGAACATTAAACAAACATCCGCAATTTTTCCACCAAGCCGCAGTGCTCACAATACTAAACGATTGAAGTGTTGGTGGTTGCCATTCGAGGTTGAAAAACCAGCATTTTATGTTGCGGACAGCCCTTGTCTAGGCTCTATGTGTCCAGCCTATCAGGGGGGTGTGAGTGTCGGAAGTTGAAAAATCGGTCTTCCAAAGCGATCTGCCTTTAAAGGAAAAGCTCGAGCGAGCCAGGATGGAATTGCTCGACCTTTCTGCTCGCAACCGACTTTTGAATGTGCCACGGTTTTCAAAGAGCGCGAAGACGATCGATATTGTCGACGAGAGGTCGTCTGAGATCTATCGATTGCTGGTGAGCGAAGGAAAGGCTTTTACCTTCCTGGCCGGCAAGCCGGATCGGCCGAAGGCAGGCCAGGTTGAAAGCAGCCCTCCAGACGAGGAAATCGACTATTCCCCCGTTGCTCTTGCTCAGCCTGAGGACGAAGGATTCGACGATAGAGGGGTATCTGCGCGACATTCTGACACCAAGCTTCAGACGAGGATGACCCCAACGGGGCTGCAGCGCCGGCTCCTTGATCTCTACCACGATGCCCGCACACTTGAGGAAGAGCAGGGCGTCAATATCCTCTTTCTGGCCCTTGGCATGCTGAAGTGGATTGACCCGAGCAACAAAGAAAACATCCGTCAGGCTCCTCTCATTTTGGTCCCGGTACGGCTGGAGCGAGGGGCCGCTGGAGAAAAGTTTCGGCTGCGAGCTCGTACGGAAGATCTTACCGCAAACCTCTCCTTGGAACTCTATCTCGACCGCATTCACAAGCTCGCCCTGCCGCGTTTTGAAGTAGGAGACGACTTCGACGTCTCGGCCTATCTCGATGCCGTTGCCGAAGCAGTGTCGACCAAAGAGGGTTGGCAGGTGCTTGCCGATGATATGGTGCTCGGCTTCTTCTCGTTCGCTAAGTTCTTGATGTACCGTGACCTGGATCCGGATCTCTGGCCGGATGGCGCAAAGATTATCGAACAACCGAAGATCCGCTCGCTTCTTTCAGATGGTTTCGAAACACGCGAACCGCTGATGTCGGACGACATTGCGATTGATCCGCATATCGCGCCTGCCGAAATGTTGCATATCGTCGACAGTGACAGTTCTCAGACGCTGGCGATCCATGATGCAAGAAAGGGTCGCGACCTCGTTATCCAAGGTCCTCCCGGGACAGGAAAATCGCAGACGATCGCAAACATTATCGGGTCGGCCGTTGCCGATGGAAAGACCGTGCTGTTCGTTGCGGAAAAAATGGCCGCACTTGAGGTCGTGAAGCGACGGCTTGACACTGCGGGGGTGGGGGACGCCTGCCTTGAGCTCCATAGCAACAAGGCAAACAAGCGCATGATGCTGGAGGAGTTGCGGCGCACCTGGCAACTCGGATCGCCTCGCGGACAGCTTGCTTCTTCCCTTACTGAACGCCTGCTGGAGGCTAGGGACAAACTCAATGCACATGCTACAAGGATGCATGTTCCATTTGGAACGTCCGAACTCACTCCATACCAGGTTCTTGGCCAGCTAACCCGACTAAGGCAGAACGGGCAAAAGCCAGTTGACATTGAACTTGAGGATGCCACCGCTTGGACGAATGACGGTGTCTCGCAACGTCGCAAACTTCTCGATGACGTGTCTCAGCGGATCAACGAGATCGGCTTGCCGATCCACCACCCATGGCGGGGAGTTGGCCTGGATGTCGTTCTACCAACGACCATTGAGAGGCTCGTCCCACGCATTGCGTCGTCGCTGGATCAAGCAAAGGCTCTGCACGCCAAACTGGCCGATATTGCTGAGCGGATCGAGGCGAAGCCTCCGCAAATCCTCAGCGACAGCGGCGAGGTAGAAGATCGCGCTGAGCTTCTCGCGTCCGCACCTGGACTTCCTGCCGAGGCGCTAGTCTCGCCGGTTTGGGATGAGCGTCCAAAGGACATTGCATCGCTTCTCTGGACAGGAACAGATTTCAACCGCAAATCCGAGGAACTGTCGGAGCAGTTGGTGGCGACGGCTATCGATACGCCAATTGAAGGTCTCGAGACAGAGCTTGCTAAGCTTCCTTCAGACTTTCCGAAAGATGGTTTCGTTCGTGCGCGCCAGCTAACCGTGTTGCTCCCACGCTTAAGAGAAGAAGCTGAGCGGCTAAATCAAGAACTGGGGTCTACCGTTTTACCGGACACGCTTGGAGGACTCCTCAGGTTAGTGATGACCGGCGAGAGAGTTGCGGCAGCCCCCGATGCGAGCCCTGAGGCATTCGCAGCCACAGTTTGGGACTCCGGGCTGGAACAGGCTGGTGACCTTGCCGACAGCGTAGCAACGCTAGAGACTGCTAGAGCCGAGCTTCAGGGCAAAGTTGTTGATGCCGCGTGGAGTACCAACGTGGCCGCGGCGCGGCAAGCGCTCGCCGAGCACACGGGAATATTGAAAGCATTGAATGGTGACTACCGTCGTGCCACTGCACTTGTGCGGACTATTTTGGTGGCCCCTAGCGCGCCTGCGGCGGAGATAGTGGGTCTCCTCGACATTCTAATGAAGGGCCAAGCGGCCGCAGCAAAAGTGCGCGAAGGCGACGCCTTTGGCGGTTCCGCCTTCGGAGCCGATTGGCGCGGTGAGAGATCGTCTTCGGCACCACTCCAGGCCTTAGTGGAGTGGATGCGCACGCTGAGGGGACTTGGCTCGGAACCGCGAATTATAGCCGGGCGGATGGCGGAGCGCTCTGAAGCGGGCGCGCGTGCGGTGCGAGTTCGTAAGGTGATCGACATCGGTCAGCCGATTATCGAGGGGTTTTGGAACGATTTAGGCCACCTTGCGTCATCCATGCAAGGTGACGTGGCTTCCCCCGAGCGGGTCTCGCTGCAACTGATGGAAGCGAAGGCAAGCACTGTAGCTCAAGCCGATGACGCGTCACGACAGGTGCTGACTGACGTTCCAGATCTGATCAGTGAGCGGGTGGAGATACTGCGCCGACTAGGCAGACTACAAGCGCTTGATCAAGAGATCGAGGACGGGGAAAGCCTTGGCAAGTTCGCATTCGGCTCGTCGTGGCTCGGTCGAGGATCCGATTGGGCCGCGCTCGCGCAAGCCGAACTTTGGCTGAGAGAAAATGGCTCAATCCGGCATTTGGCTGCGCGGTTGCCTGAAAGAAAAGACATCGCAAACTTGGCGCGTTCAGCGCGTGAAGCGGCCCAAGCGGCAGCGCGGGAATTGAAGGCGCTTGCAGGGGATTTGAAAGCCGATGCTCCCTCCTTGTTTGGAGTAGACGATTTTCCAGACGTCGCGATAGTCGAGGTTGTTTCTCGACTGGAGGGGTGGCTCGATCATCAGGAACAGCTCTCGAAATGGGTTGCCTATGGAGAGCGATCCGAAACAGCCCGAAAGGCTGGACTGGGACAGTTGATAGACGGCCTGGCCGACGGCCAGATTACAACAGGATCGGCGCGATCAGTCTTCGATATGGCCTACTACGAACGGATGTTTCTAGCGATGGCGACCGATGAGCCGGAGCTGGCAAGGTTCGACGGGGAACTGCATTCCAGGGCTGTACGTGACTTCGCCGATCTGGACCGACAGAGGATCAAGGCCGGTGCCATCGAAGTTGTGACGGCTCATCACCGAAAAATTCCTTCAAGAGACGGCGGAGCTGGACCAGTCGGACTGCTTCGTTCTGAGATGGCGCGCAGACGGGGCCACATGCCTATCCGGCAGTTGATGCAGAAGGCAGGGCCTGCCATCCAGGCACTCAAGCCAGTGTTCATGATGAGCCCGCTTTCGGTGGCCCAATTCCTGTCGCCCGGCAGGATGTCCTTCGATCTTCTTGTGATGGACGAGGCGTCTCAGATACAGCCTGTGGACGCGCTTGGCTCGATCGCCAGGGCCAATCAGGTGGTCGTTGTTGGCGACGAACGCCAACTGCCACCCACGACATTCTTCGCGAAGGTGACAGGCTCGCAGTCTGAAGATGACGAGGGTGAGGGCGCGCAGGTCGCCGACATAGAAAGCATCCTCGGCCTGTTCACGGCCCGCGGCTTGCCGCAGCGTATGCTCCGCTGGCACTACCGTAGCCGTCACCAATCTCTGATCGCCGTATCGAACAGCCAGTTCTACGAGAACCGGCTTTTCATCGTGCCAAGCCCCTATACCCAAGAGGCAGGCATGGGGTTGCGGTTTCAGCATGTGCCAGAGGGGGTCTTCGATTCCGGTGGCACAGGAACCAATCCGGTAGAGGCGAGAGCAGTAGCCGAAGCGATCATCCGTCATGCGAAGGTGAACCCGCGAGAGACTCTAGGCGTTGCAACATTTTCGGTTAGCCAACGCCGCGCGATCCAGGATGAACTCGAAGGGCTGCGGCGACTAAATCCCGATACGGAGGAGTTCTTTCACGCGCACCCCAGCGAGCCATTCTTCGTCAAGAGCCTTGAAAATGTTCAAGGCGATGAGCGCGACGTGATCATGATCTCAGTGGGGTATGCCAAGAATGCGCAGGGGTACATGGCCATGCGTTTCGGCCCTCTTGGTGCGGAAGGCGGCGAGCGTCGGCTCAACGTCCTCATAAGCCGCGCCAAGCGCAGCTGCGAAGTATTCGCGTCCATCACAGACGAGGACATCGACCTGGAGCGTGGCAAAGGGAAAGGCATCTTCGCCTTCAAGCTCTTCTTGCACTACGCGAGAACAGGGCGAATTTCGCTTGCCCAGGCCACGGTTCGCGAAATGGATTCAATCTTTGAAGAGCAGGTAGCCAACGCGCTGATCGGAAAGGGTTACCAGGTTCATGCTCAGGTTGGCATTGCAGGCTTCTTCATCGATCTCGCGGTTGCTGATCCGGAGAGGCCAGGCCGCTATATTCTTGGCATCGAATGTGATGGCGCAGAATATCATTCATCGCGCTCGGCCCGAGATCGAGACCGGCTACGGCAGTCTGTTCTGGAAGACCATGGTTGGATAATCCATCGCATCTGGAACGCTGACTGGTTTCAGAGGCCACGCGAGCAGCTGGAGCGAACCATATTAGCGATTGAGGCTGCGAGAAAAGAGCTCGATGAGCGGGCCGAATTGGGGGTCCAGAGAAATCGTGCTGTAGCCGTGCAGGTTGTTACGGTCGACAGAGGCAACGTGACGGAAATCGGTCTCGAAAGCACAAAGGGATCCGAGATACCCAATCGAGCCTACGAAGAGGCCGAACTAAACCGACCGGGATCGTTCGAACTCCACGAGACGCCCAGCGGAATCATGGCCGGACTGGTCGAGCAGGTGGTGGCTATAGAAACACCAATCCATGTCGACGAAATAGTTTCGCGTATTCGGGGCGCGTGGGGTCTGCAGCGGGCCGGTGGCAGGATTCAGGATGCAATCGAGCGAGGGGTAGGCCTAGCGCAGAGAGGTGGTGCAGTAGCCCGTCGAGGCAGCTTCTGCTTCAAGCCAGGTGCTCCTGTTCGTCTCAGGGATCGCAGCGGCGTCGTGTCCGCTGGATTGCGCAAGCCCGAAATGATTGCGCAGGACGAAGTCGCCCAAGGCGCCATGGAAGTCGTGAAATCCAACCTCGGTGCGACGGAGGAAGAAATCGCAATAACCGTTGCGAGAATGCTGGGCTTCAAAGCCACAAGTGCACAATTGCGGCAGTTGATTTCAGCTGGGGTCGCCGATTTGATTGCCAAGGGCTTGCTGCGGCCCCAAGACGGTTTGTTGGTGGCCGGCGAGTCCGCGAGCGAGGCATTAGCTGAAGTGTGACCGGGCATTGTAGAGCCCTCGTTGCAATCTCTGTTGAAGCTCGGAACACCTCTTTTGCTGGCGGAGGCCGAATGGCATTTCGATTCGTACACACGGCCGATATTCATCTCGACTCGCCGCTGCGTTCGCTCGCGATGCGTAATCCCGATCTTGCCGGGCTCGTGGGCGACGCCAGCCGCCAGGCATTCGTTTCGATAGTGGATCTCTGCCTAGAGGAACGCGTGGATGCGTTGGTAATAGCCGGCGACCTATACGATGGTGATCAAACCTCGATGAAGACGGCGCGGTTCCTGGCAGCGCAGATGACACGCCTGCACCAGGCCGGCATCAGGGTTTTCAAGATCCGCGGCAATCATGACGCCCTGTCGCGGATTTCCAAACAGCTGGTGTTTCCTGACACCGTGACCATTTTTGGCGGTCGTGCTCAGTCGGTATTGCAGACAGCCGGCGGTGTGGACGTCGTTTTCCATGGTTTGAGCTTTGCGAACCCTAAGGCGCCGGACAGCCTGCTGCCCAAATATCCGGCTGCTCGCGAAGGAGCCGTCAATATTGGCATCATGCATACCAGTCTGGCCGGATCGCCCGGTCACGACGTTTACGCGCCCTGCAGCATCGCTGACCTGCACGCCCACGGTTTCGACTATTGGGGGCTTGGCCACATTCATCTTCGCCAAGTCCATTCCGGCGCAAGCACGGTGGTGATGCCGGGAATACCGCAGGGGAGGGATATCAACGAGGCCGGCGAGAAATCAGTCACCCTTGTGACGGTGCGAGACGACCGTTCGGTGGAGATCGAGGAAAGGCTGACCTGCGTTGCGCAGTTCGAAAGGGTCAGCGTCGACCTTACGGGAGCAGTGGAGTGGTCCGAGGCCGTCGCGCGTGTTCGAAACGCACTCGAAGAGATGCGGGCCGCCGTCCGGTCGCGTCATGCTGTGGCCCGCGTTGGCCTAACAGGAACATCACCATTGTTATGGGCGCTGATCCGCGACAGAGATCTCCTTCTTGCCGAAGCCGAACAGGCTGCGGAACAGCTAGGCCATACGTGGGTGGAGAAGCTCGAGCTTGACCTCGCGCCACCTCGGGCGGAGACGGCCGAGGATATTGCTGATCCGATTTTCGAACTCGAGCAATCCATGCGCGCCGATGCCACCTCGGATGCCTTCCGCGCCGAGGCGAGGGCGTTCGTCCAAAGGATGGTCGCCGACCTTCCGGCCGACGGACGGGATTTTGCTGGGAAGGACGAAGCCGGGCTGGAACGGTTCCTCGATCAGGTGCTTTCCAAGGGCGCAGACTTGGTGACTTCCCGCCTTAAGTCCGGTGGAGCGTCATGAGGCTGCAGCGCCTTGACCTCATTCGCTATGGAAAGTTCACCGATGGTACGATCGACTTCGGACCCAAACCGGAATCCGGACCTGATCTGCATATCGTGTTTGGCCTGAATGAGGCCGGCAAATCGACAGCGCTTTCCGCCTATCTAGATTTGCTGTTCGGCATCGAGGAACGGAGCCGCTACAACTTCCTGCATGAGTACAGCGCCATGCGCATCGGTGGGGTTCTGGAACTGGCCGGCTCCGAGCACACGTTCACGCGTACGAAACAGCGTACTAATTCGCTATTGAACGCGACGGGCCAATCGATGAGCGAGGTGGCGATCACGGCGCATCTCGCCGGACTGTCGCGTGACGCTTACACGACTATGTTTTCACTCGATGACGAGACGCTGGAAGCCGGCGGAAAATCGATCCTGGAATCGCGGGGCGACCTCGGCAAGCTCCTCTTCACGGCCAGCGCCGGTCTTGGGAACGCAAGCGATACGTTGAACGCCCTCGAGGCCGAAGCAGACGCGCTGTATCGGAAGCAGGCGCATGGCACCGAACTGGCGCTGCTGAAGAAGCGCCTTGTTGACGTGAAGTCGCGCAGGGATGCGATCGACACACTTGCATCGACCTATGAGGGACTGGAGGCCGAACGTCTCGATGCATCGCAGCAGTACGGCCGAACCATCAGCGATCGGGCCGTGCTGGTGGCCAGGCTGGATACCATTGCTCGTTACGTACGTGCTGCGCCGATGCTGGCGGATATGCGCCGCAAGATTGCCCGGCTGGATCAGCTGCCGGACATCACCTCCCCAGCCCGGACATGGACGGGAAGTGTCACCGAACTAATCGATGACGATGCCAGCCTCAGAACGCGACTGTCCGCAAACATCGATGAGGTCGAGCGGCTGTCGGCAAAAGTCACTGCGGTCGACGAGGACGAACGGATCCTGTCGATTTCCGAACGCATTCGCAGCCTGGCGGAGGGCAAGGTGCGCCATACCGCGGCTGGCTTTGACTTGCCCACTCGCAGGATGGGGCTGCAAATCCTCAACAACACCGTGGCAAGCTGCCTTGCCGCCTTGGGCCGGTCTTCCGAGCCGGATCCTGCCGCACTGCTTCTGCCTACCGTCACAGTTGGCGTCGTTCGCGCTATGGTCGAGCAGAGGTCCGGTATTGCTACGGGCGCGCGCGCCGCCCGCGACGAGGCGGCGGCAGCACTCGATGCGTTGCAGGTGGCAAGGCAGCGGGTCGGCGAGGAAAGGGCGGTGCCCGAACCCGCCAGGGCAAGGCTGGGCTCGGCTTTGTCGAAAGCGCGAGCAAGCGGACACAAGGCAGAGATCAAGACGGCTCGCGAGGCGGGAGATGCGGGAACAATCCGATGGAAGGCATCGCTGGCTCGCTTGCGCCCATGGAACGGAGATGCCCTCGCTCTCGTCAACGTTGCGGTTCCGAGCGCCGGGCAGATTGCCGCCTGGAAGACAGTAGCGTCAGTACTGGCAAGGAACACCGCGGTACTTGCCGAACGCCTCGCCGAATACGAGGGCCACCATGCAATGCTCGCCGCACGATTGGATGCCCTTCGAGCCTCGGTCGACGTTGTCGACGATGAAGCGGCTGCCGCCATCCGCCGTCTCCGCGATGATGCGTGGGCAACGCACCGCGCAGGGTTGACTGGTGACACCGCTGACGATTTCGCCGTGGCACTGACGCGCGATGACGTTGCCAGCGCAGGCCGGCTGGCCGGCGCGGCGGATCTGGCCGAGATCCGGGCAATGACGCGTGCCCTGGCCGAGGCCACGGCCAACCTGTCACGAAACGGCATCCAAAGCCAACAGCTCGTCAAGGATGCGGATACCCAATTGTTGGAAATCCGTGTGGCCGCCAGCGACCTCCTCGGAGAAGCCCTGGAACCTTCGTCTGAGCGCCTGATCGAAAGGATCGAGGATCAGATCGAGGCGCGCAGCGATGCGCTCGCTGCCTGGGAGCAGATCGAACTTGCTCGCTTGAAAGCCGAGCGAGCCGCTGACGCCGGCCAGCAGATACACTTGGAAATGAGAGCGGCGCTGGAAAGTGTCGGCATAGTATCAGAGCCCGGCGACACCCTCGAAGCAATCATGGCCATCGCGGAGCTGTTTCTGGACCGGCAGCGCAAGGTGGACGCCGAGTATGCCGAGGCGCTCAGGATGGTGAGTTCCAAAGAAGAGGATCTAGCTGCCCGACGGGTTGCGGTAGGGGTGGCGGAGCGTCGCGAGGAGGAATGGCTGGCCGGCATTACCGAAGCGCTCAAGGGAACGTGGCTCGAAAGCGGTCTGTCCGCGTCAGGCGTTGGCGCTGTGCTCGATCAATTGGCCGAACTGTCAAGAAGCCTGCAGGAGCGGGAGGATCTGCAGCTGCGTATCGACAAGATGGAGGCCGACAGGGCCAATTTTCTGGTCGAGGTCATCGCCGTTGCGGTCGAAGCCGACGAGCCGACGAAGGATGGCGAGCCGGAGCAGTTGGCCACCCGCCTTGCCGAGCGCCTGGAGCGTGCCGAGCGGACACGTGAAACGAAGGCAAGCCTCGGCAACGAGCTGAAGCGCCTCAAGGAGGCGCGCGAAATCCTCGACACCGAGATTTCGGCACACGAACGCCGCAAGAATGAAGTGCTGGGCGTCTTTGGCGTCGCCACTCTGTCCGAGGTAGTCGAACGCGACGAGCTGCTGCGTGAGCGCGACGGCTTGCGCACTACCGTCGCCGAACTTGAGGAACGGGTAGTGGCGGAACTCGCAGTCGATGGATTCGACCAGGCACGCTCGATCCTGGAAGCGATCGATTTCGACAGCCTCGCGGTCGAGAAGGCTGAGGGCGAGCAGCGGCTTCGCCAGTTCGTTGAAATCATCCAGCAACAGCTGATCCGACAGACCCGCGCGGCAGACAAGTTGGACGCCATCGGCGGTGACAGCGCGGTTGCCCGCCTGGATGCCGAACGGCGCACAACCCTGTTGGAAATCGAGGAGAAGGCCGTTCGCTACATTGAGCTGAAACTTGGTATCATGTCGGCTGGAAATGCTTTGCGGATCTACCGTGAGAACCACCGTTCGGGGATGATGGCGCGTGCATCAGACGCATTCAAGCTAATGACCCGTGGGCAGTATTCAGGCCTTACAACCCAGCCCGTCAAAGGCGAGGAGGTTCTCATCGCGGTGCAGCGCGACGGGCAATCCAAGCTCGCTGAAGCGCTTTCGAAGGGCGCGCGCTTTCAGCTCTACCTAGCACTGAGGCTCGCCGGTTATTACGAGTTCGCCCAATTCCGGCCCTCGGTTCCCTTCATCGCCGACGACATCATGGAAACCTTTGACCATATTCGCTCGGAGGAAGTTTTTAGATTGTTTGGGGAGATGGCGAACACAGGTCAGGTCATCTATCTCACGCACCACAAGCACCTATGTGAAATCGCCAAGGCTGTTGTGCCACAATCTACCATTCACCAGCTGGATTAGGCTCGATTAGAATTCGCGTCAAAACGGTTCAACTAACCAACTCGGCTGACATAGGAACCTTCGATCGAATCCATCATGACGTCCCATAGAGGCTGAGAAATGCCTATTTTGTTCTGCAATGTTGCGTGGATGAACGACTACTCCGGGCGGAGCGCGGATGACCCGCCTCTCGGTGGCGGGGCATTTCGAGTAAGCAGGGTTATTGCGCCGAAGAATGCAACTTTGTTGCAGCCAATGACGGGTACGTTTACAGCGCTTCGAGACGATTAAGGGCGAATTGGATCGGCAGGTGCGCCCACAATACGGGTTCAGTTCAAGGGGCGTAACCCGCCCAGCACTACAAGGATAAGATCAGGTCGTTCAGGGCTAGGACGCTCGCCGAAATGCATTCGTGCTGCCCCGGACGGATAGGCACCGTGTCAAAGGGTGAGTGGCCAGGCAAGCTGATGGTATGCGAACGATACGACAGATCGATCCGCCAGAGCATTCGTCAAGAGAGTAGAGGCATTATCGAAGGCGAGCCAGTCGCTCCCGTCGGGGCATCGCCCGCAAGCGGAGGATCGCGCCGCGCCGTGCATGCGATTGGACCTCTCGTCCCGCTGCGCTGCTGAGATCTCTCCTGTCAGGCGATCTAGGTTCCGCGCTTCGGGCCGAGCAGGAAAACTATGAGGGCAGCGACGAACGTGGCAACAGCGCTGTAGGCAATGGCGCTGGCGATCCCCGCATTCTCCACCAATAGCCCGCCGAAAATCGCGCCGGCTGCGATTGCCACTTGGAATGCTACGACCATCAGCACACCGGCGCTTTCGGCCTGCTCGGGAACGGCCCGCCGCACCATCCACGTCTGTAATCCTACCGGCACCGCGCCGAAGGCAAAGCCCCACGCGCCAACCGCAATCCCCGAGGCGAAGGCCGATGCTCCCGCCGTCAGTAGCGAAACAGCCGCTATCCCTATGAGCAGCGGTGCAAGGGCCGCGACTGCCTTGAGACTGTACTCGGCCAGAACCCCGCCGGCCAAATTGCCGAAGAATCCGCCGATGCCAAAAGCAAGCAACACAAGCGAGATCGTCTCGACGTCAAGCGCGGGAATCTTTTCGAGGAAGGCGCGGATATAGGTGATTCCGGCGAAGTGGCCGGAAGCGACCAGCAGGATGACAAAAAGCGCAACCTTGACCATCGGAATCTTTGCCACATCCAGCAGGCTGCGGACGCTAGTCACTCCAATCGGAGGCAGTCTCGGAATGGTTATGAGCTGCACGAGCAGTGTAGCGACACCGCCGGCTGCGGCGAGCATGAAGGCGCTTCGCCATCCCCAGATATCGCTGACATAAGCGCCGATTGGAGCTGCGCAGACGGTAGCTACGGAAACGCCGGTGAGGATGATCGACATAGCGCGAGGCAGGAGGTGGCTTGGAACGAGCCGCATCGCCAGTGCTGCCGACATCGACCAGAAGCCTCCGAGCGCTATGCCGAGCACGACGCGTGCAGTCAGGAGAACCGCCAGCGACCACGCGCCGGCCGCCAGAACGTCCGACAGGATCAGCAGCAGCGTCATGGTCCACATGACGGTCCTGCGGTCCAGGCGCTTTGTGATGATGGCCACCGTCGGCGCCGAGATCGCCCCGACGATAGCTGTCGCCGTCATCGCCTGTCCAGCCGCTCCCTCGCTGATAGCGAGATCATGCGCGAGGGGCGTGAGCAGGCTGACAGGCAGAAACTCTGCCGTGACCAGCCCGAAGGTGCCCAAGGAAAGCGAAATGATGGCACCCCATGCCGGACCAGACGGTGGGACAGGCTTTTCTGGGTCGTGCAGAACAGCGTTCATGACGCCTGCTGCGGATCGGGTCATGAACGAAGTCTCCACTTTGATGCAATGCAACGTGATGTAGGCTGCCTTGACCCAAATCTAAAAACACAAGCGCATTTCCCGGCGGCGTTGCACTGAGGAGGGGATGTTCATTGCTTCGCGATACTTTGTGACGGTGCGGCGCGCAACATCAATGCCGGTTTCCTTCAGCCGGACAGCGATGTCCTCGTCGGAAAGCACGTCGCCGGGAGATTCTGCGGCAATGATCGCTTTGATCCGATGCCGGACAGCTTCGGCGGAGTGCGCATCGCCGCCTTGGCAGGACGCGATCGCGACGGTGAAAAAATACTTCAGTTCAAAAACTCCGCGCGGGGTAAGCATGTACTTGTTCGAGGTCACCCGGCTTACCGTCGACTCGTGCACGCCGATCGCGTCAGCGACGGTTCTAAGATTGAGAGGCCGCAGGTGGGCGACGCCATGTTCCAAAAAGGCATCCTGCTGACGCACGATTTCAGCCGCAACCTTAACAATCGTCTTGGCGCGCTGATCGAGGCTGCGGATTAGCCAGTTCGCGTTTCGCAAGCATTCGTCGAGAAATGCTTGATCTTTCGAATTTTGGGCAGTCTGACGCGTGACTTCGGCATAGTAGGTTTGGTTGATCAGCAGCTTCGGCAGCGTGGCGGGATCAAGTTCGATCTGCCACCCGCCTTGCGGCGAGGGCGTGACCCAGACGTCGGGTATGATTGATTCAGACGCACCGGATTCGAATCTGTTCCCAGGCTTTGGATCGAGCGCACGAACCTCATGCATCATGTCGAGAAGGTCTTCTTCATCGACGCCGCAATGCTGCTTCAGCGCCTCAAAATCGCGTCGCGCAAGCATTTCAAGA
This sequence comes from Mesorhizobium sp. P160187, assembly GCF_057766425.1. NCBI lineage: Bacteria > Pseudomonadati > Pseudomonadota > Alphaproteobacteria > Hyphomicrobiales > Phyllobacteriaceae > Mesorhizobium > Mesorhizobium sp. P160187. Next base: position 81,866 of record NZ_JBYMDX010000002.1, read on the forward strand.
TGGGCAACCAAAGCTGCCATTGCTGGGTCGAGCCGGTTTCGCTGGCGCAACTGAATCTCGAGGCATTCTCTGAGACTTCGCGCAAAAACTCCCGGTGGATCAAATTGCTGCAAGGTTCCGAGAACCCGTTCCACAACAGCCTCATGGACATTTAGGCTCTCGGCCAGCTCCAAAAGGCTTGCCCGAAGATAGCCAGTGTCTTCCAGATCGGCGGCAAGCTGGCCAGCGATCAGCCGCTCCTGTGGTGTGAACGCAGTGAGGGCGATCTGACGAGCGACATGGTCGTGCAATGTTTCGGCGAGGGTGGCAAACTCGTCGAGGGAAGGGCCATTGCCCGGCGGGTTGTTGGTCGTGTTGCGAAGTGATTTCCATTGCCCGAGCCGTTCAGGCGACCCTGCCCCGGTCGGACCTTCAACGGCGTTTGCCCCAAAGCCGACAGGCTGATCCGCTCCCGAAATCGAAGCATCGTCAAAAGGCCCGCCATCGTTTGACGCAGATTCCAAGAGCGGGTTCTTCTCGATTTCCCCCTCCACGAACTGATGCAGTTCGGTATGCGCCAGTTGCAGCAAGCGAATCGACTCAATGAGTTGAGGCGATGCGACGATGGATTGCTTCTGGCGCTGAAACAGGCTTGCTGAAGATTGCATGGTGAGTGCGATAATCCTGTCGAGGAGCCTCTTGGGGCCTGCAATGGCGCCAGTGAGACGTTTTCTAGGTCATGCGGCGGCTTTCAGCGTTTCGAGAACGTTTTGCGGGGATGAAACGCCATACGGGTCGGCCTCGCAGTTGTCGGAGAAACCTTCCTCCTCGAACCAGTGCTCCACCACGCCATTGTTGATCAGGGCGGCGTAGCGCCATGAGCGCATCCCGAATCCGAGATTGTCCTTGGCAACCAGCATGCCCATCTTGCGTGTGAACTCGCCTGAGCCATCGGGGATGAGCTGGACCTGCTTCAGGCCCAAGGACTTTCCCCACGCATTCATGACGAAGGCATCGTTGACCGAGAGGCAGTAAATCGCGTCAATTCCCTGCTTCGCAAACTGATCATAGAGCTCTTCGAACTTGGGCAATTGGTAGGTCGAGCAGGTCGGGGTGAAGGCGCCAGGCAGCGAGAACAGGATGACCCGCTTGCCGGCAAAGTAGTCGTCAGATGTTTTTTCTTGCCAGCGATATGGATTTGGCCCCTGGACTGACTTATCGTGAACACGCGTGAGAAAGGTGACGAAGGGAACTTTCTTTCGAACTGTCATCAAGTTGCTCCTGAAGAAGACTGCGCTGAATTCTGGCAGAGGCTGGCGCAATACCGGGCAAAGGCTCGTATCCCCGGCACGGAATGAGGGCCTCGCGGCTCGCAACCTCCTTTTTTCCCTCCCGACGTATGGGAACGTCTTGGCGGTTGGTCTTGGCCACCCGAACGCAATCGATCTGAGCGAGCTGGACACCGTCGAGCCGGTTGCTTTCCACGGCTATGGCGCCGGAAGCGGGATCGGTCACTAGCGATAGTGCGTTTGGAAAAGGGATAGCGGCCGGAAGGAGCCAATATCGCAAAGCATGTGGGGGCCTGAAATGTCACTTCACGCAACAGACCCGCTTCACTGGATTCCGCGTCACTGGACTGGTTCAGCATGTTGTCGATATGTGGCAGTGACCCGCCGGCTTTGGCTTGGGTGACGACCCTTTGACAAGGCTTTTCGGCACTCAGATGCTGAACAGAACCGGCAAACCGCATTTGCGTGCGCTGCCCGTGTTGGCGTGCCGGCATCGGACCAGCCATGCGCAAAGCGGCCATCCAGAACGGACTTCCGGAGGAGACGATGCCCCGATGTTCAGCTGCAAGGGGCACCGTCTCCTCAGGCCACGGTCTGGAGCTTCGCGTGTCGGGCATGGTGCAAGTCGCTTTCATCGTGATTTGATGGTGCTCTAACCAGGAACAGCAAGCGGCGTGCCATTTGGAATAGAGGGGCTGTTGGACCGCCCCTCCTTCTCGGAGGCCGTGTCTTAGAAGATCGGGCGCGCGCTATAACCGCCTCGTCACACAGGCAACAACGATGCTGTATGGTGCGGATATTCGGCGCTTCAGCCCCGGCTGGGCAAAGACGAACCGGAAGCCGAGCCGATGCATTACCTGAGCCTGGAGGGCACTCCAGTCATTGCGTAACGTGTGGCGCTAGCGTTCATTGGTGCGCCGGCACGGCTATCGCGAACATGCGCCTGTCGCAGCGACCATGAGCGGGCGCTCTTGGGCAAGCGCCTTGGCCCCGTGAGGATCGAATTCCCCAATCGTGTCTGTTCGCCGCCTCTTATGTTCGAAACTGGACCAGAATGTCGCAAGCCCGACCTAAAGGTCGCCGAGGCGTTCTGTCCGACACTTTTCCGTCGCCTTTGTTGGCCCGCGACACCGGCCTATTTCGCCTAGCTCTTCTCTGGCCTCAGGCTAAGCCCCTAAAAGCATCACAGATTTTTTTCTTCGGTTGGCCAAATTGGCACGAGTTTTGAAGCCGCTTCGTTGCGGGCCGGGAGCCGCCGACCGACTTTCATTTCGTGGATGGCACGAATGGAACGAAGAAAGAAAAGCAAAATGTCAAATCCGCGTCGGATAGCGTCTATGGGCATGGGGTCCTCGGCGAAACCGCCCTTACCCAACAGCTCGCCGCTCTTGTCGACCCTTGCGCAGGAAATCTTGGCCGGCGGCGAGTCAAAGGCCCACCACACCGACTTTATCCTGACCTCGAAGGTACAGGATAACGTTCTGCATCTCGCCGCGCGTTTGCCTAGGCAGTTAAGCGTTAGCCGATCCTGATAATCGGTCTGCCTTCCGACGACGTCGTCTACATGCCGTCTTAGGTCTTCTCTACCGCAGCGCCCGCCGGTCACCTTCCGCCCTTCCATCGCTATAGAGTGAAGTGCCAGCATGTCCGAACAACCTTTGCCGACGCTGCCGATGTGGCGCGTCGATCACATTGAGCCCTCGCCTGAGATGTTGGCGCTACGGGCCAACGGTCCGATCCACCGCGTGCGCTTCCCGTCCGGGCACGAAGGCTGGTGGGTGACAGGCTATGACGAGGCCCGGGCGGTGTTGTCCGACGCGGCGTTCCGGCCCGCGGGAATGCCGCCGGCGGCATTCACCCCGGATTCGGTGATTCTCGGTTCGCCAGGATGGCTGGTCTCGCACGAGGGGGGCGAGCATACGCGGTTACGCACGATCGTGGGGTCGGCCTTCAGCAACGGCAGGGTGAAGCTGCTCGCGCAGCAGGTCGAGGCGATCGCCGCGCAGTTGTTCGAGACGCTGGCGGCCCAGCCCCAGCCCGCCGATCTGCGGCGCCACCTCTCCTTTCCGCTTCCCGCCATGGTCATTGGCGCGCTGATGGGCGTGCTCTACGAGGATCACGCCTTTTTCGCCGGGCTGTCCGACGAGGTGATGACGCACCAGCATGAAAGCGGCCCGCGAAGCGCGTCGCGCTTGGCCTGGGAAGAACTCCGCGCCTACATTCGCGGCAAGATGCGGGACAAGCGCCAGGATCCGGGCGACAACGTGCTGACGGATCTGCTCGCGGCGGTCGACCAGGGCAAGGCGACCGAGGAAGAGGCGATCGGCCTGGCGGCGGGCATGCTGGTGGCGGGGCACGAGAGCACCGTGGCGCAGATCGAATTCGGCCTGCTGGCCATGTTCCGCCATCCGCAACAGCGCGAACGCCTGGTCGGCGATCCATCCCTGGTGGACAAGGCGGTAGAGGAAATCCTGCGCATGTACCCGCCGGGCGCCGGCTGGGACGGCATCATGCGCTATCCGAGGACCGACGTGACCATCGCGGGCGTGCATGTTCCCGCGGAGAGCAAGGTGCTGGTCGGCCTGCCGGCGACGTCATTCGATCCGCGCCATTTCGACGACCCGGAAATCTTCGATGTCGGACGTGACGAAAACCCGCACCTGGCGTTCTCCTACGGGCCGCACAGCTGCATCGGCTTGGCGCTGGCCAGGCTGGAACTCAAAGCGGTGTTCGGTTCGATCTTCCAGCGCTTTCCCGCGCTGCGCCTGGCGGTGGCGCCCGAAGAACTGGAGTTGCGCAAGGAGATCATCACTGGCGGGTTCGTGGAGTTCCCGGTGCTCTGGTGATGCGCGGACGCCACGAGGAATCGCGATGTCCTCGAATTGGCCCGCGCGACTGCCGCGCGCCGATCAGATCAGCCAACCAACAGGTGACCAAGATGGACGTGCAAGAAACCACGGCAGCATGCCGGGACGCCTTCGCCGAACTGGCGTCGCCAGCGTGCATTCAGGACCCGTACCCATTCATGCGATGGTTGCGCGAGCACGATCCGGTACATCGCGCGGCGTCGGGCCTCTTTCTGTTGAGCCGCCACGCCGACATCTACTGGGCGCTCAAGGCCACGGGCGATGCTTTTCGGGGGCCGGCACCAGGCGAACTGGCGCGCTATTTCCCGCGTGCGGCGACCAGCCTGTCGCTAAGTCTGCTGGCGTCCACTTTGGCGATGAAGGAACCTCCAACGCATACGCGTCTGCGCCGGCTGATCTCGCGCGATTTCACCATCGGCCAGATCGACAAGCTGAGGCCGACCATCGCTCGCATTGTCGCAGCGCGCCTGGACGGCATGGCGCCCGCACTGGAGCGCGGGGAGGCAGTGGACCTGCATCAGGAATTCGCGCTGGCCTTGCCCATGCTGGTTTTCGGAGAACTGTTCGGCATGCCCCCGGACGACATTCTCGCGCTCGTCACCGGCATCAGCGCCATTCTGGAAGGCCTGAGCCCGCACGCCAGCGATCCGCAGCTCGCCGCGGGGGACGAGGCCAGCGCCAGGGTGCAGGCCTACTTCGGCGACCTCATACAGCGCAAGCGCACCGATTCCCGCCACGACATCGTGTCAATGCTGGTCGGCGCACACGACGACGACGCCGAGACGCTGTCGGATGCGGAATTGATCAGCATGCTCTGGGGCATGCTGCTGGGCGGCTTCGCCACCACTGCTGCGGCCATCGGCCATGCTGTCCTGGCGATGCTGGCGTATCCCGAACAGCGGCACTGGCTGAAGGGAGATGCCGTGGGGGTGAAGGCATTCGTCGAAGAAGCCCTACGCTACGACGCGCCCGCCATGTTCAGCTCCATTCCGCGTATCGCCCAGCGCGACATCGAAATGGGCGGCGTGGTGATCCCGAAGAACGCGGACGTGCGCGTGCTGATCGCGGCCGGCAATCGCGACCCGGACGCCTTCGCCGATCCCGATCGCTTCGATCCCGTGCGGTTCTGCGGCACCAGTCCTGGCATGTCGATCGACGGGAAGATCATGCTGACCTTCGGCCACGGCATCCACTTCTGCCTTGGTGCGCAACTGGCCCGGGTGCAGTTGGCCGAAAGCCTGCCGCGGATCCAGGCGCGCTTCCCCACGCTGGCATTGGCCGAGCAGCCGACCCGGGAGCCCTCCGCGTTCCTTAGGACGTTCCGCGCGCTGCCGGTGCGGCTGCATGGGCAGGAGGGATGAGATGCGCGTCGTGGTCGATCAGGATCTGTGCGGAACTACCGGGCAGTGCGTGCTGACGCTGCCGGGCACCTTTCGCCAGCGCGAACCGGACGGCGTGGCCGAAGTGTGCGTGGCGACGGTCCCGCCGGCGCTGCACGCCGCCGTGCGGCTTGTGGCCAACCAGTGCCCGGTCGCCGCCATTCGGGTGATCGAAAGCGACGCCGGCCATGACGAGAGCGCCAGTGCCGACCCTGCGCCTTCTCCGGCGCAGGCCGAGCGGCATGCTGCGAAAGACCAATGCAATTCAGGAGACACGATGGCAAGGTTTAAAGGCAAGGTGGCCGTGGTGACCGGCGCCGGCGCCGGCATGGGCAAGGCATGCGCTCTCGCCATCGCGCGCGGGGGCGGCAGAGTGGTGGTGGCCGACATTGATGGCTCGGCGGCCATCGCCTGCACCGCGCAGATCGCGGCCGAAGCAGGCCACGCGCTGCCCATAGCCATGGATATCGCCGATGAGCAGGCGGTGGCAGCGCTGTTCGAGACGGCGGAGCGGCACTTCGGGGGGGTCGACCTGCTGGTGAACAATGCGAGCGCCATGCATCTGACCCCGCGCGACCGCGCGATCCTCGACCTGGACCTGGCAGTCTGGGACCAGACCATGGCGACCAATCTGCGCGGCACGCTGCTCTGCTGCCGGCAGGCTATCCCACGGATGATCGCCCGCGGCGGTGGCGCGATCGTCAACATGTCGTCGTGCCAGGGCCTAAGCGGTGACACGGCGCAGACGTCCTACGCCGCGTCGAAGGCGGCGATGAACATGCTCTCGGCTTCGCTCGCCACCCAGTACGGTCATGCGCAGATCCGCTGCAACGCGGTTGCGCCGGGTCTTATCATGACCGAGCGTCTCCTCGCCAAGCTGGACGAGTGCATGCAACGCCATCTGCGCCGGCACCAGCTCCTGCAGCGCGTCGGCCGCCCCGAGGACGTGGCCGCGCTCGTGGCGTTCCTGCTCTCCGACGATGCTGCGTTCATCACCGGCCAGGTCGTGTGCATCGATGGCGGCATGCTGGCGCATGTGCCGACATACGCCGACGGTGGCAACAGCTGCGCCGCGCGCCCTGCCCGCGACACCGAATCGGCGACGGCGGCGCGCTGCTGATGGACATACTGCTCAACCCACTCAACCGTCGGCACCGGCTGCGATGCGACATCCCGGTCATGCCCGGCGCTTTCCCCCTAGTCGGGCATCTTCCCGCCATTGTCTGCGACCTGCCGCGCCTGCTGCAGCGCGCAGAACGGACGCTGGGCAGCCACTTCTGGCTGGATTTCGGCCCCGCCGGGCATCTGATGACCTGCCTGGATCCGGATGCATTCGCACTGCTCAAGCACAAGGACGTGTCCTCGGCGCTGATCGAAGAGATCGCGCCCGAATTGCTTGGCGGAACGCTGGTTGCCCTGGACGGCGGCGCGCACCGGCAGGCGCGCGATGCCATCAAGGCAGCCTTCTTGCCCAAGGGGCTGACCCAGGCCGGGATCGGCGACCTGTTCGCGCCCGTCATCCAGGCGCGGGTGCAGGCGTGGCGCGCCCGCGGCCAGGTACCCATCCTGCGCGAAACCGGCGACCTGATGCTGAAGCTCATCTTCAGCCTCATGGGAATCCCCGCGCAGGACCTGCCGGGATGGCATCGCAAGTACCGGCAATTGCTGCAGTTGATCGTCGCGCCACCGGTCGACCTGCCCGGACTGCCTTTGCGGCGCGGCCGCGCCGCCCGCGACTGGATCGACGTGCAGTTGCGCCGGTTCGTCCGCGACGCGCGCGCGCATGCCGCGCGCACCGGGTTGATCAAAGACATGGTGAGCGCCTTCGACCGCAGCGACGGTCCGCTCTCCGATGACGTCCTGGTCGCGAATATTCGCTTGCTGCTGCTTGCCGGTCACGACACCACTGCCTCGACAATGGCCTGGATTGTAATCGAGCTGGCGCGGCAGCCTGTGCTGTGGGACGCCCTGGTTGAGGAGGCGCAACGCGTGGGCGCGGTGCCGACCCGGCACGCGGACCTGGCGCAGTGTCCGGTCGCCGAGGCGCTGTTCCGCGAGACACTGCGCCTGCATCCGGCGACCACGCTCCTGCCGCGTCGCGCGCTGCAGGAATTGCAACTCGGCCAACGGCGCATTCCCGCGGGCACCCATCTGTGCATCCCGCTGCTGCATTTCTCGACCTCGGCGCTGCTGCACGAGGCGCCTGATCAGTTCCGCATGGCGCGGTGGCTGCTACGCACGGAGCCGATCCGGCCCGTGGACATGCTGCAGTTCGGTACCGGCCCACACGTCTGCATCGGCTACCACCTGGTATGGCTGGAAATGGTGCAGTTCTGCATCGCCTTGGCGCTGACCATGCACAAGGCCGGGGTGCGGCCGCAGTTGCTGAGCGACGTCGAAAAAGGCCGGCGCTATTACCCGACCGCACATCCGTCCATGGCAATCCGCATAGGCTTCTCATGAGCTGGCATCGCATGCCCCGTCTGGCAAGGCAGCGGCGCCGGCGGGGCGCGGCATTGCTGCACTCAGCGCACGCACTCGTGTGACGACTTGCGCTCGCCGTGGCCGTCTCAGCTACAAGGACATGAACAACATGCAAACCGGTTCCACAATACACGACGACCGAACTGGCGTTTCCGCATTCGGCGGGTTGGGCGCGCAGGCGCGCGGCGCATCTGGCGGGCTGCTCCCGGAGATCTGGATGCAGGACGGCGCAAAGCGGGTCGAACAGGCGCTGGCGCGTCTGCTCTGCGCCGAAGACGACGGTAAGACAGAGCTGATGGCAGCCATGCGCTACGCCACCTTGCATGGCGGGAAGCGCACCAGAGCCTTGCTCTGTCTGGCTGCCGGCGCACTGGCGGGCACGCCGGCGCACATGCTCGACGACGTCGGTGCCGCCATCGAGATGATGCACGCCTGTACCCTGGTCCACGACGACCTGCCCGCGATGGACGACGACGTGCTTCGCCGCGGCCTTCCGACCGTGCACGTAAAGTTCGGCGAAGCCACTGCGATCCTGGTCGGCGATGCGCTGCAGGCCCACGCCTTCCTGACGCTGGCGAGCCTGGATGCGCCTGGCGACAATCGTATTGCGCTCGTGCGCGAACTGGCTCAGGCGGTGTCCGCCGAGGGTGCCGCAGGCGGGCAGGCCATGGATCTGTCGCTGGTCGGAAAGCACGCTGGGCTGGACAGGATCCTGGCGATGCACCGGATGAAAACCGGAGCGCTAGTGCGCGCGTCGGTTCGCATGGGCGCGCTATACTCCATCACGGAGGATGCCGCGCACGCTGCGCTGTACTGTGCGCTCGATCGCTACACCGCCTGTTTTGGCCTGGCGTTGCAGGTGGCCGACGACATTCTCGACGCGACGGCGAATACCGCGACTCTTGGCAAGACCCCCGGCAAGGACGCGGCCGCGCAGAAGCCGACCTGCGCGTCGATCATGGGGCTGCAGGCAGCGCGCCAGTTCGCCCTGTATTTGTTGCACGACGCCGGGGAGGCCATCGCCCCTCTGGGGCCGCGTGCGGAAGGGTTGGCGCAGATGCTGCAGCGGGCCAACGTCTATCTGTCCGCGCCATACGCATGAGCGCGCATATCCGTAAGGACTCGTCGCTGTGCTGCTGCGATCCGCCGACGGGCGCTGCATGCCGCACTGTGTCCGTGTCGGCGGCGACGTGCGCGGCGTCTGCCCGTTTCTGTTCTCATTAGCCCTCTGCAGAAGGAACATCCCGCGTGAACGCGCTGTCCGAACAGATCCTTTCCGAATTGCGCCACCTGCTGAGCGAGATGAGCGACGGCGGCAGCGTCGGTCCGTCCGTATACGACACGGCGCGAGCTCTGCAGTTCGACGGCAACGTCACCGGTCGGCACGACGCATACGCGTGGCTCATCGCGCAGCAACAGGCCGATGGCGGATGGGGAAGTGCGGACTTCCCGCTGTTTCGCCATGCGCCAACGTGGGCGGCGTTGCTGGCATTGCAGCGTGCCGATGCTCTTCCCAGGGCTGCCGACGCAGTCCAGGCTGCAACCCGGTTCATCGAGCGCCAGCCCGATCCCTACGCGCATGCGGTGCCGGAGGACGCGCCCATCGGCGCGGAGCTGATCCTGCCGCAGTTGTGCGACGAGGCCGCATCCTTGCTGGGCGGCTTGTCGTTTTCGCGCCACCCGGCGCTGTTGCCGTTGCGGCAAGCACGCCTGGTCAAGCTGGGGGCTGTGGCGACGTTGCCGAGCGGCCATCCGTTGCTGCACTCCTGGGAAGCCTGGGGGACGTCGCCGGCCACCGCATGCCCGGACGACGACGGCAGCATCGGCATCAGTCCGGCGGCCACCGCCGCCTGGCGTGCGCACGCCGTGACACAGAGAAGAACGCCGCACGTCGGGCGCACGGGCGGGTATCTGCTGGCGGCATCGCGGGCGACGCGCACCGGCATCGAAGGTGTCGTTCCCAACGTCTGGCCAATCAATGTGTTCGAGCCATGCTGGTCGCTGTACACCCTGCATCTGGGCGGTCTGTTCGCGCATCCCGCGCTCGCCGAGGCGGTGCAAGTGATCATCCCGCAGCTCGACGCCCGCCTCGGCGTGCGCGGTCTAGGCCCTGCCTTGCACTTCGCGGCCGATGCGGACGACACCGCCGTTGCGTTGTGCGTCCTTCGCCTTGCAGGCCGCGACCCGGCGGCCGACGCGTTGCGCCAGTTCGAAACCGGCGAGCTCTTCGTCACCTTCCCCGGCGAGCGCAATGCCTCGGTGTCGACCAACATCCATGCCCTGCATGCGTTGCGAATGTTGGGAAAACCCGCCGCCGGCACCAGCGCCTACGTCGAGGCCAATCGCAACCCGCACGGTATATGGGACAACGAAAAATGGCACGTTTCCTGGCTGTATCCCACCGCGCATGCGGTCGCTGCGCTGGCGCAAGGCAAGCCGCAGTGGCGCGACGAGCGCGCGCTGGCAGCGCTGCTGCAGACGCAGCGCGACGACGGCGGCTGGGGCGCCGGTCGCGCGTCCACATTCGAGGAAACCGCCTATGCGCTGTTCGCGTTGCACGTGATAGACGGGACCGAAGAGCCGGCAGGGCGACGGCGCATCGCGCAGGCGGTGGCGCGCGCGCTGAAGTGGATGCTCGCCCGCCACGCAGCCCATGCATTACCCCAGACGCCGCTGTGGATCGGAAAGGAACTGTATTGCCCCACCCGGGTGGTGCGCGTGGCCGAACTAGCCGGGTTGTGGCTGGCGCTTCGTTGGGGGCGGCGCGTCTCGGCCGAGGGAGCAGGAGGGGGGCCATGATCCCGGCCGATCGCGCGCTGCAGCATGTGCTAGAGTGGGGGCGTTCCCTGACCGGGTTCGCCGACGAGCATGCCGTGGAAGCAGTCCGGGGCGGCCAGTACATCCTGCAGCGCATCCAGCCGAGCCTGCGCGACACCAGCGCCCGCACCGGCCGCGATCCGCTGGACGAAACGCTGATCGTGGCGTTCTATCGCGAACTGGCGCTGCTGTTCTGGCTGGACGATTGCAACGACCTTGACCTGATCGCGCCGGAGCAGCTCGCCGCGGTGGAGCAGGCGCTGGGGCAGGGCCTGGCGTGCGCGCTACCAGGATTCGAGGGCTGTGCTGTGCTGCGCGCTTCGCTCGCCGCGCTCGCCTACGATCGTCGCGACTATGCCCAGCTTCTCGAGGATACCCGGTGCTACTGCGCGGCGCTGCGCGCCGGACACGCGCAGGCGGTAGGGGCAGAGCGCTGGTCCTACGCCGAGTACTTGCAGAACGGCGTGGATTCGATCGCCTACACGAACGTGTTCTGTTGCCTGTCGTTGCTGTGGGGGCTGGACATGGCGACCTTGCGCGCGCATCCGGCGTTTCGCCAGGTCCTGCGGCTCATCTCCGCGATAGGGCGCTTGCAGAACGATCTGCATGGACGCGAAAAGGATAGGTCGGCCGGCGAGGGAGACAACGCGGCGATACTGCTGCTGCAGCGCTATCCGGCCATGCCTGTCGTGGAGTTCCTCACCGACGAGCTGGCCGGCCACACACGCATGCTGCACCGGGTGATGGCGCAAGAACGCTTTCCCCCGCCGTGGGGACCGTTGATCGAAGCCATGGCGGCCATCCGCGCGCAGTACTACCAGACCTCAAACAGCCGGTACCGCAGCGACGCTGCGGGCGGACGCCAGCGTGCGCCGGCCTGAACGCGCGGAAAACGGCGGCGTGCGCGCGCTGCCGTCGGTCCGATCCGACTCAACGCCGTCGCCCGATGACGCGGATGGAGCGAGCATCAGCGACACCAAGTTGAGCCGGCGCAAGGACGACCATCTGGACATAGTGCTGGATCGGCCAACGGCACGGGCCAAGGCCGCTGGCTGGGCGTACATTCGTTTCGAACACTGCGCATTGCCCGAGTTGGACCTGACGCAGATCGACCTCAGCGCCTCGCTGCTGGGCAAGACCATGCGCGCGCCTCTGCTGATCAGCTCCATGACCGGCGGCATGCCACGCGCCGAGGCCATTAACCGCCATCTGAGCGAGGCAGCGCAAGCCTTGGGGATCGCCATGTGCGTCGGTTCGCAGCGCGTGAGCCTGCAATCCCGCAACTCCCAGGGGCTGACGCGCGCGCTGCGCCGCCTGGCCCCGGACGTTCCCTTGCTGGCCAATGTCGGCGCCGCGCAACTGCGCGAGGCCGACGGCCTGGACCTCGCGCGCCGGGCGGTGGATGCACTAGAGGCCGATGGACTCATTGTCCATCTCAATCCGCTGCAGGAAGCGGTACAGCCGGAGGGCGACCGCGACTGGCGCGGCGTCCTGGCCCAGATCGCTCGCGCCGCACGTAGCGTCGGCGTGCCGATCGTGGCCAAGGAAGTGGGGTCGGGCCTCTCTGCCTCGGTGGCTTGTGCGCTCGTTCAGGCGGGCGTGGCGGTGATCGATGTCGCCGGCGCCGGCGGCACCAGTTGGGCCGCAGTGGAGGGCGAGCGGGCCCCCGATGCCGCCGACCGTACAGTTGCGATGGCGTTCGCCGATTGGGGGATCCCGACCCCGGCCAGCGTGCAGGCGGTACGTCGGGCGCTGCCAGCGGTGAAGCTGATCGCGTCGGGCGGGGTCAGCGACGGCGTCGACGTGGCCAAGGCTATCCGCCTCGGCGCGGACATCGCCGGGCAGGCAGCCGGCGTGCTGCGCGCGGCTACGGTATCCACCGAGGCCGTTGTCGCGCATTTCGAGATCGTCATCCGCCAGTTGGCCGTCGCCTGCTTCTGCACCGGCTCGGCTGATCTGGCGGCGTTGCGCCAGGCCCGCTTATTGCCCTCGGCCCATCTGCCCGCCGGTTGATGCCGGCGTAGCCCGCAGGTGGCGGCGGGCGCATAGCCTTACTGAGTGAGAAAGTCTCGGAAGCGGGGACGCGCTGGTCACGGGGTTGTTCGGGTGCTGCTTCGTGATCGGGGAGGCACCCCGCCATGCCCCGAACGGACAGCCGAGAGTAAAGCGGTATTCGACGGCTATGTCGATGCTTGATCAGGGTGGTCACGCCGATCGAGCCGAGCCCCTGAAAGGGCCGGAACACCAGGTGCGGCGGGAGACCGGCAGGAGCAGATGGTGCAAATCCATTGCAATGAAGGAGTATTCCTGCAAGCAACGGAGAAGGTAAGTCAGCCTCAATCCCTTGTGTTTGCTTGGTGTTATGCAAATTAGGCACCGATCCACATTGCCCCGGTAGTGTGCTGAGAGTTCTGCAAATTCGCTGAGAGGGGGCGGTCATGGCAGGCTGGTGATTGTTCACGTCACCTGATTCCCGCGAAGGAACGCCACCATGACCAAGACTGAAGTTAAGACCGCCAGCGCTGCCGTCAAAGACATTTTGCTTTCGAACCCGGATGGATTGCACGAAGTGCTCCGTGCGGTGATGCAGGAGGTGCTTGAGGCCGAGATGGACGAGGCGCTGGGTGCCTCGAAGAGCGAGCGCACGCCCGAACGGCTTGGCTATCGCTCGGGCTATTACGGCCGCACCCTTGTGACGCGGGTCGGCAAGCTCGAGCTGCGGGTTCCGCAGGATCGGGCCGGGCGCTTCTCCACCGAGCTGTTCGAGCGCTACCAGCGTTCCGAGCGGGCCTTGGTGGCGACACTGGCGGAGATGTATGTCCAGGGCGTGTCGACCCGCAAGGTGAAGGCGATCACGGAAGAACTGTGCGGCCATGCCTTCTCGGCCTCGTCGATCTCGGCCATCAACAAGCGGCTGGACGAGAGCCTCGCTGCCTTTGCCAGGCTAGAGGCGCATGGATCGGCTTGATCGGGGCGTTGGGCGCGGTCGTCATGAAGCCGTAAAGCTCGAAATCGCCGGCGCCGTCCTTGACCTTGCGCACCCCATGCCATGGCGTCCAGAGGCCAGCGAAGAAGAAAAGCGGCCGGTCCTCATTGAGCGCGAACCAATCCGCTGAATACCTGTCTCAGGGTCCTTATGCCGGGTGTTGGGCTGGGCTCCGAGAAACTCGTCACAGGCACCACACAGCGATGCTCAACCCCAACATACTGCTGCCAATGGCCGTATTGTGGGTTGCGGATATTGGTCGTGCCGTAGTCGGCCTTGCCCTTGACCCGTTCGAGCGGTGTCGGCATTCCCCAAAGCAGGTTGGCGACTTCACGTTGCCCGTCTGCCGCATTGCGGACCACCGGACCGGGCTGGTTGGGGGCTGGTTGGGGTAGATGTCGATGGACGGTTCAGGGTTGCCTGAGATGGTCGCGCAGAGCCCTGGTGCACTGGCGTATGGCTTCTTGCGACGTGGTGATGTTGTGCAGATTGCACATCTAGGAAGGAGCAACCCCGTTCTTTTTGGCAAGCATGGAAAGGGCTTTTTCCTTGATATCTGCCGCGACCAAAGTCAGAGCTTCGTCGCGATCCTTGAAACTTGCGATCGATGTACCCTTGAGGGTCGCCTGAAAAGACCCGAAGAGCTCTTCCTGCCACAGGCAATTTCTCGCGATCACTGGAATAACAACCGTCGTGTTGTTGGCCTCTCTCTCCATCGCGTGAGTTAGCTCAATCTGGTTGCAATAACGCGAGTTGATAAAGTCAACGCTTATCAGGAGGATGATAATGTCGGCGCTCTCTAGATTGCCCTTGATGGCGTCCGCCCATTTGTCGCCAGTCTCGATTTCGCCATCGTGCCAAGCCTCGACAAGACCAAGTCGGCTCAGCGGCGTAAGGTGCTTTAGAAGGTCAACCTTGATAGCCGCATCTGCATGCGAGTAGGAGATAAACGCCTTGAGAGGCTTGGGACTGGGGCTAGCCGCATTTTGGGGGAGGGACATAGTCCCACCGGGACCTCCTCTTATCAGTCCATTCTTCCTCAGGCGGTCCTTAGTTGTCGTGTAACGTTCTTCTATCCAACCCAGTTTATTGAAAAGGGCTGCGTTCTTAACGCTCACTTTTCCGCCCCCCGACAATTCTCTAACGGCGTCCATAAACCGGTCTTCTAGAGTTCCAACGCGCTTCCGCGATTTTGCCTTGCTTGCCATTTTATGGAGCCCCCCGAATCTAGGTCGACACTTCCAGCGAAAGTCTTTTGCAGTCAAGTCGACGCTGGAAATTAAGCCGGGAAATCCTCTAATTGGGGAGCCGGCTTGTTGCCAGCAATAAACTCGAACGGTGCGTTGCGTCTTTGTGTTAGCTTGTCGGGTCGGAGGTCTAGCCAGCCTGAGTTAGAGCCTTCTCAAGCGCCGGTCTGGACACCTCAAGCTGCGCCTTGTCGCCACCCCATAGTCGTCCCCGACGCTGCGAGCCGTCCAAGGGTTGTCAGCTTTGGTGATGCTGACACGGGGCCTAGCCTACGCGCTTACCGTCATCTCAGCCCCTGTCGGTTATGTCCGCGGCCAGGGCATCGATATTCCGTCGAATTGCTCTCCCAGGTCGCACCGCTCCTTGGCTCATATCGCATTCACGGAAGACTATCTCTGGAACGAGATTAACCGACCCGGGAACGCTCCAGGCCGATCCGAGCTAACCGGTCAATCCAAACAACTTCGAATTACCTTAGCGGGTATTATTATAAAAATGCCCACGGTGCCCCGGTTACAGGCAGCCCGCGAACGCGGGCGAAAGGGTGGACGCCGTCCGAAACAAACCCAATCAGCGCTCCGAAATCACTCGACTCAGCTAAATGAAGGCTGTGCGGCATCTGAAGCAGCCCGTCTCTTTCATAGGACCACCGTCGAGCGCATCGGCGCCGAGGTCAAATAGCCGTTGGCTGAATGTTCTTTCAGTTGGCCGTCTGGCAGCGACGCATGCACTAGGCCTATTACGAAGAAAAGCCGGTGGACGGTGGCCACAGCAGCTGTATGAACCGTGCTCGCCGGCGTGCCTTCGGACGTGGCAACCGCATCGGGTCGAGCCGATCTGGAAGGTGCTGCCGATCGCCCCGTCGAGCTACCACGACCATGTCGCCAAGCGCATCGATCCTTCCCGGCTGTCGGCTCGGGCGAAGCGGGATGAGGCCCTGGCCTTGAAGGATGAGGTCCGACGCGTGTTCGAGGCCAACTTCCGCGTCTACGGCGTTCGCAAGGTCTGGCGGGAGTTACAGCGTGAGGGCTCGACGTCGCCCGCTGCACGGTTGCCCCACTGATGAGGGCCATGGGTCTTGAGGGCATCCGCGGCAAGCCGATCCGCACCACAGTGAGCGACAAGGCCGCACCTTGCCCTCTCGATCACGTTAATCGCCAGTTCCATGCCCCGGCGCCGACCATGCTGTGGGTCTCCGACTTGACCTGCGTCGCGACCTGGACGGGCTCCGTCTATGTCGCCTTTGTCATCGACACCTATGCGCGAAGGATCGTCGGCTGGCGGGTTAGCCGGACGGCGCATGCCAGCTTCGTTCTGGACGCTCTGGAACAGGCTCTCCATGATCGGCGGCCCGTGCAGGGGGGCAGGCTGATCCATCACAGCGATAGAGGCCGCCCAATACGACTCTATCAGATACACCGAGCGCCTGGCGGAGGCCGGCGTTGAGCCTTCGGTAGGCAGCGTCGGCGACAGCTACGACAATGCTCTCGCCGAAACGATCAACGGCCTTTACAAGGCCGAGGTGATCCATCGACGCGGACCATGGCGCAACTTCGAAGCCGTCGAGTTCGGTAGCTCGATTGGGTCGATTGGTTCAACAATCGCCGGCTGCTGGAGGCCATCGGCAACATTCCGCCGGCCGAAGCCGAGGAACGCTACTACGCCATTCTGTATGACCCAGCCATGGCCGCGTGACTCAACGAAACGGCCTCCGGAAAACCCGGTGCGGTTCAGTTTTCGGAGGAACGACGTTGCCGCGCGGCGCTAAAGAGAGAGGAAGATTGATCTCTTTCCATACCATTTTCTTCACATATGATACGTAAACAGATCATCAAAGCATTGAAACTACTCGCTGGATGAGATACCTTTGCGTACCGTCGCGCATTGGAATAGATCGTATAGGTTGCGTTATGGACTCTCAATCGGAAATTCTACGGGAAATCGGTGGGTTTTTCAGGCAGGCGAGGTTGGCCGCTGCGATGACGCAGGAGCAGGTCGCCGATTTGGCGGGTATATCCCGTCCCCGATATCGCGACATCGAAAAGGGAGCCGCAGCCGCGCGTGCGACGACGCTCATGAATATCGCTCGCGCGCTCGGTCTGGAAATGATGCTGGTTCCGCAAGCCATGGTGCCGGCTGTCCAGGCTCTATTGCGTCCGCATGATGATGACGATCGACCCGCCTTTGTTTCTCAACCTGACGATGACGATCATGGCTCCAGTCTTTCGCGCACCTAAGACGATCCCGTCACTGGACGTGCTCTTGAATGCAGTGAAGATCGGCACAATCGTCAGGACGCCGGGCGATTTCAATGCGTTCAACTTCGATGACGCCTACCGCGCGACGGGCGGCTTTCCGGTTCTCAGCCTGTCGTTCCGGGCAGCGACGGGAGGATTGCGGAAAGATCCAAAGCCTCTGGCAAGCGCCTTGCCCGCTCTTCGCGAACCTCCTGCCGGAGGAAAAATTGCGGGAGGCGATGGAAAGGCATCACGAAGGCAATGTGCGGCCAGGCAATGATTTCGATCTTTTAGCGGCACTGGGCGCCGATCTGCCGGGAGCCGTACGGGCGTTGCCCAGTGACGGCGCGATAACGGTTTCGAAGGATGGCTCAAAGGATCACCCCAAGGCACGGTTCTCGCTTGCCGGCGTGCAGATGAAGCTGTCGGTCATGAAGAACATTGGAAAAGGCGGCGGCCTTACCTTGCCGATGGACGACGAGCAGGGCCGGTACATTGCCAAGTTCCCTTCGACGGCGTTTCCGGGCGTTTCCGAGAACGAATTCGCCAACCTGGCGCTGGCAGCAGCAATCGGCATGGAGGTTCCTGAATGCGAACTGGTCGAGAAGTCCGATTTTGAGGGCGTTCCCGAAGAATTCAATACGCTGTCGGAGGGCAAGGTCCTTCTCGTCAAACGCTTCGATCGCGGCGCCGGTGGCGAGAGGATACACATCGAGGATTTCGCTCAGGTCTTCGGTGTCTACCCCTCGCGCAAATATGAGGGGGCCGCTTATCACGACATAGCCTTGGCTCTTGGCGTGGCCGTCTCGCCTACGGCGGCTCTCGATTTCGTCCGTCGCCTGGCACTGAGCGTCATCACCGGCAATGGCGACATGCACCTGAAGAATTGGTCTTTGATGTATCCCGGAAACGGCGACAAGCCGGCGCTTGCACCAATCTACGACGTCCTGTCCACTGTGCCATATATTCCCGCCGACGCCATGGCGCTGTCGCTTGGAGGAGAGCGCTCGTTCAAGGCGCTAGCAGCACCGCGATGGAAAGCATTTGCGAACCGCGCAAGGCTTCCGGAGCCGGCAGTCCTAAAGGCAGTGGTCGAGACGGTCAAACTCGTCAACGAGTACTGGTGGCATCTGCCTGAGCGCGACGTTGTCGCAGCGAAAGTGCTCGAGCGGATGGACGAACATGTGAAGGCGATGACGCCGATACTGAACTCCTGCGCCGATAAGTGAGCCGAGTCCCCTCGGGTTGCTGATATAGCGGAACTTTCGATCCGCGGCCCTATGGATGGCTGGATCGAAGGCATGCCAGCGTGGCGCAAGATTCCGCGGAGTGTCCACGATGACACGCGTGAGCAAGCACGTCAGCTCGCCGGAACAGACAGCATCCCGCAATTCACCCAACAGGATCGAGCTGCTGTTCGTCCACTTCAACATGACGACGCGGTTCAAACGAATTCGGTGACTGAGGATCGCGATCCGACGCTTTGTGTCGCCATTGTCGGGTCCGCTACACGGTCTGTTGCGACGATCCTTTCTTTGGCCCTCAGGCTAAACCCCTGAAAAGCAACCATCAAATTATTCTTCGGTTCGATCAGCCAAATTGGCACGAGTCTTGAGATCCTTAGGTGCGAGGCGGCTACAGCTGCCCGACCGGCATTCATGTCGCGGCAGCCGCGATGAATGGAACGAAGGAAGGAAAGCTACATGTCAGGTTTGCGTCAGATCGCCTTTTACGGCAAGGGCGGCATCGGCAAGTCCACCACCTCCCAAAATACGCTCGCCGCCCTTGTCGACCTCGGGCAGAGAATCCTCATCGTCGGCTGCGACCCCAAAGCCGACTCCACCCGCCTGATCCTGAACGCGAAGGCGCAGGATACGGTGCTGCACCTCGCGGCAGAGGAAGGTTCGGTGGAAGACCTGGAACTCGCGGACGTGCTCAAGGTCGGGTACAAAGGCATCAAATGCGTGGAGTCGGGCGGGCCCGAGCCGGGTGTCGGCTGCGCCGGCCGCGGCGTGATCACCTCAATCAACTTCCTCGAGGAGAACGGCGCCTACGACGACGTCGACTATGTCTCCTACGACGTGCTCGGGGATGTGGTGTGTGGCGGTTTCGCGATGCCGATCCGCGAGAACAAGGCCCAGGAAATCTATATCGTCATGTCCGGCGAGATGATGGCGCTCTATGCCGCCAACAACATCGCCAAGGGTATCCTGAAATACGCCCATTCGGGCGGCGTGCGGCTCGGCGGCCTGATCTGCAACGAGCGCCAAACCGACCGCGAACTCGACCTCGCCGAGGCGCTTGCTTCCAGGCTCAATTCCAAACTTATCCACTTCGTGCCGCGCGACAACATCGTCCAGCACGCCGAGCTCAGGAAGATGTCTGTGATCCAGTATGCGCCGGACTCCAAGCAGGCCGGCGAATACAGGGCGCTGGCCGAGAAGATCCATGGGAATTCGGGCCAGGGCACCATCCCGACACCGATCACCATGGAGGAGCTCGAGGACATGCTGCTCGACTTCGGCATCATGAAGACGGACGAGCAGATGCTTGCCGAGCTTCAGGTCAAGGAAGCGGCTAAGGCGGCCGCACAGTAGCGACCACTGCCGACATGAAGCGCCGCCTGACCTGGTGCGTCTTTCAAAGAACGGCGCCTCGTCGGTGAGGCGTCACCCTGAACCTTGAAAGGGGTCCCATGAGCCTGGAATACGAGAATGACGGTGGCCTCCATGCGAGGCTAATCGAGGAAGTGCTGTCGCAATATCCTGACAAGTCGGCGAAGCGCCGCAAAAAGCACCTCAGCGTCGCAAAAAGCGGCGACGAGGCTGGCGAGGAAAGCGAGGTCCTTTCCGAATGCGAGGTCAAATCGAACATCAAGTCCATCCCCGGCGTGATGACGATTCGCGGCTGCGCCTATGCCGGCTCGAAAGGCGTGGTGTGGGGTCCAGTCAAGGATATGGTCCATATCTCGCACGGCCCGGTAGGCTGCGGGCAATATTCCTGGTCTCAGCGCCGCAACTACTACATCGGCACGACCGGCATTGACACGTTCGTCACCATGCAGTTCACCTCCGATTTCCAGGAGAAGGACATTGTTTTCGGCGGCGACAAGAAGCTCGAACGGATCATCGACGAGATCGAGGAACTGTTTCCGCTGAACAAGGGCATGACTGTGCAATCCGAATGCCCGATTGGCCTGATTGGCGACGACACCGAAGCTGTGTCCCGCAACAAGGCCAAGGAGCACGAAAAGACAATCGTGCCGGTGCGCTGCGAGGGCTTCCGCGGCGTCTCGCAATCTCTCGGCCACCACATCGCCAACGACGCGATCCGAGACTGGGTGTTCGAGAAGAAGGAAGTGGAGTTCGAGGCCGGCCCGTACGATGTCAATGTGGTCGGCGACTACAATATCGGCGGCGACGCTTGGGCTTCGCGCATCCTGCTTGAGGAGATGGGCCTGCGCGTGGTCGGCAACTGGTCGGGCGACGCTACGCTGGCCGAAATAGAGCGGGCGCCAAAGGCCAAGCTAAATCTCATCCATTGCTACAGGTCGATGAACTACATCTGCCGGCACATGGAGGAAAAATATGGCATCGCCTGGATGGAGTACAATTTCTTCGGCCCCTCCCAGACCGAAGCCTCTCTGCGCAAGATAGCCAAGCATTTTGGGCCGGAAATCGAGGCCAAGGCCGAGGTGGTCATCGCCAAATACCGGCCCTTGGTCGATGCCATAATCGCCAAGTACCGGCCGCGCCTCGAAGGCAGGACGGTGATGCTCTATGTCGGCGGGCTGCGCCCCCGTCACGTCGTCACGGCATATGAGGACCTGGGCATGGTGATCGTCGGCACTGGCTACGAATTTGGCCATAACGACGACTATCAGCGCACCGGCCACTACGTGAAGAAGGGCACCCTGATCTATGACGACGTGACTGGTTACGAGCTGGAGAAGTTCATCGAAGGGATCCGTCCTGATCTCGTTGGCTCCGGCATCAAAGAGAAGTACCCGGTCCAGAAGATGGGCATACCGTTCCGTCAAATGCATTCCTGGGATTATTCCGGCCCGTATCACGGCTACGACGGCTTCGCCATCTTCGCCCGAGACATGGACCTGGCCATCAACAACCCGGTCTGGAACCTCTACGACGCTCCCTGGAAGAAAAAAGCCGAGCCGTCGGCGGCGATCGCAGCCGAATGAAACCCTGGCCTCCCGGAAGCCGGGAGGCAGTGAACGCCTGTGGCCGCTTGTCCGCGGGAGACCTGAAACGTTTCGACGTCCCTGTGCCGCCCTATGGCGGGCCAGATGGAAAGAGGTAACCACCCATGCCGCAGTCGGCTGAAAAAGTTCTCGACCACGCGCCCCTGTTCCGCGAGCCGGAATACAGGCAGATGCTCGCCGAGAAGAGGCTGAATTTCGAATGTCCTCACCCGGACCAGATCGTTACCGACCAAGGCGAATTCACCAAGACGTGGGAATACCGCGAAAAGAACCTTGCTCGCGAAGCGCTTGTCGTGAACCCCGCCAAGGCCTGCCAGCCGCTCGGCGCGGTGTTCGCGGCCGCAGGCTTCGAGCGAACCATGTCCTTCGTCCACGGCAGCCAGGGCTGCGTGGCCTATTACCGCTCGCACCTGTCGCGCCATTTCAAGGAGCCTGCTTCGGCGGTTTCCTCTTCGATGACCGAGGACGCGGCAGTGTTCGGCGGCCTGAAGAACATGGTCGACGGGCTGGCCAACACGTACCAACTCTATGACCCGAAGATGATCGCCGTCTCGACCACTTGTATGGCGGAGGTCATTGGCGACGACCTGCACAGCTTCATCGAGAACGCCAAGGACGAAGGCTCGGTCCCGCGCGACTTCGACGTGCCCTTTGCCCACACGCCGGCCTTTGTCGGCAGCCATGTCGATGGCTATGACGTTGCGGTAAAGGGCATTTTGGAGCATTTCTGGAAAGGCGAGGAGCGAACGGAAGCCGAGGGAACCATCAACATCATTCCGGGTTTCGACGGCTTTTGCGTGGGCAACAACCGGGAACTCAAGCGCCTGCTCGATCTGATGGGCGTTTCTTATTCCTTCATCCAAGACGCCTCTGACCAGTTCGACACGCCGTCCGACGGCGAATACCGGATGTATGACGGCGGCACGAAGATCGAAGACGTGAGGAAGGCACTCAACGCCGAGGCGACACTTTCGCTACAGCATTACAACACCCGAAAAACACTGGAGTATTGCGAGGGGGTGGGGCAGGCTACGGCCTCGTTCCATTACCCGCTCGGTGTCAAGGCGACCGACGACTTCCTCGTGGAGGTCTCCGCGATTTCCGGCAAGCAAATCCCGGAGGCAATCCGCCTGGAGCGCGGCCGACTTGTTGACGCCATGGCGGACAGCCAATCCTGGCTGCACGGTAAGAAATACGCCATTTACGGCGATCCGGACTTTGTCTACGCCATGGCCCGCTTCATCATGGAGACGGGCGGCGAGCCGACCCATTGCCTTGCCACCAACGGCACCTCGGCATGGGAAGCGGAGTTGAAGGAACTGCTTGCATCATCGCCCTTCGGCAAGGATGCTCAAGTCTGGGCGGGCAAGGACCTCTGGGCGATGCGCTCGCTGCTCTTCACCGAGCCGGTGGACCTGCTGATCGGCAACTCCTATGGCAAGTATCTGGAGCGCGACACCGGCACGCCGCTGATCCGGCTGACGTTTCCGATCTTCGATCGCCACCATCACCATCGGTTTGCGCTGATGGGCTACCAAGGCGGGTTGCGCGTGCTGACGACGATCCTCGACAAGATCTTCGACAAGCTCGATCGCGAGACAAGCGAGACGGGCGTGACGGACTATTCGTATGACCTCACCCGCTAAGCTTGACCGTCGGCTTTGGCCGGTCGTCTTCCCGAGGGACTTTGGAGACCGACGCAATGCCCTTGCTCAGAGCCAAAATCCAGGATGTCTTCAACGAGCCTGGCTGCGAAAAGAACCGCGGCAAGGACGCCAAGGCGCGCAAGGAGGGCTGTTCGAAGCCACTGACCCCCGGGGCGGCGGCCGGCGGCTGTGCCTTCGATGGCGCCAAGATCGTGCTGCAGCCGATCACCGACGTTGCGCATTTGATCCATGCGCCGCTCGCCTGCGAGGGCAATTCCTGGGACAACCGCGGTGCGGCTTCGTCCGGGCCAGCCCTGTGGCGCACAAGCTTCACGACCGACCTCACCGAACTCGATGTTGTGATGGGGCAGGGCGAGCGGAAGCTTTTCAAAGCGATCCTCGAGATCAAGGAAGCGTATGGGCCGCCGGCTATCTTCGTTTATCCGACCTGCGTGACGGCGCTGATCGGCGACGACATCGAGGCCGTCTGCAAGCGCGCGGCGGAAAAGTACGGCTTGGCCGTTGTACCGGTCAATGCGCCGGGCTTCGTCGGCTCCAAGAATCTCGGCAACAAGCTTGCCGGCGAGGCGTTGCTCGAGCATGTCATCGGCACGCTCGAGCCCGACGATGCCGGCCCTTACGACATCAACATTCTTGGCGAATTCAACCTCTCGGGCGAATTCTGGCTGGTGAAGCCGCTGCTGGATCGGCTCGGGATCCGGGTGCGCGCCTGCATTCCGGGTGACTCCCGTTACGTCGACATTGCCTGCGCGCACCGCGCCCGGGCGGCTATGGTGGTGTGCTCGACCGCGCTCATCAATCTCGCCCGCAAAATGGACGAGCGCTGGGACATCCCGTTTTTCGAGGGCTCCTTCTACGGCATCAGCGCCACCTCTGAAGCGCTCCGACAAATATCTCAGCTGCTCGTGGAGAAGGGTGCCGATCCGGAGATCCTCGGCCGCACGGAGGTATTGATTGCAGAGGAAGAGGCGATCGCTTGGAAGAAGCTAGCCGCCTACCGGCTGAGGCTCGAAGGCAAGCGCGTGCTGCTCAATACCGGCGGCGTGAAGTCCTGGTCGGTCGTCCATGCGCTGATGGAGATCGGGATCGAGATCGTCGGCACCTCTGTCAAGAAGTCGACCGTCGAAGACAAGGAGCGCATCAAACAGATCCTCAAGGACGACAACCACATATTCGAGCAGATGGCGCCGCGCGAGCTTTTCGCCATGCTCTCAGGACGCAAGGCCGATATCCTGCTGTCGGGCGGGCGCACGCAGTTCATCGCGCTGAAGGCCAAGACACCCTGGCTGGATATTAACCAGGAGCGCCAACACCCTTACGCCGGCTATGACGGCATGGTGGAACTCGTACGCCAGATCGACATCGCCATTCACAACCCGATCTGGGGGCAGGTACGGGAGCCGGCACCATGGGATTGCCAGCCTGCGGTGAGTGAGGAACGGCCGCGCACGAAAAGCGAGACCGTGACCTTGCATGCTGTCCAGGAATTCTCCGGCACGACGGCCGCTGATTTCGGCGAGTGTTGAGGAAGCCAATGGGCCGCATCCTTCCCCAGACCAAAGCGGCGGCGGTCAATCCGCTGAAGTCATCGCAGCCATTGGGTGCCGCCTTGGCCTTTCTTGGCGTCGACGGCGCGATGCCGTTGTTCCACGGCAGCCAGGGGTGCACCAGCTTCGCGCTCGTGCTCTTCGTGCGACATTTCAAGGAAGCCATTCCCTTGCAGACAACCGCGATGGACGAGGTGGCGACGATCCTCGGGGGGGCAGACCATCTGGAAGAGGCGATCCTCAACCTCAAGGCCCGCACAAAGCCAACGCTGATCGGGGTTTGCACGACCGCGCTGGTGGAAACCCGGGGGGAAGACTGCGCAGGGGATGTCGCCAATATCAGGCTGAAGAGCATGGAAGAACTCGCGGGTACGGAGGTGGTACTAGCCAACACACCGGATTTCGACGGCGCGATCGAAGAGGGCTGGGCCAAGGCTGTCACCGCTATGATCGAAAGGATTACGCGGCCCGGCGAGCAGGCGCAGCAGTCGAAGAAAATCGTGATCCTGCCTGGCTGGAACCTCACTGTGGCTGACATCGAGCATTTGCGTGAGATGGTTGAGAGCTTTGGACTGAAGCCGGTGATTTTGCCGGACGTCTCCGGCTCGCTCGACGGTACGGTGCCCGACCGTTGGGTCACGACCACCTATGGCGGCACCAGCGTCGAGGATATCCGCGAGCTAGGCACGGCCGAGCGATGCATTGTCATCGGTGAGCATATGCGCCGCCCGGCCGAGGTGCTGCAGAGGTTGACCGGGGTTTCTTACGTGCTGTTCCGATCGTTGACTGGATTGAGGGACGCCGACCGGTTCGTCTCGCTGCTGTCCGCAGTTTCGGGCGAGGCGGCGCCGGCTGGGGTGCGCCGTCGGCGGTCGCAGTTGCAGGACGCTTTGCTCGACGGACATTTCCACTTTGGAGGCAAGAAAATTGCGATCGCTGCTGAACCAGACCAACTCTACCAACTCGCGAGCTTCTTCATCGGCATGGGCTCCGAGATCGCGGCGGCGGTCACAACGGCCGCTATGTCGAAAATTCTGGAGGAAGTGCCGGCGCAGTCGGTTCAAATCGGCGATCTCGGCGATTTGGAAGCGCTTGGCGCCGGCGCTGATCTTCTCGTTACTCATTCCCACGGCCGCCAGGCGGCGCAGCGCCTCGGCATTCCGCTCATGCGGGTCGGCTTCCCGATCTTCGACCGGCTCGGGGCCCAGCACAAGCTCACAATCCTCTACCAGGGGACCCGCGACCTGATCTTCGAGGTTGCCAACATTTTCGAAGCCAACGGGCGAGCGCCGACGCCTGAGGCGCTTGATCCACTCCGTAAGCGAGAAATGCCAGATGAGCTCCGTCCGTCGCCTCTCGCTCGTCACTGACGAGGTTCACGTACCGACGCCGGAACGCCAAGCGGGCGCATTGCGCGTGGCGATCGCCACGCAGGACATGAAGAACCTCAACGCCCATTTCGGGTCGGCCAGGCGCTTTGCTGTCTACGACGTGGTGCGCGAGGAGTGGAATCTCGTGGAAGCCGTGGCCTTCGATGACGTTTCCGACGAGAGCGGGAAGCACCGAACTGAGGGCGACGACCGCATCACCCCGAAGGTGGAGGCGCTGAAGGGCTGTCATCTCCTGTTTTGTCTGGCGATCGGCGGACCTTCGGCAGCCAAACTTGTTTCTGCAAAGGTCCATCCGGTCAGAGTGCCGCAGCCCGAGCCCATTCAAGAGGTGCTGTTGCGCACGCAGATGATGCTCAGGACGTGTCCTCCCCCTTGGCTGCGCAAGGTGCTGGCGCAGGCAGGGGTCGCCGAACAGAAACCGTCCTTCGAGGATGAGGACTGAAATGAGGAGTGGGCGAAATGTCTGACGCCGAGGTTAGCCCTGCCGCCACCGAGGACGAGGCGGCCCTTGCCACTCCGTTCGTCAAATGCCTCGTGCGGCTGATCCGTGCCAATGATTCCCACGGGTCGTGGGAAGGCAAATCGGACGCCGAGCTGCTGGGCGACTTCATCATCACAAGGGAACAGCGCCGTGCAATTCCAATCATCGGCGATCCCGATCCGGACGTGCTGTGGAGGCTCGATAAGTTCTACACCGCCGTCGGGCTTGCGATTGAGGAGCGCACGGGCCTGATGGCATCGCCGATGATGGAGATGAGCCATGAGGGCTTCGGGCGCGTGCTCTTCACGGCCGGGCGGTTGGTCGTTCTGTCAAAGACCCTGCGCGACGTCCACCGGTTCGGTTTCGAGACGTTCTGGAAGCTCGCCGCGGCCGGCACCAAACTGGCCGGCGATGCCACCGCAGCCATTGAGGCTTATCCCGAGGTGGCGCGGGCGTGATGGAACCGATTTTCGATCGCGGGGATCATGTCAGGTCTTGAGGACATGCGATGGCCAGCCCTCTCAATGGAGGCGGTCGAGGCCGATGTGGTTCTTGGGGTAGGGCTGATGAAGCCAGTGGTACTGATCTGTTCGCAAGATGCGGAGTTGTATCTGTTCCTCAGCCACATTCTGGGGGTGGACGGCTTCGCGAGTGAGCCGGCAGGCGGCCTGAAGGAAGCACTTGCGATGGCCGATCAACGGGAGCTCCAGGCGGTAGTCCTGGACTGCGGGCCAGCAAGCGCGACAGGCTCCACAATCTGCGCCCGGTTCAAGGGGGAGCCCCGGACCGGCCGCCTGCCCGTCATTGCGTTGATCGCGCCCGGGGCCGAGAACCAGCACCTCGATCTCTTGAAGGCAGGTATTGACGAGAGCTTTGTGCGGCCCTTCGCGCCGGCCAAGCTGCTTGACTGTCTACGCACGAAGCTGGCGCCGCCACAGCCGGGTTCAAACGGGATAAAAAACGGCAGCTGGCTCTGTTGCGGCAGCCTTGAGATGAAGCTCGATGCTCACCGGGTTCGAGGTAATGGCCACGACATCCATCTCGGACCTCTCGAATTCAACCTGCTGCGGCAATTTCTTGAGGCTCCCGGCAAGGTCTTCAGCCGAGACGAGCTGATCGACGCGGCCTGGCCGGACAATATCCATATCGGTGAACGCACTGTCGACGTACATATCAGCCGGATCAGAAAGGCGCTGAAGGCGGCTTCGCCAAGTAGCGTCATTCGTACTGTCAGGTCTGCCGGCTACTCGCTCGAGAAGCCGGACGACTGAATAGCGAACGGATGGTGTGCCACTCTCCATCTTAGTTGGAAGGCAAATCTTGCGGCTTCGAAACGAGCTATGAGCGCGACTAACTCAGGGGAAGCATTCAAATGGCCTTCAAAAGCCTACTCAGTGTAGCGGGAGCTGACCACTCCGATCGGGACGTCACAACAGCTGCGAGCTTGTGCGCCGAAGTCGGCGCACATTTGTCCGTCCTGATTATGTCGCCTCCGCCTCTCGTTATGTCGCCTCCGCCGCTGGGTGATGGCCTCCCCGAATGGCCCAGACAACGCGCACACGCCATTGCCGCACTGGAAAAACGGTACAGGCAAATCGAGAGGTTTTCACAGGACGCGGCCAGTCTGGAAAAAACATCTAGGGAAATTCACAAACTGCTGAGAGCCACGTGGCGGTGCTATGATGTCGATGTTGTCAACTGCGATCAGGCTAGCGTCGGTGACGCAGTGCGAGCGCGGGCGCTCTGCAACGACCTGACAATCGTCGGCCCTGCACTTCTCAACGACGTTAACGTCGGTCCCCTTGTTATCAACGGCAGCCTGTTCGACACCGGAAAGCCGGTTCTTGTCGTGCCAGAGGGCGCTGAGGCGACTCTGTCTCCACGGCGCGTTCTGGTCGGCTGGGATTCGCGAGTCGAGGCGTCCCGTTCGGTTCGGGAAGCGCTGGACCTGCTATCCGGTGCTGAGGAAGTTCGCGTCGCACTCGTCGATCCGGAGGCGACCTGCACCGGAAACGGCGCCGAGCCGGGGGCCGACATCGCTGCCTATCTCACTCGGCACGGTGCTCGGGTGTCGGTCGACCGGCTGGCGAGCCGTGGCAAACCGGTGGCCACGGTGCTAGCGCAGCACGCAATCGACACGTCTGCCGACCTGATCGTCATGGGCGCTTATGGCAGCCGCCGGCTGCGCGAGCGGCTCTTCGGAAGCGTGACGAGATGGATAGTTGGCAAGCCGTCTTTGCCGCTGTTTTTGGCCCGCTGACCGGTTCTGAAGTAGCACCGATGCTGTTCCAAGCTCTACTCCGCTGATCACCTACCCTGATACCAAGTCGGAGAAAGGTCGCGGCAAAGGCGCAAGTTTCGCGAAGCTCATGAGCAACTTGCAAGCGCCGTCGCGAAGAACATTCCCCGAACGCCCCTAACGCGCTCGGTGTCTGCTCGCCGAGACAACCCGTAACGCGCAGACAAACGGCCGGGCAGAAGCCCAGGCGTCCTCAATGCGCTCAAAACACCGATACTCGAGCCGGCGTCAGGTCGAGAAAGA
Organism: Mesorhizobium sp. P160187; assembly: GCF_057766425.1. Taxonomy (NCBI): domain Bacteria; kingdom Pseudomonadati; phylum Pseudomonadota; class Alphaproteobacteria; order Hyphomicrobiales; family Phyllobacteriaceae; genus Mesorhizobium; species Mesorhizobium sp. P160187. The sequence goes on from NZ_JBYMDX010000002.1 coordinate 110,999, forward strand.
GAGTCGTTTCAGCGCCGCAGGCCGCGTTCGGACCGTAGCCTCATCGTATTGGCGTTATCACGATTTCCTTCACCACTGGCCGGGAACGGAACACGGCAACCACCGTGCAGCGGCCAAGGCCCGACCTTCGAGTCCGACGGTCGCGCTCTTGCCGGCTCTCGGCGCGAACGGTGGCATCAATCACGTGTCATCGCCTGGGATGGTAGCCGGTTAGCGGCGAGGGCGGCCGCATCTTCGACGTTTTCAGTCTGCCCGGCCCACCGCGTGGCGACCGAGCGGCCCTGAGGCCGGTCAATTCCGACAACGCTCACATTCGCACCAGGCGGTCCCTGTAGGTCCTGTGCACAGGGACACAGAACAACAAAAGTAGGATCCGGGAGAGTTCACCGGCCCGGCACAGGCCGGCACACATCCCGGCCCTCTTCGCACGATCATCATCGTCAATCTGATGCCGGTATTCGCGACCCGCAGCCGGACATGACCGGCTTCGTCGTGAAACTCCGGCGTTGCGAGAGGAATTCAAGCGCAAAGCGGAAGAGGTAGGGCAGAACCGATGCTCGGATGGAGCGGCCCCTGCAATCGCAAATGGCGAGATCGCTACCGGCTCCGGACCGGAACGGCAAGACGCTCAAGCCGGTGGCGTGAAGCGGAGGATCATGACGAGCCTGACGACGCCCATCGGCCTCGTCCCTCGGCCCGAATGCATATTGAGTCGTCCGCGGCTCTTCTGCCGACGCGAAGCGCGTAATGCTTGTCCAAAACCTGACAGCGGCAGACAACATGTCGCGTCCAATACAAGCGGCGATCTTGGGCGCCACAGAAGTTTTTTTAAAGTATAATCAAGCGTTTACCGCGCGCTGAGCGCGTTGGCACGGCCTTTGCGAATTGAGATTCAGCAACACTGAGTGAAGGCTGACTGCACGCAGATGCGCAAGACGAACAATGCTCTCCCTTCGTTGAACCCTCGTGCCCCGTCTCAAAGGGTAACAAGCTTGCGGACAAGGTCACGCAACCTCTGGCAACAGCTTTGGAGGGCAAGATGATGTTGCGGATGGGGTCACCGGCTCCTTCGATCAAAGTGGAGGACGGGGTGTGGCGAGCCCCTTGCGGACTTCCAGCCCGGCAAAGTCTATATCGTCGAATTTTGGGCAACTTGGTGCGAACTATCTGCGGCGGAGATGCTCGAGCTGATGCAGCTACAGGAGAAATACAAGGACAGCGGACTTGAGGTCGTCGGGATCGCGGCTGATGAAGACGCTCCAACGGCCGTCGAGGCCCGGACCAAGTTGGACGCGTGGTTGGCCGAAAAGTGTCCGGATCTGAATCATCGGATTGCGTTCGACTACACAGGCGAAATGAAGAAGCTTTGGAGGGAACCCAGCTTTTGCGTCGGGATTCCGGCCTCGTTCGTAGTCGACCGAGACGGCCGCATCGCCTTTATCGGTCATCCGAGCCAACTCGGTGAGGTTTTGCCGAAAGTGTTCAACGGCAGCTGGCCTACCAGCAACAAAGCGAAAGCCGCCGATCAGCAGCGGATCGCCACAAGCGACCCCCTGGCGCGCGGACAAGCGCTGAAGAAGCCGATCGATGACAGGTTCTGGGCGGCGGTGAAGCTGGAAGATTGGAAGACGGCGCTCTGGGCGATCGAAGAGGGCATCGCTTTGATGCCGGACGACCTCAATTTCCGCCTGGCCCATGCACATCTGTTGCTTCACAAAATACAAGACATGTGGACCGGCTTGCCCGTGATGCGCCAGTTGGTTCGCGACGCAATCGACAAAAATTCCGAGGATTGGATGGTTTCGGCGCTAGACCAACTTTTCCATCCGGCCAATGACCATTCGCGCGTTCCTTCTGCTGAGCGCTTCGCGATGGGCAAGGAGCTGTCCGAACACATCCTGGCGCTGAATCCCCCGCAAGGCGACAGTCCTAAGTTCCGGTCCTATCCCGCGGTCGCCCGGTATTATCACGAGAACGGCAACAATGATCGCGCGATCGAGTTGGTCGAACTGGCACTGACGTCGCTGGAGCAGCATCTGCCGGATTTGCTGCAGGCCCTCGCCAGGTACAGGGGGCGAAGGCTTGCGGCGCTCTCTTGCGGCTCCCGCAAAACAATTTCCCGAAGGTGCCAAAGCGCGGTCGGCCGAGGAGGAAAGATAAAAAAGGGTAATTGGTCGAAATGGCTTACTGGCCAATTGGTCCATTTCCCTGGCGTGACCGCAGGAAGGAGGTCCATGCAGCACCTGGTCGATTGTTTGCAGCAGGATCGAGGCTCGAATCTTCATGAGCTGCGGCCGCATTGCGGCGGAAGCGATGTTCGACGCGAGTTCGCGTGGAAGATCTCGCAGTCGAGGAGGTGTTCAAAGTCGGCCACGAGGACATCAATTGCGTGGAATGGGCCGCCCCGAGCCGGGCGTCGGCTGCGCAAGCGTGCCCGAAGTAGGCGTCCCAGAAAACAGACATCGTGCTTCGAGGCAGAGGACTGAAATGGGGAGAAAGCGAAATGTCTGATGCCGCGGTCAGCCCGGCTATCAACGAGGACGAGGCGGCCCTAGCCACCCCGTTCGTCAAATGCCTGGTGCGGCTGATCCGTGCTCAGGAGTCCTACTGCTTATGGGAAGGCGAATCGGACGCCACGCTGCTGGTCGACTTCGTCGTCACCAGAAAAAAGCGCCAAGCGATCCCTGGTATGGGCTACCCCGATCCGGACGTGCTGTGGAGGCTCGATTTGTTTTACACCGCCGTCGGGCTTGCGATTGCGGAGCGTTTCCGCCCGGTGACATCGCCTATCGTGGGAGATGAAAACCATAAGGACTTCGGGCCCGTGCTTTCACGGTCGGGCAGTTCGTCTTTCTGTCTAGACGTCCATCGGTTCGGCTTCGAGACGTTCCGGCAACTCGGGGAGACCGGTACGAAACTGGTCGACGATGCGACCTCAGCTCCTGAAGCCTATCGCGACGTGGCACGGGCGTGAAGACACCGATTCGAGGAAGGATTTATGTCAAAGCTAGACGAGACGGGGAAGAAAGTCCGAAGGCCTCAGCTGCGCGCGGCAGTTGCCAAGATGCAATTGCGACCTTGCAGAGGATCTCCCGGGAAAATGGACTGAGATAGAGGAAGTTGCTGAGGAAAACTCGGCGGTTTTTGCCGAGTTTGATGGTGCCAAGAGAGCGCTCGCTGCGATGAAGAAGTTACGATGACGAACACATTTATCACTCGCGACGGCTCCGGATGGGTGCCGGAATATCTCACCGCTATAGACGGCACGACCTGCATCGGCTGCGGCCGCTGTTTCAAAGTCTGCTCTCGCGAGGTCATGCATCTTTACGGCGTCGATGACGCGGGTGAAATCCTCGGCGCCTGCGACGGCGAAGACGATGATTTCGATGGCGAGCTGAATCGCATGATCATGGTCGTCGATCATGCCGGCCGCTGCATTGGCTGCGGGGCCTGCGCCCGCGTCTGCCCGAAGAACTGCCAGACCCATGTTGCGGCCGATCAGGGCGCAGCGTGATCTGAGGAGACAAAACCAGGAGAACGGCGTTGCCCTTTAGAATGTTTTGTCGAGTCCTGGGGGTGGTGCTGTGCAGCACCGCACTGACTGTCTACTTCGCATCTCATTCGATCGGCACAGTAGTCATCACGACCCTGGCTTGTTCCCTGCTCCTTCAGCTGGCGTATTTCGCAAGCGTGCTCTTTCTGATCTGGCGGTCTGGCTGGGATAGCCGAGTTGGCCAAAGGGCTGAGCATTTCGGCAGTTGCAAGGAAGTTGGATCCGAGCCGCCAGACCGTGATGAGGTGACGAATGAATCCGCAGATTTGCTCCAGCGCGATCAAATGCTAGCCATATCGCTGCTGCTGCCTTGAGGTCCCATGACAAGGTCGGTGCTCAAGCTGGCACCACTTTGACCACATCATAAATATTGAGCAGTTATTTCAAGGACTAGTTGTTTGAGAAGGGATTGGCGACCGCAATCCGGTGACGGCCGCCTTGAGGCCTTCGTGAGCATCGGAGACGACGAGCTTGACGCCGCGCAGGCCGCGACGTGTCAGCTTGCGCAGGAACTCTGTCCAGATCGGCTCGGCCTCCGAGGTGCCAATCTCCATGCCCAGTACCTCGCGCCGGCCATCCGCGTTGACACCGACGGCGATGATAACGGCGACCGAGACGATCCGCCCAACCGCGGCGGACCTTCAGGTAAGTGGCGTCGATCCACAGGTATGGCCGATCGCCCTCGATCGGCCGATCCCTTCACCTTCCCGTCGATCTCCTCGCACAGCCGCGAGACTTGGCTCTTGGATACCCATGGCCTTGACCAGGTCGTCAACCGACCGGGTCGAGATGCCTTGCACATAAGCTTCCTGGATGACGGCGGTTAGCGCCTTCTCGGCCATGCGGCGCGGTTCGAGGAAACCTGGGAAGTAGCTTCCCTTCCTGAGCTTCGGGATGCGCAGCTCGACCGTGCCGGCCCGCGTCTCCCAGTCCCGGTCGCGGTAGCCATTGCGCTGGGCGAGCAGCAGCGGGTTCTTCTCGCCATAGCTGGCGCCGGTGGCCGCGCCCACCTCCATTTCCATCAGTCGCTCGGCGGCAAAGCCGATCATCTCCCGCAGCAGATCGGCATCCGGGGTCTTCTCCATGAGCGTGGGCAGGTTCATCATGTCGCCGGTCATCGGTGGTCCTTCCGAAATGGTTGGCGTCAACAACCAAACCCTACCGGAAAGCGCCGATGACCACCCACACGCCGCTCGCTCGCTACAGCGCTACTAGCGGCGCGCTCGTGAGCGGCTTCGCTACCCGCCGAGCTACACCACCTGATGGGACACGACCTACGCCTCTCGCTCGCTTGTATGGGATGATCTTTGTCAACGTGATTTTTCAGTCGTTCCGTCTCCTTGTTTAGCCGTGGCGACCACTTGTTCCTGCTTCGGCTCCGAGGGGTCCATTGGGGCGCCGCGCGCAGTGACCATCAAGGGTGGTCCTTTGGGCCATCGCCAAGCGACTTGCCCTTGATGGTCACGAGCACGGCGGCAGCGTTACATTGAGCCGGCAGGTGCGGCCCTGTTTGAAGAGGCCTATAACTTGCAAACCGAGGGGAACTCGCGATCAGGCGCCGTAAAAGCGCCGCAAGCTTGTATGCGGTTGATCCTCGCGGACCAAAACCATGATGCAGCCATACGCATGGGCGGCGAAGCTCCGGGCGGTGAGCCCATTCTACAGCGCCGCGGCTCAGGGCATTAATGACGGGACGGCTTCTCTCTTGCCGGAACGCGTGGCGTTCGTCGGCGGAGCAACTGCGGATATCGCTCTCAACGTGGTAGAGTTGGACGATGCGGGCGAGCGCCTCCGTCGCGATCGGCTGTTGCACAAGATAAGTCACATTATGCAAGGCGAAGTTTAGGAGTTTTGCCGGTCAGCAGCTGGGTTCTGGCGAAAAAGCGGCGAAGTTTGTCATAAAATCAGAGCGACTGGAGGAACGAAAGCAGGTCTGGCCTCGGCTTCCAGGTTTGGCCGCGACGGGCTCGAGATCGGCTCGTGGTCGCGATGCTGGCGTGGCCGGGATAGTCGCGGATTACGGTCACGTCAGTGCCCGACTGCAGCAGCGCGGCGGCACAACCGTGACCAAAAACGCGCGGCGCAACACGATCACGTACCAGGGTCGGCCGATCCTGTCCTCTTGAGGCGTGCGGCTTCTCCGAGCCGCAGGCCGGTGCAATAACACAATAAGTCTCCGCAGCATTGAGGCCCATAAGAAGGTCCCTGATGCACCGAGGCGGCAGCAAGGATTCGGCGGATCTCTTCCTGGCTGAGATATAGGGGAAGTAGCTCGATTCCTTCAGCGCCCAGTTATGCTCAGGCACATAGCTGGTCGTTCGGATCGCGTCGCCGACGGAACAGGCAGAGCTGCAGAATGACGCCGAACTTGTTGGCAAGCGTAACAGCCCTGCGGACGCGCCGCCGCCCACACCAGCGCTGGATAGCCTCCGCCAGAGGGATGGGGTCTTCTCGCCCCAATGCTGCCGTACAAAGCGGAGGAAACGGTCGATATCGAAGGCGCCACGCTTATAAGGATGGCACATGGTGCCCGCTCGCTCAGTATTATCACGAGAGCCTCGATGCCGGAGCGGGGCCGTCCATCCCATCAGGTCATCAGCTGCGGATCGAAACTCGACTGGCGGTCTCGTGGAACATCGATCTCCAGCTTGCCTGTCTCGGTCGTCACCGTCTTGCGGCCGTAGCCGTTACGCGTATTACCAGTGTCTTCGCCTCTTGCCAAATGGTGGTCCATTTCCGCGTTCAACGCGCTCGGTCAGAGCCTTCCTGAGCGAATCCAGCATGCCGCCCTGTTCGAAGGCGGCAGTGGCTGCCCCTCCTGCCAGGAGCTGGTCGAGAAGATCACTCCGTTCCCAGGTTCTTTGCGTCTGGTCATAGTGGGAATGCCTCTTTACCCACTATTGTCGTCCGCACACTCAATCCCTGACAGTCCCAATTTCTCCTCTCCACACATGCAGCTATCCAGCTCGTTGCGCCCTAACCTAGGGCCAGGTCACACAGCACCCGCGGATTTTTCGTCAATACGTCAGTAGGCCGAGCCGGACACGTCATCGAGGTTATGGCGCTCGGTGCCCTTGAGAGGCGGGTTAAAGATACTGACAAGAACGAGGTCCTTGTTCCGACCTCCTCGCAAATAATGCTTGTCATGCTTGTCGAGCACGTAAATGTCACCCTTGCGAATGGGGAAGACATTTCCGTCCATGTCCTCGACCTCACCCTCTCCGGCGATGCAATAGCAGGCCTCCAGGTGGTTGCGGTATTGAAGGAATGAGACGGTATTTGCGCGTACCACTGTGTGACATACGGAAAAGCCCATGCCGTCTCTTTCCGTCAGCAGACGATGGCTGGTACCACTACCCCATTCAACGAAGTGGTCATTAGCTTCAACATCTTGAAGGCTTCGCACAAACATGGTGTTCTCCATTCAAGAACGAGTTGACATTAGCAGCGATGCGAGTCGGATCGCTCGCGGCAGGTGGGCGCCGCGTCAGAAGTAGTGGCCGCGTTCTGCACATTTCCAACAAGTCGTCGATCGGGTGGGCTGACGCCATCCCGTCCGACACCTCGCTGGCGCGGGCGGGCTGCCGCACCTGAAAACCTCGCTTCTCATGCCGTTTGCTCGGCCCTACGCATCTCGATATGAGACCGCGCCGGCATCAAAGGCCTGAACACCTGCTGGATCGGACTACCCCAGCTAAGATCTAATAACGCGCTCGGCTGATCCGTTTCGATGTTTGACAAGCTTGCAAAGCGGTCGCCCACCGTCTTCTGCACGCCAGGTTCTGCCAAGAACCGACGTGCTGCCAATTGCGCTTCGGATCGCCGAGAGGCGCTTTTTCCAGATCGAGATCATCTGCCGTGGGTCAACAATCGTCACCACTGAATCCTCCAACTGAGAATGCCCTCGAGCTAGCCTGGGTGCCCGCTCTGTCTACTACCAGACAGATAGTTGAAGAGCGCAACTTCAAAGACGATTGTGTTGAACCGGCAGACCGATCTCCGCGGCGGACTTTTTTCCGTCCGCCGCATTCGCTGCCACAAAAAGCGGGTATTGGAACGCCGCCCTCCGCGAGGAGCTGACGTTGAGTGAGTTTGCAGCATCGTTCGATGGATGAGTGGGCGGTCCAGGTAGATCGAAGTACTGGCAGAGCTTGCCAGCTGTCGCAACGGCCGACTCGTCGGCACCCAAAAAAGCCAGCATTGCCAGCAATGCCGTAGGACCCACGTAGTCGGGAACAATCGTGGATCAGCGCATCGGGACTGTCTGCATCGACAGGGATTGCCTCAATCCCTTCCGTCGCAAGATAGTGGTTCTGAGCTGTATCCCCTGACAGCGTAATTGGATGAAGGACAAGACGTCGGGCCGCTTGGACGAATAGCGGATCAATATGCTCCTGACCTTCAACCATGATGAGCGCTCTTGTTGCCATTGGCGGAGACCCTTTCGTTGCGTGCTGCGCGGCGGTCTGAGCGTAAATCGGCATCGGATTTTCAGCCCTTCCCGGCCTCGGACTTTGTGGTAAACGTATCATTGTCGGCGATCTGCGTTAGCAAAGATTCTGTAAATTTAATTGAAGGATCTGTTGCAACGGTCGCTCAGTTGACGACGGCCCGAGAGCATGGCCCACACGATCCTCGCATTCTTGTTGGCGAGGGCGACAAGCCGCGACATTGGAATGCCGCCTATGCCGCAACTTACAAGCCAACGGCTTCGAGGATCCTGCCTGCAGCTGGTTTGCCGAGCGCATCGCGAATGTGCGTAGATAGCGATCGCCGCGCTCGCCGATACCGAACAGGCGAGCTCGCCCTCCACTGGATCGCTGTTTCGGCACGAGACTGAGCCATGCGGCAAACTGGCGGCCGTTCTTGAAGCAAGTTCGATCAATACGGCAGCGATCAAGGCTGTCGCGGTCACAGGGCCGATACCGTCGATCTTTCCAAGCCGCTGAGTTCGCCGTGCGAAAGAGCTCCCGAACCCCCGATCATAGGATGCAATGCGTTGGTCCAATTCGGCCAACTCCGTTGCACTTCTCGGATCAGCACCCCGCACCAATTCATGTCGTCATTGCCCCCCGCAATTTCAGCAAGGGTCCGGCGCAGCCGTGGGATGTCGCGGGCGATTACCACTCCATGCTCGGCTAGAGGCCTATTCGAACGATCTGCATGACATCCTCCTTCGTTGCAGTTGGCGTTCAAGATTTCACCTCGCCTGGAGGGCGGTCCATACCATTGGCTCCCTTGGCAAGGGGTATTTTAGACATTTCATCTTTGAGGAACAGTGCGGTGATATGTCCGGCGCCTTGAGCGCGCAATAAACCGCTGGCCTTGATAAAGTCGGCGATGTGAGCGGCTAATCAATCTGACGTGGTCGAAAGCTGGCCTACCTCGCTCTGCCGGGCATTCAATTACTGAGTGTCTCCGGCCATTAGCCGTTCTCGGAGCATTCAGCTGTTCTCACTTGGTGGCGACCGCTTCTGGCCGGGGGGTATGCGCGCTTTAGGTTTGGCATTTCCGGGCGTCAGTGACAAGCTTGTTATGGCGATGCGGACCTTGGAGAGAACGCTGAGGTGCCCTGTTTGTGGGCGAAGGTAGGGATTTCGAGACCGCATCTCGCACGGCATGTTTTCTGCCACATAGGACTCTAGCCGGTCCGCCATTATCACAGGATTAGGGTCGACCATGCCAGGCGCCTGATCCCGGGCACGAGAATGCCTCGCATAGCGAGCGCTGGCAACGGTCACACGGCCGAGGCGCTCTCCGGCGCCACTCCCCTACCTTCGCCTCTTGGGCTTCGCCGCAGGCGGTGCCTATCTTGCCAAAAGGGACGCTCGCCTTCGAAGAGATGGGGCGTGCCAACCTCTGCCGCTTCTTCGCCGAGAATCTGCTGCTGAGGCGGCAGCACTCTGCGCGAACGTTGTGAACGGTGCGGGAGCGTCGTGACGGCGGTGACCGAAATAAGATAGTTACGTATATCAATTAGCTAAAAAGGGTAAAGCGTAAATGCTGGTGGAAAAGTAAAGAGGCTTCTGTTATATAATTTATTCACCATGCAATAATGTTGAAGTGGGGGTCAAGATGAAAAGCCATGGCGCGGAGACCAAGGTGAGATGGCGCCTCCCGCTCCGGATCAGTCTGCGTGCGCTCTAGCAGGCTGTTGAAGAAGTCCATTTGCGGGCGATGAAGTCTGCTTCGTCGCCGCGTTGGAAGCAGATTTGTCCGTTGATAGAGCCGTCTGGCTGGATTTCAGCCCAGCCAGTGCCTTGGGCCTCGTCCATTTCGTCATTGCCTTGCCAGGAGAAGGCGACGTTGTTGCCGTGGCCCGCGCCGAAGATCTGCCCCGTAACGCAGCCGAAGGCGAATTCGCCGGAGCCATCGGCCGCGAATTCAATGTAGGCTGGCTCCATCATGTCGAGATAGTCCTCGACATAGTCGGGCATCTCAACGATCCGCCAGCGGGCCACGATGCTCATGCCGGGGCCGCCAGCAGCTTGGGCAGGCGGATCAGATTGTAGGCCGCCAGGTTCAAGGTGAAGGCAGCATTCACACGGGCGCATCCTCGCAGCTTAACCTTGGCCATGCCGGCCGAGGCCTTGATCCAACCGAACACCTCTTCGATCCGCTTGCGGCAGCGCTGGCTGACATCATAGCCCGGATGGCGTTTCGTGCGGTCATCGATCGCCGTCACGCGAGGCTTGCCGGTTTTGCTCAGATGGCCGTCGATGGCGATGTGCGGTGTGACCTTGCGCTCACGCAGATCCTTGACGAACTGGCGGATATCATAGGCTTTGTCGGCGCCCAGCGTGATGCGCCGCCGCGACGGTCTGCGGTCCAACATGGCGAGCGCGGCATCACGCTCACCCGTGCCTGTCGCCTGGGTAATGCCGCCATCGACCGCCAGCCCATGACGGTTCTCCATTAGCGCATGCCCCAAGTAGCACAGCCTCGCTGACCATCGCCCTTCTTGTAGAGCCGCGCTTCGGGGTCGCTCGTGCTTTGGTGTGTGTCGTTAGAGCGCTTCTCCTTATGGAAGCCCCGTTCGGCGTTGCGGCCAGCACCGTCCGGGCCGTTGTCGCCGCCATCCTTGCGGCGGAAACTCTTGATCGAAGCCCAAGCCTCGATCAGCGTGCCGTCCACCGAGAAGTGATCCGACGACAAAAGCCGCTTCACCCTTGGCTGCGCTAGCACCGCGCGCAGAAACTTTGCCGCGATCTCACCTTCCAACAGCCGATCCCGGTTCTTGGTGAAGCTCGAATGATCCCAGGCCGGCTCGTCAACACCAAGCCCTACGAACCAGCGGAACAGAAGATCGAACTCCATCCGCTCCATTAATTGACGCTCCGAGCGAATGCCGTAGAAGGCCTGCAACAGCATCGCACGCAGCAACCGTTCCGGCGCGATCGACGGGCGGCCGAGCCCAGGCGGATAAAGCACCGCAAAATCGCCGTGCATCTCCACAAGAGCCGTGTTGACGATCTCTCGGATCGTCCGAAGCGGATGATCTCGCCGCACCCGCGCCTCAAGGTCGACATACGAAAACAGCGAACCTGTCCGCTCGTCCAATCCGCGCATCCGCAAATCCCCATTCTTCCGGGGAGCAGTGAATCACGCCACTAACGCCTGCGCTAGCACTTCTTCAACAGCCTGCTAGGCGTTCGGCCCATCGTCCTCGCTTGCACAGATCCGCCGGAACCAATGGGTGAACGCGTCCACGGCAGGGCCGGCATCATCGGCCCGTAAAAGGTAGTACCCTTGGTCTTCAAGCGTCGCGATCTCTGATAGAACCACGAGATCGCCGTTCGCTATCTCCCGTCGGAACACCTGGATCGGACAAAGTGCGACGCCATGGCCGGCCATGATGGCGCCCGTCAGAAGATTGAAATCCTGATAAATCGGCCCGCGCAGCGGCTTGACACGCTTCATGCCCGCCTTCTCAAACCATTGCGCCCAGCCATTCAAGCTTTCATCATGGAGCAGGTCCGCGCCTTCCAAGGCATGGCTGTGGAGAATCTCGGGCTTGTGTTTCACGTAATGGGCGCTCGCCACGGGCTTGTTCATGCGTGAGAAAAGCCTGGCGAACCGGCAGGCCTCGCTGTCCGCGCGACTAAGCGTGATCAGGACATCGTGCTTGTGGACATCGAAGGTTTCCTGCGCATGGGCGTATTCAACGCGCATGTCTATGTCCGGATGCTTGCTGAGGAAGTCGTGGACAGCCGGCACGAGCCAACGTGTGGCGATCGATGCGATACAGCCGACCGACAGCGGGCTGCCGCCGGGCCTACGCTTTAGGCGCCCGGTCGAGATCGAGATCATGCGCAGCGCAGTCGATACGGCTTCGTAGAACTCCTGCCCGGCAGAAGTGAGGGCGATTCCGCGTCCGACGCGCTTGAACAGTCGTTGACCGAGCCATTCCTCCAACTGTTTGACCTGCTGGCTCACCGCCGAATGCGTAACGTGTATCTCGCGGCTTGCATTCGTGAGGCTGGCTAGGCGAGCTGCGGCCTCAAATGCTTTCAGCGCGTTCAACGGAGGCAGTTCCATCTGTAAGCACTCCTTTCAGTTTCTGTTAGAAATGAGCGTTTGTGCGAAAAGTCGCAACCGCGCATTTTTACTTCGGAGCGCGGCGCCTACCTGCTGCCCCGATCTGAACGGCAGTGGCGTCTCTATCATAGTTCTTCTTATAGGTGAAAACATGTTCGTTCGATCGATCAACGAAATCCAGGGGACTACAAGGGACGTCGATTGGGGAAATGGCAAAAGCTACCGCCTGCTAATCGAATCTGACGGAATGGGTTTTGGAGTCTGCCACACTGTCGTGAAAGCGGGCACGGAAGCCCTGCTGCAGTACAACAATCACCTGGAGGCGTGCTACTGCATCGCCGGCGAGGGCGAGGTGGAAGATATGAGCGGCACTATCCACCCCATCAAGGCCGGCGACATTTACGTGCTAGACCAACACGACAAGCATTACCTGCGCGGCGGGAGGGACGCGGACCTCATCCTGGTCAGTGTGTTCAATCCACCTCTCAAGGGTACAGAGCGGCATGACCTGAACAATGGTGAGGGTTCGTCGTACTGATCTCGCGATGCTCCGGCCGAAAGACCGGGGGCTCACGACCTGCCCGGCAAGTCATCGCTTGGTACGGCAAAAAAACGTGAGCGAACTCTCCCCGAGGTAGTGTGCTGAGAGTTCTGCAAATTCGCTGAGAGAGGGCGGTCATGGCAGGCTGGTGATGTTCAACGTCACCGATTCCCTGGAAGGAACGCCACCATGACCAAGACAGAAGGTAAATCGACCAGCGCTGCCGTCAAAGACATTCTGCTTTCGAACCCGGAGGGGCTGCACGAAGTGATCCGTGCGGTAATGCAGGAGGTTCTCGAGGCCGAGATGGACGAGGCGCTGGGTGCTTCGAAGGGCGAACGCACGCCTGAGCGCCTTGGGTATCGCTCGGGTTACTACGGCCGCACCCTTGTCACCCGGGTGGGCAAGCTTGAGCTGCGGGTTCCACAGGACCGGGCGGGTCACTTCTCCACCGAGCTGTTCGAGCGCTACCAGCGTTCGGAGCGGGCCTTGGTTGCGACGCTTGCGGAGATGTATGTGCAGGGCGTGTCGACCCGCAAGGCAAGGCGATCACGGAAGAGCTGTGCGGTCATGCGTTCTCGGCTTCGTCGATCTCGGCCATCAACAAGCGCTTGGACGAGAGCCTGAAGGCGTTTGCCGAACGACCGCTTCAGGAGCCATTCCCCTGCCTCATTCTCGATGCCCGCTACGAGAAAGTGCGCGAAGCCGGCATCGTGATGAGCCAGGCGGTGCTGATCGCGGTCGGCATCGACTGGGACGGGCGCCGGCAGATCCTGGCCGTGGAGATGGCCAATCGCGAGAGCCGCTCGGCCTGGAAGGACTTCCTCGTCGGCTTGAAACGACGCGGTCTCAGGGGCGTCGAACTGGCCGTGTCCGACGACCATGCCGGCCTGGTCGCGGCGATCGGCGAGGTGATCCCGGAAGCAGCATGGCAGCGCTGCTACGTCCACTTCCTCAGGAACGCGCTCGATCACCTGCCCAGGAAGCACGGCGACGATTGTCTGCAGGAACTGCGCTGGCTCTACGACCGGCGCGATCTCGCCGAGGCCAAGGCCGATCTCGCCGCGTGGCTGTCCAAATGGTCCGCCCGCTACCCGCGGCTGACCACCTGGGCGGAAGAAGCCATAGAACAGACGCTGACTTTCTTCCGGCTGCCGCGTCAGCATCACAAGCACCTCAAGTCCACCAACATGCTTGAACGGCTCAACGAGGAAATCCGCCGGCGCACCTATGTCGTGCGCATCTTCCCGAACGCCGAAAGCTGCCTGCGCCTGGTCAGGGCGCTGGCCGTCGAAACCAACGAAAACTGGATGGAGGCCAACCGCTATATCAACATGGATGATCTGCGCGAGCACAAGAAGCTCGCTCTACGCCAAGCCGCATGACCAGTTTCATGATCGCCCATTTTGCAGAACTTGACGCACACAACCCTCCCCAAGCTCGAAAGTACCTCGCGCTTGATGTGGAGGGGGATCATCCGGGAAGTGGCGACCTATACTCCCGTTTATCCCGGGCGTGTGCGCGGGTGATCCAAAACTTGTTCGGCATTGCCGGCGCATGGCAAAGACCTTTTCTGCGAAGGCGATTTGTCAATCCGGTTCTCCATCCAGCGCCTTTCAAACGTCTTCATGCTGGCTCTCGCCCTGACGGGCGCTGGTGCGACGCGCTACGGAAGCGGACGGCAAGGAGCCGCCGAGAGTGCCATCGATAGCCACGGACAGTCGAGCTTGCCCTCTCGGCGAGCCGACTTTGTGCACGCCACGCACGTGGTCTGACGCACCCGACAATTTTGTTACCTGTTGGCCGGCGAGGCAGCACGAAATGTAGCCTGCGACTCGGACCAGCGTGGCCTCTTCACCGAAGCGGCCAACGATCTGAAGGCCGATCGGCAGCCCGTCGGCGCTTTGTGCTAAAGGCAATGATACGGAAGGCTGTCGATCATCATCGTTCGCTGCCGGGGTTGCGGGCCTTCGAGACGCCTTGCTCGTGCTGGACCGATCCGCTCTGCCAAGGCGTCGGCGCGAGCCCGGCATAGGCTGCGACCTGCCGGCGATTATCGAGCTGCCGGAAGAGGGCCCCTCCGCGTAGAGGATGGCGGCACACCCGGGGCCGATACCCTTGAGATCGAGCAATGTCGCTGCTGGAGTTTCGGCGTTGCCAGCAGAGCGTCGCGCTCGGCCTCCACCTCTTTGACCTGGGCTACCACCAGTTCGAGTCGGTCGAGCTCGCGACGGATTTGCCCCTTCAGATGTTCTGGCAGTGCGCGGCCGTCGCCGGTCCTCAATTCCTCAAGCCGATGTCGCCGGTTACGTCGCAGCGGCTCGTAACCGGTGACGGCGCGCCGGTATACCGTTCGGGACTCAGCAGCTCTGTTCGTCGATCGCGCCGCAAACATTTCTCATGAAAAACGCTATGGTAGGCGAAGCAATCAGACAGGGGAATAACAACCCTATAAGAGATCACTTATTCAAGGCCGTGACTATAGACTGCCCGATCGACAATAGAATGTCGCGACTGGGTCCTTTATGATATTCGTGTAGCGACCCCTAGATACGGCCGATCTACTCAACCCTCATTCTGAATAAATCTGGAAGCGGGGACGAAAACGCGGTTGATGAGACTCGGCCATAAGGTTTTCCAGGCATTCACGCTGCTGACAGGAACGCCCGCGCGCCTTGGTGCGCACCCGGTGCTCGTGAACCGAGCCCGCTTTTCGCCCCGAGCCACCGGGAAAGGCCAACAGACAAACCGCGCCGCCCGCAAGGGCGGCGGCCGGCTAGACCCGCCGCGGCAGCCCGTAGCCCTTCGCGTGCCGCTCAGGGTCCTCCTCTTCGTTCCGGTCCTTCGGATGCGGTCCGCCTACCACGGCGGGCCTTTCCGGTCGCGACTCGCCGCCCACTTCGCTTCCGGGGGAAAGCCGCGGCCGCAAGCGTACCACCAGCGGAGAGGCTGGCGCAGGCAAGGGCTGGCGCCCGGGCGCCAGCCTCTATCAGGAGATCACCGACCGCATGATTGCCGAGCTGGAGCGCGATACCGTGCCATGGATCAAGCCATGGGGCAGCGCAAAAGCAGGCCTTGGCCTGCCGAGGAATGCAGCCAAGGCGCCAGTCGCCGCTCCTCAGTAAAAGAACAGCAGCTGCCGCAGCGTGGCTAACAAGGCATCTCGTCGGCGTCGAGGAGGTTCCGTGCTTGCCTAACACAGCGCATAGCTCAAACATTACGTCCGGGAGAATGATGCCGGGCAAAGGCCCTATCCTTGGCATTCCATCAACAATACCCAATAGCCCTCCTGATCCGAAGCGCTTCTAAGCACCTCCATTTCAGCCGTTAGTCGAGAAACGGTGCAGTCCAGCGTCGAGACCGCGAGGGCGGCGGTCGCAATGCGCCGACCGGCTTGCGGTGTTCGGCTATGCGCACATTCCCGTCGCTATAGTGAATCAGCGCCTCATCAAGGAGGCAGTTCTTCCGGGCAGCGCTGCCCGCACCAAACAGGATGCGGCCGTGGCCGCCACGCTGATTGCGCCGGCTACCGAGAGATCGGGCTCGGCCATTTCGCCTTGCCGGACGACGAGCTCGCGCTGGCACAGAGGTCGCCTGCGGCGTAACTCGCTGGGCTACTCGGCCGACACCTGCAGAACCCCGATCGGTTTCGGCGCGTCGGCTATCGGCCGTGTCGGCGAGGGGTACGTCCAGAACGGGGTTAAACGTGATTCCTACATCCAGCACATCGCAGCTGGCATCTGGCGAAGTCAAAGGGCTATCGCCTCACCGACGACGACCGTGTGCGAGCCGCAATTATCGAGCGATTAATGTGCGATCTCGAGGCCGATGTGCCGGCAATCTGTGCCGCCCACGGATTTGATCCGATCCGTCTGCTCGATTCAGCCGAAGGCATGGCGATGCTGGCGGAGGACGGGATAGTGGACTTCGAAAACGTTTTGTCCGCGTACGGCGGGAGCACGCTTTGTGATTGGCCCTGTCGCTGCCGCATTCGATGCTTTTTTCGATCGGGATGGCCGTAAGCATAGCCCACAGGTGAGGGCAACCAGTTCGTCCACGGGCAGGCCTCTCGGCTCGAAGCGCTGCGGCACGTCCGGGCAAGCCATTCGGCCAGTGCGTCAAGTTTCCGACCTTGGTCCATGAGGGCAGCGCCGCGCCGGATTTCGGCGATTGACACTGCGCTGATAAATGAGCGGTCTTCATCGAGCCACTCCATCCATTCCAGCACGCGAACGTCAGGGCTCGGCCTCGTCACCTCGGAGAGGACATTGGTTTCGAGCAAGTGCCTCACAATGGCAGATCACCCGGGCATCGCGTAGCCGCTCGATGTCGAGTTCGGCGATGTGCAGCGAATGCCCAAAACAGCAGCCCACGCTCCCCTTCCGGAAGATCGGAGAGCGGACGCCACGCAACATGCCGCCCTAGCGGCTTTGGTTTAGTGCTGTGCCAACGAGGCTTCCAATCCGACCGGCAGGGGAGGAGGCTTTGGCGGCTCGGCCGGCACGTCCCATCGCCTCGAGACGAGATCGACGATGTCGGACAGATGCTCGGTGGCCTCAAAAATCGGTGAGCTCGGGATACCGTCCTCACGTTTGCTGAACAGCCGTCTTCCTGGCCACGTCCGAGATAATAAGACGCCTTGTGCCGACTGCTGCCGCCTCGATGAATCCACGAGTATCGTTTGCGGATCGGCATGAGATGTGCAAAGTGGACCGCCCTCAACGTCAACAGAGGCGTTGTGACTGGACCGAACGATGAGAACGAGCTGCTTGCGCGCTCTTTCGGACTTCAAAAGGTTAACAAGTTCGAATGACGTCCTTTCAGGCCATAATCGCCGCTCGCCCAATGTTCGCGACAAGTCCGGTGAAAGCCTACCGAGTGTCTCCGGCGGCAGGTAGTTCCGATAAACTAATACCATGCTAATCCATTTGAGACGGACCGACCTGCAGCGGCAAAACAGACGCGGCAATCCAAATTGCCAGAGAGACTGGATGGCCGGTCATTGGATCGTGTACAATGCTGTTCTAAAATCGCTACCGGCAGCGGGCGTCCCTCGGATTCCGAACTGCGATCTAAGGCGGGGGGCCGGTGCAAGCTACGAGCGGCTGAAAATTTGGAGTCGCTCTCATCCGTCGTGGCCACTTGCGGGCTCAACGACGTCAACGCCATCGCCTACCTTGCCGAAAAGCTTGACGACGTAAGGCCTGCATTTTTGCAAAGTGCCTTTCCGTCGGTATAGGCTTGGTATGAGTGTCTCATTTCAAACCGCACCGGTTTGCGCAATCAGCACTTCAACGAACAACACGTTTCGGCGCAAACTTTCCTCTCTTGGGTAGTATCAATCATCCGTTGTTGTCGAAAAGAAAAACTTACGCCAAGAGTTTCCCCTCCCCCGGACCCTTGTCTCGGTCGCCATTCATCGAAGAGGTTCTCATGGGCTACCGCATCCTGACTGGCTACATCAACCAGGAGACAAACACCTTCAACAAAATACCGACCACGCTCGAACACTTTCGGGCCTCGGGATTGCTGCGGGGCGACGAGATTCCGCCGGCGTGGCGCGGTACGCACACTTCACTGGGCGCTACATTCGAGGCGGCAGAGAAATTCGGCTGGACGCTGTCTCATCCGCTCGTCGCCTATGCGAACCCAGGGGGCATAGTGACGAAGGAAACATTTGAGCAGCTTTGCGACTGGTTCCTTACCGGGGCCAAAGGCTGCGATGGAGCGCTCTTCGAGTTGCATGGGGCTATGGTTGCCGAGGATTGCGAAGACCCGGAAGGCGAGATCCTTGCGCGACTGCGTACTGTGCTCGGGCCGGACGCGCCGATCGTCGCTACGCTCGACCTGCACGCCAACGTCACGGCAAAGATGGCGGCAAACGCCTCAGCGCTGATTGCCGTGCGGACGTATCCTCACATTGACTACTATGAACGCGCCTGGCAGGGCGCAGAACTGCTCGACCGTGCTCTGCGCGGTGAGATTCGTCCCCGTACGGTCATCGCCAAGCGCCCGATGGTGTATGGTCTCGATGGCGGGCGTACTCAGGTAGGCCCGATGCGCGAGCTGATCAACCGCAGCGAGGCCTTGGAGGCCTCCGGAAAGGCACTGGTAGTCAGCGTCTGTGCTGGATTCGAGCTGAGCGACATTTACGATGTCGGGCCTAGCGTCACCGTTACTGCTGATGGCGACACCGCCGCGGCGCAGCGCATTGCAGAGGAATTTATGGATTACGCATGGGAGACACGTGAGTTTGTCTCCTCCCCTTGGACATCAGCCACCGCTGTCCAAGCAGTGGAGCAAGCAAAAGCCGGCGAATTGCATGCCAAAAAGCCCTTGGTGCTCGCTGATAGCAGCGACAATCCGGGCGGCGGTGCATACGGAGACGCTACGGATCTGCTGCGCGTTATGATCGCAGCAGATCTGCGCAACGCGGCCTTCCATGCGATCTTCGATCCGGCGGCGGTTCAGGCTGGCATCGCCATCGGTGTGGGGAACAGGGGTCGGATCGCTCTTGGTGGCAAGCATGCCCCTGAGATGGGCGGTGGACCGCTCGAAGTCGAAGCGCAGGTGGTATCAATAACTAGCGGACATTTCCGCTGCTATGGTCCTTCGTTTCTTGGCGGGGGCGTGTGGAACAGTTTCGGGCCCAGCCTGATGCTCCGCGTGGGCGGCATCGAAGTCGCGGTAATCTCGCGAAACAGCCAAGGAGTCGATCTTGCGCAACTTACCTCTCTTGGCGTGGACCCGCTTCACTGCGCGACCATCGCGCTCAAGTCGTCTCATCATTTCCGCGCGGCCTTCGAACCGATCGCGCGCGAAGTGCTCATGGTAGACGGGGGTGGGATGTTGGGTTCGGAACTCCTGTCAAGGTTGCGCCATGTCCGCCGTCCGATCTGGCCACTTGACGACATCAAACTCTAGGATATTGGCGAATTAAACTGTCCAGGCCAGAGCAGAGTTTGTCAGAAACGAACGAAAGAAAATTGGGATGGTCGAGATCTTGCCTCCGCCCGGACTATTCCCCAGCTACCGCTCCGAATCGGGATTTTCGCGCTCCTGCAAAGGATCTCGATAGTTTTACGGGCCGCTAGGCCTGGCCGGATGGTTCATAAATCCTGCTCTTTAGCAGCAGGTTGGCAGGAGAGGCTGACCGAACGCGGAACTATTCGGAGACCGTATGATGCGCATTGTCATTGCTCGTCTTAATCATGAAACTAATACATTCTCACCCGTGCGAACCTCACTGGCTTCCTTTGATCCCAAATGGGGCGAGGAAGCTCGCGCCTTCGGCAGCGGGTCGAATACGGCGCTAGGCGCCTTTCACCATTACGCTCTTCAAAAGGGAGCGGACATCGTCACGCCGCTCGCGGCCACCGCCAATCCCAGCGGAATTGTAGAGGACGAGGCTTTTGAGCAAATGGCCGCCGCCGTTGTTGCCGCTGTCGAACGTGGATGCGACGCGATTCTTCTCGATCTGCACGGGGCCATGGTGACGCGCAGCTTCGATGACGGCGAGGGAGAACTGCTGGCACGCGTCAGAAGGGCTGCCTCTGACGTTCCTCTCGGGGTGGCGCTCGATCTGCATGGTAACATCACGCAGCGCATGGTGGACAATTGCGACTGCATGGTCGGTTTCAAGACATATCCCCATATTGACATGTACGCGACCGGCGAACACGTGGCGCGAATCATAGATGCAATGCTTAAGGATGGTTTGCGTCCTAGGCAGGCCTGGAGCCATCCACCAATGCTGGCGGCGACGCTGAAGATGAATACTAACGAAGATTGCGCGATGACCGATCTGGTCAATCGAGCTCGCGCGGCCGAGGAGCGAGATGATGTGTACGCCGTTACCGTGTTTGGCGGCTTTGAGCTTGCCGATCTCGCCGAAACCGGCGTTTCCGTGGTGGCGGTGGCAAGGGACAAGGCAACCGCGCGCGCGGTTGCCGATGAAATCGCTAAGGAAGCTTGGAGGAGGCGCGAGGAATTCCTCTATTTGGAATTGCCGCTGGAACATTCCCTTTCCTCTGGGCGGGAGGCGGCTGGCGGGCCAGTGACGGGGCCGGTCCTGCTCCTTGATCATGGCGACAATTGCATGTCTGGCGGCACCTGCGACAACATAGATGTCCTGGCGGCCGCGCTTGCCTCAGATTTGGATGGAATCGTTGCTGGTCCCATCTGTGACCCGCAAGTCGTCGCCGAATTGATCGAGGCCGGCGTCGGTGCGACAGCAACGATCAATCTGGGAAATAAGGTAAAAGCGGACGCATTTGCGGCACCGCGCACTCCCGTACGATTGCGGGGCAAGGTTGTTGCTGTGAGCGATGGCAACTATGTCGTGTCCGGACCGATTTATTCCGGTCAGCTTTGCCATATGGGGAGGGCCGTCAAGTTTCAAACTGACGCGGCGATCGTGCTCATC
Source organism: Mesorhizobium sp. P160187 (assembly GCF_057766425.1). NCBI lineage: Bacteria > Pseudomonadati > Pseudomonadota > Alphaproteobacteria > Hyphomicrobiales > Phyllobacteriaceae > Mesorhizobium > Mesorhizobium sp. P160187. The sequence goes on from NZ_JBYMDX010000002.1 coordinate 132,056, forward strand.
ACTGAACGTCCCCACGAGCCTTGGGATCTTGGCGTCTTTCAGTGTGCGGCAATAGATCCGCTAAAGGCACGCTACCTCATTCTCAAGTCGAGAATGTATTGCCGGCCTGTCTTTGAAAGACACTGCAAAGGAGTCATAGAGTGCGCAAGCGGCGGCGTGACCAGTTCCAATCACAATCTGTTTTCTTTTCGGAAACTCGCCCGGCCGATCTATCCGCTCGACGGCGAAATTCACTGGGAGCCGTAGGACAGTTTGCTTCTTCATGGAACCGCTCGGAAAGGTCATGAAGATCAAGCGCATAAAACTGTTGGGCTCTCCCGGGAGAAGATGGCACCCCGCTGCCGAACGAACGGGCGCTCATGCAGCATTATGGCTGCGCTAAAGGGCACGATACGCGAAAGCATTGAAATGCCCGGAAGTGGAGGGTTAGCTCGCTATGCTGCTTGCGCCCAACAGCGTACCCGAGATCCACCCTTGTCGCTCGACGTCGCGTGCAGCAACTGCGGGACCAAGCGCTTGATCTCGCCCAGCTCACCTCCTGTTGACCCATTTCATTGCGCGACCATCGCGCTGAAGTCCTCTCATCATTTCCGCGCGGGAGAGTGATTGGGATATTCATGGTGCCGGGCGCGACCCTTTGAGCGCAGCCCTTGGCCCTTCAGTCAGCGACGGCGCGTCATCTTCGTAGTGGTTCCGATCTCGTCGATGAACACCCGCCGATGCCAAGCCGCATCGGTTCAGGTAGAAGGTGGACGCGCAACCGGCACTTCAACAGCGGCTAGACCAATGACTTCAGCGAAATCCCCCAAAAGCTATACTGTGGTCCTATGCTCGAACTAGACAAGGTCGCGCGCCTGAAGTGGTGGCCAGGGTCCAGACGTTCACGATCAAGCTCTACTGCCAGAACAAAGGTAATTGATTTGCAAAAAGTTTTCGAATCGAGCAGCGACATATTCGAAACGGAACATCTTCAGCATGGAACTTGTTCACTCGATGGGCTATATAGAGAGACCGAAGAACCGAGAGTTCGGCAAAGGTTGCAGATTGTTTCTGTCTGGTCGGTTCTGTCAGGCATCAAGGGGCAATTAATGAGCCAGGGCCTCCGCGACTTTAAACCGGCCACGAGGCTGGCTTGAGGTGCTGGGCACGGCCGACTCGCGAAATCTGCCACCCTGCCTCAAGCGCGAGATAGAGCGCGAGTGCCGCCGCTTGTGGCAGCTGATCGAGATGTTTGCGGAGGTCGATATCGAACAGCGCCAAGCCGCCGAGAACACGGCCCCGGACGTTCAGCTGAGCCAACTGCTTGGCATCGGCCTGACGATCGCAAGCGTGCTGACGAATGAGGTCTTCTTCAGCGATTTCCAGAATCGGCGTGAGGTCGCCGCCAATCTCGGGCTTGCATCCAGTCCCTGGAGGCAGTGGCGCAGTCAGCCGCGATCAAGGCATCCAGAGATCGAGCAACCCGCGTGCGCGGCGAACCGCCGTCGAGCTTGCTTGGCTGTGGTTGCGCCACCAGCCTGATAGGGGTCTCGCGCGCTGGTTCCAAGAGCGCGTGGGCGCCGGCCGCATCGCCCGCCGGAGAGCGCCACGACGCCAAAATCGTCCCTTGAACGTCGCACCCACCGCCGCCCTGCGCCCCAGTCATAAAACAGTGTAACAGATCCTACAAGTAACTTCACAGAATTTTCGCAACAGCTAATCCTGACGAATGGTATGTTCACCCACACTCGGGGCTTAGGCAATCGGCATCCGGTTACTAGTAAGTATCTCGAATGAAACATGAGTCGTGCTCTGATGGGCCAATCTCGTATCCTTGCAGCAACTCACATATCCAACGCACCTAAGGAAAGTGACATGCCGACCCAGTATTCCGCCAGTTCCATCGAACCTGCAGAAGGCAGGGCGAGCAGCACAACTAGAGAACTTACAGAAGCGGCCGTCGATGAAGTTTGGAGGCCGCAGATGTATCACCAGACGTTCGATGGTGCAGATGCAACTGAGATTGTTGGCGAGGACGGGCAGCAGCTAAGGATTTGTTGCAGCGACGCTCTTTGTTGCGGCACATTCGGTGAGTTGCTGCAAGGCCAGTTGCCAATCGGCTCCCTTCCCCGTGACTCCCACTTTTTGGTCACGATGCCCATCGCGCTCTTTGCACGAGCCCACTTCATGCCTGTCGCAGGGACACAATCCGTAACCGTTTGCCCATCACATAAAGTCAAAGCAAAACAACTGGCTGAGAATCTCGTGATTGCGCTCGGCGCCTCGGGAGGAATCCTCCTTTTGCAATCCGAGCTCCCCGAAGGCAAAGGGCTGGCGAGTTCGTCTGCGGATCTTGTCGCAACTGCACGATCTATCGCCTGCTGCTTCAAACGTAGGGTCCGGACGTCGTTGATCGAGAAGCTAATGGCGGAGATCGAGCCATCCGACGGGGTGATGTACCCAGGAGTGGTCGCATATCAGCAGCGAGCATGTAACCTTCTCTCGTTCATTGGCCAAATGCCGCCGCTTGCAATCGTCGGTATCGATGAAGGAGGGACGGTCGATACCGTCGACTATGATCAACGGCGAGGTGAAACCTCCGCCACTCACAGAGCAGAGTATCACGAACTACTCCACCGCGCTCGCATAGCAATTCCACGCGGTGACACCGCCACCATAGGCAAAATAGCCACTGCCAGCGCCCGTTTGCATCAGGAGCGAGCTCCAAAGAAGCATCTGAACTCAATGCTGAAAGCATCCGAGGCCACTGACGCTCTCGGGGTCATCGTCGCGCACAGCGGCACAATGATTGGGATCCTGCTTGATCGAATGGCGGCTGACTTTCCACTGAAGCTTCGGTCCGTGCTCGCCCATGTATCGCCGTTCGACAACTCGGCAAATATATATCTGACAATGACTGGCTGACGGTGAGATAAGCAATATGGACGCTGTTCGCAAACGCCCGCCATTCTCCAGCTATTCTGATGCCTATGCTCTCCCCAGCATTATTAGGTGTGATGCAAACCTATATCTTGCGCAATTCGCGTTCATGAAGCTTCTCCCTGCGATGCACATCATTGAACAAGCGCTGGCGCGAGGGACTTTGACGCATGGCATGAAAGTTCTCGAGACCTCGAGCGGAACTTTTGCACTGGGTTTGGCCGTAGTTTGCCGAGAAGGTGGATTTCAACTCGAAATCTTTACAGACCCAGTAATGGACAAAGGCCTGGAAAACAGGTTGAACTCCTTGGGAGCTGAGGTCTGCATCATTACTGAAAAGGCGAGGGAGGGTGGTTATCAAAGAAGCCGCCTAGATGCATTACACGGTAGGATGAGACAGTTGGGCCACTCCTGTTTCTGGCCGCGGCAATACGAAACACCGGACAACCCCGCAGCCTATAAGCTCTTCGCCGATCAAATATCGGCGATGTTGGACGCCGACGTAACGTTGGTCGGTTCCGTGGGGTCAGGCGGCTCTACCTGCGGAACAATAGAGCGCCTCCGCCAAAAAGCCCCTGGCGCGCGCCTGATTGGAGTGGACACCTTCAATAGCGTCATTTTTGGCCAGCAGGATGGCGAACGGCAATTGCGGGGGCTGGGGAACAGTCTTGTCCCCAAGAATGTGAAGCATGAGCTTTACGACGAGGTGCATCTCATCTCGGCTTCGCTCGCATTTGCTGCAACGCGAAGCCTCCACGAGCGGCACGCCATTTTCGCCGGTCCGACCTCCGGTGCGAGCTACATCGTGGGGCGCTGGCGCGCTCGGGAGCATCCAGAAGAGACCGTAGTTGTCATATGTCCTGATGAAGGCCACCGCTACGTCGAAGCTGTCTACGACCATAAGTGGCTCGTGCAGAACGAATCTCTAAATGCAGGTGTGCTCCTGGACGCGCCGGCAACCGAAAATCATCCCTCGACCGCCCTCCCTCCGTGGAACCGATATCATTGGGATCGGAAAAGCCGGGAAGCTGTCTTAAGCCTTGTGGAGCAAGTGTGATGAATCGAGGCAGCTTCCTTTTCGTGGAAAGCAACACGACGGGCACTGGCGAATTATTGATGAAGCGGGCCCGTCTCCTGGGCTTTGAGACCTACCTCGTTACCCGCAATCCTGCGCGCTATCCGTTTCTTAAGGACTCTGTCGCGCAAGTGATCGAAGCTGAAACGCGTAGTCCGGACGAACTCATCGGTGTCGCCGCCAAACTAAGAAGTCTGGGAGGAATATACTCGTCGTCGGATTATTTTGTGGAAGCAGCCTCAACTGCCGCGATGGCGATGGGGCTACCAGCAGCGAATCCGGAGCCTATAGCCACATGCCGGAATAAATGGAAGCAAGCGGCCGAGTTACAACGACAATCAATCGCGATACCTGAAACACGGCTGGCCACTTCCATCAGAGACGTCGAGAATATTCTTGCCCAGGCCACTCTACCGGTGGTCGTCAAGCCAGTGTCCGGAAGTGGTAGCAGCGGCGTTAGGTTGTGCGATAGTGCCACAGCCGCCATCAAGGCGTTTGAGAACGCAAGGGGCGCACTGCTCGACCAAGTAGATCTGCCCAGTCCCGACATCCTCATCCAGCAATATATCGAGGGTAAGGAATACTCTGCAGAGATGATTGCGTACGATGGGACGCTGCATTGTCTTGGAATTCTTGCCAAGCATAAAGGGCCGGCTCCCTGCTTCGTTGAGGTGGGGCACGACTTCCCGGCCCAGCTTTCGGAGCCGTCCCTCAAGGAACTGGCTTCTTTTGCTGCGCGAGCGGTGTCGGCGCTAGGCCTGAATTTCGGACCGGCTCATGTGGAGTTCGTGATAACGGAGGCGGGCCCCGTCATCATCGAGGTCAACCCCAGGCTGGCTGGAGGGATGATTCCAGTCATGCTCTCCCACGCCCTGAGCACGTCAATCCTTGACATGGTGATTAGACTTTACGCGGGAGAAGGGTTCACGCTTCCACACGCGAGCGCAAGGGCGGGAGCCATCCGTTTCCAACTCGTTCATAAATCCGGCAAGCTCAAACGTCTGGGCTTTTCTCGCAATCCAGAGCCAACAGTGCCTGAAGCAGGTCTTCTGAAATCTGAGGGAGTGGAGGTGAAAATAAATGGCGACTTCAGGGACCGAGTAGCCTACGCCGTAGGAGTTGCTGATGAACTGAATGTCGCCGTCGCGGCAGCGCAACGGATGATCGACTCCATTGTAATCGATATCGAGGCGGCTGCTGACGAAACGGCCAACACGCAGGTCGCTGGATCAAGCGAGGGCGGGTGGAACCTACATCCCGAAGCGATGAAGTTGCTCGCTCCGCCTATCGAAATCTCGCGTGACGGTCGCCTCCTGCGGCACCAGGCGGTCATAGACGAAGCTCATCTGGTGATGCTTGCGGACCAGGGCTTGGTCAGCGAGGCAGGCGCGGCCGATCTCCTCAAGCACATCGTCGACCTCCAAGATGAGGGCTTCCAGTCTTTGGAGGGCCGCGATGCTCCGCGTGGCCTCTATCTGGCCTATGAGGCCGAACTTGCGGCCAGAGCTGGCCCGGAACAGGCCGGCTGGCTGCATCTGGCGAGATCTCGCAACGACTTGAACGCGACTATATCTCTTCTGGTTCTTCGGGAGGTCGTATGTTCAATCTCGCGAGAAACAGGGATTTTGCAGGACACTCTCCTGCAGCGAGCGGAAGAGGCATCGAGACTTGTGGCTCCGCTGTACAGTCAATACCAGATCGCACTCCCGGGATCGCCAGGGCACTACCTGCTTGGGGTCTTCTTCGCTCTGGGGCGCGAGCGTCAGCGCCTCCATTGCCTGCTGGAAGAGATTAGGAACTGCCCTATGGGAGCTGGTGCCGGCGGAGGCACCAGCATCCCTATAGATCCCTTGAAGACAGCAAGTCTTCTGGGATTCGAACTGCCGTCGTTCAACTCACTTGATTCGGTCGCGAGCCGTGACCATCACCTACACGGGCTTTCACTCTTCGCTGGCGTTTCAATTCTGCTCAGCCGTGTGGCCCAGGACCTGCAGGTTTGGACGACGCGCGAGTTCGCGCTCATCGACGTCCCTCCCAATCTTGCTGGGGGCTCTTCCATGCTGCCGCAAAAGAAGAACCCGTTTCTGCTTGAACACATCAAGGGGTCAGCAAGCACCGTGATTGGCGCATACGTTTCTGTGGCAACGGCAACCTGCAAATCGCCTTTCAGCAACTCGATCGAAGCGAGCAACTACGGCTGCTCTCCACTAGGGCTTGCGGAAGATGCCCTGAAGAGGGCCATTACCCTCACATCGCTCATTGTAAAGTTCATGTCTTTCAACGTGCAGTCGATGCGGGAAAATCTGGAAGACGGTTCAGCGATGACGGCCGTTGCCGCAGAACGGATGGCGTTGCGAGGCATCCCTTTCAGGAAGGCCCACACACAAATTGGCGAGATCGCTCAGCTCCTGTCTCAGGATAGCTGCGTCGCGCAGCGCCGAAGTGAGCTTGCCAGCCAACTCGCTGATGTGTTGCCGGCGAGTCTTGAAGAATGCAGGGACGCTCTGCAGTTCGGAGGAGGACCCGGAAAACGATCAATGGACGACCAGCTTTCCTTAGCAAAAACGGTTTTTCGGGACATGCAACTGAAATGCGCCGAGATATCGGAACCCTGGGTGCACGCTGAGGTGCACTGCAAAGGGAGGGTGAAAGGACTGATCGATAAACACCGATCCACTTGAAGGAGTGGAGTATGTGGTATGTGGCCAAAGTCAGGCGGGTTTCCAAGCGCCGGACAGGGGTTGCGGCCCAGAGCGTAACCCGACCTGATTGCATCGGGATTGAACGACGCCGCTGACTGGCGTCAGGAGAGCGGTCGCGATGATCCAGGCCTGGCCGCGGCACGTAGATTGGCCAAGGCCAGCCTTTGAGTTTAAGCGGTCAGCCCATGGCGTCAGGCTTGAAGCTCCAGGGCATGAGCGCTTCGGTCTCGGATACTGGCCTGCCTTGAGTGATGCGGGTCAAGGCCTGTGAGATCTCAATCCGCGTATGCATCAGTCGGGCCTCGGCGCCGCACATCATGGCCGGATCAGCAAGATCGGACGTAGCCATGCTCGCGATGCTCGTGGAAGCCGGCTGAGGAGTCGCCAAGGCGTTGGGTCCGTTACAGTGTTCTTCGTCCCTATCCGGCCCAGGCGCGGCCTTCGAGTTTCTCAAACTGCTCGTAATTGCGGCGATGAACTCGCCGATCGACTTGTCGTCGTGTGTAGAGACCGCTTGCCATAGTATGCGGGGCGCCAACTTCCCATCGGCTGGACATCTTCTGCGACGCTGATACCACGGGGCCGACAATGACGGACGGACATGCTCCGCCTCTTGCCTGTCGACCTGAATGCGATTGTTTGTGTTCCTTTGAATGCTCCAATTCGAGCGCCTCCTTGCCGACCAGACGTTCCAAGGCGACTTACTATTATGGCTCAGCATTTGCATTGAGAGCTATGTATAGGAGGAGCATGCCTACATGATGAAGGCTGGCAAAACGCGGCTGGACGATTTCGACATAAAACTCCTGCAAGTGGTGCAGTTCGACAACCTTATGCAGCCGCGCCAAATTTCCGACCGTGCTTGCCTCCCGGCAGCGGCGGGCGCAAGACGTCCTAAACGGCGTCGTTCCGCCGAGATAATCAGAAAGGACGTTTCTATCTTGAGCGAGAGAGTGGTTGGGTGCCCTCAGACGGTCATCGTCGAGGTGACGGCTAAAAACGGAAAACTGGATCTGCTCGACGGGTTGAAAAGACGGTTCCTGAACTGCCATCAGGTGCAGCAATGCTACCACGTTACTGGCGAGGCAGACTTCATCCTTATCATTAATACCAGAGACATGGACGAGTATGCGTCTCTTACGCGCCAGTTATTTTTCAAGAAAGGAAACGTGAAGAGCTTCCGAACTTGCGTCATAATGGAAAAGGTCAAGTCCGCTGGCCCAATCGCGCTGTAGCGATCGCTGTTTGGCGCCTCGACTTCAGCTTCGCTGCTTCACGCTCAGGGCACTGGGTCAGTTGGAGAGTGTGAAAGGGTATTGCGTGAACGATCTGACCGCCGCGATGATCAGGCAACCGCCGGCAAAGGAAGCCACAATAGTCACAAATTCAGACGTGACCTACCTCGCGTGCAAGAACATTTTGCAAGCCAAACCGTTTGTCGTAGAAAGTAGCACCAGTGTCAAAAGCCAGAGGTTAGATAAAATCCCTAGCCCTTACATTATCGTCTTCAACAGTGGGCATCAGGCGCCTGACAGATGGACGGCTTGTCGAACTCCATTGAGAGACAATTCCAATTGCCATTTTTCCATATCTGCTGCCTTGGTATTCTAGCCCAACGCGAAGCTGTGCAAGTAATCATGCTTGGTGCGCTCATTCAGGTAAGGACGCTTTTTCACGTAGGACCAAGAAGCAAACTGTCTAATGGCTGGCAACGGTCTAATGGGTGCTCCAGGTCGGGGGCGCCCGTTCCCTTCAAGCTGGGAGAACACCAATTCCAAAGTCGACAAACTGTTCTTCCTCGGGCTCAAGCTCAAGTGGGCGACGTGGGCTCGATCAAAATGAGATAAAGTTTTCAGCGCCGCATGCATGCTAGCTACATAGCTGTGGAGCTCAACAGGTTGTCCAGGGTTAGAGCGAGGCGACTGATAGCTGTTTTGGACCGCAGGCTCCCGTGGGGCGGTGGCAATTGTGCGATGCAGCCAGACCGGCAGCTCTGCGGCGCGGTGATCTGAAGTCGGATGGGCGATGGCATAGGCCTATTCGCGCAGCGCCGTCTGGATGACGCGTTCGGCCTTGCCATTGGTGTTGGGCGTGTAAGCCTGACATGCTTGAGACCGTGATCGCGGCAGGTCTTTGCGAAGGCCTTCGATCTGTAGCAGGAGCCATAGCATCTAAGGAATGAAGGAGTGGCGGCAGCCGAGACAGCGGTGCGCCCAGCTTTTCGCCGCAGGCGCGCCGGTCGAGGCCGCCATGGCCAGTCAAAGTTTCTCTAGAATGTGAATGTTCACAACCCATTCCGGAGAGGCCAACCATGGCCACTTCAGATTCTACACCCGCCGCCGCTGTGCTGGTAGCGATCGACATTGCCAAGGTGCGCAATGAAGTTCTGATCGAAGCATCAGCCCACAAGCGCCGGCGTCGCCTTTTGGTCCTCAACACCCGTGCTGAGCACGACCATCTGATCGAAGTGCTGCAGGCGTACGGCCGCCCTGTGGTCTGCGCCTTTGAGGCGACCGGGAACTATCACCGGCCGATAGCATGGCGCCTGGCTGAAGCGGGTTTTGAGGTGCGGCTGGTGTCGTCGCTGGCGCTGGCGCGAACACGAGAAGCGTTGCAGCAACGGCACCGGGATCCACGGCATTATCCTCATGGCGTAGCCTTCATGGATGGTCAGTACCTGCCGATGTCCGAAGCCAAGGTGTCTGTCCTGGACTGGGGCTTTCTGCATTCCGATGCCACTTACGATACCGTTCATGTGTGGGAGGGGAGGTTCTTCAGGCTGGACTTGCACCTAGACCGGTTCTTCCGAGGGATGCAAAAGCTCCGCATGAAGCTTTCCTTCAACCGCACCGAGATCGAAATGATTCTGTCCAATTGCGTGGCGCTATCCGGGCACAGGTCGGCCTACGTCGAAATGATCTGCACGCGAGGTGGCTCGCCCACCTTTAGCCGTGACCCACGCGAGGCGGAGAATAGGTTCATGGCATTTGCGGTGCCTTTCGGCTCGGTCGCCAACAAGGAGCAGCTTGAGCGCGGCCTGCGTGTCGCCATCAGCAACACCGTCCGGATCCCGCCCAAGTCGATCGATCCGACGATCAAGAACTATCACTGGCTCGATCTGGTGAAGGGCCTGTTCGATGCGTATGACTACGGTGCCGAAACTGCATTGATCGTCGACATCAACGACAACATTGCCGAAGGGCCTGGATTCAACGTTTTCACCGTTAAAAACGGTCGCTTGAAGACACCGGCTTATGGCGTCCTTCCCGGCATTACCCGACAGACCGTATTTGATCTATGCGAGGAATTGGGCCTCTCCGTCATCGCCGGCGACATTGATCGTGACGAGCTGAAGGGTGCCGATGAGGTTTTTATCACGTCCACAGCGGGCGGGATCATGCCAGTGTCCAAAATTGACGACACTATTGTAGGGCGGCGCGTCTGGCGGCTACACCTCAGGCAAAAGCCAGGTGGTCGACTGGCTAAGCCAGCGCTCGCGGCCCTATCTCTTCTCCAACACGCTGATGCCGGCGATCGCCGGCGCCTCGATCAAGGTGTTCGAGCTGATCCGAAATGGCGATGCGCTACGCGAGCGCCTCTATGCCAATGCGGCGCGCTTCCGGTCCGAGATGGGCAAGCTCGGCTTCACGTTGGCCGGCGCCGATCACCCGATCATCCCGGTGATGCTGGGCGATGCCAGCCTGGCGCAGGAAATGGCGGCGCGCATGCTGAAGCGCGGCATCTATGTCATCGGCTTTTCCTTCCCGGTGGTGCCGAAAGGCCAGGCGCGCATCCGCACGCAGATGTCGGCGGCGCATTCCACCGCCGACATTGACCGGGCGGTTGAAGCTTTTGCGGAGGTAGCAAAGGAACTTTCGACCAAATGACCTGCGGTCTCTGACTCCCTCGCCGCCAAACAGGCCTTCTGGCGAAAGTCTAGAACCCCATCAGCGTATCTGCGCTAGCTGCTTCGGCGCCCGAACTGTGAGCAGTCGGGCCTTTCAGTGACCACGACTGACTCCTCGTCTAGCACGATTTTACCGGGCTCGTACTCCAAGGTAGGCTCAATGCAGAGCACCATGCCCGGCTGCAAACCGTATTGTCCTCCAGTCGGGGTGGCAGGCTAAAATGAATAGCAGGAGGCCTCGCGCAGAACTGCGGGATGAATGGGCTCATTGCTGGCACCAAGAAATTTGAGAAAAAGTTTTGCCCACCCTGCGTCGCATGATGGTGGCGCGGGGAGACCCTCTACATAGCCAGTCAGCAGCGAAAAGAAAAAGAAACTACTGGATCTTCAATTGCCAAGAAGAGGATCCTGGATGCAGGCAAACCCATCACGGAACAGCAAGCGAGGTTATACATGAGATTAAATACACCGCCGGGAAACGGCGGCAGCGATGTCTGGCTTAGCGTCCGTACCGGCTCTCGGTTTGCACCCCATGACAGGCTTTCAATTGCCGCACCATGCCCTTCAAGGGTTCAGCACGCCGGTATCAGTCCCCGTTCGGGATACTCGGCAGCCCGTCGATCGCGCCGCAAACCTTGCTCATGAAAAAACGCTAGTCTAGCACCGGTGGGTGTCTGCGTGAACCGGAATTACAAGTAACCAACCTTTCCGCCATCGGGTCAAGATCATGCAGGCCAGAGACTGGACTGGATAATAGGGCATCACTATGCAGGATCATTGACAAAAACAGGCGTCACTTGATATTCGCCGACAGGCTCTGTACCACACGGTCAATGTAAAAACTTCGTAACAATTCCCTCGACTATCTTTCACAAAATCTTTGCGCCTGCCGATCGCGAATTAATTGTACCTTTACCACAGAGTCTGAGGTCAGGCCCGATAAACAGCTGATGCCGATTGACGCTCAGACCGCCACAGCACGGAAACACCGGAGTCAGCAGCCAATGGCAAGAAGAGCACTCATCCTCGTTGAAGGTCATAGCCGCCTCGGTCTGCAATACGTACAAGCCGCCCGGCGTCTTGGTCTTCATCCAATTACCCTGTCTGCTGATCCAGCTCAGTACGACTATCTTGCGACGGAAAGCATTGAGGCCATCCGCATCAATACAAACAATCTCGATGCGCTGATCCACGAATGTTCCCGACTATGCGCGACCTATGACCTTGCTGGCATCATTGGCTTTTCGCGCGCCGACGAGTCGGCCTGTGTGACGGCTGGCAAGCTCTGCCGGTACTTCGAGCTACCGGGACCGAACCCTACATCGATGGAACGATGCTGCGACAAGTTTACTCAACGTCAACTCCTTGAGGGCGCGGGCGTTCCAGTACCTGCTTATCGCTTGGCAGCGAATGCGACTGCGGCTGAAAGCTCTGCTGCGGAGATCGGCCTCCCAGTGATTCTAAAGCCAGCGGTAGGCAGCGGTAGCAGCGGCGTCCGATTGTGCCGCAACCTGGATGAGCTGGCCGAACACACAAGGTATCTGTTAGGCGGCAAGCATGTATGGCAGTCTTCCCCGAGGATACTGGTCGAAGAGTTCGCACAAGGTCCTTTCTACGTTGCTGATATAATGGGAAATGACGTCCTTGCGATTGGTACCGCCGAGTTCGGCTCCCCACCCGATTTCGTCTTTCGTGAATTCACCTTTCCGGCCCCGCTGAATGATAACGAATATAAACGTGTCACCGACGTCTCGCTGAGCTGTTTGCGAGCTCTCGGCCTTGGCTGGGGACCAACGAACATTGAATTCCGGTGGACCAAGCGAGGCCCGGTCGTTATTGAAGTCAATCCACGTGTTCCTGGCACGCCCGATCCTGAGTTGGTTCAACTGGCTTACGGTGTTGATCTCATTTCCGAGCACATCAAGCTTGCCATCGGCAAGAAATGTGATTTGCGCAGAAAGCATTCCCACACTGCAGTCGCGCGTATGCTAGTTCCTGATCAAGATGGCACCCTAGATTGGATCGATGGCGACGGTCGAGCGGCTGCTGTACCTGGCGTCGCCGAGGTCAAGTTGTATGTCGAACACAACACGTCGATCCTCAGAAAAGGCGATTATCGGGATTTGATCGGCCATGTCATCGCCGCCTCGCCAAGCCCTGTTCAGACCAAGGCGATAATTCAGCGCGCCGTCGACTCGATCGATTGGGTGATCACTCCATTTCCGACGCTTGGAGAACAGGAATAGCCTGCTGCATTTATTCTCCTTCTCAGCACCAGCGCGTGTGAGTATGGCAGTATTGCTTGCTCGGGCGTCGAGCCGATCCTCATCACAGGAGAACGAGCCGTGGCAGGTTATGGGAAACGTTTGTTGGAATCAATGTTGCAAAGCTGGAGCACGCTATTGCGCTTACGGAAGCAACGCAGGACGATGCTGTCGAAGCCATCAAATGATTACGCGGCAGGCTTGGTGCAGTGGCAATGTGAGAATGATCCGCAAATCGTGGGGCGGGTTCAGCGCCTTGCAACTCGCAGCTCGCCGGCCAAAAGGCCTGAAGGCGATTGTCACGGTCTGCTCGACAGACCATCGCTACGCTTATGATGCGCACTACATGGGCGGATGCCTTCTCAACGGGACATTGGATTGGGGTACGAGGTGTTTTGCGAGCATGGCACTGCCACCTGATCCCGAAATGGTCGGTAAGGCGCACTGGCGTTCAACGGGGATGACGCGATTGGAGAATGTCCGGTCGATATTGATTGACTGGGTCACTCATCAGCGCGAGGATGAGGCTTGGAAGCATGGCTCGGTCTGCGAAGCGATCGGTTGCGCGGTTCTCGTGGTCGGTGGATGGGCAGACAGCTATTCCAACTTCGTTTTCCGGCTTAAACGCCATTTAGAGGCCTGATCGGACCTTGGGGGCATGAAATACCCTCACACGGGCGTCCGGGGTCCTGCTATCGGATTTCTGCAGGAATGCCTGCGATGGTGGATCATTGGCTGAAGGGCGAGGACACCGGCAATATGCAGGAGCAGTGTTGCGTAGCTGAATGCTCGGTACTGTGCTGAGAGTTCTGCAATTCGTTGAGAGGGGCGGTCATGGCAGGATGGTGATTGTTCACGTCATCTGATTCCCGCGAAGGAACGCCACCATGACCAAGACTGAAGTTAAGACCGCCAGCGCTGCCGTCAAAGACATTTTGCTTTCGAACCCGGATGGATTGCACGAAGTGCTCCGTGCGGTGATGCAGGAGGTGCTTGAGGCCGAGATGGACGAGGCGCTGGGTGCCTCGAAGAGCGAGCGCACGCCCGAACGGCTTGGCTATCGCTCGGGCTATTACGGCGCTGTGCGGCCATGCGTTCTCGGCTTCGTCGATCTCGGCCATCAACAAGCGCTTGGACGAGAGCCTGAAGGCGTTTGCCGAACGACCGCTTCAGGAGCCATTCCCCTACCTCATTCTCGATGCCCGCTACGAGAAAGTGCGCGAAGCCGGCATCGTGATGAGCCAGGCGGTGCTGATCGCGGTCGGCATCGACTGGGACGGGCGCCGGCAGATCCTGGCCGTGGAGATGGCCAATCGCGAGAGCCGCTCGGCCTGGAAGGACTTCCTCGTCGGCCTCAAGGCGCGCGGCCTCAAGGGCGTCGAACTGGCCGTGTCCGACGACCATGCCGGCCTGGTCGCGGCGATCGGCGAGGTGATCCCGGAAGCAGCATGGCAGCGCTGCTACGTGCACTTCCTCAGGAACGCGCTCGATCACCTGCCCAGGAAGCACGGCGACGACTGCCTGCAGGAACTGCGCTGGCTCTACGACCGGCGCGATCTCGCCGAGGCCAAGGCCGATCTCGCCGCATGGCTGTCCAAATGGTCCGCCCGCTACCCGCGGCTGACCACCTGGGCGGAAGAAGCCATAGAACAGACGCTGACTTTCTTCCGGCTGCCGCGTCAGCATCACAAGCACCTCAAGTCCACCAACATGCTTGAACGGCTCAACGAGGAAATCCGCCGGCGCACCTATGTCGTGCGCATCTTCCCGAACGCCGAAAGCTGCCTGCGCCTGGTCAGGGCGCTGGCCGTCGAAACCAACGAAAACTGGATGGAGGCCAACCGCTATATCAACATGGATGATCTGCGCGAGCACAAGAAGCTCGCTCTACGCCAAGCCGCATGACCAGTTTCATGATCGCCCATTTTGCAGAACTTGACGCACACAACCGAATGCTCGACTCGGTGGAGCCTGCTGCCCATTACGATGAGCGGCCTGGGCATTGGGTCGCGGACCCGAGTTGGCCGTGCCCTCACGCCACGGTTTTACCCACATGGGCCTAGCCTGACTATCTCAGAAACCGCTGCTGAAGCCAGTCTTGAAGTCATCTCACCCGTGACAGTCGGATCGCAAGCGGCGATTTCTGCCCTTATGGGCTCGGAGGACTTGGCCCCGAGAAGCCCCTGGATCAGCGATGGGACGATGGCGGTTCGTCGATTTTTGACAGCGAGCTCTTGATTGAGGCCACTCCCAATCCTGGGCTCGCCCATCATCGAGATCACCTGCGACAAGCCTACGGCAATTCTCGCGGTGCGTCTTTCCGATGTTAGACCATCAGGTGAAGTCACGCGGGTCAGCTACGGGCATCGGTCGGATGGACTTCGAGGCCTAATTTAAGTAAAGAGGATGGGGCCGGGCAGATTTCCGTTTTCCTCAAGACCCATAGACGCGGGGGCGGCGAAAACGGTAAGGCAGATCGTGCGGTTTTAGAAGCCGATGTTCGGATTGCTGGCGAGCATAGGCTTTCGTTCCAGCCATGCGCTTCGCCTCAATCTCATCCACGGCGGGATTACAGGCCGTTATCGGCGGTAAACCGAGATATGGCGTGTGGAGTGCGCAGTGAACGCCCCTCTCGCCCAATCTCCCCAACGCTCCGATAACTTCAGACCTACGCATTCTGCCATGGTATCGAGTTCTTGGTGATAGACATAGCGAACTCGATGCGGCAGACGTGTGACCGACGTACCGGAAAACCAGAGGAGGGTCGAGACCAAGTTTGTTTTAGAGGATGGTGGACCTCCGCCATCAGGATCGTAACCTCATGATCTGATCGCAGTGTACTGGTTTTCTGGCCGTTGACGAAACCATCCAGGTCCGGCACAGCGAATTCAATCACTAAAACGCCGCCGTCCTCTAGAGCTTCCGCGGCAGATTGGAGGCAAGCTAGCTGTGCTTCGCGGGTGACGAGCATTGTAAATACGTTATAAAGGCAATACACCAAAGCGTAGCGTTGCTCTGTTTTGAAATTGGCAATGTCCCCCGTCCAAGTCCTGACTCGATCAGTGCGCTTGGCGAGAAGTTTCAGCATGCTGTCGGAATTGTCGATACCATCGACTCTGACACCTCGCTCGATCAAAGGCACGGCTACGCGTCCGTCACCGATACCAAGTTCTAAGGCACTTTTTCCGCCGGCGTATCGCTCAAGAAAGGCGGCAGTCTCATCTGCTTCAGCAATCCGACCTTGTACTCTGGTGTATTATTGATCGAAGCCAAGTTTTCATCGTAGAGGCCGTATTCATCTCCGTAGTGTTGATTCTAACTCTCTGATTTTTTTCTCAGAACCATTGAATGGAGCCGTCGGGTCCGCTACATCGAACTAAGCCATCGATCAGCCTGAGAGAGGTTTCGCAAGGTGCGTCGCTATCGAGCTTGGCGCTCGCGCTCCTAGCCACGAGGAACGTTGCAGTTAAAACAGCAAAAGCTATGCCACCTAAGGCAGTTTTTATATCAATGATTTGGCCAGTTAGTGTCGAATTCTTTGTTTTTGCAACGACAAGGCTGCAGTCCCTAGCAGATTCGGCTGGTCTCGATCTTGCGAATTTCCTCTCTGTGTCTTTGATACGCCTCGTTGGAGGCAGCTAACCTAATGACGTGGGGCAGGTCAAAGCCGGCTTTTGCGAGCATCTTAATGAACATGCTGCTTGCTGAGAGCCCTGGGACCACGTTGACTTCGAAGAAGTGAACACGTTGCTGCTCATCAACGATGAAATCAAGGCGCCCGAATGTGTGAAGCCTAAAGTCCCGAGCAATCTTGCTCGAGATCGAGGCGATACGAGTGCGAAGCATGTCCTCTACGTTCTGGAAACCAACAGAGACACCTTGCTTCTTCTGATCGTACCCGAGAAAGCCCGAGGGATTGTTGATTCGCGCAATCGGAAGCGGCATAATCTCATGGTGGTCAATTAAGATGCCGCAGGTGTATTCCGTTCCAATAATTCGCTGCTGGACCAAAAACGAGGCGTCATACGGAGCGATCCGTTTGGAATAGGAGCGGAGGCCGTCCTCTGAGAGTTCGTCGGTGCACTCGGTGAGGAAGGATTCTCCGAGCGTGTTCGGTTTGAGTACACACGGGCCAGCAAGATGGCGCAGGGCTTCTGTGATGCCGACTTCGAGATTGCCTGGCGAGACGTGGACCGTCGGGATGGGAGTTAACTCGGGGCAAAGTCGATTGGCAACTACGCCCTGCAGATACTTGTCTGCCGAGAGCATGGCCGCAGTCTTGTCGCCGAAGCTACCCGGAATGTCGTGGAATTGGGCAATAGCCTGAATTTGGCCATCCTCGCCGTCCTGGCCCTGAAGAAGTGAAAAGACGAAAAGGCCTTCACTCTTGAGTAGGTGAGCAAGAGAAGTGAGTGGATGCTTTTCAGCGCGAGTTGCGAACTCCTCGTGCCTGGGAAGGCGATCCCAGTCAAGTGCGAGCCTGAGCAGATCCCCGGATCGGGAAATGTAGTAGATGGACACCGGTGAAATATTCGCATCGGATGCATTGTTGAGGACGTCGGCAAGGTGGTTGTACATCGCAATGGACCCGCCGTGCTCTACCGAGCGGCCGCCATACAAGAGCGCCAATTGCATCTTTAAATACCTTTCAGAATGAACTGCGGGTCAGCTTATGGCGGGTTTGGAACACAAAGAGCATCTGGATTAAGCGGGATGAGTAGGTTGGTGTCGTTCGCCGTCCAGTCCGGCCCGTGCGCTATCGGCGAATTGACAACTGGGATCGCTACGTCACCGCGAGGGAGAGCCCTCGCGAATCTCGAACTGCACCGTTCCATCATCCCTTATGCAAGCATCGTAGAACATCCGGTCCCGGACAGAATTGTCCCGATCGAACGTCATCACTCGCGGCTTAATCTCTGTGATCTGATGTTCCTCAATATAAGTAGAGGCGCAAATTATCATCTCATCTCCGACCTGACATGTACGAGCAGCGGCTCCGTTCAGCACGCAGCAACGAGAACCCCTCTCGCCGTAAATGACGTATGTGCTGATTCGAGCGCCTGAAGACCTATTCCAGATTTCAACGAATTCCAGCGGAAGAATACCCACCTCATCGCAATGATCAGGGTCCAGAGTGATTGATCCGTGGTAGTTCAGATCCGAGCCGGTGACAGTGAGGCCATGAAGCTTGGCCGCAACGAATTTTCTCATCTACAGGTTGCCTTTTCTTATCGTGGATCGCTAAGCCGCAGAACGAGGGCAGTGGCCTTAACGCAGTGACAGGGCTTGGGCCACGTGCCGCAGCAAGTCGAGGAACAGACTTTCAGAAGGGAGCGGCGACGTGGTTGTGAGCAGCATCATGCGATTTCTCCTCAGTTTGTGACGCATTTGCGGACAACCTCGCATGTGTCGTGCCAAACAAGAAAACCATTTAAACCATCTGAGATATTGAATCTGTGACGTTGCTTACCCGGCATTGTCGGACATTGGACAGCGCCGAACACGGTTGAAGGCATGAATCAGATTTTCCCGCGGGAGAAGTTCTGCCGAGCGAATCAACACCGTTGAGCTTGCAGGTTCATGCCGACCCGCCGAACTATGGCGAGTGGCCTGCTGCCGGATTCGTGTTTGACGAAACTGGCGAGTTGGAATGCAGAGAAGGAAGTTCAGCCGAGAGTCCAAGCTTAAGGCGACGAGATTGGTGAAGGATCGAGGCGTTGCGCTTGCGCCGGCCGGCCCGCGATCTTGATCTCCATGAGAACGTGCTGCGCAAATGGATCGGCGAGACGAGCGTTGATCCGCAGCATGCCTTTTCCGGTCATGGAAAGATGAAGCCGGAGCAGCTTGAGATAGACCGACTGCGCAAGGAAGTCGCAAAGCTGAAGTCGGAGCCCGACACCCTAAAAAGGCCGCAGCTTACTTCGCGAGGGAATTGCGGCCACGGCGAAGCTCCGCGCACGAAGAACGGGCCTGCGCTGGCGCGACACGGAGCTGAGGCAATGCGCGACGCAATCACGCGCCCCATCAACGCCTTGCCCGAAGAACTGCGCCTTTCGCTGACTTGGCATCTGGGAGCTGAAATGGCTCAGCATGATTGTCTCAAGATTGATGCGGGTATCCTCGTCTACTTCTGCGATCCGCAAGCCCATGGGCAGCGCGGCACCGAGACGCTCGGCGTCGTGGGCGAGTCAGGCTGCGGGAAGAGCGTCACCGCTCTCTCCGTCCTTCGCCTGCTGCCGAAGCTGAGCGCCAGGACCGTCGGCGGCGAGGTTCGCTTCCACGGGCGCGACCTGCTTGAGCTGTCCGATCGGGAGATGCGAAAGGTCCGCGGCGACCAGATCGCCGGTCGAGGGCGAAGTGCCAAGCCCCATCAATCCGCCGAGCGGATGCGCGTTTCATCCGCGCTGTCCGCCCGCGGTCGAGCGTTGCTGCATCGACGTGCCGCCTTTGGTGCCGATGGCCGACGGACGGATCGTAGCCTGTCATGTGCGCGCTCCAGCTACAGATATCCCGAGACTGAAGCGAGCGATTGTCCGCCTACTAGCGTGGCTCGGTTCTGATCCGGCATAGCATACCGGAAGGCACAAATATTGCGACAGGTGCAACATCCACGCGAAGCAGGAGATGATATGGATACTCACGAACATGGCCACCCTGCCATCCTGCGGGATGGTGGTTTTGATGCGGTGGGTTCAACCGAAACGAACGTTGAAGACGGTTTCACCGTGGCTGCAACCGGCGACCTTCTTTACGCGCGGCCCGTAACAAATGGCTATTATCCGGGCTTTGCCGAGGTTCTCAGGCTCTTCGACGGAGCTGACGTGACATTCGGCAACTTGGAAACCAACATCTTGGACGTTCATTCTAAGGGCTGCCCGCAGGCCGAGTACGGTGGTGCGTATTTGATCGGTGCTCGGGAATTAGGACCTGACTTAAAGGCCATGGGCTTCAACATGGTCAGTCGGGCGAACAACCATACACTTGACTGGGGCGTCGAAGGTATGCGCGAGACGACCAGGGCGCTTGATGAGAACGGGATCGTTCATGCAGGTGCGGGCGAGAATCTCGCGCAGGCCCGCTCCGCTCGCTTTTTGGAGACCCCTCGCGGCCGGGTAGCGTTGGTGTCCTTTGCCACGACGTTCGAGCCTATGGCACGTGCATGCGACCCGGCCGGCGAGGCGCCAGGCCGACCAGGACTCAATCCCCTTCGCTTGGCAAAAAGCATCGTGGTTCCACAAGAGATACTTGAGAACTTGAGGCAGGTGCGCGAGATGCTTCCTTGGTATGCACCTCCCCCGAAAGATCCATCCCGTGTAGCAATTGGCGAGATAGTCTTCGAAGTAGGTGAGAGACCAGGATACAGCTTTAAACCCAATCCGCGCGACGTTGACGGTATTCTGCACAACCTGCGTTGCGGTAAGCAGCTGTCTGATTTCTGTATCGCCACGAATCACGGGCACGAGCCGGAGGAATTCACCAACCAACCGCCGGATTATGAACAAGCGTTTGCGCGGATGACCATCGATGCCGGAGCAGATGCATATATAAATCACGGACCGCATCATGTTAGGGGCATCGAAATCTACAAAGATCGGCCCATCTTTTACGGCTTGGGGAATTTCTTCAACCAAGACCTGAGAACGCCGGTCGGAGCTGACATGTTCGACGCACACGGCAAGGATCCGCGGGTCGATACCGATGCGGAGGTAACAGCTCATGAAATGGCAATAGGCTATCCTTATCCAGAAGGATTTGTACCGCTCTCCGCCTCAGTTTATTATGAGAGCATCATCATCGTGGGTTGGTTCGAGGAAAACCGCCTTGCTGGATTGAGGCTCCATCCTATCGAACTTCGCCGCTCGGAGAGGTTGGCAAATCGGGGAGTGCCGCGCCTGGCACCCGCGCCGCAAGCAAAGGCCATTCTGGAGCGTCTACAGAAGCTGTCGAAGCCATTTGGCACCCAAGTCGAGATTGAAAACGAAGTTGGAGTAATCCGAGTGCGGCCCAGCTCGGCGAGTCCGGTATGTAGCGAGACCAGCACTGCCCCTCGCATCTAATGCGAGGTGAGAACGACGGGATCGGAGTTGCCGTACAATGAGACAGAGTGCCACCAAGGCCGGGCATCCCAATTGGCCGCCTTTCGCTGCCGCCTTGGATGCTGAATCCCCTTTCCTTGATGTCGCGTACCGGCGTTTAGGCGGTGAAATGCAAAGGTGAGTATTCGGGCGGCAACAGAGCGCGCTCCCGGCGTCCGCCGGTAGTGTCCATAAGACGTCGAGGTTTTGTTATTTGTTCTGGATCAACTGCGACCGCTCGAGCTTGGCCGGTCCCGGATACCTGAGGTTCCAAACGAAGCGGTGGAGCCCTGCCTTTCGTGCCTGGCTTTGTATGGAACGGTGCGTCCTTGTCGTCGCTCGAGAACGCAACGATGGGCTTGTCTGCGGCGTCCCGGAAGGTGAGCATGATCGGGCCCTCCGCATCATCGGGCAGCCAGTAGTAGATGATCGCCCCATTCGGCGGATTCTCGCCGCAGTCGAGATAGCGGCGACCGGTCCGTCCGCCCTCCAGCTCCACGATCTTCGTGCGGCGCCGATGCCCCAACCGAGGCCGTAGTTGATCCCTCTTCGCGTAGCCCGCCTCTACGCAGTGGTTGAGCTTGGCCCGAACCGTCGGGCGTGGGCTCACCAGCTTCACATCCTCCTGACCTATCGCCAATTCGCGCAATGGCGTCACGTCGTCGAGAATTCAGAAAGATCGGCCATGGGTGCCGGCGAGGAGGTCGTTTCCCTTGATCTTGAGATCGTAGACCGGGACCACGGGCAAGCCACCGGCCATGCGTGTCAATGATCACGGAATCGGGACCCCATATTTTCGCGCAAAAGGGACCCCGGTTTTGGGGCGGTGAAGGGCACGCCGGTAAGCGCCCGATCAGGCGGAGCTGGTCGGGGTTGCACAGCCTGATCGGGCGCGGCTGATTGGCTTTCGGCTTTAGCTTTGAGATCGGCTCTTGAAGCGCCAGGATTCGTTGCCGGTCTCGGCGATCTCGCAGTGATGGGTGAGGCGGTCGAGCAGCGCGGTTGTCATCTTGGCGTCGCCGAAGACGCTCGACCATTCCCCGAAGGCGAGATTGGTGGTGATGATGACACTGGTGCGTTCGTAAAGCTTCGAGACCAGATGGAAGAGCAATTGCCCGCCGGCCAGAGCGAAGGGCAGATAGCCGAGCTCATCGAGTACGACGAAGTCGAGCCGGGTCAGGTGATCGGCAATGCGGCCCTGGCGGCCGGAGCGGGTTTCGGTCTCGAGCCTGTTGACGAGGTCGACGACATTGAAGAAGCGCCCGCGTGCGCCGTTGCGGATGAGAGAACGGGCAATGGCGATCGCCAGATGCGACTTGCCGGTGCCTGTCCCGCCGACCAGGACGACATTGCGCTGATCGGCGACGAAAGCGCCGGCGGCGAGGTCGCGGATCAGGCTCTCGTTGACCGGCGTGCCGGCAAAATCGAAGTCCTCGATATCCTTGGCCAGCGGAAGCTTGGCGACGGTGAGCTGGTACTTGATGGAGCGGGCCAGCTTCTCCGATATCTCGGCCCGCAACAGATCGCCGACGATCTTCGGCGGTTCGTGCTGCCGCTTGATGGCGACGCCCATGATCTCGTCATAGGCCGCGCGCATCCCGAAGAGTTTCAGCGCCCCCATCAGTTCCAGTACTTCGGTGCGTTCCATGGCTGTTCGTCCTCCTGAGGCTGTCATAGCGGGCGCAGTCGGCGATAGGCTCGTGAGCCAGCTTCAGCGCCTGGGGAATGGAAAGGATCGTGCCCGGCGCCGGATCGCGGCTGCGGGCCAGGATGTTGAGGATCACCGCGACGACGAGACGCCGTGCTCGATGGCTTCCTGGCAGGCGGCCTCGACCGCGCTCAATCCGTCGGTCAGCACGCAGGTGAGGATCGCCACCATCTGCCGTCCCCGTCATCAACCGCCTTGAGCTTGCGGCGCACCTTCTCCATGGCCGACGGCAGCACCCAGCCAAGGAACGGCGCGCCGTTGCGCAATCCGCCCGGCTTGCGGGCCAGCACCGGCACGTAATGCCAGGGATCGTAGATGACCTCGTTGCGGCCGAAGCAGCGGGCATGCTCGCCCACGACCACGCCGTCCTGGCGGATAATGATCCGGTCGGCATAAGCATGGATCTCGACCGGCCGGCCGACGGCACTCGACAGCACCGAATATTTGTTGTTGTCGAAGCGCACCGTGCAGGTCTTCGACACCGCGGGAATGCAATGGAAGCCGTCGAAGCGACCGGCATAGGGAATGAAGCTGGCGCGCTCTTCTTCGAACACCTCCCAGACCGTGCGCTCGCCCTGTTCAGGATGCCGATGCGCCTTGGCATAGGCAACGCATTTGTCGGCCAGCCAGCCGTTGAGATCCTCCAGCGTCTTGAAGCGCAGCCTCGGTGTGAAGAAGCGCTCGCGCACCAGCCCGACCTGGTTCTCGACTTGCCCCTTCTCCCAGCCGGCCGCCGGTGTGCAGGCCTCCGGCTCGACAAGATAGTGCCCGCACATCTGCGCAAAGCGGCGGTTGTAGCGGCGATCCCTGCCGATGAAGATCGTGTCCACGGCCGTCTTCATGTTGTCGTAGATGCCGCGCGTGCAGGCGCCGCGGAAGAAGCTGAACGCCCGGTCATGGGCGTCGAACACCATCTCCTGCCTTTTTCGCGCGGATAGGCCCGCACGAAGAACATACGGCTGTGGCAAAGCCGCATGTGCGCCACCTTCACCGTGACCGTCACGGCCGTCGAGCAGAACGATCTCGTGGCTCCAGTCGAACTGGTAGGCCTCGCCCGGCGCAAAGCTCAACGGAATGTAGGCTTCGGCCGCGGCGCTGCCCCGATCCGCCTCCCAGCTCTGAGCATGCCGCCACACCGAACTGTAGCTACCGTCATAGCCGAGCCGCGAAGCTCCTCGAAGATGCGGATCAGCCATCCGGATAAGGCTGATGCTCGCGCTCGTATCGGAACTCTGTCTCCTCGGAACGCAAAACCTTGCGCACCACCTTCCGGGAGATCTTCAGCTCCCGGAAGATCGCCTTGATCGACTTCCCCTGCACCAGCGACAGCCGGCGTATCTTTGCAATCGTCTCCACAACCAACATCAAAACACAAGTGCCTCCGATCAAACCGGAGGCATCTTGATGACCCCTTCGTTAAGGGGTCCCGTTGGACGAAAATCACCCCTCAAACAGGGTCCTCATTCCATGAAAAATCACAGCCATGCGTGACCAGTGCGCGCCGTTATCGAGTGAAGAAGACGCCGGTCTCCCTGCCGGCGAAGAGAAGGCCTGGCCGCATCGGTCTAGCATCGATGCCAATTACCGATTTCTGCCGCCCCCCATAGCGTCCGGCCCGGCAGCGGGCTTCGGCTCCTGGCAGGCGTCTAATTGAACTCGTAGTGATAATACCCGGGTTAACCCGCCCAATGGACGTGATGAGCGCGCCCTCAGGGGGGGCCTGCAGCAGCATCGCTGGCACCAGCTTCCCGGCCGGGATCGAAGGCCGCCCCACCGGGGAATTCAGGTCACCAAGTCTGGCCTCCAGCGTTACCAGCGCCTCGTTCACGTTCGCCCTGGTGCGCCGCAACGGAGGATCGCGCGGCAGCCGCGCCTTGAGACCGACATAACTGAACATCTTGCCACACCGTTCCTCCCGCCGCGCATGCCTCGTTATCCGAATCTCTCCGGAGAGAAAGTGAATCACGCTCACAGCCTCGCTGCGAGCTGCTTTTCAACGCCTACTCGATGTTTAGTCCCGGCATCGCTGGAGCGGGTTGAGCGAAAATCGTTCCGGCTGGGAAAGCCACGCCTTGCAGATGAGCTCATAGGGTGTGAGGCCTTTGAGGGTCTTGAGCCGGCGGCCGAAATCGTAGGTGGTGATGAAGTCGGCGAGATGCCGACGGAGCTGGTCGTGGCTCTCGTAGTAGAAGCGCTTGACCGTCGCATCCTTGATTGTTCGGTTTCATCCTCTCGACCTGGCCATTGGTCCACGGACGCCTTGCCTTGGTCGTGCGGTGCTCGATGTCGTTCGTGACGCAGGCGTATTCGAAGGCATGTGTCCGGAAGAGTTCGCCGTTTGCGATGGCTTCCCTGATCAGCGGCACGGCCGAGCCGCTAGCGCCGGGCGTCGTGAACTGGACGCCGTCGTCGGTGAGTACGGTGTGGATTTTGTAAGGAACCGCCTCCATCAGACGTAGCAGGAACTCCCTCGAGACGGCGGTCGTCGCCTTCTCATGCAGTTCGACGAAAGCGAACTTCCAGGTTCGGTCGATCGCCACGAACATGTGCAGCTTACCCTGTTCGGTGCGAACCTCTGCGATGCCGATATGGAGGTAGCCGATCGGGTAGCTCTTGAATTTCCCCTTCGCCGGTTTGTCGCCCTCGACATCCGGGAGCCGGCCGATGCCATGGCGTTGCAGGCAGCGATGCAATGAAGACCGCGTCAGGTGCGGGATGGTCGCCTGAAGCGCATAGAGGCAGTCGTCGAGCGGCAGCAGCGTGTAGCGGCGGAAAGCCACAATGACCGCCTCCTCCTCAATCGAGAGCACCGTCGATCTCGGTTCCTTCGGACCAGTCGGTAGATCGACGACCGAAGCTCGCCTCTTCCACTTTGCGACCGTCTTCTGGTTGATCCCGTAGCGCTTGGCCAGCTTCCTCAGGCTCTCTTGATGGGGTGGACGGCGCCCGCAACGGCATCATCCTCGTCAGTGGCGTGCCAAGATGGCTGCTGTCGAGCACTCATCTGAAGGAGCACCGTCCATGGAAAAGACTAACACCGATCTCAAACTTTAGCCACGATCGGCCTCGATCTGGCCAAGCACGTCTTCCAGATCCACGCAGTCGACGCTGCCGGCCGGGTCGTCACGAACCGAGCGCTTAGGTGCAAAGATGTGCTGGCATTCTTCGAACGTCTGCCGTCATGCCTGATCGGAATGGAAGCATGCGGCTCGGCCCATCATTGGGCTCGCGAACTGGCAAAGTTCGGCCATGACGTGCGGCTGATGCCGCCAGCGTATGTGAAGGCCTATATGCGTCGTCAGAAGAACGACGCCGCTGATGCAGCTGCCATCTGCGAGGCGATGACGCGGCCCTCCATGCGCTTTGTACCGGTTCGATCGGTCGAGAACCAGGCTGCGCTCATGCACCATAAGGTGCGCGAACCTTTGGTGGCACAGCGTACGAAACTGCTCAATGCGCTGCGCAGCCATCTGGCCGAGATCGGGATCATCGCTGCACAGGGACCGAACAATGCCCGTGCTCTGGCGGTTCTCATCATGGAAGGCAACGACATGATCCCGGCGATCGTACGCTCGGCGCTGTTGCCTGCTGTGCGCCGGTTGAATGAACTCCCGAAACACCCGACAACCCCGCAGCGTATAAGCCCTTTGCCGGTCAGATATCTGGGATGCGGAACGACTGTCATAGGATGGCTGCGTCGCGGAGCGCCGAAGCGAGCTGGCCAGCCACCTGGCTGATGTGTTGCCGGCGAGTCTTGAAGAGCCCAGGGATGCTCTGCAGTTCGGAGGAGGACCCGGAAAAAGATCCACCTCTAGTTAGATCTCTGTAGCAAAAGCGCTGTTTCGGGACATGCAGCTCAAATGCGAGGACATACGGGAGCGCTAGGCGCGCGCTGAGATGCATCGCAAATATAAATATGGGTCCACTTGAAGGAGTGGAGTATAGGGACAAATTCTGACGGGTTTCTGGGGGCCCGACAGGGGTTGCGGACCAGAGCGCGACCTGATTGTATCGGGATTGAACGACGCCGCGCCGCACATCATGGCCTGATCAGCAAGATCGGACGCAGCCGCGCCCGCGCGATGCTGGTGGAAGCGCTTGGGCAACCGCCGAGGCATCGGGCCCGTTACAGCGTGCGTTCTTCGTCCCTATTCGGGCCAAGCACCGCCATTAGCGTACGCCTTCTGCTAGCGGTTGGGCAATGTCGCTCCCGAAGGGTTGCGCGATTTTCCCCGCGGTCGTCTCCAGTTGGGTCTCGGCGAAATCGTGCAGGGTAGGGGCCAACGCGAGGACTGTTCCTGCCAGTTCGACTTCGTCGGCAATCGCATGTCTGGACGCCCCGACGAGTGCAAGAAGAATCTTTGGTGCAAGCTGCTGCGCGTGTTCGGTGCTGCCGAGTGTTCGGGCTCTCATCGCGGCCTTCTCATGGCCGCGCGCCCGTATGGGAGTTCGAGGATCAGGTTCACATCAGGTTGTGTGCGTCAAGTTCTGCAAAATGGGCAGCCATGATGCTGGTCATGCGGCTTGGCGCAGAGCGAGCTTCTTGTGCTCGCGCAGGTCGTCCATGTTGATGTATCGGTTGGCCTCCATCCAGTTTTCATTGGTCTCGACGGCCAAGGCCCTGACCAGGCGCAGGCAGCTTTCGGTATTGGGGAAGATGCGCACGACATAGGTGCGCCGGCGGATTTCCTCGTTGAGCCGCTCCAGCATGTTGGTGGATTTGAGATGCTTGTGGTGCTGTCTCGGCAGCCTGAAGAAGGTCAGGGTTTGTTCGATGGCATCCTCGGCCCAGCCTGTCATGCGCGGATAGCGTGCCGACCATTTGGCAAGCCATGCGGCAAGATCAGCCCTGGCCTCTGCGAGATCGCGCCGGTCGTAGAGCCAGCGCAATTCCTGCAGGCAGTCGTCGCCGTGCTTCCTCGGCAGATGATCGAGCGCGTTCCTGAGGAAGTGCACGTAGCAGCGTTGCCAGGCGGCTTCGGGGATCACCTCGCCGATCGCTGCCACCAGGCCGGCGTGATCGTCGGACACAACCAACTCGACGCCCTTGAGGCCGCGCGCCTTGAGGCCGACGAGGAAGTCCCTCCAGGCCGAGCGGCTCTCGCGATTGGCCATCTCCACGGCCAGGATCTGGCGCCTTCCGTCCCAGTCGATACCGACCGCGATCAGCACCGCCTGGCTCATGACAACACCGGCTTCACGCACCTTCTCGTAGCGCGCATCGAGGATGAGGTAAGGAAACGGCTCTTGAAGGGGGCGCCTGGCAAAGGCAGCGAGGCTCTCGTCCAGCCGCTTGTTGATGGCCGAGATCGACGAGGCCGAGAAGGCATGGCCGCACAGTTCTTCCGTGATCGCCTTCACCTTGCGGGTCGACACGCCCTGCACATACATCTCCGCCAGTGTCGCCACCAAGGCCCGCTCGGAACGCTGGTAGCGCTCGAACAGCTCGGTGGAGAAGCGCCCGGCCCGGTCCTGCGGAACCCGCAGCTCGAGCTTGCCGACCCGCGTCACAAGGGTGCGGCCGTAATAGCCCGAGCGATAGCCAAGCCGTTCGGGCGTGCGCTCGCTCTTCGAGGCACCCAGCGCCTCGTCCATCTCGGCCTCAAGCACCTCCTGCATCACCGCACGGAGCACTTCGTGCAATCCATCCGGGTTCGAAAGCAAAATGTCTTTGACGGCAGCGCTGGCGGTCTTAACTTCAGTCTTGGTCATGGTGGCGTTCCTTCGCGGGAATCAGGTGACGTGAACAATCACCAGCCTGCCATGACCGCCCCCTCTCAGCGAATTTGCAGAACTCTCAGCACACTACCTCACATCACTGGAACGCGCGCTCAAAGCGCTCCCCATGCGCCTGGTTCTCCTGATCCCGCCTCTCCGACTTTGCGCCATACCTGTCCTTCGACCTTCTCACGCCCTCCCGACAGCCTCGACCGCTTCCCGCACTCAGGCGGCGACGGTCGAAGCTCGGTAGACCCCCCTTCGTCATCAGAGCCCATGCGATGCGCGCGGTCTTGTTGGCCAGCGCCACAAACACTAGCATCCATGGCTTGCGCGCCAGCATTCTATGAAGCCACGAGCCGGATTGCACGCCTTTGCGTTTGGCCCAGCGAAACACGGCGATCTCGCGACCCCAGTAGTGCGCGACGGGGCAGGCCTCCATAGCCACAAGGCATGGCGGCTGCGCGGCGAAACAGGCCGGCACCTGCTCGCGCCGCACCTTCCTACGGAACACGACGTGCCGGCGGCATCTGCGCCATGGGCCTGGAAGATGTTCTTGGCCAAATCCAGGCCAATGGTGGTAACTTGTGACATGGACGCCATCCTCCGGTGGTTCTCAACGTTAACACCATGGCACATTGATGCCGTCAGGAGCGTCCACCCCATCACTGGAAGACCACGACCTTCACCGGCGCGCTCAGGCTGACCGGAATGACCGGGCCCTTCGTCTACGACGGCGCCATCAACGGGGTCGTGTTCCCCGCCTATGTCAAGCAGGTGCTAGCGCCAACCCTGGCGCCAGGCGACGTCGTCGCCATGGACAATTTGCCGGCGCACAAGTCCGGGGGCATGCGCGAGGCGATCGAAGCCGCCGGTGCAAGGCTGATGTTCCTCCCGCCCTACAGTCCCGACTTCAACCCCATCGAAAACGCGTTCGCAAAGCTCAAGGCGCTCCTGCCGGCGAGGGCCGAGCGGACAATCGCGGCCCTATGGGACACCGTCGGCGCGCTCGCCGACCTTTTTAGGCTAACAGAATGCGCAAAGGCTATGAACCGGATTTAGCCGGACGTGCTGAAGCTTGTCCGCAACGAACCGGGCAGTCAAATGCACAGCAAAGTCGAGATCGGGATGCAGATGAAGATGCCGACGCCAGGCTGTAACGTCGGCTAGATGATAAACCTTCTCGACTGAGTGCAGGCTGAGTCCATTCATCGATGTCTGGTAGCCGTCGTAGGGCCATGCGGCTGACTTCATGGGCAGAATTTGCCGAGAGCGTTTGGAAGAGTTCGGGCAAAACCCGCATTTGTGTGAAATGAAACAGTCTCGTTTCCGTGGCGATTGCGATAATAGCGCCTGTTGAATGGGTTAGCGTTTCATCGAGCGGATATTCTTGCAATGAACGTTCCAGATTGCTAATACGACGATGGTTTCGCATAGGTGCAGGTATGATAGATGATCTCGACCGGCGGATACTTGGCGCCCTTCAAAAGAACAACAGGCTGTCATTCTCCGAACTCGCGGATCTCGTTGGTTCGTCCGCCGCTTCATGCATGCGCCGTGTCAATAAGTTACGTACCGAGGGCGTTGTCACCGCTGATATCTCCCTGGTCGACCCGAAGGCGCTCGGGAAGTCGCTGGCCGTGGTCGTAGCGGTGGAGCTCGATCGCGAGCGTTTAGATCTTGTCGATGACTTCAAGCGAGCGATGAGGGCGGCAAAAGAAGTCACTCAATGCTATATGATCACGGGCGATGCCGACTTCGTTCTTATTGTAGCAGTGGAGGACGTCGAGGCCTTTGACGTCTTTGTAAAGACCAAACTCTACACAAATCCGAACGTACGTAAGTTCAAGAGCATGATTGTGTTGGACCGAGTGAAGTTTGAGCCCCGGGTGCTTGTGTAGCCGTTTTTTTGGCTGAACGTTTCCGCCACTCCCCTCGCGTTTTTGAAGCGCGCATTGCGGCCGGAGCGCCACTTTGATCGCAATCAGCGCACCGAACTCTGCCATTTAGTTGGATCGCCGGGTGACCGGCTGACCGCCACCAAATGGCCTGTACCCTCGTTCAGGCGGCAATACATCGCGCTAATGACATCTTTCACGCGCGGCGTGCTGGCAGTCTGAGGTGCGCCACATTCGAACTGCCGGGACGTGGAGCGCCTGGATTGCGAGATTTGGAGACTCAGAGATGACACTTGCTGCAACCGAACATGCAACGGCTCTCCCAGCAATAGAGCAACGGCACCGGGATCCACGGCATTATCCTCATGGCGTAGCCTTCATGGATGGTCAGTACCTGCCGATGTCCGAAGCCAAGGTGTCTGTCCTGGACTGGGGCTTTCTGCATTCCGATGCCACTTACGATACCGTTCATGTGTGGGAGGGGAGGTTCTTCAGGCTGGACTTGCACCTAGACCGGTTCTTCCGAGGGATGCAAAAGCTCCGCATGAAGCTTTCCTTCAACCGCACCGAGATCGAAATGATTCTGTCCAATTGCGTGGCGCTATCCGGGCACAGGTCGGCCTACGTCGAAATGATCTGCACGCGAGGTGGCTCGCCCACCTTTAGCCGTGACCCACGCGAGGCGGAGAATAGGTTCATGGCATTTGCGGTGCCTTTCGGCTCGGTCGCCAACAAGGAGCAGCTTGAGCGCGGCCTGCGTGTCGCCATCAGCAACACCGTCCGGATCCCGCCCAAGTCGATCGATCCGACGATCAAGAACTATCACTGGCTCGATCTGGTGAAGGGCCTGTTCGATGCGTATGACTACGGTGCCGAAACTGCATTGATCGTCGACATCAACGACAACATTGCCGAAGGGCCTGGATTCAACGTTTTCACCGTTAAAAACGGTCGCTTGAAGACACCGGCTTATGGCGTCCTTCCCGGCATTACCCGACAGACCGTATTTGATCTATGCGAGGAATTGGGCCTCTCCGTCATCGCCGGCGACATTGATCGTGACGAGCTGAAGGGTGCCGATGAGGTTTTTATCACGTCCACAGCGGGCGGGATCATGCCAGTGTCCAAAATTGACGACACTATTGTAGGTGACGGCAAGGTTGGTGCTCTGACCCGCCAGCTGACGAACTTCTATTGGGACAAGCATGCCGATCCGGCATGGTCGACGGTGGTAAAGTACGCATAGTACCGCAATATATGGTCGAGAGGTGCTCCCAAGCGTGTGGAGTCTGTGCTGCCGTGAGTTTGCCAATGACCGACGCCTTCATTTCTCATCTCTCGAACCAACTCGCCGGCCTGAAATCCGCCGGGCTCTACAAATCCGAGCGGGTGATCACCTCGACGCAGTCGGCTGAGATCGAGGTCGGCGGCGACAAGGTGCTGAACTTCTGCGCCAACAACTATCTCGGCCTCGCCGACAGCGCCGAACTGCGTAACGCAGCCAAAGGCGCGCTGGACCGCTACGGTTACGGCATGGCTTCGGTGCGTTTCATCTGCGGCACGCAGGAAGAGCACAAGCAGCTTGAATCAACGATTTCATCTTTCCTCGGCATGGATGATACCATCCTTTACGGCTCCTGCTTCGACGCCAATGGCGGCCTGTTCGAAACACTGCTCGGCGAGGAGGATGCGATCATTTCCGATGCGCTGAACCATGCCTCGATTATCGACGGTGTGCGGCTGTCGAAGGCCAAGCGTTTCCGCTACGCCAACAACGACATGGCCGATCTCGAAGCCCGGCTGAAGGAGGCGAAAGACTGCCGCTTCCGGCTGATCGCCACCGACGGCGTGTTCTCCATGGACGGCATCATCGCCAATCTGAAAGGCGTCTGCGACCTCGCCGACAAATACGACGCCATGGTGATGGTCGACGACAGCCATGCCGTCGGCTTCGTCGGCAAAAACGGCCGCGGCTCGGCCGAGCATTGCGGCGTCGAGGGCAGGGTGGACGTCATCACCGGCACGCTCGGCAAGGCGCTGGGCGGCGCGTCGGGCGGCTACACCTCGGGCAAAAGCCAGGTGGTCGACTGGCTGCGCCAGCGCTCGCGGCCCTATCTCTTCTCCAACACGCTGATGCCGGCGATCGCCGGCGCCTCGATCAAGGTGTTCGAGCTGATCCGAAATGGCGATGCGCTACGCGAGCGCCTCTATGCCAATGCGGCGCGCTTCCGGTCCGAGATGGGCAAGCTCGGCTTCACGTTGGCCGGCGCCGATCACCCGATCATCCCGGTGATGCTGGGCGATGCCAGCCTGGCGCAGGAAATGGCGGCGCGCATGCTGAAGCGCGGCATCTATGTCATCGGCTTTTCCTTCCCGGTGGTGCCGAAAGGCCAGGCGCGCATCCGCACGCAGATGTCGGCGGCGCATTCCACCGCCGACATTGACCGGGCGGTTGAAGCTTTTGCGGAGGTAGCAAGGGAACTTTCGATCATATGACCTGCGGACTCTAACTACCGCACCGCCAAACGGGCCTTCTGACGAAAGCCTAGAACCCACATCAGCGTATCTGCGCCAGATGTTTGATCTCGGGCTTTGATGGTTCATCATCGTCGTCCAAATCAAAGCATGCGCTAAAGGCCAGCTTCTGCATGGGAGCGCCACGACGACAGAGGCGGTCCGTCGAGCAATACAAGATAGTCAAGCGAGCATGAGAACGCTTTCGAAGCGCTACGGCATCAACCCTAAGACGGCCGCGAAATGGAAGAAGCGGAGTTCGACCCGCCGATCTGCCCACCGGCGCCAGGGAGCCGAGTTCGACCGTTCTGTCTGTCGAGGAAGAGGCCGCTTTTGGTAAGCATCCGGTAGGCCGGCGGAGACCGGCGGAGGCCCTACCGGATGCTTACGGTTTGCAGCCGATGGGAGGCTTTCAATTGCCGCACGGCGCCATTCAAGGGTTCGGCGCGCCGGTATACCGTTCGGGACTCAGCAGCCCGTTGGTCGATCGCGCCGGAAACATTGCTCATGAAACCGCTAGCAAGGGCAGGCGGATCAATCGGACGGGCAAATAACAAAGCTCTAAGAGATCACTTCTTCAAGATCGCAGGCTATAGACTGAGTCACAACTGCGTCCTTTTGATATTCAGATATGCCGGCGAGAAGGTCATTATTCTCGATTCGACGGACTGGCACGAAGCAGACAATGCCTCTCAGCTAGCGGCGGCGCTACAGAAGATTGGGGTCAACGCTGAGCTCGCGCCGGTATATTGGGGTGCACTCTCCGCGTCCCGGGCAAACAAAGAGCTTGCACGCAAGAGGCAAGGGATCTGGTGGGACTTCGTCGGCGATGTGAGGTTGGGAAAATACATTCGCCGATCGCTCGC
This sequence comes from Mesorhizobium sp. P160187, assembly GCF_057766425.1. Classification (NCBI taxonomy): domain Bacteria; kingdom Pseudomonadati; phylum Pseudomonadota; class Alphaproteobacteria; order Hyphomicrobiales; family Phyllobacteriaceae; genus Mesorhizobium; species Mesorhizobium sp. P160187. The sequence goes on from NZ_JBYMDX010000002.1 coordinate 165,702, forward strand.
GGAAGACCCTCACGGGCCTCATCGGCGTGCCCGCATGGCGGGCCGGATAGAATATGATTCCGTCGCGCCATGACCGATGCGGCCGATCAGCTTCCCGACGACCTTGCCAGCGCGCACGCGATGATCCTGGCCGAGCGTGCCGCCCCAGTGAGGCGCTAGCACTCGCAGCCCGTGCGCAGGCCGTGAACTCGCACTTGGATGCGCTGATCGCGCGGCTCCGGCTGTTTGCAGGATTCGCGATCAGCCCCTTCTGGTACAAGCGATCAAGCGCATCCAATCCAGACCCTTCCAAGCGCGCGTCATGCAGGGTTAGCCAAAGCAAGCCCAGAGCAGCATCATCGATCTTGTCGGTGTCGATCTCCATGAACGCAGTTTAGCACGGAAACGGTGTCTGCCGCGGCCCAGACCGGGCCAGACCAGATGGACACACGTACCATTCCGCGGTGGGCCATGTCGATGGGAAGAATTCCGGCACCGGACAACCAGGCGATGCCGATCGCACCCATCCTCTGCCAATGGGCGAGAGGTAACTCTCGCGTGCTTGCGGTCGCTGACCCGTCTGTCCGAAATGCGACAATGTCAGCTCCGAGCCAGGAGTGTGTCGGAAGCAATCGTGCCATTTCCCAATGTTCTCGTTGGCACAACAAATGCAGTGCTCTTAGCAGAGCGTCTGCACCAGCGAGTGATGAGGATCATGCCGCGTGACGCAAGCGGCGTAGTCTATGGGCTGCCGGATAGTAGGAGAGAACATCATGGCAAGAATGCAGGTTGTTGCGGACATTTTGCCCGGGTAGCAAATGTTCGTCGGGTGTTTGGAAGGGAGATGACGCCGACCCTTTCAAGGCACTTATTCTTAAGCAGAACACTAACCCAACGTGGGAGCATGATCGAGCTCATCTGCCTGCGTTGACGTAATCGCTCGTGCAGGAGCGATCCCACCAGCAGCAAGGAGACGCTAAAATGGGCCTACAAGTTTCCTTCATATTTGGCGGCATCTCGACCGAGTACGATTCGTCGGTCTCATCCTTAAGAAATATCATTTCTTCATACTTAGAACTTCCAGTTAACAGAAGACCGTTTGGCGTAAAAAATATTTATCACCTTAATAGGGAAAACGGCCTTATCAGGACGATACCGTTAACTGGTGTTTCTGAGGCGCAAAATATCGACGCATATATAGAAAGTAACGTGGCCGCGCTCGGCGGTCCACTCCTAAGCACTATTGGTTCGGTTGACCCGTGCAAAGAGTATCTGGTGAATTTGCTGCATGGTCAGTTCGGCGAAGACGGAGGGATTCAGTGGCTTGCGGCGCTTTTAGGATTGAAGGGTACATTCGGCGACCCACACGTTGCATCGCTGACGATGAATAAGCATGCAATGTCCCTATTTGTCTCCTCTCAGCTTCCCCCTGACATCGTGAGAATTCCAAAGACAAGGTTAATAAAGCCCAAAACTGTAGAACACGAAATTCCGATTGCGAACTCAATGCAAGGTCCTGTCGTGGTGAAGCCGAATTCACTCGGCTCATCAATACTTACAGAGGTTTTTGATGATCCGGTCGCGCGTCAGGACGACATGTTGGAGATTATTAGCGAAATACTTAGATACGACAGAGCTGCGTTGCTGCAGGAGTACATTCCTGGTTACGAGTATTCTTGTGGATGTATAGTGAATGCGTCCGGCATAATGCTACTGCCAGTCGTCGAAATTCAGACACAAAGGCGCTTCTTTGGCAGCAAAGAAAAAAATTGCAGCGACCTTTATGGTCTGAGGGTTGTGGACGACAGTGACCCGATCTCAGTTAAGGTAAAGGATATTACCAATAAGATCGCGGGTGCTGTTGACCTATATAATATAGCGCGATTTGACTTTAGAGTTAACGATGAGTCCGAGGTGTACTTTCTCGAGTGTAATTATCTTCCGGGTTTGGGAACGGGAGGAATTTTCCCGACTATGCTACAAAGTGCCGGGATGACGGTGATAGATATGATCGCTTATATATTGAATAGCCCGAATTTATTCGGTGCAAAAGATCATATTCGGGTTTAAAGCGGGGCCCTCGTTCTATGAAAATACAGATAAGGCCTCGAACATGCCTCGGATCCGCCAGCGAGCTGGAAAATCCGATCACCTATTTTTAGGAACCGCTCGGTATCCCACCGGCCTGCCGCTTCTGGCTCGCGGCGGCCGGCGCCACATCTCTACCGAAGCCACATTACGCATCGAACACATTTGGTGCGGGAAATCCGCCCGCCCGGATCTGTGAGGGCGAAGCCGAATGGCTGAGCTATTCGACCACGACCCGTCACGTCAGGAGGCCAGGCGGCTCATGCATGCTAGAATGGCTGAGCACTCAACCGTCACTCGGCCTCGATCTCGATCGAGCCGTCGTCGAGCAGTTCGGGGTGGCAGTCGCCCGTGACTTCGTCCATCTGGTCACATCCGGCCCATGTGAAGTGAACATCGAAGGGCTGTAGCTGAGATTTAGGCCGGCCTGCAGGGCGCCAAAGGCGATCTTGCCATTGTTGTCGCCGCCGATGGTGATCATGGTGAGGCCGCCGAGGTTAAGATAGCTGCGATCCCACAGATCGGCTTCGACGATGCACCCGCGGCTGATCAACTGGCAGCCTGCGGGCGCAGTTATGTCGGCACCACCGTGAGCTTTGGCAGTCGCACCAGATTGTAGGCAGCGGCTGCGAAGGTGAAGGCCCATCCGACACGGACGCAGCAGCGGAACCTGGTCTTGTGCTGGCCCGCCACGACCTTGATCCAACCGAATGCCTCTTCGATGCGCTTCCTGATGCGCTGGCTGACAACATAGCCCCTATGCCGGGTGGTGCGCCCGCCGATGGCGGAACTGCGGCCGCTCATGTTCTGCGCCACGTGCGGCGTCACCCTCATCGAGCGCAGCTCATTGACGAAGTCTTCCGCGTCGTTGCCTCGCGCCGACCGGCCACAGGCGATCACGCTCGGCGCCGACAACACGATCATGTGCGGTGCGGCTACCCCGTTCGGCATGCCCGTCATCCAGTCTCAGGCAGGCGTCGACCAGACAGCCATGGCGGTTCTCCATCAAGCCATGACCCATGAAGCAAACTTGGTTTAACTTGCCTTCGCCCTTCCGACAAACCGGGCATCCGGGTCGCTAGAGCACGTCCGGGGATCGATGAATCGATTGTGATGTGACGCGAATCGGTTTGACTGATCGAACGCCCACTTTGGACGATGGCGAGAGCACTTGGTGAGGATCTGCGGTCACGTGTCGTGAAGGCGGGTGAAGGAGCATCGGCCCGCCAGGCGGCGGCTCGGTTGGGTGTAGGGATATCGAGCGCGATCCGCTGGATAGGCAGAGGCCGGAGGGCGAGACGACGCCGCGACCGGAGGGACGACGGCGCGGCTCGCGTCTCGACGCCGATGCCGACTTCATCGTCGGGATGATCTAAGAGCGCAAGGACATCACGCTGAACGAGGTGGAGCAGCTCTTGGCCGAGCGGTCCATGCTCATCGGCCTCTGCGGGGACACGGCTGGACGTTTAAAAAAGTCCGCACACGCACTGGAGCAAATCGTCCCGACATCCTGAAGCGCCGGCGTGCCTGGTTCGACGGCCAGCTCGACCTCGATCCGGCAAAGCTCGTCTTCATCGATGAGGCCGGGCTGTCGACCAGATGGCTAGCCTGCGCGGAAGAGCGCCGCGCGGCGAACGCTGCCGGGCAGGCGTGCCACACGCCACTGGAAGACCACGACCCTCACCGGCTTGCTCGGGCTCACCGGAATGATCGCGCCCTTCGTCTACGACGGCGCCATCAACGGGGTCGTGTTCCTCGCCTATGTCAAGCGGGTGCTGGCGCCAACCCTGGCGCCAGGCGACGTCGTCGTCATGGACAATTTGCCGGTGCACAAGTCCGGGGGCGTGCGCGAGGCGATCGAAGCCGCCGGTGCAAGGCTGATGTTCCTCCCGCCCTACAGTCCCGACTTCAACCCCATCGAAAACGCTTCGCATAGCTCAAGGCGCTCCTGCGGGCGAGGGCCGAGCGGACAATCCCGGTCCTATGGGACATCGTCGGCGCGCTCGTCGACCTTTACGCCCACAGGATGCGCAAACTACTTCAAGGCCGCAGGCTATGAACCGGATTAAACCGGACGTGCTCTAGTTTAGGCATGTGTGTCGTTCGAGCGCTGTTGGCCATGGAAGTCCGCTTCCGCGTTTCGCCCGCCGCCTTCAGCCGGCGGCTCGCCCGAGCCGTCCTTCGGTTTAACGCTCTTCATCGACGCCCCGCCTCGATCAGTGTGCCATCGACCGAGAAGTTGTCCGTAGACAGAAGCTTTTTTACCTTGGGCTGTCCCCAGCACCGCGACTAAGACCTTAGCCACGATGTCACCTTCCAGCAACCGGTCGCGGTTCTTTGAGAACACCGAAGCGTCATCGACGCCGATACCGACAAACCAGCGGAACAAAACGTCGTATTCCAGCCGCTCCATCAAAAGCCGCTCCGGTCGGATCGATTAGAACGCCTGCAGCAGCATTGCTCGCAGCAGCTTTTCCGGCGGGATCGAAGGCCGCCCGCTCGGCGAATACAGCGCCGCCAACTCCCGTCCAGCGCCGACAGCGCGTCGTTCGATCGCACTAATGGCTCTCGCAACGGATGATCTCGTCGCACCCGCGCCTCAAGGTCCACGTAGCTGAACAGCTCGCCAGTTCGATCGTCGTCGCCTTGGCACCCTTCACCTCCGAATCCCTTCGGAGCCAATGAATCACGCTCATCGCTCGGCGGCGGGTGGCTTTTTCAACAGACTGCTATGTCAGGATGAGCCTGTCGGTTTGCGTAGCGGCGGGTTGCATTCGCTTACTATGATCATTCCCGCTGCTACGACACTACTGTCGGCTTGCCCCGCCCGGCCGCCCGGACAGCTCCGACCGTCAGCGACGCAGCCGCATCAGCAACACCACGAGCGGCAAGAGACATCGCCGGCGCGCCGGAATCCTCTTTGCGCTCGTGGTGCCTTTCGCACTCAATTCTGTCCATCATTGTCATAACCTGACGAAACTGTGTCGCAGCAAATACACGTAGGTCGGACAGTAAATCCAAAAACATTGAACTGAAACATGCTTTTTTTTGGCATAGCACTTGCAAGTTGACCTGCGACATCTATCGCACCAGCGGAGGTCCTGCATCGGCTCGTTTAGTGCTAATTCGGCGTACATGCCCCCACTGAGCTTGTCGAGTGATCATCGATGACGCACAGTCAGCAGAGATAGGATCCGGCTCTAGAGTGGCGTGCATTCCATGAATGCATGCCGCGGCAGCCAAGACCATGACGAATTGTTAACTCGCTAATAGTCGAAATACTAGCAAGATAGGAGATCCGACAATGTCTGGTGAGGTAATGTGGGGCGAAGAATGGGCTCCGGTCTACAAGAAATATACCGGTATACGGGGGAGGACCGCTGAAGTGGACGAGACTGTTACTTTCCTTCATCGATACGCGGGCGAAAGCAATGCTCTTGAACTTGGCATTGGTGACGGACGTGTAGCAGTTCCGTTGAGTAAGCTTGGCGTTAAGGTTGACGGGATCGATAACTCGGATAGCATGTTGAAACTTCTCTCTGAGAGCACCGATTTGGTCAACGCTTGGAAAGGAAATATTTCTGAGTTTCAGGTAGAGAAACGCTACGGATTGGTGTTCTGCATATATAACACTTTTACACTTGTTGACACGCGCGAAGGTCAACTATGTTGTCTCCGATCTGCCGCAGATGCGTTATCCAGTGAAGGGGTCCTGATGATCGAAATCGTTGTGCCGGAGCTGGATGGTATAGTCAATGGCCAGAAAGTCAGTACACTCCTCTTGGATGACGAGAACACAATCCTCATCGCGGATGTCCATGATCCAATGAAGCAAAACTTGACCTCAACACTTCTCTGGTTTTCTGGTACGTCCGTCAAACGTTTGCCACATCGCGTGCGTTACGTCTATCATCAGGAATTGGACACTATGGCCGAATGCGTAGGGCTCAAGCTATCCGAGCGCTGGGAAGATTGGGCAGGAGGCGCGTTCACCGAAAAGTCCAAACGTCATGTCTCGGTTTACCGAAGAAACGGCCTATAATTCGCCTCGAACCGAGGCAGGTCATGGGGGGGCCGGCCCCGACCGCGAAGAGAAGCCAGTGACTCGCAAAACGTCGATGGCTTTGCGATCTCTCTATTTACGCGAACTCAAGTTGAGTGGCGGATCAGGTGAACGATGGTCAGTGACAGGCCACCTTCACCGCGCCGTGGGCTCAGATAGCCAGATCTGCGCATAATTCCAGCAAGGTGGCCCACTACCATGTTTTTCGTCGAACAGGATAGCAGTCTCCAGCGACGTAGACGTCAAGTAAAACTGCCATCGCTTACGAAAGAGAATTCTAATGACTGCTGTACAGGCTGAAGGCAAGCGTCGTTTCGCGCCGCATGCAGCGAATAAAGAATTCGTGATAGAAATCGCACCGAAACGCAAGTACGTATTTCCGCTCGACGTGCCGCTGAGCGACATCCAGCTGCCGTTTTTCAAGTCCCCGGTCGGAGAACCCGCTTGGGCCGAGGCGTCTTGGGCCCGACACGGGCCCTGAGCGATGCCCTGATCTGTGACGTGTCACCTGGAGTATGGACGCGTCGGCGCAGCTCTGACCTGGCTGCCCGCGTCCCCAGCGAGCGAGACACTATTGGGCGGCTGCGCGGAATGCTGCCTGGCGAGACAAATCACCCAATTCTTGCCTTCCTGGAGAGGCAATCTATGCAGTATCCTAAGCAGTGGACTGATGCCCTAGAACTCATTTGGGGCGAAGGCATGCTTTCGCCGGGCGGACTGATAAGGGTCTCCCAGATGCTGGAGGGCATCGACATTTCTGGCGACCGCGTGCTGGACATCGGTTCCGGCCTAGGCGGCATTGACGTGCTGTTGGCGACCAACCACGCCGCGGCCTCGGTCATCGGCATCGATGTCGAGCCGCAACTGATCACATCAGCTCGCGACCTGGCAGCGAAGAAGGGGCTCGCCGGACGCGTCATCTTCCAACTGGTCACACCGGGAAAGCTCCCGTTTGCGGATGCCAGCTTCGACCTGGTCTTCTCCAAAGACTCGATGGTGCACATGGCTGACAAACCAGCAATCTATGCAGAGATCCTGCGCGTGTTGAAGCCCGGCGGCTGGTTCATTGGCGCGGATTGGCTCTGGTCCGAGGGCGCCGCCGAGAGCCGCGTCGTGCACGCATGGCTCTCGAGATCGCAACCGGGCTTCGCCTTCACGACGCCTGCGACCGCCCTCCAGGCGCTCATCGACGCTGGTTTCGCCGAACCTACTGTCAACGATTTCCGTAAGGAACTGCAAAAGGCCAACCGCGAGGAGGTAGCGCTGCTCGAGGGTTCGGCACGCCAGACGCTTGCGGCGACAATCGGCGCGGAAATGGCCGAGGGCATGGTCGCCAGTGCCAAGGGCCGTCAGGCAGCGCTCGATTCCGGCGACCTCATCCCCTCGCATCTCAGGGGCCGCCGCTCGACTTAGGTGTGAGCTTTAACAGGCTGCTGCAAAAGTCGCATTTGGCTTTGTTTTATGATTCACTTTCGTCTGCTTAGTTGGCTTTTGACCGCTTTGTAAGCTTTGTACACTTGTCGTTTCGCAATTCGAAACGGCTTGTCTGTCGTATTCTCCGAAGTCATCCTCTCTTTCCAGTTGTTCCACAATACGACCACCTGATACGACCCCTTTGCTCCGGCCCATTACAGCGCCTTCAACGCTCATACGGGCCGGTCCGCCCCAGTCTCCTGCATCGGTACTCTCGCCTTGCGATTTGGCCCGCTTGAGCTTCTCCCTTTGCATCAGGAGCCTGGTTCCTGCATTTCCGCGTGAAAGCCTGTGGCCGACTCTCGCCCCCTCAACGCCGGTCGCCGCCCGCCCTGTCATCAGGCCCCGGCGGGCTTGTTCCAGGATGACGAGACGGTCCTGGTTTCGGCGACACTTACGTTCATAACGAGGCGTCTTCGAAGGGTTCACTTTCGTTCGTCTTTCGGACAGCCACCTGCTCGGATCTCGTCCAAACTTTTCATCCAACGCTCACCACCACGGCTCTTTACCGCAGCAGCTTGGACTGTTTGAGACCTGCTCCTGAAAGCCGTTCCCGGAGGGCCGTCCCCCATCATTCACACAGCTTTACGCTTCGGTCTCAGTTCATGTTGAACTCCTTCTGCTACTCTGCAGCACACTCTCGTCGATGAACACGAGCTTCGCCGGATCGAGATCGGGCTGGCCGTCGAACCAGTCCCGGAGCCGCTTCAGGACGTCGGGGCGTCCTGCTCTAGTGCGTGCGCACACTTTTTTTGAATGTCCAGCCGTGGCCGCGAAGCCAGCGCTCAAGGCGCTGCGGCTGATCCGCACCGAATGCTCGGCGCTGAGCCGCTCGTTAAGCGTGATGTCCTTGCGCTCCTCGATCAGCCCGACGATGAAGGCTTCATGCGCATCGGGGCTGGAGGCGCGGCGGCGGCCCTGCGGGCGTGGCGCCAGTTCGCCGATCTTCGCCCGCGCAATCCAGCGGATCGCGCTGGACACTCCCACGCCTAACCGCGCCGCTTGCCGCCCCGATATGCCCTCGTCCGAAGCCTTCAAGACTCGCGACCGAAAATCCCGGCTCAATGTTCTTCCCATCGTCCGCCTCAATGGAGGTGGATGTTGAATCAGCACAAAACGCACCCGTCACATCACAATCGATTCATCGATCACAGGACGTGCTCTAGTACTACTGTTGCGGATGCCCATGCCGTTTGTAGTGACAGATGGTGGCGCAGCCTGATGTCGTCGTCGCCATAACGGCCAGGCGATGATGACGGGCTGGATTGGGGCGAGGAGATAGTGGATCTCGGGGACGCTCGGGACGAGCTTATATGGCGATGCCATCCGTGCCCAGGACCGAGCCTCGCAATGATCAAGTCCGAAATCATCCTTGGCGTGCTCAAAACACTCCTCGACCGCCCAGCGTAGGCCGGCCACTGCCGCCAATTCGGCCAAGGAGGAACCGGGCGGAGCGAAGACCATGTAGTAGGCTTTTTCTCCGGATGTCGATCGCTTGCGGCGGACCAATGCTCAAAGCCGCCTTTTGAGGTCCAAGGGCGGCGGATGTGTGCCCAGTTGTAGCGCCGAGGCCCTTTGGCACCTTCACCTGCCGTATGACAGACCCAGTCCTCTGGCGCGAGCTCGCTGGCCAGTTCCTCGGGCGAGGTTCCCTCAAACCGACGATCCCCTCCACGGCGCATGAAGTGAGCGCCTCGAACCGCCAAAACATAGGGCTGCTCGCGAGCTTCCAGCATCCGGCGAAGGCTGCTGTCCGCCCCGTAGACAGCGTCGCCCAGAACGTAAGCGCACGGGACGCCGGCATCGAGCGCCGCCACGACCATGGCGCGCGCCATCTTTGGCTTGGTCGCAAATTCGACCGTCTCCAGATCGACGCCTTGGCACATCGCGCCCGATCCTTTGTCCAGCTCTCCGGCAGGTAAAGGCGACGATCAACCAGCGCTTGGCCGTAGCGGCTCGCGTAAGCCAAGAACACGCCGATCTGGCTGTTCTCAATCCGTCTCGCCGTTCCCGAGTACGCGCGAGGCCTGCGGAGCGATCGCCCTTATTCACAAATCCTGTCTCGTCGACGATCAGGACGCCATTCTCTGGCCGGTTCGTCGGTTCGGTTCTTCGGCCGCCCAAGCGGCCGAGCGGGGCTGAGATCCGCTCCCACCTGCGCCGCCTCGTGCGGGCGATCGGAGCAATTGGCCGAACACCCGGATCCTGATCTGGGCCGACGGACATTATTGTAGTCCACCGGTCATCGACTGGTGCCGCGCCAACAGTGTCGACTTCATCCTCGGCCTGGCGCTCACCACGCCGCGGCGCAAGCTGTCTCGGATCTGGAAGCCGGCACGCTGGTGCGTTTTGAGGCGTCGGCGAAAACGAAAAGGGCCACCGCTTCAAGGAGTTCATTCACAGCGCCGCCAGTTGGAGCCGCGTCGAGCGCACTATCGCGCGGGTCGAGGTCGGCGCCCAAGGTGCCGATACCCGCTTCGTCGTCACCTAGGCCAAGGCGCTCTACGAGGATGCCTACTGCCGGCGCGCCGCTGCCGAGAACCACATCAAGTCGTGGAAGACGCATCTTTCCGCCGACCGCACATCCTGCACCAGACCGACGGCCAACCGGAGCTTGCGGGCCGCGGTGCCGAGGCGCTCGAGCTTTGCCGTCGCCCAATTCGACACGCTGCGACTGCGCCTCATCAAAATCGCCGCGCGGGTGGTCGAGATGAAACCAGATCCGCCTGCACCTGCCGACATTGTGCCCCGATCAGCGTATTCTGCGCATCGTCCTCGATCGCACCCCCCCAACTCGCGACATAAAGATGGGGCGCAGACGCCCCGAACCGAACCCGCCGACTGCAAACCTGCAGACCCCGCCCGCCATCACGACGGATCACCGCCGGCGCCTGACGAGGCTTGCCAAAAACACCGCAGCGGCGGCCAGATCGCCGCTTTAGGCCACCAAAGCTCATCGCCGTGCATCAAGGCGGCTAGACTAGTTCGTCCTGGTGGAATAAAGAGCGCTTTCCGGCGAAGACGGGATCACCCGCGCGCACAGGACCCAGTCCTTCACAGCCTTTGCCTCAGAAGCGAGGTCGACCGAACGGTTGCTGACGACGAAGAATGCATACCCAGTTTCCCAGTTAGCGGCAAGCGCGGGGACAAGCAATCCTTCGCTCAGCGGATAGTCAATGATGTGCGTCCATCCCAACGCAATTCCCTGCCCTGCGATGGCTGCTTGCACCACCAGGCTGTAATCGTTGAGACGGAGGCCCTCACCGCCGTCTTCGAATTCAACTCCAAAATGGGCAAACCATTCCTTCCATGCCGGCCGCGGCCGGTGAGGCTCATCCAAGTGAATGAGTGTCCGCCTGGTGAGATCTAGCAAATCACGCGGCAGGCCGCATTGCGTCAGGTAGGTGGGGCTGCAGACCGGGATAAGGTTCTCGCCGCCGAAACGGAACGCGCGGTAGTTTGGCCAATCGCCCAGCCCACGACGGATGCCTATTAGATAGGGGTCCGGCCCCAAATCGGTGTCGCGATCCGCCGTCTGGATGCGGATTTCGATTTCCGGATGCTGCGCCCGAAAAATGGGCAGTCGCGGGATTAGCCAGTGGCTGGCGAACGCTGTCGAAGACGACAAGACAACATGCTTGTCCTCAGTTGTACGCCTAACAGCCTCGGCCGATCGGGCAATATGGCCGAGACCCATCGCAACATCGCTGTAGAAGCGCTGGCCGGCTTCCGTCAAAGCGACCCGTTTGTGCTGCCGCACGAACAGGTGAAGGCCAAGGTCCCCCTCTAGGTATTTAATGGCCGAGCTCACAGCGGCTTGGCTGACGCGAAGCTCTTCGGCCGCCTTGTGAAACTCAGATGCCGCCCCGCGGCCTCAAAGGTGATCAGGCCGGTGGGGCTCGGAATGCTTAAACGAGGCATTGCATAACTTCCACTTATGCCAACATCAGAATAATTGCGGTTTACCCAGACGTTTTTACCAATCAAACTTATAGAAGGAAAAGAAAAAGGGAAGACGTAAAAGCATGTCCGAGCCAGAGGCGCCGACAACTCGAGCACGAGGCCGCTCGAACCGACGTACTCCAGCCGGGGGGCACGAGGCAGCGGCTGTCCTCGCCGGCGTCGAGCGTCGCATTCGGCCCTACGATTTGCTTTCCGAGGAAGGCCTGCTGTCAATCGAAGACGCCGCCGCAGTGATTTTGGAAGAAATTGGCATTGAATTCCGCGACGATCCGGAATCGTTAGACCTGTGGCGGGCCGCAGGCGCCCAGGTCGATGGCGAGTTGGTGCGCTTTCCACGAGGGATGCTTGGCCCGATTCTGAAAAGTGCACCGTCGACTTTCACGCAGCATGCCCGAAACCCGGCGCGTTCCCTGAGAATCGGCGGCCCGCACGTCGTGTTTGCGCCAGCCTACGGGTCACCTTTCGTGCGGGATCTGGACGGTGGACGCCGATACGGTGCGCTCGTCGATTTTCAAAACTTCGTCAAACTCGCCTATTCCATCCCTTGGCTGCACCATTCGGGCGGAACGGTATGCGAGCCAGTCGACATTCCGGTGAACAAGCGGCACCTCGATATGGTGTCCGCCCATCTGCGCTATTCGGACAAGCCTTTCATGGGCTCGGTCACTTCGGTGGAACGGGCCGAAGACTCGATCGAGATGGCCCGCATCGTCTTTGGCCGAGAGTTCGTCGACCAGAACTGTGTCATCCTTGCAAATATCAATGCCAACTCTCCGCTTGTTTTCGACACTACCATGACAGGCGCGCTCAAGGTCTATGCCCGTGCCAACCAGGGGGCGGTGATCGTGCCTTTCATCCTGGGCGGCGCAATGGGTCCGGTCACAACGCCCGGCGCCATCGCCCAGTCGCTTGCCGAGACCATGGTGGGCTGCGCCCTGACCCAGCTCGTGCGCCCTGGTGCCCCCACCATCTTCGGGAACTTTCTGTCATCGACCGACCTGCGTACTGGGTCACCAACCTTCGGCACGCCGGAACCGGCTTTGGGATCGCTGGTTGTGGGCCAGCTCGCCCGGCGGCTGGGCCTGCCGCTGCGTTGCTCGGGAGCGTTCACGTCGTCAAAGTTGGCTGACGCCCAAGCTATGGTGGAAAGCGCGGTCGCCATGCAGGCCGCGGTCCAGTGCGGCGCCAATTTCATCCTGCATTCGGCAGGTTGGCTCGAAGGCGGGCTGACTATGGGCTTCGAGAAGCTGATCCTGGATGCCGACTTCTGCAGTGCTCTGCATGTCTACATGGCAGGCCTCTCCGTCAATCCCAATCAGCTGGCACTCGACGCTTTCCGCGAGGTAGGGCCGGGGAAGCATTTCTTCGGATGCGGCCACACAATAGCGAACTACCGAACGGCGTTCTGGGAATCGGAAGTTGCTGATAACAACAGCTTCGAACAATGGCGCGACGCGGGGGAAAAAGATGCCCTGGTGCGCGCGAACGCGCGCTGGAAGAAGCTGCTTGCAGAGTACGAGGCGCCCCCTCTTGATCCGGCCATCGACAATGAGCTGGCCGATTTTTGCGCGCGGAAGAAGTCCCAGCAAACGGACCAGTGGTACTGAGGGAAGACATCATGGAATTGCATGCAAAAGTCGTAGTCATCGGCGGCGGAGTCGTCGGCTGCTCCATCCTTTATCATCTGGCGAAACTGGGATGGCACGATGTCGTGCTGCTGGAGCGTAGCGAGCTCACCTCGGGGTCGTCGTGGCATGCCGCGGGGGTCATCCACACCATCAACTCCGACCCGAATATCGCCCGGCTGCAGGGCTACACCATCAACCTGTACAAGGAACTCGAAGAGCTTACCGGCCAGTCCTGCGGCATCCACCGGCCCGGCGGCATTTACCTTGCATCCACGCCCGAGCGGCTCGACTATCTCAAACAGGAGCGCGCCAAGGCCCGCTATATGGGCCTCGAGACGGATTTTATCTCGCTTGAGCACGCCCGTGACCTCAACCCGCTGATCGATCCCTCCAAATATCTGGGGGCGCTGTTCGAACCGATGGACGGACACGTCGATCCGTCAGGAGTGACGCACGCCTACGCCAAGGGCGCCCGCCATTACGGCGCGAAAGTTCATCGCAATACGCCCGTGCTCGAAACAAATCCCCGGCCTGATGGAGGCTGGGACGTCGTGACCCCGACCGGAACGATCCACGCCGAGATTGTCGTCAATGCGGCTGGCCTTTGGGCGCGCGAGGTGGGGAGGCTCGCCGGCATTGATCTGCCCGTGCAGCCCATGGAACACCATTACCTGATCACCGAAACGATCCCCGAAGTCCGCGACCACGGCAAGGAAGTTGCCGTCACAGTCGACTACGAAGGTAATGCCTACACACGGCAGGAGCATGACGGGCTTTTGCTCGGGACATACGAGTCGAACTGCGTACCTTGGGCGGTGGCTGGAACACCGCTCGATTTCGGGCATGAGCTGCTGCAGGACGATCTGGGACGAGTCACCGAACGCTTGGAAATGGCGTTTGACCGCATGCCGGCGCTCGGCCGCGCCGGAGTAAAAAAGGTCATCAATGGGCCCTTCACCTTTGGTCCCGACGGCAACCCCCTCATAGGTCCCGTCCCAGGCCTCAGGAATTACTGGACGGCGGTCGGCGTCATGGCCGGGTTCTGCCAAGGGGGCGGTGTCGGGCTCTGCATGGCAGAGTGGATGGTACATGGCGAACCGTCGATTGATGTTTGGGGGATGGACATAGCGAGGTTTGGCGAGTTCGCGACACGTGACTGGGGCACGATTAAGTCGGCCGAAAACTATTCGCGCCGGTTCATCCTGACCTATCCTAACGAGACTCTGCCGGCAGGACGCAAGCAGAAGACTACCGCTCTTTATGACCGGCTCGTTGGCAAGGGAGCGGTCATGGGCGCGTCCTACGGCCTCGAACATGCACTCTGGTTCGCGCGATCACCTGTCGAAGCGGTCGAGACCCCGACCTTCCGCCGCTCGAATGCCTTCAGTCATGTGGCGGAAGAGGTTCGCGCAGTTCGCGAAGCTGTAGGCTTCATCGAAATCGCAAACTATTCCAAGCATGAGATCAGTGGACCGGGGGCGGAAGCCTTCCTCGACCGGATGCTGGCAAACCGCTTGCCGCAGCACGGCCGCATCGCGCTGACGCCGATGCTGACGCCGAAGGGCAAGCTTTACGGTGATCTGACGGTCGCCCGGCTCGACAACGAGACCTTCTACCTGTTCGGATCCGGCGCAGCCCAGAACGTGCATCGACGGTGGTTCGAGATGCACGTTCCGCCAGACGGCGTCGCGTATCGGAACCGAACTGACAAATTTCACGGAATAGCAATTGCCGGTCCGCGCAGCCGCGAGCTCTTGGCGCGGCTGACCCGAGCCGATGTCACGAATACAACACTGAAGTTTCGCGATATCCGGAATATGGTCGTCGGGAATATCCCGGCCATGGTCGCTCGCGTCTCCTTCTCGGGCGAACTCGGGTATGAGATCTACTGCGCGCCCCATTTTCAGCTCGCCTTGTACGAAGCTCTGGAGCGGGAGGGCGCGGATCTGGGGCTTCGCGCCTATGGCGGACGTGCATTGATGTCCATGCGGTTGGAAAAAAACTGGGGTGTCTGGACGACGGACTTTCGCCCCGATTTTACCGCCGCGGAATCTGGCCTCGACTCCTATGTCGCATTTGATAAGCAGGCCGACTTCGTTGGCAAGGCGGCAGCGCAGGCTGAGCGCCAGCATGGACCGAACAAGAAGCTGGTAACGCTAGTGGTCAAGACGGAAGACCTTGACTGCGTCGCTGACGAGCCGATTTTCCACGACGGCGTATGTGTCGGTTACGTCACTTCCGGTGGCTTCGGCCATACCGTCGGGAAGAGCCTCGCAATGGGTTACGTGCCGGCGGCTCTCGCCGGTGACGGCACGAAACTACAAGTCGAACTTCTCGGTCATTTCTACGACGCCGAGGTCACGGCCCAAGCCCTGTATGACCCGGACGGTACAAAAATGCGGGCCTAAATCAGGATGTCGAAACATCAAACTTGGCAGCGGCGCTTACTATCTCAGCCCCAAGGCCCGGCGACAGGGAAGCCGTCGCGTTGACCTTCCTCAACTCCAGAGCAACAGAACATGCAGATCCGATCGATTACGGCGACCCCGGTCAATATCCCGCTCGAAGCGCCAATGTGGTGGACCGGCGGTCTGTATCCCGGCACCTCCAAGACGATCGTCCAGGTCTTTACTGACGAGGGCATTGTCGGATTTGGCGAGGCGCCAAGCACCGATGTGGTCGAGATGATTACCGCCATGGGCGAGGCCCTGACAGGTCTTGACCCGCTCGACATCGCGGCCTGCGAGCGGGTTTGCGTTCCACCCTGGCAGATTGTTCAGAATACGGATGATTCCCGGGTGGTGAAGGCGTTCGGCGCGATTGAGATCGCGCTTTGGGATATCCGCGGCAAGGCATGGAATCAACCGCTCTACCAACTTCTGGGCGGCAAGGTGCGCAGCAAGATTCCCTTCACCGAGTATTTCGGCTTCCGACCGGGCCGCGAGCAAACCGCGGAAGCCGTAGCCGACTATTGCGTGCGGATGAGAGAAGAGCATGGCAGCACGTTCTTTGAAGGCAAGCTCATCTTGGGCGACCCGGACCTTGAGATCGAGACGGTGAAGGCGCTCCGCGAGAAACTCGGCTGGAAAGCCATGTTGCGTCTCGACTCGAACATGCAATGGTCGTTGACGACCGCGCGGCGTGTGCTCCGGGAACTCGAACCATTCAACATCCGCAACTACGAAGATCCGGTCGCTACATTTGAGGAAATGGCGGCACTTCGACAGCATTCAGCCATTCCTTTTTCGACGCATGTTCCAGATATTCGCCGTGCGGTCGCACTCGGCGCGCCAGATTTTATCGTCACCAATTTTGCGGTGCTCGGCGGCATCGGCCGGGCAATCCGCTTTATCGGGGCCTGCGAGGCAATGGGGGTCGGCTTCTGGTGCTATTCGGGCGACGCTGGAGTCTGCACGGCCGCATATCTGCACGTCTCAGCGGCAACCCAGTGGATCAGCGAGCCGAGCCAGTCTCTGTTCCGCTGGCAGGTGGGGGATGTCATCGAAGGCGGACCATTCCGTCAAATCAACAACGTGATTCCTGTCCCCGAGGGTCCCGGTCTAGGAGTCACTATCGACGAGGCGGCGCTCCGTCACTGGAGTAGCCATTTCGCCGATCATGGTCCGATCGATCATTTCAATGACCCGCTATCTCCCATCCGACACCGCAGGATACCGCTAAACTAGTTCCCGTGCATAGTGTGCTGCAGCAAGCATAAGGAGGTTCAATGTTGAACTGACAACATGATGAGAAGCTGCGTGAAAGATGAGGGTACCCCTCGGGATCGGCTTTCAGGAGCGGGTCTCAACCAGCCCAAGCTGCTGTGGTAGAAGAGCCATGATGGTTAGGTGTTTGATCCCAGGCTTTGATGGCGCATACTTTTCGTCCGAATCAAAGGATGCGCTATGGGCCAGGTTCTTCATGGGAGCGCCACGACGACAGAGGCGATCCGTCGAGCGATACAGCATAGTCAAGAGAGCCTGAGGGCGCTGGCGAAGCGCTACGGCATCAATCAGAAGACGGTTAGGAAGTGGAGGAACCGGACGTCGGCCGCCGATCTTCCGACTGGCCCCAGAGATCCGAAGTCGACAGTGCTATCGACTGAGGAAGAGGCGGTCATCGTCGCCTTTCGGCGTTATACGCTGCTGCCACTGGACGATTGCCTCTATGCTCTCCAACCGACGATCCCGCATCTGTCGCGGTCATCCTTGCATCGCTGCCTGCAGCGTCACGGGATAGGCAGGTTGCCGGATGTCGAGGGCGACAAGCCGGCAAGGAAGAAGTTCAAGGCCTATCCAATCGGCTACTTCCATATCGACGTCGCCGAGGTCCGAACCGAGCAGGGCAAGCTGCATATGTTCGTGGCCATAGATCGGACCTCGAAGTTCGCTTTCGTCGAGCTGCACGAGAAGGCAACGACAGCGGTCTCCGCCGATTTCCTGCGCCATCTTCTTGATGCTGTCCCTTACAAGATCCACACAGTGCTTACCGACAACGGCATTCAGTTCACGACCCCAGGTGCCGGCGGCTCGGCCGTTCCGCTGATCAAGGAAGCCATGGCGGCGGGAGAAATCATATGGGCGCACGCCTTCGAACATACTTGCGCCAAGGCCGATATCGACCACCGAACGACAAAGCCAAGGCACCCATGGACCAACGGCCAGGTCGAACGCATGAACCGCACGATCAAGGATGCGACCGTCAAACGCTTCTACTACGAGAGCCATGACCAACTGCGCCAGCATCTCGCCGATTTCGTCTTAGCCTATAATTTCGGCCGTCGACTGAAGACCCTCAAGGGCCTCACGCCCTTTGAATACATCTGCAAAATCTGGACAAAAGAGCCCGAACGATTCAGGCTCGATCCAACCCATCAAACCTTGGGACTAAACAGTTAGGGTTGGGTCAAAAGCCGCGGACATGATCTGGGGCAGCTGACTGGTGACGATCGTGGCCCGGCGTTGTTGCCGTCGCGGGAGTGGTTGGAATTGGGAGTCGGCGTAGTCTCCGGGGTGATTAACCTCGAATCATCCGGCGTTGGAGCGCCGGACAGGAGACCACGCCTGACAAAGGACTAACATGAATGCCGAAGCCGTTCATCCTGGGGATGAGGCGACGAACTATCTTTTCGACAACTGGTTTGATCTGATCGAAGTTGGCCTGCGCGAGCGGGTGCGCGGCTTCATCGAAACGATGCTCGAGACGGAGCTGGAAGCGGTGCTTGCCCGTCCCCGTTACGGCCGGCAACGGACCGACCGCGGTGATGAGGGAGCAAGCCAACTGAAGGTTGCCGGTCTTGGCGAACAGGTCGCCGAGCTTCTTTAACTGGGCCGTCTGCTCCGGATAGCGATCAAACATCGTGACGATCCGGTCGCCATCGTGCGCAGCTGCACGTAGAACATCCGTTAGGCGAAGGGCGACACGCAGTTCTCGCGCCCGTTTGCCGGGAGCCCAGGCCTCGGGTGCCAGGTCGGCTCTGAGCAGAAGTGCCAGCACCTCGCATCGATCTTATCCGTATTGATCTTGGCGTCGGCGATTGCCTTGAGGTCCTCCCTTCCATGCGGTCCGATGGAACCGCAAACACCGCTTGCTAAATGCGCTGCCAGACAATCTAAGAGACCTGTGCGCGGGTGTCTCTGGACTGGTGTGTTGATCTGTGAGTCTCCAATCAGTACAATGGATTGAGGGATGCGATGCCACCTCGGCGCATTTTTCAGCAAAAGCTTGATTTTGATGTTGATCGCGGCCAGCATTCGTCTTTGGATGCGCTTGCCAGACTGATTGACTGGGTGCCGATCGATCAGGCCCATTGTGTGGTTTCCTGCTCTGCGAAGGGCGAGTCTGCCTGGGCGCCAGAGGCCTTGTCCAAGGCGATGTTGCTGTCGATCTGGTACAACTTGTCCGACGTCAGCGTGTCAAGGCGCTGGACGACAGAGATCGTTCCCACGGTTCTGCGGGCTTTCGGTTCAAGAGCCAACACCTGAGCGAACGGCTTTCGTGCGTTTTCGAAGGGCCCTTGTGGCCCATGGTCTGACAAGACGCTGTTCGACGAGATCACCCGCCAGCTCAAGGCCAAGGCGATTCAAATGAAGGCCGGTACACTTGTCGATGCGGCAATCATCGCCTCGGCCAGTGAGGATGACGAAGAGGGCCATTGGGTCAAGCATAAGGGCCGACCAGCGGTCCATGGCTTCAAGGCCCATGTCGGTGCCGACACCCAATGCAGCTCTGGTCGAGGAGATCGCCATCACGCCCGCCAACATCGACGACGGCAAGGCTTGTCCCGATGCTCTGCCTGACAACCCCGCCGAGATGCTTGCCTATTCGCGGCAACCATTTTGGCGACGCGGTGCGTGCCAAGGGTGGGACGTCACGCATCGTCGCCTCCGGTATGTGGAGACGGGATGAAGCCGAAACACTGGCACGGCTTGGGGCCTGGAACCCAACTAATCCACTGCATTCGTGGCCGGATCGAAGATTTTCGGAACCTGGAAACGAAGCTCCTTCGCCGGATGCGATGGCTTGCAAAGGCAGGCGTTCAAATTAGCCACACCGCCATCGCATGCGATATGAAACGCAGCTTGAAGGTCATCGTCATCCCTATGGCTGGACAGCAGCAAAAACACCCTTGACGCTTGCACGAGAGCGTCAGAAGACACAGCCGACGACGTCGGCGCTGATATCAGTGTGCCCTTTACCCTGGAAGCCGAAAAGAACAAACAAAAGCAACGCATAATGCTTCCGCGCACAGGCCTCTTAAGACGGCTGGGAGGGTTCCGCTGGGAGCTTGGTCGAGCTTGGCGACACGCGCTGGTGCGTCGAAGCCAGTGACGCCGCATGCCTCGGGACTGTTTCCAAAAGCTGCTGCGCAAATATCTGCCACCGTGCCGACTGACGACATCCGCATCCAGATGCTCGGCTCACCGACACAACTCACGATAGGAGCCGTAAGCGGCAATGCCGCACATACGAACTGACGCGGGGCGATGGGCAACGATCGTTCCTACCGGGACCAAAAGAATGACGGCACGTACTTCATTGGAAAGGGGATAAAATTGCAAACAACCCAATTCCACGAAATCTGCATTGCAGCGAAGGCAGTATTTAGACGGACATCGTTCCTCGGCCAGCGCTAGGTTTAGCCCTTGGATATTTCTCTAGGGAGATCGCTCTTGATGCGATTATTTGCTGCAACGCTTGGTACTGAAACTCATAGCTTTTCCCCGATGCCGACCGGCATTGCAGATTTCAAAGAGGGAGCCTTTCTTCGTCCCGGCGAGCTTCCCGAAGAGGCGCCAATCTGGTGTGCCGAGCCCTTGTGGGTCGCTCGCCGTAGGGCGGAGGCTGACGGCTTCACTTTGATCCAAGGTAGTTGTTTCTTTGCTGAAGCTGCGGGCCCGACAAATCGCCAAGATTACGAGTTCATGCGCGATGAGATCCTAGATCAGGTTAAAGAAGCGCTGCCTTTGGACGGCGTACTGCTAGGTCTTCACGGCGCAATGATCGCATATGGCTATGACGACGTGGAAGGCGACCTGCTAGAACGGGTCCGATCACTTGTAGGTCCCAAGTGCGTCATTGGGGTTGAGCTGGATTCGCATTGCCACTTGACCATAAAGCGCGTCAACGTCGCGGATATCATAATTCTTTACAAGGAATACCCGCATATCGATCAGGTCGAGCGTGCTCACGAGCTACTCGACTTGGTTCTGCGAACCATCCGAGGAGAAATCGAACCGGTAATGTCATTGTTCGATTGCCGGCAACTTCATTGGTATTTGTCAGAGACACCGCGGATGCGAAAACTTATAGATCGGATCCAGGATATGGAGGGCAAAGGCGGTGTACTGTCCGTTTCCCTTGGTCATGGGTTTGCGCTTTCAGACGTACCTGAGATGGGGAGCAGAGTCCTTGTCGTTACGGACAACGATAAAGCAACAGGAGATTTGCTTGCGAAGGAAATTGGCGTGGAATTTATTTCCATGCGAGCAGATGCGCCCGATGCACCGATGTCAATTGCCGATGGCGTCACCTCTGCGATTTCTATGGTGGGTGCTCCCGTTGTCATAGTAGATGACCACGACAACGCCGGTGGCGGAGCTAGTTCAGACAACACAGATGTTTTGAAATATCTCATTGAAAATCGAGTGGAAGGCGCTGCTCTAGGTCCGTTGTGGGATCCTATCGCTGTGCGCCTCTGCTTTCAAGCGGGCGTGGGTGCCAGCTTTCCTCTGCGTATTGGTGGAAAAATCGGTATTATTTCAGGAGTGCCCATTGACGCGAATGTGTCGGTAATTGGACTGAAGCGGAAATGCTGGCAATATAGTGGCCCCACCCGAGCCTCGCTCGGCGACTGTGCCGCAGTGCGCATTGGTGGAGTAGATGTCGTGCTATCCAATGAACGAACGCAAGCGCTCGGTCTAGAGTTGTTCACCAACGTGGATATTGATCCCCTGTTGAAGAAGATCATCGTGCTAAAAACGAGCACCGCGTTTCTGCCGGCGTATGGTCCAATCTCTCAGAAGGTGATTTATGTTGCCAGTAGCGGATTGTTAGGCATGGGGGTCAAGGACCTTCCATACAAGGCTGTGAACCGGCCTATTTGGCCGTTAGACTATAACGCCACTCCGACCCTTCTTATCTAGAGCACGTCCGGTAATCGGTGAACTCGATTGTGATGTGACTGCTGCGTTTTGTGCTGGTTCAACATCCACCTCGATGGAGGTGGACGGTGGGAGGAGCATGGAGTGAGGATCTTCGGTCGCGGGTCTTGAAGGTCGGCGTGAGAGTGTCCAGCGCGATCCGCTCGATTGAGCGGGCAAAGATCGGCGAATTGGCGCCACGCCCGCACCAATGCCGGGATAGAGGTCGACCTGCGTGTGGCGACATGGGATTGTCAGGAATTCCGTGCGGGCGGGCGGTTGAACATTACGGCATTTTCTAGTCTTTCTCCGATCGGTTCAAGATCCGGTAGAGCAACTTGGTTGCCGCATCGCCTCTATTGAGTTCGTAACCGGTATGATCATGAGGGTGCCATCTGGTCCCCTGCTAGAGATGAGCGATTTTCGGCGTATGGTGCGACCATCCGGGACAGGGGCACCGGGAGCGCGCCAAGTGCGGGCAGGCCGATGTATTCGATGAGCTGCGAGCTCGCGTTAGTAGCTGGCCGCCCCTGCGACCTGCGAGGTTGCGCCGAGAGCGCGTATCCGTAGGTGTCGCGTCGCCGCCGGCTCCCGAGCGTTTGAGGAGGAGCGGATGAGACGAGTGATTGGAATGGACATCCACCGCACCTTTGCCGAGGTGGTGGTTTGGGAAGACGGCCAGCTGCGCCGTCACGGACGGGTCGATATGACCCGCTCGGGACTGAAAGGGTTCGGCCGCAGTTTGCGACGGACCGAGGAGGTTGTCGTCGAGGCCACGGGCAACGCCATGGCGGTGGTGCGGGTTCCGTCGCCCTTCGTCGGCCGGGTGATTGTCACCAATCCGATGCAGGTGAAGGCGATCGCCCATGCCAGGATCAAGACGGACAAGATCGATGCCGGGGTTCTGGCGCAGCTCCATGCCAGCGGCTTTCTGCCGGAGGTGTGGGTTCCCGACGAGCGGACCGAGCGGCTTCGCCGTCTCGTCGCGCGGCGCAATCAGGTCGTGCGGCATTGCACGCGCGTGAAGAACGAGGTGCATGGCATCCTGCAGGCGCACCTCGTGCCGAAGTGCCCGCATGCCGATCTGTTCAACAATCGCGGTCGCGCCTGGCTTGAGCGGCAGGTGCTTCCCGACGACGAGCGGGCTGCTATCGCTCGCCACTTCCGCGAGATCGACCGCCTGGCCGAGGATCTGACTGACCTCGATCGCGACATCTCCCGGGAAGCGGTTGATGATGTACAAGTCCCGCGGCTTTAGCAGGCTGTTGAAGAAGTCCATTTGCGGGCGATGAAGTCTGCTTCGTCGCCGCGTTGGAAGCAGATTTGTCCGTTGATAGAGCCGTCTGGCTGGATTTCAGCCCAGCCAGTGCCTTGGGCCTCGTCCATTTCGTCATTGCCTTGCCAGGAGAAGGCGACGTTGTTGCCGTGGCCCGCGCCGAAGATCTGCCCCGTAACGCAGCCGAAGGCGAATTCGCCGGAGCCATCGGCCGCGAATTCAATGTAGGCTGGCTCCATCATGTCGAGATAGTCCTCGACATAGTCGGGCATCTCAACGATCCGCCAGCGGGCCACGATGCTCATGCCGGGGCCGCCAGCAGCTTGGGCAGGCGGATCAGATTGTAGGCCGCCAAGTTCAAGGTGAAGGCAGCATTCACACGGGCGCATCCTCGCAGCTTAACCTTGGCCATGCCGGCCGAGGCCTTGATCCAACCGAACACCTCTTCGATCCGCTTGCGGCAGCGCTGGCTGACATCATAGCCCGGATGGCGTTTCGTGCGGTCATCGATCGCCGTCACGCGAGGCTTGCCGGTTTTGCTCAGATGGCCGTCGATGGCGATGTGCGGTGTGACCTTGCGCTCACGCAGATCCTTGACGAACTGGCGGATATCATAGGCTTTGTCGGCGCCCAGCGTGATGCGCCGCCGCGACGGTCTGCGGTCCAACATGGCGAGCGCGGCATCACGCTCACCCGTGCCTGTCGCCTGGGTAATGCCGCCATCGACCGCCAGCCCATGACGGTTCTCCATTAGCGCATGCCCCAAGTAGCACAGCCTCGCCGGCTGACCATCGCCCTTCTTGTAGAGCCGCGCTTCGGGGTCGCTCGTGCTTTGGTGTGTGTCGTTAGAGCGCTTCTCCTTATGGAAGCCCCGTTCGGCGTTGCGGCCAGCACCGTCCGGGCCGTTGTCGCCGCCATCCTTGCGGCGGAAACTCTTGATCGAAGCCCAAGCCTCGATCAGCGTGCCGTCCACCGAGAAGTGATCCGACGACAAAAGCCGCTTCACCCTTGGCTGCGCTAGCACCGCGCGCAGAAACTTTGCCGCGATCTCACCTTCCAACAGCCGATCCCGGTTCTTGGTGAAGCTCGAATGATCCCAGGCCGGCTCGTCAACACCAAGCCCTACGAACCAGCGGAACAGAAGATCGAACTCCATCCGCTCCATTAATTGACGCTCCGAGCGAATGCCGTAGAAGGCCTGCAACAGCATCGCACGCAGCAACCGTTCCGGCGCGATCGACGGGCGGCCGAGCCCAGGCGGATAAAGCACCGCAAAATCGCCGTGCATCTCCACAAGAGCCGTGTTGACGATCTCTCGGATCGTCCGAAGCGGATGATCTCGCCGCACCCGCGCCTCAAGGTCGACATACGAAAACAGCGAACCTGTCCGCTCGTCCAATCCGCGCATCCGCAAATCCCCATTCTTCCGGGGAGCAGTGAATCACGCCACTAACGCCTGCGCTAGCACTTCTTCAACAGCCTGTTAGACGATCACCGGCGTCAACGCCATCGGCGCGAGCGGTATCATCGCCGCCGTCGGGGACATCCGGCGGTTCTGCGAACCACAGAAGCTGGTGAGCTACTTCGGCCTCAATCCGCGTGTGCGCCAATCCGGTCTTGGCATCGCCCAATATGGCCGGATCAGCAAACATGGGCGTTCCATGCCCGCGCCACGCCGGTCGAGGCCGCCTGGGCGGCGGCGAGGCGCCCGGACCGCTCAGGCTTTCTTCCTGCGCATCCGCAACAAGCGTGGTCATCAGGTCGCAGCCGTGGCGGTCGCCCGCAAGCTCGCCGTGCTGATCTGGCATCTGCTGACAAAGGAGCAGGACTACTTCTGGGCTCGCCCGGCGCTGGTGGCGGCAAAGCAGAGGCTGCTCGCTCTCAAGGCCGGCGCGCCGGGCGAGCGCGGTGTCCGTCGCCGCGGTTCGGCTTGCGCCTACAAGGTGAAGGAGTTGCGAACAGCGAGAAAGCCGCGGCCGAGAATGCCGAGCGTGCCTACGAGTTGATGGTTCGGTACCAGGCGCGAACGCACTCGATAAATTGTCTGGAGTTCAACTGCTCCTGGCTCTCGAGTTCGACGAAGCGCGTTGACGGTCGTGGTGGCGGCCTCGGCGATCTTCGGGCGAGCATCGTCTGGGATAATGCGGCCATGGAAAGCTTCTTCTCTCGCTCAAGACAGTGCGCACAGTTTACAGGACCCGAGATGCCGCCGGGGTCGATGTCTCGACTAGTTTAGATCGAGCGCTTCTACAATCCCCGACGGCACTCGACACTGGGCTATCTGAGTTCGAGCAACGAGCCATGTTAGCTGCTGCGGCGCCGATCGGCGTCTCTCATAGGCCGCCCAGCGTTGCTCCCGAGTGCATGTGCAGGTTTTGTTCTGGCCCGGATACGAGGCTAAATGGCTTGAGACATCGAGTGGCTTGGGTGTCGGGGGACGAGCCGCCGATTGCGTTCCAGAGCGCCAAGACATTTCAGACCACGCGGCTTGGTGCGCCTCGCATTTCAGCAGCCGTCCCGTTTTGACGCAAATTTTCTCACCCAAGTGGTAGCATTCCCAGTATGTCGCCGCCAATTGTGGCATCGGCAGACGCAACAATTGGCGAATCAACCGCCAATGGCTCTAAAAGGGGAATTGAAAGATGACGATTTCTCGACGCAATCTCTTCAAGGCGGGTATCGCCGTCGGAACGGCTTTATCGTTCCCGCCGGTCTTGCGGGCACAGACATCGCCAAGCGCCGACCGGACAGTCCACATGGTGAAGGGTGATTTGACCATCTTCGATCCGGTTGTGACCACGAGCAACTTAACCTTGGACCATGCCTTAGCCGTTTACGATACGCTGTTCTCAAACGACTCCACGTTCGTGCCGCAACCTCAGATGGTGGGAAAGTGGGGCGTTTCGGATGACAAGAAGACCTATACGTTCGAGTTGAGGGATGGCTTAGGCTGGCACGACGGCGCCTCTGTCACGGCGGCCGATTGTGTTGCGTCGATCCATCGTTGGGGGGAAGTCAAACCCGGTGGGCAATTACTCATGACGCGTGCAAGTGACATTTCCAAAAAGGACGAGAGGTCGTTCAAGATAGTTTTAAAGGAGCCTCTCGGGTTACTTCCCACTATTTTGTCTCAAGATCTGTATATAATGCGAGAAAAAGATGCCTCTACACCGGCAACCGACCCAGTGAACGCGAACATCGGATCAGGGCCTTTTGTCTTCAATCATGCCCTGGCGAAGCCCGGGGTCAGTGTTGTCTATGACCGGAATGAAAACTATGTGCCACGCAGCGAGTCATCTAACGGATTCGCTGGCGGGAAGATCGCAAAGGTCGGTCGCATCATCTGGGATGTTATCGCCGACCAGCAGACCGCTTTGGCGGCTTTGCAGGCGGGCGAGATTGACTACCTTGAGGCGCCACCCGCCGATCTTTACCCTGTCATAGACAGTGATCCGAATTTGGCGCTGCAAGTTCTCAATGCATCTGGCTGGGCTTATTTCCTGCGTATGAATTGTCTGCAAAAGCCGTTCGACAATGTCAAAATGCGCCAAGCAGTGCTTCACCTTGTAGATCAGGAAGCTTTTCTTCAGGTTATTTCCCCCGGCCCTCAATTCGCGAGTACCGTCAAGTCATTCTTTGGCGGCGGTAACCCCGTATCTAATGACGAAAATACCGGATGGTTCAAAAAGGGAGGCAATCCGGAGAAGGCGAAGCAACTCCTTAGCGAGGCTGGTTATACAGGCGAGAAGGTTATCATTCTGCAGCCGACAGACTGGGCAGAGGCAAGCAACACCTCGCAAGTTTTGGCGTCCGAGTTGCGGAAGATCGGCGTTAATGCTGAGCTTGCCGCGATGGATTGGGGTACGCTCGTCACACGCCGGGCAAATAAAGGCCCAGTCAACGAAGGTGGCTGGAGCATCTTTATTACAAGTGAGTCCGACTTCTCGCGGGGGGATCCGATAGGTACAGCTGATCTCTCCATGAATGGGGAGAAAGGTTATTTCGGTTGGCCGAGCAGCGACGAATATGAGGTTCTTCGCGCGAAATGGGCCGTTGTCCAAACGATGGAGGAGCGCAAAACGCTCGCAGGCAAAATGCAGCAAATTGCTTGGGATCTCGTTCCTGAGGTCCTTCTAGGGCGGGTTGTTGCCCCAATCGCACGCCGCCAGACGCTTAACGGCCTTATCGGCATGCCGGATTATGTTCCGATGTGGAACATGCAGAAAGCCTCTGCCTGATGGGTGCGTACATCCTTCGCAGATTGGTTTCGACCATCGCCGTCATGGCGATGGTCGGGATCTTCGTCTTCCTGCTTCTCAGGCTGGCGCCAGGCGATCCAGCGGCGATCATCGCCGGCAAGTCGGCCACGGCGGAGATAGTCGCCGGCATCCGCGAAAAGCTGGGCCTGAACGATCCCATGCCGGTTCAGTTCATACGTTGGGTGCGCGACATGCTCAGCGGCGATTTCGGCACCTCGATCTTTGCCGGACGACCGGTTCTCGAGCTCATGTCGCAGCGGCTTGAGCCGACTCTATCCCTATCGATCTTGACGATGGTCCTCTCGGTGACGGTGGGGGTCTCATTCGGCATCGTTGCCGCGTGGCGAACAGGCGGGCTCGTCGACCGCCTCCTCGCCGCCTTTTCGGCACTTGGTTATTCCGTCCCTGTCTTTGTCATCGGTTATTTTTTCATATATTTCTTCGCCATCAGGATGCATTGGCTGCCGGTCCAGGGATACGTCCCGATCGATGGTGGCCTCGGCCCTTGGTTTGTGCACCTGATCCTGCCAACCGTAGCGTTGGGGCTCGGCTACATTGCGTTCATCGCGCGGGTTACGCGGGCGAGCATGCTTGAGGTGTTGTCGGAAGACTACATGCGAACGGCCGCCGCCAAAGGCGCTTCATCCTATGCCATGCTTTTTCACCATGCCTTGAAGAATGCCGGCGTCCCGATCCTGACCGTAATCGGCATAAGCTTCGCCTATCTGATCGGCGGGGTTGTCCTCACCGAAACGGTGTTCAACATACCCGGTATCGGTCGTCTGGTCGTCGATGCGATCAACAATCGCGACTATCCCATAATCCAGAGCGTACTCATCCTGACTTCGGGTCTGTACGTCCTTATCAATCTCGCGGTCGATCTGGCCTATACGCTTGTCGATCCACGGATCCGGTACTGATATGAGCCTCATCTTCGCACCAGTTGAATCCGTGCCGATGCGTCGGCTCCAGCTATCCGACCTTCCACGCCTGGCAAGGCGGCACCCGCTGGTCCTGGTCGGCGGCGGCCTGTTGGCGCTCCTGATCATTCTGGCGCTCGCCGCCCCCCTTTATGCCGGAGATCCGGTGAACATGGATCCATTCAAGCGCCTCCAGCCGCCTTCCGCCGAGATGTGGTTCGGGAGCGACAATCTGGGCCGGGACGTGTTTGCCCGAACGATCTTCGGTGCCCGAATATCCCTCATGGTCGGATTGCTGTCGGCGGCATGCGCGGCTCTTGCCGGGGCTCTGATCGGTGTTATCGCCGGCTACAGCCGCAGCTTCGACAACGTCGCCATGAGGGTCATGGACGGCCTGATGTCGATCCCGACCATTCTGCTGGCGATTGCGCTCATTTCTCTGACAGGTCCCGGCATCGGCATCCTCATCGTCGCGATCGCGATCCCCGAGACGCCAGCCGTCGCGCGGCTTGTTCGTTCGGTGGTTTTGGGTGTTCGCGAGCGTCCCTATGTGGAGGCCGCGATCTGCGGCGGTGCGCGCCTGCCCAAGGTGCTGTGGCGGCATATCCTGCCGAGTACCATTCCTGCGCTGATGGTCCAGGGCGCTACTGTATGCGCCAGTGCGATCCTGACGGAGGCGGGGCTGAGCTTCCTCGGCGTGGGCGTGCCGCCAGAGATTCCGAGTTGGGGCAACATGATCGCCAGTTCGCGCCTATACCTCGCCATCGCCCCATTGACGATCTTCGCCCCCGGAATCTG
Source organism: Mesorhizobium sp. P160187 (assembly GCF_057766425.1). Lineage (NCBI taxonomy): Bacteria > Pseudomonadati > Pseudomonadota > Alphaproteobacteria > Hyphomicrobiales > Phyllobacteriaceae > Mesorhizobium > Mesorhizobium sp. P160187. The sequence goes on from NZ_JBYMDX010000002.1 coordinate 194,791, forward strand.
CCTTGCCGTCGCGGTGCTTGCCGTCAACCTGCTCGGCGACGGCCTGCGCGACCTGTTCGACCCCCGCGCGAAGCGGAGGCGCTGACATGCAGATGCATCAAACCATAGGGAACGATGTGCTTCTCGACGTTCGAAACCTTGAGACCCACTTTTACGGCGAAGAAAGTGTCACGCGCGCCCTGGGCGGCGTCAGCTTCCAGGTCATGAAAGGCGAGACGCTCGGCGTCGTGGGCGAGTCGGGCTGCGGGAAGAGCGTCACCGCTCTCTCCGTCCTTCGCCTGCTGCCGAAGCTGAGCGCCAGGACCGTCGGCGGCGAGGTTCGCTTCCACGGGCGCGACCTGCTTGAGCTGTCCGATCAGGAGATGCGAAAGGTCCGCGGCGACCAGATCGCCATGATCTTCCAGGAGCCGATGACGAGCCTGAACCCGGTCTATACGGTCGGTCACCAGATCGCCGAGGCGGTTCAGATCCACACCAAGGCCTCGCGGTCCGTTGCCATGGCAAAGGCCGAGGAGATGCTGCGTCTCGTCCGCATCGCGGACCCCGAGCGTCGCGTCAGCAACTATCCTCATGAAATGTCGGGTGGCATGCGCCAGCGCGCAATGATCGCCATGGCTCTTGCCTGCTCACCGGAACTGTTGATTGCCGACGAGCCGACGACCGCGCTTGACGTCACCATCCAGGCACAGATCTTGCGTCTGATCGTGGATCTGAAAGAGCGCACGGGAACGGCTGTCATGTTCATTACACACGATCTGGGTGTTGTGGCGGAGACATGCCAACGCGTGATTGTCATGTATGCTGGCCGCATAGTCGAGCAAGCGAACGTGATAGATTTGTTTGCTCGCCCGGCGCATCCCTATACTCAGGGTCTCATGCGATCGGTGCCTGACCGGCGGCGTGGCCGACAGCGCAGCCTTCCGGAAATCCCCGGCATCGTGCCGAGCCTGCGCGAACCCATTATGGGCTGCAGCTTTGCTCCTCGCTGCCCGTTCGCGATCGATATTTGCCGCGAGAAGACACCCATCCTAAGTGATGTCAGGCCGGGTCACGCTGCGGCTTGCTGGCGCGCCGAAGAGGTGATAGCCGCATGAACGGTCCTCTGCTGAAAGTCGAGAGTCTGACGAAGCATTACCCGCTCGGTGCGGGAATCTTCAAGAAAAGCATCCCGATGATCCGGGCGGTGGAGGATGTATCCTTTTCCGTCGAGGCGGGCGAGACGCTCTGTATCGTCGGCGAATCCGGTTGTGGCAAGTCGACAGTGGCGCGGCTCCTGATGCGGCTCGTGGAGCCGACGGGCGGGCGCGTGCTGATCGATGGGACCGATATTGCCGGTTTCAAGAAGGACGCGCTTCACGCGTGGCGTCGTCGGATGCAGATGGTCTTTCAGGATCCCTACTCGTCACTCAACCCGCGCCTCACCGCCGAACAGATCATCACTGAACCCGTCGAGAATTTCGAGCGCCTCAGCCGCAAGCAACGCCAGGCACTTGCCGCGGATCTTCTCCGAAAGGTCGGAATGTCGCCCGAGATGATGAACAGGCTGCCATCCGAATTGTCGGGCGGTCAGCGCCAGCGGCTCGGCATCGCACGCGCCCTGTCGCTTAAGCCCTCGCTCATAATCGCCGACGAAGCAGTCTCAGCCCTTGACGTATCCGTGCAGGCACAGATCTTGAATCTGCTTCTGGATCTCCAGCAGCAGATGGGCATTGCCTTCGTCTTCATCTCGCATGACCTTAGCGTCGTGGAGCATATCGCGCATCGCGTCGCGGTCATGTATCTGGGGCGGATCGTCGAGCTTGCGCCGTGCGACGCGCTCTTTGCCAAGCCAGTTCATCCTTATACCGAGGCGCTGATCGCGGCAGCTCCGGTTCCGGATCCGACGCAGGTTCGGCTGGACGCACCGGTCGAGGGCGAAGTGCCAAGCCCCATCAATCCGCCGAGCGGATGCACGTTTCATCCGCGCTGTCCGCTCGCGGTCGAGCGTTGCCGCATCGACGTGCCGCCTTTGGTGCCGATGGCCGACGGACGGATCGTAGCCTGTCATGTGCGCGCTCCAGCTACAGACATCCCGAGACACCTGGCTGAAGCGAGCGATTATCCGCCTACTAGCGTGGCTCGGTTCTGATCCGGCATCGCGTACCGGCGTTTCGGCGGTGAAATGCAAAGGTTAGTATTCGGGCGGCAACAGAGCGCGCTCCCGGCGTCCGGTCGTGTCCATAAGACTTCGAGGTTTTGTTATGTCGCCAAAAACGGTCGGAATTATCGGCGGGCTCGGTCCCATGGCCACCGTCGCCTTCATGAATTCGGTTCTGGAGCATACGCCGATAAAGAGCAATCGCGACCATCTGCACATGATCGTCGACTGCAATCCTAAGGTTCCTGATATTAACGCGGCCATCCTCGGCACCGGGCCGAGTGCGGCCGCTGCACTTGCCGCGGGCGGTAGGCGCCTCGAAACAGCTGGGGCCGATTTAGTAGTTATGGTTTGCAATGCTGCTCACGTTTATGAGGACGAATTGCGACGGGCAGTTGCGGTTCCCTTCATCAGCATGATCGAGGAGACAGTGAGAACAATCCGATCCGATACGCCGCAGTGCAGGCGTGTAGGATTGCTGGCGACAGACGGCTGCCTTAGGTCTAACCTTTATCAGGAACGTCTTGCCAGTGTTGACCTAATCCCGGTTTTACAAACGGACGATGAGCTTGGCCGGTTGATGCTCGCTCTCAGCCGGATCACCGCTGGCGACATAAGTCACGCAATCCGATTCGAGATCCTGGGCCTCATCGATGCGTTGGCAGAGCGGGGAGCGGAAACCGTCGTCCTCGCCTGCTCGGAAATCGCCCTTGTCGGCCTGGATGCAGGAATCGATGTACCGGTGATTGATCCTTGCCTTGTGTTGGCTAAGACGACCGTTCGTACGGCGCTAGGCGGATAATAACGCCGCGCCGCTTGTTAGTCTAAATATTCCCTCCGAAAAGCCATGTTCCCCGCGGTCACGAGCTGCAGCCCCATGGGCGCCGCGCCGTCACATGCTATGAGGAAAGCGCAAGGATTGCGCAATGGGTTTTAAAAGGTCGGTAGCTGGCAATATAGGGCGGATCATCCTCCGTGGCGAGTGGATGAGGTGCCCGTTTCTCCTTCGGTCGTCATGGAGGAGAAACGGGTGCGTCGGCGCCTCTGTGCTTGGTATTTGGGATGTATTTGGGGTGAGGCAGTACCGACTCAAATGCGCATGTCGCGATCAAGTGGGAAGATTGGCCGCGGCACATTCTGATAGGGCAGTTTTTCCCAATTCGGTGTGGTGAGAGCGCCACTATCGCAAACAATGACTTTGCCGGCAATTGCCTCGAAGGCAGCGCGGAAATGCTGCATTGACTTCAGGCCGACTACAGTCTTAGCGGCGGGATCAATCCCAAATGCACGAAATTGCTGCAGGTCCAGTATTTGAGCTGGCTCGCTCACCACGAGAATGTCGATTCCCTTGACGCGCAAGACTGCAGTTCGACCCCATGAAAAACTCAATCCGCCTTGCATCTCGCCGTCGCAAGTATAGGAACCATTGCTGATCAGGCAAATCTCGCCTTCGATTTCCAAGGGCCCCCCTCCGAAGCGCGGATCGAACTTACCGCCCAGCTTTACCTGCACACGGTCGCCCACTGTGTGGCCATGCAGCTTCTTAGCTGTTTCTGCATCAACCATTGGTCCAAAGGCCGCGTCGGTAATTCCGGCGTCCATCAACGCGTTCAACAGATTTGTCGAATCGCCATAGCCACCACCACCGGGATTGTCAGCATAGTCTGCTATGATTAGGGGGCCTGCACCCCGCCCGTAAGCCTTTGCGAAATCCGCCGCCTCCTCGACCGAGATATAGGAATTCAAAACTTCAAAACGCTTTTGCCATATATCATCGGCGATCGCCTCAGCGAAGGCGCGGTGCTTGGCCTCGTTGCCCTCATAGGTTATCGTGACCGTCGGTCCGATCTCGCGAATATCGGCTTCGGCGAACCCGGTATTGATGCTGACTGCGAAGACACCAGGCTCTTTCTCATAGGCAATGGATTTGGCTATCCTATCGACCATCGGACCGACATCGGTGCGGCCGCAATTCACTTCTTCCAACATTGGACGGTGTACCCGCAATGTGCGTGGTCGAATTTCTCCCTTCATAGTGCGGTGAAGAATCGCGCTGGCATGCCGACCGCACTCGCGCATATCTAAATGGGGATAAGTCTTGTAAGACACGATTATATTGGCAAGCTCACACATCTTCCGCGTCACGTTTCCATGGTGATCGAGCACGATTGCAATAGGCATGTCCGGTCCGACCACTGCACGCAGCCGCTCCAGCAACTCGCCTTCTCCGTCCTCGCAAAACTCGGTGACCATGGCGCCATGTAGCGCAAGCAGGATGCCATCCAACTTCTCCCTGTGTTGACCGGCGGCTTTTACGATGGCTCCGCCCAAGCGATCAAAAGCATCACGAGTTACGGCACCGGCCGGTTCGGCGGCAGCGCTCAGAACATGCGTTTGCTTCCAACCGAAGTCGCGCGCGCAGTCGCAAAAGCCGGCCAGCTCGGTATTAACTTGGCCGCGCTCCTTGATGGCGTCGTCGCCGAGATAGACGAAGTACCTCTTGAATGCCTCGTAGCCGGTGGGGTTCTTGTTAAAGGTATTGGTCTCGTGGCTGAACTCGGCGGTAAGAACACGGTATGACATGATGAAGCCCTTGTTCGCATATTCCAAATTACCGAGCGCAGCTCTAATAGATGCGCTCGAATTCCGAAGGTTAAGGTCGTCCCCTACCGCTTAAGTATCGTCGAACAGATTTGGCTCCTGCCAGGTGCATTTCGAGAACGATGGTCTCGCTCGCCCGAAGGTCTCGGGGCCCCGGCATGAGCAGTCCGTCGAGGCTCGCCGCCGCAGGTTCGAACTCCCCCGCCGGCGATTGCAGCTGCGCGGCTACCGGCGATTGTTCGCTTGGGCCCTGAGGCGAACCACACTGGCCTTCCCGGAGTCGGGCTAGCTATAGGGTGGTATGCTATCTGCAAGTCACGCGCTCTTTGAATCAAACGATCCGGCTTAACGAAATGGCAGAGCAGATTTTGCGACTTCTTTGCAATAAAGGCACCATTCGCCCCACCTCACAGCGCCTCCGGCATGACGCAGCTTCGACCGCATGCTCTAGAGCAGTCGACAATCATCGGCTCCAGATGATTGCGGCGGCGAGAGACATGAAACATAGCGGATGGTCTGCAATCGAAGCGTGTGCGAAGCGCCGGAAGAGTTCAGCTTGTTGAAATATCGTTCGACGAGATAACGCCGCTTATAGACCGATGCGCTGAACGGGAAGCTGCCTGTCCGGGTTTCCTCGACGGGATGTCGCCCATGTCTTGCGCTCTGCCGCCAGCACTCGAATGACATTGCTGTCGTTGGCGCAGTCCGCGAGCAGGATCGCATCGGGCTGGAGAGCGTGCTGGCAAAGGCGGAAGGAGCTGTCGATCATGATGATCTCGCCGTCATATTAGCGGTCGTCAAGCTGTATTCAATTTCTTGTTTGCAGAATCCGATTGATGCGTTTTTATCAACTCGAGCACTCTTTTGAAGCGCGTTTTGCGTGTGCAGCGTCTCTTTGGTCACATTCTATGCGCAGAGACTGCGATTACTTCTGCGCGGCCAACTTGCACGTCTGGGCGGAAAAATTTGGCTTAAGTCTGCCGGTGTGGACAGGCTGGTAATTTATATCGCGTCCGAGTTAGGGGAATTGTACCGACACTCTACGTGCCGACCTTCGAAGGCTGAAGAGCCTTCAACGCGGGGCTGCAGGATGACCGGGTGCCTGGACCGGCCAACCCAACACGGATTGAAGGATTGAGAAATGACACTTGCAGCAACCGAACCCACAATGGATTTGCCGGTCGTCGAGGAGCGTCACCGAGACCGCCGGCGATACCCCAACGGTGTGGCTTTCATGGACGGACAGTATCTGCCGATGTCCGAAGCCAAGATTTCCGTTCTGGACTGGGGTTTTCTACACTCCGACGTTACTTACGATACCGTCCACGTATGGGACGGTCGATTCTTTAGGCTCGACCAGCACCTCGACCGCTTCTTCCAGAGCATGAAGCGGCTGCGCATGAAACTGCCCTATGATCGGGCCGAGATTGCGGCAATCCTTGCGAACTGTGTCTCCCTATCGGGACATAACTCCGCTTATGTTGACATGATCTGCACGCGTGGTGCATCGTCAACTTTTAGCCGTGACCCCCGCGAAGCCGAGAACCGCTTCATAGCTTTCGCGTTGCCGTTCGGGTCGGTCGCCAACAAGGAGCAACTCGAGCGCGGCCTGCACATCGCAATTAGCGACACTGTGCGCATTCCCCCGACCTCGATTGACCCGGCGATCAAGAATTGCCACTGGCTGGACCTTGTGCAGGGGTTGTTCGAGGCATACGATTATGGCGCGGAAACAGCGTTAGTCGTCGATACTAACGGCAACATTGCTGAGGGGCCCGGCTTCAATGTGTTCGCCGTCAAGGATGGCCGTCTCAGGACCCCGGCACACAGCGTCCTACCCGGCATAACGCGCCAGACTGTTTTCGACCTCTGCAGTGAACTTGGCATGTCCGCCATGGCCGACGATGTCGGGCCCGGCGAGATTAAAGCTGCGGACGAGGTGTTCATCACCTCAACCGCCGGCGGGATCATGCCGGTGACGCGAATCGATGCCGCATTGATCGGAGACGGAAAAGTCGGATCTGTCACGCGGGAATTGACTAGCCTTTATTGGAAGAAGCACACCGATCCTAGCTGGTCTACTTTAATTTCGGCCTTAGTTTAATGCAAGATTTTCACACGTTGCTGATGCCGGCTCCTGTCCGCCTCAGGGAGGCAAATAAAAGGCGATCAACGCAGATGAACTGCTAGGAAGAAAAACAGGTAGTTTCTTCCATGGTCTTTAGAGAGCGTCGCAGGGGCGGGTCACTGGTTGAAACGATGGGACGTGGGCCGGCCCGTGCATGGGACGAAACGACATCTGTGCCGTATCAGTCGCTGCCGTCTCTGCCAGATCGCGCTATAGCAACGCTTCCTCGAAGGGCTTCAGGCCGAATTGCGCTCCGACGCATACCGACCTAGATAACAGCGCCGTCGAAGCACGTATCGCCCTCCCAAGGCGCATGGCCCGGCACGGAGCTCAGTCTCCGGCCGGGCCTTCAACCCTGAATGGCTGCGCATTGGCCGGCCCGTCTTGGCTCCTTTGTGAGGGGCCAGAACTCACTGCAGTTTAGCTATGCAAAATGCTTTTCATAGATTTGTAGAGCAGATCGCAGACAGCGCTGACGCGACGGGCCTGCGCAACGCTCTGGGCGAGATTGCCTCTTCGCTCGACTTGCCGTCTTTTGCCTATCTTTTCCCTTTGCCTGGCAAGGGCCGCAAGGTGCGCCTGATTTCCACCTACCCTCAATCCTGGACATCTCACTACCTTCACAGTCGGTATGAAAAGATTGACCCGGTAATTCATCAAGCGCGTGGTGGTCAGGAACCATTCAACTGGGATGCGCACGGTGCTGATCTCGAACTATCGACGCAGCAGCGACAATTGATGGATGAGGCGACGCAGTTTGGCATTCGCTGGGGCTTCACGATCCCGATCCATGACAGCACCGGTAGTTTTGCAGCACTGACCTTCGCCTCCGATGAAAGGCGACCACCGTTCTTTCGCGTGATTAATCGATACGACCGCGCGCTCGAACTCATCGCGATCTTCTTCCATCTTCATGCCTGTCGCAAGCTGGCCGACGGCAGGACCGTGGATGGCGTTACCCTATCTCGAAGGGAAATGGAGTGTCTGAAGTGGGCGGCTCGGGGCAAGACGGCGTGGGAAATCGGCCGCATCTTGGGAATCAGTCGGAGCACCGCAGCCTATCATCGGGATAACGCCAGGAAGAAGCTTGGCGTGAAGACGGCTATTCAGGCAGCTGTTCGGCTTGCACTGTCGCGGCCATCTCTCTTCACCTGATCTCCAAAACCTGGGCACATACACAGGTTGTTTCAACTCCGGCCTTTGCCTTCAATCGCAGGTGCTATCCATGCGAGGAGAAGGCCATCATGTTGCAGTTGATCACGCCGGGTTGTTACGCTGAGTTCAGCGATGAGCTCGAACAGATGCATCGCTTGCGGTATCGCGTTTTCAGGGATCGACTTGATTGGGACGTTTCGTTCAGCGGGGGCTTTGAGGTCGATCCGTTCGATGCGCTTCGTCCCCACTACCTATTGCTGGGTGAGCCCGACGGACGCATCGACGGCTGCGTGCGCCTGTTGCCGACTACAGGACCGACGATGCTGCGTGATAGCTTCTTCGCTCTTCTTGCCGGCTGTCCAGCGCCGGAAGATCCGCGTGTTTGGGAAAGCAGCCGTTTTGCGCTTGATCTGCCGCCTTCCGCGCCCAAACAGGCGGGCATCGCAATTGGCACCTACGAGCTGTTTGCCGGAATGGTCGAGTTTGGTTTGTCACGCGGCCTGCGCAGCATCGTCACCGTAACCGATTTGCGAATAGAGCGGATCTTGCGTCGCGCCGGCTGGCCACTCGAACGGCTGTCCGATCCGCAAACAATTGGCAACACTCGTGCCGTTGCCGGATATCTCGACGTCTCGACAGAGAGCTTGGAAGCCCTTCGCCGCAATGGCGGGCTCAAGGGCCCGGTCCTGTGGACCCCGGTCATGAAGATCGCCTGAGCTTCGGGATCCAATCTTCCTTGGAAATGGTGCAATGAACGAGACGAGACTTGGCCGTGCGTGGCCAGACTGGCAAGATGATGACTCCTACGGCTATGTCGAGCAGCTGACCAGCCGAGGCTGGGCCTGGGAATTCCTCAGGCGCAATCCGGACTTCCAAAAGGATCTGGCGAACGCGCTACGCGGTGCCGAACGCACGAACGCCCGGTCCATGGACATTATCAGCCTGGCTTCGAATACTGTTGATCTCTCGCGCTGGGGACTTCTGTTTTGCGAGCTCAAAAGGAACTGATGCGAGCGTTTTTTGGTGCCCCTGCCAATGTCCGCATGTTTTGCCCGTTGTGGCCGAAACGGCGGCGCGGCCGCGCGGGGTCGACTTGCTTGATCTCGCCCGGCACTCCTGCCGCATCTCCATGCTCGTCACGCGGGACGGGCATCAGCACATGCTGGTCGAGGACAGTGGCAGGAGCTTGCAGCTGGCTGCTTCCGGCGTCAGCATCCTCGAACCTGTGCGATTGACATCCTCGGTCCTCTGGTCGCCAGAGGAACTGAAGCAGCGCCTGAACGCGTTGGAATGTCTGAACAGCCTCTGTTGGACCGGCAGGCTGCAATCAGGATTCTTTCCGACCGAGCCCCGTAGCTCGCGGTTGCGCCGAGTCTTGCATGCCCTCGACGGCTTCATCGCTGGCGTATCACACCGCGAAATCGGCCTTGCTCTCTTCGGCAGAGCCCGTGTCGAGCAGGACTGGGCCGACCCCGGTGACCATCTTCGAGACAGCGTCCGCCGTGCAGTCAGACGCGGGCGCTCGCTAATGAACGGTGGTTATAAGGGTCTTCTTCTATAACGCCACCATCAGGCCTTTTGACGGCCAGAGAACAGCTCCTTGTAGCCCGCCACGACCAGCCAGTGGGCGCGCGCGAGATGGCTGCGAACCGCCCTTTGGGCGCGCGCGGGCTCTTGCACCGGATCGATTCCCAATATCGCCTGGGCCATCTCTTCTTCGCTGGCATTACCGGCGCATGCATCTAAGAGCTTCAAATATGTCGTGAAGTGCTCATCGTCGTAAGCGGTCAGGCTCTCCGCCCATGGGACTTCGTCGGCAACAGCAGGTTTGAGCAATCTGTCTACCATGTCATCTCTCGCCGTAAGACCTATCCCGCGCCGCGCAGATCTTCGACCGCACAATATCCTAAAATGGGATAATCCGAAACTGGGATTAGTCCATGAGCCGGTTCCTTCTTGGCCCGGTTCGTCTGATGCCGAAATCACTTCGATCAGCTCGCCAGCGCCGGCTGCTACAACGGCTGATTGCGGCACGCAAAACCAAAGGGGCCACCCAGACCCAGGTTGCTGATATGTTGGGCCGCCCACAATCCTTCGTGGCCAAGTACGAGGGTGGTGAACGTCGGCTGGACGTCATTGAGTTTCTCGACGTCGCCGAGGCTCTCGGTATCGATCCTTGCGAGCTTCTGGCACAATTGCGTCGCGCTCATGACCTGTAGATGCGTGCGCTCTGTTGGCTGCCAAACTTCACGATTCCCGTCCTTGAGTTCACGGCTCAGGGGATTTGCCCTCGCGAAATGATGCCGTGCAGCCGCTCGCCCTTTGTTGTCTCTGATCTTTGTAGAGAATACTCCGTGGTGAAATGCTCGACAAGAGGGTGGCTTCTCGTGCATGGAAATCCGAGAGGTCTTTGCCCGCAATCTGCGTAGGCATCGCCAAAAAAAGAAATTGTCGCAGGAAGCGCTGGCGCATGAGGCTGGCGTTGACCGAACATATGTCAGCGCACTTGAGCGCTCGGTCTATGCCGCCAGCATTGATACGGTGGCGAAACTCGCCAGAGTCCTCGGAGTCGATCCGGCCGATCTACTCAACCCTCATTCTGAATAAATCCGGAAGCGGGGACGAAAACGCGGTTGATGAGACTCGGCCAGGAGGTTTTCCAGGCATTCATGCTCCGACAGGAACGCCCGCGCCTGACGACGTACACCTGGTGCTCGTGAACCGAGCCCGCTTTACTTCGGCAAGCTCAGGCGGTCTCGGCCCGCCCCTTGGCGTGGGCAGCCCTTTGGGCTGCGACGGCCGCCGCCCTTGCGGGCGGCGCGGTTTGTCTGTTGGCTTTCCCGGAAGCGGGACAATGGCTTCTTCAAGGGTCGCCCGTTCAGGGCCGGCGGAAAAAGGGCGCACAAGGCGCGTCCTCATTTCGATCGACTATCAGCAGCTGCCTTCACCTTTCGTTGTTAGAAGCGGTAGGTGACACCTGCGCCTATCAACCAGGGATCGAGCTCCGCCTTTCCCGTCTGCTTCGCGCCGTCCACAGTGACGTCGAAGTCTGGCTTGAGGAAAAGCTTCTTCACGTCGAAATTGACGCCCCAATGCTGATCCACCATGTAGTCGAACCCGACCTGCAGCGCGGTGCCGAACGTGTTATCAACCTTGAGAGCATCGGCACTGCCGGCATGCTGGTTATAGAATATCGTGTAGTTCACGCCGGCGCCGACATAGGGCTTGAAAGCGCCGAACTTGGTAAAATGATACTGCAATGTGAGCGTGGGCGGCAGCAGCCAAACCTTGCCGACATTGCCCAGCGCGCCGATCGCTCCTTGGCCCTCAATGTTGGCATAGGTGGTGCCAAGGATAAGCTCCGTGGCGATGTTGTCCGTGAAGTAATAGGAGATATCGAGTTCCGGCGTCACAGTGTTCGAATACGAAAGGCCGGAGCCGGGCTCTGCATTGACGTAGCCCGAATCCTCAGTAATGACCCCCAACGCGCGCAGGCGGACCTGCCAAGGATTTGGCCATTCCGTGACCGCGGCTCCAGCCTGCGGGACGCTCGCGGCTTGCGCAAGCTCGGCCGTCAAGGCCTGCTGTCCCATCAGAATCAGGACGATGGCCGCTGTTACGCCCCGCGCCACGCCCATTCGCTTTCTCGCCATGATATTCTCTCCTTGCTCTTCAGAAATGATGCACTGAACTACGAAAACTCTTGCAAATTGCGGATTGGCGGAGCGCTCATGCGCAGTGTGCGCGGGACCGCGCACATACTATTTGCGCCGTGCTCGCAATCATCGACCTGTACTCACTTAGAAGTGAGCGGGATAACCAAAGGCCTGCAGCTTTGCGACCATGTTACGCGCGTGGCCCGGGTAGGCGCGTTCGGCCACGCTTCGTGGTGGCGAGCAGGATCTGCGTAGGCGGCAATGGTGGTCCCGGCCCCACAGTGAGGGCGGATTTCCGGCCGTTTTGCCAGAATTGTAGAGGTACTGACCGCGCCGCACGAACACGGGAACCTTGTCAGGACGTTCGAAGATCGCTGTCAGCGCGTCGTGGTGGGGATTGAACTGTGTTCCACCGAACTGCCCCAGGGTCCTGGCCGACTGGCTGGCGGCCCAGGCAAGTGTCTGTTCTCCTTCGACATCTTCGAGCCAAAGATAGGGATCATCGTCCGGGGCATTCAGCGTTGGTTTGAAATCAAATACGGTCATCTCCGGATAACGTGAAGTATGGTGTCGAATGGAAAATAACCGCAACGTCCTGTCGGCTCGTAAAGGCCCGGTTTCGCAGCTGCGACTGCATGTTCGGCGGGCTCGATCATGGCATGATTTCTCCTCAGTCCTTGCCGCAGCGCGTTTGCGGATAGTCTTGCACGTGTCGTGCCAAACGAGAAAATCATTTCACAACAGTGACATGGCTCTGACTGCCGTGTGCCTCATGTCGACTTTGTCGCAGACCCGACAACGAGTGCAGCCGTGACCGCCCTGATAGAACCTCCTGTGCGAGCTCGGTGGGCACTGCGGAATAGCAGTGAAGCTCACCGCGAACTGGCCGAGCTTCGGATCGACATCGGCGACGGGGCGATTGACGACCACGACGTTGCCGGTGTCGGGCACGGCACGGCCTGAGGAGCTCCGCGGCGGCGATCATCGAATGACTGCGTTTACGAGGGCTCCCATTCCTGGCCGGCCGGTAGGCGCCAAAGACTGCTGCCTCATCCCTCCGCCTGGATTGAGCCGCAGGGATGGAATGGCGTCGTGCTTTGGATCGGCAGAATGGTCAACCAATTCTGTCCGGCTATCGGTACAGAGATTCATTGATGCGCTTAGGCCGGGCATGCGTCCATCCGCGACCACCTGAGCATGAGCATCGATCCTTCACCAACATAGAGAATTGCTTCCCGATGAGAGAGGCCTCGCGGCGGACATGAGTTTGCGTCACAGTTCATGATCACGGCCTCCGAGGATGTCGGGATCGAGCAAGTGCAACGGCATTTGATAGGCGAAGGATCTGGCAGCTTTTGCAACCGCCGACCTCGGTGGGAGAAGGCATATCGCAACCGGCAGAGACACCAGATTGTGACTGTCCGTTCATGAGGCTGGTCTCCATAGAGAAGTATTCTGATGCAGAAGGTGCCCGATTAGCTATTCGGAAAAAGGCGACATCTGGAGTGCGCCCCTGCGGGTGGACAGAGATCAGGCCCCTGATTTGCCAGTGTGCCGGATGTGTTGATCCTCGAACTGCTTTGGGCTGAGATATCCCAGCGCCGAATGGAGCCTGCGTTTGTTGTAGACCTCGTCGATGAAGTGGGGAAGGTGTGCTGCGACTTCCTCGAAGGTTTCGAGCACCATCGGGTAGATCGCCTCGACCTGCAGCGTTTTCATGAAGCTCTCTGCCTTGGCATTGTCATAAGGGTTGCCCCTGCGGCCCATCGAGCCCGCCAGACCATGGCTGGCGAGAAGCTGCCGGTAGGCCTTCGGCGGCACTGGGAGCCTCGATCGGAGTGATGAACGCAGCCTGGCGGCGGCATTCTGCGCTCGACTGCGGCGCTTAAGGCAGCCATCGTCAGGCGGGCGTCGATGGATCGGCCAATGGCGTAGCCGACGATCATGCGCGACCACGCGTCGAGAACGACGGCGACATAAACGAAGCGGGGGGGCAGCGCGACATAGGTGATGTCGGCCACCCAAAGCTGGTTCGGACCCGTCGGGACGAATTCCTTCGCCAGGTTGGAGAAGATCGGGCTGTCATGATTGCTGTCGGTGGTGGCGACGAATCGGCGCCTCATCCTGGGCACCAGATCATGCTCGACCATCAGGCGGCGGATTTTCTTGTGGTTCACGACCACGCCTTGCTGACGCAGCGCCGCACCCACGCGGCGATAGCCGTAGAACTCGAACTCGTCGCAGATCGAGACCATCGCCTCGACGATGGCGGTGTCGTCGGCTGGCCTTTCGGGACGGTCATAGAAGCTGGAACGCGCCATACCCATCAGCCGGCAGCCTTTGGCGACACTGAGACCACGGGGCCGGTGATGACGGACGTAATCCCGCTTTTCGGCCGCGGAGCGCTTTTCAGAGCCCCCTTTAGAAACTCCAGTTCCAGAGCCTGCTTGCCGACAAGTCGCTCAAGCGCGGCAATCCGCGCCTCGTATTCCGTGATCAGAGCTGCCGAGGCCACATCTTCGTCAGGCCGCCTGCTTCATACTTGCCAACCCAGATCCGGATCAGTGTGCGGGTGATGTCGTGCCGTTGCGCCAAGCTGTGAAACGTATCGCCCGACAGATATTCCTGAACAACCTGACGCTTGAACGTGATGCTGTAACTGCGGTGTCTTGCCATGGCTCTCTCTCCGAAAACCCGACAGCACTGGTAAATCCCTCAAACCCAATCTGTCCACCCGCAGGGGCGCACTCCAATCCGAAGTGCAAATCGGGCGCCTCCCTGAAGCGTCCCCCTCAATGTCGGATTTCGGACAGGATCGTAAATCCGCCAAGCCATTGTTTAATAAAGTTCCTTCTCTGGCACGGCCCATGCATGGGACTCTGCGAACGCATCAGCGAGACGTCGTCCATGATCATGCGCACCGAAAATGCCGTCGCCGTAGTGAACACCGCGCTCTCGCCTGCAATTAGTGGGAAGACTCTATAGGAGGAAGCAGTGGAGTTATCTTGCGTTGGGATCGGTGCTGGCCCGTCCAATTTGAGCCTTGCGTGTCAGCTATACGAGCAAGTTGGGAAAGGGGCGGTGTTCCTGGATCGGCAGGTCGACTTCCGCTGGCATCCAGGCAGTGCATTCGATTCCTCGGAGCTCCAGGTCAGCCACTTCAAGGATCTGGTCACTCTAGTGAATCCGCGATCAGCCTACACTTTCGTAAACTTCCTGCACGAGAACGGCCGTCTGTATCACTTCCTGAACGCACAGTTCGGAGCCGTGCTCAGAGTGGAGTTCGAACAATACCTGAACTGGGTCTTCCACAGGAACCCACTTGTGCGTGGCGGCGAGACAGTGCGCGAAATCCGCTTTGACGGCGAGTTTCGGGTGCGGACGGATAAGGCGGTTCTCGGCGCCAGAGACGTCGTGGTCGGCATTGGCAAGCAGGCGCAAATTCCGCCTCAGTTCCAGGGTTGGACTGGACGCAACCTGTTCCACTCATCTGTTTTACTGCACATCCACCCTGAGGTGCGGAGAAAGCATGTCTGCGTGGTCGGCGGAGGACAATCGGGAGCCGAGGTGATGTTGCATCTTATCGGCCTGCCGAAAGAACGGCGGCCTGCCTCGATCACTTGGGTCTCGCAGCGCGAAAACTATCTGCCTCTGGACAACAGCCCGTTCACAAACGAGTTGTTCATGCCCTGCTTTTCGGATCGTTTCGCGGCGATGAGCGAGTCGCAGCGTAAGCTGCTCCTGCGGCGTTTCGTGCTTGCCTCGGACGGCATTTCAGAAAGCACGTTGCGCGCGATCTATCAGGCGCTCTACCGCCACTCATTTTTCGAGCCAAACCGATCCGACATCACACTGCGGCCGGGCTGCACCGTCTCGCACTGCATCAACGCCGGCGCGGGTCACAGGCTGACCCTGCAGCACCGCATGGTCGAGGTCGAAGAAGTCACGGCGGATATCGTCATGCTGGCCACCGGTTACGAGAACGCGATGCCAGACTTCTTGGAACCCATCGCGCACCGGCTGGAGCATATCGACAATGAATTAGCTATTCGCGAGGATTTTTCGGTGAGCTGGGACGGACCGCGTGACAGACGCATCTTCGTACAAAACGCGAGCCTCGGGCAGCGCGGCCTGGCCGATCCGAACCTAAGCCTGCTGGCCTGGCGCGCGCGCCGCATCCTCGATAGCCTTCTTGGGCGCGCGCCATGCGCGAACCCCGAGCATCCTGGCTTCATCAGCCATACGTCGGTCGAGAGCTGGCCCGCCCCCGTAGCCGAAGAAATGGGCAGCGGGATATGACTCGTAAACTTCTGATCATCGGTGGCATCCTGGGAATGATGTCCGCCTCCGCTGCGAAGGCCGGAGGCTTCTCCGAAATCATCGTGACCGAACAAGTTCTTGGACCACGCGGCGCATCGCATTATTCTGGGGGCGTGCATTTCCCCTACGGTTGTCAAGGTCGTACCAGGTCCCGCACTCGAAAGAGCGCCGTGGTCTTGGGGGCCATGGCTGGGTCGGCGGTCAGCGGATGGTGCCGGCCTTTAGCGATGCGTGTCGTGGCTGGACCGGGTGAAGCGGTTGATCCGGCCCAGTTTACCGAAGCCCTGGACCCGGCCGAGCATGACATAGGCAGTCTCGCGCCGAGCTTCACCGGACAAAATCCGTCGGAGCGGAACGCACTTAGCATCGCCGTCCCACATGCGTGGGCGTCTTCGTGGACCCCAACTAGCCAGCGCGCGACTACCCTAATTGGGGTCCGACCAACCAGTCTTTCCAACAGGGGGCTTTTCGCATGTTGACTGATACACAAAGAGACAAGTGGCAGAAAGACGGATACGTCAGGCTCGAAAGCTTCTTTGCGCCAGCGGCTCAGGAAGATATCTCTAATTTTGTCGAAGATGTGTCACGCTGGGATGTCAGCGATGATAAATGGCTCATGTGGTTCGAGAAGACGACGGACAATCGAAAGATCATCTCCAAGATCGAGAATTTTCTCGACTTCCATGATCCATTGTGTCGTTTGCTCTTAGAAGATCAGCGCATAAAGTCAGCAGTCGATGATTTGCTTGGAGAAGATTCGCGCAGGCTCAAGGAGTTGCTGATTTTCCACTACCCCGACAGCGGCGGCTATCTGCCGCATCAGGACATTTATCACATTCCACACAAACTCCCCGACCGGATGGTCCATGCCGTGGTTGCCATAGGTATCGACGACTCCGACCCGGAAAACGGCGGGCTTTTCTTCAGCCCCGACAACCACAAAAAGGGGATCTTTCCCATGGATGCCGGTGGGGTGATCTATCCTCAAGTCGCCGAAACGTTCTCCTGGGAACCCGTAGTATGGAAGGCTGGCGACATCTTCATCTTCGACGATTACGCACCGCACTACTCACGACCGAACAAAAGCAATCGTTCTCGGCGGACACTCTACTTGGTGTTCCAGCGTGCCTCAACCGGTGGGCCGACCCGCGCTGAATATAACGTGCTTAAGCGCGCCCTTAACCCGCCCGAGGGCAAAGTGGCCGATCTCGACAATCTCAAGCCCCCAAATGGGATCTTCTATCGCGATTGAGCTCACGCAGCCAGGCGGAGGCATGCACACGAAACTGATCGACCGCTCAAAAAATGCGCGGACGGTATGGCGGTCTGATTTGCGAGCGCGGAGCATCGGACGCTTTGGCACGTGGATTGTGGAGGTGGTCGCAGGCGGTCTTCTGTGTGCCTACAGCCCGACTAGCGCCCCCCTTTGGTCGCCCGCCTCCCGGCCCAGAGCTGCACTATCCTGGCCGGGCCGCCAACGGGTCGGACTGCCGTTTCTCTCCATGAAGTGCACTTGAGGCTGTTCGTTGGCAGCCGAAGGTCCGTCCCACTCTTCAACAGCTTAGGTTCGTTGTCATGCGCAAATACACGTTTTCTCGAACGGAGCTGTCGCGAGCGTTCGGTATCGACACGGCCACGCTCGGAACGGGCAGCGCTCGCACGGGGTTTTCGTTCGGAAAGGTTGGACCCGGGGTCACATCCGAGCCCCATCGGCACGACGAAATCGAGGCCTTCGTGGTCCTGTCTGGTGCGGGCAAGGTCACCACCGACCTTGGAGAAATCTCGGTCGAGGCCGGCGACGTCGTCCTGTTCCATCCTTTTGAAGCGCATGTGCTGCGCAATGACGGGAACAAAGACCTGGATTTCGTCGATGTCTACTGGCGAGACGGCGAGGCCGCCCTTGATGCCGCTGCAAAGACCACGGCTCCACGCGGGCCGACCTTCGTCTTCTCCGCGCCGCCAACGCCAAATGGCGATCTGCATCTGGGGCATCTTTCTGGCCCCTATTTCGGCGCCGACGTCTATACCCGTTTCCTGCGCATGAAAGGAGTCGAGGCGTATCACCTGACCGGAAGCGACGATTACCAGAGCTACGTCGCGACACGCGCCGCTACCGATCAATGGACGCCTGCAAACGTGGCGCGCTACTACTCCGATGAGATTCGCGCCACGCTTGCACTTCTCGATTGTGACGTCCACAGCTTCCAAGCCACAATGGGCGATGACGGTTACCGCGAATTTCAAGCTGCGTGTTTCCGAACTCTTCTGAGCAGCACGGCGGTAGATCTGCGCCAGAGCCCTGCGCTTTTCGATGCTGTGACAGGCCACTATCTTTATGAGCCGGATGTTAGAGGCCTCTGTCCCGATTGCGGCGGCTCCGCCGCCGGCAACATCTGCGAGGAATGCGGCGCCCCAAACCTTTGCCACGACCTGGGTGCAGCGCGGTCACGGGAGTCTGCCGAAGCGCCGCTGGTCGGCTCCCTCCGCCGTCCGGAACTTGCCCTGGACCGCTGCTACGACAATATCGACCGGCATCTAAGGGCATCAGGCGTTCCGCTACGCATCTTGGATGTCTTCGCGCGCCTACGCCAACGCGGCGAATTTTCAGTACCCATTACCCACCCCTCGGACTGGGGCCTGCCGGCCGAAGGGTTCCCGGGGCAAGTGATCTGGGTCTGGCCGGAGATGGCCTTCGGTTTTCTTTACAACATCCAGGCGCTCGGCCGCTCGCTGGGTCGCGACTGGAAGGCGGAGGTGCCCGGCAGCGATTGGCAGATTGTCCATTTCTTCGGCTTCGACAATTCGTTCTACCACGCGCTACTCTACCCCGCTCTTTACGCCGAGGTCTTCTCCCACTGGACGCCGCGTATCCACTATCACGTCAACGAGTTCTACCTGCTCGACGGCAAGAAGTTTTCAACCAGCTGCCGCCACGCGGTCTGGGGCAAGGACGTTCTGAGCCCAAAGACAGTCGACGTCGTGCGCCTCCATTTGGGCCTGACACGCCCGGAAGGGGAGCGGACGGATTTCACGCTGGACGGGCTGCGCCGCACCGAGAAGGAGGTCTTCCAAGGGATTTGGCTGAACTGGCTTGATGCGTTGGACCAGGAAATCAAGCAGGATTTTGCCGGCCGTGTACCCGATGCAGGCGACTGGAGCCCAGTCGACCGCGCCTTCTTTGCTCGAATAGAGATCTATCGCGCGGCGATGGAGCGGGCATATTCGGACGAAGGCTTCTCGGTCCGGCGCGCGGCCACTCAGGTCTGCGAATTCGTGCGGGATTGCGTGATGTACCGTCGGGCGCGAAACTATGCGGCGGCGCGACGTTTCTATCCCGCCCGCAATCGGACTTCGCTAGCTCTTCAGACGGCGGCCGCTGCGATCCTGGCACTGACACTCGCTCCGCTGATGCCCCGATTCGCCAGAACGCTGGCGCGAGGCATCGATGGCGTCTCAATCGAAACATGGCCCCGGTCCGTCCAGCGCCTTGCGCCCGGGACGCGCTGTGATCTCGGACCCGTGTTGGTGTTCTACGCCAAATCCGGCAATCCTCATCTTGATGAGGAGGAAGCACTATGAGCCCAAAGATGCATCGGTGAGCTATCCCAATCTCGACCAGATGCGAGGCAATCAAAGCCGATATGCCAAATATCTTGACTCGCTGCCGCTGGCGACCGAAGCCGCTATCAAACGATAAAGACCAGATTAGCGGACCTGAACCAACGCGTCGTCGACAACCCTGACCTGCGCCTTGGAGGACCGGCCGGCCGATCGCTTCCCAGCCCTTGCTGTTCGTGCCGCAAATGCTGTGTGGGCTCGACTGCGCTGACCATCCTCTTCGGCATCGGGATTTCCGTCCTCCAGCCGGCAAAGGCTGTCATGCGGTTCGACCCGCTTGGTCAAACTGGCGCCCTGGATCGTGCGCCGATCACCAATGCGAATGCCTGCCTGATGGTATCTTCGGTTCTGTCCGAGCCTGTACCGGCGCGGCCGTCGGCCGAAGAACAACTGAGCTACTGACAATCGGAATATGGCAGGTCAAATTCTGCCCACGAAAACCAGCGTTCACGAAGCTATGGTTCACAACCATACCTGCGCAACGACAGCCCGTCGCCTGTAGATAGTCGGCGAGGGCCACTAAATCGCAAGCGTATCCTCCGTACATTGCGCGCCGTCTTCGCCGACATGCAGACGCTTGTCTCGTCGAGAGGCGCTCCTCAGGATTGCGTGTTGCTCGGGTACGGAGCCGCCCCTCAGTTCCCGATCGATTCCTACAATTCACATATTTGGAGATCGCTCGCTAGGTTACCCCGTCTGTGAACCCTTCAAGCCGATGCTTCAGATGCCGCCCATGCAGAGATATTTCATTTCGAGGTAGTCCTCGAGGCCATGGCGGGATCCCTCCCGCCCGATCCCGGACTGTTTTATCCCACCGAACGGCGCCGCTTCCGAAGACATCCGGCCGGTATTTACCCCGACCATTCCATATTCCAAGGCCTCGGCGACACGCCAGACACGCTTCAGGTTAGAGGCATAAAAATAGGCCGCGAGGCCGTAGATCGTTTCATTGGCATCACGCACGACCTGATCGGCATCTTTGAAGCGAATAATGGGTGCGAGCGGCCCGAATGTCTCTTCGCGCGCGACGGTCATCTCGCTGGTGACACCGGTCAGGACCGTTGGTTGGAAAAACGTGCCATTCGTGCCGATGCGTTTGCCCCCGCATCGAATTGCGCCGCCTTTAGCTACGGCATCGGCAATATGGGATTCAATCTTGGCCAAAGCTTTCTTGTCGATGAGGGGTCCTATGTCCACTCCGAGCGCGAAACCGTCACCAACTTGAAGTTGGCGAGCTCGTTCAACGAATTTCTCGACGAACTCGTCGTGAACGCCCGACTGGAGGTAAAGGCGGTTCGCTGAAACGCAGGTCTGGCCGGCATTGCGGTACTTCGCCTGGATGGCACCGTCCACCGCCGCATCGATATCGGCGTCATCGAAAACGATGAAAGGTGCATTGCCGCCGAGCTCTAGGCTGACTTTTTTGATCTGGTCTGAGCACTGGCGCATGAGCAAGCGCCCGATCTCAGTAGACCCGGTGAAGCTGATCTTGCGGACCTTGGGATTTGTGCAAAGTTCGCGGCCGACCGCGTCACCTTCGGATGCGTAGATCAGGTTGACGACGCCTTCGGGAAAGCCTGCCTGATGGGCGAGGGCGAACATTGCTCCAGCCACCAGCGGCGTCTGTTCAGCGGGCTTGAGGACGATCGTGCAGCCCGCCGCCAGGGCTGGCGAGATTTTGCGCGCCACCATCGACGCCGGGAAATTCCATGGTGTTATCGTGCCGACGACCCCGATGGGCTGCTTGATCACCAGCATTCGGCGGTCCGTCGATGGTGCGGAGATCGTCTCGCCATAGACGCGATTTGCCTCCTCGGCGTACCATTGCAGATACGCCGCAGCATGCGATATCTCCGACTTGGCCTCGGCAAGCGGCTTGCCCATCTCCGCGGTGAGAATTGCAGCGAGATCGTCGGCGTGGTCGATGATCAACTGATGCCATCGCCATAGAACGTCGCTGCGCTCACGTGCGGTAAACCCTGCCCATCCAGGCTGCGCGACATAGGCCTTGTCGATCGCAACGCATGTCTCCTCGACATCCATGTCGGGTAGTTCTGCCAGCACTTCGCCGGTCGACGGGTTGAGGACCTTGAAAGTCCGCTCGCTCATCC
This sequence comes from Mesorhizobium sp. P160187, assembly GCF_057766425.1. Taxonomy (NCBI): domain Bacteria; kingdom Pseudomonadati; phylum Pseudomonadota; class Alphaproteobacteria; order Hyphomicrobiales; family Phyllobacteriaceae; genus Mesorhizobium; species Mesorhizobium sp. P160187. The sequence continues at coordinate 216,517 of NZ_JBYMDX010000002.1, forward strand.
GCGTGCCAAGTACCGGCAGGCGATCAATCGGTCCAAACAGGTCAGGGAATCTCAGGTGACGGATCATCGGCAGGCACAGAGGCAATATCCGATTCCTCCTCAACGCAGCAGGTGTCCATAGCAGGTGCGGTGTGTATTCCGGACGTAAGGTTCCTTATAGGGCCTCGGCCATACAGCTAGCAGACCACGGTACCCAAGTGGGAGGGAGAATATCTGAATTCGCTACAAGACGCCGAGCGGTTCTACTAGTCGGGCTCGGCGGTCGGTTGCGCGGTGGCAGGTCCGGCCCGTGCGCAACCTTTCCATAGGTCTTCGCTGTCAGCGTTCACTGTCTCAGCCTCTGCGTCGCCGGCCACCACCAGCACGGCGTTGTTCGGTATTCGTTGGAGATCGTGAATGCGTCGGTGCCGTTCAGCTTCTCCATCTCCTGCCTCCAGCCGTTGACCGGAATGCGGTAGGGCTGATTGGCCGCAACGTCGCGTTGACCTCCTCGTCCACCAGACCTGAGGGTCCGCCTCTCTGCGCCAACGGCGCTCCTCCAGGATCACGTTTCGCTCGGTCTCGATATCATCGTCGTTCAGAATGAGGTTGAACATGCGATCGGCCTCGAAGCCCATCATCTCGCCCAAAGCGATTTATAAGCAATGAGGGCGGTATTGTAGCCGCTGACTGAGACGGCTCCGTCGAACTCGCTGTCGGCGCGGTTGGGCGTCGCCCTAAAGATCAGACGCTCGAGGGAAGGGGCAAGTTCGGGTTTGCCCGGTGGCTCGTCGGCGCTGCGGACCTTGTGCCAGATCATATCAGTGACGATTTGCGCGGAGTCATGTCGACTGTTCCATGCCATCATCGAGCAGGAAATCCGTACTCTTGCCGCCGTCGGTGGCGGCCATAGCCGGAGCGGTCGTCGCCAGGGCCAGGGCGGTGGCAGTGAACGCCTTGCGCAGCCAGGGGGCGATCGATTGCTCCGGTTGGAAAGGCAAGTTTCGAGGCAGTGATTTGTTCCTCATTTTCATGAACGGGCTGCGTCTTCGATCCCCGTGGGAGGATCGCGGGCAGGCCGAGCCAGATGAATCATACGGCCAGGGCTCACTCGAGCCTCATCTTGGGATGGGCCCAGAGACCGGCGGCGGTGTTCTTGGGGGATGGTCATTGGAGGGATTTTCCTTGATCCGCGACACCTTGCGGACGACCACGCCCAACTCTCGGCTATGACTCGGACAGGCCTAATGGCCTGCCCACGTTGCATTGTAGAAGAAGGAACAAGTATATGACGACTGGAACGGTAAAGTGGTTCAACAGCACCAAGGGGTTTGGATTTATCCAGCCTGACAATGGCGGTCCGGATGTTTTCGTCCACATTTCCGCTGTCGAACGCGCGGGCCTCTCGACCCTCGCTGACGGCCAGAAGATCAACTATGAGATCGAGCAGGATCGCCGCACTGGCAAGTCCTCCGCTGGCAGCCTCAGCAAAGCTGGTTGAAATTTTCTCCTGCGAAGTCGCAAGAGTGGGCGTGTAGGCCCGGAAGTGCTCACTGCCGCTCGATAGGGCAGCAGATTGCTGCATGGGTCGCGAATTCCTCATGAAACAAGTTGTTGGAAAGGAAGGCGGGGTTGACCCCCCCCGCCTTTTTTATGCGACGCCCAGATTAGCCGACGGCTGCAACGCTGCAGAAGGAATTTCAATTGCCGCAATCAAGCCGCGACCTTCTTGCGAGTTCGCTTCGTTGGCACCGGCGCTTCCGGCTCTTTCGGCGCTTTCGGTTTGCGGCCGAGCCCCATCGTTTTGGCCAATGACGAACGCTTCGCGGCGTAGTTCGGCGCCACCATGGGATAATCCACAGGCAGGCCCCATTTGGCCCGATATTCACCCGGCGTCAGCCCATAGTGGGTCGACAGATGGCGCTTTAAAGATTTGAATTTCCTCCCGTCCTCAAGGGAGATAATGTAGTCCTGTGTCACCGACTTCCTGATCGGGACTGCGGGCGTAAGGGCAACCGGCTCTTGTGCAGAGACACCTCCGGCCGTCGCTCTCAGAGCCGCATGCACTTGGCCGATGAGGGCAGGGAGATCCCCCACCGGGATCGGATTGTTGGAGACGTAGGCCGACACGACATCGGCGGCAAGCCCAATGAGGGTGTCGACGTTTTTTCCGGCTTCTTCTGTCATGAAACTCTCCAGGCGGTGAAACATAGTCAGCGAAGCGTCGCTTCATAGGGCCGGTTGCCGCTGAAAGCAACAATGTCTCTGACTGCGTTATTGCCAATGCTCGTCCAGAAGCGACATCGATGCGCCAAATTTCGCGTCGTGACCGCTGAGCCACTCGTTGTTGGCGACCCTGCCGAGGTGCGTGGCGCGTGCCGCTCTAACTGTGCGCTGAAGTTGCTAGTAGCCTCGAGGCCAAGCGCGCTATTTTTGTCTCGCTTTGCTTCTTTGGACTGTGAAATCGAGCGATAGTAAATCGCTTGATGGTGGGCGTCAGGGACGATGGAACAAACGTTCATTGGCAATGGCCAAAGATGTAAGTTCATCGCCGGTGAGCCGCTCTGCAAGGGGGCTGGGAACCGCCGCTGATAAACCAAGGACATCAATGAATTTCGAGGCGTTTCTTAGCCTGTCCTGGAGAGACGGCAATGGCTGCGGATGACACCTGTTCCACGATATCAAACAGCGCGGCGACACGGGCAGCTTCTCGAATCTGGAGCGGCTTCTCGCACGCTGGCGCCGCGCCGAGAGGCCGGGCGAGGACAGTGAGTCGCCTGCTTCAACCATAAGCATCAACCAGCCAGCGACGCGTCCTCATACGGAATCCCTTGACCGGCCGTGTGAACTCGCCGGTACTCGCCCCGGCCCTCTGCACGAAGCTCGGGATGTGCTGACGATCAACCAGGCCACAAAGGTCGACGTCCTGAAGCAGGGATCACATGAGTTTGCCACTATGCGCAGGCTTGCCATTCCGCGGCATTTTGCGGGGCCTGTGAATTCGGCAAGCTCGACACTTCGTGGCGTCAACTCCGGGCTCGTCGCCATCACGCGTTTCGGTCTGGTCCTACGCCGTAACGTTGACGCCGTTCGCGATGCCATTGAAATGCCGTGGAAAAACGGCCAGGCGGAAGGGCTGATCAACCGCCTGAAGACGATCAAACGTACCATTAGGCAGAGCGGGCTGCGAGCTCCTTAGGCACGCATGCTGCCACTCAGCCGGCCCGATCACCACACGAAGCGAGGAAGAACCTAGTCAAGTGCAAAGCGGCAATTGTGCCTCGACAGCAGGTCCCGGAAGGTTTATGCTGCCCAATGTTACCGCAATCCGGAATGGCGATTGAGTACCTTCACGAGTGAAGGGAGTGGAACTGCTTTGTCGGCCAAATTGTTGACGGAACGCCCGGCGCCCATTGTTGCTACATGTCTAGATTCTTGGGGCGTTTTGGATGATGCAATCCACCAACTCACTCCAAAGGGCAGTGGAATCTGGAACAATGTCGCTTTTGTACGCACGACATCATTCGTGCCCGATTGGCATATTGTCTTTAACTCTGCTTCTCTTTTTGGGCTGCCTGTTGATATCGAGGCGAGCCCAAACAGGATAATTTTTGCAATCGGCGAACCGCCGACGAAAGCTCATCGTGCATTTCATGAAGGGCAGGGGAAAAATACTATCGTCCTGACGTCTGACGCAGAGCTGGTTGCTCGGCAGAATGCAGCGCGCCGATTCGTTTTGTCTCCACCGATCACTCGGTCTTGGTCTGTAAACAAGACATATGACCAACTTCTGGTCAGCGAAGTCGTGGATAAGCCACTTCGGCTCTCATGGATTACCAGTAACATCGCCCTGCTTAAAGGACATCGGTATCGGCTGGCGTTTCTGGAACGGCTAAGAATGGAGCTCGATTTTGACCTGTTCGGCCGAGGTTTTCGGCTGATTGGAGATAAATGGAACGCACTCGCACCTTATCGTTACAGTATAGCTTTCGAGAATACTCGTGCTGATTACTATTTTACAGAGAAGCTTATGGACTGCTTCGTCGCTGAAACAATGCCGATCTATTACGGCAGCCCGGCAATCACGAGGTTCTTCCCTTCGGACTCTATGGTTCTGATTGACCCAGAGGACAAGAACGTAATCCAAAAAATTCAAGAAATCATCGACTCGGACCTCTGGAAGGAACGTCGCGGCGCAATAAGAGAGGCGAAGCGGTTGGTCCTCGAGAAATACAATACGTTTGCTTATCTCGCGGGCTTCATCGAAAGCGTTCAGGATAAACCCTTACCGCCGGAAATTATACACATCGATTCGCCTGAAGTTGATTTTGCAATAGACGAATGAAGTACTCCAACGCGCGCTTCGCGTGCCCGGCGGTTGGTGGTCTGGCGAGATCGGTACGGAACGCTCGGCGGAGAATGCCTGCTGCGCAGACGGGCCGGCACGGGCGCACGAGGTCATGCGCCCCCGGCTGCCGCTGATCAGACGAACTGGGGAAGGCCAGGAACGGAATTGAGGACCTCGTCCACGAGTTCGTCGCCGGCATGTTCCTTGGCGCAGGCGATCGTCTCGTTGGCGAGGCCGGCGATCTTTGCCATGCTGAGACCCTCACTCATCAATTGCTGGCCGAGCCCCATAAGGCCGCCACCCTCTGGGTCGTCGCCATGATACTTCGCTACTAATTCCGAAGCTCCCGGAATGGCCTCGATCATGCGCGCAACGGGACCGTCGGCCGCGTGGCTTTGCAGGAAACCCAGCATTAACCCAACGCCCTTCTCTGCGAGAGCCGGGCCGATGCCGGCACCAGTGGCGATGCGCGGTAAGAATTCTTCCATGCAGGGTCTCTCTCTCTCTTTAATGAGGTTTACACGGGGCCGGTCCGGCGCCCAGCGCCCTTGGCCGAACCACAATTGAACTCCACAAAAATAGGCCGGCGGAGGTGCTATTGCGCGTAAAACCGCCTCTGTCAACGCAAGCTGCGTCGGACGTGCGTGTTTCGCAAACCGAAGATCATTCCAATTCACATCATTAATGGCAACCGCACAGTTTGCGGTGGCTCGCCTATGGGCTAATGCCCCGCGTCCCGTCAAATGATGACGACAACGTGGTCATCGCCTAGGATCTGTGGATCAAGGTGTGAGGCAGTTACAGCTGGTGGACCTGCTCAAGCGCCGCGCCGGCACAAGGGCTAGATTGGCGATACTGCGCGTATTGGCCATGTCTTTCCTCGCGTGATGGGATGTTCGTAGAAGCGGAGCTATATGCCGGTGTGACGATCGACAAGGCGGACCGGCTATTCCGATAGGACATTCCATACTGTCGCATAGACCGTCGCTGCTTAGGTATTGAAACCGCCATCGCTGGTGACATCACAATTTGCAGTCGGCGGGTGTCCACGCAATCAGCAGGTCAGGAGGAACGAATGAACCCTGAGGTTTCAGAAGCTCACTTTTCGCAAGCCGTGCAGCGCACATCGTGCAAGTGATTGCCAGTCTTGCGGATGCTATCGACTTTCTCAACGATGGAGGGAAGATCGCAGTGACCGAATCTACGAAGCCGCCCCCAGGGCGTGCTTTGATGCATACAACGTTTGCGAGCAGGGATACTCCTCCTCCCTGAAGTCCAATCGAGAAGAGCGATCAGTTCCAAGAGGGTTCCAGCTCAGCCGCGAAAACCGGTGTCAGACCCCGATCCTCTCCCTCAGCTGATCTAGCTCAGGGCGTTCATGAGCCGCAGATCGCATAGTGGCTGCGTGCACGACGCAGGAAGACCATTTATGAAAATCCTATTCAGAACGATGGCTGTCACCTTGCTGGCACCCACCGCCTTTGCTGCGGATTCGATCCCCACCGACCTCAGAGATACGGCATTGGCCACCTTCAGGGCTTTGCCATCCACCACGCCGACAGTCGCCAACAACCCGGTCACCCCGGAAAAGATCGCTCTCGGCAAGGCACTGTTCTTCGATCCACGCGTCTCGGCGTCAGGCGTTTTGTCGTGTAACTCGTGCCACAACCTGGCCACCGGCGGCGACGACAATCACGAAACCTCGATCGGCCATGGCTGGCAGAAGGGACAGCGCAACGCGCCGACTGTACTGAACGCTGTCTTCAACATCGCCCAGTTCTGGGATGGTCGTGCCGCAGACCTGAAGGCTCAGGCGAAGGGACCGGTCCAAGCCGGCATCGAAATGGCCAATACACCGGGCCAAGTCATCGCCACGCTCAAGTCCATGCCGCAATATGTCGAGTGGTTCGATGCAGCTTTTCCGGCTGAAGCCGATCGGGTCACCTTCGACAACTTCGCCAAGGCAATCGAAGCCTTCGAGGCGACACTGGTCACACCGGCCCCGTTCGACAGCTTCCTGAATGGTGATGAGGTTGCCATGACTTCCGACCAGAAACAGGGCCTGGCGCTTTTCATGGACAAAGGCTGCTCGTCCTGCCATGCCGGCATCAACGTTGGTGGGGAAGCCTATTACCCATTCGGCCTCGTGGAACAGCCCAGCGCCGAGATCCTGCCGGACAAAGACAGGGGACGATTCGCGGTCACCAACACAGCCGATGACTACTATGTTTTCCGTGTGGCGCCGCTGCGCAACGTTGCACTCACCGCGCCATACTTTCATTCGGGCAAGGTTTGGGATCTGAAACAGGCCGTCGCCATCATGGGGACCACCCAGCTTGGCGTAGTACTGGCGGACGAAGAAGTTGACCTGCTTGTTGCCTTCCTCAACTCGCTGACCGGAGAGGCACCCGAGGTCGCCTATCCCATCTTACCCTCCGAAACGGCGACAACGCCCCGGCCTGTAACGCAGATCTCAGGAAAATAAAGGGCCAACTGGCTGCGGACGTCGCAATCGAAAATGAATGCGGCTTTTACTTGGGCCACACGAATTGCCACGTCCATCTCCGAATTGGCGGGAGGCTAGCAATACCCGAAACCTGCCACTTCGCGTACCCATCCGGTGAAGACCGCAGGTAGCTCAAGCCTGTTCCTAAAAGTTTGATCGGAGCGCCACGACTAGTTCTGCGACTCTATCGCACAGTTTCGGCATCTTGCGATCGGACAGCGCCATGTCCTCTGTGGCGATTTTGAAGAGATAGCCGGCGATGTCTTTTGCCGTCGCGTTTTCGTGGATCAGCATCCCGAGCACGACGTCGGCATAGTCGTCATATTCGTCCTTAGCTTCGGGAATGCCAGATATGCCGATCGGATCCCAATCGCGAAGCAATACATCGCGAACAAGAGCTCGGTTTTTGTCAGGCTGATCTCTGTCGGTTTTGTGAGCCATCAGAGCCTACGCAGCAACGGCTTTTACTGACGATGCCACCCAATTCCAGGGGAGCAATTGCTCCAGCCTGGAGATCGGCATGTCGGCGATGTGGGCGAGAACATCGGCCAGCCAGGCCTGCGGATCGACGTCGTTGAGCTTTGCGGTGGTGATCAGGGTTGCCATGAAGGCGGCCCGATCACAACCAAGCTTTCCTGCCGAGAGCGAAACCACGCAACGCCCGTTCGGCGGCGTTGTTGGTGAGACAAATCCGGCCGTCGCCGAGGAAGGACGTGAAGCCATCCCAGCGCTTCAGTATGTAGTCGATAGGCTCGGCAACCGGAGAACTGCGCGACAGTTTGGCCCTCTCGGTTCGCAGCCAGGCCTCAAGTTCGGTGGCGAGAAGACGGCTTTCCTGCCGGCGTCGTTGCAGCCGTTCGTCGGCGGCAAGCCCGTTGATCCCGCGCTCGATGTCAAACAGCGCGTCGATGCGCTTGACGGCCTCGAGCGCGATCGGTGAGATCGGCGCGGCGTTCTTGCCGCGTTTGGCATTGGCGGCGATGTCGGCAAGCACGAAGAATTTACGACGCGCATGTGCCTTATCTGTTGCACAAGATAAGGCACATTATCCAGGGCGAAGTTTTATCTGGAGTTCTGCCGCTCAGAAGCTGGGTTCTGGCGAAAAAGCCGGCGGTGTTTGTCGACATAAAATCAGAGCGACTGGAGGAAAGAAAGCAGGTCTGGCTTCGGCTTCCATGGTTTGGTCTCGACGGGCTCGAGATCGGCATGTTTCCAAGGTCTGCAGCGCATCACGCTTCATCTTCAGGTTAGTGGCTATGTAGCGGCTCGTGGTCGCAATGCTGGCGTGGCCGAGATAGTCGCGGATTACGGTCGCGTCAGTGCCCGACTGCAGCAGCGCGGCGGCGCAACTGTGGCGCAAAACGTGCGGCGTAACACGATCACGTGCCAGGGTCGGCCGATCCTGGGCTGCTGCTGAGACATGCTTGGTCAGAATGTAGGCCACTCCGTCGCGGGTCAGGGGCTGACCGTGACGGTTGACGAAAACATGCCGCTGATCCTCAGCTGTCATGCCGTGCAGGCGGCGCAGTGCATCGGCCGTTTGTGACCATATCGGCACGAGCCGTTCCTTGCGACCCTTGCCCCGTAGACGAACCTGCCGTGGTGGCATCAGTTGCAGATCACTCCATAGCAGGCCGGTCACCTCGCTGACCCGTGCGCCGCAATTGTAGAGAAAAAGCAGCAGCGTATAGTCGCGCCAGCCTTGGCGGGTCCGTCGATCGGGGGCCTCGATGATGGCCGAATATCGGGAGCTTCAAGGTAGTGGCCAGGTCGAAGTCGCGCCCGCTTCGATGGCAGCGCCAGCACCTGTGTGTAACGGACCGCATGGTCAAGGTCGTTGCGCAGAAGGTGCTTGAAGAAGCTGCGCAGCGCGGCACGGCGGCAGTTGCGTGTGGCGGCGGAATTGGACCTTGTGGTCTCGAGATGATCCAAAAACGCAGCGATCATATTGGCGTCGAGATCGTTCAGCCTGAGCGCGGCGACCTCGCGGTTCTGACGCTGGGCCGCAAACAACAGCAGCAGCTTGAGCGTATCGCGATAGGCGCGGATCGTGTGCGGGCTCGCGCCGCGCTGACGGGGCAGATAGGTGGTGAAGAAGGATTCGACGAGGGCGAAGAGCGCCTGTGACGCGGCCGCCGAGATAGGCTACAGCAAGGGCACTTGGCGTGTATATCGACGCCTTCCTGTGCCCACATCGTGAGGCGGTGGACCGCGAAGGCATGACGGAACTGCGTATTCCAATGAGACCGGACAGTGATTCCGAAACGAAACCGGACGCTTATGGAGTGCACCCCCAGACTGAGACAAGGAAAATCGCGGACAGTTTCCCCGCAAGGAGAGGAAACTGGGGCATGGCCGGACGGCAAAGAGTTATTGATGATGACCAAAAGCTGGAGCTTCTCCGGCGCATGGAGGCGGGCGAAACCGTCAGCAAGTTGGCAGATGAGGTCGGTATCAGTCGGCAACGACTTTACGAGTGGCGTGATCATCTGAGGCTTCATGGTAATCTGAAGTCACGTCGGCGCGGCCGGCCGGCCAGGACAGCAGGAGTTGATGGGGCCGCGCAGCTGCAGAGTGCAGTCGATGTGCCGTCACCTCAGGAAAGGCACTGAGCAAGGCCAGGCGCCGGATCAGGGAACTGGAGCAGAAGGTCGGGCAGCAGCAGCTCGATCTCGATTTTTTTTCGCGAAGCCTTGCGGCACTTCGAGGAAGATCGGCGTCGGAGCAGCGCTCCGGCGAAACGGGATCTTCAAAGTCATCGAAAAGATGATGACCGGCCTTTCGCAAGGCGAATTCAACATCGACAGAATGTGCTGGCTCGCTGGTGTCAGCCGCGCGAGCTATTACCGTCACTGGCTGGATTCGGCCCCTCGTCGGGCCGAGACGGGTTTGCGCGATCTCATTCAGAACCTGGCTCTCGGCAACATACACTACGGCTATCGCCGAATTGGAGCCCTGCTGAGGCGCGAGGGGTGGCAAGTCAATCACAAATGCGTTCTACGGATCATGCGTGAAGACAATCTGTTGTGCCTGCGCGCTAGACCCTTTGTGCCTGTGACGACCAACTCCCGGCATGGTTGGCAAGTAGTGCCGAACCTCGCGAGGGGAATGATCCTCAATGGCGTAAACCAGCTATGGGTTGCCGATATCACCTTCCTGCATCTGGCCGAGGAGTTTGCCTTCCTTGCCGTTGTCCTTGACGCGTTTAGCCGCAAGGTCGTCGGATGGGCGTTGGATACGCATCTTAGAGCAAGCCTTGCCATCGAGGCTCTCGAGATGGCGATCGCTGATCGCCAGCCCGTACCCGGGAGCCTCATCCATCATTCCGACCGCGGGGTTCAATACGCGTGCGGGGCCTACTCCGAACTTCTGCATCGCTGCGGCATCCAGGCAAGCATGAGCCGTGTCGGCAATCCTTACGACAATGCGAAGGCGGAGAGCTTCATGAAAACCCTGAAACAGGAAGAGGTGCAAGGTCTCGCCTATAAGGATGCAGATGATGCCCGCAAGCACATCGGTGCTTTCATAGAGACCGTTTACAACACGCAGCGCCTACATTCGGCGCTCGACTACCTCAGTCCGGAGGAATACGAACAGAAGCATTCACGCGGGCGACAGATGGAAAAGGCTGCATAGCTTAACACGGGAGGTGTCCGCGATTTTCCTTGTCTCAGTCTGGGGGTGCACTCCAACGGAGTCCGGTTAATCGTCGGAATTTGCACGTCCACGTCGTCCTCGACAATTACGCCGCCCACAAGCACCCGAAGGTGCGTGCCTGGCTCAACCGCCATCAGCGCTTCACCTTCCACTTCACGCCGACCTCGTGCTCGTGGCTCAACGCGGTCGAGGGCTTCTTGCAGGCGGCCATCAACCGCTTGGACCGCCGACCCCGACAAGATTATTGCCGCCGTCAAACGTGGGCACCAAGTGTTAGATTCCATCCACCTATATGAGGTGGATAGGGCCCAGCAAACGAGCCGCGTCGCGTGGTTGAGCCCGGAACCTGGAGCTGAAATCTATGAGGATGCAGAACATATCCTTATCTTGGCAGAGCTAACCAGGAACGCCGTGTCACCCGAGCCATCAAGCGCCAGATGCGCCGCCGCGCCGCGATCGAGCCCGCGATCGGCCACATCAAGGCCGAGCACCGGATGGGCCGCAACTATCTCGCCGGCGAGCAGGGCGATGCCTTCAACGTCCCTCTTATTGCTCCCGACTAATTCTCTGATTGGGTCGGTGAGTCAAGCTTTTCCTGCCCTTTCCGTGTCGTCTCTTCTGCACTGTGCCTAAGGTGGTGCCCTCCGCGATCCAATTCTTGTCCGTTGTTGGAAGTCAGACAAACTGTGCCGTAGCAAACAGATAGAATCAGACGCGAAAAGCCAACTTACTGAATCGGAACCGTTTTAGTGTTGGCATAGCTCTTGCGCTTCTAATCGAGACGATCACCTAAAAACAGAGCCATTCGATGCACAGACAATTTCGATTGAGAGAATGACCACCTCGACATCGCAAACGATCGATAGAAAATACTTCTTTCGGATTCCATTCTCCGAGTAAAAGAGGTGCATTCACCAAAGAATCCAAACGTCATATCTCGGTTTGCCGGCGAGCCGGCCTGTAGTCGGGGACTTTTCGGGGGCCGATCATAGATGACTTATCTCCGAAAAGCGAAAGGTAAGCCTCGATGTCGGGTTTGGCATTTTTGGGAATTTCCCCCTGTTCGCAGTCAGAACGCACTAGACAATCCGAAAAATGTCACTGCTGGATGGCGGATGTGGTTTCGGAAACAACTCGGATCGGTCTCAACAACCAAGCGAATATGGCGTTCCACATCTTGGCGCTCGCCATGCGGGCCACGGACTTGGAAGCGGAGGAGGATGTCTCCGGTCTTCACGACTGCCCGTGCAATATAACCAAGCTGACAATAACCATGCGGAGATGCACCATGAACAATGTCCAGCGCGAAAATGATGATGCGTACACAGACTTTGGTGTTTATTGGAGTGACGTATATGACGAATACGCGGAACTAAACAAAACTGCAGAGACTGCGAAGGCCGTGGCATTCCTAGCAGGACTTGTCGGGGGGGGTGCAGCGTTAGAACTCGGATGTGGAAACGGACATATTGCGTTGCCGCTGGCCAAGGTGGGACCGCAAGTCCATGGTCTCGATAATTCCGCTCGCATGCTTTCGTTACTTGAGAAAAAAAATGGTCAACGCTTGGTGCAAACTTATCACGGCGATATGGTAAACTTTGATATTGGAAAGCGGTTCGATCTGGTTTATTGTGTCAATAATTCGTTCACGCATATGCTTTCCGTAGATATGCAGCTGGCATGCCTAAAGTCAGCAAAGAACGCACTGGCAGATAATGGATGTTTTGTTATTCATCTAAATTACCCAAACACGACAGATTTTACCGGGACTGGAAAGTATGGCGATCAAAGGACGACGGTTTTTCACGTAGATGAAGATCGAACATTAGTTAGATTTACTAGGCACAATCGTAATGAACAGCTGTTTGTTTCGCAAGATCTTTGGATTACGCCCCGGGGTGTGCGCACACTGCCTACCAAACTTAGATATGTATATCCATCCGAACTAGAACTTCTCACTCGTTTCGTCGGCTTTGAACTAGTTGAGCGTTGGGGCGATTGGGAGCGGCGGCCAGTTGACACCTCATCCTGGAGCCACGTGTCGGTCTATCGAAAGACTGATTAAAGTCTCGCTCTCTCAGCTCGACTTTGTACGTTTAGGTGGCGAAGCACAGGGCTTGCGCCATTCGCAGGATGCGCTCTGGCGGGATATTTTGTCGTTCCCGGTTTGGCGGGGAGTGTTGATTAGTTCGGCCTGAAAAATAGCTTGAAGCCTTGTGTTGCAGGGTTCCCAAGGGGTTTGAAGTATTGGAAAATGCCGGAAATCGAATCCGATCCTGTACCTTTCCGGTGTTTTCGCGATGCTGCCATCCCGTCCGTCACGCAACAGGAATGACCTCTTCCGCGAACGTCTGGACGCGATCATCAACATGAGGCACCCCCTGGTTCGGCTTTCAGGTCTGATGCCATGGGCACGGTTCGATGAGACGTTCGGCCGCTTCTACCGTCCGGTCGGCAGGCCGGCCAAGCCGACGCGGTTGATGGTCGGGCTGCATTACCTCAAGCACGTCCATGCCCTGTCGGACGAGGAGGTGGTGGATCGCTGGGTGGAGAATGCCTACTGGCAGTATTTCTGCGGCTTCGAGTTCTTCCAGCACGAGGCGCCGATCGACGCCAGCACGATGACGCGCTGGCGCAAGCGGATCGGGCCGGAGGGGCTTGAGGAAATGCTGAAGGCGAGCGTCGAGGTTGCACTCGACACCGGGACGGCCAAGCCGAACTCGCTAGAGCGGATCACCATCGACACCACGGTGCAGCCGAAGGCGATCGCCCATCCGACCGACAGCCGGCTTTACCTGAAGGCCATCCAGATACTGGTTCGCCAGGCGAAGCGGCATGGCGTCGTGCTCAGGCAGAGCCACACCCGACTCGCCAATGCCGCGGCGGTTCGCGCCGGCCGCTATGCCCACGCCCGGCAGTTCCGCCGGATGCGACGCGAACTGAAGCGCCTGCGCACCTATCTCGGACGCGTGTTCCGCGACATCAGCCGCAAGATCGCCGGCAATGCCAAACTCGAGGTCAGGTTTGCTCGATTGTTCGGGCTGGTCGAGCGGCTGCTGGTCCAGAAGCCGAAGGACAAGAACAAGCTCTATTCACTGCATGCGCCCGAGGTGGTCTGTATCTCGAAAGGCAAAGCCCGTACGCCCTACGAGTTTGGCTGCAAGGTCGGGATCGCAACGACGAACCGGGAAGGCCTCGTGCTGGCCGCCAAATCCTTCGAGGGTAATCCGTATGACGGCCATACGCTCGCCGCGACCGTCGATCAGGCGGTGGAGATCGGCGGCGTCGACCCGGACCGCATCTATGTCGACAAGGGCTATCGCGGCCACGACTACAAAGGCTCGGGCTCGGTGATGATCGCCGGCATCGGCGCGGCCTGACGGCCACCATGAAGCGGGAACTGAAGCGACGATCGGCCATCGAGGCCACCATCGGCCATATGAAAACCGATGGGAGGCTGGACCGGAACTTCCTTCTCGGCCATGTTCGCGACGCCATCAATGCGCTGCTCGTGGCCGCAGGCCACAATCTGCGCCTCATCCTCGCCACGCTGGCGCTTTGGCGTGCGCTCATCCTGCTGGCGCTTGCTGCTTCAGCCGCGAAACCGGATACTTCCCCCGTCTCCGCGACCATGCCGTGTCAATGGCTTAACCGTTGTTCAGGGCGGACTGATTAATGTCGCCGATCCAGATTGCGAGGCGGACGGCGCCGATGGCATCGCTGAACGTGAGGCTGGTTTTTCGGTACCACGCTGCTGCGTATGGGGCGGTGGTGCTGGTGAGCAGATCGCAGGCCCATAGCGATACGAGGCTGTAGAGCCCGAGCAATGCCGGGGTGGTTCGTGCAATGGCCTTGTCGGACCATTGCCGCTGGGTCTCAACGCCAAGGTGGACACGGGTCCAGCGGCGGACGAACAGGGCGATGACGTCGGCGGGCTCGAGGGTGGTGTCGATGCTGAAGAAGGCTTTAGGGGGGCGTTTGCCATCGGGATCCCGGACCAGCACCCAGCGGATCGGCATTACCGGGGTACCGGGCCTGTACCACAAGGCGGTATCAGACCTGATCTCGAGCGTCTTGCCGTCGACATGGCCATACCAGGCGGACACGATGATCCTGGCCCAAATTGTGGCGGGGTTGGACAGGAGTGTCTTGAGCTTTGGTAGCGCTGGACCTTTTTGCGCTGGCCGGCCGAGGGTGCGCGTGGTCTGCTTTGGCGGTGGCGCAAACAGGCTGGCATCCAGTCGCAGCCGGCTGATGAGCGTTGCCCTGGCAGTGATGGCATGGGCCAGTTCATGGACGGCAAAGCTGACTACTCGTCGGAGCTCTTGAAGGCGGGTGACCCGGCTTGACGTTTGGCTGCACTGATACGCGACGACGATGCCGGCCTTGAGCAATGGATCGAGGACGCCACAGACAGCGAACTGGTTTCCCTTGCAGCATGTCGGCCGTGACATTGCGGCTGTTCGGGCCGCACGCAAGGGACTGTCAGGAATTCCGTGTGCGGGTGGGCGGTTGAACATTATGCCGCCATGGCTTTGATGAAGCGCTCGCCGAAGATGACGGCAAACTGGGCCTTGGCCATGGACCACTCACGTGGCGGCATTTTCCACTCTTTTTCGGATCGGTTCAAGATCAGATAGAGCAGCTTGGTGGCGGCGTCGTCGCTTGGCAAGTGGCCCCTGGCCCTGACCGCTCGCCTGAGCTTCGAGTTCAGCGCCTCGATCGCGTTTGTGGTGTAGACGATCCGGCGGACTTCGTCAGGGAACGCAAAGAATGGGATGACCTCGCCCCAGGCGCGCCGCCAGCTCTGACCGATGGCGGGATAACGCTGGCCCCGGGGGCCGGCCTCGAACGTCGTCAGCGCCACTTCGGCGGCCTTGGCATCGACGGCGCGGTAGATGTCCTTAAGCGCTGTCGCCAGCCCTTTGCGGTCTTTCCAGGAGACGAAGTCCATGGAGTTGCGCAGCAGGTGGACGATGCAGGTCTGAACGATCGCCTCCGGGAACACGGCGGTGATCGCGTCGGGGAAGCCTTTCAGGCCATCGACGACGGCCAGCAGAATATCATCGACGCCGCGGTTCTTGAGTTCGTTCATCACACGCAGCCAGAACTTGGCGCCTTCATTCTGCTCGAGCCACAGGCCGAGTACCTCCTTGGCGCCATCGGCGCGGACGCCTGTTGATGGCTTTTCAAAAGCGCGTCTGTGGCGCGACGATCTGGATGAGAAGCCGCTCTCAACTTGATTGTCGCGCTGCAGCAACCAAGGGAACGCCGCACCTGCGCCAAATATGCAGAAGATCCCAATCTGGATTGTTGCCGCGCGCAGCCGTTCGCCGTGCTAGGTATAAATCTGCTGCCACCTCCATCGTGCCGATGAGCCACGACCGTTACCGTTAGCCCCACGAATCCCAATCGACATGACAATGTCGCGGTTCCGTCATCACCCATGGCCACCGTTCCTACCCAAGGATTGTCCCACGCATCGCAAACCTCTCCTAAGCCATGTCGCAAGACGTCTTTAACACGTGTCTTAGGCCATCACGACGATAGTCGGCAGGCGGCTACTTCGGTTGTGTCGGGACCTGACAAGACCTTGCAGTAGCGAACAGGCAGAATCGGGTACGCAAAGCCACTTTATTGAATCAGAACCACATTCCGCGTTGGCACAGATGTTGCGCTTCGAATCGTGACGTTCACTCGGACGAGTAACGTATGGAACAAGAGAAGAACTCACGAACCCCAGACAGGAGCCCCAAATGACTGACGACTTCATCTACGGCGAGGATTGGGCTTCCATGTATGAAAAATTTACCGTCATGCGAGGTAAGAGTGATGAGGTCGACGAGACCGTCGCCTTTCTTGAACGATTTTCCACCGGAGGCAGTGCTCTTGAACTTGGCGTTGGCGACGGACGCGTCGCGGTGCCGTTGAGCGAGCGCAGCATCAGGGTCGAAGGTATCGACAATTCGGACAGCATGCTGAAACTTCTCGCCAAGCGCACCGATCTGATCAAGTTTTGGAAGGCGGACATTGCTAATTTCAGGTCGGAGCAACGCTACAGCCTCGTGTATTGCGTTTGGAACACGTTCACGCTGGTCGTCACGCGCGAAGCGCAAATAGCTTGCCTCCGATCTGCCGTGGCGACGTTAGACGATGGAGGGATTCTGGTGATAGATGTGGGCGTGCCACCCTTGGATGGTCTCGTCAGCGGCCAGAAAACTAGTACTCTGCTCGTGGATCATGAGAATACGGTCATCAATGCGGCCGTCCACGATCCACTAACTCAGACCTTCGTTTCAACCCTCCTCTGGTTTTCTGCTACATCGGTCAGACGTTTACCGCATCGCGTTCGTTACGTTTATCATCAGGAACTTGATACCATGGCCGAATGCGTAGGGCTGGAGCTTGCTGAGCGTTGGGGGGATTGGGCGGGAGGTGCGTTCACCCAAGGGTCCAGACGTCACATCTCAGTTTACCGCCGAGTCGGGGGCAATTCACGGGCTGGATCGACCGGGATGGGCGCGAACGTCGCCTGACGGTCGAGACGTCGAAGGCTCGCTTGCGTCCGCGTCTCGGCTGACCGAACTGGGCCTAGCGTCATGATGATCATGCGCCAGGCCTGTCGCCTCTCGCTTTTCGGAGGAGGCCTCATCGCAGGTTCGTGGCCCCTGTGCCGCGCAGTTGCGGCCAGGGGTTTCTCAAGACTCGTTCGAAGAACAGCTCCTCCCGGAACGATGGAGAACTGTGATGTCCGAAGAAACCTGCATTCTGACGACCAAGGATTTGACAATCCTCGAAATCATGCTCAAGCGCTGCCTGGGCATTGACGAGCGGTTGGCTCCCCTGCTGCGGAGAAAGATCAGTTCCGCGCAGGTCGTGTTTCTTGAGGACGTTCCGGAAAACGTCGCAACGCTAAGCAGCCGCGTCACTTTCAGCGTTGACGGGCGAGATTCAGACACCCGGATCATCTCGCATGACCGGATGACCTCGCCGATCGGTATGTTCCTCCCGATTACCTCTCCGCGAGGCTTGGCACTTCTGGGGCTCGCCGAAGGCCAGGAGGTCCGATTGCCTAACCATGACGGCGTAGAGGAGCGGATCGTGCTTGAGAATGTGCACTACCAGCCCGAAGCAGCGAAGCGCGCGAAAGAAGCAGCAACCAACCTGGCTGCCACCGGACGGGACAGGCCATTTCTGCGCCTGGTGACCGGAAGGGCGCTTCGCAAGCCGGAGCCGCTGGTGGTTCCACCGGACGGGGTGGATGATCCCGGCCCCTCGGCCGCCTGAGCTTAGTCAGCCAACCCGGCACGAGGCGGAGGAGGTATGTTCCTGACTTTCCCGGGCTCGTGTACAGGGGAGTGTCGGTCGTCGCGGCGAATTCCACCAGCGCGGTCCGGTCTTCCGCGGCGAACTCGCGGCGATCGACCAAAGCAGGCTGCTGTCGCTCGGTTCGTGCATGAGTGCCGAGGTCACGGTGGTCTCCAGCCGCACCATGACCCGCACGGCCGCACCACCGCGCCAACTTTCCAGCCTAGCTTGCCGCTCGCTCGACAGCCTCCTTGGTCGGCGGCCTGGAATGGCGCGATAATGCCGCGCAGCCAAGAAGCGCGTCCGCAAGATCCAGTTCACGTGTGGTCGACCCAATCGTGTCCATCTTTACAGTGGAGGCTTACCCACTTCAGCGCAAGCCATTGTACACGCTGCAAAATGCGCTCGCTTATGGACGGAAACTAACTAGCTGTTCAGAGCACGCATGCTGCCGCTCGACTAATCTCACCACCACACAACACACAAAGTGAATAAGAATCCTTTATTGCTGCAATTCGTTGACTATCCAGTCCATAATTCGCTTTGCATCAGGTGAGGGCTCCACCGCTTTATGCATGACAGCATAAAAGCTCATGCCTGTCCGCCATTTCATATCAGATGCTTCGACTAGCAAACGCTGTTTGACGGCGTGCTCAACGATATGCCTCCACCCGAGAGCCACGCCCTGGCCGCCGATCGCTGCTTGCACTACAAGGCTATATTCGTTGAGCCGCAACCCCTCGCCATGATCCGTATAGGCTACGTGGAAGTGGTTGAACCAGTCCTGCCATGTGGGGCGCGGTCGATGAGGTTCCTCTAGGTGGATGAGCGTGCGTTCCGATCGTTCTTCGAGCCAGCCAGGGTGTTGGTTGAGATAAGCCGGACTGCAAACAGCTACGATGACCTCCTCCGTTGCCCTTACGGCCCGGTAGTCGGACCAATCCCCGTTGCCTCGCCTGATGCCTACGAGCGTTGGGTCTCGTCCGATCTCCACGTCGCGATCCGACGTGAGAAGCCGGATGTCGATCTGCGGGTATTGAGATCGGATCGCAGGGATTCGCGGGATCATCCAGTGGCTCGCAAAAGCCGTGGATGAATCGACTGTGACACGGTCGGACGCCGTGAGACGCAGCGTGTCCGCTGATCGTGCAATCTGCTGAAGTGCGCTAGCCACGTCTGCATGGAACTGTCGGCCACTCTCCGTGAGTTCCACCAGTCTATGCCAGCGGTGAAAAAGCGCTGTGCCTAGATCGCTCTCCAAGAGCTTTACGCTGTAGCTGATAGCGGCCTGCGTGAGGCCAAGCTCTTCCGCTGCCTCCGTGAAGCTTCCCAACCTTGCCGCTGCTTCGAACGACAAGAGAGCGTTTGGGTTTGGAAGGCGGCGACGAAGATTTCGCATAAGTCACACTTGTACAGCTATCAGGTTTTTTGTGGTTTACCGCTGACTTTGACGCCTCTATTAGTGTCTGCAGTTGAAGATCAGGCAGCGCGTCATGTCAAGGCAGCTTATGTCAAGAGTTCGACCAAGGACGGATCGGGGGGGATGCCGCCGAGGCGGTAGGGCACGCGGAGAGGCCCTCGCGGGCCGACAAGTATCGCCAAGCATGTCTACTGACCGACGCCACGGGAGGAACCGCAACGGCCGCGTCTTAAGGCGAGCAGCTTCAGCCACTGCCTCTATCAGATAGTATTTCCAAACACTTTCGTCGCATTAATGGCCTTAGCTGTCTTTGCAATGGTCTAAAATACTTATCGTTGTTGACGCTGTCTTTTGCCATTAGAATCACTTATGGATCTTCAATCATGTTTATAGAGTTTTGCGTCGTTATTTTCTTGACATCTTGCGCAGATCGAGAACTGTGTTGCGACAATCATTAACGTCGAGCGACAGCAGTGGACTTCGGTAAAGTACAACCGACAGGGCGGATCAGCGATCCGCCCTGTCGGCCTGCCGAAATATGAGGCTTGCGATCATCGTAAATCGTGTCGGATCAGCCAACATCAAAGCAGGACGGTTTCGAGCAGGAAAAGTCATAAAAAGGGGGGATTGATCATGAACAACTTCGTAACTGGTGTGAGCCGTCGGAGCTTTCTCAAAATCGGCGCCGCGCTCGGAGGGGGTATCGTTGCCGCCGGCATGCCCTTGTCGCAAGCAATTTGGGCAGCCGAAGGTAAGGTGCTAAAGGCGCGCGGCGCGCGTGACATAGCCAAGCTGGATCCGGGCTTCTACCAGGGTGGCCCCGATGTCGATGTGATGAATTGCATCTATTCGAAGCTCACGCACTACAAGCCCGGCTCAGAATGGGGCTGGGAGCTCGAGGCGGCAGAAAAAGTCGAGCAGGTCGATCCAACGCATATCCGCTTCCGCCTGAAGAAAGGCATCAAGTTCACAGGCGGTCACGGCGAGCTGACCGCCAGGGACGTCAAGTTCTCGTTCGAGCGCGTGATCAAGCATAATTCGGCGGACAAAGGTGATTGGGGCCCGCTCGATCATGTCGAATTGGAAGATGACTATACTGGTGTGATCGTGCTCAAGACACCGTTCGTGCCGCTCTGGAACATCGCGCTCCCTTATGGGGCTGGCCACATCGTTTCCGAGGATGCGGTGATGAAGGCAACCAAGGACGGCGGTGATTTCGGCATGAAGCCGCCCGCCTTCTCCGGTCCCTACGTGCTCGCCGACTGGAAGGCGAACCAGTATCTGCTCTTGACGCGCAATCCGGACTGGTCAGGCCCGAAGCCCGGCTTTGACGAAATCCGCATTCTGCCGATCGCCGATCTCAAGACGGCGGAACGCGCCTATCAGGCGGGCGACATTGATTTCACCAGCATCAGTCTGGATTCGCTCGCGACGTTCAAGAGCAATTCGCTCGCCGACACCAAGGTTAAGGAACATCCGTCGCTCCGTTTCGCTTGGATCGGCATGAATATGGATCACCCCAAGCTGAAGGACATCAATGTCCGCAAGGCGATCCAATGGGCGATCAATGTGCCGCAGATCCTGGAGGCTGCCTATTCGGGCCAGGCCGATGTCGCGACGGGCATCATTGCTCCGGGAGTTGTCGGGCACCGCGATAAGGCGCTCGTTCCACCGGAAGGCGATCTCGCAAAGGCCAAGGACTTCTTGGAAAAGGCCGGTGTTAGCGATCTGACCTTGACCATCGATTGCACGAATGTGAGCACTTTTTCGACAATAGCCGTGATCGTGCAGGCGCAATTGTCGCAGATCGGCATCAAAGTCGAGATCAATGCTCAGGATCGCGGCTCGTTCTCTACAGTTGGCAAGGAGTCTGAGGGCGAACGCTGGAAGGATCTGCAACTCATCATAAATGATTATTCCAGCTTGCCTGACCCCTCTTATGCAACTTCTTCGTTCGTCCAAGACCAGGTTGGCGTGTGGAACTGGGAGCGCTTCCGCAGCCAGCGTTTCGATGAGCTCTACGCCAAGGGGCTCACGACCGAGGACCAGGAGGCGCGCGCGAAGCTCTACTACGAGATGCAGGATCTCATGGAGGATTCCGGTGCCTACCGTTTCCTGACCCATGGGGGTAATCCAGTCATGTACCGCACCTCGCAAACGCAGGCTGCAACCCGCCCGGATGGAATCCCGTTGTATCTCGAGTTTTCGCCGGCTTAATTTAGCAGCGCGGCGGAGTAACAACATGTGGTTCTATTTTCTCAAACGGATCGCGCTCGCGGTCGCAATCATTGTGATCGCGGTGACGCTTCTGTTCCTGATGATCCATGCCGTGCCGGGCGATCCTGCCGCGATTCTGCTCGGCCCGCGCGCGACGCCCGAGATGAAAGCGCAGCTCCATCACCAGATGGGGCTCGACAAGCCGCTTGTCGTGCAGATTGCCATCTTCTTCGGCGGGCTGCTCCACGGCAATCTCGGTTACGACGTGTTCAGCCAGAGAGCTGTTGCCGATATCGTCTTCGAGCAAGCGCCCTATACGATCGAACTGATCCTAGTCTCAATCTCATGGGCGGTCGCGGTCGCAGTGCCGCTCGGCTGTTACTCGGCCGTGCGGAGAAGCTCCGTGATCGATCAGGTAGCTGGCGTCCTGACGATCGCAACGATCGCAATTCCTTCCTTTGTTATGGCCGTCTACGCCCTGTTGATTTTTGCCGTGACTCTGCGTTGGTTACCGGCGATCGGAGCCGGCAATGGTTTCTGGGAAGGGCTTATCCATCTCATCCTGCCAGCCTTTGCCATAGGAAGTGGCTGGGTCGGCTACATTTCCCGATTGGTGCGTGCATCTATGCTAGAGATTCTGGGGGAAAACCACATACGCATGGCCCGCTCCTTCGGGATCTCGGAATGGCGCATCGTTGCACGCTACGCGCTGCCGCTCGCGATCCTGCCGACCGTGACAATACTCGGCGTCGGAATAGCGTCGCTACTTTCGTCCGCTGTCTTTACCGAGGTGGTCTTCGCGAGACCTGGTATCGGCGCGCTAATTGTGGAGGCGGTCAATACGCGCAACTATCCGATAGTGATGGGCACCGTGCTCATCACTAGTTTCCTTGTCGTCGTCGCTACGACGCTCTCCGACCTGGTCGCTGCAGCGCTCGATCCTCGAACCCGCGAGAACCTCTAGCATGACGAGCATTGAAGTTATCCATCCTGAAGCCAATGGGGGAGAGGGCCTCGGCGCCTTTCGTAGCTTCCTACGGCGATTGCGCAACAACCGTCTGGGCGTGCTCGGAGCAGCGCTCGTCGTGCTTGTGGTGGCAAGTGCGCTATTTGCACCGCTCATCATCACGCAGGACCCGATCCGGATCATGGTCGGGCCGCGCCTAGCGGGCCCTTCGCTGGAATTTCTTCTGGGCACGGACCATCTCGGTCGCGACACGTTTTCGCGCGTCATGATGGGCGGCCGGATCCCGCTCCTTGTCGCTTTCGCCTCTCTTGGCAGTTCGCTGGCGGTCGGTCTTTTGCTTGGCCTGATCGCAGGCATAGGGCCGCGCTGGCTCGACAATTTGCTCCTGCTTGTCTTCGATACGAAGCGCTCCATTCCAAGCATCATTTTCGCGCTGGCAATGATCGCGCTTCTCGGACCCAGTCTGGCCACTCTCATTTTCGTCATCGCAATAGGGTCGGTGCCGATCTACGGACGTGTAGTCCGCACCCAGACACGGGCCCTGCGCAGCAGTGAGTACATTGAAGCGGAGCGCAGCATGGGCGCGAGTACGACGCGTATCCTCGCCGTGCACGTACTGCCTAACGTCATCGGCCCGCTTCTGATCCTGGTGAGCATGGACGTGCCGACCGTCATTGCCGTAGAGGCAGGTCTCAGTTTTCTCGGCTTAGGCGTTCGCCCGCCGACTCCTGATTGGGGAGTGATACTCAGCGATGGCTATAGCTCCATCAATCAGTCGCCGTGGCCGGTCATAGCCGGCGGCATCCCAATCGTTCTCGCAACGCTCGGCTTCACATTCCTGGGTGAGGCGTTGCGCGACATATTCGATCCTAAGCTGCGGAAAGACCTATGAGACACGACGACCCGAGACCGCCGCTCTCATCCAATCGGCCGCTTCTTGAGATTCGTGACCTAAATCTCGATTTCGGTACGCCTTGTGGGCGCGTCCACGCCCTACGCAATGTGTCGTTCGATGTCCCGGCCGCACAGGTGGTTGGCATCGTCGGCGAAAGCGGATCTGGAAAATCGACGCTCGCCTATACGGTGATGGGCCTGCTTCCCGAAAATGCACATGTGACAACAGGCAGCATCCTGTTTGAAGGTAAAGACCTGCTCAAAATGCCTGCGCAGGCGCGTCGTAGCCTGCTCGGCGATCGTCTTTCGATGATTTTCCAGGACCCGATGACCGCACTTAATCCGGTGCGGACTATCGAGAGCCAGATGATCGATATCCAGCACCACGACCAAGGAACCCGCAGCGAAAAGCGCGCTCGCGCCCTCGAGATGCTTCACCGGGTCGGAATTCCCGATCCCCACAGCCGGATCAGCGCCTATCCTCATCACTTCTCTGGCGGCATGCGTCAGCGCGTTTGCATCGCCATGGCGCTTATTGTGAAACCGGCGCTCCTGGTCGCCGACGAGCCAACCACCGCGCTTGATGCAACACTGGAAGTGCAGATCATCCATCTTCTCAAGGAACTGCAGAAGGAGATCGGTTGCTCTGTGCTGTTCGTTTCCCATCATCTGGGCGCGGTGGCTGAGTTGTGCGACAGGGTCGCCGTGATGTATGCGGGCGAAGTAGTGGAGGAGGGGGCGGTACGGGACATCTTCCACAATCCTGCTCACCCCTACACGCGCGCGCTGCTTGATTGCGATCCCGGGCGTATCAAAAAAAGCACACGCACTTTGCCAACCATACCCGGTGAGGTGCCCAGTCTTCTCGGCAGCAAGAAAGGATGTATCTTCCGCACCCGGTGTCCCCAGGCATTCAATCGCTGTGTGCAAGAGAACCCTGTCGAGTACCGCAGCGGGCTGGACCACGTTGCCCGATGCCATCTCGTCGACAAAGAGCGGTTGGTTTCGGCATGAGCGCGCTGCTTCGGGTTGAGGACCTGCGGGTCCGCTTCCGCACTATGGGTCCGCTGAAGGCGCTCGCATCCGGGACGAAAGCACCTTTCATCGACGCGGTATGCGGTGTCTCGTTTGAAATCCGCAAGGGCGAGACTCTGGCCCTTGTCGGTGAAAGCGGCTCAGGCAAATCCACCATCGCGCGCACGATTATCGGCTTGCAGCGGGCTGTGAGCGGCAGCATCCGCTTCGACGGACACGAAATTGAGGAACTCACCGGGGTCGAACGCAAGCCCTATTTGCGGCGCATGGCGATGATGTTCCAGGATCCCGTCGGATCACTGTCGCCGAGGCTGACGGTGCGATCGCTCCTGACAGAGCCGTTTCTGATCCATGGACTAAGGGAGCGCGATGCCGGAGGCGAAGCCGAGCGCCTGCTTCGGATGGTCGGCTTGCCGGCGGATTTTGCTCGCCGCTATCCCCATCAGCTTTCCGGAGGTCAGGCCAGGCGCGTTGGTATTGCGCGTGCTCTTGCGCTGAAGCCGGACTTGATTATTGCCGACGAGCCGACCGCAGGCCTCGACGTCTCAGTCCAGGGCGAGGTGCTCAATCTGCTCGCGCAGCTTCAGGAAGAACTCGGCATGGCGATCCTCATCATAACGCACAATCTTAACGTTGTGCGCCACATGACCGATCGCATGGCGATCATGTATCTTGGCCGCTTTATTGAGGTCGGGTCGACCGAGCGCATCTTTGACCACCCGCGTCATCCCTACACGGAGGCGCTGCTTGCGGCCAATCCGGAGCCCGACCCTGACGCGGTGCTGAACCGGATAGAGCTCAAGGGTGAGGTGCCGAGCCTATTGCGGCGGCCATCCGGCTGCGAGTTCCACACCCGTTGTCGTTACGTGCAGGATATCTGCAGCCGCGTCTTCCCCGAACCTTCAACAAACCCGGATGACGTGCAGCACAGCTTCAGATGCCATTTCCCGTTGAAGAGCGAAGCCGCGCTGCCGTTGCAGGAGCGACCGGTGTCTGTTGCCCCAAAGCTGACGGGAGCGATTCAAGATCGCGCCTACGCTCAGGTAACGGCTGTCGCTCGCAAAGCGCCGTCAGGCACTACGGGCGGCTCTCTTCGCAAAATCTCTGCCCAGACCAAGAAATGATCATCAGTTCGACCGTGGTCTCTGGGTGGCCTTAAGGCGGTCAACGTCAACTTCGCTACTGGAGGAGCTCTTATCATGTCTTCGTCGTTCACCCTCACCATGACCGGGCAGTCTCTCATTCGGCACGACATTCGGCACGTATCGGATGAGGGCTTGGCCGCAATCAAAAAATTGATTCAGCAAGCCGATGTTTCGTTCACAAACTTGGAGACGACTATTCTTGGCCGGCACGGAGGTGGGCCACTGAAAGGCTCGCACTTTCTTTGCGCACCGGCTGTCGTGCTGGATTCATTAAAGGATATAGGCTTCAATGCACTGGCGCTTTCCAACAACCATTCATTCGATCTCGGCCCTTCAGGAGTCTTGTCCACGCTTGAGGAAGTAGAGGGGCGCGGGTTTCTTCATGCGGGTATCGGTGCCGATGCCACGGCCGCACACCAGGCAGGGATCAAGGAATTCGGCGCAAGAAAAGTTGCCCTCGTTGCGATGGATGCCGGTCCCGGACCGGCCATAATGTACGCTGAAAATGCGACAGAGACCCGTCCCGCTCGACCGGGAGTAAACAAGCTCGACGTCTCGCGGGTTTTTGAGGTAGACGACAAAACCTTCGTAAGCTTGGGCGCCATTCAGGAAACCTTTCAGAGCAACCCTTGGGAGCTCGGCAGCTATGCTCAGCCGAACGACCCGCCCAAACTCGCATCATCCGACGAGATCGACTTTTACGGGACCGTTTTTCGTAGAGCGACGGGAAACTGCCGCAGGATCGTTATCGACGGGGCCAGCCTGCAAGCTCAGTTCACCACGATCCGTAATGCCGCATCAGGCGGTGCGTTTGTCCTCGTCTATCTTCATCACCACCATGGGGAAACGAGTTGGCGCGAGGTTCCCGGATGGGTCCAGTCTTTTGCGCGATCCTGCGTCGAGGCGGGTGCAAACGCGTTCGTCAGTCACGGCGAACCGGCGCTGCAGCCGATCGAAATTTATCGTGGAGCACCGATTTTTTTCGGGCTGGGGAATTTCCTGTTTCATGCGAGGAAAGTTATGACCGATTGGATTACACCTGATGTCTGGAAAAGCGTCGTCGCGACGTGCAGGTTCGATGGCAAGAACCAGTTGCAGTCGATCGATCTCGTTCCAATCGTAATCGGCGGAGAACAGCGGCTTGCCAGCAGCAACGACTATCACGAGCGCCTTGTACCCGTGCTCGCTTCAAAGGGACTGGCTCACTCTATGCTCGAAGACCTAGCTCAACGTTCGGAAAAGTATGGAACCAGAATTCTATTGCCGGAAGGCCGCGTAAATAGCCCGACGACAAATTGAAGCCATCGGTCGGACTTTGGAATCTGGAGGGTTATGTGAGGTCGCATCGGTCGTCGTGGTGAGCTCGAGCGACCTCACATAAGCCGGATTGAAGTAAGGCGCGGGTTGTTAGCCGCTGTTATGGAGATAGTAGGCACGCTGTTTGACAGCGATAGCGAATTCGTCGCGTGCGGGGGCGGCTCGACCGAATTTTGGCTTGATCTGGCGACCTTCGCGAGCAGCTTGCCGGACGATCGGCGGCGATTTTTGCGCTCTCAATGCACACTGTCGGTCTTTCGGTGTGGCCAGGGCCAAGCGGTGCCCCGCGCCCGGCGCGGCGCTTGGTTTTGCGAGCATATCGGAGGGGGTGCGGATTGTCAGAGTTCATGAAGTATCGCACCTGAAAGATGATGGCCGGGGCGGCGAAACAGGCGCAACGGTGATTCAGTCCTGCGCATGGGCCGCCGGCAGTCCGGGCATTCGTGGGATTGCCCGCGCTGGATTTGCCAGGCTCGGGTTTCTCGCCTGCTGGTGATGGTTGGTCGAGAATCTGCCTGCAGAGACCGATCCGATCCCGTCGGTGGCTATTGGCGAGAAAGCCGAAGTGGCACATGCGGTGGAAGCCGTCAGGGAGCACGTGCATAAGAAAAACGCCGGATGAACTCGTGCGGGTCAAGCCGCATGATCTTCTCGCGGTCGCGACCATTGCCACGGTAATCCTTCCATCGGAAAGCAACATGGCCGTCATCAACCTCGACGATGCGGCTGTTGGCGATGGCAACACGATGGGTATAGCGGCCGAGATAGGCGAGCGCCTGATCCGGGCCGCCGTGCGGCGCGGCAATGAACGTGAGAGCGCGTCTCTCCCAGATTGATGAGGTGGAACGGGGTTGTGTGCGTCAAGTTCTGCAAAATGGGGCGGCCATGATGCTGGTCATGCGGCTTGGCGCAGAGCGAGCTTCTTGTGCTCGCCCAGGTCGTCCATATTGATGTATCGGTTGGCCTCCATCCAGTTTTCATTGGTCTCGACGGCCAACGCCCTGACCAGGCGCAGGCAGCTTTCGGTGTTGGGGAAGATGCGCACGACATAGGTGCGCCGGCGGATTTCCTCGTTGAGCCGCTCCAGCATGTTGGTGGATTTGAGATGCTTGTGGTGCTGTCTCGGCAGCCTGAAGAAGGTCAGGGTTTGTTCGATGGCATCCTCGGCCCAGCCTGTCAGGCGCGGATAGCGTGCCGACCATTTGGCAAGCCATGCGGCAAGATCAGCCCTGGCCTCTGCGAGATCGCGCCGGTTCGTAGAGCCAGCGCAATTCCTGCAGGCAGTCGTCGCCGTGCTTCCTCGGCAGATGATCGAGCGCGTTCCTGAGGAAGTGCACGTAGCAGCGTTGCCAGGCGGCTTCGGGGATCACCTCGCCGATCGCTGCCACCAGGCCGGCGTGATCGTCGGACAACCAACTCGACGCCCTTGAGGCCGCGCGCCTTGAGGCTGACGAGGAAGTCCCTCCAGGCCGAGCGGCTCTCGCGATTGGCCATCTCCACGGCCAGGATCTGGCGCCTTCCGTCCCAGTCGATACCGACCGCGATCAGCACCGCCTGGCTCATGACAACACCGGCTTCACGCACCTTCTCGTAGCGCGCCTCGAGGATGAGGTAAGGAAACGGCTCTTGAAGGGGGCGCCTGGCAAAGGCAGCGAGGCTCTCGTCCAGCCGCTTGTTGATGGCCGAGATCGACGAGGCCGAGAAGGCATGGCCGCACAGTTCTTCCGTGATCGCCTTCACCTTGCGGGTCGACACGCCCTGGATATACATCTCGGCCAGTGTCGCCACCAAGGCCCGCTCGGAACGCTGGTAGCGCTCGAACAGCTCGGTGGAGAAGCGCCCGGCCCGGTCCTGCGGAACCCGCAGCTCGAGCTTGCCGACCCGCGTCACAAGGGTACGGCCGTAATAGCCCGAGCGATAGCCAAGCCGTTCGGGCGTGCGCTCGCTCTTCGAGGCACCCAGCGCCTCGTCCATCTCGGCCTCAAGCACCTCCTGCATCACCGCACGGAGCACTTCGTGCAATCCATCCGGGTTCGAAAGCAAAATGTCTTTGACGGCAGCGCTGGCGGTCTTAACTTCAGTCTTGGTCATGGTGGCGTTCCTTCGCGGGAATCAGGTGACGTGAACAATCACCAGCCTGCCATGACCGCCCCCTCTCAGCGAATTTGCAGAACTCTCAGTACACTACCTGGAACGGCCCGCTCCGACAGCATCAAAGTGCTAACGTGGTCGTTGTTTCAACGCCACCAAGGAGGGACCTTTGCGTGACCCAGATTAACACCATCGGGCTAGATTTCGCCAAGCAGGTTTTTCGAGTTCACGGCGCAGACGCCGAAGGCGCGCCGCTGTTCACCAGGCGGTTGCGCCGGGCCGAAGTGCTGCCCTTCGTCGAGAAGCGGCCAACCTGTCTCGTCGGTCTCGAGGCCTGCGGCGGGGCACATTACTGGGCGCGTGAGATCGCAGCCCTTGGTCACGAAGTGCGGTTGATTCCGCCGGCCTATGTAAGCCCTTTGTAAAGCGCGGCAAATCCGATGCGGCCGACGCCGAGGCGATCAGCGAGGCGGTAACCCGCAAGACCATACGCTTTGTGCCGATCAAGTCGGCTGAGCAACAGGCGGCGGCGATGGTGCTGAGGACGCCGCGCAGCTTCTGCGCCAAAGAACACAAGTGATTAGTGATTAACGCCTTGCGCGCTCATATGTCCGAATTGGGCATCATCGCGGCTGCCGGCCCGGCGAAGGTGGCGGCATTAGCCGCGATCGTGCGTGACCCGATGGATGCTCGCCTGCCTGCGGCGGGGGCGGTTCGCCCTGACGGCCCTGTCGACCAGTTAGACACTCTGAGCGAACAGGTCGAACGACTTGAGCGCGAGATCGTCACCGAGCACCGAGGCAAAGCATGACGAAGACATGCGCCCACTGACCACGATCCCAGGCGTCGACGCGATCACAGCGGCGACCGTCCAGGCGCTGGTTCCCGATCCGGACGGGTTCAGGTCAGGTCGTCACCTTGCCGCTTGGCTTGGGCTGACGCCGAGGTCGCATTCGAGCGGCGGCAAAAAAGCTGTTGGGCGGCATCTCGAAGATGGGCAACAACACGGGCGCCATAACGGAGCGACGGAGCATACGGCGCTTCACTCGTTGTCGGATCTTCGACGATGTTGGATATGAGACATGGCGATAACTGGGGTTATCGCATTGTTCTGAACGATTTTTCATTTGGCACGACACATGCATCGCCATCCACAAATTCGGTGCAGCGCGGATGCGGCAGTTTTCAAGTAACCGGTGTTCTCCAACCACGGCCCTTGATTTGTCGTTCCGGCACACTGAGCGGCAATTAGAGATACAGCCGCACCGTGCTCTCGGCGGGAAGCGGTCACGACCATAGAGCCTGTAACGGGCAGTCATCGGTCTTGGTGGCCGGTTCGTCGTATCGGGTGAGAGTTGGTTGTAGCACCAGCATTGGCGGAATTGTTGTGATGGATAGTAGCATAGAACGCTGACCTGAACCCCAACGCAGCAATAGTAGCGATTCTTCTAGAACAACAGTGTCATGCACGCACTGCCGAAGGTTGTAAGTCGAGCAATTTCCCGGAGCAAGTGAAATGGAACAGCAGATGCGAGACTTTTTCATGGAGTGCGATAAGGCACCGCGTTTGAACGAAATGGCCGAATTTTTTTCGGCAACTGCTGCTGGGCGATCAGGAGTCCCGACCAAAATGCCGCGCATTGATCCTCGCCTTTTCCACGGGGATGTGGCGCTGGCACGTTTCAACAATGTGCATCGCCAAATCTGGGGCCGTTTCGGCCCTCATTATTATAGCAGTATTCCTTATCGTCTTGAAGAGGACATTCGCCTTGGCGATGCATTTTTACGATATGGATGCATAACGGGGAGCGATGACAAGCCGGCTCGATTCTATATACTGGGCTTGGCCGAAGGCATACTCGCTCGATCTGTAGCCAAGCTAGGCAACGGCAAGATTCAGACCCTATCGTGTAGTCCGACTAGGGAAAACGAGGAGAGCTTCTTTCTTCACGGACGACCCGCGCACGCGACGTTCTTCCTCGGCCCATTCCATCATTTGACACGGAGCCGAATGGCGGCGACGCCGGGGCTTGGGCATTTTTTGGGCGGATTCGACATCATCATGGAGGATACTACCTTTCAAATGTATTCGCCCAACCGAACGGCGCAGATTGGCTTTGTGAAACGCCATTTGAAAGACGATGGAGTATTTCTCTTCTTAGAAAAATTCAAGCAAGCGGATACCCAGGAATACCTTCGTCGCGAGCTGCAGAAAGATCACGGATATAAAGCGCGTTTCTTCAATCCAGATGATATCAAAAGGAAAAATGAGGTCATACTCAAACAGATGAACCTAAACGAGACGACGCTTGATAATATGTCAGCAGCATTGGCTGCCTATTTCAAATATGGCTGCGTGACATGGAACTCCGGCAATTTTTACACGCTTGCTGCCAGCAACAGCGCGGACAATCTGCGGTGCCTAATTTCGGCGATGGCCCCGCCCTGCATTCCAAATGAATATGTCTACATAGAAGCTCCCGCGCCTCTGACGGGATTGGCGTTTGATCTATCACCATTCCGAAGCTTGGGACCATCCACTATATGAGTGAAGCCGTTCAAGGGGCGACGCTTCCTGCCGTGGATCGTTTACGCTGGGCGCCTTCTTGCCAGGTACCCTCGCGTCAGCATCGGTTGCTCTGGCGCAGTCAGCCGACGATTGGCTATAGCGTATGATACCAGCGGATGTCGGTGCTCGCCGACCGGAATCTGCATTGATGCCAATCTCCAGCGCATAATGCCGTTATTCTTCATTGGGCGGATGAAGGGCAGTTCGAACCCTGACAATGGGATCGGATTTGTTGTGTATGGACCAATCGCATTGGCCCATGTTGAAACTGGTGTCTGTGGCCCCGGTGCTTTGGCGTCATCATGGTCGGAGGCATGGGCAGCCGATAATCATTCGTTGACCACGTAAACCTGATTCAAGAACCACGGGACGATGCAATGAAATCGTTGACTCCAAACTCCGTAGCCGAAGCGTTGGTGTGGCTTATGCCGTACATTTCACAGTACGCGACACTCCCAATGCGTGCGTATGCGCATGCCGTTTATGACGCAAAACCAGCCGCTGCCGATCCTGTCCGAATGCATGCTCTGAAGCAGATGGAAATGCTACTTGCAGATCGCGCCTCACGTGTCGGCTATGATCATAAACAGATCGAAAAACTCGGTAAACAGCTTCGCAGTCGGCCGGTCATTCAGACCGGCCCACATTGTCATCTGATTATTCAACCCGATGCGTTCTACACGCATATCTTTAGTGCCATGGGGCTGCGCTCTCATGAAGATAACTGGTATGTGTCCTATTCGGCCTCGACCGTAAAATTCACCGAAAGCGCCAAGAAAGGTCCTGGTTGGCTACGGGTGGGTGACCAAACCCTTAATGTGTTCGGATTATCACGCAGCAAAATGGATCCATTCAGTATTTGCGGACATCATGCGCCACAGCGCTTTGCTCTGACGAGTCCCGAAAAGACGACCGCCGCGAACCAATTGATTGAGCAATTGCAGCGGGCCTTGCCGGATGGCGAGTTTTGTTCGGCCGCCGATGCTATCAAGGCAGCCAATCAGAGCCTCTGGCACCGCTTCTTTGCATCGAACCTACAGTTGCTGCAAATCGACGATCTGGACATGGCGGACCTTGTTGCCCAGCATCTTCGAGATCCGTCCTCGTGGCTTTCGTCGACGCTGTTTGGGCGAGGCTCTTTTGCGAAAAGCCTGCTTACTCATTTGAGGTCGTTTGGTTGCGGCCAATGGGCCGGCTGGGCGAAGATGACAACCGACTTTTTTTGGCATTTTTCAGGGGGGCGCATCTATCCATTGCGATTGCACGATGGCCTGTATTTGAACGCTGGCAGGACCTTCTCGCTACGATGCGCACCAGACGCACTTCTCCAATCTTTGAATGAGCGTGAGATCATACCCAGTCTGTTCCTGTCATTCTTGGTGATGTCCATACTTCCTGGACTGCGGGCGCTCGGCGGCAGTCGCCAGATCGTCTATTATCCAATTATGCGCCATGCCTTCTTGTCTACCCTCTCCGACTTTCCGTCACCTGCAAATCGAAGCTTAGCCGCCTCGTTGGGGTCCGACGAAGAGGCAGGTATGTGGGGGCATCGTACGATCTCGCCTGGGCCTATCGATCCGTTCAGTCTGATTGCGAAATCGGATGGGAGCTGTCTTGAGCAGTTGATCGACTGCTATAGGGAAAAGCCTTTGAGCGAGGCATGGGGCAGTCTACCCGCATTCATCGGCGATCCCCTGTGGCAAACGCTGTGCGAGCGGCTTGCTCTGGCAAGAGATCGTCCCATTTGGCTCCCTAGTGATCGGTAGTCAGATCGCCGAGTAACTTCCTGTTTCCCTTTTACAGTAAGCGGTCAGCCGATAACGTCAGGCCTAAAGTTCCAAGGCATGAGCATTTCGATTTCGGATGCCGGCCAGCCTTGAGCGATGCGGGTCAAGGTCTGCGAGAGCCAGTCGCGGATCGACGCTGTTCATTTTGCAGGTTTGCAGCAAGGTGGCTACCGTCGCCCAGGTTCGTCCACCGCCTTGGCTGCCGGCGAATAGACTATTCTTTCGCGTGATCGTCTGGGGCCTGATTGCACGCTCGACGATATTGGAGTCGATCTCGATGCGACCGTCCATCAGAAAGCGTTCCAGCGCCTCCCGCCGAGTGAGCGCGTAGCGGATCGCCTCAGCGGTCTTGGATTTTCCGGAGACCTTGCCCAGTTCCGCTTCCCATAGATCGAAGAGGCTCGCGACAATGGCCACGGACTTTTCCTGACGGAGCGCGGCGCGGCTTCCGGCATCCTTGCCGCGAACCTCGTCCTCGACCTTCCACAATTCGGTCAATGGCGATGATCGTTACCGTCGCGGCCTGTGAGACCCCGCTGATGTGCAGGTCGTAGAATTGCGCCGCAGGTGAGCCTTATCTTGTGCAACAGATAAGGCGCATTATCCACGGCGAAGTTTTATCTGGAGTCTTTGGCGGCGCATGCTGCATTGGGGAGAGGTTCAGGGGTGGCAGTATCCGGATAAAAGCTGCGGCAAGATCGTAGGGGCTGGCGAGCGAGGTGACGGGTTTGCAGATACCGCTGCGTACATCGTCGACGATGGAGGATTATGTCACCGCCCAGGAGTGGCGCCGTGCGTGTCTGCGTGCTGCCCGCTTCACCCGCACGGCGGCTGTTCGCTTCGACGCCACGGCAGCTATACGCGGCTGACCAGCTCCGGCGTGCGCGTCGCTCGCTGGTATTGCCCGCAAGGGCGGATGACGTTCAGCCTATTGCCGGATTTCCTCGCTGCCCGCCTCCCTGGGCTGCTTGCAACGATCGAGCGCGCGGTCGCGGTGACGGCATCGACAAGAAGCATGGAAGTAGCCGCGGATGTGCTCCGCGGACCGGAGGTCGACCTGCCTGGAGCGATGCGCTGGCTTCGGCGGCGAGTCATAGCGGTGCGCCGGTCGATGACGGCCGTCAAGTGGGTGACACCATTGTTAGCGCCGGACGGTACTGGAGCGCGCTGCGATCGGAGATGACACACCGATCATGCCCAAGCTGCGCCGCGCCCTGCCATTATCGGCGCTGAACTGTATTCCCGCTCCCCTGGGTTTCGCTCGGGTACCGCTCGGTGACGCCTGGTCCATGCGTTGGGTGCCCGGAGTGATGCGGGACGCGGATTCTCGGGCGGCATCACGAGGTAGCTGTCGCCAACACGAAGTGGGGCCTGACCGCATTATCGTGGCCAGCTACGCTGGTTCGGCCAAGGTGATAGGATCCCCATGCAGACCGACCCACGCCCACCACCGAGGATATCTACCGCGTCTGGCGCGCCGACCGCCGCCTGAGCCCTGGCGCTGCGCTGGTCTACATGCGCAGGATCAGGTCGTTTCGCTCCTATTGCGCCGAACACGGGCTGATCGAGCGCGAAGAGCTCACCCTCGAACGCGCAAATCGCTTCATAGGCTGGTATGCGCGGCGGCAGAATCTCGATCCGCAGTCGCTGGGCCTTTTCCGGAGTGCTCTGCAGTCGCTCAACCGAGTCTATCATGGCATGGGGTTGGCGCCTCCCGATTGGCGGTCGCCGCGGCCAGCAAAGCCGCCGGCAACGCCTTTGCTTGCCGAGTACGCCGACTACCTGCTCCGGCATCGGGGCAACCCGCAGGTGACCGTGCACAAGAAGTTGCAGCACATCGGCAAATTTCAGGGTCACCTGATACAAGCCGGTGAAGGCTGGCTGTCGATAGGCTTGACTGATGTCGACGCTTTTCTTGTCTCTTACGCTCAACGATATTCCGGGTCGCACGTCAGCGATGTTGCGTGCAGTATTCGCTGTTTCCTGCGTTTTTTTCTGCATTGGAGCGGGCGCATTCCCGTCGATCTCAGCGAAGCCGTGATCGCGCCGGTGCAGCCGCGCCTTGAGCGACCGCGGCGGGCGCTCGCCTGGGAGAATGTGCAGCGGCTGCTGAAGGCGGTGGATCGGTCGACACCAATGGGTCTGCGCGATTACGCGCTCCTGTTGATGATGAGCACTCACGGCCTTGGAGCGGGTGAGGCTATCCGCTTGCGGTTCGACGACATCGATTGGGAAGCCGGCACACTATCGGTCGTCCGGCCAAAGACGGGGACAGCCTTCACCCTGCCACTCCTGCCGGCCGTGGCCAAGGCGGTGGCGCATTATCTGCGCGATGGACGGCCCAGCGGCACGCCGACCCGTCATCTGTTCGTGCAGATGAAGGTACCGTTCGGCCCCTTCGCCGCTTCAAGCGCGATACGCCACATCATCGCAAAGCATGCCAGGGCCGCCGGGATTTCGGGCACGTTCCTCGGCAGCCACGTTCTGCGCCATTCCCACGCGGCACGCCAGATCGATCTCGGCACGCTGCCGCGTGTGGTATCCGAGCTTCTCGGGCATCGCGATCCAGAGTCGCTCTCTGCCTATGTGCGGATCGCAACGGAGACGTTGCGTGATGTCGCATTGCCGGTGCCGGCATGACCACCATCGTCACCCTTTCCGAGCTGGAGCGCGACGCGGAGAGCTTTCTGCGGTTCAAACGCGCCATGGGCCATCCGTATAAGCGTGGCGCCTTCGAGATCGACCGTTTCCTCCGCTTTGTCCGGCAGCATTGGGGCGAAGAAGACCCCATCCCTCTGGCGGAGGCTCTCCAGCGCTGGTGTGGGCGGCACCCCGGCCGCAAGGCCGTCACGCTTGCCAACGAGTTCGGCGTCATTCGGCAGCTCTGCCTTTTCCGTCGGCGACGCGATCCTACCAGCTATGTGCCCGAGCATAGCTGGGCGCTGTGAAGGAGTCGACCTTCTTTCCCTATATTTTCAGCCAGGACGAGATCCTCCGAATCCTTGCCGTCGCCTCGGCGCATCAGGGGGCACTTCATATGGGCCTCAATGCTGCGCAGGCTTATTCTTGTGCTTTATTGCACCGGCCTGCGGCTCGGAGAAGCCGCGCGCCTCAAGATGACCGATGTCGATCTCGAACGCGGCACTTTGACGATCCACGACAGCAAGCGGCGCACGCGCATCGTGCCCATGCAGGATGACCTTGTCGGAGAGTTGCGGTGCTACATCGACGATCGGCGTCAGATACTCATCGACCGGCACTGCGCGAATCCGGAAGCCCTGTTCGTTCGCGGCAACGGCTCGCCTCTTACGACCCCTTCCGCATCCGATGCTATCCGCCGGATTCTTCGTCGCCTAGGTATCAAATCCGCACAAGGACGGGTTGGCGCCCGACCCTACGAGTTCCGTCATGCCTTCGCGGTCCACCGCCTCACGATGTGGGCACAGGAAGGCGTCGATATACACGCCAAGTTGCCCTTGCTGTCAGCCTATCTCGGCCATCAGAACCTCTTTGGCACTGAGGTCTACCTGAAGGCGACACCACAACTGCTGGAGTTGGCCAGTACCCGGTTCGAACAGCATCTGCGATGCGCCCGCCAACCCCAATGAGCCAGGCCGCGTCACAGGCGCTCTTCGCCCTCGTCGAATCCTTCTTCACCACCTATCTGCCCCGTCAGCGCGGCGCGAGCCCGCACACGATCCGCGCCTATCGCGATACGCTCAAGCTGCTGCTGTTGTTTGCGGCCCAGCGTCAGAACCGCGAGGTCGCCGCGCTCAGGCTGAACGATCTCGACGCCAATATGATCGCTGCGTTTTTGGATCATCTCGAGACCACAAGGTCCAATTCCGCCGCCACACGCAACTGCCGCCGTGCCGCGCTGCGCAGCTTCTTCAAGCACCTTCTGCGCAACGACCTTGACCATGCGGTCCGTTACACACAGGTGCTGGCGCTGCCATCGAAGCGGGCGCGACTTCGACCTGGCCACTACCTTGAAGCTCCCGATATTCGGCCATCATCGAGGCCCCCGATCGACGGACCCGCCAAGGCTGGCGCGACTATACGCTGCTGCTTTTTCTCTACAATTGCGGCGCACGGGTCAGCGAGGTGACCGGCCTGCTATGGAGTGATCTGCAACTGATGCCACCACGGCAGGTTCGTCTACGGGGCAAGGGTCGCAAGGAACGGCTCGTGCCGATATGGTCACAAACGGCCGATGCACTGCGCCGCCTGCACGGCACTATTCCGAGATCGCCGGACTCCTCAACCAACAAGGATATCGCCCGGGCGAGGCCGCGCGCCGCGGTCGCCACGACGCCCGTTCACGGCCTTGCGGGTGGCCTATCTCGTTCACCAGTACAAGCTGCGCTCACGCCATGACCGCCTGCGGGAACGTGGAATGCTGACAAATCAGGAAGCGGCCGCGCGTCTCAATATCCACGAGCACACCGTCACCAGATGGGCCAAACACCGCCTCATCACCAGCCATGCCTACAACGGGCACTATTTCCTGTACGAAATCCCAGATTCAGATCTGCCGCAAAAGCAATGCAGCCGATGGAACCGTCTCGTTGATCGGGCAGCCGCACGCGTGCAAAATGCCGGCCAGGCAAAACTATCAGCTGAAGATGAAAGGGGTGTAGTATGAACGCAGATCGTTCGTGAACAGGCAAGCACCTTGGCCGTCGTGCCAGATCACCTTGATCAAGCCACCCTGCCGCCCGCGGAAACAGAACAGATGACCGCTGTGCGGATCGTGCTTCAAGGTCTCCTGCACCATCAGCGAAAGACCCGGAAAACCTTTCCGCATATCCGTATAGCCAGTGGCGAGCCACACCTTCACACCGCTCGGGACCGGGATCATCGCCGCTCCAGAACATCGAGGATCCGGCCGAGCGCCTCGCTGTCGATATCACTCTCGACCCGCAGGCGGCGGCCGCCGCCAAGCTCGATCGTCACCATGCTGCTCTTCTTGCGCGACCGGGAGATCGGCGATGGCGTCGCCGGCGGTTGCGGCGCTGGCAGCGCCTCGACGACTTCCACGGGAACGAGCTGCGGCACGGACGGCGCGGAGATCTGGCAGAGTTCCTTGCGCCACCGGAAAAGCTGGCTCACATGGATGCCAGCCGACCGTGCAATCTCCGAAACACTGGCTCCAGGCTCAAACGTCGCCGCGACCAACCGCTCCTTCTCCTCGCGAGACCATCGCCGACCGCCCGACCGATGTGATCACCTCGATCTGATGCTTCGTCATAGGGCTACTCCTAGTGCTTGCACTAGGACTTGCAGCCTTCAGCCTACCTCAGCAAGGCGGCCGTCACCGTGGGGATACCACTTCGCCCGTAGTCTGCGCGAATCAACTGGGGAAGCGGACAGCCGCGCAGCATCATGTATTGTCGCCGCCTGAGCGAACGCGCCAAGCAGTCGACTTGGAGAAACGACGTGTGTACGATTTGTTCGAGGCGCGGGGCCTGTATGTTCCCAAGGGCCAATACTATAGCGTAGTGTCACATTCATATTTCTGCGGGATGAGGACACGTGCCGAAGGCAAATCGCACATTTTCGCCGAGTGGCTTATTTCCAAGAGTGTGATCGGTTTGGCATATTCCCGGCCGCCGGCCGCCGGCCGCCGGCCGGCAACTCCCCACACGGTGAGGAAGAGAAGCCTCACGCCTGCACTTTCTGCCGGAGCGCGCGTGCTGCAGCGACCATGTTAATGAGGGCAGGGCGGACCTCCTCCCATTTGCGTGTTCTGAGGCCACAGTCCGGGTTTATCCACAGTTGGCCGTCGGACAGTCGCTCGCGGGCAAGCATGACTAAGTCCGAAATCTCACCGACTTCCGGGACGCGTGGTGAGTGAATATCATAGACGCCGGGACCAATTTCGTTCGGATATTTGGAGCTCGTGAAGGCGTCCAACAGTTCCATCTTCGAGCGCGACGTCTCAATCGAAATGACATCCGCATCCATTCCAGCGATCGCGTGAATGATCTCGTTGGACTCCGAATAGCACATGGGGGTATGAATTTGAGTCGCGTCCTTTACACCCGTTGAAGCGATCCGGAAGCATTCGACAGCCCAGTCGAGATAGACTTTCCAGTCAGATTGGCGCAGTGGCAATCCTTCGCGAAACGCGGCCTCATCGATCTGGACCATCCTTGCGCCGGACCTTTCGAGATCCGTCACTTCGTCGCGGATGGCGAGCGCGATCTGGCGGCAGGCTTCGAAGCGGGGTACGTCGTCGCGAACAAAAGACCAGTTGAGAATGGTGACTGGGCCTGTGAGCATTCCCTTCACGGGCTTTTCCGTAAGCGACTGGGCGAATTGCCACCAGCGCACTGTCATCGGATTGCGCCTCGATACGTCGCCGAATATGATGGGGGGACGCACGTAGCGCGACCCATAGCTTTGTACCCAGGCATGCTGGGTGAGCGCGAAGCCGGACAACTGCTCGCCGAAATGCTGTACCATGTCATTTCGCTCGAACTCACCGTGCACCAGCACGTCCAGCCCGATCTCTTCCTGCCAGCGAATTGCAGCCTCGATCTCCTTCTTCAGGAACGTCTCGTAGTCGACATAGCTCAGCTGGCCTTTCGCATGAGCGGCCCGCGCCTTGCGTACCTGCGGCGTCTGCGGGAAGGACCCGATGGTCGTCGTCGGGAACGGCGGCAGCCCGAGTAAGCCGGCTTGGACTCTGGAGCGCTCGCCAAAAGCGCTCTCTCGTCGCTTCGCGCTGTCCTCAATGCTAGCGATCCGCCCCTGAACAAGCGGGTCATGGATCCTCGTGGATGTCACGCGCGTGGCGGCAGCCTCGGCAGACGCTTTCAACGCGCCAGCCACCGCATCTCTGCCTTGGGACAGGGCCCGGGCCAGCAACACCAGCTCGTCGGTCTTCTGGGCCGCGAAGGCGAGCCACGACGTGATGTCCGCCTCGAGTTCCGTCTCCATGCGCAGGTCGATCGGCACATGCAGCATCGAGCAAGAAGGCGCGATCTCGACGCGGTCCAAGGGCCAGCCGGCGACGATCGGTTTGATGCGGTCGAGAATGGCGGGCAGGTTCGCACGCCAGACGTTGCGGCCGTCGATCAAGCCAAGCGAGAGCACCAGATCCTTCGGAGCGAGCCGACCCACCGTTTCCAGCTGCTCGGGAGCGCGCACGAGATCAATATGCAGCCCGGCCATGGGCAGAGAAACCGCGGTTTCGAGATTGTCTCCCAGCGGCCCGAAATACGTAGCCAGCATGATCTTCAGCTCGGGCGCGGCTTTCGACAGCTGGCCATAGGCGAACTCGAACGCAGCTCGTTCGTTGGAGTTCAGATCGAGGACAAGCGCTGGCTCGTCGATCTGCACCCAGTCGGCTCCCGACAGCTTCAGCCTCTGCAGGAGTTGCTCGTAAACGGGCAGCAGCCGCGGTAGGAGCGCGATGGGATCGAACCCTTCGGCAGGCGATTTCGCCAGCTTGAGGAAGGTGATGGGTCCAAGGATGACTGGGCGTGTGTGAATGCCGAGAGCTTTGGCCTCGAGGAAGTAATCGACGGGTCTCGTCGACGAGAGGGCGAACGTCTGATCATCATCCAGTTCCGGCACAATGTAGTGGTAGTTTGTGTCAAACCACTTGGTCATTTCCATCGCGGTTACACCGGGCCCATGGGCCGCCTCCTGGTGACCAGCGTGTGCACAATCCTCCGTCTGACCCTGGTTGCCGCGCGCCATTGCGAAGTAGATGTCAAGTGGGACCTCGCCGCTATTCCAGCCGTAACGGGAGGGAATGGCGCCGACCATGGCTGCGGTGTCGAGCACATGGTCGTAAAGCGAGAAGTCGTTAGACGGAATTTTCGACACGCCGCGATCGCGCTGCTCTTCCCAGCTAGCGGCACGGAGCGCCTTATACGTCGTGAGAAGGTCGCCAGCGGACGATGTTCCGGACCAGTAGCTTTCAAGCGCGAATTTCAGTTCTCGCCGACGACCGAAGCGCGGCACGCCGAGCGTTGCTACAGGAATTTGCTGAGAGACAGTCATGCATACCCCGATGATTGGGGCGTCGGTGACAAGGAAGGCGCTAGCAGGCCGGCACCAACGCCGGGTTGCAGCGGCCACCGAGACACCCCGCCCGTGGACGTAGTTCGCCGTGGCAGGTCTCCTGGCTCGCGGGGTCCTAGCCTCTACCCGCCTTCCCGAGGGTATTCGCCTCAGTGACATGAGTGGGGTTGGCTCGCCGCTAACAGTTGCGGGGGCAGCGCCGGCATCGCACCGGCTTCCCTCTTAGCTTCGCTGCGGCAGCGCCGCACGCGAGAACCACGACACGCAGACAATCACAACAATCCGCTCTCTTGTCATGACGCATAACGAAACGTTTATGTCGTTATGTGATCGCGCTTTTACGCTTGTCTAACATTGTGAAATATTCAGTCGCCCATTGCCGGCGCTGCTCCGCTGCCACCATTGTCCAACTAATGGATCCCTGTCGGGCTGCGACATCCCTCGCAGGTCGCCGATGAAGGATTTCGGACAAGACTTCAAGCGGGTGACAACGTCGTTAGAATGCAGAAGATCGCATTAGTGGTGATGTTTAACGATGCGGCCGCAAGCCGTGCGTGCGTGGCAGAAGCCGTTTTCTCGGAGTGAGCGCCAAACCCTGGTCCGAGGGGAAATGGCACGCCAGTCGTCATCACGGGTGACTAGGCAATCGTGATGACTGCGCTCGGCGGCAAGAGACCACACTTACGGAGCCTGGCCCAAGGGTCTGATGCAAAGCCCGACTGTGGTCCCGATAAGCCGCTTAAGCCGCATTCAGGCGGTAAGTATAAGTATCTCTCTCTCCAAGCGCTCGGCATTGAGGGATGCGCAAATGCAGGCAAAGCTCGCGTGCTTCATCTTCTGCATCATACGATCGGCATGACCCAGTTTTTATCCAGTGCACGCGTCAGCGCGGTGTGCAATTCTGGCTCGGTCCGATACGAAGGCATTTGGGCCTCGCTGATCCAGCCCAAGCCAACATAGTGGAAGTGATCCGCAGGGACCGTAACCCGGCTGCTGTCCAGTTGCCGAACGAAGTCCGCTGACCAATGGTGGATTGTATACGCTTCAAGTTTGTCCATCATCCTCCGCCAGCGTTGGATGCGTTCTTCGCGCGGCATGCTGGCCGCTCTTGAGATCGCGGTAGCTATGTAGCCTCGGATTTACCAGCAGGGCGTCCTCGCCGAAGTCTTCGGCCGCGCCGGCAAACTTCGATAACACCAGAAGGCCAGGGTCGCTCGGATCTTGTGCAGCAATGTATTCTTTCGCCACAAGATTCATGCCATCGCGCAACGGCGTCACAACGCAAACACGCGCGGCTCTGTAAAGACCCGCGATCTCAGCTTGGGTGAACGACCTGTTCTCATAGATAATCGGCATCTACTCGTCCGTGCCATGCCGGTTGTTGACTTGATTGACGAGTCTTTCGACGTCGCGCCGATATTCGCTGTACGCTTGGATGTCGGCACGTGAGGGAGTTGCGATTTGCAAGAGCGAGACACGTTGCGGCTCGACTGCCAGCAGATCGAAAGCTTTAATCCGATTGTCGATGCCCTTGGTGTGGTCGAGCCGATCGACGCCGATAAGTAGCTTTGCTCTACCAAGTTTCAACTGCGAAATGTAGGCTTTCTGCGCCTCAAGCGAACCTGCGGCACACTGTTCGAATTGCTTCGGATCGATACCTATAGGAAACTATTGGCATTGCGTCTGGCCATGGTCCGAGAAAACGACCCCGTCCTTGCTCTCCAGACCCAAATGAGATTGGACACAGGCGAGGAAATTGCTCACATCACGGTCGGTCTGGAAACCGAGCAGATCATACTCGAGCATACATTTCATTAGCTCGCCAGAATTGGGCACGCGCTCCATCATGTCAGACTCCGGCCACGGCGTATGCAGGAAATGGCCGATCGGCCTGTCAATGCCGAGTTTGTGCAAATCAGCGCCGAGCGGCAGGAAATGATAGTCATGAACCCAGTAGACTGCGTTATTTCACAATTCGGACACCGCGCGCGCCATGAAGGCATTGACGTCGCGATAACTTTTATAATCCACTTCCGAGCCTGAGATCCGGTCGGGCAGCGAGTGGAGCGC
Source organism: Mesorhizobium sp. P160187 (assembly GCF_057766425.1). Taxonomy (NCBI): domain Bacteria; kingdom Pseudomonadati; phylum Pseudomonadota; class Alphaproteobacteria; order Hyphomicrobiales; family Phyllobacteriaceae; genus Mesorhizobium; species Mesorhizobium sp. P160187. The sequence goes on from NZ_JBYMDX010000002.1 coordinate 259,864, forward strand.
CGGCCACAATATTGAATTTGCGAAACCTTGATAGTACCGAGGATAGTCCGCTGCCGGCCCATCGAGCCACCCGATTTGACCTTTGCCACGCTGCACGAGGGGCACCTGTTGCTTATTGCCGTCGCCAAGATGTTCGGAAAAACCTACCCAGACCGCGCCGGAACGCTCCACAACGCACTCCAGGGCCGCCGAAAGCCCGCCTGTCTTGGGCTGATCAGAATTGACGGTCGCACCGCGGTTGGAAATTGCGATAAGACTCCTATGTGGCTGCTGGGCCGCCGTGTTGAAGCGCTGGTCTGCGGCTGAGACAACAGGACGGGACGGGCCAACTTCGATTTGTTGTTCTCGCTCCTGTGGCAAGTCTCTCAGGGGTTGTTCAAAAGCGATTGGTTCGTGAACAGCCCGGTTTGCCATGTGAGGTTCCGGCGCGGCGAGTTGGCGTTGTTCAATGCATCCATTTCAAGCCTCGGTTGAATATTTCCCCCAGATGGAGCAACTGGAATTCCAAATTGGCACACCCCCTGCTGACGAGAATCTGACGAGCGTCGGAGCCAGTGGCGACGGATTGTCGCGTTTCGGCTTCGGCGCCCTCAAGAACCTGCTTATCGCGAAAAATAGCTGGCGACGCGATCGAGCGGACCGTGCTTGCGGTAATTGTCGATTGTTCGGATAAGAGATACACCCAGTAGGTGCCAGCACCTGTTGAAATGAACTGAAACTATGTCGCTGCCGCCAAGGCTGCCCGGCCCGTGATGCGATTCTGCGTCTGCCGAAGAGCTTTGACACGGAGATCGGAGAGGGCGGGATAGTCCCTTTCCGCCCGTCAGGGTCCGTTTTATCGCAATCCCTTCCTCGTTGCCCTCAACGATCCCAAAATCGTGGAAGCCAGACCGCGATGCCTAGGTTCGGATGTGTGAAATACCAGCTAGGCGAGCACTTCCTAATATCCGCGGAATGCCGGGCTTCACATCAGGCGCCTCGTCGAGATTGACGAAGATGAAGTCTTGCTGCCAATTCCGCTGGTCCCATACCAATGGCTAACCAGTCTGCCCGCATTCGGCATCGTGGGACGTGATCGCAAGTCAAGTGCTCCGACGGACGCCGCGAGTTCTCCGTTACCTCAGGAACCTTACTGGCCTTCCCCAAGCTGAGCTTCTGGAAAATGCTGGTGACGATCTGGATGACGGTGAATGCCGTCATGGCAAGCACGCCTTGCACCGCTCCTCCAGCGAGCTTCACGGCAGCAGCATGGGTCAGTTCTCCGAAGCGAATGGCTGTCGCTATCAGCGAGCTTTGACACAGTTCCGCCACTGCGGTTATCGCGTCAGTAGGGCGGCTGGTTAGTTGCCCGCGCATCTACAGCAACCCAGCCCATTCCGCCTCGCGGCGCAAATTCTGCCTTGGCCTTGGGCCGATCTGCTGGATCACCAGGCCGGCCGCCAGCGAGCCGAGATCGCCGCAATCCTTCAGGCTGCGCCCGCTCGTATAGCCATAGAGGAAACCGGCGGCGTAGAGGTCGCCGGCGCCGGTGGTGTCGACCAGCTCGCGGATCGCCGTTGCCTGGATGGTGACGGTCTCCTCGCCACGCACGATCACCGAGCCTTTTTCGGACCGGGTGACGGCGGCAATCTTGCAGTCCTTGCGGATCTGAGCCAGCGCCTCGTCGAAGGATTTTGTCTGGTAGAGCGACTTGATCTCGTGGCTGTTGGCAAAGACGATGTCGACAGTGCCCGAGCGCATCAGCTCGAGGAACTCGTCCCGGTAGCGGTCGACGCAGAACGAATCCGACAAAGTCATCGACACTTCGCGTCCGGCCTCGTGTGCGAGCTTCGCCGTCTGCCGGATCGCCTCCTTGGCGCGCGGCGGATCCCACAAATAGCCCTCGAAATAGGTAACCTTGGCGCCTGACGCCTTGTCGGCCTCGACGTCTTCCGGCCCGAGTTCGATGCAGGCGCCGAGATAGGTGTTCATCGAACGCTCGCCATCGGGGGTGACGAAGATCATCGATCGCGCTGTCGGCGGCTGGCCCTCAAGCGGCCTGGTGTCGAAGGCAACGCCCTGGGCATGGATGTCATGCGCGTAGATTTCGCCGAGCGGATCGTTCGACACCTTGCCGAAGAACGCGGCGCGGCCGTCGAAGCTGGCGATGCCGGCGGCGGTATTGCCGGCGCTGCCGCCGGAGGCCTCGATCGCCGGCCCCATGCGGCTGTAGAGCAGCTCGGCGCGCTTGGTATCGATGAGGTTCATCGCACCCTTGATGATGCCGTTGGTCTCGAGAAAAGCGTCGTCGCACTGGGCGATGATGTCGACAATGGCATTGCCGATGCAAAGCACGTCATAATCGGGCATCAATGTCTCCGCCAAAAAACCCGAACCGGCTTCTCGTCACGCCTGCCAGGCGCGGGTCCGCGGTGGGAATGGGCTTTCCGCTTGTCATCCGTTCGCCGGTCTCACGGGGCGGCGAGTCCTGCCTCGCGACGCAATTCGTCTGCCCTGTCTGTCTTCTCCCAGGTGAAATCAGGCTCTTCACGGCCGAAATGGCCATAGGTCGCTGTATTGCGGTATATAGGGCGTAAGAGATCGAGCATCTTGATAATGCCTTTCGGTCTGAGATCGAACAACTCAAGAATGAGGCGCTCGATCCTGCTTTCCTCAACCCTGGCTGTCCCGAACGTGTTGACCATGACGGAAACCGGACTGGCCACGCCGATTGCGTAAGCAAGCTGCACCTCGCACACGTCTGCAAGTCCGCTAGCGACGATGTTCTTTGCGACATAGCGGGCCGCATAGGCAGCTGAGCGGTCAACCTTGGACGGGTCCTTGCCCGAGAAGGCGCCGCCGCCATGACGACCCATCCCGCCATAGGAATCGACGATGATCTTGCGTCCAGTGAGACCGCAGTCGCCGCGCGGCCCGCCCACTACGAATCGCCCCGTCGGATTGACCAGAATTCTGATATCCTTGGTGTCCAGGTGGGTCGGCAGGACAGGCTTTATGATTTCCTCAATGACGCCCTCGCGGACAGTCTCTTGCGAGACCTGCTCGTCATGTTGCGTCGACACGACGATGGTATCCAGAGCGACAGGGCGCAACCCCTCATAGCGCACTGAGACTTGGGATTTCATGTCAGGACGCAACCAGCCAAGCTGTTGTGCCTTCCGGACATACGCCTGCCGTTTCGTCAAGCGATGAGCGAGCTGGATCGGCAAAGGCATCAGGGTATCGGTTTCGCGGCATGCGTAGCCGAACATGAGGCCCTGATCTCCCGCTCCCTGCTGGAGGTCTTGCCCTCTTCCCTCGTCAACGCCTTGGCTGATGTCGGGCGACTGCTCGGTGAGGGCATGAACGACGGAGCAACGCCGGCCGTCAAAGCCGACGGCCTCGTCGTCGTACCCAATGTCGAGAATCGTATCACGCGCAACTTGGCTATAATCGACCTGGGCATCGCTGGTAATCTCGCCAGCCAGAACGACTATCCCTGATTTTACCAACGCTTCACAGGCGACGCGCGCCTTGGGATCTGTGCGGAGGATGGCATCGAGGATGGCATCCGAGATGTTGTCAGCCAACTTATCCGGGTGCCCCGCGCCAACCGATTCGGAAGAGAACACGAACTGCCTAGCCATGAATACCTCGCTTCGGATGTTGTATGTGGTATGGGCATTTTGCTTGGCCCACCTTACTTGTCGGAGATGCCCGGGACCTCGAACGCAGTGCACAAGTCGGCAACGTCTCTTCGCACACCGGCATGGAGATCTTCGTCGTCTGGCCGCTGGAGGACGGAGTCAACGAAGCCAGCAATTTGCTCCATTTCCACATCGCGCATGCCCATTGACGTCACTGCTGGCGCCCCCAGGCGAATTCCGCTTGTGACCGCCGGATCCCGCGGGTCGCCCGGCACCATATTAAAGTTGGTGATGATTCCTGCCTTTGCTAGTCGCTCGGCATAGGCCTTGCCCGATAGTGGCCGATTGCGAAGATCAAGGATCAGCATGTGATTGTCCGTCCCCCCGGTAACCAGGTCATAACCTCGCTCAAGCAGTGCAACTGCCAGAGCCTTGGCATTCTTGACCGTCTGTTGGCCGTAGCTTCGGAAGGACGGGTTCGCGGCTTCGTGCAAGGCAACCGCTAGCGCAGCGATGGCATTCATGTGAGGCCCGCCTTGCAGGTGAGGGAAGACCGCCCGGTCTATTCGTCTGGCGAGATTGTATTTGCTCTTTGTATGATACAGGGCCTGATAGCGATCTTCGTTCCTTGACAAAATGAAGCCACCGCGGGGACCGCGGATCGACTTATGGGACGTGCTGCTGACCACGTCGCAATGGCCCACGGGATTCGGGTGCGCTCCCGCGGCAATCAGGCCGCTGATGTGCGCAATGTCGGCTACGAGATAGGAGTTCGCTTCCAGGGCAATTTCTGCCATTGCCGCGTAGTCAAAGACACGCGGGTAAGCAGTTCCGCCGACCCAGATGAGCCGCGGCCGTTCCCGCTTGGCTGTCTCGCGCAAGCGGTCATAGTCAATCTGCTGTGTCGTTTCATCCAACCCATAGGGGACGCGTTGATAGTCAGTACCGGAAAAGTTGATGGCCCAACCATGAGTCAGATGGCCCCCTTCCGGAAGGGGCAAGCCCATGACTTTGTCACCGGGACTCAAAAGCGCACGATAGACAGCCTGGTTGGCCGGCGAGCCGGAATAAGGCTGGACGTTGGCATGCTCGCTGCCAAATAGTGTTTTCAAGCGCTCAATGGCTAGCTTCTCAAGCTCATCAACGATCTCGTTTCCAGCGTAGTAGCGCGCACCGGGGTACCCCTCGGCGTACTTGTTCGTGAAAATCGAGCCGTTCGCTTCCAGCACGGCCGAGGACGCAAAGTTCTCTGAGGCGATGAGCTTGAAGGTCGTCCGCTCCTGCCGCTCCTGTCTCAGAAGCAGCTCGTGGACGCGGCAATCAACCGCGGCCAAGGAAGACCGCCCGTGGGTGTCCGGCTGTGCGATCGCGCCGTCTGCGGAGTTGTCCATCGTAGCTTCGCGCTCCAATTGGATTGACCTATTTCACGATCAAGCACGCGGTCCCTTTCGGCCGCGTGTCTCGTACCGCTTCGAGCCGCTGCAGGTCCTGTTTATGATAGCCGTCGCGATGGGGCAGGAGATCGACCAATAATTGAACCAGCCCGCCGTCGTTGGATCCTGCGTTGAGATGGTACGAGCGCCACGGAGGCTGTTCGTTGCAGCAAAGAAAGTCGGCTCTGGCGAGCAGCCGGACGTGTCGCGCAACCCGCTCTCGACACACGCTCAGAATCTCCGCTAGCTCGCAGACAGTTAGGTCCGCATGCGCACAAAGGCCCAGGATTCGAAGGCGGTCAGGATGCGCTGCCATGCGTAGGCGACTAACCAGTGTCATCATGGCTCAGGACCAAGTCCTACCGAATTTCTCATTCGCGTCCTCCACAGAAGTCGCAGCTTTTGAAGGTTGTCCAACGACCGGACAAATCTCGGTGGCTGTGGCGACTGCCGATATCGCCCTGTCGAACAACAAAGGGCGTTCTTTTGCCTTTAGCCGAAATTGCAAGCAGTTCGGCCAGTCGAAGACAAGCGGGGCCACGGTTTGGAACCACTGACCTCAGACGTTGCAATAAGCCTACCATTCACAGCGAGCCGGAGTTGCTAAGAGTCTATGAATTTCCTTGAAGGATCTGTTGCAACGTTTGCCCGGCCTGGCCTGCTCCCGGTTTGCAGCGGTCATGGTCAGGCGATCCATCGCCTCTGCGAGCACGATCAGGAATTTGCCCTGCATCGCATCGCTGATCAGCTCCTGAAGGCCGGGACGCAACAGCGACCCGCCGCAGATCGCGCGGTGGGTATTGCTGTCGACGACTGTCCAGCCTTGCTTTTCAGCACGCAAGCAAGCGAGCGCCAAGCGCGACCTTCATGAGGCGGCCCCTTACTCCGGGACGCGGTTACTCAACTGACAATCACCGAGACGCCTCGATCGAGGATCAGTTGCGGCTCTGCTTCTCGCGTCTGGCTATCCGTTTCGGCTTGAACGAAATCCCGTGCGGCCTGTCGTGCCAGCAGCCGGACCAGATTGACGAAGCGTCGATCGGGCTTCGGCGACGCAGACACAGCCGATTCGCGGGCCGCGCCGGCGACCACACGAAGCTTTTCGGCTGTTGCCGTTTCGGCGCGCTATGATCGCGTTCCTGTCCTGACGCGAAATACTCCGTTTCGCGACAATGATGCCAAGTCAGTGCTTCGACAAGCTGGAATTCTATCAATAACGCGCGTCGCGCAGGAACCAGTGCTGGCCGATGACGGGGCACCTTGTGCTCCGAAGAAGCCATGGCTATATATCCGGATAGAGAACGGAGGCACGCGATGGGCAACACTGCACAGAAGAGAGCCATCGAGAATTATCGCTCTCGCCTGGCTGAGCGCGGCATCGCGCGGTTCGAGATCCAGGCGTTCGACGCAGACCGCGATCTACTGCGAACTCTTGCCCGAAAATTAACGGAGAGCGGGCCGGATGCCCGACAGCTTCGTCGGACCATACAGCAAGCCGTGGCGGGTGAGCCACCGAAAGCGGGCAGCATTCTCGCCGCGTTGCGTCGCTCGCCTCTGGTTGGCTCCAATCTCGACCTCAGCCGGCCGCGCGAAGAGGGGCGCAAGATCGACCTGTGACGCGCTACCTTCTTGATACCAATATCATCAGCAACGTCATAAAGCCGGAGCCTTCGGGCTCGTTGCTGGCCTGGATGGGCGCGCAGAAGGACGAAGACCTCTTCATTGCTTCGCTTACTGTCGCCGAAATTCGCCGAGGCATCCTAGAGAAGCCGAAGGGGAAAAAGCGCAGCAGCCTTGAAACTTGGTTCGAGGGCTCCGAAGGCCCGCAAGCGCTGTTCGCTGGCCGCGTGCTATCGTTCGACGAGAAAGCTGGCCTCGTGTGGGCGCGGCTGATGGCCAACGGCAAAGCCAGAGGCCGTTCGCGGAGCGCCCTAGACACAATCATTGCCGCTGTAGCCGAAGCCAACGAGTGTGTCGTAGTGACCGATAATGAAAAGGACTTCGAGGACGTTCAGATAATCAACCCGCTCCGTAGCTCTGGAAGCCAAGCGGGTGATGATAGCTCCAACGGTCCGGCCGATACAATTTGAGGATTTCAGCGCACGGAGTCCGAACGTCTCGTGTTCGCCTACCTTTAGCGATGGCTGGATTGATCTTGCTTAGTTCGGCCAGGGCGTCTCTTCCAGTTCCGCTTTAATGCCATCCCGGTTCATCTAGTCAGCTCGACACTCGATCTCGCCTTCGAAGGCCTTTCGCCAAACGCCGCTGTAGTTGATCCCGCGTGCGGCTGGGGGGCCCTCATCGAGGCTTTCTCGCGACTGGTCTGGCGCGCTACCAATGGCAAGTTCGCCCGCCGGGAACTTGTCGGTCTGTACTCCCAGCTCTGGGCGTCTACATCAACTGCGGAGCTCTTGCCATAGCCGTGTTCTGCCTTTAGCTGGCAGCTCTCGAGCTCGACGAGCAGCCGATCAGCGACACCCGCGACCCTCAAGTTCGACCCGGTTGACTCGATAACACCCTATTGGCAGTTTCAGTCCGGGAGGATCTGCCCACTCCGATCAAAAGCCGATCTTTCGACCCCGTGGTTGGGAATTCTCCATGAACCTTCGTGAAGAAGGAATGCAGCGTCGAAAGCCGAAGCGCTTCCGATACATCGACGCCTCTTCCGAGACGGAGCCCCGTTTAGGCATTCCTGCCACTCTATTTAGCCGACCCCCGTGGCCGCGTTGCCGATCGGTGCGCACTGGTCGCCTACATCGCCCCGGCAGGTGAAGATCGTCTCTGCTGACGCTCGTTGAGCAATTCACGCCGCCTCCGGCTGGCGCTTGATCAGCGTCAGCGTCAACCAGCGCGCGGTCAGCGCCGGCTTTTTCGCGCCCTCGATCTCAATCGTCACGCCCAGCGCCGTCTGCACCCAGCCCGACGGCCTGACCTTGACGTCGGCCAGTACGAAACGGGTGCGGATGCGAGATCCGGTTTTCACCGGCGCCAGGAAGCGCAGCGATTCGAAGCCATAGTTGACACCCATCTTGCTGTTTTCGAGCGGCCGCATGGTCTCGAAAGTCATCGCCGACAAAAGCGAAAGCGACAGGAAGCCATGTGCGATGGTGCCGCCGAACGGCGTCTCGCGCTTGGCGCGCTCCGGATCGCAGTGGATGAACTGGCGGTCATCGGTGGCCTCGGCGAACTGGTCGATCATCCGCTGCGAGACCACCCGCCACGGCGACACGCCGACTTCCTTGCCGACGCCGGCCAGAAGCTCGTTGAGACTGATCGGTTCCAAGCTAATGTCCTCCATTTCAACTGTCCGAAGCGCGAGCGGCTTCATTCCGAACAGTGTCAGCCCATGCTGACTGCCGGCCATCCATCGGCAGGATGGCGCCGGTGAGATGACTGCCGTCACGGCTGCACGAATAGAACGTTCCGCCGGCAATCTCATTCGGCGCACCGATGCGGCCGATCCGAACATGGCCGCAGACGGGCTGGCTTGTACCTCGTTCGCGGTGCGCGTCCTACAGGCCACCGAAAACAGCTCGTCTTGCTACCGGTGATCATTCCGCCGGCGCGGCTATGCGGTATTGTCGCACATTGATAAAATCAATTGTCTGGATAGTAACCATCCGTCTTTCGAATTTGGAGGAGTCCAGCAGACGGGGTGGCTTGTGGTCCTTGTTGAAGTGCGCCGGCCTCATTCACCAGTAGCACTGAGCCGGCAAGAAGCGCCAGTTCAATGACATTGGGTGACACGGCAAAGCGGCATCAGATGCTACTTCATGATGCGGGATGGCGCTTGCTTCAAGCACCGCTCGGCCTGACGTGGAGGCCAGCACCGGATCCGGATTGTCGGTATGCGGGGATATTCGCGCAGCACAGCGGCAACCGCAGCGACGATCGATCTCAGCCGTTGCGAGCATGCCGATCTTGGTGGCGGCCACTCTGTTAGGCTGAAGCGTAGCGCGCATCTGATCCGCCACCAGACCGGGTTGCGTAACTTGGATTTCCTGGCGTGTTCATGGGTTTGCACCGTCAGCGCGCTGACAGCAAGGCAGGTGCGCACGCTTATGGAAGCGATCGTCTCGATCTCACGGGCAATTCCAGCCCCACCGCTGGAGCCTGACCCGACAGCAACGAGCACATGCGGTCCTCGCCTCGGCGCCATTGCTCTGTCTTTCGATCCTTCTCGCGTGCGCGCTTCTGGGGCGTCGTTCAGCGCAAAGTTGGTGACCACGGCTGCGCTTTCCGCGCCAGCCTCGAAAAACGCCTTCGAGACGGTCAGGTTGAGGCCGCCGATCGAGACCAATGGGATCGGCGCGATGGGCCGAGCGCCACATACTCCGGTTCGGCCACTGGCGCCGTTTCCAGTTCGGTGTGATCGTGGATCGACAGGCCGAGCTTCAATCCGACGTATTTCATCGTCAGCATCGGCGGCAGCCGAATCTTTTGACCAAGATGGACGAAGTCGCAGCCTTCCTCGATTGCCGTGCGCCAATTGTCGTTGACTCACTTGGCAACCATGGACCGCGCAGGCGTCGTTCGCGCGGCGGATTTCCGTCTGCAGTCCTTTCTCGTCCATATCCTTTATCCGGAGCTGCACCAGACTCACGCCGAGCGGCACCAGCCGGTCAATCGAGCCGGCACGTCCACGACTTCATGAGAAGACGGCCCTGCCGATCGTCGATGGGTAGCGCGGTCGAGCATTCCCGAGCTGAAAGCGTCACCACCGGCATCGACCGCTTTGCCGAACGCACGCGCCATGCCGACCGGATCGGCCGCCCTCGGGACCGCCGTGGAGCACGGCGTCAAACCCGAGCTCCATGACGGTCGCCGCGTACGACGGCCGTCCGAGCCGTGCATCCACAATCAACGGGATGTAGGGCGAATGTCCGCGCATCAACTGGACCTCGGAGCTCAACGCGTCATCGCATTAGAATGAGCGTTCGAAACGCAGGATACCGCCGACACTGCTCTTCTTGTTGGCATTGGTCCAGTTCACTTCGGAAGCTTTCACCTTTCCGACGGCGGAGCCTCCGAAGCGGCCATAGTCGAGTTCAGCCGTAACTGTGAAATCTGGAAGGAACGCATAGGCGACGTTCGCAGCGACACCATAGTTCTTGAGCTGATCACCCGAGAGCTGAAGGTTGAACGAAGCTGACTCGGTGAGCTCGTAAGCGGCGCCAGCCCAGAAAGCCCAGTTCCCGCCCCAAGGTTTATAGAAACCGCGACCATGAGCGTCTACCGAATTCGTCGAGCCGTAGTTGAGCTGGCCATGGGAAGCGTAGCCGAACATTCCGGATAGCAACAGTTCGTTGGTGACATTGATGTCGACACGGACCTTGGCGGCCACCGATTCGTAGTTGCTATCATAAGCTGCAACGCCGGTGATCGCTCCCCAGCCATGTGCGTATTTCAAGCCGCCTACCATGTGGGGAGCGTAGCTGTCGATTGTGCCGACCACGTCCGAGCCTTGTTCCAGCGAAACCACGGCCGAAAAGCCGTTCCCTGCGTCCAAGTAGTACTGAACCACATTGGTATCGAAAGCGCCGTACGGAGCCGGCGTCTGGTTCAGTACATCACCCGCGCAGCCAATAAACATGTCGAAAGCCGACCGGTCCTTACCAACTCGCAGGCCACCAAGCTGAATCCAGGCGACAGTCAGGCTGCTGCCTCCGTTCAAGGCATAGGACCGAGAACTGTCCGAAACCGATGTCTGGTGGCTGCCGAAGTTCACGCGGGTTTCGGTGTAGGTCTTCAACGTCCCGCGTTCGGTCTCCTGGCCGGTCCAGGTTTTTAATGTGAAGCGTGTGTTGTTTTGCCACGCGCTCTGATGCTCACCAGTCCTCACATCCGAGGTTCTTGAGTGGTCAAACAATCCGACGTTGTAACGGACAGAGCCGCCGATTCGCAGGCAGGTCTCGGTGCCTGAAATGTAGACGTAGCCCGAGCCGTAGACGTTGCAGATCTTGACGTACTCAGTCGGGTCAGGCTCGGCGGCGGTGGTGACGGCGCGAGCGTTGGAAACGGCAATCAGTGCCGCAGTTGAGCCGAGGAGGAGGCTCCTAATGGTCATTGTCGATCTCCGCTTTATAATAAAGTGATGGACGAGAGTGGTTCTGTGAACAACTTTGAAACGCGCGCAGTTTTGCTGCGCCGTCAGCTAAGCCCTGAAGGAAGGCCAAGAATGTAATCTGGTCATTGTTGTCGAATATTTGGTTTTAGCTGCCGATAAGATAATTGCGGCCGAAATGGAGGTATGCAAAATTTTGTACAATCATCACAGTCAACTCAGCTGGTAGAGGTAGGCGTCACAAAGGGTCCTGCATCCGACCGCAAATGACGTGCCAGCCTGACGACCAGCTGCGGCTTGAAGCTCAATTGTGCGGGCGACCTTGGTTCGCACTTCCTGTTTTTTGCCTTGCGGATCCACCCAAGCACGAACGGCAAACGTTTCGGCTACAGTTCGACTGTTCGCTTCGCGACAGTTTCGTTCATGGGACAGCATTGTTTGTGGTGAGCCCGACGATGAGGCATCATGCGGCGGCACCGCTCGGCACCACGCCCTCATTTTGGCGAGCTGATGGTCAACAACTACGCGCTGCAGCCTTGCACCAAAGCCAGTAGGGCGCCTGCCTTGCCATTGCGGCGGACAGGACTGTCGCGCCGAGCAGGTTCTCGTCCTGAAAGCGGCGCGCCACAGCTAATGCATCTTGCCAGCAATTCAAACGACGAGCTCATCGACATGGCAGAGTTCACTAAGGGGACCGGCACTATCTGGCGAGCAAAATCTGGTCCCAAGCCCGTATGTCTCGCCCATTGCGGCAGCTGCGCTCAGCAGAATCTCCGAGGCGCAGGTGAAGGGAAGGGATGGGATAGTCGAACAAAAGGGGCGTGTGAGGGTCTGACGGATCACCATCATCAGTTGGTGACCAGGTGCTCAGACCATCGCTGTCCAGCCTAAGACTGAACGGCGCCCATTGCTAAAAAGATCTAGATTCGAGCCCAAACGGAACGGACTGACATAGCGCAAGGACCCAGGCGGGCGCGGTGGGTAGGGTTGGTTGTTATCAGTATGGGATTGTGCCTTTGCAGACCACGAAATATCGAGAGGCCCGGCTGCCTTGGTACACTATCTATCCCACTGTGTCGGAGTTCTCTGCGGCGGTCGGGGCCGAGGCTTATCAGGAATGGCTCGGGAACTTGCCGGCTGATGATCCGGTGTCACTCTATCTGCACGTTCCGTTCTGCCGATCAGCGTGCTGGTATTGCGGCTTCCCCACAACCATCACCCGCCATGATGCGCCCATCCTCAACTATCTGGCGGCGCTGCGTGACGAGATCCGTCTGGTTTCGGAGCGAGTGCCGCAGACGCTGCCCGTGAGCGACATACATTTCGGCGGCGGAACGCCGTCTCTCATCGGACCCGCCGAGTTCCTCGCTTTGATGGAGTTCCTGCGACGCCGCTTCGCCATCTCGAAAACAGCTACGGTCGCCATCGAGATCGATCCACGCACGCTCACGCCCGAGATGGCGGAAGCCTTGGGAGCGGCCGGCGTGAACCGCGCGAGCCTGGGCGTACAGAGCTTCGATCCCATTGTTCAAAAAGCGGTCAACCGAATCCAGAGCGAGGCCCAGACATCGGCTGCCGTGGAAATGCTGCGCCGGCATGGAGTAAACCGGATCAACTTCGACCTCATCTACGGCCTGCCGCGTCAAACGGTGGAGTCGTGCGTCGAGACGGCGAGGGCGGCGGTCGCCATGCGCCCCGACCGGCTTGCCTTGTTCGGCTACTCGCACATCCCATCACAAATAAGGAATCAGCGCCTCATCGAGGCGGAATTTCTTCCCGACAGCGCTGCCCGCGCTGAACAGTATGCGGCTGTCGCGGTAACGCTGATTGCCGCCGGCTACCGAGAGATCGGGCTCGACCATTTCGCCTTGCCGCACGACGAGCTCGCGCTGGCACAGGAAACCGGTCGCCTGCGGCGTAACTCGTTGGGCTACTCGGCCGACACCTGCAGAACCCTGATCGGTTTCGGCGCGTCCGCTATCGGCCGCATGGGCGAAGGGTACGTCCAAAACGAAGTTACGCGGGATTCCTACATCCAGCGCATCGCATCTGGCAGACTGGCGACTTCGAAGGGCCATCGCCTCACAGACGACGACCGCGTGCGAGCCGCAATCATCGAGCGGCTAATGTGCGATTTCGAGGCTGACGTGCCGGCAATCTGTGTCGCCCACGGATCTGATCCGATCCGTCTTCGCGGTTCAGATGAGCGTTTGGCGATGCTGGCCAAGGACGGAATAGTGGACTTCGAAAACCGTTTTGTCCGCGTACGGCGGGAGCATCGCTTTGGGATTCGCGCTGTCGCTGCCGCATTCGATGCTTTCTCGACAAACAGGGCCTGATGTATACCCCCCGGTGAGGGCAAGCACACAACGCGGAAGCTAAAACAGGGAGTATCTATTGCCCCATAGAACGAGCCGCCTATCCCGTGGTGCTGGGTTGCGTCACAATAGGCACTCGGCCGCAGGATTTGCGGCGGCGTGCGCGCCAAAATCTTGACTCGACTATCGCGAGGGCAAGATCTATGAGACTGGGCTGGCGCTGCTATGGCTGACGCTGCATGCCCGCTATTGGCCTGAAAGGGCCGCGTGGTCGAGCATGGCGTCGGCAGGGATCGCCTCAGCCGCGTTTCTCGTCCTGCTCAGATGACGCCTCAGAGACATCCATACCGCTGAAGGCCAGCAAATTTGTAGGTCGAGGCCACCTTTTGTCCTGGTTCCTACCCAACTGTTCCGCTGCTGAGCGAAATCCTTCAACTCCAAATCGGCCGAGCGTTTTTCCTCCTGTTGCGTTGGTGCGTAAGTTCGAAAGAGATCCTCGGGGACTGCACCTACAAGGTGTCGATCATGTTCGGCACACAAGGACAGGGCGGCATTGCTGCCGCCCTGTCCGCTGTGAGTTGATAGGGGCTGGATTAAAAATCCATACCGCCCATCCCGCCCATGCCGCCCATGCCGCCGCCGCCCATGCCGCCAGGCATGCCGCCGCCAGCCGACTCCTTCTTGGGAGCCTCCGCGATCATGGCTTCGGTGGTGACGAGCAGGCCGGCGACCGAAGCCGCGTCCTGGAGAGCGGTGCGAACGACCTTGACCGGGTCGACGATGCCCATGGCGATCATGTCGCCATACTCGCCGGTCTGGGCGTTGTAGCCGTAGGTCGCGCCCTTGTTGTCGAGGATCTTGCCGGCGACGATCGAAGCTTCAGCACCTGCGTTCGAAGCGATCTGACGGGCCGGAGCCTGCAGTGCACGACGAACGATGTTGATGCCGGCAGCCTGGTCGGCATTGACGCCGGCAACCTTGATGTTGGCCGAAGCGCGCAGGAGAGCGACGCCGCCGCCTGCAACGATGCCTTCTTCCACGGCCGCACGGGTCGCGTTGAGGGCGTCATCGACGCGGTCCTTCTTTTCCTTGACTTCGACTTCCGTCGCGCCGCCGACGCGGATCACCGCAACGCCGCCGGCGAGCTTCGCCAGACGTTCCTGCAGCTTCTCCTTGTCGTAGTCCGACGTGGTCTCTTCGATCTGCTGCTTGATCTGGGCAACGCGGCCCTGGATCTCGTCCTTCTTGCCGGCGCCGTCGACGATGGTGGTGTTCTCCTTGGAGATCGACACCTTCTTGGCGCGGCCGAGCATGTTGAGGCCGACATTCTCGAGCTTGATGCCGAGGTCTTCCGAGATGACCTGGCCACCGGTGAGGATGGCGATGTCTTCCAGCATGGCCTTGCGGCGATCACCGAAGCCCGGCGCCTTGACGGCGGCGATCTTCAGGCCACCACGCAGCTTGTTGACGACCAGCGTGGCCAGAGCCTCGCCTTCGACGTCTTCCGAGATGATGAGCAGCGGCTTGGAGGTCTGCACGACGGCTTCGAGAACCGGCAGCATGGCCTGGAGGTTGGACAGCTTCTTCTCGTGCAGGAGGATGTAGACGTCCTCGAGCTCGGCAACCATCTTGTCGGCGTTGGTGACGAAGTAGGGCGAGAGATAGCCGCGGTCGAACTGCATGCCTTCGACGACTTCCAGCTCGGTCTCGGCGGTCTTGGCTTCTTCAACCGTGATGACGCCTTCGTTGCCGACCTTCTGCATCGCTTCGGCGATCATCTTGCCGACCGACTCGTCGCCATTGCCGGCGATCGTGCCGACCTGGGCAACTTCCTCGGAGGTCTTGATCTTCTTGGCAGCGTTGCCGAGAGCCGCGACGACTTCGGTCACGGCCAGGTCGATGCCGCGCTTCAGGTCCATCGGGTTCATGCCGGCGGCAACCGCCTTGTTACCTTCCTGGACGATCGACTGCGCCAGGACGGTCGCGGTCGTGGTGCCATCACCGGCGATGTCGTTGGTCTTCGAAGCAACTTCGCGGATCATCTGCGCGCCCATGTTTTCGAACTTGTCGGAAAGTTCGATTTCCTTGGCGACGGTGACGCCGTCCTTGGTGATGCGCGGTGCGCCGAACGACTTGTCGATGACGACGTTGCGGCCCTTGGGACCGAGCGTGACCTTCACCGCGTCGGCGAGGATGTTGATGCCGTGAAGCATGCGCTCGCGGGCATCGCGGGAGAATTTTACGTCTTTAGCAGCCATTTTTAGCTCCTGGCAGGGGCTTGCGATCAAGCCCGAAATTCAGTTGACGGTGAGGCCGATAATCAGCCGATGATGCCCATAATGTCGGATTCCTTCATGATCAGAAGGTCTTCGCCATTGAGCTTGACTTCGGTGCCCGACCACTTGCCGAACAGGATGCGGTCGCCGGCCTTGACGTCCAGCGGGACCAGCTTGCCGGCTTCGTCGCGAGCACCTGAACCGACGGCGATGATCTCCCCTTCCTGCGGCTTTTCCTTCGCCGTATCCGGGATGATGATCCCGCCGGCGGTCTTGGATTCGGATTCGACCCGGCGTACGACCACGCGGTCATGCAGCGGCCGGAAATTCGACTTTGCCATTTTTGGATTTCCTTGGTGCGGATGTTGAACGGTGCTCCGTTGCCGGAGCATGCCTAGCACTCAGCCGAAGCGAGTGCTAACGCGGCAATGAGATAAGCCGCAGGCTCCTGCTAGTCAAGACGGAAGAGCAAAGAGCAAAGAGAAAAGAGAAGACAGCAAAGAGCAGCCAGAAAAGAGCGTGTAAGCATCGAGCCTTTTATGTGAACAATGTCGGGTATCCGACATATATGAGGCGGCTCACCCTTTGTAATTGAGCTTTATTCAGATGGTACGGTTGGTGCAACGGGTGTTGCATTTGAATTCATCCAGAGGCTCGCACGGGTCGTGCTGCGTCAGCTTGGTCATGTCGAGCTTCAGAAGGCCATTTTGGCATTGGTTCTGTTGCACCTATTGCCATTCATGACCAGTCCTGCGCGCGTGAGCCGGCCGACTAGATTCCAACCACGAGAGCGCCGCCGCTGAGACCCGCACCGGCCGCCGCCAGAAGGATTTTCTCTCCTGGCTGGAATGGCTTCATCTGGTTGGCGAGCGAGAGCGACAGCGGGACCGTCGCGGCCGAAGAGTTGCCGTATTCGGCAATCGTCTTGACAATTGCTTGGTCAGCAATGCCGAGGTTTCTTCCGACCGCGCCGAAAATCCGAGTATTGGCCTGATGCGGCACAAACCGGCCGACATTGTGTGGCCGCACTCCCGCAGCGGCTAGCGCGGTTGTCGAGCAATCGGTCATCATCTCGACGGCCTTTGCGAATATTTCGGGCCCGTCGGTCATCGTCATCCGGGTCTGCCCGAGGTCGAGGTCGCCATGGAACGGCGTGTTGCTTCCTCCTGCGGGAATCTGGATCAGCCCGTAGCGCGAGCCGTCCGAAGCCACCGAGGCACCGAGAATGCCCCGATCAGCATCATCGCACTGACCGATCACCAGGGCGCCGGCGGCATCGGCGAACAAGACTGAGCTCGCGCGCTCGGCTGGATTGATGCGGCGGCTGAGAATGTTGGCGGCGATGACCAGCGCTGGTTTGCCATGCAGGCGGGTGAACCCGTCCGCAAACATGAGCGCATAGATGAAGCCAGCGCAGGCGCCGGTCAGATCGACCGCGCCTGCGCGGCCAAGGCCAAGCTTATGTGCGACCAGCGGCGCGCTGGGCGGCAGAAGATGGTCGGGCGTCGAGGTGGCAAGCAACAGCAGACCGATGTCGTGGCGCGCAATACCGGCGTTCACCAGCGCCATGTCGCCAGCCCGGGTGGCAAGACCCGACAGCGTGTCTTCGTCCGTTGCCCAGAAGCGCGAACGGATTCCGGTACGCCTTTCGATCCAGCCCGGCTCGAGGCCGAGATTGCTCTCGATCTCGGCATTGGCCACCTTGCGCCCAGGCACGTGATGGCCAAGTCCGAGAATGCGCGACGACTTGCTCATGGCCTGGACCCGAAGCGTTCCCCGGCCTCCTCGATGGCGTCATAGACTCGTTCGAGCTCGTCGTCTGCGATGCAATAGGGTGGCAGAAGGTAGAGGACATTGCCGAGCGGGCGCACAAGCAGGCCGCGCTCGAGGAAGAAAGCGCGCAGCTTCGGACCAATCTCGGCGAGATAACCTGCGGAACCGGTTCGCAGGTCGAGCGCCGCGATCGTTCCCGTGGCTCGACAGCCCGCAAAATATGGATTGTCCCGAAAGCGTTGCAGCCCGACGGCCTGCATCACGCTCAAGGCCGTGATCCGCTCGGCCACTGGCTCGTCGCGCCAGATCTCGACATTGGCGAGTGCTGCCGCACAGGCAATCGGATTGGCGGTGTAGGAGCTCGAATGGAAAAACGTCTTCTTCCGGTCCTCGGAATAGTGCGCCCGGAAGATGGCATCGGTGACAAGCGTTACGGCCAGCGGGATGGTGCCGCCGGTCAACCCTTTGGAGGTGCACAGGATATCTGGAGAAATCGATGCCCGCTCGCAGGCGAACATGGTTCCGGTGCGTCCCCAGCCAGTCATCACCTCGTCGGCGATCAGCAGCGTGCCGGAGGCCTCAGTGATCTTCTTCAATTCGGCCAGAACCGATGCTGGATACATCAGCATGCCGCCGGCGCCCAGCACCAGCGGCTCGACGATCAAGGCTGCGGCTCGTCGATCGCGGGTCACAGCCTCGAAACGATCCAGCGTCTCCTGCTCGTGCCCCGCGGCCGGAAAGGGGATGATGTCGACCTCGAACAGCAAGGGTTCGTAGGCGGCGTTGAACACGCCACGCGCACCGACGCTCATCGTTCCGATCGTGTCACCATGATAGCTGTGCTCCATGACGACGATGCGCGAGCGCGGCGCGCCGATGTTGCGGAAATAACCGAGCGCCATCTTCAGCGCGACTTCGACTGAGGTCGAGCCACTGTCGGAATAGAACACCCAGTCGAGTCCAGCGGGAGCGAGGCCGACAAGCGCCTTGGCCAAGCGCTCTGCCGGCTCGTGCGTGAAGCCCGCAAAGATAATCTGGTCGAGGCTCGACGCGGTTGTCTCGATTGCCTTCATGATGCGGGGATGGCGGTGGCCATGTGTGACGACCCACCAGGAGGAGATGGCGTCCAGGATGCGGGCGCCGTCGGCCCTGTGGAGATAGGCGCCCTCAGTCAGGACGATTTCTGGGATCGCAGGCTCGAGCGCGTGCTGGGTGAAGGGATGCCACACATGAGACTGCGACATCAGTCACCTCCAGCAATCGAGGCGAAGGCGAAGCCGGCAACCATTGCGTCCCTCAGTGTTTTGCCCGTCAGCACATCCAGGTGCGGCAGCCTGCCGAGCTGCGGCGCACCGCTGAATTCCACGATGGTCCGTTGCGTATCGGCCATCTCATCGCCGATGAAAGCGATGCCCGCCAACGGGATGGAGCGGGCGCGGAGCGCCTCGACCGAGAGCAAGGTGTGGTTGATGGTGCCGAGCGTGGTGCGGGCGCACAGAATAACTGGCAGCCGCCATTCAGCGAAGATGTCGATGAACCTTGTGCGCCGGTTGAGCGGCACCATCAGGCCGCCGGAGCCTTCGATGACGAGCGGCGTCGGTAGGACGGGAAAAGCAAGATCGGCAGCCTTGATCGCCACGCCGTCGATCTCGGCCGAACGATGCGGCGACAGCGGGCTCCGCAAGCGGTAGGCTTCCGGCAGCACGCGCTCTGAGGGCAAGCCGGCAAGCCGCGCGACCACCTCGCTGTCGGTCTCGCCGTCGAGGCCCGATTGCACCGGTTTCCAGTAAAAGCCGTCCAGCAAACCGGCGAGCCCAGCCGCAAACACGGTCTTGCCAACTCCAGTATCCGTTCCGGTGATGACGATGCGTTGGGTCATATCGCCTCCGGTGATGTTTGGGCCAACACCTCGACCAGCGCCTCGACCATGGCGGAAATGTCGGCTTCGCCAATATTGAGCGTCAGTGAGATGCGCAGCCGCGACGTGCCCTCGGGCACGGTCGGAGGACGAACGCCGCGTATGTCGAAGCCGCGGGCCTGCAGGCGCGCCGACACTGCCATGGTGCGCCTGACATCGCCGATTACTAAGGGCTGGATCTGTGAGCCGCTTGGTGTCACACCCCAGCGATTGACCAACCGGCCGGCGCTGGCGACGCGTTCATGCAGCTGAACACGCCGCATAGGCTCGTCGGCCAGCATTGCGAGTGCCTCGCGCGCCACGACCGCCATCAGTGGCGATGGCGCGGTCGCGTAGATGAATGGCCGGCAACGGTTGATCAGATATTCGCACAGTGCCCTCGGCCCGGTCACGAGCCCACCAGATGCGCCGAGCGCCTTGCCGCAGGTGTGGAGCACTATGATGTTGTCGCGGCCCTCGAAAGCGGCGGCAAGCCCCCGGCCGTCCGGTCCCCAGACGCCGGTGGCATGCGCCTCATCAATGACGATGAATGCGCCGTGCCGATCGGCAAGCGCGACCAGGCTCTCCAAAGGCGCGCAGTCGCCATCCATGCTGTAAAGGCTTTCCACCGCGATCCAGACGCATCCCATGCCGCCTGCGACGCGCCAACGTGTAATCGCATCCTCGACAGCGGTGGCGTCGTTGTGCGCGGCCAGCACGAACTGTGCGCGTCCGGCCTGCGCACCCTCATGCATGCTGGCATGGGCGAGCTCATCGAGGACCAAAAGATCGCCCTTCTGCGGCAGGGCGCTCAGCAGAGCGAAGTTGGCGATGTAGCCGCTTCCGAAGAACAGCGCGCGGTCGGCTCCAAAGAATGCCGCCGCGTCTGCCTCGAGCTGCTCGTGTTCCGGTGCATTGCCGCGCAACAGCCGCGACCCGGTGGCGCCAACCGGCGTGCCCCGCGCAATCGCCGCCACAACCGCATCGCCAAGTCTTCTGGACGCGGCCAGCCCGAGATAGTCGTTCGACGAGAAGTCCAGCCCGGCGCGGGGCGAAAGCGTCCGCAGCCGGTCCTTGCGCGCTAGGCCCTGCAAGGTCGCATCATAACGGGCAAGCGGCGCCCCGTTCATTGCGCCTCGAGTTCCATCGGATCGATGCCAAGGCGCCGGAACAGCAGGGTATCCTTGTCCTCACCGGGATTGTCCGCCGTCAGCAGCGTGTCGCCGAAGAAGATTGAGTTGGCGCCGGCAAAAAAGCACAGCGCCTGCATCTCGTCGGTCATCGCGGTGCGGCCGGCGGACAGACGGACATGCGATTTCGGCATCATGATGCGCGCCAGCGCGATCACGCGCACGAATTCGATCGGCTCAATGGGCTTGGCGTCTGCAAGCGGCGTACCGGCGATCGGGATCAGCATGTTGATTGGAACGCTTTGCGGATGTTCCGGCAGATTGGCCAGCGTCACCAGCATGTCGATCCGGTCCACCGGCTCCTCGCCCATGCCGACAATGCCTCCACAGCAGACCTTGATGCCGGATTTGCGAACGTGCTCAAGCGTCTCAAGCCGCTCGGCAAAGCTCCGCGTACCGATGATCTCGCTATAGTAGCGTTCTGACGTGTCGATGTTATGGTTGTAGTAGTCGAGACCCGCCTGCTTCAGTCGAGCGGCTTGCTCAAGATCGAGCATGCCGAGTGTCATGCAGGTCTCCAGGCCCAGCGCCTTGACGCCTTCGACCATCGCCACCACGGCATCCATGTCGCGCGCCTTGGGGTTTCGCCAGGCCGCGCCCATGCAATAACGGGTGGCGCCGGCATCACGCGCCTTGGTCGCTTCGGCGATGACGCGCCTGACATCCATCAGCTTGGACGCCTCCAACCCGGTTTCGTGACGCGCCGACTGGCTGCAATAGCCACAATCCTCCGGGCATCCTCCGGTCTTGATGCTGAGCAGCCGGCTGAGCTGGACCTTGTTTGGATCGAAATTCTGCCGGTGCACCGTTTGCGCCAGGAAGAGGAGATTGTTGAAGGGGGCATGGTAAAGTGCCTGAGCCTTCTCCAAGGTCCACGCTCCAGGGTCAGGCGGGTCAGGGGATTGAGCCTGTGGCGATGTCTGCGTTGAACTTGCCGTTTGCATCTCCATGCTGTTCCTCCGGTCTGCCTTGCGGGTCTTTGCTATCTGACTATGATGATCGGAAAGGACAGTTGACCCGATCCTGTTCGTTACTCAGACAATCATGAGCCCCGATGGTCGAGGCCGATATCCAGGATCGGCGCGCTGTGGATGAGTCGGCCGACCGAAATCAGATCAACGCCGGTCGCGGCAACCGCTCGCGCTGTATGCGACGTGATCCCGCCAGAAGCCTCGGTGATAGCGCGGCCACCGACCATTGCGACGGCGCGGCGAAGATCGGGGAGGGACATGTTGTCGAGCAGAACCGCATCGGGAGCGAAGCCAAGTACCTCCTCCAACTGGGCCAGAGTATCGACTTCGACTTCGATCTTGACGAGATGACCGGCCGCTCTTCGTGCTCGCTCGAGCGCTGGCCGGACGCCGCCTGCGATGGCGATGTGGTTGTCCTTGATCAAAATTGCATCGTCCAGGCCGAAGCGGTGATTGGACCCGCCACCTGCGCGCACGGCATACTTTTCGACTGCCCGCAATCCGGGCGTTGTCTTGCGGGTGCAGACGATCTTCGCGCCATATCCACGAACCGCAGCGACGATCGATGCCGTTGCTGTGGCGATGCCGCTCAGATGGCACAAAAAATTGAGTGCCGTCCTTTCCGCTGTGAGAATGGCTCGGGCCGGGCCAACCACTGATGCAATGACCTCTCCATCCACGACATTGCAGCCGTCTGCCCGCTCCACGGAGATTTCGACACCAGGATCAATCATGCCGAAAGCGAGCATCGCCAGATCGATGCCGGCGACAACTCCGGACTGTCGCGCCACCAACACGGTTCCCGCTTGGTATTCCTTCGGGACGATGGCGTCCGTGGTCAAGTCGCCGGCTCTGCCAAGGTCTTCAAGAAGAGATGCCCGGACAAGCGGCTCAAGCAGGACCGTGGGGAGCGGTGAGAGCATCATCACTTTGCACCTTCGGAGCTTGGCGAGTGTCCGAGTGCCCGCGCAGCCGCCAAGGCGGCTTCGAGCGTGATTTCGGACCGTCGGGCGGCAGTCGCATGATGAGGAAAATCTGTCCGGTAATGAGCGCCGCGGCTTTCTTCGCGCAACAAGGCGGCAACAGCAATCATTAGCCCGACAGCCGCCGGATCCGAGACCGCATCCTTGCTTTCGGCGAGCGGCAATAAGGCACGCGCGGCTGCTTTCAACCCTTGACCATCCCGGACGATGCCGAGTGCGCGCGACAGAAAAACGCGCACGGCTATCGGAGCGGGCGGTGGGTAAACGTTCGCAAACGCAGGCCTTGTTCTGCGCGCAGGCGTTCCGGCGACGCTTTCAGCGACCCAGCGGGCGCACACGATTGCCTCGGTCAAGGAATTGCTGGCGAGCCTGTTGGCGCCATGCAGTCCTGTCGAAGCGACTTCGCCGCAGGCCCACAGCCCCTTGACGGAGGTCCTGCCCGAGCAGTCCACGGCAACGCCACCCATGTGGTAGTGTTGGGCCGGACGAATAGGGATGAGATCGCGCGCGGGATTGATTCCCGCTCCAAGGCAGGCTGATGCGATTGTCGGGAAATGTCGAGCGAATGCCGGGCCTGGCCGTTGTCGGGCATCGAGAAAAACATGGTGGCCGTCCGCAAGATGGTTCCACACGGCGCGGGCCAAGACATCGCGAGGCGCAAGTTCCGCCCCTGGCACGCTCTGGAGAAAAGCCTGGCCGGTTTCATCGATCAGGGCAGCACCTTCGCCTCGCACAGCCTCGCTGACCAGCGCCATAGGCCGTTCTGGGCCGTCAAGGGCGGTCGGGTGGAACTGGATGAATTCGAGGTCGGCTAGGACAGCTCCAGCGCGGGCCGCAAGCGCAAGGCCTTGTCCGCAACTGCCCCAAGGGTTCGTGGTGTCGAGAAACAGTCCCCCGATGCCACCGGTGGCGAGGACGACCCGCCGTGAGCCGAAGAAGAAAGGTGCGATCGAACAGCTCGCCCAGACGCCTCGGATCGCATTCTCTCGCACGGCGAGCCGGCGCGCTTCCACGCCCTCCACGACAACTATCGACGGAGTGGAACGCACAGCCGCGATCAGCGCACGCATGATCTCACGCCCGGTGCCGTCCCCATGCGCATGAACGATGCGACGTCGGCTGTGTGCGGCCTCCAATCCGAGGCACAGTGATCCTTCCGGCGTGCGGTCAAAGCGAACCCCAAAGCCCGCAAGCCCCTCTATGGCCTTGGGCGCGGCTTGGAGGATGCGGCTCGCCACGTCTCTGTCGCAGAGACCATCCCCTGCGGCAACCGTATCGGCCAGGTGCATTGCCGGATCGTCGTCTTCGCCGAAACTTGCAGCCAGGCCCCCCTGGGCCCAGTTGCTCGAGTTGTCAGCTCCCAGCAGCGACCTTGACAGAAGAAGCACCGGCTCCGGCGACAGTTGAAGCGCGGTCATCAGTCCGGCGATGCCGCCGCCGATGATGATGGGCCGCCCGAAGAAGCTGCGGAGGTCGGCGCTCAAACTGCCAGCATCCGTTCGACCGCTAGCCGCGCGCGCCCGGCGATCCCGGGTTCGACGGTTACGACATGGTGGTTCTGCTCGAGCGCCGTGCGGATGTTGGCAAGCGTGATCCGCTTCATATGCGGGCACAAATTGCAGGGCCGGATGAACTCGACCTTTGGGTGCGCTAACGCGACGTTGTCGCTCATTGAGCATTCCGTCATCAGCACGACACGTGGCGGCCTTTGCCTTTCGACATAGTCGGACATGGCAGCCGTCGAGCCGGAAAAATCTGCTTCAGCCACGACGTCGGGCGGGCATTCGGGATGGGCGAGCACGACCACGCCGGGATGGCTTTCGCGCAACTCGCGGATGTCGGCCGGTGTAAAGCGCTCATGCACCTCGCAACGCCCTTTCCAGGGGATGATCTGCACATCTGTCTGGGCGGCGATATTCTGGGCCAGATATTCGTCCGGCAACATGATCACCCGGGGAACCCCAAGGGATTCGACGACCGCCTTGGCGTTGCCGGATGTACAGCAGATATCCGACTCGGCCTTCACTTCGGCGGACGTATTTACATAAGTGATGATCGGAACGCCGGGATAACGCTGGCGCATCAAGCGCACGTCTTCTGCCGTGATTGAGTCCGCCAACGAGCAACCGGCGCTGAGATCCGGAATGAGCACGGTCTTGCCCGGATTAAGGAGCTTGGCCGTTTCGGCCATGAAATGGACGCCGGCCAGCACGATGACTTGCGCCTCGACCGTCGCAGCCGTGCGGGCTAGTGCCAAGCTGTCGCCGACGATGTCGGCCACGCAGTGGAAGATCTCGGGTGTCTGATAGTTGTGCGCCAGAATGATCGCGTTGCGCTCGCGCTTCAGCGCAAGGATCGCCTCGATATCCTCGGCGAAAGCCGGCCATTCGATCGGCGGGATCACTCGTCGGACGCGCTCGTAGAGCAACGCGGCCGTAGGCAGCATGGCGCCCATAGACCCCCTCCCGCTTATACTCTAACTGAAAATAACCAGCATATACTTGCTGTGAGTATAAGGGATGTCAACCCCGCGCCAGCGGCAATTTTGTCCCGGCGATGAGCCTATCGTCGAGAACGGCGTGGCGGAAACGGAAAAGCTTCGCTGGCCGGCCGCCGGTCTCAGTGGTGGCCTCTCCGGTCTCCTCGACCAGCTCCTGCTGTTCGATCAGTCGGCGAAAGTTCGGCTTGTGGATGAGCCTGCCGGCGAGCGCCTCCACGGTTCGCTGCAGCTGCAAAAGCGTGAAGACCGGCGGCATCAGCTCAAAGACGACTGGGCGGTATTTGATCTTGGAGCGCAGCCGCGCAATGCCGGTCGCCACGATGCGGCGATGATCGGCGACCATGGACTTGCTGGGCACCAGCGGCGGGGGTCCTGCGTCCCGCCCTCTTACGGCCTCTTGGACCAGGCCTGCTTCGTAGACTAACTCATAGCGTTGAAGCGTGAGTTCCTCGTTCCAAAGGCGGTCGTCGAAGCCAAAGGCTATCGTCGCCCGCTGCCAGCGTTCACGTCGCGTGGCCGAATCGCCAACGCCGTTTGCCCATTCGATCAGGCGCGGCCGCAGAACGTCCAGCACGACCGCAGGCGTGCCGGAGCGGTGGTCCTCCCATGGAAAATATTCATACCAACTCTGCCATCCGCACTTGGGCGAGCCCGCTGCCTGTTCCTTGCGCGTCAATGCGAGATAGCTGATGGAGATGACGCGCTGCTGGCGCTCGGCGCCGATGCGATCCCGATCCGCGAACGTGTAGAGTTGCTCAATGTACCCCAGCCGATGGCCGGTTTGCTGCTCGACCCACCCCCTCAAGCCGGATTGCAGCGATCGGTGCTCAAGCGCAAAGGGACCGGAGGGCAAGGTGTCCGCCTGGCCGATGGTGAGGACACAGGGTTGACTGCCGTTTACGGCGACCACAAAGGCGATCAAGTCCACTTTGACGTTGTCGGCCTTGCCGGCGGCTCTGTCTTTCCTGAGTCCTATTGCCTGATCGTCCATTATTTGGCCAGCTCGGGGGCACCTTAATCGATTTAGTGTAAGCGTGCCAATTGGCACGTCAACACCCCGCAGCTGCATGGCCATTTTTTTGCTCTTCGCACCTGCACAAAAATGTGCCAAAGGCGACAGCCGCAGCTGGTAACGTAGGGGAAGGAGGGTCCCATGAGCGCTTATGGTGACACCAGGGCGATCACACCGCCGGATATTCGTTCGCGCAAAGGTGGGACGCCGCTCGTCTGCCTTACCGCCTACACCACCCCAGTCGCCCGGCTTGTCGATCCCCATTGTGATGTGGTGCTCGTCGGCGACAGCGTCGGCATGGTTCTCCACGGCC
This sequence comes from Mesorhizobium sp. P160187, assembly GCF_057766425.1. Classification (NCBI taxonomy): domain Bacteria; kingdom Pseudomonadati; phylum Pseudomonadota; class Alphaproteobacteria; order Hyphomicrobiales; family Phyllobacteriaceae; genus Mesorhizobium; species Mesorhizobium sp. P160187. The sequence goes on from NZ_JBYMDX010000002.1 coordinate 286,220, forward strand.
TGCCCTCGACGCTCGGTGTCACGCTGGAGATGATGATCACGCACGGCCAGGCGGTGCGCCGTGGCATCAAGCAGGCGCTGATGGTGGTCGACCTGCCGTTCGGTTCCTACGAGGAAAGCCCAGAGCAGGCTTTCCGCAATGCCGCGCGCGTCATGGCCGAGACCGGCTGCACGGCCGTCAAGCTCGAAGGCGGCGAAGCGATGGCAGAGACGATCGGCTTCCTCGCCGCACGCGGCGTGCCCGTCATGGCCCATGTCGGATTGACGCCGCAGGCCATCAACACCATCGGTGGCTACCGCGTACAGGGCAGGGGCGGGGATGCCGAGCGCATCAGGCGCGACGCAATTGCGGTGGGCGAAGCGGGCGCCTTTGCGGTCGTCCTGGAGAAGGTTCCTGAGGCGCTCGCCCGCCGGATCACCAAGGAGGTGGCGACCCCGACCATTGGCATCGGTGCCTCGGCAGCCTGTGACGGCCAGATTCTCGTCGTCGACGACATGCTGGGCCTCTTCGGCGACTTCCGGCCCAAGTTCGTCAAGCGTTATGCTGAACTCCGGGAGGCGGCTGCGGCTGCGATCGCTTCCTATGCGCGCGAGGTGAAGGAGCGCCAGTTTCCCGCCGCAGAGCACGTGTTTGCCGATGCGCCCAAGCCCGCCGACACGGACGCCACCAAGAGCGGAGAAGCAGCGTGAGCGTGCCGATCGTCAGGAGCGTTGACCAGCTTCGCGAAAGCGTCGCCGCATGGCGCTGCGAAGGTGTGAGGATAGCCCTGGTGCCAACGATGGGCGTCCTGCATGAGGGCCATCTCAGCCTGGTGCACGCTGCACTCGAGAAGGCAGACCGTGTGATAGTGACGCTCTTCGTCAACCCGAAGCAATTCAACAGCCAGGCCGATCTTGCCGCGTATCCCCGCACCGAGAACGAGGATGCCGCCAAACTGGCACCGGTTGGCGCGCACCTGCTTTATGCGCCAGATGCAGAGGAGATGTATCCGGCGGGCTTCGCCACCACCGTTTCGGTTTGCGGTGTCAGCGAAGGCCTGTGCGGTACATTCCGGCCGGGGCATTTCGACGGCGTGGCGACCGTCGTCGCCAAGCTCTTCCTGCAGACCAGCGCTGACTTCGGCTTCTTTGGCGAAAAGGACTTTCAGCAAATTCACCTGGTCAGGCGCATGGCCCGGGATCTCGATATTCCAATCACCATTGTTGCCTGTCCGACAGTCCGTGAAGCCGACGGTCTTGCGCTAGCATCGCGCAATGTGCGGCTCTCGCCAGCGGAACGCGCTGTTGCTCCCAAGCTATCATCGGTCCTGCTCAAGACGGCTGAGCGGCTTGAGCGCGGCTCACCCATCATGCCAACGCTTGCAGAATCTCGCGCAGCAATTCTAACTGCAGGCTATCGCGAGGTCGAATACCTGGAACTCCGCGATGAGGCAGATCTGCAGCCGATAACAAGCCTCGATCGACCGGCACGGTTGCTTGCCGCCGCCTGGCTCGGCGGCACACGGCTCATAGACAACGTCAGACTATTTCGGATTGGTTCAACAGATTAGCCACGTTCTCGGCACGCGCCGTATTCGTCCGGGATCATCTAAAACAAGGTCTCTGCCTGGCATTGAGCGTTACGGAGGTTACGCACAGGACACATGCATCGCGTGTTTGAGAACTTCGTCGAGCAACTGTCTGCAAGTGTTGATGCTGCCGATCTCTGTGAGGCAATGGCCTCCGCTGCAGCCGGCTTCGACTTCCCGCTATTCGCCTATTTCACCTACCCGTCAGCCTCCGGCGACGCCCCCCAATTGATTTCAAACTATCCTTCATCCTGGACGTCACGTTATCTGCAACAGCGGTACCACAGTCTCGATCCGGTCATCCTGCGCGGGCTGCAAGGCTGGGATACATTCGATTGGGGTGTGGATCGCGCTCGGCACTGTCTGCCGAATTCGCAGCAACAAATTCTAGAGAGTGCGGCTGAGTTTGGCATCTGCGGCGGCCTGACGATGTCCATGCATGATCATCTCGGCCGGTTTGCTGCCCTGACCTTTGCTTCCGACGAGTCCCGTCCGCCTCTGTTGCGGTCACTGGCACGTTACGAAAAAGCATTGCAGCTGGTGGCCATCAACTTTCATATCCATGTCCGGCGCAGGCTCGCCGATCATCGCGTGGTGGATGGTGTAACGCTCACCCCGCGGGAGTTCGAGTGCCTGAAATGGGCGGCGCGCGGCAAGTCGGCTTGGGATACTAGCCAGCTTCTCGGCGTCTCAAAGCGCACCGTGACCTTTCATCTGGAAAACGCCAAGGCAAAGTTTGGCGTTCGAACGATCAACCAAGCCGTTGCACGAATGGCTGCCTCCGGCCTGACGAGATCCTGATTCTCAGCCACGATACCTGTAAACCTCTACAGGCTGCATCGATGTCAGCTTTGCCCTTCGATGGCGGGAACACATCCCACATGGAGGCGACCATGATGCAACTGATAGCACCAGACTTTTACAACGAGTTTGCAGGCGAACTCAAAGAGATGCATGGGCTCAGGTTTCGGGTCTTCAAGGAAAGGCTCGATTGGGAAGTTGATACCGAAGACCAGATGGAATCCGATCCGTTTGATGCTCTCAAGCCTGTCTATCTGCTCCTCAAAGGATCCGACTGGCGAATTCGCGGTTGCGTGCGTCTTCTGCCCAGCACCGGACCCACAATGTTGCGCGACACCTTCCCGGTGCTGCTGGGTGCTGACGTCGTGCCCTCGACCACCGACATATGGGAGAGCAGTCGTTTCGCGCTCGATCTTCCTCCGTCGGCGCCCAAGGCAGCGGGCGGGCTGGCCCAGGCGACCTACGAGCTCTTCGCGGGCATGATCGAGTTCGGCTTGGCCAAGGATCTGACCCGGATCGTAACGGTGACGGACACGCGCATGGAGCGGATCCTCCGCCTTGCTACGTGGCCATTGTCGCGCATCGGAGAACCCAAGTGCGTCGGCAAAACGGAGGCGGTGGCTGGGTTTCTCGAGATTTCCCACGCGAGCCTTTTGCGAATCCGCAGCAGGGGACGTCTGAGCGGACCGGTACTTTGGCAACCGGTTCTAGGCCCGTCAGCATAGCGCCATTGTGGACACCTGTGCCATGAAGGATGCTGGTTTGCCCAAGGAAGCGACGGTCGGCGTTGTATGCTGGCCGGACTGGCGTTGCCAGGACGCTTACCACTACGCCAGACGATTGCCACGGACTGGCTGGGCCTGGGAGTTTCTTCGGCGCAATCCACAATTCCAGCGCGACCACGCCAAAATGGCACCGTCCGCCTGCTTTGTCGGAGCCCAGGCCGACATGAAGATAATCGAGTTGACGACAGAATCAGCTTTCCTAAGACAATGGAGCCTCCTTTTTCGCGGACGCGCCACAGTCGGACGCTACATCGGCGAGGGTCTTTTGGGATCCGCGCGATTGCGCCTGTATTCTACGAGCGGCCGCGGAGCCGCTGGGGCTCGACCACGATTTTGAACCGCTTCACCTTTCATCGCTCTCATGCTGCAAGGACATCCTGCTGACAGCTGCGGGCATGCAGCACGTGCTGCTGAGGGAGAACTGCCGGAGTCTGCAGATCGCCGTTTCCGGTGCGTCCGTCCTCCGCCCGTTGCGGCTATATGTCGACGCAATCCTTCAGCCGCAGCACCTCAAGTTCCATGTCGCTGCCCTTCAGTTCCTGAACGACATCAATGATTGCCGCCGCGTGTCAGCTGCTTGCTTTCCGCCGGAACACCGCGGAGCGCGTCTGCGTATTGTACTGCAGGCTTTGGATGGCTCGCTCGCGGGAGCATCTCATCAGGAGGTCGCCATTGCCTTGTTCGGGAGACGCCGTGTCGAAGAAGATTGGCGTCATCCAGGCGGCCATCTTCGCGATCAGGTACGCCGCGCCATCCAACGTGGCCGCTTCCTGATGGGCGGCGGCTACAGACAGTTCCTGAGGTAATTGGGGTGGTTGCGATTGTCTTATCCGAACGCGCAACCTCCATTTCTCACTGCAATGGTGCGTTGCACAAAACGTGGCAAGCGCCTAGTTCTTCCGCGGCGAATCGGGTTTCGGCGAAACACCGGGACCCAACTTCGTCGATAAGTGCATTCATGACCTGAGGACCCCGATGACCGTTATGAACTCCGACAAAGCCGGCGCTGCAAGCCTTGAGACAATCGCGCGAAACGGCAGCATGCTGCGTCGCATAGCCGTACGCATTCCGACCTACCTGTCGGATATTCGCGAAAATCCGGCGTGGCTGCCCATGTTCATGTTGGCGCGCACCATGCCGGCACGGAGAATGCACTGGCGTGGTGCAAAGCCGGTCCGAAGGCCGCAAAGAGCCCAGGACACGATGTTTGCCGGTGTCAATTGCCACGACGTTGTCGACGCGCTGCGGATGGATGGGCTTTTTCCCGGCCTTGTCCTGCCTGCAATGGTGGCTGAAGATGTAGCCGCATTCGCAAGGTGCACACCTTGTTTCGGCAATTTCGATCGCCGACTCGAATTCATGCCGGCGGAGCATGCGGAGGCTGAGGCGCGATTTGGCCGTCCGTTGCTCAGCGGCCATTATTTCGAGCGCATTCTGGGCTGTAAGTCGGCCGTTGCCATCCAAAACGATCCGCTGCTCATGGATATCGCCGCGCACTATCTCGGCGGCCAGGCGACGCTGATCACGACGCGCGTCTGGTGGAGCTTCCCGACCGGCCAGGCGTCGGACGCCGACAAGAACCTGGCTTCGCTCGGCAAATACCATTTCGACCTGGACGACTGGCGGATGCTGAAGTTCTTTTTCTATCTAGTGCCCGTCGACGAGGGGACCGGCCCGCATATCTATGTTCGCGGCAGCCATGATCGCCGCGCCCTCAAGCACCAATTTACGCTTGTAGTCGGCCATCCAGCGCAAGAGATTCTGGACGTCTACGGCAAGCAGAGTCCGGTCACGCTGACCGGCAAGGCCGGTTTCGGTTTCGTCGAGGATCCGTTCGGGTTCCATATGGGCACCGTGCCGTCGCACAGGCCACGGCTGATGATGGAAGTTGGCTTCGGCGTTTCTCCTCCATCGCGCCGCCGCTTCCATGGCGAGCCTGTGATCCGCTGATTTCGAAAAGTCCCGAAACAGCCTTCCCGTTGTGAGGCAAGATAAGGCTATGCGGCTGGCGCAATGAGTCTCGCCATTGCTCCAGCTTCCTCGAGATCGCCTGCCGCGCGAAGCCTCAGATGCTCTTCGAAAACCTCCTCTACGGACCGAGTCATCTCGGGTCTCCTTTGGAGTCACCGGAAGGTGGTGCACAGCCGTATCGTGCTTCGCAATCCTGAACGACTGCGAGGGGCGGTTTGTTCCTCGCGTGGCGCATGCAGCGGTGCCGGCATGACAGCTTCGTCTTGGATCCCGATGCTCGGCAACGTCGGCGGTGAAGGCTCTGTCTAGGCGGCTTACCCGGACATGACTCCAATGCAGGAAATCGACCATCTCCTGTTCGAGCACATTCGTTGGCGATCACCGTCGCGGCGCTACGGACGCCGCGGCGCCTGCGGTCAATGCAGTTTGCCGACTAGCCGAGCGTATTCGGCTTCAGCCCTGCCATATGACCCATCTGCCAGCGCAATTAGACGCGCGCGATCAAGAATGACTATCTCTCCTCGCCTTGAGCGTATCAGACCTTGGCCCTCCAAGGTTTGCAGCGCTATGGTGACGCCGGGCCGCCTGACACCGAGCATAACTGATAAGAACTCGTGCGTAATCGCAAAGCTGTTCCCCTCGACGCGATCATCACACATCACCAGCCATCTTGAGAGCCTATCGACGATGTTCATCCGGGCATTGCTGAGCGCGGTGAAGCTTGCCTGGAGGTGAAAGTAGTGAACGTAGCGGAGCAGAAAACTTCGCAGGGTTGGGCTTGTCAAAAGCGCCTTGGTGAAGAGGCCCGCGTCGATAACAAAGGCTCGGGCTTCTAATTGGACGTAACAATCGTGCGTTGACCGGTCATCGCCCATGATAAGCGCTGAGCCGGTCATACCCTCACAACCTATGATTCCGATCTCAGCTTCAATACCAGGCCGCAGTTCGCCCACCACTGACCCGAGACCGCTCTCGAAGAAGTACACGGTTCTGATTGGAGACCCCGCCACTTCGAGATGCGTCTTCAGTCCAAGGGAGACGCTTTCCAAATGAGGTTGCAGCAAGGCCAAATCTGCCGAGCACATTCGAAGCAGCAGCGAATTGCGATAGATGGAATTTTGGCCGGTGTCGCATTGCGCGGCAGTGTGAGTTTGTGAACTGGAATCTGTCATAGCTCCCTCTCCCTATTGGGGCGGAAGCATGTTGATCGCTCACAGCCGACGGACGCCCTTAGAGTTGCCGTCGATGGCACACTGTATGCCTGCGGACCGCGGGTGTCCCATTTTAACTGCGTTGATCGGCGCCAGCCAGGGTTTGGCGCACCCGCTCTAACGCCGCATTCAAATGCTCCAGAAATTCGTCATCGCTTTTGGTCGCCAAGCCGACTTGTCGAGCGCGAGTTACAATGCGCTCCTGGAGTGAAACCGCTGTCTCGTAGTGGTCGACGATCATCTGAAATGAAGCGCTCATTGGGGCGGATTCAAAGAGCTGTGCCATTGTGGCAATGTAGTTCCGCGATGATGAGAGTCCATGCGGCCGCCGCTTGGGTAACAATCGTACAATATACCCAAGACTGGCCGCGCTCTTTGGTTAGCCTCCCAGTAATCCAGTAGCCTTGCGAGGCGCAGCTTCTCGTCGCCCTTCTCCTCGTGACCCGGCCGACCAGTCCCGGCTTCAGCCATTCCGCCTTGTCCTTCTTATGCTCCTTCGGGACCGGGACGCCGACCTCGCCCTGCACACGATCCCATAGCGTTTGCCTCTTGTCGGCCTTGAAGGCTAACATCGCCCGCCCTTGTAGGACCGCTTTTCAGCCATGATCACCTCGGGGCGCTGAACGAAGCGCGTGCTTGTCGACTCTGTCGGTCGTCGCAGACGCTTACGGAGGCCTCACCGAAGAGGGCGATGCGCACTCCGGCTCGACGACGGCTGTCGCAAATCAGACTGCTGTGGGATGCACCACCATCGATCGGTACTAGGATTCTCAACCTCGGCAATAAGCTCCTCTGTACAGCAAGCGACCTTCCTGCCTAGCAATACCAAAAGTCAAACCCCGCCGCAGATGCATATCCCTGGCAGCACGCGTCGGTCTTTGGCCACGCATCTGCCAAACCGAAATCAAGTAGCCCGCCAGCGCGCGACCCTCAACGCGATCTTGATCATTGCAGTCGGGCAATAACTCATCTCTTTGGAGCTTGGTGGTGATATATAGGCGCCCAAGCCAGCGCTAATATTGCATGGAGCTAAAATGCCCGCTAAGATTTCTTGGGTGTTAGCTGGTGGGTATTTGATGGGGTTTGGTCGTCTAGGCGCGGTCGCTCTGGTTCTGGCGTTATTCATCAGCAGCGCTCATGGCCAAGAATCCTGCGACCCTAACTACACAGGCGCCTGTGTTCCAATCGCCAGCGATGTCGACTGTTCCTCCGGAAAGGGCAATGGTCCCGCATACGTACACGGGCCGGTCTCTGTCGTAGGCACCGATATCTATGATCTTGACCGAGACGGCGACGGGATAGGTTGCGAAAACGGCTAGAGGAGGCAAGTCGCCTTCCAACTTCATGACGGCACCAGCCCATCCGCGGTTTATGGTAACGGTCACCTCCGAGTTGAGGGTGAGCAACGTTCCCAGCCATTTGCATCAAATATTAGGACCTTCTAAATGCGACATGGCGACTCTGCGGTACGACGGTCGAACACCGTCCACGTCTCATCCGTCTCCTGCCATACGTTTGTCAGTTGGTAGCTGATTGTAGAATGTGCCAGTAACTGGGGATGCTCATCGCGTTCCACATGCGCGAGCCCTGATGCGCGTCAGTTATTTTTACTCTCCGAGAGGGGTCGCATGACGCGATTGTCGGACGCAACAAGCCAGCTTGGCAATAGGCAGAGGCTGTCCACACTGCACTCCCTAGTGCCCAATCCATACCTAACGAGACCGCCATGCCGTCACCTCCAGATTTCACCGACGATTTTCGCTCCGGGCTGATCACGCTGCTGCGCTGGCGCAGGGATGTGCGGCGCTTCGAGCCAACGGCTCTGCCAGAGGGTACGCTGGAACGCCTGCTCGAGCTCGCCAGCATTGCGCCCTCCGTTGGCCTCAGCCAGCCCTGGCGCTTCGTAGTGGTCGAGAGCCTCAAGCGGCGCACTGCCGTGAGAGACTGCTTCGAGCGCTGCAATGCCGAGGCGCTCACGCGCTTTTCGGGAGAGCGCGCCGCACTCTATGCCCGGCTGAAGCTTGCCGGGCTCGACGAGGCGCCCTGTCAATTCGCGGTCTTCGCCGACCACACGACCCGACAAGGCCATGGGCTCGGTCGCATGACCATGGCGGCGACCATCGACTATTCGGCCGTCATGGCAGTGCACACACTGTGGGTGGCGGCGCGGGCGGAGGGCATCGGCATGGGCTGGGTGTCGATCCTCGATGCGACCGAGATGGCCGAAATTCTCGACACGCCGCCCGAATGGACGCTGATCGGCTATTTCTGCCTCGGCTATGCCAGCGAGGAGCACGACATGCCGACCTTGGAACGCGAATGCTGGGAACATCGGCGGCCGCCGGTGGTGATCAGGCGGTAGTGGGGCTGCCTATCATTCGCCTCTTCCGTGGCGATGAGCTTGACGCAGATCGGGTCGCCCTTCGCCATGTTGCCATTCCGACCGAAGCCGAGGTTCGTGTTCTTGCAAAGGCTAGGAAAGAGCAGCATGACAAGCGCGACCGCAGCGAAGATGGCGCTTGCGACAACTGGGCTGAAGCCGGGCATGGAGGTGGTCGACCTCTGTTGCGGGGCGGCTGTGCCGATCGCCACAATCGCCCGCCATGTCGTCGCACTACGCCGACCAGCTGGAGGCCGCGCAGCGCCGGCTGACCGGCGCCGGCGCGACCAATTGCGAATTCGTCGCCGGCTATGCGCTATGAACTCGCTACTCTGGTGTCACGCCCCGTCGACTTCGTCTTCACGGCCAACGCCTTCGACGGCGTCCCGGACCGACCGCGGCTGGCACGTGCCGTGCGCGAGGCGCTCGCCCCCGGCGGACATTTTGTTATCGTCAACTGACACCGGCAGCCGCGCGAGACGACGACGGTCCTGAAGCGAACTCAGGCTGTCGCCAAGACAGACCATCGCCGATGCCCAAGTCGGCGGCACAATGCTCCTACCCGCAGGCCAGTCGTCCGTCCACTGTCCAAGGCCTCCTGGCCTTTCTGAGGCCGTGATCCTGCCGCGGGTGTGAGTTTGCGATCCTCATAAGAGCGTCAGGCGCGAATAGAAGTTTGGGTCGTGGCCCCACAGCGGCCGACCTATCCATCGGGTGGATGGTAGTTATCACAACAATCAATTTTACCAATATTATGGATTACTACTACAAGGCCGCCACTTAAAGCGGCCGGACGGGTATCCGTCTCGCGTGGGCTGGTGCTGCCCGCAAAGATGCGGAGACGAACATGTGCGGGATTGTTGGCATCGTTGGGCAACAGCCGGTGTCGGATCGGTTGATCGGCGCGTTGAAGGGTTTGGAATATCGCGGCTATGATTCCGCCGGCGTTGCGACGATCATCGAGGGTGCCTTGCACCGCCGGCGCGCCGAGGGCAAGCTCGTCAATCTCGAGACGCGACTGAAGGAAGAGCCGCTGAGCGGCAACGTCGGCATCGGCCACACGCGTTGGGCAACCCACGGGGCCTCGACCGAACGCAATGCGCACCCGCACTTTAGCGACGGTGTCGCCGTAGTCCATAACGGCATCATCGAGAATTTCACCGAGCTGAAGGACGAATTGGCGGCGGATGGCGCCGAGTTCCAGACCGACACCGACACCGAGGTCGTTGGGCATCTCTTGGCAAGATACCGCCGAGAGGGCATGAGGCCGCAAGAGGCCACGCGTGCCATGCTGAAACGCGTCAAGGGCGCCTATGCGCTTGCCATCCTCTTCGAAGATGAACCGACGACCATCACGGCGGCGCGCAACGGACCACCGCTCGCGATCGGTCACGGCGACGGCGAGATGTTCCTGGGCTCCGACGCGATCGCCCTTGCTCCTTTCACCAATGAAATTACCTATCTCATCGACGGCGACTGGGCCGTTGTCGGCAATTCGGGCGCCCATATCTTCGATATCGACGGCCGTCCCGTCGAGCGTCCGCGCCATATCTCCACGGCCGCGGCCGATCTGGCCAACAAGGGCAACCATCGCCACTTCATGGAGAAGGAGATTTACGAGCAGCCCGAGGTCATCGCCCATGCTCTCCGTCATTACATTAACATCATAGACAGTCGCGACATGGTTCCTGGCATTGATTTCGCCAAGGTCCCGAGCTTGGCGATCTCTGCCTGCGGGACCGCCTATTTCGCCGGACTGATCGGAAAATACTGGTTCGAGCGCTATGCGCGCCTGACGGTTGAAATCGACGTTGCGTCCGAATTCCGTTACCGCGAGATCCCGTTGCCGCCGCAGTCGGCGGCTCTTTTCATCTCGCAGTCCGGCGAAACCGCCGATACGCTTGCGTCATTGAGGTACTGCAAGGAGCGTGGGCTGAAAATTGGCGCTATCGTCAATGCCTGCGAATCGACCATCGCTCGGGAGGCCGATACGGTTTTCCCGATCCTTGCCGGACCGGAGATCGGCGTCGCCTCTACCAAGGCTTTTACCTGCCAGCTTGCCGTTCTAGCAGCACTCGCCATCGGCGCGGCCAGAGCCCGCGGGACCGTCCCCGAAGACGAGCTGCAGGCGCTCGTCAGGAGCCTCGCCGAATTGCCGCGCGTGATGGGCCACGTACTCGAGAGCATCCAGCCGGAAATCGAGTTCTTGTCGCGCGAACTGTCAAAGTGTCGTGACGTCCTGTATCTCGGCCGTGGCACCAGTTTCCCGCTAGCGATGGAAGGTGCGCTGAAGCTCAAGGAGATTTCCTACATCCATGCCGAGGGCTATGCAGCGGGTGAATTGAAGCACGGGCCGATCGCATTGATAGACGAGAACATGCCAGTGATCGTCATCGCGCCCCATGACCGTCTTTTCGACAAGACCGTTTCCAACATGCAGGAAGTGGCTGCCCGTGGAGGGCGGATTATCCTCATCACCGATGAAAAAGGGGCAGCCGTATCGAAACTCGAAACCATGCACACGCTCGTGCTGCCGGTTGTCGACGAGATTATCGCGCCAATGATCTTCTCGCTCCCGATACAGCTTCTAGCCTACCACACGGCGCTCTTCATGGGGACGGATGTAGACCAGCCGCGCAATCTCGCAAAATCGGTCACGGTCGAATGATTGTGAACCTCTACAGGTGGCGATGCGCCTCCAGGAAAGCGGTACCCCTTGTCTGGATCCGAAGCCCGGATGAAACCAGATGACCATTGTTTGCTGCAATTGCGAAACTCGGTAGCGGTTACGAGCGGGTCTTTCGCTGCCTCGCCGGTGGAGATTGGCCGAAGGAAGCAGTGTCCGTGCCGAAAGTTCGAGTTGCTGTTCAAGAAAGCCATCGGCGAGAATGGTCCACGAAGGATCGCAGGTCGCATGCGCTACGCCGACCAGGCTCTCAGCACGGGCAGCCTTGATACTTGATCAGAAGGAGGTGAGCCGCCATATTCCGGCCCGGCCAATTCAGCGGCCCATCCCATGCATGAGGCCGGTTCGGCCGATTGGACGACCATTTTTTTTATTTGCTAAGTGTGCGCCTCGGGGAGGAATCTCCGAGGGAGCTCCCAGTTCTTGGAGATGTTTATGAAGGATTCGCGCATTCCCGAACCAGTCTTGACGGCTATGTCCCAGGGAACCCACATCGTCCGCGCTTATCGCGAGCACCTTGGATATTCGATCGACGACCTGGCGGTCGCGTGCGGGCTGGCCGCTGAGGAAATCCAAAACATCGAGCGAGGTCTGAGGTACAGCAAGGGCTATCGGGATCGGATAGCGAAATCGCTTTCCATACCTGTGGGAATTCTTGGGTCGGAGTTGGACATTTCGGACGCCGCCTGATCAGTCGGATGATCTGCAATGGGTGGACTAGATGTTTAGTCCCAAGGTTTGATGGGTTGGATCGAGCCTGAATCGTTCGGGCTCTTTTGTCCAGATTTTGCAGATGTATTCAAAGGGCGTGAGGCCCTTGAGGGTCTTCAGTCGACGGCCGAAATTATAGGCTAAGACGAAATCGGCGAGATGCTGGCGCAGTTGGTCATGGCTCTCGTAGTAGAAGCGTTTGACGGTCGCATCCTTGATCGTGCGGTTCATGCGTTCGACCTGGCCGTTGGTCCATGGGTGCCTTGGCTTTGTCGTTCGGTGGTCGATATCGGCCTTGGCGCAAGTATGTTCGAAGGCGTGCGCCCATATGATTTCTCCCGCCGCCATGGCTTCCTTGATCAGCGGAACGGCCGAGCCGCCGGCACCTGGGGTCGTGAACTGAATGCCGTTGTCGGTAAGCACTGTGTGGATCTTGTAAGGGACAGCATCAAGAAGATGGCGCAGGAAATCGGCGGAGACCGCTGTCGTTGCCTTCTCGTGCAGCTCGACGAAAGCGAACTTCGAGGTCCGATCTATGGCCACGAACATATGCAGCTTGCCCTGCTCGGTTCGGACCTCGGCGACGTCGATATGGAAGTAGCCGATTGGATAGGCCTTGAACTTCTTCCTTGCCGGCTTGTCGCCCTCGACATCCGGCAACCTGCCTATCCCGTGACGCTGCAGGCAGCGATGCAAGGATGACCGCGACAGATGCGGGATCGTCGGTTGGAGAGCATAGAGGCAATCGTCCAGTGGCAGCAGCGTATAACGCCGAAAGGCGACGATGACCGCCTCTTCCTCAGTCGATAGCACTGTCGACTTCGGATCTCTGGGGCCAGTCGGAAGATCGGCGGCCGACGTCCGGTTCCTCCACTTCCTAACCGTCTTCTGATTGATGCCGTAGCGCTTCGCCAGCGCCCTCAGGCTCTCTTGACTATGCTGTATCGCTCGACGGATCGCCTCTGTCGTCGTGGCGCTCCCATGAAGAACCTGGCCCATAGCGCATCCTTTGATTCGGACGAAAAGTATGCGCCATCAAAGCCTGGGATCAAACATCTAGCTGTTGTGATGTGAAGCTTGCGGCTGATGTCGACGCTTGATTCGATTGGATGCGAATGCCTTCTGGCGCAGCTCGCCGAACAACAAAGCGATATAGCCGCCTGGAGTGCTACGAACGTGCACGACGGCATCGGATCGCGACGAAGGATTGTAACGGCGAACTCTTCCTAGTTCGGCAAGGCGATGCTGGCTTGAGCATCAACTCGGCCTACGGGCTGAATCATCCAACATGGCGAGTCGCGCCGCTCTGAAAGTAACATGGCGGGCATCCTGACGTTTCCGGGTTGACTATGGGCGTTCGAACCACGAAAAGGGGCCGCTCTTCGTGAGTGGCGTGCGCCGGCAGTCTGACCCCCAAGCCCCCCGCCCAGGCTGCCGGCGCGCTTCTAGAAAGATCGAAGTAGGCACTCGCTTGCGCTCTGCCCGCTCACACCTTGTGGTTCCTCCTGCGGGTCCAGCGGACCACCATGGGTGTCGCCAGTTCTGGTGGTTACGCGCGTCCATTTGCGATCTCGTTCAGTGAGTGCACCGCAAGCACCCTCTCTGCTAGCCTGAAAAATTCATGGGGGTTGGTGGATGTGGCGCAAGCCTTGAAATGACGTAGGATTTGGTTGCTTAAGCCGATCCGAAATTTCCCGGAGACCACACCCACCATGAACGATCTTGCGCTGCCGCTGAGCGGTTTGTCATCAGTCGGCGGCAAGTCCGTCGTCGCCCGTTTCGACGGCGGCATGCTGTCGTCCAACAGCGGCGTTCTGGCCTTGGCCGAGGTGGAAAAGCGGTTGCGGGTGGCCGAGCGTCTGGCGCGTTGCATCGACGATCCGCGCTGCCCGGACCAGGTCGTCCACAGCCTGGCGGACATGATCGGCTTTCGCATGAAGATGATCGCCGCGGGCTACGAGGACGGCAACGACGCCAACCGGCTGCGCCGCGATCCGGTCTTCAAGATGGCCCAGGATGCGCTGCCGTCGGGTCGGGATCTGGCGTCGAAATCGACGCTGTGCCGGCTGGAGAACCTACCCGGCGTGCGGGAGTTGGTCGATGGGACGGGCGATGGTCGATCTCTATTGCGCCTCGTTCCGGCAGGTGCCGAAGCGGATCGTACTCGACATTGACGACACCTTCGACGCTGTGCACGGAGGCCAACAGCTTCGCCTGTTCAATGCCCACCATGACGAGTACGGCTTCCAGCCGATCGTCGTGTTCGATGGTGCGGGACGGTTCGTCAGCGCGATCCTGCGACCGGCCAAGCGGCCGAGTGGGGCTGAGATCCGCCCCCACCTGCGCCGTCTGGTGCGGGCGATCCGGATCAACTGGCCGAACATTCGAATCCTGCTCCGCGGCGATAGCCATTATTGCAACCCGCAGGTCATCGACTGGTGCCGCGCCAACGACGTCGACTTCATCTTTGGCCTCGCGCCCACCACGACCCTGCGCAAGCATGTCGCGGATCTGGAGGCCAGCACGACGGCACGCTTGGAAGCGTCGGCCAAGACAGGCAAGGTCCGCAGGTTCAAGGAGCTCGTTGACGGCGCCCGCGGCGCGGCCGGGCCGGCAGCACTCAGGCGGCTATAACGGGCGCAGGAGCCGACCCTGAGGCTTCCAGACATTGTCGTGTACAGCTTCAGACCCTCAAGCCGAGCCCGCAGGGCCTCGCTTACCTTTTACGGGGCGGCGGTACGTCCAAGCCGCTTCAACAGTTAAGAATTTCGCAAAGACGATACCCCCGGATCGTCGAGCTTCCGCTGCCACTTCCCGCATTCGCCGAGGCGGTCAATGACCCGCCCTTCACAATAGTTATCTGGCAAGCATCTGGATGCGAGAGATAATGTTGCCGGAGGCATCTCTCATGGCTTCTACACCTGCCTGAACGCCAGAACCGCGTTCGTGCCGCCAAAGGCGAAGGAGTTGCTCAGTGCCACGCGCACCTTGCGCTCGCGTGCCACATTGGGCGTGACGTCGAGATCGCAATCGGGGTCCAGCTCACGATAATTGGCAGTCGGCGGCACGACGCTCTCGCGGATAGCCATCACGCAGGCGATCAACTCGAGCGCGCCGGACGCGCCGAGGCAATGCGCGTGCATGGACTTGGTAGAAGAAATGGACATTGAGAAGGCGTGCTGACCGAAGACTCGCTTGATCGCCGCCGTCTCGATCTGGTCGTTGGCCTTTGTGCCGGTGCCGTGCGCGTTGAGATAGTCGACATCCTCGGCGTCCAGCCTGGCATCGGCAAGGCAGGCCCGCATTGCTGCCTCCGGCCCCTCGACAGTCGGCGCGACGATGTCGGACGCATCGGCGGAAAGGCCGGCACCGGCAATTTCGGCAAGGATGGTGGCGCCCCGAGCCAGGGCATGCTCGTAGCTTTCCAGCACCGCCATGCCGGCGCCTTCACCAAGCGATAGGCCCTGGCGATCGGCCGAGAATGGCCGGCAAGCATCGGGCGAAAGCACGCGGATCGCTTCCCATGCCTTCAGCACACCCCATATGAGCGGCGCTTCGCTGCCGCCGGCAAGCATCACGTCGGCCCGGCCGTGCCTGATCTGGTCCACCGCGCAGGCAATCGCATGGTTTGCCGAGGAACAGGCGGACGTGACGCCGAAGACCGGCCCGCGCAGGCCGAGACTCATGCTGACCTGGCCGGCAGCGGCACCCGGCATCGCCTTGGGTACAGTCAAGAGAGCGGCACGCTTACCGCCCAGCAGGATGGCGCGGTAGGTTTGCTCGATCGCATCCCACCCGCAGCCGCCAACGCCCACCGTCGCACCGAAGCGATAGCTATTTCCCTCTTTGGAGGAAAGTCCGGCCTGACGCATGGCTTCGCGCGCCGCAAGAACAGCGAGCAGGCTGAAGCGGTCCATGGAGATGAGTTGCTTGCGGTCGATGTCATGCTCCGGCAGCGCTTTGATCTCGGCACCAATCCTGACCCTCAATTCATGGAGCTCGGAGTTGACGATTGGGCCGATGGCGGAGCGGCCTTCTCGCATCTCTCTCCAAATGGCGGCGGTGTTGGTCCCAAGCCCGCAAATTCCGCCAATCCCAGTAATCACGACGCGCCTGTCCATTCACACCCCCGTAGCGAGCAAGCTGCGCACGGCTTCCACCATGTCCCCAACATTCTGGAGATCCGACCATGCCTCGGCCGTATTCATCTCGATCTCGATGCCGTAGGCCTGCTCCAGGTCCCAGAGAACGTCCGCCAATCCCAGTGAATCGATACCGAGCGAAGTCAGTCTCGTGGCAGCCGTTATCTCGCCGCCTGTGGCAGGCGCTATGCCGCCCTCCGACGCGGCGCGCTTCTTGATCATGGCGATTATTTCGTTGGCGAGTTGATCTGCCATCTTGTTCCTTTCCAGCTTGCGTTTTCGGCGTCGTTCAAAACCCGAATCGCGTCGCGTTGCCAAAATTGCCCCTCATGGAGCCCTGTGCGCCGACCAAGCCCAATGCCCATAGGAACCGGACGAGTTCCGGCTTCTGCGGCGTCAGCCCGATGACGAAGAAAAGTCGCCGGCCTCCCGCTTTTGCGCCAGCACATCAAGAATCTGCGTGTAAATGGATAGGAACCGTC
The DNA here is from genome assembly GCF_057766425.1 of Mesorhizobium sp. P160187. Classification (NCBI taxonomy): domain Bacteria; kingdom Pseudomonadati; phylum Pseudomonadota; class Alphaproteobacteria; order Hyphomicrobiales; family Phyllobacteriaceae; genus Mesorhizobium; species Mesorhizobium sp. P160187. The sequence continues at coordinate 302,956 of NZ_JBYMDX010000002.1, forward strand.
GTCAAACGTCAGCTAAACGCTGCGACGGTGGGTGCTGTCAGCGTATTCACTCGGCACCTCATATGTAATCGAGATGTTTCATAGCTCCGGACCAGTTGCGATCAACTATTGTACCGGTCCGCCATTCGTCGGAGAGTTCGACATGATCGGAGCGCTGCCTCTCATTTCCAGTACAATCTCCACCTCACGCGACAGATTTCCTCTTTCGGGCTCTTCTCAAGGGACTCGCCACGCGATAGGGGCAGTGATCGGCGCACTTGAGATCCTGCCAGGTCCATGCGACATTCCGGAAAATTGGTAAAATCCTTTGTTTCAATCAAATTCATCCACGCTATGGATAGCTAAGACATGCGTTTCAAAGGGCTCGATCTGAATCTTCTCGTCGTTCTCGACGCGCTGCTGAGCGAGCGCAGCCTCACGGCGGCGGCACGCCGCATCAACCTAGCCAAATTCATGGGGGTTGGTGGATGTGGCGCAAGCCCGTTGAAATGACGTAGGATTTGGTTGCTTAAGCCGATCCGAACCATTTCCCGAGACCACACCCACCATGAACGATCTTGCGCTGCCGCTGAGCGGTTTGTCATCAGTCGGCGGCAAGTCCGTCGTCGCCCGTTTCGACGGCGGCATGCTGTCGTCCAACAGCGGCGTTCTGGCCTTGGCCGAGGTGGAAAAGCGGTTGCGGATGGCCGAGCGTCTGGCGCGTTGCATCGACGATCCGCGCTGCCCGGACCAGGTCGTCCACAGCCTGGCGGACATGATCGGCTTTCGCATGAAGATGATCGCCGCCGGCTACGAGGACGGCAACGACGCCAACCGGCTGCGCCGCGCTCTCGACACCTTCGACGCTGTGCACGGAGGCCAACAGCTTCGCCTGTTCAATGCCCACCATGACGAGTACGGCTTCCAGCCGATCGTCGTGTTCGATGGTGCGGGACGATGGCGCCGGCATGATCGTGATGCTCGAAAAGGGCTGCGGCGGCCGTGGCAAAGCGGTCGCCGCGATGATGGTGTCAACGGCGTTGCATCGATGCGAGCGTTTAGACAGAGGTCTCCTCCTGGCATCCCGCGCATGCAAGGAGCTACGCAAGCGCAAATGTATCAAGTATTTTGAAGCGACGACCCCTCATGCATATGGAGCTGCGATGCACGGGCGGCATAAGCCTCGTTGCCATCTAGCCGCCTTGATGCACGGCGATGAGCTTTCGGCGGCCTGCATCGGCGATGTGGCCGCCCTGTGCATTTTGACAAGCCTCGTCGGGTGCCGGCGATGATCCGTGGTGATGGCAGGCGGGGGTTTACAGGTTGCGGTCGGCGGGTTCGTTTCGGGCGCCTGCGCCCATCGTTACGTCGCGAGTTGGGGGATGCGATTGAGGACGATGCGCAGGATGCGCTGGTCGGGGCACGATGTCGGCAGGTGCAGGCGGATTTGCGATTTCATCTCGACCACCCGCGCAGCGATTTTGATGAGGCGCAATCGCAGCGTGTCGAATTGGGCGACTGGAATGCTCGAGCGTTTCGGCATCGCGGCGCGCAAGCCCACATGAGCCAGTAGGCGCCGGCATGCAGGAATAACCGGAACTGGTTGGCCGTCGCTCTGTGCAGGAGGTTCGGCTGGCGGCGAGATGCGTCTTCTATGATTTGATGTGGTTCTCGGCCGCGCCGCGCCGACAGTAGACATTCTCGTAGAGCGCCTTGGCCTTCCCACCTGCAAGGTTGGTGACGATGAAGCGGGTATCGCCACCTTGGGCGCCGACCTCGACCCGCGCGAGGATGCGCTCGACGCGGCTCCAGCTAGCGGCGCCGTCAACGAGCTCCTTGAACCTGCGGACCTTGCCTGTCTTGGCCGACGCTTCCAAGCGTGCCGTCGTGCTGGCCTCCAGATCCGCGACATGCTTGCGCAGGGTCGTGGTGGGCGCGAGGCCAAAGATGAAGTCGACGTCGTTGGCGCGGCACCAGTCGATGACCTGCGGGTTGCAATAAGGGCTATCGCCGCGGAGCAGGATTCGAATGTTCGGCCAGTTGATCTGGATCGCCCGCACCAGACGGCGCAGGTGGGGGCGGATCTCAGCCCCACTCGGCCGCTTGGCCGGTCGCAGGATCGCGCTGACGAACCGCAGTGATGCACATGCAAGTTCAGAGATGCACTCTGGCCATATGCTAGGTGCCCAGCATATGTCGGCATCCCGCAACGCCGCTACGAAAAGACGGGCATTGCCGTTGGCATCCATCTTGGCCTGCATCGACAGGGGCATCCTGTGCCAGCTCTCCAAGGCCGCGATGTAATGTGAGAACATACCGTTAACGATGCAATAGTGGGTAACTAGGCCGTGTCCGTCTAACGCCAGCACGCCGAATTGGCCGCCGTGATATCGGATGGCTGCGACCCGCTGGACCTGCGCGTCACCGTCGATCCGAACGTCGAAAAGCAGGCTGCCGCGGCTCCTGTTGGCTATCTCGGCGGCTTTTTCAGCGAAGCTCAACGAGAGCGAGCGGACGCTTTCGACTGCCATCTGTAAAACCATCAAGTTCAGTTCATCCACTGCCATGAGGTACCTGTGCGCAAGACATGGGTGATTGCAATCGACCACACCGCTTGTTCACAGATGTCGGCTCACGACCGGTTATTCAGGGTTCGCCGGTCATCCATTGAGGGCGTGCTCATCAAAATGCTGCTGAAGTGGAATGCGCTGCTTCTACGAAACGCAAGGAGCAGGCCAGCCAAGCTGTCGCGACAATTGACCTCATAATCCATCCCGATATCTGGATTTCGGCATCGCTGAACATCCCTGATTAGTGAGCTGTTTGCGGCAAGCCCATCTCGGCTTTGTACCACGAAACCGTTGCACCGGCGTCGCTCGGCGCTCGGGACCGCCAGGCTCTGCTCGTCGAGAACTTTGTCCCCGAGAAGCGTTCGACTCTGAGCATTCCGCTCAAGGGTGACGTCTCGTCCGTGTCCTTGCAGCTCACCGCGAAGGCTTTTTGCGCATCGCACGCAAGCGCACGAACTGGTCTCCGTTCACTTCACAAAATGGTTTTCCTGAAGTACTGGAGCGCAGAGAAATCTCCGGTCGCAGCCTACCCGGTTAAAACAAGGACCCAACGATGAAGACTCTCGTCGTCTGCTCCGGCGGATTGGATTCCGTTACTCTTGCCCACAAGGTGGCAGCGGAGCACCAGCTTACCGGCCTGCTATCGTTCGATTACGGCCAACGGCATAGGAAGGAATTGGGCTTCGCCACCCTTTGCGCGGAGCGCCTGAGTGTCCCGCAGCGAATCATCGATATCCACGAGATCGGCGGCGGCCTTTCCGGCTCCGCGCTGACCGACAATGTGGACGTGCCCGACGGGCACTATGCCGAAGACACGATGAAGATAACCGTGGTGCCCAACCGGAACGCCATCATGTTGGCCATTGCCTTCGGCCTCGCCGCAGCGCAAGACGCTGACGCAGTGGCGACGGCCGTGCATGGTGGGGATCACGTTGTCTATCCCGATTGCCGTCCGGCCTTCATCGACGCTTTCCAGATGATGCAGGACCACGCGCTCGACGGCTACGCGCAGATTCGCCTTTATGCACCCTATGTGAACCTGGCGAAGGCGGACATTGTTACGGATGGAGCCACATACGGCACGCCGTTTGCGCAGACCTGGTCCTGTTACAAGGGCGCCGAGCGTCATTGCGGGAGGTGCGGGACCTGCGTCGAGCGGCGTGAGGCGTTTCACATCGCTGGGCACCCGGACCCAACGGAGTATGAGGACTCCGACTTCTGGCTCGGAGCGCTGCGAAGGACCACCGCGTAATGTTCCGCATCACCAAGGAATTCCACTTCTCAGCCTCGCATCAGCTCACCTCATTGCCACCCGATCACCAATGCGCGCGCCTGCACGGACATAACTACATCGTCGAAGTGGAGCTTTCAGCGGATGGACTGGACGATCACGGCTTCGTGCGCGACTACCACGACTTGGCGCCATTCAAACGCTACATCGACGAGAGCTTCGACCACCGACATCTCAACGACGTGCTGGGACACGAGCAAGTCACGGCGGAATATCTGGCCAGACATTTCTACGAATGGTGCAAGGCACGCCTGAGCGAAACCGCGGCCGTGCGGGTGAGCGAAACGCCGAAAACCTGGGCGGAATACCGGCCATGACGAATACTCATCCCGCAATCCGCGTTAGCGAGATTTTCGGGCCGACGATCCAGGGCGAGGGCGTGCTCATAGGTTTGCCGACGATCTTCGTCAGAACCGGCGGGTGTGACTATCGCTGTTCCTGGTGCGACAGCCTCCATGCTGTGGACAATCAATTCCGCCATGAATGGGAGATGATGTCCGTTGGCGCGGTGTGGAAAAATGTGCTTGCCCTTTCCGGTGGCCGCCCGCTGATGGTGTCGCTATCAGGCGGCAATCCGGCCATCCAGCCGCTCGGCGCGCTCATCGACCGGGGCCATGGTGACGGTTACCGTTTTGCGCTGGAAACCCAAGGGTCCCTTGCCAGGGACTGGTTTGCGCAGCTTGACGTGCTGATCCTCAGCCCAAAGCCGCCGTCAAGCCAAATGACGACAGATTGGGCCGCTGTCGAGGCGTGCCTCCAGGCGGCACAAGGCAACCCCCAAGTCGTGCTCAAGCTCATTGTTTTCGACGAAAGGGACTACACCTACGCGAAAGACGCCGCTGCGCAATTTCCGCAACTTCCGATCTATCTGCAGCCCGGCAATCACACGCCGCCACACCCCAGAAATGATGACGCGCCTGTCGACCTTGACGGAATATTGAAGCGCATGGAGTGGCTGGTTGACAGCGTGACCCGCGACAGATGGTTCGAGGCTCGCGTGCTACCGCAGCTGCACGTTGTGCTCTGGGGTAACAAGAGAGCCGTCTAGCCCAGGCCCTTTCCACTGGAACTGCGCCGGCAGAATTCGGGTGAACGGGTGGTTCAGGTCGAAGGGAGCTGTCGCCGACAACCATGATCCGACAGGCAGGGCTCGAGCGGACGATATCGTCGCTGCGCCAAGACGCGTCTGGTCCGCTCCGAATCTTGTCTCGATACGACGGTCGCCGATCAACAAACGTACCGCGGTCCATGATCGACTGAGAGGCATGACCGGTCCTCTGAGTGCTCAGACTGCCGCCGAGTGCCTGGCCGTTCCAGCTTCGAAATATTTGTCGAACCTGGCCGCGATGCTTCGGACGAAAGGGCGACTTTCAGCCGGCACAACGAATCTGTCGCCATCAAGTTCAAGCAATCGAACCGGATCGTGGAGGGCCATGGAACTTGACTGAAGGAGGAGCCTCTGGCCGGCCTCGCCGAAGCGTTCCACCAGATCGATGGCCGAGAAGGCGAAGTCGCACATCAAACGTTCGATGATCCAGCCGCGAACGCGGTCGTCGTTGGAAAATGCGATACCCCGAACAGCGGCCAGCCCGCCGTCATCAACCGTGCATCGATATTCGCTGGTCGAAGGCATGTTCTGCGCATAGCCCTGCCGAAACTGGCTGATGGACGATGGGCCTATCCCAATCAAGGTTTCGCAGCAATCGTCGGTGTAACCCTGAAAGTTCCGGTGCAGTGTTCCGGCGCGGGCGGCAAGGGCCAGGGCATCGCCGGGTTTGGCGAAATGGTCGAGGCCGATTGCTTCGTACCCCTGGTCCACGATCGCCCGCGCCGCCAGTTGCGATTGAGCAAATCTCTCCGCGGGACCGGGCAGCCATGCCTCGTCTATCATCGTCTGATGTTTCTTGAACCACGGCACATGGGCGTAGCCAAAAAGCGCTATCCTGTCCGGCTCCAGGGTCAGTGCCTGCGCGACCGTTGAGGAAACGCTCGCCCTGGTCTGGTGCGGCAGGCCGTACAGCAGGTCTAGATTGACGGATTCGACGCCGCGCGAACGAACACCGTCGACTACCGCTTTGGTCTGCAAAAAGCTCTGCTCGCGGTTGATTGCCTTCTGAACCTTCGGATCGAAGTCCTGGACGCCGAGGCTCCCACGAGTCATGCCGATTTCGGCAAGCGCATCGAGGCGGGCTCCATCCATATCGTTGGGTTCGATTTCAACGCTGATCTTGGCGCCGGGAAGAAAGCCGAAGCTGTTGCGCAGGGCGGTTCCCAGCGCCACCATATCTTCGGGTTTGAGGATGGTCGGCGAACCGCCACCGAAATGGACGGCACGGACGCGACCCTTGCCTGCGACAAGACTGGCGACGGTGGCGATCTCGGCATGCAGTGAGCGCAGATATGTGGTCACCGGTTCGTAATGGCGTGTCTGCTTGGTATGGCAGGCACAGAACCAGCAAAGCTTGTCGCAGTAAGGGATGTGCAGATAGAGCGAGATCTCGTCACCACCGCCGAGCGCTTGCAGCCAGCCACGACAAACGGCAGCATCAACGCCTGGATGGAAATGCGGCGCGGTCGGGTAGCTCGTGTAGCGCGGGACGTTCTCGCCAAATCTGGCAACTAGCTTTTGTCGCATGTCGTGGTCCACCGTGTTTGCGTCGCCCGAACTGTGGATGCTTGGATGAGCCTAAGCCCTGATTTCGATCAACCTTCAGCACGGACAAACTGCCGCAAGGATTTTTCTACCGTGGGTGCTATCCTGCCCGCACGGACCGGTAGAGCGATCGAATGACATTACGGCAGGATATTCACAGTTCCGGCATCCCCGTTCTTTGCCTGTCTTGCGAGGCACGGCGCCGCGGTGTCTGTGGCGCGCTAGAGCCAGACCATTTGGCTCAGCTCGCCAAGACGTCGTCGCGGCACAATATTGAGCCGGGGGTCGAACTGATCGGCGACGCCGAGGCGGTCGACTGTTATTCGAACGTGCTTTCAGGCGTGGTGAAGCTCACGAAGAGCCTGTCAGATGGACGCCAGCAGATTGTCGGCCTGCAGTTCGCCCCGGATTTTCTGGGTCGGCCCTTCAAGATGAAAAGTGCGATCAATGCGGAAGCGGCAACAGCTGTCTCGCTATGCTCGTTTCCCAGAGCGGCCATCGAACGGATGATGAAGCAATCACCCGAATTTGTGCATCGCCTGCTCAAGCAGGCGCTGAACGAACTTGACGAGGCACGCGAATGGATGGTGACTCTGGGGCGCAAGACCGCACCAGAGAAGGTGGCGAGCTTTCTCCTCATGATTGCCCGTAACATCGACTCCAATGTTGACCCGACGGCTAGCTCGGCGTGCTTCGAGCTGCCGATGACGCGTGCCGACATTTCTGATTTCCTTGGAATCACAAACGAGACCGTGAGCCGTCAGCTGACCAGCCTGAGAATGGACGGCGTGATTCGGATCGAGAACAACCGCCGCGTCACCGTGGACAGCATGAGCCGGCTGGAACGGCGCTGCGGCGGCCGAGGCGCTACAGTCGTTTGAATGACGCAGAAGCTGCATGGCCCCCGTCACTTACTTCATTCGGGGCAGGGCATGCTCGCGTTGGGCTCAGAAGAAGTCGCGTAGCGACAGCCAGTTCTCCATCCGATCGTATGCGCCAGTTGCCTTTCGGCTCGTGGGCGAAGCATCCACACTTGGCCGAAGTCAATACGCCTCATCCGCAGGGGAAAATCGCCGTCTCCCCAAAGCCATGAATGTCACGACGGCAGCGTAACGCTGGCGCTGGCTGTTCCAAGGCATTGAACGCGGGGTTCGGTAAGGCGTCGACCTGCTTTCCAGCGTCGCAGAAGGTGCGCTCCCCCACACGCCCGCGGTCGCCTCCGCACCCGGGGCCCGACCGGGGACGCCAGGCCCCACCATAAACGGGCGGCCGGTGGTGCGCTTCCACATTCGATCGTCGCAGTCTGATCGCACCGAACTCGATGCTGCTCGAGCAAAATGGTGCGGCTCTGACATGGATCAGGGCGAGCAGGCGACGGCTGCGCAATAAGGCACCGCGGTTTGGCATCCGCCGGAATTGGAAATCGGGGCTTGCGATGAAATTCGGCAAAGAAATCGTGCTTCTAAGCCTGTTCGCATTCGCGGCTTTGGTGGCGGCTGGCGCTGGGGTGGATGAACCCTTTCGCCAGCACATGTGGGTCTTGTTCTTCGCCTTGGCTGGCTTCACTGCGATCCTACTGCGTAACACTGAGTTCAAGCCTGCCGTTCCGATCGACCCGTCCGCTTACATGGACGGGCCAATCCGGTACGGCGCCATCGCCACCATGTTCTGGGGTGTGGTTGGCATGCTGGTCGGGGTGGTCATCGCGCTGCAGCTTGCCTATCCCGATCTCAACATCCAGCCCTGGTTCAACTTCGGCCGCTTGCGGCCTCTGCACACCTCGGGCGTCGTCTTCGCCTTCGGCGGCAACGCGTTGCTTTGCACGTCTCTCTATGTCGTCCAACGCACATGCCGCGCCCGGCTGTTCGGTGGCGATCTCGCCTGGTTCGTGTTCTGGGGCTACCAGCTCTTCATCGTCATGGCCGCGACCGGTTATCTGCTCGGCATCACCGAGAGCCGCGAATATGCGGAACCCGAATGGTATGTCGACATCTGGCTGACCATCGTCTGGGTCGCCTACCTGATCCTGTTTCTGGGCACCATCCTGAAGCGCAAGGAACCGCACATCTACGTCGCCAACTGGTTCTATCTCTCCTTCATCGTCACCATCGCGATGCTGCATGTGATCAACAACCTCTCGATGCCGGCCTCCTTCCTCGGATCCAAGAGCTATTCCGCATTTTCCGGCGTCCAGGACGCCCTGACGCAGTGGTGGTACGGCCACAATGCCGTCGGGTTCTTCCTGACCGCCGGCTTCCTGGGCATGATGTATTATTTCGTGCCCAAGCAGGCCAACCGGCCGGTCTATTCCTACCGCCTGTCGATCGTCCATTTCTGGGCAATCATCTTCCTCTACATCTGGGCCGGGCCCCATCACCTGCACTATACGGCCTTGCCCGACTGGGCGCAGACGCTTGGCATGGTGTTCTCGATCATGCTGTGGATGCCGTCTTGGGGCGGCATGATCAACGGCCTGATGACGCTGTCGGGCGCCTGGGACAAGCTGCGCACTGACCCGATCATCCGCATGATGGTGATGGCCATCGCCTTCTACGGCATGTCGACCTTCGAAGGCCCGATGATGTCGATCAAGACGGTCAATTCTCTGTCGCACTATACCGACTGGACCATTGGCCACGTTCACTCGGGTGCGCTCGGCTGGGTCGGCATGATCTCGTTCGGCGCGATCTACTTTATGGTGCCGAAGCTGTGGAACCGTGAACGGCTCTACTCGCTTCGCCTCGTTACCTGGCACTTCTGGCTGGCGACGCTTGGCATCGTTGTCTACGCCGCTGTCATGTGGGTGTCCGGCATCATGCAGGGCCTGATGTGGCGCGAATACGACGAGCAGGGCTTCCTGGTCTACTCCTTCGCCGAAACCGTGGCCGCTATGCACCCTTATTACATCATGCGCGCCATAGGTGGGGCCATGTACCTCTCCGGCACCCTGATCATGGCCTGGAACATCGCCATGACCATCCTCGGCTACCGGCGCGAGCAGGATCCGATGCCGCGCTCCACCCCCGCCGTCCAGCTTGCGCGATGATGAGACAGAAAATGAGCTTGATGAACAGACACGCGGTTATCGAGAAGAACGCTACACTTCTCCTCCTCGGGTCGCTGCTGGTCGTGACAATCGGCGGCATCGTCGAGATCGCGCCGCTCTTCTATCTCGATAATACGATCGAGAAGGTGGAAGGCATGCGCCCCTACTCGCCGCTCGAACTTGCCGGGCGAAACATCTATGTCCGCGAGGGCTGCTACCTCTGCCACAGCCAGATGATCAGGCCGTTCCGTGACGAGGTCGAGCGCTACGGCCACTACAGCCTGGCGGCCGAGTCGATATACGACCACCCCTTCCAGTGGGGATCGAAGCGCACCGGACCGGATCTCGCCCGCGTTGGCGACCGGTATTCCAACCTGTGGCACGTGGATCACCTGACAGATCCACGGTCCGTGGTGCCGGAATCGATCATGCCGAGCTATGCCTTCCTGAAGGACAAGCCGATCGCGGTGAAGGACTTCTCGACGCATCTGGTCGCCAACAGGCGCGTCGGCGTCCCTTACTCCGACGACATGATCGCTAACGCCAATGCCGATTTGATGGCGCAGGCTGATCCCAACGCCGACACATCCGGCCTCCAGGCCCGCTACCCCAAGGCCAAGATCGGCGACTTCGACGGCAACCCGCAACAGGTCACCGAAATGGATGCGCTGGTTTCTTATCTCCAGATGCTGGGCACGCTGGTCGATTTCAAGAACTACGATGAGACCGCCGGCTACCGCTGAGGACAATGGCCATGACGTACAATTTCATGCGGGAGTTTGCCGACAGCTGGGGCCTACTTGCCATGTCTCTTTTCTTCATCGGATCCGTTGCCTTTGCAGTTCGTCCCGGAAGCCGCAGGCAAGCCGGCGAAGCAGCTCAAATTCCTCTGAAGGAGGACTGATCATGAGCAGCGATCACATCGACGAGGTTTCCGGCATCTCAACCACCGGTCATGAGTGGGACGGCATCCGGGAGCTCAACAACCCGCTTCCGCGCTGGTGGGTCTGGACGTTCTACATCACCATAGTCTGGGCGATCGGCTACACCATCGCCTATCCGGCATGGCCTCTGCTGCACACGGCAACCAAGGGGGTGCTCGGCTACTCCAGCCGCAACGATGTCGGGAACGAGTTGTCCAAGGCTGAAGCAGCCAAGGGCAAATATGTCGCCGCGATAGAAGCGAAAAGTGTTTCGGAGATCGCGGCGGACGACACGCTGCGCGAATTCGCCGTCGCCGCCGGCGGTGCCGCGTTCAAGCTCAATTGCGTGCAGTGCCATGGTTCCGGCGCCCAGGGATCCAAGGGCTTCCCCAACCTTAACGACGACGACTGGCTGTGGGGCGGCAAGGCGGACCAGATTCAGCAGACGATCACCCATGGCATTCGCTTTGCCTCCGATCCGGATACGCGCCTGTCGGAAATGCCCGCTTTTGCCGACATCATCACCGCCGACCAGATCAAACAGGTCAGCGCCTACGTCGCCAGTCTGTCGGGGGCCGTCGTCAATCAAGCATTGGTCGCGCCGGGCGCCAAGGTCTTTGCCGAAAACTGCGTGGCCTGTCATGGCGACAATGCAAAAGGCAACAAGGAACTCGGCGCTCCAGATCTGACCGACGCCATCTGGCTCTACGGGTCAGGCGAAGCGGCCATCGCCGCCCAGGTAACCGCACCGAAACACGGCGTGATGCCGGCTTGGGGCGCGCGCCTCGGCGAGATCAAGGTCAAGGAACTGGCGGTCTACATCCATTCGCTTGGCGGCGGAGAATAGGAAAGAAGCCTATTCTCGTCCTCCCCCTCCCGCCAAGCGACGAGGCCCGGCGCAAGCCGGGCCTCGGCATCATCCAGAACCGATGAGTCGGCTTCCGGCGAAATCGTCGCTGGTGACTGGAGCTTCTCGTGCTCGATAACACGCAAATAGAACGGATCGAACCCACGACGGTCAACTCCGCCCAGGTGCGCCAGCCAATGTATGCCGCGCGCAGGAAGATCTTCCCGAAGCGGGCCTCTGGCAGCTTTCGCCGATTTAAATGGATCGTGATGGCGATCACGCTCGGCATCTACTATCTCACGCCGTGGCTGCGCTGGGACCGCGGTCCGTTTGCCCCCGACCAGGCGGTGCTGCTCGATGTCGCCAACCGGCGCTTCTATTTCTTCTTCATCGAGATATGGCCCCAGGAATTCTACTATGTCGCCGGCCTTCTGGTCATGGCCGGCGTCGGTCTTTTCCTGATCACATCGACTGTTGGCCGTGCCTGGTGTGGCTACACATGCCCACAGACCGTATGGGTCGATCTGTTCCTGGTCGTCGAGCGCGCGATCGAGGGCGACCGCAACGCACGCATCAAGCTCGATGCCGGTCCTTGGACCACTCGTAAGCTTGTGCTGCGGGCATCGAAACACGTCATCTGGCTGGTCATAGCCGCAGCGACTGGTGGCGCATGGATCTTCTATTTCGCCGATGCGCCGACGCTGCTCGGCGAACTCTTCACCGGCACGGCAGCGCCTGTCGCCTACATCACCGTCGCGGTCCTGACGGCGACGACCTACACGTTTGGCGGGCTGATGCGCGAACAGGTCTGCACCTATATGTGCCCATGGCCGCGCATCCAGGCAGCCATGCTCGACGAGAGCTCGCTCACCGTCACCTACAATGACTGGCGCGGCGAACCGCGCACGCGTCACGCCAAGAAGGTTCTTGCCGCAGGGCATCCCGTCGGCGATTGCGTCGACTGCAATGCCTGTGTCGCCGTCTGTCCGATGGGGATCGACATACGCGACGGTCAGCAACTCGAATGCATCACCTGCGCGCTCTGCATCGATGCCTGTGACGGCGTCATGGATAAACTCGGCAAGGAGCGAGGACTGATCTCCTACGCGACGCTCTCCGACTACAACGCCAACATGATGCTGGCCACCGCCGGCGGCGCCAGCTCGGTCGATCCGTCGCTGGTCAGGACGGATGACGGCGTGTTTTCGGACAGGGTGGCGCATTTCCATATCCGCAAGATCTTTCGGCCGCGCACTTACGTTTACATGGCTATGTGGTCGATGATCGGCCTGGGCCTGCTCTTTTCGCTGCTGACCCGCGACCGGCTCGAGATCAATGTCCTGCACGACCGCAACCCGCAATTCGTGACGCTCTCCGACGGCTCGATCCGCAATGGCTATACCGTCAAGCTGCTGAACATGATCCCCGAACCGAGAACGATTATCGTCACCCTCGGGGGTTTGCCAGGCGCAGAGATGAGCATCGTTGGCGTCGACCTCCCCGCCGATCGCTCCTTTGCGGTCCAGGTCGAACCCGACCGGCTGAAGATGCTGAAGGTTTTCGTGCGCCTGCCCGCCGATCAGATTAATCGCCAGGCGCAGACCTTCACATTCCGCGTCGAAGACAAGGTCAGCTTCGAGTCCAACGAATACACCGCCACCTTCAATGCGCCGGAGATCGCCAGATGACCGCCACCACCCGAAGACCCCGCGAATTCACCGGCAGGCACATGTTGGCCACCATCCTTGCCTTTTTCGGCGTGGTCATCGCGGTCAATCTGACGATGGCGACGCTTGCCAACACAAGCTGGACCGGCCTTGTCGTCGAAAATACCTATGTCGCGAGCCAGCAATTCAACAAGAAGGCTGAAGAAGGCCGTGCGCAGGCAGCGCTTGGCTGGACCGGCCAGTTGACCATCGCATGGGGTGAAGTCCGCTATGGCATCATCGACGCCGCGGGCAAACCGGTTTCCCTGCATGGCGTGAAGGTGCTGTTTCGCCATCCCGCTTACGAGAAAGAGGATGAGTCCGTCACGCTCGCCCTCGCCTCGGGCCAGGAGTTTGCAGCACAACACGTGCCAAGGGATGGTGTCTGGATCATCGAAATAGACGCCGATACCGGCCTGGCAAAGCCTTATCGCGACGTGCGCAGGATCATGATTTCCAATGGAGCGCTGAAATGAGCTGTTGTGCACCGGGCGCTGAAATAGCGCTGGATCTGGTCAGCGGCACCTCGGTCCTGCCCTCCAGCCAGGAAATCAGGCTGGCGAGCCGATCGCTTGGCGACGACCTTCATCAGACCGACCTTTCGGTGCCGACCGTTCATTGCGGCGCCTGCATCCAGACGATCGAGACGGCGTTGGGAAAACTCGATCACGTCGAGGCAGCTCGCGTGAACCTGTCAACCAAGCGGGTCTCAGTCCGCTGGCGCGGCGACGAGGCTCCACCATTGGTCGCTGTGCTCGGCCGGCTCGGCTATCAGGCGCATTTGTTCGAAGCCGAGATTGATGCAAAGGACAAGATGCTTTCGGAGCTTATCCGCGCCGTCGCTGTTGCCGGCTTTGCTGCGGGCAACATCATGCTGCTCTCGGTGTCGGTCTGGTCCGGCGCCGAGGGCGCCACCCGCGACCTGTTCCACTGGGTCTCGGCCCTGATCGCCATTCCTGCGCTGGCCTTCGCCGGCGGCATCTTCTTCAAGTCGGCGTGGAATGCGTTGCGCCACGGCCGCATGAACATGGACGTGCCGATCGCCGTCGGCGTGTCGCTGGCCTACGCCATGAGCCTCTATGAGACGATCACCCACGGCGACCACGCCTATTTCGACGCGTCGGTATCGCTGCTGTTCTTCCTCCTGATCGGTCGCACGCTCGATCACGTGATGCGGGAACGCGCCCGCACCGCTGTGAAGAGCCTGTCACAATTGGCCGCGCGCGGCGCCATGGTGCTGCGCGGCGATGGCGCTCGGGGCTATCTGCCGGTGGCCGAGATCGAACCGGGCATGCTGTTGTTGATCGCCGCCGGCGAAAGAATCCCTGTCGATGGCAAAATTGTGCGCGGGACATCGGACGTCGACTGCTCCCTGGTCTCCGGCGAGAGCACGCCCAGTAGCGTGGCGCCGGAAGACACCGTGCAGGCCGGCGTCCTCAACCTTACCGGTCCGCTGACGGTAGAGGCCACAGCGGCCGCCAAGGATTCGTTCTTGGCGGAAATGGTTCGGCTGATGGAGGCCGCCGAAGGTGGTCGCGCCCGCTATCGCCGTATCGCCGACCGCGTGTCGGCACTCTACGCGCCCGTGGTTCATCTCACCGCATTGGTAACATTCACGGGCTGGATGGCGGCGACCGGCGACTGGCATCGGGCGATGACGATTGCCATCGCTGTTCTCATCATCACATGCCCCTGCGCGCTTGGCCTCGCCGTCCCAATCGTTCAGGTGGTCGCCGCGCGGCGCCTGTTTGAGAATGGCATCATGGTCAAGGACGGCTCGGCCATGGAGCGCCTGGCAGCGATCGATACAGCCGTGTTCGACAAGACCGGCACGCTCACGCTTGGCCAGCCCAGGCTCGTCAACACGTCGTCGATCGATCCCGCCATGCTGGCAATCGCTGCCGACCTGGCCGCGCATTCGCGTCATCCATATTCAAAGGCCATTGCCGGCTTTGCCGTCAGCAGCAGCCAGCACAAATTCGACGCGGTGACCGAGCACCCGGGTTTCGGGATCGAAGCCACCGCCGCCGGTATCACCTGGCGGCTGGGTCGACGCGGATGGGCTGGTTGGAAGGCGCGAACCGGCGGCGAAGGCAAACATGGCTACGGCGGAACAGTGCTGACGAAAAACGGCATGATTGTCGCATCCTTCGTTTTCGAAGATGCGCTGCGCCTCGACACCGGGGCAGCGATCGATCAACTGCGCAACGCTGGTATGTGCGTGGAAATGCTGTCGGGCGATACCGCGAAAGCCTGCGCCGAGGTTGCCGACATGCTTGGTGTCGACGACTTCGTTCCCTGCCTGCTGCCGTCCGGCAAGGTTGAACGCATCGAGAGCCTGGCGAGAGACGGGCACAAGGTTCTGATGGTTGGCGACGGGCTCAACGACACGCCGGCGCTGAGCGCCGCGCATGTCTCGATCGCACCCGCCACGGCCGCCGACATTGGCCGCAATGCAGCCGACTTCGTTTTTCTGCGCGAAAGCCTCTTGGCGATCCCTCTGGCGCTGGACGTGTCGCGCAAGGCGGGAAGCTTGGTCCGACAGAACATAACAATTGCGATCGTTTACAATGCTGTGGCCGTGCCGATCGCCATTCTGGGTCATGTTACGCCTCTCATCGCGGCGGTCGCGATGTCTGCCTCGTCATTGCTTGTGATTGGAAATGCAATGCGTCTGCAAGGCTTCGCAACGGGTGCGTCGTCCGAAACTGCGCGGCAGGACAGGCCCGCGCGGGCCGGCACCTTGGCCCGATCCTCATGACGACGCTCGCCTATCTCATTCCGGTGGCGCTGTTCCTTGGCGCACTCGGCCTGTCCGGCTTCCTGTGGGCGTTGAGAAGCGGCCAGTACGATGATCTCGATGGCGCGGCGGAGCGCATTCTTATCGACCGCGACGACGGCGCGGAGAATCCTCCTCGTTCCAAGTGACTTAGATCAACGCGCCGCGGGTCGGGATGTCCTATCGTCGTCACGAAAGATCAGGAGGGTGAGGATGCAAGCCGAATCCATAATGACAAAGCCAGTCATCACGACGCATGCGAACGCGACGATAGCCGAAGCGGTCGAGCTCATGCTTTCAAAAAAGGTCAGCTGCCTGCCGGTAGCGAACAGCGACGGCACCCTGGTTGGAATTGTAAGCAAAAGCGACTTCTTGCGCCGAGAGGAACTCGGGACCCAGCGTGTGCGTCCGCGCTGGCTGGAGCTTGATCTTGGCCCGGGCACAACCGCCAATGACTATGCGCGCTCGAATGGACGGATTATCCATCAGGTGATGACCACACCAGTCATCTCGGCGCCTCCTGGCGCCTTGATTGCACAGATTGTCAACTTGATGATGCAACACCGCATCAACAATGTGCCGATTGTCGATCAGGAAAGGGTCGTCGGCATCATCACGCGAACTGATCTGCTGCTTGTCCTGATCCGCGCAATGCCGAAAGAGGGCACTACGCCACCCGATGACGACGTGATTCGCAAGGCTATCCTTGCCGAACTGCAGGGACAATCGTGGAGCTGTGGTGGCTTGATCGATGTGAGGGTCAGCGACGGCCTTGTCGAACTCACCGGGGCGATTGTCGACGAGCGTCAACGGAAAGCCGCGATCGTTGCGGCGGAGAACGTTGCCGGCGTCGGACAAGTCAAGGACAGCCTCTTCCTCCGTACAGATCCGCTCTCGGTGATGGTTTCATAGCTGCGAAAAAAGCGGGGACGCCAAGCAGCGTCCCTTTGGGTTCTGCTCCCTTCCCACATCACTTGGACATGAGGCCGTCGGCGAGTTCCTTCGGCGTATAGCGCCCGTCATGGTTGGCGAGCACGCTGTCGTCAGCGAAGACGCCCGTCCTGACGGAATGCGATGGCCGCTGCCTGTTTTGGTGGGGCTTGACCGGGGCTTCCTGTTTGGATCTTGAAGAGCGGCCAATACGAAGATCTCGACGGCTCCGCCCAGCGGATCCTTATCGATCGGGAAGAGCCGCGAGGCTGAACCGGTTGGCGGCGCCCAACGACTGTGCGGATGCTGGTCGTCAGTCGACCGAGTCTTTGCTGGATTGCCTCGTCATGATGATATCGGCGCGCGTGCGAAGAACGGATCAGCCACAATACGTTGCCGAACCTTTGCCCAGGAGGGGCACGCGATTGGGAAGCCGACCATTCAGAATGCCTAGACATGCAACGTTTTCGCGGCAATCGACCACTCGACCGTGAACCCGCCGTTGCCGGGTTATCGAGCCTGGTTGATCCAGATCAGCGTTATCTCTTCGTCGGCGTGGTTTCATTGACCAGGCTTCCAACGGAGAACGCATGTCTATCGAGGGAGATGAGCGGCAACCGTGGGTGATTGCGATGCTTCAAGAGCGCTTCGTATCGCAGATAGCCGCTATGGCGGCACGCTGATGGCCGGCTCTGTCGAGACATTCGACATCATTGTCGTCGGAGCTGGGCCGGTCGGACTTGCCTTCGCAGCATCGCTCGCCCGGAGCCGACTCAAGGTGGCAGTGGTTGAACGGCAGTCGCTCGACAGCCTGGCGAATCCGGCTTTCGACGGTCGCGAGATCGCGCTGACCCACGCATCAGTGAGAATCCTTCGCGAGCTCGGCGCCTGGGATGCCATCCCCGTATCGGACAAATCACCGCTTCATGGCGCGCGCGTGCTCAACGGATCGAGCCCTTTCGCCCTGTGCTTCGATACTCCCAGCGGATCTGGGGAACCACTCGGATTGCTGGTCCCAAATTGTCGGATCCGCGATGCCCTGTTCAAAGTTGTCTGCTTCCAGGATCATGCCCGGCTGCTGTGCGGCAACTCGGTCGTCAATGCAACAACCAGCGACGACGAGGCGGTCATAGCGCTTTCTGATGGCAGGCAATTGGCCGCTCGGCTGCTCGTCGCAGCGGATTCGCGTTTGTCCGCGATGCGCGACCTGCTCGGCATTGGCGCCAACATCCATCCGCTTGGCCACTCCATGCTGATTTGCCGAGTGAGGCACGAGCGCTTCCATCACCAGATCGCGGTCGAATGGTTCGACCACCATCAGACCATAGCGATGTTGCCGCTCATGGAAGGCGTGTCGTCGCTGCTTCTGACTTTGCGCTCAATCGAGGCCGATAGACTGTCTGTTCTCGATGACGAATTGTTCCTCATGGAATTGATGAACCGGTGTCGAGGACGCCTCGGGCAGATGACCCTGGCAAGCACCCGCCATGCCTATCCGCTGGTCACGACCTGGGCGCACAAGTTCTCGGCACCGAGTGCGGCACTGATAGGAGACGCTGCCATCGGCATGCACCCGGTGACCGCGCATGGCTTCAACATCGGCCTCAGCGGCCAGAAGCAACTCGCTCATAAAATACTGACAGCATGTCGCGCCCGCCGCGACATTGCCGATCCCGACATGCTCGGCAGATACGAAAACCGGCTGCGGCTGTCGGCGGCGCCGCTCTATCATGCCACCAACATGCTTGTCGGTCTTTACTCAAGCGAGCACCCGGCGGCAGGGCTTGCAAGACATGCTGGGCTCCGCTTTGCCCAACATCTTCCCTTTGTCCGCCATGGCATTTCGGCCATGCTCAGGCGGTGAATCGCACAGAGCGCTACCGCTCTGGAGCGCTGTCTCGGCACGGCTTCTTTGTCTTGCTGGCTCGCGGCGCCGCGGGCAAGGCTGCTTCCTGGTGACGTTGCCGATCATGGCATGATTCGGATCAAGGCACGCGCGCGGGCGAAACCTTGATGATTCGGCAATGCTAAGCCAAAGGTGTGACCCGAAGCATGGTGAGCGCACTGGGTACCCTCGCTGGGTAGTTAACCCGTCCTTCAGTGGGCTTGCATAGGTTTGGTCCTCGCGAACAATGGCGGAAGCAAACTGGTCCATTCATGGCACCCCTAAAGAAAGAAGAATCGCTGGAGGCCAAAATCCGTCAGGATCAGCTTGCTGACCTGAGGGCCGGGCTCTTCGTGTCGATGCCGATAAGCGCGATCCTGTCAGGCCTGATTTGCGGGGTGCAGGCCCTTTCTGGCGGCGGCTTTGCCGCTGCAAGCTGGTTCCTGGTCGTCAATGCGCTAAATGCCGCCCGGCTTGCACTCGCGCGTTTTCAGCTAAAGGAAACGGGGCGCCATCAGGATTTGCTTGGCGTTTTGCCGCGCCTTCGCATGTTTGGCGTCCTTGCCCTTCTGGCAGGGTTTGCCTGGTCCTTCCCGGCCGTGCTGACTGTTGGATACACAACACCACAAGCACCGATGCATCTGGTCATACTGGCGGGCATTTCAGCTGGTGCGGTTACATATGGCAGTTCGTATGCCGCTGCGGCGACCAGCTTCATCACACCTCCACTCCTCATCACGGTGGCGTGCCTTTTGGCGAAAGGCAATTTTGAACGCTACATTCTGGCTTTTACCGTTCTGCTCTTCATGGGCGGCTTGGTCCGCGCTTCGTTTGTTGGGCAGGCGCGCTTCCGCGAAGCAAGCCGCCTGAGACATGAGGCAGAGCGACTTGCGTCGGAAATGGAGCGCAACTCCAGGGAGGACCATTTGACCGCCCTTCTCAACAGGCGGGGCCT
This sequence comes from Mesorhizobium sp. P160187, assembly GCF_057766425.1. Taxonomy (NCBI): domain Bacteria; kingdom Pseudomonadati; phylum Pseudomonadota; class Alphaproteobacteria; order Hyphomicrobiales; family Phyllobacteriaceae; genus Mesorhizobium; species Mesorhizobium sp. P160187. The sequence goes on from NZ_JBYMDX010000002.1 coordinate 322,520, forward strand.
TGAACACGCCATCGGTCGGTTCAAGACCGCGGATGGCCCCTTCGTGGCAATGCTGATTGATCTGGACGGCTTTAAATCTGTCAACGACACCTACGGTCACAGGACCGGTGATGAACTGCTTGTCATGATCGCCCGCCGCATAGAGCAGGAAGCACCGGAAGGCTCAACGCTCGCTCGTATCGGCGGCGATGAATTCGTGCTGGTTTTTCCCTCAACGAGAGCTTCGCTTTCTGCCAGTGATCTCGCCTCCAATATCATAGCCAAAATTGCTCGCCCCTATATCGGGGTCGCGTCCGTGCGCGTCGGGGCATCGATAGGGATATACTTGGCGCAGACGTCGAGCCTGACTGAAATGCTGTTGCGGGCCGATATCGCCCTTTATACGGCCAAGCGCCATGGCAGGAACGAATTTTGCCTGTTCGATGCCGAACTCGACCGGGAACTCCAACGCCGCCAGTCCATCGAACGGGACCTTCATTCGGCGATAAAGACGGGAAGATTGCAACCTTGGTTCCAGCCGATCGTGAAACTCGACACCGAGGCCGTGGTCGGTTTTGAAGCCTTGCTGAGATGGTCCCATCCGACACATGGTGCCATCTCTCCACCCGAAATCATCACAGCCGCACGCGAAACCGGAATGCTTCAGCTGCTGACGCAAACCGTATTCGCCGACTGTTGTGCTTTTATCGACGGCTTGGTGAAAGCTGACCGTCGTAACATTCGTGTGGCGATGAATGTTTCCCCGCGCGAACTGGAAGCCGGCGATATCGACGACATGGTTCTGGATGGTCTGGCGGCAAGAGGCCTGCCTGCAACGATGTTCGAAATCGAGATTACCGAAGAATCGCCGGTGGACCCGGACAGAGTGGATGAAAAGCTCGGACGGCTTTCACATGCCGGTATTTCCATCGCGCTCGACGACTTCGGCACCGGCTTTTCTACCTTGGCATCTCTCAAGGACCGTCGGATACGCAAGGTGAAAATAGACCAGGGCTTCATTCGCGGCTTGGCCAAGTCCCGAGAGGACCGACTGCTTGTCAAATCGGTCATCGAACTCGGTGACATGCTCGGGATCGAGGTCATGGCCGAGGGCGTCGAAACAGAGGCGGATCGGCAAACCCTGCACAAGCTTGGCTGCCGAACCGCTCAAGGCTTCCTCTTCTCCAAGGCTGTGCCTTTGATGCAAGCACTGGAAATGGCAGTCAAACAGCACGCGAACCAGTTGTGACCGCTCCCGCAGCGCCGGCTGTCGCGGCCGTGCGCCGCCGAATTTGGCTACAGAGACTTGCCTGCTCGAAACACGTGGCAGTGGGCGCTGTGCATCAGCCGGCGAACAGTTCCTTGTAGCCGGTCGTCACCATCCAGTTCGCACGGTCGATATGGCTGCGAAGAGCTTTGCGGGCGCGGACCGGGTCAATGGACGGGTCTATGCCGAGAATGCGCTCGGCCATCTCCTTTTCGCTGGCATTGTCGGCGCAGGCATCCAGGATCCGCAGGTAGATCTTGAAATGCTCCCTGTCGTAGCTCGTGAGGTTCTCCGACCAGGGGACTTCATCGCTCAAAGTTGAGCTTCGCGTCTCATCTGTTCCCATTGGTCCATTCATGCCTGCGGATCTCGCCTGTGAGCGCACGCAGTATATCCCAAACTGGGATAATCCGAAACCGGGATTAGTCGCTGATCCGGTCTTTACCCGACCGGTTCGCCTCCATGCCTAAATCCCTTCGATCGCCCCGCCACCAGCGGTTCCTGGCCCGGCTGGTTTTGCTGCGCAAGACCAAAGGCCTGACCCAGAAGCAGCTGGCTGACAAGCTTGGTCGTCCCCAATCCTTCGTGGCCAAGTACGAGGGCGCAGAGCGGCGTCTCGACGTCATCGAGTTTCTCGACATAACTGCGGCCCTTGACGCTGATCCGTGCGAGATTCTGTCCAGCCTCCGGTCCTAGCGGGCGCCCGCGCGCCTGACGACGCGCATCAGGTGCTCGTGAACCGAGCCCGCTTTTCTTCGGCAAGCTCAGGCGGTCTCGGCCATTCGGCTTCGCCCCTTGGCGTGGGCAGCCCTTCGGGCTGAGACGGCCGCCGCCCTTGCGGGCGGCGCGGTTTGTCGGTTGGCCTTTCCCGGTGGGCGCGGGGTGGGCGGCACTCCCTTCTAGGCCCGCCGCGGCAGCCCGCAACCCTTCGCGTGCCGCTCAGGGTCCTCCTCTTCGTTCCGGTCCGTCGGATGCGGTCCGCCTACCACGGCGGGCCTTTCCGGTCGCGACTCGCCGCCCACCCCGCTTCCGGGGAAAGCGCGGCGATTGGTGAGCGGAGGATAACACATGCGTGCAAACAGCAAGCGTACCACCAGCACAGAGGCTGGCGCAGGCAAGGGCCGGCGCCCGGGCGCCAGCCTTTATCAGGAGATCACCGACGGCATCATTGCCGAACTGGAGCGCGGTACCGTGCCATGGGTCAAGCCATGGGGCAGCGCAAAAGCAGGCTTTGGCCTGCCGCGGAATGCGTCCACGGGGCGCACCTATTCCGGCATCAATATCCTCATCCTGTGGGGCGCCGTCATCGAGCGCAGCTATCCCAGCCAGAACTGGCTGACCTTCCGGCAGGCGCTTGCCCTTGGCGGCAACGTCAGGAAGGGCGAGCGCGGCACGACCATCGTGCATGCCGACCGCTTTGTCCCCAAGGACGAGAAGGAGCGCGCACGCCACGAGGGCGATGAACCACTGGCGGTCCTTTTTTTGAAGCGCTTCACGGTCTTCAATGTCGCGCAGTGCGAAAATCTTCCGGAAGAGCTCCATGCCGCCGCCGAGCCGCTGCCTCAGTGCGAGATCGTGCCGCAGGCCGAGACGCTCATTCGCGCCAGCGGTGCGGATTTCAGGGTCGGCGGCGATCGCGCTTTCTACATGCCGGGCAGCGACCACATTCAGGTGCCGCCGCAGCCGGCGTTCCATCAGCAGATCGACTATTACCGGACCTGCTTTCACGAGCTTGGCCACTGGACCGGCCACCCGACGCGGCTTGCTCGCGACCTCTCCGGCTCGTTCGGCTCCAAGGCCTACGCGCGTGAAGAATTGGTCGCCGAAATCGCTGCCGCCTTCGTCTGCGGCAATCTCGGTATCGAGCCGATCGTGCGTCACGCCGATTACATCGGCTCATGGCTGAAGGTGCTGCGCGAGGACAACCGCGCCATCTTCCGTGCCGCCAGCCTCGCCTCGAAGGCCGCCGATTTCCTGCTTGGCCTTCAGGCCGATGCCGAAGGCGAGGCGCAAGAAGGGATTGCGGCATGACGATGCGCGATCCTCAACTGGCCGCGACCGAGCCGACGCCGCAAAGGAGCAGATGCTCATTCCCGGCGTCCAGCCCATCACCACGCGGGCAAACCCTCCTGATGGACGCGCCGATGTGTCCGCGCGCGGCGCAAAGCTGCTCGAAGTCGGCCTCTTAATGGTGAGGCGGATCAGAGGAAGGTCCAGGGAGCCTTTCTCCCGCCGGACGCAAGAAATCAACGCGACACGTTCTGACAAGGAGTCTTTCCATGATCCTGATCACCAATCCACTGCGCGCACGACTGCTCGCCCATGGCGCCGCCGGCGCCGACATCGACCATTTTCCCGTTGTGAAACTGTTTAATCCGACAGGTGCCGCGACCTGGCTTCTAAGCGAACTCGACGCCGATGGCGACACGCTGTTCGGTCTTTGCGATCTCGGCTTCGGCTTCCCCGAACTTGGCAGCGTCAGTCTGGCCGAGCTTGCATCCGTAAAAGGTCCGCTTGGCCTCGGCATAGAGCGCGACCTGCATTTCCAAGCGCGCTTTCCGCTCTCCGTCTATGCCGAAGCCGCCCGCATTTGCGGCCACGTCAGCGAGGCCGAGCGACTGCTGCGGCAAGCAGCAGACGCCCTATCAAAGCCCCATTCCGAGCTTCCGCCCGACACGGCGGAACAGCAGCGCCGATAGGCGCAAAAACCGTCCCGCCGCGCCGGCCTTCGGCCTCTGCGGCGGGGACAACCTTAACCAAGGCAAAAGGAGAGTAACCATGCAGCTTGCCCACATTCCCTTGGATCAGCTCAACATTTCCGCGCTCAACATGCGCCGTGGAAAACGCGCGCCCGACATATCCGACATCCTGCCCTCCGTGCGTGCGCGCGGCGTGCTGGTGCCACTCCTTGTGCGGCCGAACGGCCAGCCGGAAACCTTCGAGATCGTCGCCGGCAGGCGGCGCTATTTCGCCGCGAAATCGCTTGCCGACGAGCGCGGCGAAGGCGATCCCTTGCCCTGCGCCATCATGGAGGACGGTGACGACGCCGATGCGCTGGAAGCTTCGCTGATCGAAAACCTCGCCCGCCTCGATCCTGACGAAGTATCGCAATGGGAGACGTTTTCGCGGCTTGTCAGGCAAGGCCGCACCGTTCCCGACATCGCTGTGACCTTCGGCATCACTGATCTCAAGGTCAAACGCATTCTGGCGCTTGGCGACCTCTTGCCCAATATCCGCGAAGCCTATCGGCGCGAGGAGATCGATACCGAGACGGTGCGCCATCTCACCATGGCTTCCAAGGCGCAGCAGAAGGACTGGCTGGCACTCTGTGCCGATCCCGATCAATACGCGCCGCGTGGCTATCAATTGAAGCAATGGCTGTTCGGCGGCCAGTCGATTTCCACCAAGGTGGCGCTGTTTGCCATCGAGGAGTATCCCGGCCTGATCACCTCGGACCTGTTCGGCGAGGACAGCTATTTCGCCGATGCCGACCTGTTCTGGCAAAAGCAGAACGAAGCGATTGCCACCAAACGCGACACCTATCTAAACGAGGGCTGGAGCGAGGTTGTGCTGCTGGAACCGGGCCAGTATTTCCACGCATGGGACCACGAGAAGACCCCGAAGAAGAAGGGCGGCAAGATAGTCATCACTGTCTCGCATCGCGGCGAGGTCGAGTGTCACGAGGGCTGGCTGTCACGCAAGGAAGCCCGCCGCGCCCGCGAGGGCGGCGAGCAAGAAGAAACAGCCGCCAAGCTGCCGCGCCCCGAAGTCACCGGCCCGATGCAGAACTATATCGATCTGCATCGCCATGCCGCCGTGCGCGCGGCCATGCTCGACCATCCCGCCGTGGCGCTGCGCCTCGTGGTGGCGCACGCCATCACCGGTTCGGGCCTGTGGCAGGTGCGGCCCGAGCCGCAGCGCGCAGCCAACGAGACGGTGACTGCCAGCCTTGCCGGCTGCAAGGCTGAAGCCGCATTCGGCAAAAAGCGGCGCGAGGTATTGGCCCTGCTCGGATCACCGGATGAGGATAGCTTGGTCGCCGGCGGCAATGGCGACGCCGTTGCTATCGCCGGCGTGTTCGCGCGCCTCTTGGCGCTCTGCGACGACGATGTCATGCGCGTTCTCACCCTTGTCATGGCCGAGACGCTTGCAGCCGGCAGCGCCGTCATCGAGGCGCTCGGCAACCACCTGAACGTCGACATGGGCATATGGTGGCAACCGGACGATGCCTTCTTCGACCTCTTGCGCGACAAGGAAATCGCCAATTCGATGCTGGCCGACGTCGGCGGCAAGCTGGTCGCGGACGGCAATGTCGCCGAGAAGGTCAAGACGCAAAAGAACATCATCCGCGACTTCCTGGCGGGCGAGAATGGCCGCCCCAGGGTCGAGACCTGGCTGCCGCGCTGGATGAAATTCCCGGCCGAAAGCTACACCAGCCGCGGCGGCTTCCGCACCGCCGATCAGTGGACACAGGTGCAGCCGCTGTTCGTGCGCGAATAGTCGATCAGGGCCCGAGCGGCGGTTCTCTCGATTACCGCCGCTCAGGTCGCGCGCGCCGCTATGGGCCACGCCGGCTGCCGATTGGGCGTCTTGTCGAGCCAGTGCCGCGCGCGAGAAATTCCGACGCCAGTTCGCCCCATTTCGGCAGCCCCGCACCGCGCCGGGTTGCTTGCTGAGGCGCCAAAGGCGCATGGGGCCAATTGTCCGATCCGGTTGCCGACAGAGCCCGCGCAGCCGGCGCCCTGCATTGCCGCCGGCTTCTTGTGTCACCGATCGCGCCACCTGTCTCCATTGTGTCTCAGGGACCATTCCCCTGCGGCTGGCTTGTCGACCTATGGGCGGATCCGGCCCGCCCGAAACCCTCGCCGGCAGCTTTTTTCCCCGCCGCCTGCGGCGGCTTCCTCGCGCCGCTTCGCTTCAAAAAAGCTGCCCGCGCGGGTCCTCCGCTATCGCTGCGGCCGTCCCGGTTCCGGCGGTCCGGACGCGCCCATCACGGTCCGCCATCGCAGGGGAATGGTCCCCTGCGAGCACCAAGAGGAGACTGGAAATGACCGCGATCGGATACGTCACCAAACAGGAAAACGGCGGCTACAAGGGCCAGCTCAAGACGCTCAGCGTCCGCGCCGACATCGATATCGTGCCCAATCAGGCAAAGAGCGCCGACACCCATCCCGACTTCCGGGTGCTGACGCAAGGGATCGAAGTGGGTGCGGGCTGGATCCGCACCGGCGAGACCTCCGGCAAGGACTATGTGAGCCTGTCGATTGCCGCCCCCGAGTTTGGCCCCCGCAAGCTCTACGCCAATCTCGGCCGCGCCGCCGGCCAGGATGACGACGACACTTACGCCATCATCTGGAACCCGGTCGACTGACCGGCCGATCCGGAAAGCCCCGCGCCGCCACCGGCGCGGGGCCTCTCTCAGGACCCGTGAGGCCGCCGAAGGGGGCGGCGAAAACTCGCCCCCCACTCTTCGCCCGTCCCCAAAACGATCTCGCTCGCCGATCCTCGCCTTCGCTTGTCCGTAGCGAAACGAGGATCATCATGGACGACGAAAACGAACGCGCAGCCCGCGCCAAGAAGGGCAGTCCGTTTCTCAATACCGCGCAGGCGGCCTTCTATATCGGGCTGTCCCAGCGCACGCTGGAGAAGATGCGCCTCAAAGGCGGCGGCCCGCAATTCCGCAAGCACGGCCGCTATGTCCGCTATCACATCGACGAACTCGACGATTGGTCGAAGGGGCACGCGCAGGAGACCGGGCCCGAGGACGGCGGGCACGATTCCGGCTCGGCCGGCGAGGGAGGCCGCTCATGAGCCGGCGTCCCACCATCCATCTGATCGGCAGCCATCTGCGGCGCATTCGGGCGCGCAAGACGATCGCCATGGCCACGATGGGCCTTGCCCTGATCGGCTTCGCCGCCTTCGGCAAACCATCGCCCTGGCTGGTCTGGAACGCCTCGGCGAGTGCGCCGGTCGGCCTCTATCGCGTCGCGTCCGGATCGCCGGCTCTTGGTGATCTCGTACTCGTCCGCCCGCCAAAACCGGTCGTCTATCTGGCCGCCGAACGCTTCTATCTGCCCAGCAACGTGCCGCTGGTCAAGCACCTTGCCGCGCTGGCTGGCGAGCATGTCTGCGCCTTCGGCGACGCCATCATCATCGGCGGCGAGATTGTCGCGCGCCGGCTTGCAACCGACACGCAGCACCGTCCGCTGCCTTGGTGGAATGCCTGCCGAAAGCTCGCCGCTGCCGAGGTTTTCCTACTCGGCAGCGACAAAAATCGCTCGTTCGACAGCCGCTATTTCGGGCCGGTGCCGACCGAAAATATCATCGGGAGGCTCGTGCCGCTATGGACCGAGTGACCCTCCTGATGCTGGGCATGGTGTCTCTCGCACCATGCTCCTGTTCCGCGGCGACCAACACGAAGCCGGTCGTCATCTCCCATAGTCCGCAGCTTGCAAGATGGCAGCCCTTCGTAGCCGAAGCAAGCCGGCGTTTCAGCATTCCACAGACTTGGATTTATGCCGTCATGGATGCCGAAAGCCGGGGGCAGACAAGGCTCAATGGACGGCCGGTCACGTCGAGCGCCGGTGCCATTGGCCTGATGCAGGTGATGCCAGGCACCTACGAGGAGTTGCGCGCAGAGCTTGGCCTGGGAGCCGCCCCGCACGACCCTCGCGACAACATTCTGGCAGGCACTGCCTATCTGCGCGCCATGTATGACCGCTTCGGATTTCCAGGCCTGTTTGCAGCCTATAACGCCGGGCCGGAGCGCTACGAACAGCATTTGCAGCGTGGGCGGCCACTGCCCAGCGAGACGGTTTCGTATCTGGAAGAGGTCAAGGCGGCGGGCATTTCGGCCGCCGATATGGACGCGCTCACCGACAAATCCCGTTCCAAAAGCGCGCCGGGAATCCCTTCCGGGCAGTCGCTGTTTTTCCTCCGAAACGGTGTTTCCGTGACCGGCCCGAGTGGCCACCTCCTGGTGCCGCTCGGATCGGAGCGAGCAAGGTCAGGCCGGCCGGATCGCAGGTGAGGGCAGCGGCTACCGCGGTTCGGGCGGGGGGCAGGGAGGCAGGTCCGCGGAAGGCAAGATAAAGGCATCGCCTCCTGAGGCGGCGAAGTGTTTGTCTGCACATCGTTTTCCCGGGAGGTTGCCTGCGGGTCCAGGAGGGTCTGGCGCGCAAGCCTCTGATTTTGCTGCTGGTTCATCGGAGGCCGCATGCAGGATGACGAATTCACGCCGAGGCTCGGCAAAATTGGCTCGCGCGGCTCGAAGGCGGGCAAACGCTACGCTGGCCAGGTCCAGGCCGCGGTCAACCGAGCAGGCGGCAGGAGCGGACGCGGCAGCCGCTTCATCGGAAGCCGGGTGGGGCGCGGCGGGGCTGCTGCCGCCGTTCTTAGAGCACGCGACCGCCACGCGGCGTTTCGGCAGCGGCGCGCAGTCGTCAAGGCACGCATCGTCAAGCTGGCCGGCAAGGGAGTCGACGGAGCTCGTGCGCACCTCCGCTACCTGCAGCGCGACGGCGTCACCCGGGAAGGCGAGCGTGGCGAGCTCTACGCTGCCGACAAAGACCACGCGGACGGCAGGGCCTTTCTCGATCGCGCGAACGGTGACCGTCATCAGTTCCGCTTCATCGTCGCCCCTGAAGACGGTATCGAGTATGATGACCTGAAGCTGCTCACCCGGCGCCTCATGGCGCAAATGGAAGAAGACCTCGGCACCAGGCTAGACTGGGTGGCCGTCGACCATTTCAACACCGGCCATCCTCACACCCACATCATCGTGCGCGGCAGGGACGATCACGGCGAAAACCTCGTCATCGCGCGGGACTACATCTCCTCTGGCCTGCGCGAGCGCGCAGCCGAACTGGTTAGCCTCGACCTTGGCCCGCGCACCGACCGCGAGATCGAGCAGCGCTTGCGCCAGGAGATGGAGCAGGAACGCTTCACCAGCATCGACCGGCAGCTGATGCGCATGCGCGACGAGGGGCATGTCTCACCAGCCAGCCGAGACACCTTTCGCCAGACGCTGCACCAGGGCCGCCTGCGCAAGCTCGAGCGGATGGGCCTCGCCGAGGAGATGCCTTCGGGTCGCTGGCGCCTGGAGGATGATCTCGAAGCCACGCTACGCCGCATCGGCGAGCGCGGCGACATTGTCAAGACCATCCATCGCGAGCTGACCGGCAAGGGGCTCGTCCGCAGTGCCGCCGACTATCTTATCCACGATCGATCCGACGGGTCGGCCCAAACCGTGGTCGGACGTGTCGTCGGGCGCGGGCTGGCCGACGAAATCACTGACCGCCATTACCTCGTCGTCGACGGCGTGGACGGCAAAAGCCACTATTTTGATATCGGCAAAGGCGAGGCCACCCAACCGACACCAGAAGGCTGCATAGTGCGGATCAGGCCGAGGGACACCGGGCCAAGAAAAGTCGACCGCACAATTGCCGGCATCGCCACGGTCAGCGACGGGCGCTACAGCATCGATATCCATCTCAAGCATGACCCCTCGGCCACCGAACGCTTTGCCGAAACGCACGTGCGGCGACTGGAGGCGATCCGCCGTGCGACCGGTGGCGTCGAGCGCGAGCCGGACGGCACATGGACAGTCGCGCCCGACCATCTCAACCGCGTCGCGGATTACGAGCGTCAACGAGCGAGGGCCCAGCCTGTTGTCGTCGACAAGCTCTCATCAATGCCGCTGGAGAGCCAAGTAGGCTTTGACGGCGCCACCTGGATCGACCAGGAGCTGGTATCAGCCCACCCTGAGTCCTTGCGCGACTCTGGCTTCGGTCGAGAAGTACGTCAGGTCCAGGCCCGCCGACAGCAGTGGCTGATCGCGCAAGGTCTTGCCCATGATGCGCAGGATCGGGTCATCTATCGCGCCAACATGCTTTCAATGCTGCGCCAACGAGAGCTGAACCGTGTTGCCAGTCAGCTCTCGGACGAACTCGGGCTCTCGTATTCTGAAGCGCAGCATGGCAATCGAATAGACGGTACGCTGCGCCGCTGCGTCGAGCTCGCCGGCGGAAAATACGCTGTCATCGAGAAATCGCGCGAGTTCACGCTGGTGCCCTGGCGGCCGGTGCTTGAGCATCATATCGGCAAGGAGGTGTCGGGCGTGGTGCGCGCCGAGGGGATTTCCTGGATGATCGGACGGCAGAGGAGCGGGCCTGGCGTTTCGTGAACTGGCTACAATTTATTTGTTCACGTTGAAACAGGTACTCAGCCCAGACGGAGTTCCTCCGCCTGCTGCTTGCTCGCAGCATTCATTTGGCGGAGAGTCAGTGTTCTGCATTTTGTAGTTCGCTCTGTCAAAAAGCGCTGGGAATATGCATCATGTTCTGCGTTAACACGGAAGCCGGGCCGACAGGTGCCGCCCTGTGGTTGCGGATCGGCTCCCGATGGCTGCCAGCTAGAAAGGTGGGCTGACTCGTGATAGCGCAAGGGGCTATGGTGGCCGCGGTACGGCGAAGCGAGCTCTGGCATCGAGGATGAAGCCGCACTTCCCGATCTTATTCTACTCGCAGGACCGGCAGACGCGGCGGTCGCCCCTGCGGGTGTTGTTGGCCCTGGCGTGAACTGGCAGTCCGTCCCGCGGGGACTTTGTAACGGAGAAAAGTCGCTGCGATGGCCCGGGTGACGATGCGGTCAGCGACCATGCCAGACGAGATCGGCAGCTTTCTGCCGCGGCACGGCGCCGGAGCCATCAGGCCGCCGCGACATCGGGTCTGGCGCACCTTCGGATGTTGGCTGGCCGCGGTTTACTTCGAGCAGCGCCGGGTGGGTCATGCGGTGCCGCTACTGGGCACCGAGGCAGCTTTGGGCATGAGACCCGTTCAATCGCGCCGGCCACGTCGGTCATCGCGACATCTGGAGTCGAGGCCAGGTCAGACCGGGAAAAAAACCTGCTCGTCGCGCGGGAGCCCCGGGTTGCGCCGTCGATCCTTCCGCCCAACTCAGCGCCGCGCGACCAGCAATAGCCCCTTGCCCCGAAACTGACGCCAAGCCGACGGACCCGCTCTGCGCATACCGATGCCGTCCGCGCCGTCGTCGGCGGAAACCAGCGAGCCGTGGACCTCACACAATCTGAGCCGCTGGTGACGATGTGCATCGCCTACTTCCATCCGCACTCCTATCGACGAACTCGCCCGCTGCCCGCGGTGATGCGAACCCGTGGATGAATATTTCGCCGAAGCCGCAGTGGGGGCTCAGCCTCGACGATTTTTTTGCCTTGCCCCGGCGGGCGGCGCAACCGAGCATCGAGACAAAAAACGGGAAAGGGAGGGCACCAGCCCGTTAGAGCCGTGGCCATGATGATGTGGGGACGATCTCCTGGAAGAAATGTGGAGATCGACGCTCTCCTGACGCGCTCATCGAAGATTTTAGGCCGCGCCGACGTGGCTGCTTGAGCGATAACACTCACTCCGGAGGCCCCAGTGCGGCTCCTTGGCCAAGCTGCTCGGCAGGTTGTGTGCGTCAAGTTCTGCAAAATGGGGCGGCCATGATGCTGGTCATGCGGCTTGGCGTAGAGCGAGCTTCTTGTGCTCGCGCAGATCATCCATGTTGATATAGCGGTTGGCCTCCATCCAGTTTTCGTTGGTCTCGACGGCCAAGGCCCTGACCAGGCGCAGGCAGCTTTCGGTATTGGGGAAGATGCGCACGACATAGGTGCGCCGGCGGATTTCCTCGTTGAGCCGCTCCAGCATGTTGGTGGATTTGAGATGCTTGTGGTGCTGTCTCGGCAGCCTGAAGAAGGTCAGGGTTTGTTCGATGGCATCCTCGGCCCAGCCTGTCAGGCGCGGATAGCGTGCCGACCATTTGGCAAGCCATGCGGCAAGATCAGCCCTGGCCTCTGCGAGATCGCGCCGGTCGTAGAGCCAGCGCAATTCCTGCAGGCAGTCGTCGCCGTGCTTCCTCGGCAGATGATCGAGCGCGTTCCTGAGGAAGTGCACGTAGCAGCGTTGCCAGGCGGCTTCGGGGATCACCTCGCCGATCGCTGCCACCAGGCCGGCGTGATCGTCGGACACAACCAACTCGACGCCCTTGAGGCCGCGCGCCTTGAGGCCGACGAGGAAGTCCCTCCAGGCCGAGCGGCTCTCGCGATTGGCCATCTCCACGGCCAGGATCTGCCGGCGCCCGTCCCAGTCGATGCCGACCGCGATCAGCACCGCCTGGCTCATGACAACACCGGCTTCACGCACCTTCTCGTAGCGCGCATCGAGGATGAGGTAAGGAAACGGCTCTCGAAGGGGGCGCCTGGCAAAGGCAGCGAGGCTCTCGTCCAGCCGCTTGTTGATGGCCGAGATCGACGAGGCCGAGAAGGCATGGCCGCACAGCTCTTCCGTGATCGCCTTCACCTTGCGGGTCGACACGCCCTGGACATACATCTCGGCCAGTGTCGCCACCAAGGCCCGCTCGGAACGCTGGTAGCGCTCGAACAGCTCGGTGGAGAAGCGCCCGGCACGGTCCTGCGGAACCCGCAGCTCGAGCTTGCCGACCCGCGTCACAAGGGTACGGCCGTAATAGCCCGAGCGATAGCCAAGCCGTTCGGGCGTGCGCTCGCTCTTCGAGGCACCCAGCGCCTCGTCCATCTCGGCCTCAAGCACCTCCTGCATCACCGCACGGAGCACTTCGTGCAATCCATCCGGGTTCGAAAGCAAAATGTCTTTGACGGCAGCGCTGGCGGTCTTAACTTCAGTCTTGGTCATGGTGGCGTTCCTTCGCGGGAATCAGGTGACGTGAACAATCACCAGCCTGCCATGACCGCCCCCTCTCAGCGAATTTGCAGAACTCTCAGCACACTACCGCTCGGCACGCCGTGAGTGTGCTTTCTTGTTTGGGGAAGGGAGACTTACGTCTACAACAATCTCGTTTCGATCTACGATGGAGAGTCGGCGAGACAAGTGTTGCTGATGTTCATTGGCTCAGTAGCAACTTCTGCAGTCACAATGCAGCTTATGTTCCTATGCTGGAGAGTTGGCCATTCAACTCGCGTAGCTCGCTTTGTTGCGGTGGAGCTTGGTCAGAGCACACTGCTGCTTTACCTGCTTCAGGGCGCCGTGTTTCGCTTCATGGATCTAATAGGGTTCGGAGAGCTTTGGGATCTCCCGAGCAGAATCGGGTTCGCCACTTTGCTTGGTGCCGCGATCGTTGTCTCCGCTTGACAATTCGCAGGATTGCGCGTGACCACGGATGGTTGTCGCGCGGCTACGCTTAATATGTGACGACGCTTGCGCCTTGTAGGCAATTGTTGCGGCCGCCCACGGCCGACATGAACGTGCTTGGCCGCACGTTTTCTAAGTGAGGCGGAAAGAGGCGCGCGACCCCTCTCCCCAGCAACCCGCCTTGCGGATTCCTCCTCTGCCCGCTTCGCAGACGGGGATACCCTCCGCCCCCTTGCTATTCGTGCCCGCCGCTATGCAAAGGACGGGCGACCTGAATCCGTGCTCAAGCCGATCTGGCGGCAGAGGGGGGGCGGGCTGAACATGGGACCCGTGATTGACATAATTGCCGCGCGAATTCTCATGCTCGCCTAACCGGCCGGAACGATTTGCAATCCGGGCAGGCTCGACAAATCAAGGAGTAGCTCGTTCCGTGTCCAAGCCCAGACAAGTCTTGGTTATCTCACGGGCGCGATACAAAAGGCACAGGCTGGACTTGGCTGCCGGGGGCGGGGCTTGTCGACCGCTCGATTGAAAGTGAGATGCGAGGCGGAGAATCACCCATGTGCAGAGCGGCAAGGCGCTCGCCTACCTCCCTGTCATTCACCGTCAGCCGATGGTTTAGACGAAGATAGTCCGTCCATGTCGGCGTGCGGAATGTCTCGGTCCAAAGCGTCGACTTCTGAAGGTCGCGCTGGAGGGTCCAGTCCCGCGCACCGGCGCGGCTCTGAACGCGCCGCCTTTCGCGCATGCAGCTCAGAAATTCATCGATACTCTCCTCGGGTATCGAGTACTCCACCTTGATCACGATCGGACCGCTCCTGGGTTTCAAAGGGAGGGCCAGTTCTGGTGGCCTGAAGTCGACGGCCGCTTGATCCGATTCCTCCCATAGCCGCACTGGCAATAGCTTTCCCACAGCCGCGACCAGCAACAGTGCCGCTGCAGCACCTTCCAAAGCCCACGTCAGCGAATAGTACTGCGCGACAGCACCCCAGATCCAGCTGCCCGCTGCCATGCCGCCGTAGGTCAGGGCGTAATAGATGGACAGGGTCCGACCAACGACCCACCTTGGGCTTGCCAACTGCACACACACGTCGGTTCCGGTCCAGGTGACAACCCAGCCAGCGCCACCGATTGCAAGCGCGATCGCCGCCACAGCCACCGACGATGTGAGGGCCATCAAAAGGCAACACGTTGCGCAAGCAACGGATGCGAGCGTGATCAATCGGTTCTGGGACGTAATGCGTCTCAAGTAGCTGCTGCCAATGCCGGCTATGAAGGCGCCTGTGCCGAAGCCAGCCAATAGCACCCCGTAAACAATTGGCCCTCCCGCCAGCTGGTCGCGAACCAGGAGGGGGAGCAGAGCAAGGATCGAGATGCTTGACAGCCCGAATAGGGTTGCACGCACAATCGCCACTCTGATCTCTGAGGATATTGCCGTGAATCGCATGCCATCATGAATGGCCGTAGTCATCCGCTCGCGCGGAAGAGGCGAAAAGCGAACTTGCCACTTTGAGCGCAGAACAGCGCTCAACGGGACCAAGTCACTCAGCGCAGCGAGGGCGAAAGCCGTAAGGGGGCCTAGCAAAGCTAAGATTACACCGCCCAGCGCCGGTCCTATGCTCCGAACCACGTTGTAGCCCACCGACATCAGCGTCACTGCGGCGGGTATGTCGCGCTTTTCCAGGATATCGCCTACCGACGCGTGCCATGCTGGATCGTTCAAGGCAAAGCCGCATCCGGCCAAGAAACTCAGTCCCAGGATCAGCCATGGACTAACAAAGCCCAGTCCCACAGCGAGTGCCAGCGCCGTGGATGCCAGTGCGATAAGGCAGTGTCCGGCAAGCATCACGCCGCGGCGGCTGAAGCTGTCTGCAATGGCTCCAGCAAGGATCGACAAGAAGAACGCGGGCAGTGTCGATGCAGCCTGTACGAGCGCAACCATTAGATCGGAGGCTGAAATCGTCGCCATGAGCCAGCTTATAGCCACGCTCTGCACCAGCCAGCCAAGGCTGGATATCTGCGTGGCTGTCCAGATAGAACGAAAGACCGGGTTGTGAAGAGGGATCAGTGTGTTTGCCGCAAAGCGCGGAGGATCTTGACGCCGCATCACTTCTCTCCTCCACTGGGTGTCGTTCGTCCGCTCATTTGCTTACAGCGGTGCGCTCTGTGCACAGACTGCGTCACAACGAAGTTCCGAAATCGCGCTCGCAACAAGGACAATGTGACATCCATGGTGCTGATGCGCCTTGAGGTACCAACCTGGCCGTTAGCTGATGGGTCCCGCAGCCCGCTGGGTGCGGTCAGTTCTGCCCTGCGACTCTTGGCTTTGGACGGTGCTAGCGCCCCGATGGCCGGCTTGTCAAACTGCCGTAGTGCCAGCACATCCATCCCATCTGTTGACCGCGATCTCCGACGAGGTCGAGCAGCAGTAGGTCAACGGCAAATCTGGGTATTTCCGCTATCCGGTCGAGCGCGTGGCCATCGTCCGGAAACCCGAAGACGTTCATCACCCAGGCGACCACCACGCCCGAGACAATGCGACACGGCGGTAGCGGTTCACCAGAGGACGTGCGTTCTACTCAGCAGGAACATTGTTCTGCCGATCGTCGGCTGCGCCAGCCGTCACGTAAAGCGGCGCCAGAGTTCTTGCACCCGTCATTGGACTCCCGCTTTGCAGGTTTCGCCTAGGGCCTGCATCAGGTCATCTATAATGTCCTGAGGATGTTCAAGCCCTACAGAAATTCGCAGCAATCCGCCTGGCGCTTTGGACTTCGCACCTTCAACGGATGCGCGATGCTCTATCAGAGAATGCGTCCCGCCAAGGCTTGTCGCCCGGACAACAATCTTCAGGCGGCCGGCCACGGCCATTGCAGCATCGGCTCCGCCCTCGACGATAAAGGATAGCATCGCTCCGTAATGGCTCATTTGCCGCGTAGCAAGATCGTGTCCCGGATCAGTTTGCAAACCAGGAAAGAGCACTTTTTCGACGCGCGGATGAGACGCCAGGGCCTCGGCCACTTTCTGGGCGCCTTCGCAATGGGCGCGCATGCGGACCGGCAATGTCTGCAGGCCCCGCAACGCCAGCCAACAGTCGAAGGGCGCTGCGACGCTGCCCTTGTGTTTCTGGACCATCCGCAATGGGCGACCGAGGGGTGACGCGTTTGGGACAATGACGACACCGGCCATCAAATCCGAGTGGCCGCCAATGTACTTTGTCGCCGAGTGCATCACCGCGTCTGCCCCGATTTCGAGTGGCAGTTGAAGCACTGGGGTGGCCCACGTATTGTCCACCACCGCCAAGGCGTCTGCCTCGTGCGCGATTGCGCAGATGGCCGCAATGTCGACAACGCGGATCATCGGGTTTGACGGCGTCTCGACCCAGACGAGGCCAGTCCGCTTCGATGTCACTGCGGCGCGCAAAGCGTCCAAATCGCGCATGTCGACGGGGGCAAAGTCGAAGCGAGACCCAATGTCGGTCTCTTCGATCAGCGAACGAATGCCGAAATAGATGTCATCCGGCAGAACGATCCGACCCGCCGACGGATGGCTCTCGAAAACTGCAGCGATTGCGGCCATGCCCGAAGCGAAGGCGATGCCGTCTCCCCCTCCCTCAAGCGTCGCCATGGCCGCCTCGAACGCATTGCGTGTCGGATTTCCATCCCTTGCGTATTCGAAGCCGGACGGAAATGACCCGTTGGCGCCTCGTTCGAACGTCGTGCTGGTGTGCAGCGGCATGGATACGGCCCCCGTGGACGCGTCGACACCTCGGCCGCAGTGGATCGCCTTCGTCTCAAAACGCATCGGTTATTCCTTCCTAACGGGCAGTTGCAATTTCGTGCCGGTCATTATACTGACCGCAATACGTGAGCCGAGGACCCAAGTCAATATAATGACCAATGTTACGGAAGCGTTTGATGCCGAGCAAGCGCTTGGGCAAGCGATAGCAGCCCGGATCCGAGACTTGAGGCGTGACCAAAGCCTGACCCTGGATCGCCTGGCTAAACTAAGTGGCCTATCGAAGGGAACCGTGGTCGCGCTGGAGCAGGGTAGGGCGAACCCCAGTATCGGCATACTGTGTCGGCTGGCGGCGGCGTTTTCGCTCTCGGTGGCCGATTTGTTGAACGAGC
The DNA here is from genome assembly GCF_057766425.1 of Mesorhizobium sp. P160187. Classification (NCBI taxonomy): domain Bacteria; kingdom Pseudomonadati; phylum Pseudomonadota; class Alphaproteobacteria; order Hyphomicrobiales; family Phyllobacteriaceae; genus Mesorhizobium; species Mesorhizobium sp. P160187. The sequence continues at coordinate 340,057 of NZ_JBYMDX010000002.1, forward strand.
ACCCTTCCACGGTGCGCCTTCCCATCGAGCGGACAGAGACCAGGAGGCTTTGGACGAGCGCCAAGGGAAGCTCTGCGCAACTGCATTCGTCGACCTCGGGACGCACGATGTTCGAACTGTGGAGCTGGGTCATGATGCCGGGCGATGTGTTTTCCGCGGACGCTCATAGTCCGGATACGCGCGAGCTGATCTCGGTCAGTCAGGGTGCCCTGAGCGTTGTGGTAGGTACCCACGTGGAAATTTTAAGCGAAGGCGAGAGTGCGCGGCTTGTCACTGACCAACCTCACTCATATGCGGCGGCATCTGATGTGCCCGCCCACTTCACGATGGCGGTGCTTGAGCGTGGTGGACACCGAAATCCGGGGCACTCGTCGACGGCAGCGAAGATTCAGGGGCACGTTCCGTAAGGCCCCGCCGATTACTAACAACCGCACATTCGCGACAGGAGATAAACCGTTGTACGTTCCGCCTCATTTTGCCGTCCCTGATCAGAACGCCCTGTTTGACCTTATCGAGAGACACCCGCTGGGTATCCTCGTCACCCAAAGCAAAGGCACGCTGGACGCGAACCACCTCCCTTTCGAGCTTGACCGCTCGAAGGGAGACAAGGGCGTTCTCAATTGCCATGTCGCTCGCAAGAACCCAGTCTGGGAGGAAGTCGCCAATGGCGATGAGGTTCTCGTAATCTTCCGTGAGGCCGACGCTTACATCTCGCCGAACTGGTATCCGAGCAAGCATGAATTCCACAAGCAGGTGCCGACCTGGAACTATCTCGTCGTCCATGCCCACGGACGCATCACTGTCCGGGATGATGAGCGGTATGTGCGCCGCAACGTGGCGAAGCTCACTCACATGCAAGAAGCCTCGCAGCCGGTCCCATGGAAGATGGGCGACGCGCCGAAGGACTTCATCGACACGATGGTCAGGGCAATCGTCGCCTTGGAGATCGAGATCACCGGCCTGGTTGGAAAATCAAAACTCAGCCAGAACAAAGAGTTGCGCGACATTCAGAACCCTGGCGAAATGCTGCGTGCCCAAGGGGCCATTGCGATGGGAGAAGCGATGCTCGCGGCTGCGGCGGTCAAATCCCAATAGCATGTGTCTTGTCCCGACAAAGCCGCTGGTGCCGGCTTCCCGACGGGTCACCTAGTCCGCCTTGACGCACGGCAATAGCGTTTGACGGCCTGAAGCGACGCTGTGGTCACCCTTGTGATGCTTTTCCACGCGCCTGCTCAGGCGACAGGATTGCTCCGTCGTGAGGACAGGCGGGAGTTTGCAGGTTGCGGTGGGCGGGTTCGTTTCCGGCGCCTGCGCCCCGTCGTATGTCGCGAGTTGAGGAATGCGATCGAGGGCGATGTGCAGGATGCGCTGCGGGAACGTCGTCGGCTGGCACAGACGGACTTCCGATTTCACCTCGACCACCCGCGCAGCGGTTTTGAATGAGGCGCAAACGCACGCGTGTCGAATTGGGCGATTTCCCTTGGGCGCCGAGCTCGACCATGCGCGATGATGCGCTCGACGCAGCTCCAGCTGGCGGCGCCTTCAACGAACTCCTTGAACCTGCAGACCTTGCCCGAAAGCACTTGCTCTTACGGGAGATGATTGGCTTTGTCGCCGAAGCGACTGATGGAGATGTTGGTGGGCGCCGCCGCGTAGGCGACGACCCCGTAATCACAGCGGGAGCTCGCAGGCGGGGTCGACAAACACCCTTGATTGGCCGAGCTTGAGGTGCATCTCTATCAGGCTGATTGCTTATTGGGCTGGTCCAGCGTTTGATCGGACCCATGATCCATCCGACCAGCTTGTGAGGGATGCAACCGAACCAGGCGCTGCTCCCACAGTCTTCGCAGGCCCTCCATTAGAGCTGCATGCCTGGCCTGATCCGGCTCAATCATATTGAGGTGATCTCGCAACACGGCTTCGCCCTCGATCCGCATCAGTAGATTAAACAAGTCGTTTGAAATTCGCACACTGTCAATGCTGGAGTGGTTCGGAATAATCTCGCAGACAGTCTCCTGATGATCTCGCGCTGTGTAAGCACGGGTTTGATGGAGGGAGACTGAGGGAGGCAATGAAATCGCAAGCGCAGTCCAATCCTGCAGCGTTGCAGCCCGTTTTTTTACCAGGAAGGGCCCGACCACAAGTCCATCCAGCTCTGTCGTCAAAAATGTGGCAATCGCGTCTGCAACCGTATCCACGATCGGTTCAGCATTGTTGTTAAAGGACGTATTGAGCAGAATTGGAGTGCCTGTCCGCTTCTTGAAGGCATTGATGACCTCCCAGTAAGCTGGGTTGGCATCGCGCGATACTGTTTGCAGCCGAGCCGTACCGTCGACGTGCGTAATGGCACCCAACAAGGCGCGCTTTGAGTCACGCACGCGAACGACGAAATTCATGAATGGAAATTCGTGCTTACCGTCCGGGAGGTCGAAAAATTCGCTCGCATCCTCTTCCAGCACAGATGGTGCGAAAGGCCTATAGCCTTCGCGCTTCTTGACCATGGCATTGATCCGGTCCTTGTTTGCAGCGGGCCGAGGGTCGGCAAGAATGCTGCGGTTGCCCAGCGCACGTGGCCCAAACTCCGAACGACCCTGCACCCAGCCGATCACGGCGCCGTTGGTGATCCAGTGGGCTGCACTGCTCGCTACGTCATAAGAGCGTTCAACCTCGAGATGTCCGGACCATGCATTCAGTTCCTGTTCCACGGCGCGGTCGCTCCCGAGATCAGGACCCCAATAGACCTCCTGCAGTCGCTCACGCGGCGCGGGGCGGCCCATCTCGTTAGAGACTATCAGCGCAGCTCCCAATGCGCAGCCAGCGTCGTGAGACGCGGGTTGCACGAAGATGTCTTCGAAAAGCCCTGAATACAGCAGCTTGCCGTTCATCGTGCAGTTGTGGGCTACCCCTCCCGCCAGACACAACCGCTTCATGCCGGTGGCCTCACGGTGGTGCCGGAGAATGTGGAACACGATCCGCTCAAGCGCTTCCTGCAGTGACGCACTCACATCTCGATGCTGCTGGGTGAAAGGCATTCCCTTTCGCCTGATCTCGATGTTGCGGAGCAACGCCGGACCGATGCGGTCGAGGTGAACACGGTAGCCACCGTTGGCGGAGAGCTCGTACAACTGCTCGAAGAGCTCGCGATAGGGAGCGGGGTCGCCATAGGGCGCGAGTCCCATTACCTTATACTCGTCGAACATGCCGTAGCCGAGACAGCGGATCGTCTCGAGATAAAACAGCCCAAGAGAATTGTCCTCCGGGAAAGCCTCGATTTGCGTAATTTCTGTGCCAGACCCTACCGCCACAAGGCCCGACAGGAAATCACCACAGCCATCAATCGCTAGAATGAGACTTTGTTCGAAGCCCGACATTGCAAAGGCGCTCACGGCGTGCGCCTGATGATGACCTACGAATGAAATACGCGAACTGTCCAACTTAGTGCCGAACTCACGCACTAACAGGTTCTGCACCAACATTTTAGCATCCAACGGAGTGGAGAGAATGTCCGGTTGGGAAGCGGACATACCTTCAAGCATGGCGTTGGCATAGGGCTCGCTGGCGTAGACCGCGACACGATCAATGTCGCTGAGCTGAACCCCGGCCGTCGAGAGACAGTATTGAATCGAACCACTTGGCAGCTTGTTCGAGTGCTTGATTCGATTGAGGCGTTCCTCTTCTACGGCGGCTATCACCTTTCCGTCTCGGACGAGCACCGCGGCGCCATCGTGCATAAAGGCGTTCGGACGCTCGAATCGGTTTTCATGGACTTGGTCAAGTCCGCCGCTGATTCCTAGGCACAGCATTTCTTTCTCCAAATAGTAACGGGAAGCCAAATTGGCTTACCTCGACTGTTTCCAACTAAATAGGCGTGTTGTCGCCTGCAGCTGCGACCGCCCGTCAGGCATCAGCGGCATCGAAGAAAGCCTCATAAACGATCAATGAGATGCTTCGACTGTGACGCCTACAGTGCCATCACGCCGAGAGCTTGGCTGGATCATCCAATCCTGAGCGGCTGCTGACATGTATCCGGCGATGTCGTTTTCATCGGCAGAACCAACTTGCGATGCCGCCTGTTCTTGGGAAGGGCGGCCGTCGACGAATAACAGTACCGCCCCCGTGAACTGGCCCGATTTCATTCTCCGAAGCGACCATGGTCGCACCGCCCGACATTGTCGGCCAGTTGCAACTCACTTTCTCGGCACGACCTCCACTGCACGTCAGGGCGCATCGAAGATTTTCTCCTTTGGATTATACCTAAGGCAGCTTTCGTCACGCGTTAGAGCAGCGTGTGATTGGTGCGTGAGGCTCTTTTTTGTCCATGCACGATTCCGGAAGAGTGATGAAATCGATTGTTTTGATCAAAGTCATCCACGCTATGAATAACAGCCGCAGCACATGCGTTTTCAAAGCGCTTCAGGCTTCCCGGATGGCTACTCCGATGTGAAGCGCATGGCATTCCAAGCGCTCTGTCAACCAAACGATGAGTATCGGCGTCGACCCTCATTGCCTTCGTCTTCGCGACTCCGTGACAGCGGCTGGCATTGTGTTTGTAGGGCATCGGGCGAAGATCATGTCGATCGGCCATCTCGCCTGCCTATTGACAAACCCTTGAACAATGATCCACGCACCAGCGCGATTGTGATCACGAGCGCCTCTGAGCTCTGGAGGTTCGGTTTTCTGAGGGTTCCTGGGTCTCCGAAGCGATGGAGGTAGCTAGCCTTCCTGGTGCTATACGGTTGTGCTCTTCATGGAGTGGACGCATTTGCGTCTCGAAAGCGGTTCTTCAGTGGAACCGGCGCCAAGGCCCGTCTGTGGTCGTTCAGAACACGGGGTGCCGTCTCCAAACCGGATATTGGAGCGGGCAGCCGCCGGAATTTGACCCATGGAAATGAGCGCCTGTCAGGAGGCGTTCGAAAACGGCGCGATCTTCATCGCGGCTGTTTCATGGTGTCATTCCTGACATGTTCTTTATAATCGGCAGCTTGCGGATAGTCTTGCCCGTCGCCGCCCGTAGCGCGTTGGCGACGGCCGGGCCGATCGGCGGCACACCTGGCTCACCAACTCCCGTGGGCGGCTCCTCGGACGGCACAATGTGCACCTCGACTCGCGGCATCTGCTCGATCCTGAGCGGTGTATAGGTATCGTAGTTCTCTTGGTCTACGACACCGCCCTTCAGGGTCAGCTCCTCCTGGAGGATCGCACCTAGCCCGAATCCGATACCGCCCTCCATCTGAGCGCGAATCTGGTCAGGATTTATCGCGGTGCCGCAATCTACCGCGCAGACGACGCGGTCGACCTTGAAACCATTTTCATCGTTGAGGGTGATCTCCACCACATCGGCGACATAGGTCGAGAGGCTTTCATGCAGGGCCACGCCGCGGAAACGGCCTTCCGGCAGAGGCTTGTCCCAGCCTGCCTTCTCAGCAGCCACTTTAAGCACGGCGGCATGCCGTGGATGGTGACCGAGCATTGACAAGCGGAAGTCGACCGGATCACGGTTCGCAGCGGCGGCGAGCTCATCGATCAGGGTTTCCACCGCGTAAGCGGTGTGGGTGGAGCCTACCGAACGCCACCACAGCACCGGGATGTTCACGTCCGTGGTGGTCAGCTCGACCTTCAGGTTCGGGATCGCATAGGGCAGGTTGGTGGCGCCCTCTACGGAGGTTGGATCGATGCCGTTCTTGATCATCGCCGCAGAGGTCGAACCGCCCAAGACCGATTGACCCACGATGTGGTCATGGAGAGCGACGACATTGCCTTTCTTGTCGAGCCCCGCCTTGACTGCGTGCACATAGGCCGGCCGGTACCGCCCACCCCGCATGTCATTCTCGCGGGTCCACTGCACCTTCACTGGCTTGCCGCGTCCCAGTGCACGCGCTGTGGAAACAGCTTCGATAATGACATCTGCATCCAAGACCGCGCGGCGGCCGAAACTGCCGCCGGTCTTCATCACGTGCAGCCTCACCTTGTCCGGCGTGGTGCCGCCTACCTGAGCGGCAGCCGCCTGATAAAGGTCGGGCATCTGGTGTCCGCCCCAGACATCGATGGTGCCGTCTTCGTTGATTCGGGCGGCCGCGTTGAGTGGCTCGATCGAAGCATGGACAAGATAGGGGAATTCGTAGTGCCCCTCGATGATTTTCTCAGCACTGGCGAACGCTGCGGGAGTGTTACCGTCGTCGCGCGCGGTGGCCGCGCCCAGATCGTCTGCTGCCTTGTTGTATTCGGCCATGATCTCGGCCGTGCCGCGCTCTTCGGCCTTCTCCTCGTTCCAGGTCACCTCCACGAGGTCGCGGCCCTTCAGCGCCGTCCAGGTGTCCCTGCCAACCACGGCAAGGCCTCGCGGCGTCTGGATGACATCGACAATGCCGTCGAGTGCCTTGGCCTTGGTTGCGTCGAAGCTCTCGATCTCGGCGCCGAACTTCGGCGGATGTATCATAACGGCCGTCTGGAGTCCCTCCATCATGAGGTCGATCGTGTAGGTCTGCGCGCCGTTGGTCTTGCCGGCGGAATCGTAGCGCTTGAGGCTGTCCGATCCGATCTGGGCCCACTTGTCGCGCGGCTTTAGCGGCACGTCGTCGGGAACCGGCATTCCCGCTGCGGCTTCAGCCAGGTCACCGTAGCGCGCCTGCATCCCTGAGGCGTGCGACACGACCCCGGAAGCGACTTTGATCTCGCCGGCTGGCACGTCCCACCGCTGCGCCGCGGCCGCCACCAGCAAGGCCCGTGCGGCAGCACCCGCCTTGCGGTAGCGTTCCCACGACGAGCCCATCGACGTGGAGCCACCAGTTGCCTGTGCGGCCCCGCCCCAGGCGAGATTGCCGTAGAACGCGGTATTGCCATATCCGCCGACCACGTCCACCTGCGCCCAGTCGCCGTCGAGCTCTTCCATAACCAGGGTGGCGATGCCGAAATAGGAGCCTTGTCCCATCTCGAACTGCGAGGAGTGGATGATGATTCGGTTCTCCTTTGTGATCTCGACATAGGTCTGGAAGGGGTTCGCCGGAACCTTTGCAGGGGTCGTTTGTGCGATGTCGGGCGCGGCCAGCACTGGCCGGTAGCCCACTGCGAGGCCGCCGGTGGTAACGCCCGCGCCGACGAGGAACCAGCGGCGCGTGGGCCGCACGGCAGTATGCTTCGAGAGAAACTGCGACATGCCTCAAGTCTCCAGCCGGTTGGCGGTCTCGTGGATGGCCGCGCGGATGCGATGATAGGTGGCGCAGCGGCAGAGGTTGCCGCTCATCGCCGAATCAATATCATCGTCCGTCGGCTTAGGCGTTTCTGTAAGGAGGGCCACGGCCGACATGATCTGGCCAGACTGGCAATAGCCGCATTGAGGTACGTCGAACTCGGCCCACACGGCCTGGACCGTTTCGCCTATCTTGCCCGACACACCCTCAATGGTGGTGATCGAGGCTCCTTCGATGTCGCCGACTGCGGTCTGGCACGAGCGCGTCGGCATGCCGTTAACGTGAACCGTGCAAGCGCCGCACTGGGCAAGCCCGCAACCGAATTTCGTTCCCGTGAGTCCGATGACGTCACGGACCGCCCAGAGCAGCGGCATCTCTGGATCGACGTCGAGTGTTCGCGCCTCGCCATTGAGGGTAAAAGCGACCATTGCTTGCTCTCCTTGTCCTGAGCTGGCTATCTCGTTGAGCCTCCGCCCGCCTGGCAACCGAGCTCTTGTTGCTGAGGCCTAGCGACCACACCGTAGGAACGCGCAGCTCAAGCAACAAGCCGCTAGGTTGGCGAGTTACGAGATCGTGAAGTGGGTCGTGTCGAAAGGCTGGAGGCAACTGAATGTCATTTTTTGGGCGGACAGGCCGCTTTAGGCTGGGTTACACGAGACTGGACATTCGGGTCGTCGCGAACATCGACCGCTGGTCGGCCGCGTCCGGCAGGGCCCTGATTGGCTACACGAAATGAAATGGGACTACTATCGATGGGGGCCTACCTCGACCCGCAACCTCCACGACTGGACCCTCAGGTTTCCGGCTATCGTCCCGGGCGGTGGCCGAGCTCGGCGCCTCGGACGCGATAATAGGCGGTGAGGCGTTCGTCGTTGACCAGAAGGCTTGTCGCGCATTCCCAGTCTTCAGCGGGCTCTTGGCCGCGGCGGGAGACGTCAGGACCATGCTTGCCGGCTTCGACCTGCTCAAGATCGACGGCGAGGGTCTTCGCGATCGGCCACTCGTCGATCGGCGCAAAGCGCTAGTTAACCTGCTGAGACGCCGCCAAACGGCATCGTTCTGAGCGACGAGATCAGCGGCGGCAGCGACATTCTCGCGCAAGTCTCCCAGTTCGGCCTCGATGGGCATCGTCTCCAAGCTGCGTGTCAGTCCATATCGATCCGGCCGGCGCCAAGAATGGGTGAGACAAAATGCGTGCTGAGTGATGAGTTCATCGTCATCGGCTGCGAACCCGGCAACAGTTACGGCGGTCGGGAAGCGTGCTCTGGCGAATGTCGAGGACGGAAATCTGGTGTTCGCCGGCGGCATTGGCACCGGCTTCAATGCGCGCACCGGGCCGGAAGTAAAGCGCCGGCTCGATGCCATTCCAATGGATAAACCACCGATTCCTAGTTTGAAGGCGAACGGTGCGGCATGGGCGGAGTGCCCTGCGCAGTCTGTACCTCCGCAGTCGATTGTCGAGTTCGAAGGGGGTGTGATTGGCGTCGAGACCGCTCCAGCCATGGCTATCAGCACGCCGAGTGCGTTGTTTTCGATCAGTTCTCGAAATGAGCGGGTAAATACCTTTCACTTGCCGAACGGGGTTTGCTGTTCACCGGCTGGCATCCGATGGCAAACCTTTCAACGCGGCAGCGATCTGGCGCTTCGCTGCTGGGGGCAGAGGCAGGATGGGACGCGGGGGTTCGGCACTGCAAACGTCGAGCAATTCAGCGAGTGCATAGACGACGCGAAGGCTCGAGAACTCCTTGAAGAGGCTCCAGATCGGGACCAGCGCGGCATTGATCCGTCGCGCTTCGGCCGCATCGCCCTGTTGCGCCGCTGTGACGATCGTCATGCAGACCTCGGGCAGGATGCCCGCGAGGACGCTGTACCATGTGTCGGCGCCGGCGATCATGGCCTCGGCGGCGTTCCAGTCGCCGCTGTAACCAATCGAGAACCCTTCCGGCAGTGTGCGCCTCTGGGCGGTCAGGTGGTTCTTGATCGCATCGCTTTTGTCTGTCGGATTCTTGATGGCGACAATCCCAGCCACCTTTGCCAGGCGGCTGACAAGGGGTGGACTGAAATGGAAATGCGTCGTTCCTGGATTGTCGTAGACGACGATCGGCAGGCCACTTTCGCGCGCCACAGTGGAGAAATGATCGAACACCTCGTCATCAGTAAGCGGGGTGTAGGAGGCGGCGGCAAGCAAACCCGCAGCTGCTCCAAGGGCCTTGGCGTCTTGCGCGAGCCCCACGGCTTCATCGGTGCGCAGCGCGCCCACACCCACCACGACCGGCATTTGCCCCGCCGTTTGGTCCAAGGTCTCGGAGAGCGCCCGCCGCCGTTGCTCGCGCGACAGATAGATGTATGTGCCGGTGCTGCCGAGAAGACCGATGGAATCGACCTGAGCAATGCCAAGCCGAGCAATCAGCCTGCGCAGGGCAACGCTATCGACGCGGCCGTCACGATTGGTCGGGGTGATGGGGAACGCGGAAAGACCGCTCAGGAATGCCATGGCAAGGCTCCAGATCTATGTGTGAGCGCAGAGGTGGCCGCACGCCAGGTCATTACAAGACGTCCAAAGCCCGCCGCAGATCGGCGATCAGGTCATCAGCGTCTTCAAGCCCCACCGAGAGACGCATGAGATCCTCGCCGACTCCATCGGCCAAATGGGCATCCTTGCGGATCGGCTGCCGAGCACGGGTGAGGCTTGCTGGATGATAGATGAGGCTGTCGGCATCGCCGAGGCTGACGGCGCGAATGATCAGGTTGAGCCGGTCCATCATCCGGCGCGCTCCTTCGTATCCAGCGTGGAGGCCAAAGGCCAACATGCCCGATCCGTTGGACATCTGTTTTCGCGCCGTCACCTGATCAGGGTGCGAGTCGAGGAACGGATAACTCACAAATGCCACCGCCGGGTGCGCTTCCAGCGCCCGAGCCACCGCAAGGGCTGTGGCGCTGTGCCGTTCCATACGCAGCGTCAGCGTCTTGAGACCGCGCAGGATTAGGAAAGCTGACATGGGCGAGAGCGCTGCGCCGGTGATGTAGCGCAGGCCCGTTTCATGCAGCGTACGGAGCGTCTGGGCGTCGCCGAGAAGCGCCCCGCCAAGGGCATCGCCATGACCATTGATGTACTTGGTCATCGAATGGAGCACGATGTCCGCCCCGTGCTCAAGCGGTCGCTGGAGCGCGGGCGAGGCGAAGGTGCTGTCGACTGCAACCCTTACACCGCGCGCGTGAGCGCGCTCGGCAATTGCCGCTATGTCGAGGATGCGGCTCAGCGGATTCACCGGCGTCTCGAAGAAAACCAGCCGCGTCCGCTCGGTGATCGCAGCATCGAGATTGTGAGGATTTGACAGATCGACCGCGACGACCTTGATGCCGAAGCGGGGGACCGCCTGTTCGACCATGGCAAGCGTGTTCGCATAAAGCGTCTTGTGGACGATGAGTTCATCGCCCTGGGACAGGAGCGACAGGATCAGAGTGCCGAAGGCCGCCATCCCCGAGGCAACAACCAGCCCTGCCTCGGCTCCTTCCAGATTCGCGAGCCGCTGCTCGAGGATCTCGGTCGTGGGATTGTATTCGCGCGCATAGAGCCTTCCACCAAGGGCGGCGGCGGCATCGTTTGCTGCCACGCTTTCGAACCCATAGGTTGACGTCAGGAACACTGGCGGCTGGACGGCATTGGAAAAGCCGGCCGGATCGTAGCCATGATGGATCGCCCGGGTGGCAAATCCGGGGCTGGTGCGGTTGAGCGACCCCGTGGGAGCATCGGTTTCGGATTGATGGGAGCTGGTCATTCGGCCTCTGCGATCTCTCTTGGGGTTCCGAAAGATTGACGGCAACCTGGCCAATGTGAAATATCCAGTTGGCGATGAAAGAGATGGTCCAGTCTTCAAGTGCCGGGTCTGCAGCGCGCTCGCACGCGATGGGTGCACGCCAGATATACGAAGCCCTTCGCGAGCAAATCCTCGGCGGCGTCTACGAAACCGGCAGTCAGTTGCCATCCTCCCGGGCCCTGGCAAATGACCTCGGCGTTTCGCGAACCACGGTGACGGTCGCCTATGAACAACTGGCTGCGGAGGGTTTCATCGAAGTCCGTCAAGGCGCACGACCTCGCGTTGCGTCTTCGTTGATGGGCCATGGGACGGGGCGCACTCACGCGCAACGGGTCGGCCCAATCCACCTGTCCGCATATGGCGAGCGGCTGCGCGCGACGTCACCCTGGCCAGATTATCTGCCGACTGGGCTGAAGGTCGAGTTCCGCTATGGCGACCTCGCGCCGTCGGATTTCCCTTCACTGGTCTGGAAACGCGCGATGAACGAGGCGATGGGGCAGCGCCCGCTGCGTCTTGCCTATGACGATCCTCGCGGCTCGCGCCGGCTTCGCCAGGCGCTTCAGGGCTATCTCTGGCGCGCCCGGACCCTGAGCTGCGACCTCGACCAGATCATAGTTGTGAACGGTTCGCAGCAGGGCCTTGATCTGTGCGCGCGCCTGCTTCTCGATCCCGCCGACCGTTTCGTCATCGAGGATCCGTGCTACAGGATGGCGCGTCAGGTCTTTGCCAGTACGGGTGCCTCACCCATCCCGGTCATCGTCGACGAAGACGGGATGAGGACCGAGTTGCTAGCGGGGATCGGAGCACGACTGGCTTATGTGACGCCATCGCATCAGTTTCCGCTGGGCGGCGTCATGCCGATCGCGCGCCGCCATCAGCTTCTGAAATGGGCGCGGCACAACAACGCCTATGTGATCGAGGACGACTACGACAGCGAATATCGCTACGACATCAATCCGGTCCCTCCGCTGCACAGTCTCGAGGACCACGGGGCTGTCATCTACCTCGGCACGATCTCCAAAACGCTCTCGCCGATGCTGCGCATCGGCTACCTCGTCGTCCCGCCCGAATTGCAGGAGGTCTTCGCAACCGCCAAACAATTCGCAGACCGGCATTCGCCGGTCGCTGAACAGGAAGCGCTGGCATCGTTGATCGAGAGCGGCGGCTACGAAAGCCATGTGCGCCGTGTGCGCAGGCTGAACGGCGAGCGTCGGGAAACGTTGTTGGGTGCCTTGCAGCACAGCTTCGGGGATCGCATCACTGTCCAGGGAGCAGATGCGGGACTGCACGTCGCGGTTTGGTTCAATGACCTGCCACGATCGCGGGAAACGGCCTTGGTCGAATCCGCCCGCGACGCTGGCCTGGGGCTACACCTGATCTCGCCGCTCTACGAACGGCCATCGGACGAAGGCCGCACCGATCGCGTCGGACTTGTCATGGGCTATGCCGCCTTGAGCATTCGGCAGATCGGGAAGGGCGTTGAGGTCCTGCGAGAGGTTGTCAAGCAGGTGCAAGACGCGATGCCGGCGCGGAACAACTGAGCCGGGGCGACGCCGAAAGCTGGCGCTGAAAACGGTCCGAGGGCCCCCGTATTTCTTTCCAAACAGCCAACTGGACCGGGAAAATGCCATGCAACTGGCGCTGTTGATCAGGCCAGTTTTGCAGCAGGTTTCCACGGACGAATTTCCGAGAGCGATGATGACCTGGCGAGGAAAGCTGCTTCACGTCCATATCGCGCCTGCCGCCTCCTATGAAATGGAGGAGCTGGCGCAGGCGCAGCTTATTGCCGGCCAAGGCGTTGTCGGAGACCGCTACTACCTGGGGACGGGGACCTATTCCGCGCGTCCTGACGTTCGCGAAGTGACGCTGATCGAAGCTGAAGTCTTGGACGCCATCGCCCAGGGCGAACCCAGAATTCCGGGCTTCAAGGCCAAGCTCGCACCCGAAGATCACCGGCGCAATCTGACGACACGAGGCGTTCCGCTTAGCCATCTTGTCGGCAAACGCTTCCGGGTCGGGGAAACGATTCTCAGGGCCGCCCGGATGAATGTGCCGTGCAAGTATATCGAGGAGTTGCTCGGGCTTCCGGGTCTCTACGAGGGGCTTCTGAACCGCTCCGGCCTGAACTGCACAATCGAGGTCGGGGGCGTGATCCGCCCCGGTGATCTGATCTTGCCCATCGACGAGTGAAACGCCATGGCCTCGCCGCGCATCATCATGAAGCTGACCGTGACCGCCGCCCGCAAGGAGCCGGGCGACGTGCTGGTCATCGACCTGAAACACCCACGCAAACCTGTGCTGCCGGCGTTCGAAGCGGGTTCTCACGTCGACGTCCATCTGCCTGAAGGGAAGGTGCGTCAGTATTCACTTTGCGGCGACCCGACCGAGCTTGGCCGCTACACCATCGCGGTGAAGCGCGAGAATGACGGCCGTGGCGGCTCGGCGTGGATCCACGAAACCATTGCCGTCGGCTCCACACTGCCTGTCTCCGCGCCACGCAACCATTTTGCGCTCAAGCCAGGCGAGGGGCCGACTTTGCTGCTGGCAGGGGGAATCGGGATCACCCCGATTCTGGCCATGGCGCGCGCGCTCACCCGGCAGGCCAAGCCCTTCGAGTTGCACTATTTCACCCGCAGCCGGGCGCTCACGCCACTCTTGGCGGCGATCGGGAGCGATCTTCCTGGCGGCAATGTGCGGATCCATTTCGACGACGAGCCTCAGACCCGGCAGAACATCGCCGCGCTGCTGGCGAACCGTTCGGACGACGCGCAGACATACTACTGCGGACCGCCTGGCTTCATGGCGGTTGTGGGGCGCGCGGCTCAACACTGGCCCGAGGGTACTGTTCATTTCGAAACTTTCCAGCCTCCCGAGTTTGACGGCGCGCCACCGGAACCGTTCGTCATAGAACTGGCTGAGGGCAGGGTGGTTGAGGTTTCGGCTGAGACCACGGCACTGGCCGCCTTGCGTGCGGCCGGTGTGCCGTTGATGGCCTCGTGTGAGAACGGGGTGTGCGGGACCTGCGAATGCGCAATGCTGGGGGGCAGCCGATCCATCGGGATGCCGTCCTGTCCAAGGAGGCACGCGGCCACCGCTTCATCCCCTGTGTGTCGCGCGCGACAGGTGTGTTGAAACTCGATCTTTGACCATTTGGGCGGGGGTCCTGTGAGACCGGCAGCTGATTTGCGGGAAACTGAATGACGAGGAAACTGGAATATCTGAACGAGATCGAGCGCTGCGTCTCCTGGCTCGCAGCCTGGACGATCCACCACGCCAACCACGTCCGCGAGGGCGATGAGATCAAGGTCGGGGGGCATCAGGCCTCGTCCGCGTCGCTGAGCACCATCATGACCGCGCTCTACGGTTCGGTCCTACGCCCGCAGGATCGGGTGGCGGTCAAACCCCATGCGGCGCCGATCTTCCATGCACTTCAGTATCTGGCGGGCAACCAAACTCACGAAAAGCTCATGAACTTCCGCGGCTACAAGGGCGCGCAGAGCTACCCTTCGCGGACGAAGGATGTCGACGATGTCGACTTCTCGACCGGGTCGGTGGGTCTCGGCGTTGCTCAGACGCTGTTCTCGTCGCTGGTACAGGACTACGTCTCGGGTCACGGCTGGATGAAGGAGCGTGCCGAGGGCCGAATGGTCAGCCTGATCGGCGACGCCGAGATGGATGAGGGCAACATCTACGAGGCCCTGATCGAAGGCTGGAAGCACGGGCTCAGGAACTGCTGGTGGGTGGTCGACTACAATCGCCAGTCGCTCGACGCCGTGATCCGGGAGGGCCTCTGGCAGCGTTTCGAGCAGATTTTTCGCAACTTCGGCTGGGACGTGATGGTCCTGCGCCACGGCGCTGTGCAAGAGGCTGCCTTTGCCGAGCCGGGGGGCGAGAAGCTGCTCGAGTGGATAGAGCGCTGTCCGAACCAGCTCTATTCGGCGCTGACCTTCCAAGGGGGTGCTGCCTGGCGCAAGCGGCTGCTCGACGAGATCGGAGACCAAGGGCGGGTAACCACTCTGATCGAACGCCGCTCCGACGACGAGTTGCAGGCGTTGATGACGAACCTTGGCGGGCATGACATGCCGAGCCTCCTCGAAGCCTTCGAGGCGGCGTCCAGGCATGACCGTCCCGTCTGCTTCATCTGTTACACCATCAAGGGCTACGGTCTGCCGCTTGCCGGACACAAGGACAACCACGCGGGGCAGATGACGCCCACGCAGATGGAAGACTACCGCCTGCAGATGGGCGTAAAGCGGGGTGAGGAGTGGGACAAATGGGCGGCCGCCAACTTGCCGGAAGCGGAACTTGACGCCTTCTTCGCAAGGGCGCCGTTCTTCAGTGAGGGCCGTAGGAGGCTGTCTGCGCCGTCGGTGCCGGTGCCCGAAACCCTTCCGTCACCGGGGCAGCCCGGCAAGCCGCTCTCGACCCAGATGGGCTTCGGCCAGATCCTGAACGACATCGCACGAGAGCGCAGTCTGCTTGCCGACCGCATTGTCACCACCTCGCCCGATGTGACGGTCTCGACCAATCTCGGTGGCTGGGTCAACCGGCGCGGCCTTTTCGCCCGGGAGACCATGGCGGACACCTTCAAGGCCGAACGCATTCCGTCGACCTTTACCTGGGAATTTGGGCCGAAGGGGCAGCACCTCGAGCTCGGGATCGCCGAGTCGAACCTGATGATCATGCTCGGGGCGCTCGGTCTCTCGCACTCGATTAATGGCGTGCGCCTACTGCCGATCGGGACAGTCTATGATCCCTTCATCTACCGATCGGCCGACCAGCTAAACTACGCCTGCTATCAGGATGCGCGCTTCATGCTGGTCGCAACGCCCTCGGGCGTGACGCTGGCGCCCGAGGGCGGGGCACACCAGTCGATCGGCACCCCATTGATCGGCATGGCGCAGGATGGGCTTTGCGCCTTCGAACCGGCCTTCGTCGACGAACTGTCCGTGATCATGCGCTTTGCCTTCGATTACATGCAACGTAATGGCGAGGGGAATCCGGATGAGACGACGTGGCTGCGTGATCAGACCGGAGGATCGGTCTATCTTCGCCTGTCAACCCGGCCGCTCGAGCAGCCGCTGCGCGACATGAAACCGGCGCTCGCGCGGGACATCGTCAATGGCGCCTATTGGCTGCGTCCGCCCGGGCCGAACGCGAGTGTCGTCATTGCTTACCAAGGCGTTGTCGCGCCGGAGGCGATTGCCGCGACGGGTCTTCTGGCGGAGGACCGGCGCGATGTCGGGCTGCTCGCGATCACCTCCGCGGACCGGCTTAATGCGGGCTGGCAGGCGGCGGAACGAGCCCGGCAGCGTGGCGCGATTGGCGCCCTGAGTCATATCGAGCGGCTGCTCGCGCCGCTATCGCGTGACTGCGGCATCGTCACCGTGATCGACGGCCACCCGGCGACGCTCGCGTGGCTCGGTGGGGTTAACGGGCATCGCGTGAAGGCGCTCGGGGTCGAGCATTTCGGCCAGACGGGGACTATTGCGGACCTCTACCGTCACCACGGCCTGGACACCAACGCCATCGTACATGCGGCACAGGCGGTGAGTGCGGGACCGGCTGTTCGCTACCGGAAGGCGCTGCCTTGACCATGAGCTACCGGACGCTTCGGGCCGGTACGGATCGGCTCACGTCCACCGCCCCGCCATTTCCACGGGCGTTCCGGTTCGCTTCAAAGCGGACAGTTGCCAGGGACACTGTGGACGTTCTGATCGCACTAGAGTAGCTCGTGCGACCCCCAGGGTCACCTGGAATACGCAGGGAGGCGGCTTTTATTTAGCCTTGCGTCCAATTACGAATTCGATCCAATCCAGTCCGGAGCAAAAGCTCCGCGTCCTCCCGATTTTCGGCTTCGACGTAGCACCGCATCTCCGGGGCATTTCCGGATGGACGCAAATGCAAGACACGCTTATCCGCGAGAGTGATACGAAGCCCGTCAACATCGCTAACCTTGCTTACCACTCCAATCGACCCGACGAAGGCGGCGATGTTAGTTTCCGCTGTACGAAGGTATGTCATGAGGCGAGTGCTGCTTTCGACGGAAAAATTTTCCAAGCGATCCGCCGCCGCCGCCGGCAATTGAAAGGAACTGCCAATCTCCGACAGTGGCTGCCCACTTGTATTAACAAGGGAAAGTGCCGCGAGGATGGGGAGAAAACTGTCGCGTGTAGGTAGCGCTGGCAGTTTAGTTCCGTTCGGGTCAAAGTCCGTGCCGGTCAACAAACCACCGTTTGCTTCGAAACCAACCACGCGCTCGTGACCCGACGCAACCAAATCGAGCATGGCAGCAATAACAAATGGCGATCCAACCTTGGTACGCACGACTTTAAAAGAACCTGCGGTCTCGATACCAGAGTTTGATGTGACCGGCGTGACGACTGCCTTCGCTTGCAGGAAGTTCGCCGTAATCAGGCCTAACAAATCACCGCGAAGGGGGTCTCCGTGGTCGTCAGCTACCAGTGGGCGGTCACCATCGCCATCTGCCGAGACGACCGCATCAAGCCGATGCTCTTTGGCCCAGAGCTTGAACTGTTGAGCAGTCTCGTCCGAGACCGCTTCAGTGTCGACAGGAATGAAACCTTCCGAACGTCCCAGGGTTACGACCGTCGCACAGTGATATGAGAGAATGTCAACCAAGAGATCGCGCGCGACTGTGCTGTGCTGATATACGCCCACCGTTAAGCCCTTTAGAGCATTAATCTCCATAAGCTTTCGATTGCGCGCCATGAAAAAGGCCTTGCATTCGGCCTCCCGGTGCTGCCGACGTGCAACAGCACCTTCAAGGACGTATCCGCGCTTCTCCAACTGCAAGGCGATGCGCGTTATCTCCCGCTCATCACCCTTGTCGATCTCACCGTCGGGTCGATAGAATTTTATTCCATTACGGTCGGCCGGAATGTGCGAGCCTGTGATCATCAAACAACCACTCTTACGCGCCTGAGCATACAGTGCCAGGGCAGGGGTGGGGACGGCGCCGCAATCGACTACGATGAAGCCGAGCGCAGACAGTGCCGCCGCACAGACGGCGGCGATGGCCGGACTCGAGGCGCGAAAGTCGCGCCCTATGAGTATCTCGTCGCCAATTCTGGCCAGGCCGGATTCCAGCAGGAATGTCGCGAATGCCGTTGCATATAGGGCAGAGGCGGCTCCTGCCAATTCTGTCGCCAGGCCCCGTAATCCACTTGTTCCGAATTTCATACCAAATCCGACGTTGCTAACCGGGTTTTGAGGGTAACATGCTCAAACTTTGGCTCGTCCGGAATGCCCATCGACAGATCCCTCGGACGAGAACAAGAAGTACATTCGGTTACCGTAGACGCGTTCGGTTATCGAGGGTTACCCTTGTGAGGATTGACGCAGTCGGCGTCGGCGTGGGCAGCGCACCGTGACCTTCACGGCGACGAGTTGGAGCGGATGGGGTCCGGGCCCGGCAGGGCTCCTCGCGGCTGGCTCACATGAGCGCTATCGCCATCGAGTGATTGTCTCAGTCTACATTAGCTCTGGGTCCCGAAAGCGACGTACAGCAAATCCTCTTATCTATCGCCGTTCGGTGTAGCTCCCGTTCAGAAATGCATGATAGACACTCTCGATGCCTTCCATGAGAGTGATCTTTGCTGCCCATCCCAAAGTGCGCAGCTTGTCGACGCTCATCAGCTTTCGCGGTGTACCGTCAGGTCTAGAGTGATCATGCGCGATCTCCCCAGTAAATCCGACTACACGGCAGATCATTCTGGTCAGCTCTAGGATCGTGATGTCCTGTCCGCAGCCGAGATTGACGTGATCATGGTCAGAGTAGTTCTTCAGAAGGAAGACTAATGCGTCGGCGCAGTCGTCGACGTGCATGAATTCCCGACGTGGTGTGCCCGTGCCCCAGATGGTGATTCGCTTATCACTTATGAGCTTAGCTTCATGCGCTTTCCGGATCAGCGCTGGGATGACGTGGCTTGACTGCAAGTCATAATTGTCGCCTGGCCCGTAGAGATTCGTCGGCATAGCGGAGATGTAGTCGCGGCCATATTGCTGGCGATAGGCTTGAGCCATTTTGATGCCGGTGATCTTGGCGACGGCGTAGCATTCGTTGGTGCGCTCTAGTGGCCCGGTCAAAAGCGCGCTTTCAGGAATGGGCTGTGGTGCCATCTTCGGATAGATGCAAGACGAGCCGAGGAAGAGGACGCGGTCGACATTGTTTTCGTGGGCTGCCGCGAAGATATTGGCCTCGATCATCAGATTGTCGTAAAGAAAGTCGACCGGATAGGTGGCGTTCGCGAGAATACCACCTACCTTTGCCGCCGCCATAATGATAGCGTCCGGTTTCATCACTGCCACGAAGTTTTCAACCTCGGTCTGTCGCTTGAGATCTAGCTCTCCCCGAGGGGCGGCCACAACTTTGCAGTCTTCAGACGCGAGTCGGCGTACAACAGCGCTGCCCACCATACCTTTGTGGCCAGCGACCCACACGGTTTTTCCGTTCAGATCATACATTACGCTTCCTTCATGACTACAGATGTCTGCATGACCTTCAGGTCTTCGCGGACCATTTCCGCAGCAAGGTCGCGCACGGATATCTCATGCACCCAGCCGAGCTTCTCCTTCGCCTTGGTAGCGTCACCCAGGAGAAGATCGACTTCCGTGGGGCGGAAGTAGCGTGGGTCCACTTGGACTAGGCATCTGCCGCTCGCTAGATCATAGCCCTTTTCGTCGACACCCTTGCCACGCCATTCGATCTCGACGCCGACATCTTCGAAAGCCCACTCGACGAATTGGCGGACAGGAGTCGTTTTGCCCGTAGCCAGCACGTAATCATCCGGTTGATCCTGCTGCATCATCATCCACATACCTCGCACGTACTCACGCGCATGGCCCCAATCGCGTTGAGCATCGAGATTGCCGAGATAAAGCTTGTCCTGCTTGCCCAGGTAAATAGCAGCGGCAGCGCGGGTGATCTTGCGCGTCACAAAAGTTTCGCCACGAAGGGGGCTTTCGTGATTAAAAAGAATGCCGTTGGAAGCGTGCATACCATAGCCCTCGCGATAATTGACGACCATCCAGTAGGCGTAGAGCTTGGCGGCGGCGTAAGGGCTGCGCGGATAAAAGGGCGTCGTTTCGTTCTGCGGTACGGACTGCACGAGGCCGTATAGCTCTGACGTCGAGGCTTGATAGAAGCGGGTCTTGTCCGTCAGACCGAGGAGGCGAATCGCCTCAAGAAGTCGCAATGTACCGATACCGTCCGCGTTTGCTGTGTACTCAGGTGTTTCGAACGACACCTGGACATGGCTCTGAGCAGCCAAGTTGTAAATTTCGTCTGGCTGAGATTCCTGAACCACGCGGATGAGGTTAGTCGAATCAGTGAGATCACCGTAATGCAAGATTAAGCGCGGATCGGATTCGTGCGGGTCTTGGTAGAGGTCTTCGATACGACCGGTGTTGAAGGAAGAGGAACGTCGCTTAATCCCATGAACGATGTAGTCTTTTTTGAGAAGAAGACGGGCAAGATAGGCACCATCCTGTCCAGTTATGCCCGTAATAAGAGCAACTTTCCTGCTATCACCCATTCTATTCCTGCTCAATTAAAGTTTAACGTTTCGGCTCCGGCTCGCCACGCCGACACAATGTGCGGCCCGCCCCGTGCCCTATGGAGCACTTCGACAGATGCGGCGCGAAGATCGTCATTGACGGTCCGCCAGCCGAGCACACCTGCTCTGCTTAGAGTCACGAGCAAAAATAGAGTCGCGCCGCTAACCTGTCGGACTCGTACATGCGGTCTGAGTGCCGCTCAGCTCACGCCCTGAGCGACATGTACTCCCAGCACCTTGCAGCTGATTTGCTCTTCTATCAGCGAGTGAGGACGCCTTTCTTTCTTGCTTCAGCGTCTTCTAATGGGAATTGTTTGGATCCGTGAAATCGATTGTTTGGATAAAGTGAATCCACAGAATGGATGGTCTGAGCGAGCAGCGGGGGCGCATCGCCGGCCCGGAGTCGTAGCGCGAGCTTCCGTTCGGGGCGAGGACAAAGTTCGTGGCCGCGAGCGTCACCACAGCATCCGGCACAGGTCGTGCAGAACTTTGGGAGCCGACTGCGGATTCTGTCGATCAGCTGGTTCCAGGCGCGTCGAGCCGTCGACCTCATCTCGCCCGGTACCGGTTGCTGTATGCAGCCTTGCACCCTTGGCGTACGGCGTCGACGGAATGATTTGCTTCGGCAGGCAGTGTCGTAGCGTTTCCGGCTGTTTCGGCTCTATTGACCGGGCCCGCGTCAGCCGAGCCCCTTCATCATGGCATCCAACACATGGATGGCCGGCATCCACTCAATAGATTTTACATATGCGGCGGAGGCCCAGTAGAGAAGGCTGAACCGGAAGCGAGGGCAACCCCAAGCGAGGGCATCGGCTTCAAGCTTTGCGAGCGTCACGGGATTAGTGGGCAGTGCTGAGTGAGCTCTTCTGCCCTATGGCCCGGCCTCTGCCAAGGGCCCGGCGTCAGGGTCTACTAGTGTCGACTAAGGATTCCAAACCGGATGCAACCTCCTCTCCGAAACGAGATTTCCGAAAATGCATGTTAGTGGATTGGAAAAGCGCCGGTTCGTCGTCTCTCGGAGGCGTACGGGGTTCGGTGATTGTCTGTGGTCGTTGGCGGCCGCTTGGCGCTACGCGCAGCGGTCGGGACGAACTCTAGTCATCGACTGGCGGGGGGCCTGCTACCTCGACCAACCCTTAACAAATGCGTTTCCGGTGTTCTTCCAGCCGATCAATGACATCGCTGGGGTGCCGGCTATTTCCGACGACCGGATCAACGACGTTTCCTTCCCTGGTCCATTCTTCCCGGAGTGGTGGAACAGGCCGGCGATCGAGTGCCTTTACCGGCCAGATGAGCAGATTTTCCAAGAGCGCGATGAGTTGGGCGAGCTCTTTCAGGCCGAACACGATGTCGAAGCGAACACAGTAGTGTGTGACGCTTGTCTGATGTGGCGGTGCGATGAGGATGCAGAGCGGCAGGTGTTCCAGAGTGTCCAGCCTCGGCCAGAAATTCAAGCCCGCATAGATGCCATTTATCAGGAATGTTTTGAGGGGCACAGCATCATCGGGATTCATGTTCGGCACGGTAACGGTGAAGACATCATGGAGCATGCGCCCTACTGGGCCGATCCGGAGCTCGCGGTTCGGCAAGTGTGCGCTGCAATTGACAAGGCTAAGGCGTTACCGCATCCCAGGCCTGTGCGGCTGTTCTTATGCACGGACAGCGCGCGGATACTGGATCTTCTGTCGGCCAGGTTTCCCGATCTGCTCACTGTCCCGAAGCACTTCGGATCCAATCAAGGTGGCCCCTTACACACTGCAGCACTCGGGATTGACGGCGGAATTTCCGCCCTCGTTGAGATGTATCTTCTCGGGCGCTGCGATACCGTAATTCGGTTTCCCCCGACGAGCGCCTTTACACGATATGCACGCCTTTTCGCACCACGGGTAATTGAATTCGATCTGAAAGAGCCAAGTCGTTTGACTTTGATAGAGGGCAGCCAAGTCTCTGATCTCAGTTAAGACCCGCCACCTGCGCAATTCGGCAGACGCAACCAACAGGCATAGTTGAATGCGCATTTCTCACCGACGCCAGTGGAGGCGTCGTACATTACCGATAGCGTCGTCATCTGACGCCGCCTGCAACGCGCCAGAACTTCGCCGTTACGCGGGGCCGCAGACAAGCCAGAGCGACGGCGATCGTGACGCTGACGCTCGAAAGAACGCGGGCGATCACTCCAGAGACGAAATCGAGGTTAGTTATGAAAGTGATTCCCGTGATCATCAGCGGCGGAGCCGGATCGCGGCTATGGCCCGCCTCAAGGCAATCGCACCCCAAACCTTTCCTCAAAGTAGCGGATGGATATTCTCTCATTCAGCACACTGTGCTGCGCGCCGCTTCGATAGAAGGTGTCGTGGAACTCGTCGCTGTTACATCCGGGGAACACCTCTTCCTGACCAAGGACGAATTTGACGAACTGGATTCCGTGGTCCTGCCACGCACGTTTCTGCTCGAGCCCGAAGCTCGGGATACGGCCGCCGCCGTGGCTGCAGCCGCGATCCATGCGAGGGCAACGCAAGGCCCTGACGCGATCCTGTGCGTTTTCCCGGCCGATCACCTGATTAGCAACCTGCCAGCGTTTCTAGACGTCATGGGCCTGGCCATGGAACATGCGAAGCTCGGGCGGATCGCCACATTGGGCATCACCCCAACCAGACCAGACACGGCATTCGGCTACATCGAAGCAAATGGTGAGAACGTCGTCCGTTTCGTTGAAAAACCGGATCTGGATACAGCCAAAGCCTATGTCGCGTCTCAACGCTTCTTCTGGAACGCCGGCATTTTCTGCTTCAGTGCGCAAACCATGCTCGACGAGATGGTTTTGCATTGTCCCGAGGTGCTCCAGGCCGTCGTCGACAGCTACGAGAACGGCCGCGCCAGTCAATGCCAAGGCTTTGCCAAAATCGAACTCGCGCCTGAGCATTTCGGTTCCGCGCCGCGGATCTCGCTCGACCACGCTGTCATGGAGAAAACTAACAAACTTGCCGTGATTCCCTGCGACATGGATTGGAACGACATCGGATCTTGGAACGCAATGGCCGATTTAATCGCCCCCGACGAAAGCGGGAACAGGATACGCGGCGATGTGCACATGGTCGACACGACCGGCACCTATGTGAGCTCCGACAAGCGCGTCATCGGCACGGTGGGCGTAAGCGACTTGATGATCGTTGATTCCCCGGATGCTTTGCTTGTCACATCCCGCGACCGCGTTCAGGACGTTAAGAAGCTCTTCGAGAGCCTCAAGGCTTCGGGACATGAAGCCCATCTGGTCCATAGCACGGTACACCGGCCCTGGGGTACCTTTACGGTTCTGGAGGAAGGCGAGCGCTTCAAGATCAAACGCATCGAGGTGAAGCCCGGTCGCCAGTTGAGCCTGCAGATGCACTATCATCGTTCGGAGCACTGGGTCGTGGTCAGCGGCTCCGCCAAGATCGTCAATGGCGAGCAGGAGTTGTTCCTAGGGACAAACGAATCTACTTACATCCCCTGCGGCCATAAGCATCGGCTCGAGAACCCAGGCAGAATTGACCTGGTGATCATCGAAGTGCAGAGCGGCGATTATCTCGCCGAGGATGATATCGTTCGCTTCGACGACGAATATGGTCGAACGTAGATAACAGTACAAAAAAGTTAAACGACGAGGCGTCGCTCAAGGATCTCTGTCGTGGGTTCTGGGCCTGACATTGGCAAGCAGCGGGCCGGGCGTGTCACAGTATCCGCCCCGCGCTCTCATCAGGCACTCGATCGTGGTCGAAAACGTCGGTGAGCGCTTGACAGCGCGCCGTCCGCGGTAACGAAGACTTCAGATCTTTCTTAGGCGGACCCGTTGCTCAGCTGTTCAACGGCACAGCCGTATTTCAGCCTGTAGGCGGCGATGAAATCCTCATCGCTGCAGATGCAGCGGCCGCTGGAATCTTTGGCTTTCGGATCATGGAGGTGAGAACCAAGGGGGCGCAGTAGGTTCACGCGAGTGCTGGTTGTCGGACTCATCGGAAAACCCGCACTATGCTTGACCAGGTCTGCGGCAAGCATGATCCCGGCAAGCGCTGATTGAAAGGCCATCGGAACCACGGTTCGAACGAGACGACTTCCATCGCTAAGCTGGAACACCAGACCGCCGCAGATAGCCTGCTGATAAAAGGAACGGAGGGGCTGGCCAACAAACGCGGCGAGCGGCTCAAACGGCACAGCCATCGCCGTAGCCACCCGAGCTACGAACTCATTGGGGACTCCTGTATTAGTCTGCAGGAGCGTTTTTACCTCATCGTGTGCTTCCGGCATTCCGAGTTCCTCCGCGACCAGTTGGTGTTCGTCCTTGGATTTCCCGGTCGGCATGTACATGCAGCAAAGGCAAGCCTGGCTGTCATCGAAACCATGCCGCGAGATGCCTAGATCTTGCTCCTGAGTCCAGGCGTTCGCGATCCATCGGGGCAGAGCACCTTGGACAGCTAGACGGTCGGCGGCGGTGTCAAGCGCCACACCCACTCGGTCGAATACCCAATCGCCCCGGCGCGCAACATATTCTGCCCACTTCATAGGGTGCGCCTCGACTTCAAGGACGGTGGACCGAAGGGCGGTAGACCGAAGGGCGTTGGTCGCGAGGGCCGCCTTAGAGAGGCCGACCTCCGCCTGACCTGCCAACACGTAGCGCTGCAGGTTTGAGAGTTCGATAGCTTCGTGATCAACTACATGCAGGCGCCCCGACAGACCGGATTGCCTCGCCAGCGCCCAGAGCGAGCCATGGCCTATCGCGCCGAGCCCAACGAGGTGCGTTTCGCCAAGGTCGACAGGGAAATTTAAGGGGCTGGAATCGCCGGCGTTGCTCTTGTTGTAGGTGCATAAAGAGAGGTCGATGTTCTCGTCCAGCTCGGCGCCAGTCAGCTGGGAAGCAAAGATGGTTCGAAAGACGTTGGCCGCGGCGAAGCAGCTTGCGGCGCCAGCTCCATAGGGCAGCAAGCTCGAGCCAGAGCCCACCGGGTCCGTACGCGACAGCTTTGCCGCCCAACCCTGGGATCCCATGAAAAACGTTGGGCACCGAAGTGATGGGTGCACCGCGCCTGCAGCTACACAGACCGTCGCATACTTGCCCGAACGCCGGATGCTGATTTTTGGATTGATCGACTTTGCCAAGCGCTCGAGCGCTTGGGCTTGAGAGCTCGCGGCCATGTCCAGGGGGAGTATGGCCAGAACCGGATAAAGTCTGGCAAGCAACCTGACCGTAAGGTCAAGCGTCGCCTGGCCCTCGGCACACGAAGCGGCTTGGCTGTCGAAGGCCACAGCCACGACCTGCTTTTCGAGGGCTGCTTTGAAGTCGCATAGATGAAAGTCGGCCAGCACCTGAGAAGCTGCCGTGGCGGCGCGGTCGATGAAGTTAGCGAGTGCCATCGTTCAACCCGTTATCGTGATCATCCGCCTGAGTGCCGCGGATGGGACCTCATTCCAGTTCGCCTTCGCGTCAAGTCGATAGGCGGCGACCCGAGCAAGATCGAAAGGCTCGCGGGCGAAATTGGGCACCACCAGCGACAGACACCCAACCGTCGTAGCGACCGCGTAGGCGTCGTCGGTCGTCGAATGGTAGGCTCGGCCCGGATGGCTATGGATCTGGGCGAAGAGTTTAAGGCTGCTCTTGTAGAGCCAGACATTGAGCCGGTGTAGTTCTTCGGCCGGAACTATCACGCAAACGCCGTCGCCCGTCCGAATGTGACGCTGTGCCGGTATAACGGTCTCTGTTACGCCAAAGTGCTGGTCCTGCTGAACGCCGACCCAGAGCGCCATCCCCTCATGGCCCTGTCGCCCAACTGAGCGCAGGTGCGCCTGGACACTTGAAAGACAGTCTCGGGGAAGAGCGACTGTCCCGACATCCTTGAGCTCGGTCATTCTGGAATGGCGGGTAGGGGTGCTATCATGGCTCCCACTGAGATTTGGAACTGATACTGAAGCTGCTCCACGGGACCGGTCCCGTACTTGATGATCTTGTCCAGGATGAAGGCCAAACAGCCTTCGCCAGAACCCCGGTGGAGAAGCCATGAATCACCTGAATGGGCTGGATTGTCGTGGTATTCCCGGACGCCTGACATGCACAGGAATGGCGTGTGTTCCGCACTGTTGGCCTGGATGAAGTCCGACAGCGACAGAGCGTTCTGCTGCATGAGGACCAAAATCATATCCGGTGGGGTTCCGGGTAGATGCGGTCGTCTCAGCATCCTGAGCAGCAAATCCTTCCGGGCAATCGGCCGGCGTATAAAGGGGTCTACGAAGACCACCGACGGAGGTCGGAGGTCGTGATTGGAGAAGTCGATCTCGACAGCTGCACCGATGATCTGTGGCTTTATCTTCGGCGGTACGAAGATGAAGAAGGCCGTCGGGAAGCTCGCCTCGATCAGGAAACAACCCTGAGCCCGGTAAATACCTGCTTGTGTTTGGAACCAGCCGATCTGCCGATCGAACTTCGCTCGGGACACCCCAGGGTCCACAGTTTGGAGTTCAGGCACCTGCGACACCCGCCTTCAGGCTGAGGAACAGGGTCACAGGGGTCGCGAAACTGAAATCGCCAACTTCTTTGTCGACGTCGAGCAAGGTGCCGGCCTCATCCTTGAATTCCCAATTCTCGGCCGGTTGGGCGACGTTCTGCGTATTCTCAAGTGCTTTGGTGCGAATGACGTGAAGCGGCTGGTTGGGATTGGCTTCGACCTGGGTGGGCTGCCCGTTCACCACCACCGCGATCTCGATCTTCGCGGGGCCGCCGCCGTGATTTTCGCCCTTGCCCGAATCCTTCGACATTGCCCTACTCCTGTGGCTTACCAACGGCCCCCAAGGCGCCAGTGCAGACCTGCTGGTGAGCGGGCTGGCGGTCTTCAATCGTCCACTCGGCACCACGAACCGCGAGTACGCGAAAGACAGGGACAAGCTACCGAATCGGTGCTGTCTTCTTTTATGCGGGACTTGAGCGGCAAGTAAACGGCCGAAACTGCTCTTCACAACTATAATCGATTAGAGCATTGATAAAATATTGGCGCCGTACCTAATTGCGCAACCACCGGCTTGGCAGGACCAGCTTCTCGTTTGCGACGACCCGTGCGCTCGAAAAGGCAAGTTTCAAGTCTTCTCGCGTACTTGCGAAATCGATGCTCCCGATGGGCAGCACGCAGTGCACGAGCGCGTAATCACCCGGACGATCGCGCGGCCGCGCGGGACGCAGCATGACGTACCGGATTTCTATGTTCGCAAGGCCCGGCTGGCGATTGAGGTGGCCTGGGCCGAGGGTTCGCGCTCGCCCAAATTGATTCAAGAGCCTGATCCAGCCACTCACTCAGCACATCTATCTTCTGCCGAATGGCAGCTTTGCGCCGGTGGGTTCAATAGGTCATTGAAATCGGGCCTTCCACCGCCTTAAAGCAGACTTCCGCATATCGCGCTATAGGTCGCGGCCGCGCCATGGGGTAGCCGCCACTGCTAGATAGGCAAACCTGATCCTTCCCGTCTGATGAGTCCACGCACAAAAGCTCGATGGCCGTGGCGCGGTCAGTATGCTAGCCACATTCCGTGGGGTACACGGTAGCTCAAATTGCCACCGCCGAGAGTAGCCAGCGAGAATGCGCAGCACCGTGCCGAACATGCTCCGGCCCAGGCATTGGCCTGCATCCCGGGCCAGCTTCCCGGCGGCAACCGTAGCGTTTAGTGAACTACTTCGGTGAAAAGCGCTCGATGAGCGAGACGATCGTGTCGCGCAGAGCCTTCTCGACCTGCGCAATCGGCGTCGGATTTTCCGATTCTTCTGAGCCGTTCGAATAGACATGGCCGCGCCACTCGGGTCCGTCGAAGACGCCGCCGAGCGTGGGCTGGCCATCGGCGCCCTCCACCACGGAGCGGTATTCAGGGTCTGAGTCCAGCCGCCTCTTTGGCAAGCCGGGCAAGCGAAAGGGTACAGAGGCCCCGCCCCATGTCATGTCGGCCGGGTTCCTCAACTTGATCGTGACCCGCCAGGCACCGAAACTATAGCCTTCGGGCCGATAGATGTGAACGACGACTCGATCGGTCAGGACATTGTAGTTCTCGCGAACGAAGTCCTCGATAAGGTCGCGCATCTGCTCCGTGCTTGTCTTCCCAAGCTCCTGGCAGATCGCATCGAAGTCGATTTTTGTCCGCTCGGTAACACGGGCGCGGAGGAATTCGGTCCTGGATGAGTCGGGTTGCATCACCATCTCTGCTTGTGTTACAGGTTACGCGTCTTGTAGCACGCTATGATGCGATCTACAAGAGAACGGCATAGCAGCTTGAAGCGGAAGTAGCTTTCGCAGCGTCAGGCTCTCTGGGCATGGAAGATGGACATCTTTGATTCTGGACCGCGGCTCGGTTCACCTTATGGCGATCCTTCTCGCCAGGCGGTTGCAGCTTTGCGTGGCTACGGCTACCAGCTCTATGCCTCAGGTCTTGCCTGGGTTGGACTGGCCGACGGCGAACTTCTTCACCTCGAGGTAGCGGAGGACTATTCCGTCACGACGCGCCACGCTTTGGCCGGCACCCAGGTGAAGTATAGCGCGGGGGGCGGCAGAATAACCCTGCAGTCGGCCGATGTGCGTGCGGCAATTGACAGTTTTGTCGACACGGCTGCGCGCAATCCTAAGCGAGTAGTCTCCCTGCATTATCTGACAACCGCCGATATCGGTCTCGAGCGCCGCAAAGATCAGCACGTCGGTAACCGACCCGCGTTGCATTACTGGCGTCTGGCTGCCGCCGGTGCCGATGTCGCGCCATTGCGCAAGCTGCTCGAGGGCCTCGATTTGAAGCCAGCTACGAAGGCCTATGTTTTGGCGCGGAACGACGAGTCCTTGCGATCGGAGCTCTTCACTCGGATTCATTGGCACTGCGGTGCATCAAGTTTCGAGGACCTTCGAGATGAGCTCGAATCCGGCCTCATCGAATTTGTCGCTTCAGCGAGGCGCTTGTCGAGCCAGGTGGCCAGAAACCTATTGCCGGCAACGGTCGAGCACATCTTGCGGACTGCAACGTCCAAAGGCGCTCGCCAATTGCGTCGCGCCGACCTGCTTCGCCTGCTTGACAGCATCTCCATGGTGTCTGTGCCCGTCGATCAACTCCCTGCAGCCTTCAGCGGATCGGCCGGCCCTTTTTCACGCCCTTCGCTACTCGTCCCGACGAGCGAACTGCCGATGCCTTCCCTTGTCGCACCACGCACAGAACTCGTGGCGGACATCAATGCAATTCGGTGCAGGACGGGCATAGCAATTGCCACTGCGGCCACTGGTCTTGGAAAAACACTTCTGGCGAGACTTGTCGCTTCACGGTCCAACGATCATTGGGTCATCGTCGATTTTCGCGATCTTGGTCCCATGGAGACGGCATCGAGGCTCTCCGTCGCCATGGGCGAGTTGGTGGCGCGTCCACCGACGCATGTCATATTGGATGATCTGAACGAGATCGATCATCCCACCGTGCGCGACCTTCTTCTCCGGATGATGGCAAGCCTGCGCCGACGCAACGCGACCGCAATCGTCACATCATATCGACCACCGGCGCCGGCGACACAGCATCTGCTGTCTCCCCAGGAATCGCCTGTCTGTGAGGTCCCCTATTTTAGCGACAATGAGGTGTCAGCCCTGGTCAGCACGATGGGCGGAGAGGTCAAATACGCTGATGCCGTTCATCGCGCGGCTTCGCTGGGCCATCCGCAGCTTACGATAGCAATACTTCTACGCCTGTCAGCGGCCGGCTGGTCTCGGGCGTCGGTCGCAGCACTGCTTGGCGGCAGCATCCAGACCGAAATGGGGGCGGAGCGCCGCGCGATGCGGCAGCGGCTTGTCGCGGCGGTCCCGACAGAAGCCCAGTCTCTGCTGCTTCGAACCAGCTTGATCGGCGGCACGTTCGATCGTGGCCTGGCCATGACACTTGGGGCAGTCGCTCCACCCGTTGCTCTTGCTGGCCTGGCGCTTGACCGCCTTGTCGGTCCTTGGATCGAGCCATGGCATGGAGACCGTCTTCGCGTATCGCCATTGCTTGAAGGGACAGGGCTTGAGGTTTTCACCGCAGCAGAACGTCGGGCCATTCATCGCTGCATAGCCGACGCCCTAATGAGCAGCAAACGTCTTTCAGTGCTTGACGCTGGCACTGCCATGCGCCACGCACTCAAGAGTGATGAGGCAGCGTTGGTTGTGGCTTTCGCGGACAGCGTAATCCGTTGCAACACCGAGACGCTCGAACTTGTTGCTCCCTTTCTTGGCGAGCTGGGTTCGTTTCCAACGAACACCCCGATTTTTCCCGCAAATCCCTTCGCGTCCGTGATGATGCGGTTTGGGCAGCTCCTGTCCCTGCTTCCCAATGGTGCCCCCGCAGACGCGCAACTGTGCTGGAAGGCGCTTGAGCGCGAGCGTGCTGACGTCGAGGGAAAGGTGCTGTTCGAAGGTTCGATTCTGTCGAAGCTGTTGATTCATGAACGTGCGGGCGAGCTGTTTCCGTCATGGATTGAGCTTCTCTTGCGCTTCGACCGTTTGACCGAAACCGATACGCGCTTGGCCGAGGTCAGCCGAGGTTTCCAATCCACGAAAGGCGGAAACGTGCACGTGACCGGCGTGCTGTTCGCCACTCAGATGCGTAACATCACGACCGTTGCGGGTTTCCGCGCCCTGATTGAGCGGCTCGACCAAGAGCATGCCGGGCTGCAGGAACGACTTTTCTCATCCTTTCAGAGCGGACGCGGTGACATATCGATCCTGGTCATGCACGCATGGCTGAAGGAATCGCGAGCGGACGCTTTCGACTGGGAGGCTGCGGCCGGCCAATATGGTGCCTGCGCGGATATCGCGATACGGTGGCAGAATCCGACGCTCGCGGTTCGTTGCGCTATAGCCCAGTCGATCTGTCTCGATGAGAGCGGGGATGATGTCGAGCGCGCCTTTGCTTGTCTTGCGGACGCGGAGAAGCGATTTGGTTTTGACATAGCGCTGGTGCGTGCGCGCGCCAAAATCCATTGGCGGCGGCGCGATCATGCAGCAGCCTTGCCCTTGCTCGCCACCGCCGCACGCGCCGGTGGCCAGGACGCGCTCGAGCGGGCCTATATCGCTAGGGAAGCAGGCATCAGCGCCGCCGAGCTGGGTGACTGGGCCGAGGCTGAGCGTTGGTTCGAGCAGGCACGGACTGAGGCATCTGATCTGCAGTTACCGTCGGTTCGGGCAATGGCGATCGGCTTGCTTGCCGATACCGCGCACGCTGCATGTTGCGCCGGACGTCCCGACGTTGCCGTGATGAAGTTGCGTGTCGCCTTGGCGCAGTTGCCAATGATAGATTCTGACGGAACGCTTGCTGAAGCGTATTGCCATCGCGTGGTGAGGCATGCGGTTTTGTGGCTGTTCAATGAACTCACGCATAGCGTGCCCGCGGACGTTCAGGACATTCGCTATGCTCCTGGATGCGCCAGTAACCAGGAGCCTCCAGAAGAGATCCGGTCACATCCGCTGGGCGACCTTGACTTTGCCTACTACATGCTTGCGGACGCCGACGAGGCTTTGCCTCGGCCGACAGGGTTCCACCTGGAATTTCGGCGGTATCTGATTAAGGGACCGATTCTTTCGTCGGAGATTTCGCGGATCATCGCGGCGGGTCGCAAGGCTATCGTGAGCCACAACGCGACGGACTTTGTGCCGCTGCTGCGCCATCACGCCGCAATGGCCGCCATGGTGGAGGCTGGCGGTGGGCGCGACTTTGGCGAGCAACTGCAAAATCCCGAGCGCGGCGTCGTCCCGCCCGCGATCATAGATGACGCAGCGGATCCGGAGGTCTTGCGCGGAGGCGAAGACATGCTTCTCAGTTTCTCGATCGCAGCCGCGCTTGCAGGTGCGTTCGCCGCTGTGGATAGCGTCGTTCAAGCCGGCTTGGGTACGGCGGAGATTTCTGGCTTGCACCCGCTTCTTGAGCGAATGACTGGCAAGCAGAAAACAATCGGCACCGATCGCCACGGGGCGGCACTGTCCGTTGATACCCTTCGGCGCGATGTAACGGGCGAGCCTGTCATCCTTTGGTGGGCGGGCGCATGGATGCTTTTCCACGTTCGCGCCTCTAAGCTGCGAAGCGGAGTGGCCGAGCCGCTCGTTTCCTGGATGTTCGACAAGTGGTCCGATCTTGCAGGAGAAGGGCGTTTCAGGCTGGCGACGCCCACCGTCAACGTCCCGCCGATGGCGGCGGTCCTCTCGGCTTCGGACCGCTCTCTGCCGAACGCTGCGCGTCTTCTGCTTGCAGCCGCGCCGGCTGCGTCGGTTCACATGGGGAAAGACATGCGTGAAAATCTGGAATTGTTGGCAAAGAGCGACCGTTGACCGCCGCCGCGCCGCAAGGATCGCTCTGGGGACTTCGGCGAGCGTCGTTTCTAAAGTCGTCGTCGCTGTCTGAGACATAGAAATCGCCGAAATGGCAATCCTTTTCATCTCGCATCGAAGGCCTCTTTGTCGTTGAGATATCGAGGCCGGCGAAGCTTGCGATCAGGATCCGAATAGCGCTCCGCGAACAGATAGCGCATGATGGGCCTTGCGTGCCCGTTCCGCCGCTCTTCGAGCCTGGACGGCTGTCCATGAGGTGAGGGGATCATGGCATCAATCGTCTTCATTCTCGGCCTGATCGGCTTCGCCTTGTTCACAGATGGCGGGCAGGAGGCGCTGCTCTCTAGCTCAGCGACCGTGCAGGGTTCACTTTCGATCCTGTGCGGAGCCCTCATTCTTTCAGTGGTTGGCTTCCTCTTCATGATTTCGCTGGCGACCAGGCGGTGGCAACAGCAATTTGCTATCGCGGCCGCTAGCATGTTCATGGTGGCGTTCGCCGTGGCTGTCACCCTAGCAGGAAGTGATCAACTGGCCCTGATCTGCGTTGTCGCCTTGGCCTTCGCCCTGATTCCGTGGCTTTGGATCTACAGCGTGCGAGGCCTGGTCAAGACGGCAGCGGTCCTGCAGACCTGGCGCTTCAGGATATTGTCGCTGGCATATTTGCTGTTTCTTATATTTGCGGTTTTTGCTTCTACGTTAGGCGGCATCATCGGCCCGGTCGCCTCATGTTTTGCGATCGGGGCCTTGATTGTCGCAATCCTTGGCTGCTTTGCGCAGATGCCGGCAAGAAGATACGTCTTTCGTAGCGTGATCCTGTCTACCTTGGCCGGCTTCATCTTTTACCAAGCGGCGCCGATCCGTGAGATCCCCGATCCAAAGTTGTTTTCCACTCCCGCCGCCGTGGCCTGTCCGGAGGCGGCAGCTCCGGCAGGGATGATGGAGGTGGAGACGTCCTTTGATTGTTGGCTCGCGAGCAACCAGGACAAGGACGGCCAAGCGACCATGTTTCTGGTGGAAAGCGCCGGCGGCGGCATACGTGCCGCGGAATGGACGGCGACCGTTCTTTCGGAACTGGACCGCCAAGTGCCAGAGTTTTCGAACAGGCTCTTTGCCATCTCATCGGTGTCCGGCGGCTCGCTTGGATCCGCAATTTATGTTGGCGAGCTTGCCGAAAGACAGCGTCGGCCGGGTTGCCGGCCTTTGCAGGCCGGAGGGCTTTCGCCTTGCGCGCGCGCCATGCTTGACGGCGAGTTTCTCGGACCGGTCGTTGCTTCGGCGCTCAGCGGGGATCTGCTCAGGACGATCTTCTGGCCGGCTGCGCGATTTTTCGATGATCGTGGCATAGCCCTTGAGCGTGCGATCGAACGAGCCTGGGCGGATGCCTATGGATCAGCCTTGTTCGAGTCATCGCTCAGCGCGCTCTGGCCGCAGCGGCCCTGGCCGGCGCTGATTATGAACGCGACGCTGACAAGTCGCGGCCTTGTCGCATATACATCCAATCTCCGCGACGCCGGAGAACTGACTCTGACGCTCCCCGACATTGAAGTCCTCGGCGTGGGCCTGCCGACCACGCGCGTCAGCACGGCCGTCGTCAACTCAGCCCGTTTCCCCGGGATTTCGCCGGGCGGCAGGTTCACGCTTCCCTAATTATGGCGCATCGTCTCTACTGCGCCTGGTCGAGCAACTCGATGACATTCAATGCGACAGGATCAAGGAACGAGGGAAGATCGAGAACCTCTATGCCCGTTCTTGCTCTGAGCTGCTGGCGACGAAACGCTTCGTCAGATATGTCCTTATTCAGATCACCTCCGATCCCACCCTTGCGGGCAAGTGTGATGCTCCGCCTGAACTTGATCTGGGTCTTGACACCACCATTTCCGAATCGCCCGACATCCTGTCGCCGTTCTTGACCCTGATGAGCACTAGATCCCTTGCAGGGCTCGGTTTGTCGAAGCGATTGTCCGATCACATCGATCACCTCCGCCTGGGCGATACCCAGTCTCGGACCTGGGGAACCTTCGCGGCTGGCGACAAGATCGTCGAACACACCTATTTTCACTTCGGGCTCGGCCCGCTTGAGGAATTGCCAGCCTTTGACAATCAGGTGCAGGAATTTGCGTTCCTCACGCATATGGCGCAGCGCCGCCAACACGGCGACCCGGAAGCCGATGTCCAGCTTGAAGGAAAGGCCGAAGCGCAGCGGCGGCTGAAACAGGAGGCAAGCCGGTGGGTGCAGGAGCCAACCTTCGAAAGCCATGTGCCCCCATTGACCTGGGGGCTCGCTCCGGACTCGAAAGCAGCAATTGCGCGGCACTTTGAGCAGTGCGGAGCCTGGGCAGTGCCGCAATTGCAGGAGATTGCCAGCAAGGGGATTCATTATCCGCGGCCGGAACTTGCCTCGCAAGACACCGCTCTCGCCAAAGACAAAGGCAACCAGGACAAGACCGCCGAGGGAAAGGATGAGCCCCACTAGAACAATGTGCTCACTTGATTGGAAGGGCGACTCCTTGCAAATCATATCGATGGTGGAAACGGAGCCCAGCCCCGAAATTGCGCGCGGTTCGAGCCCGGCATCGCGGGGGCCGGCCGGTGCCTATATCGAGGGTGAGCTCGGCGCGGTTTATCTGCTCGCGCTGCTGACAGGTAATCGGGCACCGGGCTTGCCCGACGCCCGAGTCGTCAGCGTTCGGTTCCAGGGCACGGAGCAGGGGTTCAAGCTCGATGACCTGATAGTTTCGGGCGCGGGATGGGCGGGCGACTTCATCCTCGAAATCCAGTCGAAGCGGGATATCACCTTCTCGCCTGGCGATAGTGTCTATCAGGATGTCGCGTCGCAAATCGCGCGGAGCGAGGTAGGCTCTGTCCCGGAAGACCGGCATCTTCTCAGCATCGCGACTCAGCGCACCAGTCGCAAGATTTCCGGCGCCTATCAGGATGTTCTCAGATGGGCGCGAACGGCGGACAGCGCGACCGCGTTCTTCGACCGGATCGAAGCCAAGGGCGTCGCGAGTAAGGACATGCGCGACTTCGTCGCGACCACGCGCAAGCATTTGATCGCCGGCGGCATCGCTGACGATAACCAAGCGATCTGGTCGCTTTTGCGGCGAATGCTCATCCTCGAGTTCGATTTCGAAGCGACGGCGCCGATTGCCCGGACCTATGGTCTGGCGCTCGCGCGCGTTGCGCTGGCAGACGAGGATGTCTCCCGTGCCGAGGCGCTATGGAGCCGGCTGATCGACTTGTCGATCAAGACCGGAACCACTGGCGGTACAATTGATCGAGATGGCCTCAGGGCCGAACTCGTCGAGGCAGGGTTCCGGCTCGCCGGGGACCGCGATTATGGGCCGGCACGCGCCAGGCTTGCCGAGCTCGCGCAGAATACGCTTGCCCATATCGGGACGACCGTGGCGGGTGTGACCTTGCCACGATTGGAAGCTGTCGCTGCGGTGGACGACGCATCCGAAGCGCATAGGTTCATTGAAATCCGTGGCGATTCCGGTGTCGGCAAATCCTGGGTTCTTCGGCATGTCGCCGAACGCGTGGCGCGGCAGGCGCCGATCATTGTGCTCGATCGCGACTCCACGCCGGCAGGCGGTTGGCTGCCGTTTTCCCACTCGCTTGGCATCCCGGGTTCGGCGGTCGAGTTCCTGACCGATCTGGCCGCGAGCGGCGGCCCGATGCTCTTCATCGACGGCATCGACATGTTTGACGATCGCGGACGCCAGCGCACGATCATCGAGCTCATGCGAGCGGCGAGCGGGATCCCTGGCTTCACGGTAATCGCTACCATGCGCACGGTCGGACATGGCGATCTCGAACCCTGGCTCGATGAAGGGATAGTTACCGTCCTGGGTGGCGCGCACCGGATAAGCGTCGGGCCCCTGTCGGAAGATGAAGTCGCGATACTGGTCGATCAGGCGCCGGATCTCCGGTTGCTGCTCGACCCCGAGCATCCCGCCGCCGGTCTTGCTCGAAATCTCTATCGGCTATCCCGGCTGCTGACGGTGCCGAGTGCGACTGAGGTTCGCACTGAAGCGGCAATGGCTGACGTATGGTGGAAGAGAGCGGACGGCACGCCTGCGCGCGAGGTGCGCGCAGCGCAGCGGCTGCTGGCCGCACTCGCGGCCAGTGCCTTGAAGGGAGAAGACGGCATTGATCTGACCGAGGATTCGTTTGCTCGGTCGCATCTGCTCGGGACGCTCACGCTCAAGGAAGTGCGTCGCGACCGGCTCGATTTCTATCACGACGTGCTGCGCGACTGGGCTATCGGGAACTACATCGCAGAGGATCCGAGCCGTCTGACTGAGCTCGATCTGAGTGTGCCGGTATCGCCGCGCGTTGCGCGTGGCATTGAGGTCGCCGGCCGCCTCGAGCTCGAGAAAGCGACGAATTACAGCGCCTGGACCGATCTGCTCACGCATCTGTCTCCGCAAGGGGCGCATGGATCATGGCGGCGCCAAGCGATCCTCGCCTTGCCGCGGTCGGAGGCCGGCTTCGAACTGCTCGAAAAGTACGGCGCCGGTCTATTGGCGGAAGACGCGGCTCTCCTTATCGAATTGTGCACGACGATCGCGGCGGTCGAGACCGTGGCGACGGCCGACTTGATGACGATGCCGGACGGCTCCAAGGTCAATCTGCCGCGCTCGTATCGTACAAATATTACCGGGTCGGCAGTTCTGGTCCTGCGCTGGGTGGTGGCGCACGCTGCCGAGATTCCGATGTCGGCGATCGGCGCGGTAGTCGAGCTAGTCCAAATACAGGTTTATTTCCTCAAGCACCTTCGACCGTTCGCCGAGCAGACGACCACCATGCTGTTCGGCTGGCTGCGTCAGCTCGATGTTCGCGACGCCGAGGTGACGATCCCCGGAGAGCGAAGCCTCGGCCGGGCGGCGAGCGACGCGTGGCGTAGCACGATAGAGTCGTTGCGCCAGATTGCGGTCTTGCTTGGCGAATTCGCGCCCGATCAACTGAAGGCTTATTTAAGGGAGCTCGGCGCCGAGAAGGACAGCTACAAGGTCAAGGCGATCCGGCCATTTTCTAAGATGATCGCGCCGGTTGCGCCGGCCGAGCTTGCGAACCTCGTGCTGTCGAGCCTCATTGAGAAGCGGGATCAGCGTGCCCGCCGTGACCGCTCGATGGGGCGAGCTTTCACCTTCGCTGACAGCGACTATCTGCCGGCCTCGCCAGCGCAGCCGCCATTCCTCGATCTGTTGGAGTCCGGCGCGACCGAAGGGTTGAGACTGATTCGGGCGCTGGTCGCGGAAGCGATTGCGTTCAACACTAACGGGCTTGTGTCGGAAGACGACGGCTACACCGTCGATCTCGGCCATGGCCCGCGCTTCTTTCCGTGGACTTCGAGCTACTTGTGGTCTCGCGATCAGAGCCACGAATATTCGGCGGCCTCCGGACTGAAGGCCCTCGAGGCGTGGAGCCAGCAGCGCCTCGACGACGGTGTCCCCGTCGATGAAGTGCTCACCGACATCCTTGGACCCGAGGGCAGCTGTGCAGCCTTTCTGCTGGTCGCAATCGACGTGCTGCTGTCGCATTTCGGTGTAGGCCGGGATGTTCTCGCTCCTTTTATCGCGGCCCCGGAACTGCTGGCTGCCGACCGTGCGCGTCAGACCCATGATCATATCGGTTCGGGAATCGATTTCCCTATCGGGAAAGAGCCGGATGGAAAGGTCAAACTCGCCGACTTGAAAGCCCGCCCGTCACGGGGTGCGTCCTTGTTTGACATCGTCCCGAATTATATGGGCGACAATGCCATTGCGAACCGTCTGCGTGAGCAGATGAGCGCCGCGGTCGAGAACCTGGAGCCCTATGAGCCTTATTCGAACTGGGGAGATGCGCGGTTCATCGCACGCGTTGCCAACAACATGCTCCAGCGGTCGAACTGGACAGACATCGAGGGCGGGAAGTTGGCCTATCAGTCGCCGGCGGACGAGGCCGCTCATCTTGCAGCGATGGAGAAGATGCGGGGTGAGTTTGTCCGATCGAGCGAACTCGAGGCGCGCATCAGTCTGGCTATGGATGGAGAAGGAGAACACGCCACCGCTTCAACGGCACGCGATGCGGTCGAATACGCAGAGGGTGATCTCCCCGACGACAGTGACACCGATGCTCTCAAATCGCGATCGACGAGACTGATCACGACTGCATTGCTGGTAGCACGCGATGGGGATGACGAGTTGCTCGCAACGCAAGACAGATGGGTTCGTCAGGTCATCTCGATCGCGTTGGAAGAGCAGTCCGATCGCGGAGGTGGTTCGCAGGATACGCTGCGTTTCAACCGCCCGGCGATCGCGACGCTTGCGCTAATGCATCTCTGGGAGCGCAAGGGGAGCAATGCGGACCGAGATGCGCTGATCCGGCTCGCGACCCGCAAGGACCGCCGCGCTGCGCCGGCCTTTTCCGCCGGCCTTGCGCGGATCCTCGAGATCGACCCCAGGCTTTTCAAAGCGGCGATGCGCGTAGCCTTCGCAAGCATGACTTGGCGCTGGAAGCGCCATCAGGAGGAGGGCGACGCCGAGCACGCGCGTTTCGAAGCAGAGCGGGCCGCGGCAATCGATGCAGCGGTCTCGGCCGAGATCGCGTGGCTGGATGGCGGCGCCGAACCTGCATGGCCGACATGGCCCAAGGAGCGTCCACATCTGCGCCGCGGCTCGCGCATCCGCGTTCCCGGACCAGTCACACCTATAGAGTTCGACGAAGACGAGGCGATCGAGATCGTCCACGTCGACAGCGCGGCTGCGGCGCAGTGGCTGGCGATGATCCAGGCCGCGCCTAAGGGATCGATCGGCTGGCGGCAGGAGGTGGTTGCGGCCTATGCCGACTGGACCGCGCGAATGAACGGATTGGGGCTGTCGGTTGATATCGAGATCGACCGCGACCCCCACGACTGGGACCTGCACTATTATGCGCTGTTCGCTGAGCGACTACTCGACGGCACGCCCGCGTCGTTCGATACCGATCTGAAGCTTGTGACCGATTTGCCAGACGAGCCCTTCGGCGACGTTGCGCAGGCGGTCATGCATGCGGCCGACGCGCTCTATTTCAATGATCCCCAACGCCCCGCCTCTCGGCCTGCCGATCTGCGCGCCAAGCTGGTGGAGCGGGTGATTGCGCTCAAGCGGTGGGAATATGCCGACGATCCGGCCAGCT
Source organism: Mesorhizobium sp. P160187 (assembly GCF_057766425.1). Classification (NCBI taxonomy): domain Bacteria; kingdom Pseudomonadati; phylum Pseudomonadota; class Alphaproteobacteria; order Hyphomicrobiales; family Phyllobacteriaceae; genus Mesorhizobium; species Mesorhizobium sp. P160187. The sequence goes on from NZ_JBYMDX010000002.1 coordinate 380,127, forward strand.
CGCGGATCGACATGGAAAGTGGCAGCATCATCGCGAAGATGCTCCTCAATACCTACGATCCGTTCAACGGGACGCACAGCTATCTTCCGCCATTGCTCTTCGACCGTGTCGACCCGCTGCTAGCCACAATGCGCCCCCTACTGAGAGGCGGTCCGACGGTGTTCGTGGCGCTTTGCACTATGAAGCTGCTCCTCGTTGCGCCGCGGGCGCGACACCTCGACTTTGTCCTCGATGCCGTGGAGGCCTGGTTTGATCGCACCCGCGCGGCAGGCCTGTGGATCACCGCTGGCATCGGCGGTCGCGTCGTGCGCTGGTTCGACGCCGCGTTCGCCGAACAACCGGACCTGCTGATCCCGGCGCATTCCGCGCGAGGCCGGATCGACCGCGCGCTGGGCAATCTGATCGGCGTTGGCGTCGCCGAGGCGCATGAGCTGGAGTTGCAGGTGGAAGCGGCGGCCAGCGACACTCATGCATCGAGGAGGGGGGAAGCTGCGAGGTTGCTCATACGCGACCGGCACGGAAGGTGAATCTTGGCACGTCAAGCACTGGCTCAAACAGCTCAGTCAGCAGACAGTGTCTCGGATTGCTTCCGCGCCAGCCGCACTGCAATCTAACTGTAGGGGAAGAACGCTTCTGGTGACGAGATAGGCCGGATGCCACTGTCTGTTGTCTGGCCAGGTCATCTCGAAATCAGACTGTCGGCTCGCGGCCCCTTTTCGGTCATTCACTACAAGGGATTTCTACCTGCGGCTACGCGATATCTCGAAGCCTGTAATTAGTCGCGTTCATCGTCCTTAGGTTCGCCAGACCATACGAGAAAATACGAAGAATATGGCTTGGCGAACCATCCGCTAACGTTTCATTTTGTGTAGAAAACGATGACCCTCCGGGACTAACACAATCGTTATAAAACAATGGCTTGCGAGCTGGTTCGCCAAAGTCGACTCACGAGCAATTCGTCATCACGTTTTTGTCTTTTGCGGAATGGCAGCTTTACGCCTCATTCCGTCGCGAAGGGGGTGCCCGCGGCCTCTCGAAGGCAGAGATCGTGAGACGCCAGCCCTAGGCCATGGGTGCGCAAGAGAGCGCCATTGCTGGTTGCGCCCGGACCGGTGATGTAAAACGCGCGTGCAGACATGATAGAGAGGCTCGCGCGTGAAATCGGCCCCGACGCGCGGCATCGCGGTGACGACGCTAATAGCTCTTCCGGTATACTGTGGGGCTATTCCGGCTACTTGCCCCGTCCATCGTCAGCGGCGGAAGCTGCTATTGGACGAGCCGCGCCTTGCTGAATTTAGGTCGTTGTTGCACCCGGGCTACAGCCCCGTTAGCCGGATATCAGCTATGAGGCATATGCGTGGGGTTCCTGGTTCAGGCGGAGCATCCAGGAAGGGACGCACGGCAGTTTGAGGGAAAGGTAGCCCGTCGACCTTGGTCGGCGGGCTTTTTTTGCGCGGCCCCGGTCGCGAACTGACTTAGCAGGCTGTTGAAGAAGTCCATTTGCGGGCGATGAAGTCTGCTTCGTCGCCGCGTTGGAAGCAGATTTGTCCGTTGATAGAGCCGTCTGGCTGGATTTCAGCCCAGCCAGTGCCTTGGGCCTCGTCCATTTCGTCATTGCCTTGCCAGGAGAAGGCGACGTTGTTGCCGTGGCCCGCGCCGAAGATCTGCCCCGTAACGCAGCCGAAGGCGAATTCGCCGGAGCCATCGGCCGCGAATTCAATGTAGGCTGGCTCCATCATGTCGAGATAGTCCTCGACATAGTCGGGCATCTCAACGATCCGCCAGCGGGCCACGATGCTCATGCCGGGGCCGCCAGCAGCTTGGGCAGGCGGATCAGATTGTAGGCCGCCAAGTTCAAGGTGAAGGCAGCATTCACACGGGCGCATCCTCGCAGCTTAACCTTGGCCATGCCGGCCGAGGCCTTGATCCAACCGAACACCTCTTCGATCCGCTTGCGGCAGCGCTGGCTGACATCATAGCCCGGATGGCGTTTCGTGCGGTCATCGATCGCCGTCACGCGAGGCTTGCCGGTTTTGCTCAGATGGCCGTCGATGGCGATGTGCGGTGTGACCTTGCGCTCACGCAGATCCTTGACGAACTGGCGGATATCATAGGCTTTGTCGGCGCCCAGCGTGATGCGCCGCCGCGACGGTCTGCGGTCCAACATGGCGAGCGCGGCATCACGCTCACCCGTGCCTGTCGCCTGGGTAATGCCGCCATCGACCGCCAGCCCATGACGGTTCTCCATTAGCGCATGCCCCAAGTAGCACAGCCTCGCCGGCTGACCATCGCCCTTCTTGTAGAGCCGCGCTTCGGGGTCGCTCGTGCTTTGGTGTGTGTCGTTAGAGCGCTTCTCCTTATGGAAGCCCCGTTCGGCGTTGCGGCCAGCACCGTCCGGGCCGTTGTCGCCGCCATCCTTGCGGCGGAAACTCTTGATCGAAGCCCAAGCCTCGATCAGCGTGCCGTCCACCGAGAAGTGATCCGACGACAAAAGCCGCTTCACCCTTGGCTGCGCTAGCACCGCGCGCAGAAACTTTGCCGCGATCTCACCTTCCAACAGCCGATCCCGGTTCTTGGTGAAGCTCGAATGATCCCAGGCCGGCTCGTCAACACCAAGCCCTACGAACCAGCGGAACAGAAGATCGAACTCCATCCGCTCCATTAATTGACGCTCCGAGCGAATGCCGTAGAAGGCCTGCAACAGCATCGCACGCAGCAACCGTTCCGGCGCGATCGACGGGCGGCCGAGCCCAGGCGGATAAAGCACCGCAAAATCGCCGTGCATCTCCACAAGAGCCGTGTTGACGATCTCTCGGATCGTCCGAAGCGGATGATCTCGCCGCACCCGCGCCTCAAGGTCGACATACGAAAACAGCGAACCTGTCCGCTCGTCCAATCCGCGCATCCGCAAATCCCCATTCTTCCGGGGAGCAGTGAATCACGCCACTAACGCCTGCGCTAGCACTTCTTCAACAGCCTGTTAGAGCATAATCTGACCTGATGGAATCGCGAGGGATTCCCATCGGGGAGAATATCTGATTCATCATGTCGGCTGGGTATGGAGGCCAGCAGGCATGGTTAGAGCCATATCGGAGGATTTGCGTTCGCGAGTGATCGCAGCGGTTGAGAGTGGCCTGTCGCGGCGGGCTGCGGCGGATCGTTTCGGTGTTGCCGCGGCAAGCGCGGTCCGCTGGGTCCGCGAATGGCGAGAGAGCGGCGCGACGCGGGCAAAGCCCCAAGGCGGAGACAAGCGCTCCCAGCGGATCGAAGCCTACCGGGATACGATCCTGGCGGTGATCGAAGGTCAGGACGACATCACACTGGTCGAGTTGGCTGAATTTCTCAGGGCGGAGCATGCGGTCGTGTTCGCGCCGAGCACGATCTGGCGCTTTCTCGACCGTCACTCGATGACCTTCAAAAAAAACAGCGCACGCCAGCGAGCAGGATCGGCCCGACGTGCTCGCGCGGCGACGCGCCTGGTTCAAGGCCCAGCCTGATCTCGATCCCGAACGGTTGGTCTTTATCGACGAGACCGGCGCATCGACGAAGATGGCTCGCCTGCGTGGACGGGCAAAGCGGGGCATGCGGTGCCGATCTCCGATCCCGCACGGGCACTGGAAAACGACTACTTTTACAGGCGCATTGCGCCTGACGGGCATGACTGCGCCGATGGTCCTCGACGGACCGATGACGGGTGAATGGTTCGCCGCTTATGCCGAGCATGTATTGGCGCCTACGCTTCGAGTTGGTGACATCGTCATCCTCGACAACCTGCCCGCTCACAAAGTCGCCGCCGCTCGCCAAGCGATCGAAGCGGCCGGCGCGCGAATGCTCTTCCTACCGCCTTACAGCCCCGACTTTAACCCGATCGAGAATGCCTTCTCCAAGCTGAAGTCGATCCTCAGGAAAGCCGCCGCACGCAACATCCCCGAGCTTTGGGACGCAATCCGCGACGCCTTGCCACGCTTCACCGCCGAGGAGTGCTCAAACTACTTCTGCGCCGCAGGATACGAGCCTGAGTGATCAGATTCTGACTCTAGTACCCAAGAGCAGCTGTCAGGTGCTGACGCCTCCTCGCCGAGGATGTCTTGGGAGCACTAGTGACGGGCTGACAAGGATTAGCTTTGACCTGCTTGAAGGACGTGAACATCTTCCAGCTGATCCCTGGCCGGGGACGGGCAAGCGGATTGATCGACGAATGCTTTTGTTGGCCTGCGACGTGCGAGACAACACTGACATGTGGCGCGAAGCAGTTATTCCGCTTACGCCGATGTAGATGCGCCATCGTTCAAGTCGCGCATAGCAAGCATCTGCTCGGAAGTCCAAAATGACCCAACGCCTTCCGAAGGCCCGAAAAAGTTGTCGCTCGCTCATACTACCGCAAGACTCGGCCAAAAGTGCCGCCGAACGACCAGATCGCCGAGCACTTATGAGAAACGATCAACGCCTCTACTATTAAACGATTAAAGTGTTGCGAGGAAAACGCGCGTGAATGATAGTATGTTCGCGTCAACTAAATTAGTTGGCTGCGTGGATTACGCGGTGGGAGTGATGATCGATTCGGATGTATTCGAATTCGTCGAGCGTTGCAGAGCGCACACGGCACCTGGCCCCCTCCTGGATGACGTGCTCCAAACAGTGCGAAATCTCGGATTCGAGCACCTCATTCTCAGTGGTGTTCCGCTTGGCGGACAGAAGCTCGCGCCGATGGTCGAACTCAATGGGTGGCCCGAAGGCTGGTTCAAACGCTACGTAGAAGCTGAACATGCGGCAGTTGATGGGGTTTGCATCTATTCGGCAAAGACACTGAAGCCATTTCTGTGGGCCGACGTGCCGGCAAAGTGGTCCGACACGAAAGGCTCACGACGTGTTGCAGGTGAGGCCACTGAGTTTGGCATATCGAGTGGTTTTGCGGTGCCCATGCTAAGCGTGCACCACTGGCAATCAGTCCTGTCGTTTGCGTCCTCAGCAAAGGTCTGCACTCTCTCTCCGCGCGAGGAGGTGCAACTGGTCACAATGGCGGTCTACGCGGGTATGGCGATCCAGGCATTGTCGCACGGCGATGAGGTCGAGGAAGGGCTGCTCACCGAGCGCGAGAAGGAAGTGCTCTTGTGGGCCGCTGCTGGTAAGACATCATCCGAAACATCGCAAATTCTGGGTCTGGCGGAGCGCACCGTTAAGTGGCACGCGACACGTGCACGCGAAGCTTTCGGCGTCGCAACGACCACCCAAGCTATCGTTGAGGCAGTGCGCAGGCGCATGATCCATCCCTAATTTGCGTCAACTGTCCCATCGGACAGGTGACGCAGTCCCGGTCAGCTGCAAATAATCGTGAGACCAGCCGGGGGACACGCAATGATCGCCGCTTACCTTGTCGACCCTAGTGCCTGGCGCGGCAGTTCACCCCGCATTGCATTTTGGCGCTTGATGTTGGCGATTTGCATGAGCGTGGGTATTGGAATTGGCACGCTAGCTGCAGCGCCGAATACGCCTCAGGAAATCACGGGCAAGTGGACGTACCGAAGCTTCCATAACAACAAGAATCTCGTAACGGACAACGACCAGACCGCTCTCGGTCTGTTCTTTGCGGAAGCTACTTTTACGTTTGATGTTTCTGCCGACAACACACTCAAGGGAACGATCGACTGGAATGGCGGTGGCTTGGATCTCCATGGAAGCGTCCAACCAGCTGCATCCGGCGCTCCCTTGACGGTTCAAATCGTAGGAATAGGGCGGCCTGGTACCGGCACTCAGGACTGGGAGTACGACTACTTCGGATATTTGGCGCGCTCGTGGCCACAAGGCGTCGGACAGGTGCCTGCATTGGTCGGGAGCGTCATAAGGGCCAAACCGCACAACGGAGCACCTGCCGGTTATGTAGCATCGTTCATAGCGGTCCAACAGTGAAGGCTGACCGGCACGAATTCATGAGATCCATTGCAATCAAATCATAGGGGGTCACACGATGCTCACTCGTCGCAGTTTTCTAGCGGTCACGACAGTTGGTTTGGCGGCGCCGGCAATTCTCAGTTATCGACCAGCTTGGTCAGCAGCGGCGCGCGTCCGCCGAAATGCATCCACCATGGCCCCGATCGACCCATTTTTTTCCGATTATGCGCAAGCTGTCGAGGCTATGCATCAGCTGCCGGTGAGCGACCAACGCAACTGGCGAAATCAGGCGCTGATCCACATACGCCACTGCACGCATGGCGTTTCCGACTTCACGCACTGGCATCGATGGTATGTTTCGTACTTTGAGCAGATTTGTTCAAAGCTGATCGGCAAGCCTGATTTTGCCTTGGCCTACTGGGACTGGGAGGAGAGCAAGAGCAAAGTTCCAGATCCCTTCTTCGACCTTCCGAAACTCAATGTGGTCCAATGGAACGACCAATCGAACGAGCAGTCTGACAATTGGGGGCCGGGTAGGGTTACGACTATCGGTGCACGGGGAATCGCCCGAGCTCAAACCATGACGTCGATCCCGCAATTCGCCAACTCGTTTCTGAAAACGACTCTGGACAGTATTCGCGGCCAACCCGATTTCGAAATATTCACAGGCCTGCTCGAGGGGCAACCGCACGGCAACGCCCATGTCGCCGTGGGATCTCTGCACGGGGCGAGGGGCCATATGGGCAGCGGGATGTCTTCGCTTGACCCCATATTTTGGCTCCACCATTGCAATATCGATCGCATTTGGGCCGAGTGGCAGGCTAACGGAAACACATCTGACGATCCTAAGAACACATATCCCGACAGCTTCTATGACGCGGATGGCAAGTCTGTCGGCAGTAAAACATCGACAGGCGCGCTATCGCTAGGATCGTTCGACTACATCTACGATACAATCGAGCCGACGGTCATCGGACAAATTTCCGAGAAGCTCGATCTGCAAAAATTCGACGCTGGCGGCAACTCGATGATGGCGAAGCTAAATTTGACCACCCCTGCCTCCATAGGATCAGGTGCCTCGCCAGGCCCTGCGCTACCAAACATCGAAAGGGCAGTCGATGTGAAGGTGACCGATTTGGTGCAAGCCCTTTCAGAAGTACGCGTGTTTCTTGCGCCGGAAACATCTTTAAAGGCAATCGAGCCGAGCCGCATCGTTGCGCGTTTAGAGGGCGTTGAGACTCCTCAAAACACCGATATTGCAGTTGGCGTATTCGTGAATTGCCCTTATCTCACGCCCGAGACGCCTTCCGACGACAAACTCTGTGCGGGAGTGTTTAGCTTCTTTGGGCCCGGGGGACCGCATGGGCATCACGGCGGCCCAAGGAATGTCTACATCGACTTGACTGACGCCTTGCGGAGTGTCGCGTCGCAAGGTCGTCTGGCGGGGAACGGGTTCAAAGTCCAGTTAATGGCTGTTCCTGTCGCCGAGGGCGTTCCCGCGGACACTCGTATCCCCTTTAAGGGCGTTACGATCCTGTCGGCCTGATTTCAGCCCGAATCGTGGGGCGTATGAAGGTCATGCTACTGCGGTCGAAATGCCCAGATGTCTTGCATCCTTGGGTTAGTTGTCGCGCCTTGGGAATGATGGTGCTGATATCATCTGCAGCCTTGGTCGCGGGCGTTCGTTCAGACCTGGCTTGCCCGCTTAAGGGTCAGGTGGTTTCTGAGACTACTGTGGATGGCGTTGATCTCTTGGGACCGAACATCGCAAGCGCCCGCCGCGCCGTTGTAATTCCGCTAAGAGAGGTCGGGGCAAAAGTCCTGACGTCGGGAGTAATCACGATAAAGGTGAGCCTGCGGCCACTTAGGGTCGATCCAGAAGAGCAATTGCTGCTCCAGGTGCAACTGACCGACAAGACGCTTGACAATGCTCCTATTGCAACGGATGCGGTTTTGCCGGACGCAGCTGGGTCGGCATTCTTCAAACCCCTGAGCGTGGGCGAAAAAAAAGAGGTGTTTCTCTCATTGCCAGCTTGGGAATCTCCGAATCCGCCGAAAGCTGCCATTGTTGGAATTGTTTTGTCGACTGATAAATCCGCCCCAATCAATTCGGCAATCGAGATTCTTGCCGTCGACATTCTAAGCTGAGCTTCTGGTGCCACGACGATGGCATAGACACGCCGGCTAGGATGCTGGCTCAGGTCCCAATTTTGTCCTCGCAGTTGTCAGGGCGCTTGGCCACCAAGGGCCACGGGCGCAGATTGAGTCAACTGTCCGATCGGACAGGTGACTCATATTAGCTGGGCTGCAAGTATCTAACGGGCGATGGGCCGAATTGCCCGCCCGCGGCAAGCGCTGCTAGAATAAATGACAATCGTATCAGGAGGGCGAGATGAAACGGGGCCTCTTCACTTCTTGTACCGCAGTGTCAATGGGCATCGCATTCGCCGCCGCAGCGCAGCAAGTGACCGTCACAGGATGTGCGGAAGCGGGCGTTGAAAACGGATGCATTGTGATGAAGGACGGCGACAAACTCTACAACATCACACGTGCAACACCAAAACCAACGGCCAACACATACGGCACGGTAACGGGCACTGCCAGTGGCGGTATCGATTTGTGTCAACAGGGAACCCTGCTCACGGCGGCGCAGTGGAAGCCCGACGCGAGCAAGGTGTGTGGGAATACGCAGTAGCGTAGATGTCCACACGCTTTTTAGGATCTGCCAGGGCATGCCCGAGTTGGAATTCGGCCATCTGAGCAGGCAGAACCTTATCGCTTTCGATTGTCCGAGAGCGTCGGTGCGGGCGCCGGCGCTAAGGCTAACAATTGACGTGTTGGTCGCCCTGGAAGGGGAGTTTTGAGGAGGTCGGTGACGTCAAATGTCATCCGGCGCGCCGTCAACTGTCCGATCGGACAGGTGACGTATCTTAGAGGGACTGCAACTATCTCCGCAAGATCGACCAAGGGAGGGCGCCATGATAGCGGCTCATGTCGTAAACGCCCAAAACAAGCATCTCTACGAGAACGAGTTCGACGAGTTTTTACGCCGGCGGCACGATTTTTTCGTGCATCAGAAGTGCTGGCGCCCTCCCAGCCCTGACGGACGTGAACGAGACCAATTTGATACCGACGCAGCGACCTATCTGCTTGGTCTCGAAGACGGTCGCGTGGTGACATCGGCTCGATTGATCCCAACGAGCGAGCCGCACATGGTCTCGGAGGTTTTTCCTCATATGTGCGAGAAGTTCGGCGTCCCCCGGCGACCGGACTGGGCCGAATGGACTCGGACTTTCGTTGTCCCCGACAAACGCTCTACAGGCCTGCGCGGCACGCTAACGCAGCTGTGCTGCGCGGTGATGGAATACGCACTTGACGAGGGTTTGAGTGCCGTCGGCGGTGTCCAGGAAACGTACTTCATGCCTCATCACGGGGCCCTCAAATGGCGGGCAGACCCCATGGGCATGGCAAAGGAGGAGAACGGTGAGTGGTACATCGTCGCGTATATCGACGTGAACGAAGCTGCGCTGGCGAGTGTCCGCAAAATCCTGGGTTGTGACCACTCGCTGATCGTTCGACGAGGGATCCAGATGCCCTTCATAAGCGATACGGCATTCTCGAAGCCCAAGCATCGGCAAATGTGCGAATGACCACGAGCAGATGGAGAAGAAGCTATGTCGCGTGTCTATTCTGTCGATGAGGTGCACGTTGAAGGCCTCATGGTAATCCCCGACAACCCACCGGCCATCTCCGTATCTGCCAGGGGGTGGGTGCCGACAAGTGGATGGTCGCATCCTGACCTTGCCCCTTGGATGTACATCGTCCCCCCGACAGACGGTATTCTCGATCTCGACTTTGTTGCCAGTCCGCCGACCGGGCTCGCCCTCCAAGTATTCACGCGGATTGGTGTCACGAAGGCGTTTCCTGTTCCGGCTTGGGTGGTTGGCGTTCGCGTTCACAGCTCCACAAACTCGGTTGAGGATAAAATCGGCGGTGCCGCTGCGCCGAGTAAAGAGGCAATCGCTGGCGAAGGTATGCCCCTTCCTTGGCCATTCCCTTGGTGGGCGCCCAAAAGTGTGCGCCGCTAGGACGCCGAGGCTTACCGAAACATTTGTCCAGTTGCGGCCCAATGTCCTTGTTCGTGAGGTAAGATGGCGCGCCCGGTTGGTATCCGTTTTTTGACGGCCTACGCATTTACCGCTTTCGTCGGGACGGCCGGCCTTATCACCGCCGCGAAGACAGCTGATGGGGCGGAAGCCGGTCCGCTGATGCAGCCGCAAATTTGCTCGGCGATCACCACCCGGGGATCCCAACTCAATTTGCCATTCTGCCGGATAGCACCCTCGGGACCGGGCAGCGTTCATTCCGACTTGACTGTGGCTTTAACGGCGACGACATCGCCGGTTCAGGTCGGCGGGTATAGAGTGGAAACCGAGAACTACAACGGGACCTATCTCCCGCCGATCCTGGAGCTCAATGCCGGCGATACTTTAAGAGTTCGCCTCCTGGACGCTCTTGAAGCGGCATCCCAGGCTGGTGGGATGATGCATGACATGCAGATGGAGCAAGCTACCAATCTTCACACGCACGGGCTGATAGTGTCCCCCAACAATGCCGCCGACCCCACGCATGGAAATGGCGACAACGTGTTCGTCTCATTGAGACGAGGCGAGTGGCTCGACTACAGTATTAAGATACCAACTGCTCTGCCCGCGAGTATTCTTGACGGCACTGCCGGCACCATACCGCACCCCGGCGGACTTTATTGGTATCATTCTCATATCCATGGCCTCTCGGCGATGCAGGTCGCGGGGGGAATGTCGGGCGTCATGTCGATTGGCCCAAGCGACGCCAACGTGGTGGCGCGTGACGCAGACCCGATACGGGAGGGCAAACTAACCAGTGACCTTCGAGCGGTGACGGATACTTCGTACCTGATGCTCCGGGACATCCGGCTGAACACTTCGGTGGATCCAAGCGATGCCTCAGACGACGCCCCGGCACAATGGGTTCGCACCGAAGACCATAATCACTGCGCTCCATCGCGGAGCGATCAACCCCTCCCTGCGACAACTGATCGCAAAGGTTTTTGTCGGAGCCCGAAGGATGCAAACGATATTTGGCTGTTCACTGTAAACGGACAGCGGTATCCAACAATTGATATTGGTGCAGGCCATAATGGCCTATGGCGCATCGCGAATCTGAGCGCCGACGTAACCTACGACCTTCGGATCGTCTCAGCGGCAGATGGAAGTCTATTGCCGTTCGATTTGCTGAGCGTGGACGGCGTGGTTCCGGGGAAACCTTTGTTGCGAAACGCACCGGTTTCGGAAAACAAAGCGGTCCAGTTGTCGACCCTCACCCTTATGCCGGCCGCTCGCGCAGAGATTTACGTTCGCAACGATGCCCAATCGGCCGGCTCACGAACCTATTTCCTGAGGACGGGTCCAGTCAGCACCGGATCAGATCCACAGAGCGACGGTGACAATTGGCCCGAGATCCAGCTGGCCAAAGTGATCCTGGAAGCCTCTCCGAAGATCGTCGGAGAACGCGTTGCGGTCGACCGGAACTTGCCTTTCGCCGACCCGGACAATCGTCACCTATTTGTGACTTTAGAGACCGCGCCGGCTCCGGCATTTCCAACAGGATGCGTCCGCGATATCGACCGGAGCATGCGTGAGCACCGGCGTGTGATGTTTGCGGGAGGTCTAACCCCGGGCACCTGGCGCGTGCAGACTGATCTTATGCATCCGCCCCAGCCTGCGGGAACCTACCCGCTTCAGCAGTTCGCAGCAGACAAGACGGTGCGAATTGGTCCGGTTGGTTTCGACGCCTATTTAGATTCTGCCGGAGAGGTTGACTGGAGCGGCGCGGACGGGCGACCCAAACATGCCTGTGTGCAGCTGTCCAACGGTCACGGACAACTTTGGGAACTCAAGAATCCAACAACCGAACTGCACAACTTCCATATTCATCAGATGAAGTTCCGGCTGGCAATCAACGCCGATTTGATTGCCAACGGGATTGACCCCGAGACCTATGTTGCCCCGGTCAACGCACAATTGGTTTCCATTCGCAACGAAGACAGACAGGGCGCAATTACTTGGCATGATACCCTGCCTATTCCTGCAAACGGAAGTGTATTTGTCGTCATGAATTTCGACGCCCAGGAACAAATCGGTAAATTCGTTTATCACTGCCATATCCTTAAACATGAGGACGCGGGCCTCATGGCGCCATTCGAGGTGGTCCCCTAACGATCAATATCCAGAAAGGAAGCGCTACCATGTCAGCTAAAATCGATCGCCGCTTGGCTTTGCAAATTGGTGCTTTGGCATTGAGTGCCGCTGCATTTGGCGAAAAACGAGCTTTTGCCGACGGAAAAGTTACTCAAATCAAAGTCGTAAAGAGTGCCGACGGCTCAATGGGTTTTGACCCCAAAGAGGTGACAATCACCGCAGGAGACACCATGGAGTGGTCAAACGAAACGACCTTTGAGCACACGGTGACGCCGGACGCGGATTCTACCGGAAAGTTCGAGGGGACAAACTCTCTAAAACCAAAACAAAAGTATTCGACGACCATTAAGGCGTCAGCCGACCCTATTCACTACCACTGTGATTTTCATCCGACGATGAAGGGGATGATAATAGTCAAATGAAGGCGCAGGGCTCTGAGCCGCAGCCGCACAAACGATCGTGCCGCGGGGGGCGTACCCGAGCGCCGATGCCTTGGCGATGGACTGACCAGCCTGTTTCGAGCTGATCGCGCCGAGCGGTCTGGGTTGTGCTGATGGTCGATCCCCCGACTTCTCTTCCGCGGCTCTGCCTGCGCCGGCCAAGACGGCCGTCGAGATTGCATTATCCAAACCGCTGCAGCGCATAGGTCCGTGTCTCCAAAAATCAGCCGCGATGCGCGTTCTGTTGTCGGGAGAGAGTGGGCGCCCGCAATACACACAGGTGCGATTTCGACGCGATGCCGGTAGTTGGGGAGGCGACTCTATCAAACGCGACTGAGTGATCATCGCCTCCCTGTGTGCGCCAAGCGCAGACCACGTTCGCTCCCTCGCTGACAGCGAAGCCAAGGCCCCTTGGCTCTCCGTGACCCGTCGACCAGCTCTACCCTCCAATCAGGGTGTAAACATTCTGGGTCGGAAGGTCTTTCGACGAACTCTGCAGATTTTGGATATCTGTCAGCAGTTGGAGCACCCGACTTGAACCGTCTATGTTGCCTGCGGGGTCGCGGGCAATGCCATAGGCCTGCCCTTTGTACCAAACGTTGAGCAGATTGCCGACGCTATAACCTTTTCCCAGCTTGAAGACCGTGTACGAAGGTCCGCTGGTATGGGGGATGTCATATGCGTTCCCGATCCCCCACTCATTCCTGACGAGGGCGCCCAGATACAGAATGGCTCCCTCCAGCGATCTGGTTCGTAGCCGAACCTTGTCTCCTGATTTTTTCGTGGCTATTTCCTTCGAGGAAGCTCCGCAATAGTCACCCGGGCTCAGCTTGACCGTTATTCCAAGGCCTCGCAACGGAATTTCGGGTGCATGTTTGCGGAAGCAGAACCGATAGCCGGCGTCATGTTTGACCAGCCGAACACGGCTTCCGTCTGCCTCGTATCCAGGTGCGCCTGCCGGCTGCGCAATCTGTGCAGCTTGCACTTGGGCGCTGCCCGCGACCGATCGGGAGGTGTCGATGCCGACGGGCGTCGTGTCGCTGACTTTCTCGCCCTCCAGCTTGTATTTCGCCAGAATGTTGATGACGGAATAGTACTCCTGCCAATCGTCGCTGGAGTTGGGGTCATTAGCAACCAAAGTGGTCTTGCCGTTCTGCGTGATTTCGATGCCCGAGGTGAAGATGTTGAGCAATATCCGCGCATCGTAGCCCTCGCTGAGATATGCCAGTATGAGTTGCTGCGGAATTGGTTTTTGAATGCCTTGATAGAATTCCTGGCTGCTCAGATTTGCGACAGCAAACGTGTTCGCCGCGGATGTTCCAGCCAGGAATGAGCCCGTGATGGTTTGAAGTGGAAGAGTGCCTGTCCCGCCCCGAAACGGAAACGGCACACCGGTCGTGATTGAACCATTTACCTGGGCGGTACCCTGCGTCGACTGCAGCTCAGTAAACTGCAAGGGTTCAGCGTAAGCAGCCCGCACAACATTGGTCAGTATGCTGTTGCTCTTGGCTTCAGAGGCCTGCTGGTTGAAAGTGTTCGCCCGCGAGCTGACCGTGTCGACCACCGCACATCCAGAGGCCAATAATAGACCGAATAGTGCCACAGTTGGCGCTACTGCAGAAAACGAGAAGTTGGAATCCGGAATACCCTTGGTCATCGTCCCCTCCCTAGTTGACACTTGACTGCCGCGAGTATCAAGTGAAGTCGGTCGGGGTTCAAGCTGACTGCAGACGCATAACCTATGTTTATTTTGGGTCAGGCAATCGAATCTGGCGATTGATCTCTTTTCGGCAACATCGGGGATGGTGTCTATGGTTGCGCAGGCTAAGTTTTCCGCTAAGTCGATGTTTGAAGAGCTTGATAAAGGCCCACAATATGTCTTGACCGGTATGGTCAAACGTCACGCAACCGACAGTACTCGCTTGCTGTTCTCAGAGGTCGGTGGCTGCCAACACTGGACCGAAATCGATGAGAAACTGATTTCCCGCTTTGAGAACCATGGGCTGGCGACCTGTGGCGACCACCGTCACCCAATCGTAACCTTGCATCTTGTGCACCCGAATAATCCAGAGGCCAAGGTCTACGCCCGAGCGCAGGCTCAGACAGCCGCCTTTTCAACGCGGGCGCTAGACGCAATACCAAGCGGCGATACCGGTCCCGAAACAGACTGCTACTACGACCGCAAATCCCACATGTGGCGGAAGATCAGTGATAACACGCCATGCCCTAGACGTTGAACCTGATCGGCGGCCAGCTGTTCAACTGGCGCCGTATCTGCAGACACCCGGCTTGGTTCTTGACAGGTTGTCGGTCCGTTACGTGCTCGGATGCTATACCGCCGTGCAGACATCCAAGCCGGTTGACCTACTGCCCTTTCTCGATCAAGCCATGCCGCGGTAACCCCCAAGTGGGAAAGACTGCACGGCTGCGGCTCGGGTTGCAGGCCCCGGCGGATAATATAGTTTTCTCAAAAGGTTACGAGGAATTTCACCGAGGTTGGTTCAAGAGGCCGGGTGCCTTTTGTGTGCGGCGGAATGACAGCTTTGCGCCTCATGCACGAACCCGCTGCGCGGGAGGGCCGCCTCCTTCTGAGATGGCGTGCATGTCATAGACCTTGAGCGGGTAGAGGCGTCGATCTGACCATGGAGTTCCCTTCAACGAGAGGAACTCGCCATGGCTACCCCATCGACCGATGCACCTATAGCCCGCTTCGCCAGCGCATGCAGCACGACATGCTCATGCGGGGCCTGGGCTCGCATACCCAGCAGGATTACGTTCGTCACGTCCGGCGCTTCGCCGCGTTCCTCGGCCGCTCGCCCGAGGCGGCGTCGTCTGAGGACATCCGCCGCTTCCAGCTTCATCAGCATGAGAGCGGCGCCGGGCCTGCGACCATCAACGGCGCGGTCTCGGCATTGCGGTTCCTGTTCCTGGTGACGCTGAAGCGGCGGGATCTGGCGCATGCGCTGGTGGTCATGCGGTATCAGCGCAAGCTTCCCGACGTGCTGAGCGTGGAGGAAGCGGCGCGGCTGCTCGAAGCCGCACCTGGCATCAAGTACAAGGCCGCGCTCGGCGTCGCCTATGGCGCGGGCCTGCGCGTATCCGAGGTCGCGCATCTCAAGGTGGACGATGTCGATAGCACGCGCATGCTGCTCCGCGTCGAGCAGGGCAAGGGCCGCAGGGACCGCAACGCGATGCTCTCGCCGCAGCTTCTGGAGCTGCTGCGGCTGTGGTGGCGCGAAGGCAGGCGGCGCGGGGTGATGCTTCCGCATGGCTGGCTGTTCCCGGGCCGCAGTTGCACGGCGCCGATCTCGTCGCGGCAACTGCACCGCGCCGTCCAGGAGGCGGCCGAAGTCGCCGGCATCCGCAAGCGCGTCAGTCCGCACACGCTGCGCCACAGCTTCGCCACCCACCTGCTCGAGCAGGATGTCGACATCCGCGTCATCCAGCTGCTGCTCGGGCATAGCAAGCTCGATACGACCGCGCTCTACACCAAGGTCTCGACCCGGACGATCCATGCGGACGCAGGGCCGCTCGATCGGTTGATGGCGCTGATGGAAGGCAAGACGCCGTCCGGTTGAGCCGTGCGCGCCTCGATCGAGGTCGCCGATATCTTCCGTGCTGCCGGCCCCGCCTATCGGGTCGCCCATGCAGGTCACCTGAGCCTCATCCAGCTCAAGGTGATGTCGGCGATCGAGCATTGCCGCACCGCGGCGCTCGGCGGTCACGTCGAGGCCTGCGAGGACTGCGGCCAATGGCGGATCGCCTATAACTCCTGCCGCAACCGGCACTGTCCCAGATGACGGCGCGGCGGCGCGGACATGGCTCGCCGAGCGCGAGGCCGATCTGCTGCCGGTCGGCTACTTCCATGTCGTGTTCACGCTGCCCGCCGAGGTCGCCGACATCGCGTTCCAGAACAAGGCGCTCGTCTACGACCTGCTGTTCAAGGCAGCATCGGAGACGATGCTGACGATCGCGGCGGATCCGAAGCATCTCGGCGCGCGCATCGGCATCACCGCCGTGCTCCATACCTGGGGCTCGGCGCTGACCCACCATCCGCACGTGCACATGATCGTGCCGGGCGGCGGCATCGCGCCTGACGGAAGCCGGTGGATATCGTCACGGCCGGCTTTCCTTCTTCCGGTGCGCGTTCTCGGCAAGCTGTTCCGACGGCTGTTCCTGACCCGGCTGGTCGCTCTGCACGACGCCGGTCGGCTCGGCTTCTTCGGCACACTTGCTCATCTCGATGACCGCCGAGCATTCCTGCGATAGGTAGTGTGCTGAGAGTTCTGCAAATTCGCTGAGAGGGGGCGGTCATGGCAGGCTGGTGATTGTTCACGTCACTGATTCCCGCGAAGGAACGCCGCCATGACCAAGACTGAAGTTAAGACCGCCAGCGCTGCCGTCAAAGACATTTTGCTTCGAACCCGGATGGATTGCACGAAGTGCTCCGTGCGGTGATGCAGGAGGTGCTTGAGGCCGAGATGGACGAGGCGCTGGGTGCCTCGAAGAGCGAGCGCACGCCCGAACGGCTTGGCTATCGCTCGGGCTATTACGGCCGTACCCTTGTGACGCGGGTCGGCAAGCTCGAGCTGCGGGTTCCGCAGGACCGGGCCGGGCGCTTCTCCACCGAGCTGTTCGAGCGCTACCAGCGTTCCGAGCGGGCCTTGGTGGCGACACTGGCGGAGAT
The DNA here is from genome assembly GCF_057766425.1 of Mesorhizobium sp. P160187. Classification (NCBI taxonomy): domain Bacteria; kingdom Pseudomonadati; phylum Pseudomonadota; class Alphaproteobacteria; order Hyphomicrobiales; family Phyllobacteriaceae; genus Mesorhizobium; species Mesorhizobium sp. P160187. The sequence continues at coordinate 397,382 of NZ_JBYMDX010000002.1, forward strand.
GTATGTGCAGGGCGTGTCGACCCGCAAGGTGAAGGCGATCACGGAAGAACTGTGCGGCCATGCCTTCTCGGCCTCGTCGATCTCGGCCATCAACAAGCGGCTGGACGAGAGCCTCGCTGCCTTTGCCAGGCGCCCCCTTCAAGAGCCGTTTCCTTACCTCATCCTCGATGCGCGCTACGAGAAGGTGCGTGAAGCCGGTGTTGTCATGAGCCAGGCGGTGCTGATCGCGGTCGGCATCGACTGGGACGGGCGCCGGCAGATCCTGGCCGTGGAGATGGCCAATCGCGAGAGCCGCTCGGCCTGGAGGGACTTCCTCGTCGGCCTCAAGGCGCGCGGCCTCAAGGGCGTCGAGTTGGTTGTGTCCGACGATCACGCCGGCCTGGTGGCAGCGATCGGCGAGGTGATCCCCGAAGCCGCCTGGCAACGCTGCTACGTGCACTTCCTCAGGAACGCGCTCGATCATCTGCCGAGGAAGCACGGCGACGACTGCCTGCAGGAATTGCGCTGGCTCTACGACCGGCGCGATCTCGCAGAGGCCAGGGCTGATCTTGCCGCATGGCTTGCAAAATGGTCGGCACGCTATCCGCGCCTGACAGGCTGGGCCGAGGATGCCATCGAACAAACCCTGACCTTCTTCAGGCTGCCGAGACAGCACCACAAGCATCTCAAATCCACCAACATGCTGGAGCGGCTCAACGAGGAAATCCGCCGGCGCACCTATGTCGTGCGCATCTTCCCCAATACCGAAAGCTGCCTGCGCCTGGTCAGGGCGTTGGCCGTCGAGACCAATGAAAACTGGATGGAGGCCAACCGATACATCAACATGGACGACCTGCGCGAGCACAAGAAGCTCGCTCTGCGCCAAGCCGCATGACCAGCATCATGGCTGCCCAATTTTGCAGAACTTGACGCACACAACCCTGCGATACCTGTCGCCGGTCCGGAAGAAGCGCTGGGTGGTCTACGCCAAGGCGCCGTTCGGGGGACCGGAAGCGGTACTCGCCTACCTGTCGCGCTATACGCACCGAGTCGCGATCTCGAACCGCCGCCTCATCCGGTTCCAAGAGAACGGCGTCACCGCTACAAGGACTACCGTCGCGACGGCGTCGACCGGCAGCAGGTCATGACGCTTGCGACGGACGAGTTCATCCGCCGCTTCCTGCTCCATGTCCTGCCGCGTGGGTTCCACCGCATCCGTCACTACGGCCTGCTCGCAGGCTCCGCCCGCAAGGATAGCCTCGCCCGCGCCCGCGAACTCCTGGACGTCGCCGCGCCGCCTGACCTCGGCGATTCCGACGAACCGGACGACTTCCGTCCGTCATGCCCGTGCTGCGGCGGACGCATGATCGTCGTCGAGGTGTTCGAACGCTGGAGGCAGCCACGCGGTCCGCCGGACGCAACCGCGACGAACCGGGAGACCGCTCCATGACCCGGCATGGCATGGTCCAGACTTCAGTCGCAGGCCCTCAGCCTCCGGCAACGGATCGACGCACGTCTATGGTGATTATCGACTCCGACAGAGCCGGGCCCAGCCGCCCACCGTCCCGACAATACCGCGCGGAGGCGCAACGAAGCGGTCTGTCCGCATTCACCCCAGAGCTTCCCGACGGCGGTCGCGCCATCGCCGACATCAGCTGCAAATCGAAATCCCCATAGACATCGACTGTGGCCCGCGGGTTCCTGCATGAGAGGCTTTCGTACGCCCGACGGCACCCGAAACCCTTCCCAATATTGGACGTCCCGGCCCGTACCGTCGGCTCCCAATAGCAGCCGTTCGTTCAAGTTTGCCTGCGATGACGACATGGGGCGGGAAACGGGCAGGTAGGTTTGGTCAGTTTAGCATCAAAGCGGACATCGATCCCGTTCACCTAACCATGGCATCCCGAGGCTACGCCCACATCGCCAGTAGCGTTCCCCACTCCGTGCAGCTGCGGGCCATCACTAAAGATCCGCAGATTGTTCAGAGTAGAAAAGTTCGATGGCCTTGAAACATCGTCCCGTCGATTGCAGCAAACAAGGAGCCATCGGGAAAGACGCTTCCGTTCTGTACTACTGGGTTAGCTGGGCCGCCGCCGTCCGTAGTGTTGCCGTCATAAGTCAAAAGGGGCCACTCATCGTCCTCCAAAGCCGCTCCGATTGCCTCAAGGGCATGAACGTCAAGACCTGCGCCTATCCATAGTCCCTTTTGGTGAGGTGAGATTGTGAGCGACATCGCGAACCGACGGGCACCGACCTGGAATATGGGAAAGTCGACGGCTATGCGATCGCGGCGTTGAATGTCGCGAAGACTTCTTGCCGTGTCGGTCAGCCCCATGAAGGCCAGCCATGCAGCATAGTTCCGGCGTCTCACCCAGCTCTTGGGTAACTCAACCGGCCCCGTACCGTCTCGCCCGGGAGGGTCCACGAAGATCAAGGCAGACTGGGCGGAATTTCCTTTCTCACGAAAACAGCTGTAGACCGCAATCAAAGCGGCCTTCAGGACGGTTTTGATCTTGCTAGGGTCGTTATCGGGCTGCGAGAAAGACGCCTTAGATTCTAAGATCATCCGCTGCATGGTCTGCGTTTCAAACAGAAAGTCAGCGAGCTTCATCGTCTTGCCGTGAAGCGAGGCGAGGTGGCTGGAGACCGCTAGGTCCGAGGCAAGATGGCCGGCGAAGTTATACCCCTTACCATGCGCGAAGAGCAGCGAGAGTCCTTGGCCTAGGCGACCGCTCAGACTGGTCCGCGTGAAGTCGTTGAGCGATGCGGGACTTCCGGGAACGATCCTGAGATTTGCGGCAGGGCTAAAATCAACGATCCTGTCGACCTGCAGCAGGAAACCTAATCCGGGTAGAAGGAGATCGCGCTCCACAAGATAGTCAGCTTTTACAACGGCGTGGGCAAGTTGCCAGCCAGTGAAATGCAGCGGTGGTTTCGGCTGTGCCAGCGCAACCCATGCCGGGCCATTCGGTAGCCGAGATTTGCGAATGTCGGCCTGTGCCCATTCATACACGGCGACATTGTGGCTTCCCAACGCTGCGAGCATCCGCCCTACACCAGCAAACATTTGCACCCAACTCTAGCCGACGAACTTCTCTTCGACCTTGTCGCGGCTGTTGTCTTGCCAGACATAGGACACCCGCCTCGCCAACAGCATCACACCTTCAGCGACTTGCCGACCGCAACGAGATCGGGCAGGGATTTTGCCGGCAAACGGGCGATGCGCGTTGATCTTGCCGTCCATCCTCTGCAGGAACTTGGTCGAACGCAGGCTGCTCTTGAACGACCCGTATTCTTCGCGGTCGTAGGTATCGACGGCGGAGTCATAGAACCGGTCGACAGATTTGCTCACATATTTTCGGACCGCATTCGTGAATTCCGGGGTGTTCATGCGCGCCAGCGTTATCTGCGAGGCTTTGACGTTTGTGAACTTTTCAAAGAGCTTGTATGTGCAATAGATGATCCAATACGAGCTTGTGACACTGAGCAGCCCGGCATTTGCGTCGGCACCGATGCCCTTGACCAGAGCTTGCCGCTCCTCGTCCGCCAGCTTCCCGACTATCCAGCTCAGGTACACCGCGGTCGCTGGGATGCCCTTGTAGAAAAGCTTCTGATACGGCTGATCGAAGAGTTCGCCCTTGTTGGCGATGGCCTGGATAAGGAACTCATTCTGGGTCGACGCGAGGAACTGCGTCACTTTGTCGAGTTCGATCGTTTTGAAATCCTTTTTGCGCCGGGATCCTTCCTGCTTCGGCGCATAATCGACACCGACCGTCTTGAAATCGGCGCGCAACGTTTGCTGTAGGTCATCCGCCGCTCGCACGGACCAGATCCGAACGGCGTTCTGGGAATTGTTGTAACGAACGATGTCGTTGCGGATAGCGGACTTGGCCGCGATAACCCGCGCCAAGACCTTTGCTTCCCGCGACGCCTTCGCCTGCACCAGACTCGATGTCGTCTGGCAACCGTTGACGATACTAAACCGCTTCAGCTTCAACGACGTCTTCGTGCCCTTTTGAGGAATTGGCTCGACCGTATCCGCAACGAACGTAACGCCGTTGTTGAGCGCCCAAAAAGCGCCGGGTCGGGACTTTGCCGTTTTGATGATCTGCTCGTTAATGCCGCCCTTCCGCGCGCCGAGGAATAAGCGGATGTTGCCGGCGAACAGGTCGTCATTGTGCGCCTTATAGAGACGCTGAAGTTCCTCGGCGCTGATCGAGCCGACCCAAGCCCGCCCGTACTCACCATTATCCTCGATGTGGCCGCCACTGAAGTTCAAGGTGTCCTCGGCGATACCTCGTTCAGATGAGACCAAGGTCTTGTACCGCGCCAGGATGTCCTCCTGCGAGAAGTAGAAGTAGCCCACGTCGACGTTACGCGGGTCTTCTTGATGAGCGGTCACGGAATCGCTGATTTCCTTAGACTTTAATCCCAAGGTAATCAGACCCGCGGCGACAGCATAGTCCGGATAGCTTTCCTTAAGATTTTCTATCGTTTCGGCCATGTCGGGGCGACCGGCCTTAGCAAGCTGCTTCGGGTCGTGCACGAACGGAATGGACGAGATCACGGCGTCCCATTTCGCCTTGGAGGTTTTCTTATCGAAATTGACCGGACAATGAGCCTGGATGATCACGATTTCTTGGGCGTTCTCATCGGCGAAGGCCAGGTCGATGCCCTGATCGTTGCCGCCGTCGCTTCCTGCAGCCTCAAGAGATTCGTCTTCGTCCTGGTTAAAAAAATTAATGGCGAACCAAGCAGCGAACGCCCGCTGTCGAATTATTCCGCCCCGGAGCGCAAGTTCATCGATCGACGCCAGAATGTCGGTAAGCTCTTTATTCTTATCCATAATTTGCCCTCCCAAGGAAGACACGGGGTAACCCAGTGTGGCAGGCAGCACAAGGAAAACTTGGAAGTTCTTACGGTCGCGGTTCAATCGCTGAGGTCACCCGGCGCTTAACGGCAGCCAACTGATCCTCGACGCCCGAAACCGGACAGCCTGGTATCGGCCCCACGGCTGCCAACCCTCAATTGTTTCTCTTCCGGCCAATCAAGGCCAAGGAGAAATGAAATGGGATATTCTCGATACGCTGCAGTTCGTGGCCGGGCTGCATGGAATGCTGGAAATGGTTGGACCAAACGCCCTCTGACCCAGAAACAGATCTGGGCAATCCGCTTCTTCCTGGATCGGGAGGGGCGAGTTCGCGACCGTGCCCTGTTTGATCTTGCAATCGACAGCAAGCTTCGCGGATGCGACCTCGTCAAGATCAAGACAGGCGACTTGGTCACGGGGCCGGAAGTTCGAACGCGGGCGACCGTCATTCAACAGAAAACCGGACGTCCTGTTCAATTCGAACTCACCAGCGATGTGCGTGCCAGCCTATTGACGCGGCGGCACCGTCGGTGATCACGCTTTCCCCAGTCGGATCGACCACTCGCACCACATGAGCACGCGGCAGTATGCTCGTCTGGTCGATGAATGGGTGAGCGCGATTGGGCTTCGATCATCAGACTATGGCACGCACTCGCTGCGAAGAACGAAAGCGGCCATGATCTACAAGGCAACCGGCAACCTGCGCGCCATCCAGATCTTGCTCGGACACACCAAGATTGAGAACACGGTTCGATATCTCGGTGTGGACATCGAGGATGCGCTGCTTCTGGCCGAACGAACCGAGATCTGAACATGGAGCGGTCATTCGTTTATACCGGATGACCGCTCCGCGCGGCTGGCTCTTCGCCCACGACATCCGCAAGTGGGGTGGGAAGGGGCCGTTCGCTTTCCGCACGGATTGCGCGAAAGCGGATGTCATGGTGCTGAGCCTTCTGTATCTGCTTTGGCAAAGGCACCTGCCCGAACGCGATGAGGATCGATCAAGCGACGACGACAGTGATCAGCACCTCGCTGCCATCGAATCAGAGCGAAGGCTCAACCGAGAGCCGGATCGCACCGGTCAACCGAGGCGCGCGCTTTTCGGAATTTTGACTATTCACAGGCATTCCAACAACGCCCACCCAAGGCGCTACTCATAACTTATCATGTCTTCTACAATCACTGCGGGAGAATCACACATGGTTATGAATTTTGACAGTCTTTCGCGACCCAAGGGCATGTCGGCGCCAACGGATCCGTTCGAAATCTTCTCCAAGACCCCCAACCAGAAGAACGTTCCGAACGATCTTTGGAAAGGGCAAGCCGAAGCCCTAACCCGATGGCACAAGAGCCGCACGAATGAAGACAGCGTGATCCTGCTGAACACAGGCGCAGGCAAATCGATAGTCGGTGTTCTGATGGCGCAGAGTCTGGTCAACGAAGCGATCGGGCCCGTTGTCTTCGCATGCGCCACAATCGACCTGATCGAGCAGACGGCACGGGAGTGCGAACGTCTGGGGATCAAATATACTAAGCGTGCCGCAGGCAATTTCTCCAACGACTTGTTCGAAACGGGCAAGGCATTCTGCATCACGACCTATCAGTCATTGTTCGTCGCGAAGTCGACCTTCACAGGAATAAAAGCGCCTGCCGCTGTCATCTTTGACGACGCGCACGTCGGAGAGCGTGTAATCCGAGACGCGTTCACCCTGACTATCAGCAAGGAGCAGCACCCCGCGCTGTTCCACGAGGTCGTCGAGATCGTCCGGCCCGAGTTCGAGGGCCTCGGGAAAGGGCCGCATTTCAGTACCGTTCTGGAGCAGGTGGGCCACCAGGCGGTCACGATGTGTCCGCCTTCGACCGCCTTCCGGCATCGAGAAGCCATCCTTGATGCGATCAAGAAGATCGACTGGCGGAACTCGGACATGATGTTCCCAGCGATTCGTCTGTGGGAGAATCTCGGCACCTGCGCTGTTTTCGTGTCGGCGAACGCCATCGAGATCACGCCTCCGTTCATCCCTACCGGGGTCTATGACTTCCTCGGAAAAGGGGTCCGACGCATCTATCTGTCGGCCACCGTGGAGTTTGAGACGGACTTCGTCAGAGGGTTCGGACGGCGCGCGAAGGACCCTATCGTGCCGGACAACGACGCTGGCAACGGAGAACGACTGATCCTTCTCAGCAGCAGGTTCGATCAGAAGGTCGACAAGAAGGACGTGGCGGCGGAGATCCTGAAGACACACAAGCTACTGATCTCGGTGCCGTCGTACCCGAAAGCCACGGCTTGGAAGGTCTTCGGGACACCGCCGAAGCGCGGCGATTTCACAGACGAGTTGCAGGCCTTCCGGACTTCTAAGACAGGTTCCTTCATTCTCGTCTCCCGTATCGACGGCATCGATCTGCCTCAGGACACCTGCCGCGTTATGCTGATCGACGGCGCGCCGTCGGGATCGAGCCTCATGGACCAGTACCTGTTCCAGAACCTGTCGCTGGCGAACCTGTTCTCCACAAAGATGGCCAGCCGCATCACGCAGCTTCTAGGGCGCATTAACCGGGGTCGAAGCGACTACAGCGCGTTCGTCATCTACGGCGGAGACATCAACGTGTGGCTGAAGACCGACCGCAATGTGGCGCTGCTACCGCCGCTCATCCGTAAGCAGGTAATCCTGAGCCAAACGGTACAGGAAGGCATGGACCAGTACGACCCGGCGAAGATCGCAGATCTGGTCACGCAGGTGCTCGGCCGAGATCAGAGCTGGATGAATTTCTACCGCGAAACGGTCGACGGCTTGGAGGTCTCATCCGAGGCGTTGGAGAAGGTGAAGGAGCGCGAAACGCAGCTCGCCGCATCTGCCGAGGCCGAGTGCAAATTCATGACTAGGTTGTGGCAGGGTGACATTGACGGTGCCCGGACAGCACTGCTTGACGTTCTGGACGACACCGCGCTGGCGGATGCTAAGCTTGCCGGCTGGTATTCGGTTTGGCTTGCCGCCTCATACGAAGCCGAAGGTGACAGCGAAACGGCGATAGCCCATTTCAAAAAGGCAAGGGCCAGACTGTCGCCGAAGCTTAACGTTCCGGCTCGAAGCGAGTTGGACCGCGAGTTCGAGAAAGGCGGTGCGAAGACACTGCTTCAGAGGCGCCTTCTTGAAGTGAACCACCATGGCCCGCAGGCGCTGGGTAATCTCATCGCCAAGCTCAAGATACAAGCCAAGATACTGGGGGACACAGCCTCTTCGTCGAATGCCAAGGAAGAGGCCGTCCGTATGTACGGTGAGCTGATCGGCTTCTCGGCCAGTCGGCCGGACAACGAATTTCATCATGGGCCCGACGTAATATGGAAGGACGACGAGGCAGCGACGCTTGTAGCGTTCGAGCTGAAAACCGAGAAAAACGAGCCAGCGCAGTACACGAAGGCAGAGGTCGGACAAGCCCACAATCACCTGCAGTGGCTGAAGGACAGCGAGGGAGAAACCCGGTCCGGCGGACTTCTCCTGGTGGGTCCGCCTGGTATCTGCAAGTCCGAAGCCAGCCCGTCCGACGACATCTATCTTGTCGAGACCAGCGCTCTCGTCGAGAGGATGCGATCGTTCATCTCCAAGATCGACGACACTAGAGGGAGAACGGCCATCGATCGCTGGACGCTACTGAACGAACTAGGTGGTCTTGCGGAATGGCAGCCGACCGGTTTCTTCGGGGCTCTGGCAACTAAGACGTTGAAGTCGCTGAAGGTGCCTTGAGCCAGGCGGAATGACGGTTCAGGCGGCGACCTCAGCCGCCCTACGTCCGCTTTCGGGCGCCTTCAATCAGTTGCGGGATGGCTTATACGAGGTCGGTTGCCGAACGACGGCTTACTGAGTTTTTCCGCCAGAACCGGACAGGCAGCAGACGGCCTAATATGAGACGTGCGTTACCTCGCTGGATGTGGGGTGCCGACCGAGACATCCCCGGCCAAAAATGCAAAAAACCGTCCCGGTTAGACCGGGGCGGTTAGCGTGTTATGACAGAAGTGGCTGCGGGGAGGCGCAGCATGTATCGTCCATGAGGAAATAGGGCGTCTGTGGGCGACGGCGCCAGTGCGGCGACCAAGGGCGGCGTGCTCAAGCTTGACGTGGCGATGCGACAGGCTTGTAAGTGATCAGACACTGCAGGTAACCGATGGCAAGCCGACAAGTCCAGAGCATCACGGAGCGACTGCCCTACTCTTTGAGAGAAGGTGTGAACGGCTATGTTGACGCCGTTGCCGCGGTAGTTCCTGACATCGCTAGGGACGCGCGCGTCGAGATCAGCGGCGATAGGCTGGACCAATTCCTGCTCGTCGTCGCCATCCGGAGGATCTGGTCCACTGTAAACAGCCAGTTCTGGATCATGAACGACTGCATCAGCGTGGCAACGCGAACACCTCCGGGGTCGGAAGGCCCGCCTCAAACACGCGGCTTCCGCATCGGGCGGGACGAAATCAGCCAAGATTCCTCGGCAGTCGTGGAAGGGAGAAACCTTCGTCAGGAACTCTATAAGTTGATAGTTAAGCTCGACATCGAACATCTCGTTGCGGAAAGCAGCAGTCTGAGTGATGTGGCCGCGAAGATGTTTGTGAGGGAAGGTTGAACGTCGCCGAAATTGAGAAAGAGCTTAAAGCTTTCATCAACAAGCACTCCGTTCAACTCGAGCACCTGGCGGTTAGGGAGACTGCGCTTCTAGAGCTGGGCGCCCTCACTATGGCGACCGAACATTACCGGCTGGCTGGGTACACGATCACGGTGGAGAACGCGATCAACGGCCTCTTCGTAGCCAAGCTGTCGTCTCGCGGGTACCCTTATAATTTCTCATGGTTCAAGTGTGTTAAAGGTGACGAGCTTTACGAGATACATTCCAACCTCTCGGTCATGGGTGGCCATAATGATGAGGCAGTCTATGTCGTCGACGTGGCTGTCGTTGTAGGCGACGACAAGGTGCCAAAGGCTAAGCCAAAGCAGAAATGGGTAGCGCTGGACAACAAGGCGCTGGCGACGTTCGCTGAAGTGAAAAAGCTGGTCGTGTACCCGATGCTACTCGCTCAGTTCATCGGAATTGTGCACGAAATCACGCCTTCAAGGCTCAAAAAGCTGAAGGCCAGCCTGCCTGCCGACAACCACTTTCCGCCTTCTCTGATCACCCTAGGGTATCTGACCGCGACCTCAAGCAAGGCCCTGAAGGGGTTTGCGAAACGGAAGTTCAGGGTTTGCGTCGTCCACAACTTCGATATGTATCTCTCGCAAATGAGGCGAGGTGAGGCATCGAAGTCGCCTTTCGTGATGGTCCAGACCATCCTGTAATAGAAACCCGCCTGAAACCGGGTCCGTGGCAGGTCGGCGTAGAGAAGAAAGCTCACGGGACACATCGCGTTCCGCCAGCTGCTGCCGTTTTTGGACAGGGTGAGCCGGTCCATAAGCCATCGGCGAGCTTTCCATGAAGACCGTTGCGCCGCCGGGCTATTCCTTGCGTTGCGGCATGAGGGGAACAAAGGAACCATGATGTGGCCGCTTCCGCCGCAATGCTGCCGGGCCGCAGTGCGCCTCATCTCAGTCATTCGATCGCCGGATCTCGATTCCGGGAGCTGCCGTTCGCCGACTTGGCTATGGATCCGTAGCTCGCATTCTGATTAGTCTTGGCGTATTGCTGCGCTGTCAGTTCCCCGACTGCTTGAATATTCGCCCGGTTGGTCGAAAAGGACGCAGCGCTGCTGAGATTGGGTGAATCCGAAGGCGATGCATTGGTCCAGTGCCGAGCAGCCCCGTTCGCACTCGTTGCGAGAGCGGGCGCTCAGCACCCGGAACCCGTTGCCTGAAAAAGCCTTGCCGTTGAAATACTCGAAATAGGGAGCCGCACTCGACGCCGGCGGCATGTCATCTCCCGAGATAACGCCGCTAGTAGCGCGGGCGTTCATCAAGAGTTGACCTTGTCGCTTCTTGAGAAAGCACTTTCGGTTCCACGCGTCGTAAGTGAAAGCCCTGCACCAGCTCTCCGAAGCTCGGCACATGGATTCACACTGTTCCACGTTGTCAGCTTGACGGGTCTCTGCGGCCTCACTCTTCAGATCCCTGTTGAGGAAACGCCTGAAAGATCCGGATGGCGGCGTGACGGCCACCGCCTCCTCTTCCAACTCGCCAGGCTCCGGCGGCGGTTCTGCAGCCTGTGGAGAGGCAGGTGGATTGACTGGCGGATGATAGCCAGTGACCAGACTGCGAGTGCCGGCCGTGTGTCCTTGGCTTTCCTGCGCGCCTGCTACGCTCGAGAACAGCCTGCAGACGCCGCCATCCGACGAATGATCAAAGCCCGCGCACCCCGAGCGCGCGGAACAAAGCTTGCTGCAGGCCTCAAGCGGCACGCTGACCGTGGCGCTGACCGCCCCGTTCAGGAAGGTCTGCGGGTAGCGGAAGAGCTCCTGGGCCGATTGCGCGTTTGCGGGCCGACCTCCGGCCGGCGGAACAATAGCAGCCGCAACTGCGACCACAAACCCTATCAGTAGTCCAACGGTTCTGCCGCTTAATTGCCGACGACAAATGCGATCAGCAAACATCCGCGGGCAGGCAGGATGCACGTCCGATGGTGGCTCGGACACTTGGAGCACCTGCGGATTGTTCATCTGTGACATTGGTTGCCTTTCTCCGCCGTTTTCCGAAGAGAGCCTCAAAAGCTTCCGGGACCGCTCAGCGGACATTTCCGGGATGCGAGAACCGAGAAGGTCCCAAATTGGTTGTTGCAGATGCGGAACTTAGACGGACGTGCCGTCGACGCCGAGGAGGTCGGATCTGGTGAGGCCGCTTTTGACTTTGCTGCCGGCCGCTGACTTGTCGCCTCTCGTTGTTTTTTACGTCTTGGTTTCGCTCGGACGATCGCCGCAGGCTTGCCAGTCTTTTGCGATGTGGCGCTTTTCTGCTTCGTCGCTTCCGCTTCTGACGCACCTTGGCTCCGCTGCGGTGTCGGTTGAGCTGCGACTGGCGGATTGGCTGGCGGACGGTAGCCCATGACGAGACTGCGTGTTCCGGCGATGTGTGGCGGCTCTCACCCGCGCCAGCCACGTTCGCGAACAGCCGACAGACACCGTCGGACGACGAGTAGTCGAAGCCGATGCATCCCGAACGCGCGAAGCAGAGGTTTCTGCACGACTTCAGCGGCACGCTGACCGTGGCGCTGACGGTTCCATTCAGGAGGGTTTGTGGATAATCGAAGAACTCTCCTGTCGACTGCGCGTTCGCTGGCAGAATCCCCGTTGGCGGCACGACAGCAGCAAGCGCGCCCGCAAGTCCCAAAAGAAGTCCCGCCATCCCGCGACGAAGACCACCTGCCAGCATGTTTCCTCCTCGCCTGCTCAGCCTCGCGCTACCGTTCCTGTACAATGGTCGTGTCCGCGGAAACGGCCGGTGCGAGCTTCCTTTTCAGGCGGATGATGTTCTCGTAGGATTTCTGTATCCGCTCAAGCATTTCCGGGTCCTTGCGCGCTTCCTCAGACAGGAGGGCGGCAACCTTTTCCGGGACCAGGGGGTCTGGATGTTTGTCGTTGGCGAATATCAGGATGTCGTTCCCTGCCAAAACGGCTCGGCGCACCGAGTCCTCGAAGCTGATGGTGTTGGTAATGGCCTGCATCTGCATGTCGTCGCTGATAACCACGCCCTTGAAGTGCATCTTGTCCCGCAGCAGCCCGGTTAACGTCGCGCGGGAAAGCGAGGAGGGGATTTGGGCCGAAAAGGAAAGCTTGTTATTTATCACATGGGCCGACATGACCATGTCGACATCTCCCGACGCGATCAGGTTCTTGTAGGGGAGAAGTTCCTTATCGCTCCATGTCTTGGAAACGTCGGCCATGCCCTTGTGGCTGTCCTTGGTGCTGGAACCGTGCCCAGGGAAGTGTTTCAAGACCGTTAGCACTCCCTTCGCCCGATGCGCTTCGACGAAAGCCTTCGCGTATGCCTCGACCGTCTGCGGATCGGCGGAAAAGCTCCTGCCAAGCTTGCCAATGATGGGATTTGCCGGGTTGACGTTGACATCGACGACGGGAGCCAAGTTGAGGTTGAATCCCAGATCCGAGAGAGCGGAAGCGAGGTTCTGGTAAACCACGCCGGCCTCGTCTGGACTCATGGACTTAGCCACAGTCGCCTCGCTCGGCGTCTCGTTGAACCCCATGGCTCCAGTGAACCTCTGGATACGGCCGCCCTCCTGGTCGACAGCAATGAGCAGCGGGGTTGCCGCGAAACGCTGCAGGCCCTCGTTCAGTTGCCGCACTTGCTTCAGGCCGTCGATATTGCGCCCCAGATAAATGACGCCCGTGATCTTTCCTTCCTCCGCTTGCCTGACGACTCTCGCGTATCCCTCGGCATCGGGCTCGCTGCCGACAAAGCCAACCAACACCATCTGCCCGATCATCTGACGCAGCCTGGCGTCTTCGATTATTCGATGCAGGTCGACGATTGGGATGCGGGCTCTCGGCACTGGGGGGTCAGCCTTCAGCGGTGAGGAAAGACAAAAGAAGGCGCAGGCAACAGCGGTGAGAAATGCGATCCGCGGCGGCATGTTTTAGTCCCTCGGAGCGACGGGATGTACAAAGTCGGGAGTGACCGTCCGGCTGTTTTTTCGCGCCGACGTCATGCCTTTTCGCCGCACCGGGTACAGGTTGGTTCCCTGGACCAGGAAACATCGGTTGGGTCTCACGGTCACCCACGTAAACCCACCGCATCCACCGTCCGAGTGACATTGCCCCATGCATTCCTGATAGGAGATCGCAGGCGATTCCATGCCGTTTCCAATGAAGCCGCTCAGGGTGAAAAGCTCCCAGTCGGCAGTCAAGGTCGGAGGAGGGGCCGATGGTTTAGCCTTGAAATAGAGGCCGGACCGTCCCAAAGGGTAGGATTGCACGAAATCGAAGCCCGATTTTAAAAAGCATCGATTCACCTCCTGATTGTAGGTGAACGCCCGGCAGGAGGTTCGGCTGTCACACAGAGCCGAGCAGCTTTCGGCGTTGGGCGCATCGATGCCTTTTGACACGAGATCGCCCCCCCAAAGGTCAACCCCGCTGAAGGACGCATAGTACCAGGACTCGGCATTGGCGGGATCGTGATAGCCTGGAATCCGCTGGCGGGTGCCGCCGGTCGAGAGCGGGTCAGGTTGTGCTGAGGCGACCGCTGGAAACAAACGGCAGAGGTTGGTTGAAGAGGAGTGATCGAACCCGGCGCAGCCCGAACGCTCCAGGCAGATTTTCCGGCAGTCGTCCAAAGGTCGCCGGAACTCGGCACTGGGGGTTCCCCTCAATGCGGTCTCTGGATATTCGAGAAGTTCGCCTCCTGACGCCTGCGCCAATGCCTGCGTAGCAATTCCAGGCATCGCAAGCGAAAATGTCAGCAGAAACGCCGCCGACGCTGTTCCGACCACGCGCAACCAATGCCGCCTCCGCTGCATTCCGCTTCCCTTGGCCCAACCCATGAAACCGATATGTAAGAGCGGTTGGGTCAAGGACTGATCGACCCTTCGCAGTAGGTGGTGCGAAGGAAATTCTCGTATGCGTTGGCGTGGTTCGAGCCCGTGTCGCTAGCGTCGACGCAAAGCGAGCTCAGCAGGTTGTTGGCTTGCGCATTGCCCTCTAGCGCGAGTTCGAAATACGAACGCGCCGCCTTATTGGAGTCGATCGCGTCCACGCGGTCCGGCGCGAAGGTCCTTGGATCATACCATTTCGCCATTTCGAGCTTCGCGTCCTGGTTGCCTCTCTGCATTGCGAGATTGATCGCCTGCAGCCCGACGCTCCGGTCTCCGCGCTTGAAAGCCTCCTCGCTTAGCGCGAAGAGTTCATGGCCGTCAGTGTCGGTTTCCTTGAGCTTCGCCAGCCTGGCTGCAAGCGGAGGATTTGTCGGGTCGGTGTAATTCGAAAGCAGGCTGCGCGTCGCAGCGGTCGAACCCACGTTCACGCGTCCGGCGCCCACGCTCGCGAACAGGCGGCACTCGTCCTTTTGAGAATGGTCAAACCCCTGACATCCCGAACGCGCCTCGCAGAGTTTCCGGCATTCTTCTATCGGCTTGGAAAACTGGGCGCTGACGATCCCGTTCAGCAGAGTGTCCGGGTAGTTGAAAAGCTCGTTCGCCGCGGAATTTTCCTGTGCTCCCGCTGACAGGGTCATGCCCAGCAAGATTGCAGCAGCCATAGCCGCCATGTACCCCCTGAAGTGGAGGAAATACTTGTCGAAGCTGCTCTTCAGCATGCCATTGTCCCTCTGACGGTTCCATAGGCGGCGAATTGCCGGACCTTGTGATTTTCAATCATTATTCCAGCGTCCCCTCGCAATAAGTGTCCTTCAGGAACCCATTGAACCCAAGGTCTTGAGGAGAACTCGCGCTCTTCGCGCAGAGGGAGCGGAGCATTTCCCTGGCCGCTGTCTCGCCTTCTACCGACAGTTCGAAATAGGCCCTCGCCGCCCTGTTCGCATCCGGTCGATCTGCTCTGCTGGGCTCGAAGGAGCTTGGATCGTACCAGCGCGCAATCTCGAGTTTCGCGTCCTTGTTGCCCCGCTCCATCGCAAGATTGATCGCCTGCAAGCCGATTCCGCCGGCGCCTTCCCGGTATGCCTCGCCGCTTAGGGCGAACAGCGCAACGCCGTTAGTGTCCGTCAGCTTCAGCCTCTCGAAACGCGCGAGCAAAGGCTCGGGGTTGTTGAACCAACCCCTGCTGTCGGCAATGTAGTATCCTCCCCCTGCCAGAAGCAGCGCCAACGGGATCAGTAGGTACAAGAACCGCCTCTTCTTTGGCGGCTGGGTCAAAGGCTGGGGTTTCGGCTCCACCACCCGTGGCAGCTCAACAACCTGTTCGAGGGCCTCTTCAAGCTCCCGTTCTATAGCCTGAGGAATGGACATCTTGAAAGGGGTCAGTTCCTGGGACCAAGCTCCCGGGCTAGGTGGGATCGGCGGCCAGAAGGCGCTCCCCTCAATGTCATGGCCTTCGACTTCGATCTTCACCTGCAGGTCGACCGGGATCTGGTCGCAGACCTCGGGTCCGACGACCAGCGTGGCCGAATTCGCGCCGCGGCTGACGACCGCTGCCTCTACGGTTGCGGGACGCGCCTGCCATCCGGCGGCGCCAAGATAGGGAGCGTCCTTGGACTTGCGCATGATCGACAGTCGCAACCCCGGAGAGCTGCCTAGTTCCTGCGGGAACGTGATCAGGGCATGCCCGAACAGGCGCGTCTCGTCCTCGCTGACTTTGACCGCAACCTTGTTCATCGAGCAGTCCCAACGGGCGCACCAAGCAGCGGCGCGGACTCATCGAGCGCGTCCAGTATGGCCCTCAGGCGCTCGTTCTCCTCGACGTTTATAATGATCCCTTCGCCCGAGAGGACGTTCTCAGTAACCACTTGGTGGAAGGCGTACATCCACTCCGAGAGCGCGAGGTAGGAGAAGTTCCGCCGCTCCACCCCAAGCCCGTCGCAGTCTGAAACGCTCGGACGGCGGGCAAAAACCCTAACTTCACCGTTCTCAGTGCCGTCAGGAGCCAGAGGCCGCTTGTTCTCGGGCATCGCGTCGAAGCCAAGCGTGCTGACGAAACGGTTGATGTGGCTCGTGGCAAGAAAGCCAGCCTTCTCGAGCAGGATGTCGGACCTTTCGACTGAACTTCCCGAGAGCTTGGCAAGGTCCCTGGCTATGCGCTCTTCGAGCCCCGATCGCCGCGCGGCAGATGTAAGCTCGGCGACCAACTCGCTTGCGGACTCTTGCCCGAGGCCAATGGCCTGCAACGCATTGTCGTTTCTCGCGAGTGCGAAAAGGCCGTCCGTCCAATGCCTGATGGCTGACCGGGCGAGATAGGCTTCGCGCGGCAGCGCTTTCTGCGAAACCGACTCCCCGGAGGAAACCACGGCCGCGGCCACCTTCTTCTTGCTGCCGGGCAATGGAGGGGCGCCGGGCCGCGGAGGCGCCGGTCGCTTCTTCGCCGCGGCGTCGGTCCGTCCTTCGGAACCTTCCTCCGGCGCGTTCTGCCGCTTGAGGCGGTTGCCG
This sequence comes from Mesorhizobium sp. P160187, assembly GCF_057766425.1. Taxonomy (NCBI): domain Bacteria; kingdom Pseudomonadati; phylum Pseudomonadota; class Alphaproteobacteria; order Hyphomicrobiales; family Phyllobacteriaceae; genus Mesorhizobium; species Mesorhizobium sp. P160187. Next base: position 414,240 of record NZ_JBYMDX010000002.1, read on the forward strand.
TACTCGATGTGAAGGTGTTCGGAGATTCCGTTCTGCGATATCTGCAGCATCTTCATGGCGGTCCCGAACTGGTCCCGCTCCCAAACCTCGGTGAAGTTTGCGAGAATCTGGTCCGAGACTTCCCGACGCTCGGCTATCCGCTTGTTGATGTCGCTTTCGATGAAATACGGAGCGAGCACACGGCGAATATCGTGGGCTATGTCCCCGACGCGGCCTCGTATCTGTGAATACTTGATGTCGGGACGACAGATGGCCGCGAGGTTCTCCGCCAGATAGCTTACGCCGCCATCGTTCAGCCTGAGGGCCTCGTCGAAGGCCTTGGCCGGCTCGCGGAAGTGCTGCTGAACTTCACTGACCTGAAGATACGCCTCGCGCAGCGCGGCGACCTTCGCGACCTTGTCGGGCAATATCTCGGTCTCCACGCCGCCTTTGTACTTGATCAGGGACTCTGCCTTGAAGTTCGGGTTGCGCAGCCAGTAAGAGTTGTTGAAAGGCCTGTCCGGCATCCATTCGAACGGCCACTTGTGGGCCTTGCCGAAAAAGCGCGTTAGCGAGGCGCCCAGGCGCGCGCTGAAACGATCCGCCAGGCTCTGTCCTTCCTCGCCCGCCTTTTCGCTGAAGTGCATGTCGAACATCGTCAGCACCAGGAACAGCGCAGTCTCGGTCCGGGCCCGATCGAGCGGGCTTTCCCCGTGCGAGGTTCTGATCCAGTCGTCGATCATGTCGGGAAGGGTCGCGACGTCCTGGTTCGAGGGCTTGATGCACAGCAGCATGCTCGAAAGCTCCTGCTCTGCAACGTAGCGGTCGAAGAGGTAGGCAACCTTGCCCCGGACGAAGAGTTCCTTGAGCGCGTCGGGGTTGCCCTCGATGAAGGCCTGAAGGTCCACCTTCTGCCTGCTGCGAGCGCCCGGGAAGTCCAGGAGGTCTGTGTGCTCGAAGAACGGCCATGGCTGTTCCGATATCGCAATCCGGAGTTCAGCCACCAATGCGGCGATAACGGGTCTCGGCAACGAAACCGTCGATCCTTTCATTGGCCGGATCAGCAGCTCGTCCTGGCCGGATTTTCCGAGCCCCCGCAGCGTCTCGACGTCTATGATGCTGCTTTCCCGGGGAACCAGCGCCTCGACAGGGCAGTAGGCATCCTTGGCGAACCCAAGGCTCTCAAGGGCGGTGACGAGTTCGACGAAGAGATCGGTAAATTTCTGCAGACCGCCCCATAGCACGGAAAAAAGGTCGCCGCGGTCGGCAATGGAAAGCCGGGAGCCAAGGAAGGCCGCTTCCTCCCAGTAGGCCCCCAGCGTCTCGATGTTCGGCAACCCGGCGAACTGCTTCTCGAAATACTCCTGGAGGTCCCACACGTCCTCCTCGGCCAGGCCATCCGTCGCTGCCTGCGGCATAGCCCGGCTCTTCGCCCTTTCCAGGGTGGACAGGACGGTGTCGGAAGTCAGCGGCGCGCGTTTCTTCGCGTCTCCGTCAAGGAAGAAGCTGTTGCCCAGGACCTTGGCCACGTCCGTTTCGCTCAGCATCCTCAGCACAACGGGCGCGCCGGGCGGACTTGGCTCTTCTCGAACCGAAAAGCGGGTGACAAGCCCGGTCGACTCCCGATCGCCACCGGGGTTGATCTCCCGGATGAAATCGACCTCCCGCCCGAGATCGCCGAAGCGAGCCATCAAGGGCGCGCTTCCATTGCGGGCCAGGACGGACACAAGATAAGACTTGCCAGCCTGGCTGGGGCCGAACACCCCGACGCACATGGGGCGGTCTATGGCCAGCATCGCCTTCCGGGTGGCAACGATCGACTTCTTGAGCTGCTGCTCGGCGCCCGAGCGCGTGCTGCCGACCCGCTCCGCGTTTGCTGAGGCTCCGATCCAGACAAGGCCCTCCTGCGCCGATTTCAGCGCCGTGTCGCAGGTCTTCTTCAACTCTTTACGCATGCCTTCAGCTTTCACTGGATGGAGATAATTCCGGTATCGAGCCAGTAGCCGTCGCCCGCCTCGACCGCGAGCGTGTCCAGCTTCAGCTCCATGATGCGCTTGACCGGAGAGCCGTCGGCGTCCTCCGCGTCCTGAACCACGAACTCCTCGCGGGTCGCCTCGCTCGTAAGAAGCGCGATCTCGTTCGCCTCGTCGTCTTCCGGCACCTGCACATTGCGCGCGATCGTGACGCGGACCGGCTTTCGCACGCTCTGCGCCGATCGCGTCTGCGCGGTGGTCAGCTTGTAGAGCGGAGTCGCCACCCAGCGCTCCAGTGGAAGCTGCCTGAAGCCAATGCGAAGCGGGCTGTGGTAGTCGAATTCCGCCTCGGCTTCCGCCGTTGCGGCATCGAGGTCGATGTCCGAGAAAAGCAGGGTTTCGTCCGGCAGCACGGAGCTGCCCTGAAGCCGACCGATGTACCGGGCCGTCGACTTCATCCTGAGGTACTGGGAATAGAGGGTGAAGTTGGTGATCTGCCGTTCCGCGAGCGCGCACAGCATTGCGCCCACGACCGCGGTCGTCTTTGGATCGTCGATGTGCGTGTTGCTGACGCCCCGGAAGGGATACCACGTGCCGACGCGATAGTCCTTGATCGGAATGACGCGGTCAGGCCGGACCGACATCTTGTTCATGAACAGGCTTATCATCTGTGGCAGGCGCATCGGCCGCCCGGTCAGCAGCACCACGTCAGCGTCCAGATGGTTGATCGCTTCCGCGATGTTGTCGAACACGCCGTCGAAGATCGACAGGACGCACTCTTCGACCGCCAGCGGGTCGACTGCTATGTCGCAGTCGGAGACCGTGAACTCTCCGGCTCCCAGAGCCCCTATGCTGTCCTTGAGATATCCGAGGATGCGCGCGTCAACCGGAATGTCGCCTCCGGCCGTCGTTCGTCCCCCGGTCTCGAAGAAACTGCCTGCCTTCCGGATTTCCGTCTTGCGGCTCGTCGCAGGCATCGCTTCGCATTCGGACAGAACCGCGATGGCGATTGGCTGCAGAACCTGCAGAACGAACTGGCGTCGCAGGTGCTTTTCCTGCTCGGACATGTTCGGGTTGTCGCCTGCGAAGCGGTCCTTGAGATAGTTCCGCGCGTTCGGGAGGCCCGCTTGAGCCAGGCCTTCCTCGAGCCTGGGTATGACAAGCCGCTCGATAACCACCTTGAGGAGGTCGTCCCCCGCGATACGGAATCCCTCCCGAAAGTTCTGGTCGGGGAAAAGGGCGACATTGTCGGTTTGAAAATAGGTCGTAACCATGAGGTCGGTGGTGCCGCCGCCCACGTCGACGCTGGCGACGCGCAGGGACCGTTCGAGCTTCTCCTTGGCCTTGGACGCCGGGAGCGCCTTCGGCCTCTCCCTGTCCTTGCCGAGCATGTCGAACAGCGTCCTGATCGACCCGCCCAGCTTGTGCACGGCCTCGCCGTAGAGATAGACCAGATGAACTGAACTCGCCTCGTCCCAGGAGCAGTGGATTTCCGGACGCTGGCTGTTTATGCCGCTGTCGCTGTCGCCCCATCCCGACAGGGACCAGAGAAGCTTGACCGCGGCTTCCGCGCGCGACCGCAGGATGCGCTGCTCCTGGATCGGGGTCGCTGACGGGATCGTCAGGATGATCCTGCGCAGGCGTCGCGGAGAATCTTTGAGTCTTCTCTCCCGGCGGGTGCCGGGGTTGTTCATCATCGACATCGCCTGCGCAATGATTTCGACAAGCATGAACGTGAAGAAGGACGACCTCGAGAAGCAGAAGCGGCTCGCCGTCTGCAGTTCGCTCTCTTTGACTTTCAACCTGAACTGGCGCCTGTCGCTCTCGAGCTGTTCGAGGACGTCGCCGCGGTCGTTTATGAAGCGGTACATGGAGCGCTCGATCAGCGGCTCGGTTCCCGCATGGCCCGCCGAGGCCGAGCGGAACTTCCACTCCTGGAGAACCGGATCGGAACTCCACAGGTACCGCTTCGGCGAAGAAAGCCCCGTGGCCGCCTCGGTGCCTTCCGACTCCCCGCGCAGGCGGGAGGCCTCGGGGCCGATGCGGAGCAGGCTTGGCCAAAAGAATGCCCGCGGTCGGCCTGACCGCCTGGCGATGTCTTCCGCTCCGAATTCCCCGGCCACCAGTTCGCACTGGCTTTCGAACGGATCGCGATAGACGAGTTCGGGCTTGGAAAGGTCGCGCAATTCCAGCACGACGGAGTTGTTGAGGTCGACGTTCACGTCGTCCGGGAACGACTGGATCAGAAGTCCGCACGACCGCGAGTTCCCGATGTCGAGCACCAGGTCGACGTCGACTGGATGGACGTTCCTGTTGTCGCTGACCGTGTCGATGAGGGTGACGCGAACGGGCTTGATCACGCTGGCGAGAAACTGGACGAAGGTTATGTAGCGGGCGAGGTGCTCGAACTGGAAAGGAAAGTCATCGGGCCTCAGCTCCTTGCCCTTCCTCTGAAGCTTCTTGAAGGAGTGGAGGATGTCCCTCAGCCAATCGTCCAGCCATTTCTGGGCGTCCACGGGCCCTTGTCCGGGAACGTCGACCTTATGGGACAGGAACGAGATGACGTCTGGAAGCTGGCTGACGAACCGGAACGATTCTGTCCGCATCGCGTCTTCCGGACAGGGCGCGAGATAGGGACGGTTCGTCTTGCGGGGCGCAAGCGAGCTGTCGAATGCGAAGATTGCCCTGTGCGTTCCCTTCCGGTCGCCATGGGCGTTCCTGGTTTCCGTAACCCTTACCCGGACCCAGTCGGTCGGGCCCTGTGCGTAAATTTCGTTGCCCAGCGAGTCCTTTCCGGGTTCGATCTTGAAGAACGGCACCGGAACCCAGCGGTCGAGGAAGGTCTCGAGCGCCCTCGACTTCGCGATGTCGTATACCACGTCGTCGCCACTCGGGGGATACGGCGGCTGGTCAGAGTCGGGGTCGTCATCGTTCCAGTTCGGAAGCAGGCGGATCAGCGTCTTTCCATCCGACCCCGTTTCGCCCGGCGACACACGCTCGATGAACGACCTCGTAAGGCGCGGCGAAGCGTCGAAGTCAAACCCGAACTCGACGAACTGGATGCCGCTGTCCGGCACCAGCGTGAAGCCGTCGCTGAAATCGGCGAGGTTGGTCAGCATCGATTCGTCCTGTCAGGCTGGTGGCGGCTTGCTGCAGTCATGGAACATTGAACTCCGTGACTTTCATCTGCGTCGCGGCGTGAGACTCTTCAGTCACGCTGCCCGGGTAGCTTTGCGTGGCGTCACCCTTCTTGAGGATGACGTTGAAATCCGTCCGCCGGGCAGGATCTCCGCGCTTGTTGAACATTCTCAGGTAGACCTCGTAGTGTCCGGGCGGTGGCTTGCTCGCCCACGTTATGTGTTCGACCGGCTTGGTGCTCTCTCCATTGAGATTCATGTCGATGTCGTGCACGCCCCCGCATTTCGGCTGTCCGTCCAGAAGCACCATTCCGCCGTCCGGGCACTTCACGAAGAGGTCCAGGTCGGTCCGGTTGTTCCAGATGAGCGTCACCTGCGTCTGGCCTTCCGCACCGCCTGCGTTTTCGACGCGATTGTCTGCTTCCTGTGCTGGGTCAGTCTGCTCGGCCCTTGGCGCCGGAGCGGGGGGCTGGCACGAGTTCAGGTGCCGCCGCAGCTGCTCCTCGATGACAGCTTCTTCCGACATGAGTTCCCGCGTGCGCAAGCTGCTCTGGTCGACAGTCGGCTGCGGCGGCGCAAGGGCGCAGTAAGCGCCTCCGCCCTTTCCAAATGCGGTGACTCCGAACGGAAGGACCAAGCCGCAAGCGGGGAGCAGCAGCCACGCGGTCGCCCCCGCGAGTGCTACGGGAACAAGCCAAAGAAGCCTGCGGGCGACCGACTGCCACCAGGCAGGTCCAGCAGATCGCACGGGCCGCTCCGTTGCTGTGTCCGCAACAGAAGCCGTCGGCGGGCGGTCCCGGGCGACTTCAGCAATCTGTCCCTTGCCGCTGGTTTCCGCGTCATGTTTTTCGTAACCCCATGCCGTAAGGACGAGCACTCCGTCGCTCCCGTCGGAGCCGCCGGAAACCCATACGTTCTCGTCGTCGGGGAATGTCACCGCGTTGCGCAGCGCAGTAGCCGTCGAGCGGGCTGCCGGGTCGGTGCGAGCCTCATGCGCGGCGGCCGCACGAAGAACTGCGCGGACGGATTGGTCGAGCTGCGCCTTGTAGACGGACGCCGTTTCGGGCGGGAGATCCGTCAGCCGGACAAGAGGCTCGTCGCGCTCGGTATACCAGTCGATCCCAGAGCCGTCCTTGCGCGGTACCGGTTCGGCCAACTCGAGCCCGATGCCCCCGGGGAATTCCCGTCCGAGCACGGCTTGAAGCCTATGGACCGAGCGCTCCGCGGTCGACCCGAGGGAACGCATCAGGCTGAGGGTCGTGGTGGCGACGAACTGGCTCATTTGACAGGGCCTTCCGTTGGCCCTGCGGCCGCGGCTATTCCCGTGGCCGGATTACACGGCTGATCGGCGACGGCCACCGTCACGCCGTTGGCTGACAGGAACCGGATGGCGTCGCTCGCGCCGAGGGAGAAGTTCAGCTTCTGAACATTCTCCCCGTCGAGGACTATGAAGGTGTTGACTCCGACCGCCCGGCCGCAGGCGTCCGAAAGGGGACCTCCGCTGTTGCCGGGGGAAATGTTCGCGGAATGGGTAATGACCTTTGCCGCCCCGCCCTGAGGCATGGCCATGACGTTGCCCTGCGTGACGACCATCTCAAGATTGGCAAGCCCCGTGGTGTCGCCATTGAGGATCGCTCGATAAGTGCTGTCCATCGACATCACGAAGGACGGAAAGCCCCCCGCGATGACGCTGTCCAGCCTCGCGATTTCCGTAGAAAGGTGCAGGGGCCTCACAGTGCTGGGGGCATCATCCACCCGAAGGAGGGCAAAGTCCGGATTTCCAGTCTCGCTGCTTGCGGATCTTGCAACGACACGGGCGGGAACCGCACCCCCGAGTGCCTTGCTGGCGACGAATACCGTCTCCCCGGCGCCCTCGACAACGTGGTTGTTGGTGAGGATTTCCCTCTGGCTCACGAAGAACCCGCTTCCAGTGCTGAGCGAGTCCGCCGAGGGTGCGAGCACGAGGACCGTCGCCGAGTCCAGGGCGGCGAGAAGCGAATGCGGTGAGCCGGGGGCAGGCGCCTGCCCGCGGGCGGCTCCTGACGCGCCGTTTTCTGTTCCACCGCCGGACTCATGGAGCGGCGGACCGAGAACAGATGAATCTGCCTCGCATGCAGCCTTTGCGAGCTCCCTTTTCATTTTGCCGATTCGCTCTTCAAGGCTCCGGTTGACCTCCTCGTTGTTCACGAGTGGAGCTGTCGGTGGCGGCGGGAGCGCTTCCGGATAAACGAGGTTGCCCGGCGAGGCCGCGTAGATCAGGCAGGCGGCGAACACCAACGAAAGGGCAGCTATGGGCCAAAGCCAAGACTGTTTGTGTCGAGCTGGCGCCGTTGATTGAGCCTCTTGCGTGGATGCTGCGGTGGCCTCGGGTGCAATCACGCGCCGCGGGGGAGACAGTCCGGCAGTGGCGAAACCTCCCAGGGCAGCCCACGCCTGACCAGGCACCCGGGGGGACATGCCGCTTGGAAGGTAGGGGCCAATTGTCTTCTCGCTGTGCCGCACGAATGCGGCGCGGGAGGAGCGGGCTTCCTCCGGCAGCACTCCCCAATTCGTGAGGACGGCGTTCTCGCCGACGGCGACGATAGAGGCTTCGTCCGCGACATTGAGCATCGCCCCAACGGTCCCGCCGATTTCCCGGTCCGCCAGGGCTGGTCGAAGCGCCTCGATCCGCGCGGCCAAGTTCGACTCGATCCGCGACCGTTTTCCCCGATCGAGTTCGCCCAGCTGCTTCGGCTCGTCGTCGAAGCTGCTGAACCACGCCACGACCAGGCGGCCGCCCTCCTGCTCCTTGGCGTTCGGTTCCGCGAACAGCCGCGAGGTGTTGTCCCCGCACAGTTCATCTATGCGGGCGAATGCCGTTTCGCAGTCGCGCCATAGCGGTTTCCCTGCGACAGCCAACACGTCCACGGCACGCGCGGACGTTGAACGAACGAAGTGGACATTGCCCCCCCGAGCCATTAGGCACCTTCCCCTTGCCGCAATAAATCGTTAACCATGCGGCGTCCCCGGCCGCATATTTCGACGTAAAAAACGCAGTGTCAACGAGCCCTCAAGTAGATTCGACTCAGATGCTTAACCTGTAGCGGGCTCGCAGCCTATTTCACGTCTTGGCGACAGTTTCTATCTTGATTCCAATTTCGCGGTGCGCATCCCCCATTTAGGGCTGGAAATGCAAATTCTGGAGAATTACGGTCGCGCCGGGCTGGTATTGCCGAGCCCAAAAAGGGGCATTGCCTACGGCAAAGAAAAATGGGGCAACAGGAAAGATCGCGACCTGTCATGAGAATCCTGGCTGGCCGTCTAGTTCGACCCTTCACGTCGCCAGTCATGACATCAAGCCGGCGAACTTCGCTGACTTGGCGATCAAGTCCACTTGAAACAGAATAACAGCGGCCGGGGGAAACATGTTTGCGCATCTTTTTCGCTGCGGATTCCAAGAGTTCGTGCTCGGAGTCGCCGGGTCGTCTCTGGCAGCTCTCGTCCTTCTAGTCGGCATTCAACCGATCGGCGCGCAAACCACGGCAGTGTTCTTCGACTATCCCGGGACCTCACTGAACGGGTTCGTCAGCGCGCAGGTCATCGCACCCTTGGAGGCGTGTCGTTCCCTTTGCACCTCGCGTTCGGGCTGCGTTGGGTTTGACCACTCGACCGAGGGCGGCGTTTGTCGGCTTTTGGCGAGCGTAGGCTCCGCCAGCCAAAATCGGCTTTCGACGGCAGCCACGCGGAACCTGATCGCCGGCTATCGTCCTCCCTCAAACCCACCCGAGGCGCCTTCCGCCGTCCAGCCGAAACCCGCAGTTGTGCGCTCGGAGCCGCCAGACATCAGTGGCCGCAAGGTGAGTTATCGATCGATTCCCGGCGATCCGAGGCCGATAGGCTGGGTCTATATCAATGTCTGCAGCGGAGCCCCGGTCGATGCGGCCTCACTTCGCAGTTCCATCAACGGATATGTTTTTGAATCGTTGCGCGTTATTCCGGGCAGAATTGAACAGTTTGACAGGAATACCACACCGCAATGTGCGCTGGTGCCCAAGGCCGTTGGCTATGCCTCGCCGAGCGCCGAGGAATGGAGAATTGGAGCGGTGCTGGAGGAGATGCGTCCGATCCTTCGTGCTGCAGGAGTGTGAACGCGCGCGGACGGTCTATTGCCCATGCAAGGTTCTGACCGCTACCGCATCGATATATGGCTTAGTCACGAGTGAATGCCTCGGCTTCACTGCGGGACTGGCAGCGCGGCGAAATCCGAACCGAATGCCGTTGGGATAAGCGAAAATATCGTGATCGGGATGTCCCAAGACCCTTCGACGCTAATATGCGAAGGTAAGCCCCACCAGATGGACACTTCAACGGCTCGATCGTATCAGCAGCCATCGAGTGCTTTTATGCCTTCGATGTAGTCCTTGCCGCCCTCATTCACTGTCCTCACTTCGGCGCGGCCAGTGCATGTCGTCGCACCCTTCCTGAACGCATAGCTGACGAAGAACAAGTCTTCTGCCTTCGCTTGGATGCCGAGAAGCTTAAGCGGCGCCTGCATCCCTCCGTAGAAGCCACTCAGGGCGGCTGCGGAGAGAGGACCCTTGGCGCTCTTTTCTGGAACTACAAACCGCGCCGCCTCCTTGCCGTCCCCAGTGCAGAGGGCCAGATAAAACGCCCGCACGACAGTCGCGGCAGTGCCGTATTGGTCAGTGATGTCCTCTTCAGGCGCGATGCTCCCGACAACGGCCATGAGCGGGGCTCGGTGATTTGCGTTATTTGCAGCCCATCGATCAACGACGCCGACAGTCACGCGGCGTCCGATCAACGATGCCATGGCGCTTTCCATACCGCCCACCGGCACGACGTGAACCTCGCGGAAACTGGATGCGGGATCAGCAAAGTCCGCGCCCTCAAGGCAGATGTCGGCATCCAGTTCCAGTAGGTAAGTCGGCTCGGGCTGATCTCCTGCCTGCACGTCTTTGTAGTTCGGCGGCCCGGGAAGTATCCGACGATCGAGTTGGCCGCTCAGCTGCGATGGCTGCCCTTTTGAGATGTCGTAGCAGGCGGCCTGCGCTCCGCTGACCGCAACGATACCGTAGAAAACCAATGCGGTTGCCCCAAGATATTTCATAGTTCGCTCCCAACAAAGCCAACGCCATATGGCATTCATTCATGGCGTCGTTCAACCGATACATGACCGAGTGTTTTTAACCCTCGTTCTTTGCAAGATCGTCGCCAAATGCTCGATGCGCATCATAACCTCGCCGCGTGACGGCTGGTTCGGCGAACGCCAGGCAAGAGTCGGGCAGCATGTGCGCGCAGGCACTGTTGGTCGCCGTCGTGCCTCGGAGCGTCTGGGTCGTGGCTAATTTTCAAGGAGACACAGATTGCCGCGTTGTGCATTGGCGACAGGATTGCAGTATCAGTCGATGCCGTCCCCGGGAGGGGCGCATTGAGAGCTTGTCGCCAGCCAGCGAGGCACAGTTTGCACTCCTACCGGCAGACAACGCGACCCGCAATTTCACCCGCATCGTTCAACGCATACCAGTTAAGATTACCTTAGATCAGGGGAAACCAGGCCTCGATTGCTTGCGACCTGGTATGTCAGCTTTCGTGGCACTGTCACCTGCTAGGTGTTTGATCCCAGGCTTTGATGGCGCATACTTTTCGTCCGAATCAAAGGATGCGCTATGGGCCAGGTTCTTCATGGGAGCGCCACGACGACAGAGGCGATCCGTCGAGCGATACAGCATAGTCAAGAGAGCCTGAGGGCGCTGGCGAAGCGCTACGGCATCAATCAGAAGACGGTTAGGAAGTGGAGGAACCGGACGTCGGCCGCCGATCTTCCGACTGGCCCCAGAGATCCGAAGTCGACAGTGCTATCGACTGAGGAAGAGGCGGTCATCGTCGCCTTTCGGCGTTATACGCTGCTGCCACTGGACGATTGCCTCTATGCTCTCCAACCGACGATCCCGCATCTGTCGCGGTCATCCTTGCATCGCTGCCTGCAGCGTCACGGGATAGGCAGGTTGCCGGATGTCGAGGGCGACAAGCCGGCAAGGAAGAAGTTCAAGGCCTATCCAATCGGCTACTTCCATATCGACGTCGCCGAGGTCCGAACCGAGCAGGGCAAGCTGCATATGTTCGTGGCCATAGATCGGACCTCGAAGTTCGCTTTCGTCGAGCTGCACGAGAAGGCAACGACAGCGGTCTCCGCCGATTTCCTGCGCCATCTTCTTGATGCTGTCCCTTACAAGATCCACACAGTGCTTACCGACAACGGCATTCAGTTCACGACCCCAGGTGCCGGCGGCTCGGCCGTTCCGCTGATCAAGGAAGCCATGGCGGCGGGAGAAATCATATGGGCGCACGCCTTCGAACATACTTGCGCCAAGGCCGATATCGACCACCGAACGACAAAGCCAAGGCACCCATGGACCAACGGCCAGGTCGAACGCATGAACCGCACGATCAAGGATGCGACCGTCAAACGCTTCTACTACGAGAGCCATGACCAACTGCGCCAGCATCTCGCCGATTTCGTCTTAGCCTATAATTTCGGCCGTCGACTGAAGACCCTCAAGGGCCTCACGCCCTTTGAATACATCTGCAAAATCTGGACAAAAGAGCCCGAACGATTCAGGCTCGATCCAACCCATCAAACCTTGGGACTAAACAGCTAGGCATCCCGGACGACAGAGTGGAACCTTAACGGCGCAAATTGATGATCTGAAGTGATGGCCGGCGACGGGAGGAGCTCGCCCGCTCCCATGACCAGACACGAACGTCGTCAATGGGACGGCAGCGAAACGTCCGCCTATTCACGACTTCAGCCCAAAAGCTGCCAGTCAGCTGCCGGCCCCATACAAGTCATTCGCTGGTCACCTCGCGATGACATTTCTTGGCGAACCCAACCGTCCAAGCCTGCAACGTTCGCAGGATCGCAGGGGCGCGTATATTGGGTATCTTCGATACTCTGAAACGTCACGCCATGCTGCTTCCGTTTAACAAACCTCGGAGGCTGCGCCCATGACACCGACGAAGCTCCTTGTCGGTCAGATCGTAGTTGTATTCGCCATCGTCATCCTCGGCGTATGGACAGCGACTCAATGGTGCGCCCACATGCTGGATAATCAGCCGCAGCTTGGCGCGCCATGGTTTGTCGCGGCGGCCTGGCCGATCTACAAGCCGTGGAAACTGTTCGAATGGTGGTTTCAATTCGACGCCTACGCCCCTGGGGTCTTCGACAAGGCCGGCATGCTTGCCGGAGCCAGCGGGTTCCTGGGCTGTGCGGCCGCAATAGCTGGCTCCCTCTGGCGCGCGCGGCAGAGGGGGTTGGTCACCACCTATGGCTCCTCACGATGGGCCGCGGCTCGGGAAATCGAGAAAGCAGGCCTGTTTCAGCCGACCGGCGTTTTCCTTGGCAAACTGAAGGATCACTATCTGCGCCATGACGGGCCGGAACACGTCATGGCCTTTGCGCCGACACGTTCGGGCAAGGGCGTCGGATTGGTCGTTCCAACTCTTCTTTCCTGGACCGGCTCGGCCGTCATTCACGACATCAAAGGCGAGAACTGGCAGCTGACCTCCGGCTGGCGGTCGAAGTTCTCGTACTCCCTTTTGTTCAACCCGACCGATCCAAGGTCGGCGCGGTACAACCCGCTGCTGGAAGTGCGCAGGGGCTCAGATGAGGTCCGCGACGTTCAGAACATCGCCGACATTCTCGTCGATCCGGAAGGCGCGCTGGAGCGGCGGAATCATTGGGAGAAGACTAGTCATTCACTCTTGGTCGGGGCCATCTTGCACGTGCTCTACGCGGAAGAAGAAAAGACGCTCGCGCGCGTCGCCACTTTCCTGTCGGATCCGCAACGCTCGTTTGCCGCGACACTGCTGCGGATGATGACCACCAACCACCTCGGCACGGCGGACACACCTCGGGTCCATCCCGTCGTGGCCTCGGCGGCTCGCGAGGTGCTGAACAAGTCAGAGAACGAGCGTTCTGGCGTTCTCTCGACCGCAATGTCGTTTCTCGGGCTCTATCGTGATCCGACGGTTGCCTCGGCAACATCGGCCTGCGACTGGCGCATTGCCGACCTCATGGATGCGGAACGACCGATGTCGCTCTACCTAGTGGTGCCGCCATCGGATATTTCGCGCACCAAGCCACTGGTGCGACTGGTGCTCAATCAGATCGGCAGGCGACTGACGGAGCGGCTGGAAGGTGACCCGAAGAAAAGCCGCAAGTACCAACTGCTCATGATGCTAGACGAATTTCCGGCTCTTGGTCGCCTCGACTTCTTCGAGACCGCGCTCGCCTTCATGGCGGGTTACGGCATCCGCGCCTATCTGATCGCGCAATCCTTGAACCAGATCTCCAAAGCCTATGGCGAGAACAACGCCATTCTCGACAATTGCCATGTGCGCATTGCCTTTTCCTCCAACGACGAGCGCACGGCCAAACGCATATCGGATGCGCTCGGTACGGCGACGGAACTCAGGTCCATGCGCAACTACGCCGGCCACCGGCTGGCTCCCTGGCTTTCGCACGTCATGGTCAGTCGCCAGGAGACTGCTCGCCCGCTGCTGACGCCTGGCGAAGTGATGCAGTTGCCGCAAGCTGACGAATTAATCCTTGTTTCCGGGTTGCCGCCGATCCGCGCCCAGAAGTTGCGCTATTACCAGGATCCGAATTTCACCGAACGGGTGCTGCCGGCGCCGGTGTTGCGGGAGGGTCTGTACGCGGACCGTCCTACGTCGCGCCCCGACGATTGGAGCGGACAAGTCCGCAGTGTTGACCGCCGTCTCGCTGCCGATGACGAACACGCCGGCGCGGCAATCGAAGAAGGGAGCGGCGTGCAACAGCAGCGTCATCCCGGCCTGCCTGAAGAACACGTCGTCGTCTCTCGGGAGCCTGATCAGGATGACCTCTTCAATCTGTCGGACGATGACGCCGAGGCACTCGCAGACAAGCGCGTCATGGACCGGGTTTCTACCGCGGCGAGCGCCTACGGCCTCAACGAGGGAAGGGGCGAAGACAAGGACATCATCCCCGGCTTCTGAACGCTTTCCGCAACTGAGGCGTATCTCGGCGTAGATAACGCCCATAAGCGATTTTGCGGATTTCGGCGATGTTCGTTCGCACCGCCGGCGCATCAGCGCCGGCCAGTCGGAACGAGACGTATGAAGCCCCATCGCATTCGCCACCAGTTTCTGCTCGAACCCGAATTGAGCGAGAAGCTGGAAACCCTCAGCCGCAACCCGTCGACCACGAAATCGGCAATCGTCGCGAAAGCGGTCGAGGCCTTCATCGAACGGCGTGGTGAAAACGAGCTCGACCAGCGCTACGGCAACCGGCTGGACCGTCTTTCCCGCGATCTCGACCATGTCAGGCGCGACGCCGAAATAACTCTGGAGAGCCTGGCGCTCTTAATCCGCTTTTCAATCACGCTTCATGCCCACACGCCAATTCCGGATCGGGCGACACAGGCGATCGCCCAAGAGCGCTTTGACAAATTCGTCGAGCAGGTCGGTCGCCAGATAGCCTCCGGGAAGCGCTCGCTTGGTTACGGCAATGGCAACGGAGGCGAAGGATGAACTCTCATCCCGCAGCCGACCACCGCCGCCGAGCCATGCTGCGCACAGCCATGGGCGCCGCGATCACCGAGGCCCTTTCCGATTCGACCGTCATCGAGGTGATGGTCAATCCCGACGGCACGTTGAGGCTCGACCGGTTGGGAGAAGGCCGGGTCGATACAGGCGTGCATATGCATCCTTCCGAGGCGGAACGCATCATCCGGCTCGTCGCCTCCCATGTACGCGCCGAGGCGCATGCAGATAGTCCGATTGTCAGTGCCGAATTGCCATCAGGCGAGCGCTTCGAGGGTCTGCTACCGCCGGTCGTGCTGGCGCCATGCTTCGCCATCCGCAAACCGGCGGCAAAACTCTACACGCTGGCCAACTACGTCGCCGATCGCGTCATGCTCCCGCTGCAGGCTGATGCCCTGAGGAAGGCAGTGCGCGAGCGGCGCAACATCCTGGTCGCCGGCGGCACATCGTCGGGCAAAACGACACTTACCAATGCTCTACTGGCAGAAGTCGCCGAATGCGATGAGCGGGTGATCCTGATTGAGGACACCCGCGAGCTGCAATGCGCGGCCAAGGACTGCGTTGCCATGAGGACGAGGCGAGGCTCCATCACACTCGCCGATCTCGTACGCTCGACCTTACGGCTGAGGCCCGACCGCATCATCGTCGGCGAAGTCAGAGGCGCGGAAGCGCTCGATATGCTGAAGGCATGGAACACCGGACATCCCGGCGGCATTGCCACGGTTCACGCCAATTCGGCACGCTCCGCACTCTATCGTATTGAGCAGCTCGCCCAGGAAGCCGTTGTCACCGTTCCCCGCCGGCTGATCGCCGATGCCGTCGATTTGGTCATCTTTATTGCCGGAAGAGGACCCGCGCGCCGCGTTGACGCGATCGCCGAGGTCACGGGTCTCGACGGCAGCGGCGATTACGCCGTCACCCCGCTCACACTTCCGCAACTCCAGCAGCTCTGAAAGGTCACCTCATGCGCAAGAAGCTTCGCTTTCTTTCGTTCGCCGCCGTCGCGCTTCTTCTCACGGCCCAGGCCCACGCTGCCGGCTCCGGCATGCCGTGGGAACAGCCGCTTCAGCAGATTCTGGAATCGGTGCAGGGACCGGTCGCCAAGATCATCGCGGTGATCATCATCATCACCACCGGCCTGACCCTTGCCTTCGGCGACACGGCGGGCGGTTTCCGCCGGCTGATCCAAATCGTCTTCGGCCTGTCGATCGCCTTCGCGGCTTCGAGCTTCTTTCTTTCCTTCTTCTCCTTTGGCGGCGGGGCAGTCGTCTGATGAGCACCGGAGAGCAGCATATCGAAGGCTTCGAGGTTCTGGTCCATCGGGCGCTCACCGAGCCGATCCTGCTCGGCGGCGCGCCGCGGGCGGTGGCGATCCTCAATGGCACGGTGGCCGCGGCCATCGGCCTAGGCCTGCAGCAGTGGATTGCCGGTCTGATCCTCTGGATCGCCGGCCACACGCTCGCGGTCTTTGCCGCACGGCGTGATCCGGATTTTGCCAGCGTGCTTGTCCGTCATCTTCGTCAAAAGGGCTGGCTTGCATGCTGAAGCTTTCCGAATACCGCGGCAAAGCCGACCGGCTTGCCGACCATCTGCCGTGGGCAGCACTCGTCGCGCCCGGCATCGTGCTCAACAAGGATGGCAGCTCCCAGCGGACATTGCGGTTTCGTGGCCCCGACCTTGAAAGCGCGACGGAGGCCGAACTTATCGGCATATGTGCGCGGGCAAACAATGCGCTGAGAAGGCTCGGCTCCGGCTGGGCATTATTCTTCGAGGCCGAGCGCAGCGAAGCGCTGGGCTATCCGAGCTCGGCGCTTCCCGATGCTGCCTCATGGCTGATCGATGAGGAACGGCGCGCGGCCTTCGAGGGCAAGGTCGCGCATTTCGAGAGCATCTATCATCTGACCTTGGTCTTCATGCCTGGGCCCGATGGCCAAGCGCGCGCGGAAAGTGCTCTCGTCGACTCGCATGACTTGGGAGGGGAAAGAGACTGGCGCCAGGAGCTTGCCCGGTTCCGAGACGAGACTGACCGTGTTCTCGATCTTCTTTCGGGCTTCATGCCCGAGGTGCGCGCGCTCGACGATGCCGAGACCCTGACGTACCTGCACGGCACGATCTCGACACGCCGTCATCCGGTCGCCGTGCCGGAAACGCCAATGTATCTCGACGGCGTCCTGGTTGACGCGCCGCTGACCGGCGGCCTAGAGCCGATGCTGGGCGAGCAGCATCTGCGCACGCTCACAGTTCTCGGCTTTCCGAACGTCACCCGGCCAGGAATCCTTGATGCGCTCAATAACCAGGATTTCGCCTATCGCTGGGTGACGCGCTTCATTCCACTCGACAAGGCGGAAGCCACGAAGACGCTGACTCGGCTCCGCCGGCAGTGGTTTGCCAAGCGCAAATCGATCGCGGCTATTCTGCGCGAGGTGGTGACCAACGAACCGGTGCCTCTCGTCGACAGCGACGCCGACAACAAGGCGCTCGATGCCGATGCAGCACTGCAGGCATTGGGCGGCGATCATGTCGGCTTCGGCTATCTCACCACAACGGTGACGGTGTGGGATCAGAACCGTAAAGCCGCCGCGGAAAAGCTTCGCGCCGTCGAGCGGATCGTCAACGGGCTCGGCTTCACCACCATTCGCGAAAGCATCAATGCCGTCGAAGCGTGGCTTGGTTCATTGCCGGGTCATGTCTACGCCAACGTTCGCCAGCCGCTCGTTCACACGCTTAACCTTGCCCATCTCGTGCCGCTGTCGTCCGTGTGGGCAGGTCCAGCGGAGAACGAGCACCTTGCCGAGGTCACCGGCGATTACGCTCCGCCGCTTCTTTTCGCCGAAACCAGCGGCTCGACGCCGTTTCGGCTTTCGACCCATATCGGCGATGTCGGCCACATGCTGATTGTCGGGCCGACCGGTGCCGGCAAGTCGGTTCTGCTTGCCCTGATCGCTTTGCAGTTCCGGCGCTACGCTGGCGCGCAAATCTATGTCTTCGACAAAGGCAATTCGGCCCGCGCCGCCGCGCTTGCCATGGGCGGCGACCACCATGCGTTGGGTGCGAATGGTGCGCTTGGTTTCCAACCGCTGCGCCACATCGACGACCCGGCCACACAGAGCTGGGCGGCCGAATGGATCGCCGGCCTCATTGCCCACGAGAATGTCACCGTCACCCCGGAGGTGAAGGAGGCAATCTGGTCGGCGCTCACCAGCCTCGCCACCGCGCCGGCGCAGGAACGCACGCTGACTGGCCTGTCGGTCCTGCTTCAGTCCAATGCGCTCAAATCGGCATTGATGCCCTACACGCTCGACGGACCATTCGGCCGCCTGCTCGATGCCGATGACGACCGGCTGGCCATCTCGGATGTGCAGTGTTTCGAAACCCAGGAGCTGATGCACAGCCAAGGCGCTGTGCTGCCTGTGCTCACCTATCTGTTCCATCGTCTTGAGGACCGGTTTGACGGGCGGCCGACGCTGCTCATGCTCGACGAGGCCTGGGTCTATCTCGACAACCCGCTCTTTGCCGCCCGCATCCGCGAATGGCTTAAGGTGCTGCGTAAGAAAAACGTCTCCGTCATCTTCGCGACGCAGTCGCTTGCCGACATCGCCGGCTCTTCTATCGCACCCGCAATCATCGAGAGCTGCCCGCAGCGCATTTTTCTCCCCAATGATCGTGCGGTGGAGCCGCAGGCACGGGCAGCCTATGAGCGCTTCGGTCTTAATGAGCGACAGATCGAATTGGTCGCCCGCGCCACGCCGAAGCGCCACTACTATCTGCAGTCGCGCCGCGGCAATCGCCTCTTCGAGCTCGGGCTAGGCCCGATCGCTCTTGCGCTTTGCGGCGCCTCGGACCCGGCCGCGCAGACCCTGATCGACAATATTCTTTCCGAAGAAGGGCAGGGCAGCTTTGCCGCCCGTTTCTTCAGTGCGCGCGGCCTGGATTGGGCTGCCGAGCTTCTCCAGCAATTTCCTCAACCTAACAAGGAGCAATCGTCATGATCGGACGCCGCCTTTTTACTAGCCTGGTCACCGTTTCCCTGATTGCCAAACCGATGGCTGACTACGTCCAGCCGGCCTATGCGCTCATCGTGTTTGACCCGTCCAACTATACGCAGAATGTGCTGTCGGCAGCACGCGCATTGGAGCAGATCAACAACCAAATCCAGTCGCTTCAGAACCAGGCGACCATGCTGCAGAACATGGCGCGCAACCTTCAGCGCCTGGATTTCTCTTCCGTGGGCCAGCTTACCGGCTCGCTCCAACGGATTGACGGTCTGATGACCCAGGCGAGCGGCCTGAGCTTCGATCTCGACAAGCTGCAGGACCAGTGGCGCCAGCAATATCCGGAAAGCTACGACGCCACCATCAAGGTCAGCGATGTGGCGAGCGCCGCGCGCGAGCGCTGGCAGAGCGCCATGCAGGCGTTCCGCCAGACCATGAGCGCGCAGTCGCAGATCGTCGAGAACGTGCAGGCCGATGGCGACCTGCTTACCGACCTCGTCAATCGCAGTCAGGGCGCGGCAGGTGCCCTCGAGGCAAGCCAGGCCACCAATCAGCTGATCGCGCTTTCGACCAAGCAGCAGATGCAGGTCCAGACGCTGCTTGCGACCCAGTTCCGGGCCGAGGCCGAGGATGCGGCGCGCAAGGCGCAGTCTGAGGAAGCCGCTCGCGAGACGACGAAGCGTTTCCTGGGCACCGGCACGGCTTATCCCGGCAACTGAGCGGCAGTTCTTCAAGACAACGAGGAAGGCGGCGAAATGAACGACCTCGGAGTCATCGATCGCTTCATGGAGACCTTTACCCGCTACATTGACAGTGGGTTCGGTCTGCTTTCGGGCGACGTCGCCTTTCTCACCACCATTCTGATCGGCATTGACATCACGCTCGCGGGCTTGGTCTGGGCGTTCGGCGACGAGCCCAACATACTTGGCCGGCTTGTTCGCAAAGTGCTCTATGTCGGCGCCTTCGCCTTCGTCCTGAACAATTTCAAGAACCTCGCCGACATAATTTACCGCTCCTTTGCCGGTCTCGGCATCAACGCATCGCCCGGCAACCTGTCCGCCGACAGTCTCCTGCGGCCAGGCCGCATTGCCGCGGCCGGCTTCGAGGGCGCCTGGCCGCTCCTCAATCAAGCGAGCCAGCTAGTAGGCTTCCCCGAGATCTTCGGTAACGCGCTCACCATCTTCGTGCTGCTTCTGGCCTGGTTCCTGGTCCTCATCGCCTTCTTCATTCTTTCCATCCAGCTCTTCATCACCATCCTCGAGTTCAAGCTCACCACGCTGGCCGGCTTCGTCCTGGTGCCCTTCGCGCTCTGGAACCGCTCGGCGTTTCTGGCCGAGCGCGTGCTCGGCAATGTGATTTCGTCGGGCATCAAGGTGATGGTGCTTGCCGTCATCGTCGGCATCGGCTCCACGCTCTTTGGCGAGTTCGCTTCCGCCCTGCAGGGCCAGGAGCCGGACCTGGCGGCGGCCATGTCTCAGGTACTGGGTGCACTGGCGCTGCTTGGGCTCGGCATTTTCGGCCCCGGGATTGCCTCGGGTCTTGTTTCCGGCGCGCCGCAGCTTGGCGCCGGCGCGGCACTTGGAACAACGGCGGCCGCAGCTGGATCAACGCTCGTTGCCGGAGGCGCTGCGTTTGCCGGCGCGCGCATGGCAACAGGCGGCGGCCTCGCCGCAGTCCGTGCCGGCGCCGCTATGGGGTCCGCTGCCACCGTCGCTTGGCAGACGGGGCGCGCGACATCGCCCGAGTCCGGGCTGTCCGGGGTAGCTGCTGGGCTGCAGGGGGTTGCGAGTGCCGCTAGCGGCGCCGCGGTGCGGGGAATGCGATCCGCAGCAGAACCATTCCGCCGTAGTGCCGACGCCGGTCGCGATGCCGGCTGGACCGCGACCGGCGGCATGCCGACCAGCTCGATGAGCGGAAGCTCTCCAGTTATAGCTCCCGCGGCCGCGCCTGCCTGGGCAAGGCGTCTGCGTTCCGAACAGACCGCACGCGCCCATCGCAATGCTGCCACGCAGGCGGTGCGCGATGGAGATCGGGGCGGAAGCGGCGCCAATCCCTCCCTCAATGACAAGGAAGACTAGATGCTCTTCAAGCGACCCGTTCAGCGTTATGGAAAGACGCCCGAACCCGTAACACCCTACCAGAAGGCCAGCCAACTCTGGGATGAGCGCATCGGCGCGGCGCGCGTGCAGGCCAAGAACTGGCGCTTCATGGCCTTTGGCTGCCTGGCTCTGACGACGGGGCTTTCCGGTGGGCTTCTGTGGCAGTCGATGCAGGGCCGCGTCGTGCCTTATGTCGTCGAGGTCGACCGCTTTGGCGAGGCGCACGCGGTCGGGCCGGCAGTCCAAAACTACCAGCCCGACGATGCCCAGATCGCCTGGCATCTCAGCCGCTTCATCCAGAATGTTCGTTCGGTTTCCACCGATGCGGTTCTGGTGCGGCAGAATTGGCTGTCGGCCTACGACTTTGCCACCGACCGAGCGGCGCTCTTCCTCAACGAATATGCCAAGGCGAACGACCCTTTCGGCCAAATCGGCACGCGCAGCGTGTCAGTACAGGTGACCAGCGTGGTCAGGGCTTCCGACAGCTCGTTCCAGGTCAAATGGACCGAGCAGGTGTTCGAGCGCGGCAGCCTCGCCAGCACGACGCGCTGGATCGGGATCCTCACCATCCTCATCCGCCCGCCTAGGACAACCGAGCAGCTGCGCAAGAACCCGCTCGGCGTCTTCATCAACGCCATCGACTGGTCGCGCGAGCTCGACAGCGCCGCGCCAACCCCCGTTTCCCCTAAGGAGCCCGCCAATGACAAATAGAGCCCCATTGCTTCGTGCTGCCTTGATCCTGTCGGCGTCTGTTGCGGTTCTTTCGGCCTGTGCCTCGAAGCCAGTGCCGCCGCCTCAGATTTCCTATGACCACGAGGACTTCAAACCAGCCGCGATCGAGAAGGCGCCGGAGAAGCCGGTCAAGGTCGTGGAAGTGCCGAAACCGTTACCGTTGCCTGGTCAGTTGATGCCCGCACCCGGCAAGCCCGCCCCAGATAAGCGCTCGCCGGAAGAACAGGTCGCCGATGCCAACAAGGCGGCGACGCAACAACCCACCAAGTTTGGCTATGTCAATGCGGTGCAGGTTTACCCCTTTGCCGACGGCGCGCTCTACCAGCTCTACGCCGCGCCGGAGCGCGTCACCGATATCTCATTGCAGCGGGGCGAGAAGCTGACCTCGGTCTCAGCCGGCGATACGGTCCGTTGGGTAATCGGTGACACCGTTAGTGGCTCAGGCGATGACCAGCGCACTCATGTGCTGGTGAAGCCATTCGCGCCGGGGCTTGCCACCAATCTGGTCATCACGACGGACAGGCGATCCTATCACCTGCAGCTTCAAAGCACTGAGAAAACTGCCATGGCGGCGCTCTCCTGGATTTACAGCGAAGACCAACTCGTGGCGCTTCGGCGGCGCAACGCTCAGGCAGAGGCTGAAATGCCCGCGGCCTCGAACGTAGCACTCGAAAACATCCGCTTCCGCTATTCGATCGCCGGCGACACGCCACCGTGGAGACCGACGCGCGCCTTTGATGATGGCAGCAAGGTCTATATCGAATTCCCGCGCCGTATCGACCAAGGTGAGGCGCCGCCGCTCTTCATCGTCGGAGCCGACGGGGACAACCAGCTCGTCAACTATCGCATGCGCGCCAACTACTACATCGTCGATCGCCTCTTTGCTGCGGCCGAGCTAAGGCTGGGCACCAAACAGCAGCAGGTGGTGCGCATTACGAGAACCGACGGTCGGCAACCGCCGCGGCGGGTTTCGCTGTTTTCGCGTTTTGGCAGGTAAGGGGAGGCTCATGACCGATACTTCCCACCCGAATGCTCCGCCGAAGCTCAATCCCGAACAGCTGCAGCTGCGAGCCTCACCCCGCCGAGCGGTGCGGTTCAGGCGCGGCATAATTGTCGCCATCGCTGCTGTTGGTTCCGGCGCTGTTTTTGGCGTCACGATGATGGCGCTGCAGGGGCCCGCATTGCGCCTGAAACAGCAGGCCGAAGAGCTCTACAGCACGGACCGCAAGCCGACCGCCGAGGGACTTGAATCGCTGCCCAAGGACTATTCCGGGAGCAAGCCGAAGGCTCCGGTGCTTGGACCGCCGCTGCCCGGGGATCTCGGCCGTCCTATTCTCGAGCACCAGCGCCAGCTTGGCATCGCACCTGGGCAAGACGTTTCCGCCGAGGCGCAGCGGCTTGCACAACAAGCCATTGAAGCGCGCGAGTCGCAAGTCCTGTTCCGCATCGAAACCCGACTCCAGCAAACGGAAGCTTTTAGCAATGGGCAGGGCGGACGTTCACCTTTCGAGACGGCGCCTCCGCAGCCAGATACCGAAGGCGCGCGAGCTTCCGTCGCCCCGGCCGAGGGCGACCAGAACAACCAACAGCGCAAGCTCGATTTTATCGATCAACGGAACACCAGCGGGATCTACAATCCGCATGCGCGGCAGACGCCGGCCTCGCCGTATCAGATCATGGCCGGCAGCGTGATCGCTGCAAGCCTGATCACCGGCATCAATTCCGACTTGCCCGGCCTCGTTGTCGCGCAGGTTACCGAGAATGTGCGCGACAGCGTCACCGGCAGCACCCTGCTCATCCCGCAGGGCTCACGGCTGATCGGCACCTACGATAGTGTTGTAGCCTTTGGCCAAAGGCGCGCTCTGTTGGTGTGGCAACGCATTGTGATGCCGGACGGCTCATCGATCGAAATCGACAATCTGCCCGTGACCGACGCGGCCGGCTATGCCGGGCTCGAGGACAAGGTGGATTTCCATACTTGGCAGCTGATCAAGGGCGTCGCGGTGGCCACATTGCTGGGGGTTGGTACCGAGTTGAGCTTTGGGGAAAATGAAAGCGACTTGGTCAAGGCAATTCGTGAATCCACCCAGCAGAACGTCAGTCAAGCCGGCCAACGGATCACTGAAAAGAACCTGAACATCCAACCCACGATCACCGTCCGCCCTGGTTGGCCGTTGCGCGTCATCGTGCACAAGGACCTCGTGTTGCGGCCATACACGGGGTGAACAGGAGGACTTTCATGGCTAACCTGAAACTCGGAAAACTTCCGGACCGGACGCCTTCGAAGATCACCATCACTGTTGGCGCCGACTTGAGCCAAGCACTCAACGACTATGCCGCACTTTACCGTGAGACCTATGGAGAGTCCGAAACCGTGGCGGAACTGATCCCCTTTATGCTGGTCGGGTTCCTGGAAGGCGACCGGGCGTTTGCCAAGGCCAGAAAGGAAGGTCTGCCGGGCGCTGGCGTGTCGGAGAAACCACGAAGGCAATCATCTTCCACACTGGACAACGGTTAGCGCTTGGTGTCGTTTTGGAGCACGCTAGGTTCTTGATCCTGACCGGGTTGCCGCCGGTCCGTACTCCACCAGTTCGAGTGCCCCCTCCTTTGTGCAGGAATTCGCCTGAGCGAGTTCGGAGCGCCTCTTCAAGGAAGCGATGATTGCGCTCCTGTACATCGAGGTGCGCCGGCGTCGGAAAGCACGCGACAATCCATTGCCACACGCGGTGTTGAAACGAGCCTGAAGGCATGTCTAATTCCAGCGGTTACCCTGAGAAGACACTGAGTCTGAGGGAGATTCAAGTTTCAGGGGAACAACTGAGCCTGCTAGACAATAAAGGTTGTGCATAAAAAGCCGTGGCTTTTTCTTGCGGCCGGCCTCGTTCTCTTCGGACAAAAAATCGATCTTGTCACGATGCCGCCAGACCGGATGCTGAATGACAGCTTCTCGCCAACAGTAATTGAATAGCGGACCAGACCGCTCCCGGCCCCGACAACGTTGTTGAGTTCTCGACCAGCGGTCATTCTCGATGGTACCGTGGCGAAAGGTCGATCGCACATTGTTGCGTGGCCCAATGATTTTATATAGGTTCGTATATGAAGGTTGCCGATATGTGAACCTATATAGCGTTAAAGTTGATATAGTAACGTATATTGACACCCGTCATATACGAGCCTATATCAGGCTAGCTCATACAGAAATCATATACGCCATGAAGATCAAAACAGCTCGCGACATTGGAATCCTGATCAAGGAGGCCCGCACCCGGCGCGGCCTGTCACAGGCTGCCTTGGCCAAAGTGATCAACACGACGCAGACGTGGGTGTCGTGGATCGAGAACGGCAAGCCCAGCGCCGAGATCGGCAACGTGCTGCTGGCGCTGACCACGCTTGGTGTGGAGATGGACTTTCAGATCCCGCCGGCGCCGACGTCGGCTGATCATCATCATAATGCCGATGAACGGCATGTCGACGATGACGACGAGGAGATTCCCTACAAGCTCTAGATGACGATGATCATGATGAACCCGATCGACACCCTCGACGTCTATATCGCTGGCAGACCGGTTGGGGGGCTCCACCACCTGCAGGGCGGCAAGCTTTCGTTCTCCTATCACGAGGCATGGATGGAAGGCCGGGTGGCAATCCCGCTCTCCCTGTCCATGCCGACGATCACCAGGACCTACGAGGGCAAGGTCGTCGAGGCATTCCTCTGGGGCCTACTGCCGGATAATGAGCAGACCCTCGCCAGATGGGCGCAGAGGTTCCAGGTCTCCGCCCGAAACCCGTTTGCCCTGCTCAAGAATGTCGGCCGCGACTGCGCCGGCGCCGTCCAGTTCCTTTCGCGTGGCGACCAGATTTCCCGCGGCGAGAACGTGGAGTTGCTCACCGAGGCGCAGATCGGCGACCGCCTGCGCGATCTGCGCAAGGATGGTGCAGCGACCCGGCGAATCGGCGATCCTGGTCAGTTCAGTCTCGCTGGTGCGCAGGCAAAGACGGCGTTCCATTTCGACACGGGCAGCAATCGCTGGGGTATTCCTCTAGGCGACACGCCCACGACACACATCTTAAAGCCGCCTTTGCCGCACTTGCACGGGCATACTGAAAACGAGCATTTCTGCCTGCAGCTTGCATGCAAGCTCGGCATGGACGCTGCACACAGCCAGGTTCTCGACTTTGCAGGCGAAAAGGCGATCGTTCTCGAGCGCTACGACCGCCGCAACATCGACGGCAAGACCATCCGCATCCATCAGGAGGACATGTGCCAGGCCCTGTCGGTGATGCCGACGCTAAAGTACGAGAACCAGGGTGGGCCAGGTATCACGACGATCTCCAAAAAGGTGCTGTCGGCCTCCCTCGACCCCGTCCAAGACCGTCAGACCTTCATGGCCGCGAACGTCTTCAACTGGATCATCGCCGGCACGGACGCGCATGCAAAGAACTACTCGATGCTGCTCGGTGCCCAGGGCGAGGCCCGCCTAGCTCCGCTCTACGACATCTCCTCCATTCTGCCGCACCTCGGCGAGGGAGAGATCCAAGCTGAGATGCGCGACCTTAAACTGGCGATGAAGATCGACAGAGTTTACCCGATCGACGAGATCATGCCGCGCCACTGGGGGCGCTGTGCGTCCTCAGCAAAGGTCGGCGCCGAGTACACGGTGCGGACGATCCGCCATCAGCTCGCGGTGATGCCCGATATGGCATCGGAGTGCGCCCAAGAGCTTCGCCAAGAGGGGATCATCCATGAGATCGTTGGTCGCCTCGTCGACGCGATCGCGACGCGCATCAAGGGCTTGTCCCGGATCTATGGAGAGGAAGCCGCCGCGGAGCCCCTGGAGGTTGTGGAGGTGAAAGTCGGGCGGGGATAGCGGATCCACGGACTAATGCCGGCGAAACGGACGCGACCGCACACTGCCCAAGGGATTCTCGCTCTAGTAGCGCGGCCCCGGGCCGGGTAGATGGCCGGTTTCGGAACCGGCCATCCGGCATCTTGAATGATGGGAATGGGGTCGGCTGCAGAACGGCAGCTTCCCGCCAAACGTTGCCCAAGAGCGGCCAGTCCAGTCCGCTCTCGGCCAACCGTCATCATTCACCAACCTTATTGATTCCCCGGAGAGAAAGTTGATCCTCCGGGCCGACGATTTGGCGCGAGTTTCGGCGTTTTTCGACGGTCAGTATGATTTCCGGCGGTTAGAGATTTGCATCGGCGTTTGGTGAACGGCCGCTGTTGGGTTCAAAGTGGACGGTCGCGTTGGCTTGCGGCGTCCCTCGATTGAGATCACCCGCGGGTTTTTGCTCTTGAGTTCATCCAGATAGTCGGCCCACCATTGCATCATTTTCACGCGCTCGTCCCAGTGCTCTGCCCGGGCGTAGGCGCGCCGAACGTCGTTGTTCTCAATGTGGGCCAGCTGCCGCTCTATGGCGTCCGGATGCCACTTGCCGCATTCGTTCAGCAGAGTTGATGCCGTTGCTCGAAAACCATGCGCGGTTGCTTCTTCCTTGCCGTAACCCATACGACGCAGCGCGGCGTTAAGCGTGTTGTCGGAAATCGGACGCGAAGCCGACCGAACACTAGGAAACAGCAGCGATCCATCACCAGAGATTTCTCTCAGTGAAGTCAGGACGCTGATCGCTTGCTTTGATAGGGGTACGCGGTGCGGCCGTCGCATTTTCATGCGTGCTTCAGGGATCGTCCACACCGAGCTTTCAAAATCGAACTCTTCCCATTCAGCGGCGCGAAGCTCGCCGGGGCGGGGAAACAGCAGCGCTATCAGCTTTAGACCGGCTCGGGTTGTAGGCTGTCCATCAAATGCATCGATCCCCCTCAGCAAACCGCCCAAGGCCTTCGGATCGGTAATCGCGGCGCGAGACGTTACCTTCGGACTGATGAGTGCGCCTCTGAGGGCGAAGGTCGGATCTGTCTCGGCGCGTGCGGTCGCGATTGCGTATCGAAACACGCTGCCGATGGTGGAGCGCAGTCGCCTAGCCGACTCGTATCGACCGCGAACCTCGACGCGACGGAGGGCGGTAAGGATGATAGCCGGATCGATCTTCCGAATGCACTTATCGCCGATTATCGGATAGGCAAAGTCGAGCAGCCATTTGACCTTGCTGATCGTCCGGACGGCACGTCCCTCCTTCTTCAGCTTGTCAACATATTCGTCCGCGATTGAGCGAAAGGAGTCCTTTGCCGAATCGGCCTTCCGCAAGCTGCGTTCCTTTCCAGGGTCGACGCCAGCTAGCAGGAGCCTTTTAGCATCATCGCGCGCCTCCCGTGCCTCGGCGAGAGAGATAAGCGGATAGCTCCCC
The DNA here is from genome assembly GCF_057766425.1 of Mesorhizobium sp. P160187. Taxonomy (NCBI): domain Bacteria; kingdom Pseudomonadati; phylum Pseudomonadota; class Alphaproteobacteria; order Hyphomicrobiales; family Phyllobacteriaceae; genus Mesorhizobium; species Mesorhizobium sp. P160187. Next base: position 442,043 of record NZ_JBYMDX010000002.1, read on the forward strand.
AGCGCGAGCAGTTTCTGCTTGCCGTCAAAGCGGTAGGCGAGCCGCCAGAGGCGAGAGCCCGTGGGCTGTACCCATAGCTGCAGCCCGCCCCCGTCAGACAATTTCACGAGTTTGGAAGCAGGGCGGGCGTTTCGACATTTCACGTCGGATAGGGCCATTCGTCAGGTCTCCCTTGGCTGTTTCGATACCATCAGGATGTCGAATACCAACGGAAATACCATCCCCCCGCCTCGTTGGACCAAATGCGCCCGAAGCGCTCTCTGTCCCGCTTAATTGCGCAATGCGACGGAAAAAGATCAACAATTCCAGTGGGTTGCAGAAGCTGCAGCGCAAAAGGTTCGGCTTAACGGAGTGTCGGGAGAAGAGGGAATGGTGC
>NZ_JBYMDX010000003.1:0-987500 GCF_057766425.1 Mesorhizobium sp. P160187
CGGTTGCCGACATCGACAGCATCGGGGCCGGCCTGTTCGGCCCGGCCACCGGCAATGTGCTGGTTGGCGGAACCGATGCCCTCGACGGCAACACGACCGACGGGGTTGCCGATACCAAGGGCGCCGACGGCGCTGCCGTGGTCGGCGTCGTCGCCGGCGACACCAATGCCGCCCTCGACAATACCGCAACACTCGGCGTGCAGATCCAGGGTCTCTACGGCAAGCTGACGCTGGCCGCCGACGGCACCTACACCTATACCCGCGATGCCGGCTCCGCCGGTGGCCATGACGACGTCTTCACCTACACCATCAAGGACGGCGACGGCGACACCTCGCACACCACGCTGACCATCTCGATCGGCAACTCGCCGCCGGTGATCACCGACCTGACGCCGGCCGCCAACGGCGGCGACGTCACCGTCAACGAGGATGACCTCCTGGCCAGCCGCGGCGTTGGCGAATCGGCCGGCTCCGACACCTCGAAGGAAAGCACCACCCAGGGCGGCACCTTCACCATCTCCTCGCCCGACGGCATCGCCTCGCTGACCATCGACGGCCATGCCTTCATCACCAACGGCGTGTTCACCGCCAGCTCCTTCACCACCGCGCTCGGCAATACGCTGAACGTGACCGGCTACAATCCCGCAACTGGCACCGTCAGCTATACCTACACGCTGCTCGACAACGAGGCCCATGCTACCGGCGCCTCCACCAACAGCCTGTTCGAGAACCTTGCCGTCTCGCTCACCGACCAGGACGGCCAGAACGCCACAGGCACGCTGTCCGTCAACATCGTCGATGACGTGCCGACCGCGGTTGCCGACATCGACAGCATCGGGGCCGGCCTGTTCGGCCCGGCCACCGGCAATGTGCTGGTTGGCGGAACCGATGCCCTCGACGGCAACACGACCGACGGGGTTGCCGATACCAAGGGCGCCGACGGCGCTGCCGTGGTCGGCGTCGTCGCCGGCGACACCAATGCCGCCCTCGACAATACCGCAACACTCGGCGTGCAGATCCAGGGTCTCTACGGCAAGCTGACGCTGGCCGCCGACGGCACCTACACCTATACCCGCGATGCCGGCTCCGCCGGTGGCCATGACGACGTCTTCACCTACACCATCAAGGACGGCGACGGCGACACCTCGCACACCACGCTGACCATCTCGATCGGCAACTCGCCGCCGGTGATCACCGACCTGACGCCGGCCGCCAACGGCGGCGACGTCACCGTCAACGAGGATGACCTCCTGGCCAGCCGCGGCGTTGGCGAATCGGCCGGCTCCGACACCTCGAAGGAAAGCACCACCCAGGGCGGCACCTTCACCATCTCCTCGCCCGACGGCATCGCCTCGCTGACCATCGACGGCCATGCCTTCATCACCAACGGCGTGTTCACCGCCAGCTCCTTCACCACCGCGCTCGGCAATACGCTGAACGTGACCGGCTACAATCCCGCAACTGGCACCGTCAGCTATACCTACACGCTGCTCGACAACGAGGCCCATGCTACCGGCGCCTCCACCAACAGCCTGTTCGAGAACCTTGCCGTCTCGCTCACCGACCAGGACGGCCAGAACGCCACAGGCACGCTGTCCGTCAACATCGTCGATGACGTGCCGACCGCGGTTGCCGACATCGACAGCATCGGGGCCGGCCTGTTCGGCCCGGCCACCGGCAATGTGCTGGTTGGCGGAACCGATGCCCTCGACGGCAACACGACCGACGGGGTTGCCGATACCAAGGGCGCCGACGGCGCTGCCGTGGTCGGCGTCGTCGCCGGCGACACCAATGCCGCCCTCGACAATACCGCAACACTCGGCGTGCAGATCCAGGGTCTCTACGGCAAGCTGACGCTGGCCGCCGACGGCACCTACACCTATACCCGCGATGCCGGCTCCGCCGGTGGCCATGACGACGTCTTCACCTACACCATCAAGGACGGCGACGGCGACACCTCGCACACCACGCTGACCATCTCGATCGGCAACTCGCCGCCGGTGATCACCGACCTGACGCCGGCCGCCAACGGCGGCGACGTCACCGTCAACGAGGATGACCTCCTGGCCAGCCGCGGCGTTGGCGAATCGGCCGGCTCCGACACCTCGAAGGAAAGCACCACCCAGGGCGGCACCTTCACCATCTCCTCGCCCGACGGCATCGCCTCGCTGACCATCGACGGCCATGCCTTCATCACCAACGGCGTGTTCACCGCCAGCTCCTTCACCACCGCGCTCGGCAATACGCTGAACGTGACCGGCTACAATCCCGCAACTGGCACCGTCAGCTATACCTACACGCTGCTCGACAACGAGGCCCATGCTACCGGCGCCTCCACCAACAGCCTGTTCGAGAACCTTGCCGTCTCGCTCACCGACCAGGACGGCCAGAACGCCACAGGCACGCTGTCCGTCAACATCGTCGATGACGTGCCGACCGCGGTTGCCGACATCGACAGCATCGGGGCCGGCCTGTTCGGCCCGGCCACCGGCAATGTGCTGGTTGGCGGAACCGATGCCCTCGACGGCAACACGACCGACGGGGTTGCCGATACCAAGGGCGCCGACGGCGCTGCCGTGGTCGGCGTCGTCGCCGGCGACACCAATGCCGCCCTCGACAATACCGCAACACTCGGCGTGCAGATCCAGGGTCTCTACGGCAAGCTGACGCTGGCCGCCGACGGCACCTACACCTATACCCGCGATGCCGGCTCCGCCGGTGGCCATGACGACGTCTTCACCTACACCATCAAGGACGGCGACGGCGACACCTCGCACACCACGCTGACCATCTCGATCGGCAACTCGCCGCCGGTGATCACCGACCTGACGCCGGCCGCCAACGGCGGCGACGTCACCGTCAACGAGGATGACCTCCTGGCCAGCCGCGGCGTTGGCGAATCGGCCGGCTCCGACACCTCGAAGGAAAGCACCACCCAGGGCGGCACCTTCACCATCTCCTCGCCCGACGGCATCGCCTCGCTGACCATCGACGGCCATGCCTTCATCACCAACGGCGTGTTCACCGCCAGCTCCTTCACCACCGCGCTCGGCAATACGCTGAACGTGACCGGCTACAATCCCGCAACTGGCACCGTCAGCTATACCTACACGCTGCTCGACAACGAGGCCCATGCTACCGGCGCCTCCACCAACAGCCTGTTCGAGAACCTTGCCGTCTCGCTCACCGACCAGGACGGCCAGAACGCCACAGGCACGCTGTCCGTCAACATCGTCGATGACGTGCCGACCGCGGTTGCCGACATCGACAGCATCGGGGCCGGCCTGTTCGGCCCGGCCACCGGCAATGTGCTGGTTGGCGGAACCGATGCCCTCGACGGCAACACGACCGACGGGGTTGCCGATACCAAGGGCGCCGACGGCGCTGCCGTGGTCGGCGTCGTCGCCGGCGACACCAATGCCGCCCTCGACAATACCGCAACACTCGGCGTGCAGATCCAGGGTCTCTACGGCAAGCTGACGCTGGCCGCCGACGGCACCTACACCTATACCCGCGATGCCGGCTCCGCCGGTGGCCATGACGACGTCTTCACCTACACCATCAAGGACGGCGACGGCGACACCTCGCACACCACGCTGACCATCTCGATCGGCAACTCGCCGCCGGTGATCACCGACCTGACGCCGGCCGCCAACGGCGGCGACGTCACCGTCAACGAGGATGACCTCCTGGCCAGCCGCGGCGTTGGCGAATCGGCCGGCTCCGACACCTCGAAGGAAAGCACCACCCAGGGCGGCACCTTCACCATCTCCTCGCCCGACGGCATCGCCTCGCTGACCATCGACGGCCATGCCTTCATCACCAACGGCGTGTTCACCGCCAGCTCCTTCACCACCGCGCTCGGCAATACGCTGAACGTGACCGGCTACAATCCCGCAACTGGCACCGTCAGCTATACCTACACGCTGCTCGACAACGAGGCCCATGCTACCGGCGCCTCCACCAACAGCCTGTTCGAGAACCTTGCCGTCTCGCTCACCGACCAGGACGGCCAGAACGCCACAGGCACGCTGTCCGTCAACATCGTCGATGACGTGCCGACCGCGGTTGCCGACATCGACAGCATCGGGGCCGGCCTGTTCGGCCCGGCCACCGGCAATGTGCTGGTTGGCGGAACCGATGCCCTCGACGGCAACACGACCGACGGGGTTGCCGATACCAAGGGCGCCGACGGCGCTGCCGTGGTCGGCGTCGTCGCCGGCGACACCAATGCCGCCCTCGACAATACCGCAACACTCGGCGTGCAGATCCAGGGTCTCTACGGCAAGCTGACGCTGGCCGCCGACGGCACCTACACCTATACCCGCGATGCCGGCTCCGCCGGTGGCCATGACGACGTCTTCACCTACACCATCAAGGACGGCGACGGCGACACCTCGCACACCACGCTGACCATCTCGATCGGCAACTCGCCGCCGGTGATCACCGACCTGACGCCGGCCGCCAACGGCGGCGACGTCACCGTCAACGAGGATGACCTCCTGGCCAGCCGCGGCGTTGGCGAATCGGCCGGCTCCGACACCTCGAAGGAAAGCACCACCCAGGGCGGCACCTTCACCATCTCCTCGCCCGACGGCATCGCCTCGCTGACCATCGACGGCCATGCCTTCATCACCAACGGCGTGTTCACCGCCAGCTCCTTCACCACCGCGCTCGGCAATACGCTGAACGTGACCGGCTACAATCCCGCAACTGGCACCGTCAGCTATACCTACACGCTGCTCGACAACGAGGCCCATGCTACCGGCGCCTCCACCAACAGCCTGTTCGAGAACCTTGCCGTCTCGCTCACCGACCAGGACGGCCAGAACGCCACAGGCACGCTGTCCGTCAACATCGTCGATGACGTGCCGACCGCGGTTGCCGACATCGACAGCATCGGGGCCGGCCTGTTCGGCCCGGCCACCGGCAATGTGCTGGTTGGCGGAACCGATGCCCTCGACGGCAACACGACCGACGGGGTTGCCGATACCAAGGGCGCCGACGGCGCTGCCGTGGTCGGCGTCGTCGCCGGCGACACCAATGCCGCCCTCGACAATACCGCAACACTCGGCGTGCAGATCCAGGGTCTCTACGGCAAGCTGACGCTGGCCGCCGACGGCACCTACACCTATACCCGCGATGCCGGCTCCGCCGGTGGCCATGACGACGTCTTCACCTACACCATCAAGGACGGCGACGGCGACACCTCGCACACCACGCTGACCATCTCGATCGGCAACTCGCCGCCGGTGATCACCGACCTGACGCCGGCCGCCAACGGCGGCGACGTCACCGTCAACGAGGATGACCTCCTGGCCAGCCGCGGCGTTGGCGAATCGGCCGGCTCCGACACCTCGAAGGAAAGCACCACCCAGGGCGGCACCTTCACCATCTCCTCGCCCGACGGCATCGCCTCGCTGACCATCGACGGCCATGCCTTCATCACCAACGGCGTGTTCACCGCCAGCTCCTTCACCACCGCGCTCGGCAATACGCTGAACGTGACCGGCTACAATCCCGCAACTGGCACCGTCAGCTATACCTACACGCTGCTCGACAACGAGGCCCATGCTACCGGCGCCTCCACCAACAGCCTGTTCGAGAACCTTGCCGTCTCGCTCACCGACCAGGACGGCCAGAACGCCACAGGCACGCTGTCCGTCAACATCGTCGATGACGTGCCGACCGCGGTTGCCGACATCGACAGCATCGGGGCCGGCCTGTTCGGCCCGGCCACCGGCAATGTGCTGGTTGGCGGAACCGATGCCCTCGACGGCAACACGACCGACGGGGTTGCCGATACCAAGGGCGCCGACGGCGCTGCCGTGGTCGGCGTCGTCGCCGGCGACACCAATGCCGCCCTCGACAATACCGCAACACTCGGCGTGCAGATCCAGGGTCTCTACGGCAAGCTGACGCTGGCCGCCGACGGCACCTACACCTATACCCGCGATGCCGGCTCCGCCGGTGGCCATGACGACGTCTTCACCTACACCATCAAGGACGGCGACGGCGACACCTCGCACACCACGCTGACCATCTCGATCGGCAACTCGCCGCCGGTGATCACCGACCTGACGCCGGCCGCCAACGGCGGCGACGTCACCGTCAACGAGGATGACCTCCTGGCCAGCCGCGGCGTTGGCGAATCGGCCGGCTCCGACACCTCGAAGGAAAGCACCACCCAGGGCGGCACCTTCACCATCTCCTCGCCCGACGGCATCGCCTCGCTGACCATCGACGGCCATGCCTTCATCACCAACGGCGTGTTCACCGCCAGCTCCTTCACCACCGCGCTCGGCAATACGCTGAACGTGACCGGCTACAATCCCGCAACTGGCACCGTCAGCTATACCTACACGCTGCTCGACAACGAGGCCCATGCTACCGGCGCCTCCACCAACAGCCTGTTCGAGAACCTTGCCGTCTCGCTCACCGACCAGGACGGCCAGAACGCCACAGGCACGCTGTCCGTCAACATCGTCGATGACGTGCCGACCGCGGTTGCCGACATCGACAGCATCGGGGCCGGCCTGTTCGGCCCGGCCACCGGCAATGTGCTGGTTGGCGGAACCGATGCCCTCGACGGCAACACGACCGACGGGGTTGCCGATACCAAGGGCGCCGACGGCGCTGCCGTGGTCGGCGTCGTCGCCGGCGACACCAATGCCGCCCTCGACAATACCGCAACACTCGGCGTGCAGATCCAGGGTCTCTACGGCAAGCTGACGCTGGCCGCCGACGGCACCTACACCTATACCCGCGATGCCGGCTCCGCCGGTGGCCATGACGACGTCTTCACCTACACCATCAAGGACGGCGACGGCGACACCTCGCACACCACGCTGACCATCTCGATCGGCAACTCGCCGCCGGTGATCACCGACCTGACGCCGGCCGCCAACGGCGGCGACGTCACCGTCAACGAGGATGACCTCCTGGCCAGCCGCGGCGTTGGCGAATCGGCCGGCTCCGACACCTCGAAGGAAAGCACCACCCAGGGCGGCACCTTCACCATCTCCTCGCCCGACGGCATCGCCTCGCTGACCATCGACGGCCATGCCTTCATCACCAACGGCGTGTTCACCGCCAGCTCCTTCACCACCGCGCTCGGCAATACGCTGAACGTGACCGGCTACAATCCCGCAACTGGCACCGTCAGCTATACCTACACGCTGCTCGACAACGAGGCCCATGCTACCGGCGCCTCCACCAACAGCCTGTTCGAGAACCTTGCCGTCTCGCTCACTGACCAGGACGGCCAGAACGCCACAGGCACGCTGTCCGTCAACATCGTCGATGACGTGCCGACCGCGGTTGCCGACATCGACAGCATCGGGGCCGGCCTGTTCGGCCCGGCCACCGGCAATGTGCTGGTTGGCGGAACCGATGCCCTCGACGGCAACACGACCGACGGGGTTGCCGATACCAAGGGCGCCGACGGCGCTGCCGTGGTCGGCGTCGTCGCCGGCGACACCAATGCCGCCCTCGACAATACCGCAACACTCGGCGTGCAGATCCAGGGTCTCTACGGCAAGCTGACGCTGGCCGCCGACGGCACCTACACCTATACCCGCGATGCCGGCTCCGCCGGTGGCCATGACGACGTCTTCACCTACACCATCAAGGACGGCGACGGCGACACCTCGCACACCACGCTGACCATCTCGATCGGCAACTCGCCGCCGGTGATCACCGACCTGACGCCGGCCGCCAACGGCGGCGACGTCACCGTCAACGAGGATGACCTCCTGGCCAGCCGCGGCGTTGGCGAATCGGCCGGCTCCGACACCTCGAAGGAAAGCACCACCCAGGGCGGCACCTTCACCATCTCCTCGCCCGACGGCATCGCCTCGCTGACCATCGACGGCCATGCCTTCATCACCAACGGCGTGTTCACCGCCAGCTCCTTCACCACCGCGCTCGGCAATACGCTGAACGTGACCGGCTACAATCCCGCAACTGGCACCGTCAGCTATACCTACACGCTGCTCGACAACGAGGCCCATGCTACCGGCGCCTCCACCAACAGCCTGTTCGAGAACCTTGCCGTCTCGCTCACCGACCAGGACGGCCAGAACGCCACAGGCACGCTGTCCGTCAACATCGTCGATGACGTGCCGACCGCGGTTGCCGACATCGACAGCATCGGGGCCGGCCTGTTCGGCCCGGCCACCGGCAATGTGCTGGTTGGCGGAACCGATGCCCTCGACGGCAACACGACCGACGGGGTTGCCGATACCAAGGGCGCCGACGGCGCTGCCGTGGTCGGCGTCGTCGCCGGCGACACCAATGCCGCCCTCGACAATACCGCAACACTCGGCGTGCAGATCCAGGGTCTCTACGGCAAGCTGACGCTGGCCGCCGACGGCACCTACACCTATACCCGCGATGCCGGCTCCGCCGGTGGCCATGACGACGTCTTCACCTACACCATCAAGGACGGCGACGGCGACACCTCGCACACCACGCTGACCATCTCGATCGGCAACTCGCCGCCGGTGATCACCGACCTGACGCCGGCCGCCAACGGCGGCGACGTCACCGTCAACGAGGATGACCTCCTGGCCAGCCGCGGCGTTGGCGAATCGGCCGGCTCCGACACCTCGAAGGAAAGCACCACCCAGGGCGGCACCTTCACCATCTCCTCGCCCGACGGCATCGCCTCGCTGACCATCGACGGCCATGCCTTCATCACCAACGGCGTGTTCACCGCCAGCTCCTTCACCACCGCGCTCGGCAATACGCTGAACGTGACCGGCTACAATCCCGCAACTGGCACCGTCAGCTATACCTACACGCTGCTCGACAACGAGGCCCATGCTACCGGCGCCTCCACCAACAGCCTGTTCGAGAACCTTGCCGTCTCGCTCACCGACCAGGACGGCCAGAACGCCACAGGCACGCTGTCCGTCAACATCGTCGATGACGTGCCGACCGCGGTTGCCGACATCGACAGCATCGGGGCCGGCCTGTTCGGCCCGGCCACCGGCAATGTGCTGGTTGGCGGAACCGATGCCCTCGACGGCAACACGACCGACGGGGTTGCCGATACCAAGGGCGCCGACGGCGCTGCCGTGGTCGGCGTCGTCGCCGGCGACACCAATGCCGCCCTCGACAATACCGCAACACTCGGCGTGCAGATCCAGGGTCTCTACGGCAAGCTGACGCTGGCCGCCGACGGCACCTACACCTATACCCGCGATGCCGGCTCCGCCGGTGGCCATGACGACGTCTTCACCTACACCATCAAGGACGGCGACGGCGACACCTCGCACACCACGCTGACCATCTCGATCGGCAACTCGCCGCCGGTGATCACCGACCTGACGCCGGCCGCCAACGGCGGCGACGTCACCGTCAACGAGGATGACCTCCTGGCCAGCCGCGGCGTTGGCGAATCGGCCGGCTCCGACACCTCGAAGGAAAGCACCACCCAGGGCGGCACCTTCACCATCTCCTCGCCCGACGGCATCGCCTCGCTGACCATCGACGGCCATGCCTTCATCACCAACGGCGTGTTCACCGCCAGCTCCTTCACCACCGCGCTCGGCAATACGCTGAACGTGACCGGCTACAATCCCGCAACTGGCACCGTCAGCTATACCTACACGCTGCTCGACAACGAGGCCCATGCTACCGGCGCCTCCACCAACAGCCTGTTCGAGAACCTTGCCGTCTCGCTCACCGACCAGGACGGCCAGAACGCCACAGGCACGCTGTCCGTCAACATCGTCGATGACGTGCCGACATTGGGAACCGTGCAAAGCCAGCAGGCAAGCACCGATACGTCGCAAACGCCGGCCGTTGGAACACTCCACTTCGTCGCCGGCGCCGACGGCGCCGGGGCCACCATGACGATCACTGCCAACACAACAGGCATCACTTCGGCCGGCCACAACCTCATCACGGAGCAGTCCGGCAGCGTGTTGACCGCCTATGCCGACAACAACAACAACGGAAGCCATGATGCAGGCGACACGGCGGTCTTTACCATCACCGTCACTCCGAATGCCGGTACGTCGGGGCAGTACACGTTCGACCTTTTGGCACCTTTGGACGGCACTGTCAGTAATGTCTCCGTTGCATCGAGCGGCGCCTTCGGCTCCGGCCCCAGCAATTCCATCGTGGTGACGGCGGGCGGTCAGAATGTCGTGATGGTGACCGGATGGGCGCCAACGGATGCCGGCGGCTCCTTCACCTCACCACACGAGACGGCATGGCTGGCCGGCGGCATGCCATCGTTGACACAAACAAGCAACGTCAACGGTTCGTCAGCAGGTTGGGGCCTCGGCAACAACAATTTCGACGGAGGCGAGTTCATGCGTTTCGATTTCGGGACGCCGGACGACTATGACGGCCCGGGCGGCTATACGGCTCCGGCCATCACCCTCGCGACTGTTAGCTATGCCAAGTTTTCGTTCGATGCGGTTACCGCCGGCGACAAGATCGAGTTCGTCGCCCACTACACCAACGGAACCACGGCTTCCTTCACTCCGGCGGTCGGTGCGACGTTGCTGACGATCACATCGCCTGCCGGAACGCAGATCGCATGGGTCGACGCCTATGAGTCGTCGGGCAAGACCAAGCTGAACCTGACGGATGTCGGGGTCACGAGCACCACGGTCGACCATACAATTCCGGTCGCGTTGCAACTCACGGATGGCGACGGGGACACAACAACGACGGCGAATTTCACTGTCCACGTGGCGGCCGGACTGATACCTTTTGCCATTGCCGCTCCGGTCGTACTCGACCTCAACCATGATGGAATCCACACCACCGATCTGACGCACTCCACCGTTTCGTTCGACTACAACGGCGATGGCGTCGCTTCGAAAACCGCCTGGGTCGATACGCATGACGGTATCCTGGCGATCGATCTCAATGGCGACGGCAAGGTGAACAACGGTTCGGAGATCGTGTTCACCCAACATGCCGCCGGCGCTGCGACCGACCTTGCCGCGCTCGAGCAGCTCTATGACACAAATCATGATGGCAAGCTGACTGCCGCCGACCACGACTTTGCGCAATTTGGTGTCTGGCAAGATGCCAACGGCAACGGCGTGTCGGATTCGGGCGAGTTCAAATCTCTGGCCGCCTTGGGTATCGTCGAGATCGGCCTCGATAGCAACAATCAGCACTCGGTTTCGGCGGACGGCTCGGTCTTGACCTATGGCGAAGCCACCTTCACGACCGCCGACGGTCAGATAGCCGCGGTCGGCGACATCGGCTTCGGCAACTACGATAACGCTAGCTCCGGAAGCACGGCCGCCATCGCCGGCACTTCGGGAGCCGACACGTTCAAGATCGACAATCTAAACATCAAGGATCTGATCGCCGACTACCATGCCGGTGAAGGGGACAAGATCGACTTGAGCGCGTTGTTCGACAAGGCGCCGGCCGGCAACATGGCCGACTATGTGCATTACGACACCGCGACCAGCACCGTGAGCGTCGATACCAGCGGCTCGGGCAACGCGGCCAACTTCGTGGATGTCGCCGTTCTGCAGAATGCGCCTGCCACCGGCACGATCAACATCCTCTACGACGACACACAACATCAACAGCACACGGCCACGATTTAGCACTTATGCGTGGCCGTACTCTCATGCTACATATTAGCGAAACATAAAACCGCAGTTTGGAGAGGGACTTAAATGAAGCGTTGTGCAAGATTGCTGGCTTCGGCCGCGGCGCTGCTGTTGGCTGGATCGACTGGCTTCGCCGCCGACATCATCGAAGGGCCGGTGGCCGACTATTGCCGGACCGTCGGCACATCGAACCTGGTCCTGACCGACAACATCGTCGATCTAAAGTCCGAGGTGGTGAAGCTGATGGACGAGTCGGTGGCCGTCGCCAACAGCTCGGAATGGATCAATTCTTCGCGCCCCGCCTTCATCTGGGCGTCGGAAGCCAAGGTCGCCTGCGGCATGGCCTATGGCTACCTCAAGACGAACTACAAGGACGAAGACACCCTCAACAAGTGCGAATGCTTCCACGACCGCATGGTCGAGTACATGAACTGACCGGAAGGGATCCGGCAGTGCCGGTTGGCTGACCCGATGGTCGGCGGACGATTGACGAGGGCGATCGCCGGAGCGATCGCATTGACCGGTTTTGGCCAGCTTGCCACGCAAGCCCGCGCCAACTGGCTGGAACGACCTAGCCTGGAGAGACCAGCACCGTTCGGCTTGAGGCGGCCGGTTCGCTGCGACGCCGCCTCCGAATGGACTCGCGCGACATTCAAGGCGTTTGCGACATGCCAGGCATCGCTCTACGGCTTGGAACCGGTGCTGGCGCACGCGGTGATGGAGATCGAAAGCGGGTTCGATCCCGATGTGCACGGCGCCAATGGTGAGGTCGGGTTGATGCAGGTAATGCCCGCGACGGCCCGAATGCTGGGCTTTCGTGGCTCGCTCGACGAGCTTGGCGCGCCGGCGACCAACATCGCGCTCGGCGTCAGATATCTGGCGCAGGCAAACAGCCTTGCCGCAGGCGATCTCTGCACCACCGTCATGAAGTATCGTGCCGGGCACGGTGAAACCCGGTTCTCCGAACTTTCGGTCCGCTACTGCCGGCGTGCGCGTGCAATCCTGGCGAGAGAAGGTTTTGCGGTGGCCGGGCCATTGCCGGTGGCGACGTTCGGATTCTCCGCATTCCCGACAGCAGGAGACGATGGTGCCCCTGCCCCGGCGAGGCGGATTTGTGTGCGCCGACTGTTCGTGCCGGGCCCGCGATACATGAAATGCGCGGACTATCGAAGCGCCGGGCAAGCGAGAATGATCAAGGCGCTCCGGGCAAGACTTTTCGACGGCTGAGCCATAATCCAGCAATTGCAAAGAAGGCGAGGCAAGTCTGCCGTAAGATGAACGGATGAGACCGGGACAAATACCCGGCGGGATATGAGGGAGGCATCATGGATTCTGGCCGGCAGCGACACGGTTCGTGGACGTGGGCGATCGTCTTTGCGTTCGCGGGCATGGTGTCGGGCTGCCAGTCGAAAGGCAGCGTCTCGGACGCGCTCGATCCGGCGGCGATCGCCGCACCCGGAGCGCCGGCCGCCGGCGCTGTTGCCGGTCCCGCCCAGGCGACGCAATCGCTCGGCACGGGATCGACGAAGGTCACGATGCTGCTGCCTTTGTCGGCCCCGGGCAACGCCGGCGAAAACGGCAGGAAGATGCTCGATGCGACCAAGCTGGCGATGGCCGACCTTGGAAATGTCCTGCTCACGATTACGGTCGAGGACACCAAGGGCGACAGCGCGCACGCCAGCGAATTGGCTGTGAAGGCGATCACCACTGGAACCAAGATCGTCATCGGCCCGGTCGAACTCGCGGCCGCGCAGCACATAGCCAAGCTGTCGGGATCGAAGCGACCGCCGGTGCTGGCGTTGGCCGACAATTTCGCTGGCGGCCCGGGCGTCTATGCGGTGCGCCTCAACGAGGCCGACAGCGCGGCCGCGGGCGCAGCCGGCCTGGCGGCCAAAGGCAGCAAGAAGTTCGTGTTGCTCGTTGCGGCGGGCGCGAATGCCAGCGTGGTTGAAAAGCGGGTCGCCAACAGTCTCAGCATCTATGGCGCGACGCTCGCCGTCACCGTTCCGTATCGGGCCGGCGATGGCGGCACCAAAGTGGTCAATGATGTGGGCTCGCTGGTCGAGGCTCCCGATGCCATCATCATCGCCAGTGGCGACGACAATCCGGCGCCGATCCTTGCGGCGCTCAAAACGAAAGGCATTCCTGGAAAAGCAATTGCCGTCGTTGGAACCAACCGCTGGCTGGAACATCCGATGGAGCCGCTGTTTGAAGGCTCCTACATCGCCACGCTCGACCCAACGGAAACCGGCCCGATCGCCGACCGCTTCAAGACGACCTACAATTATCCAGCCGACGCCAATGTCGCCTACGCCTATGATATGGTCGCCCTGACAGCAGGAATTGCAAGTTCGGCCGGGCCTGACGGCTTCAGCAAGCAGGTGCTCGAAAATCGGAGCGGATTTCGCGGATCGACCGGCCTGTTCCGGTTTCGGGCGGATGGCTCCAGTGAGCGATCCATGCCCTTCTATCAGGTTCAAAAAGGTGCACTCAAGCTGGTCGCCAAATCGACATCGGGGTATTGAGGGGCAAGGAACCTTGCTTGAGTTGATGGGCTGGCTGAGGCACAATCGCTTGATAGCGCTCGGAAGCCTGCTCCTCCTGGCCGGGGTCTTGTTGATCATCCGGGCCGCAGATCTGCTTCCGAACAATCGGCCGGCGCCACGTCAATCCATCGATCATAGCCAGGCAATGCGACCACCTCCGAGCGCCGCCAATACGCCATGGCGAGGACGGGCACGCAAGATTGCTCAGGACCTTATCGCGCCGCCACAGCTTGATCCGGCGCAAATCGAACGGGTCGAGCCGCGCCCGCCGCTCAGCGACCTTGGTCTGGCTTCGCCTGCAGGGATGCGGATGCCAAAGGATTGGAAAGAGGTCCTGCTGTACCAACCGGTTGCCACCTCGTCGGCAACCTTCGAATCGATGGGGCGCAAGGTAGCCATCAGCGGGATCCAAGGCATTGACCTGGATGAGACCTGTTCGTTTCGTGGCATCGCCTGGCCTTGCGGCCAGCGTGCGCGCGCGACGTTCAATTCCTGGCTGCGCGGCCGGGCGCTGAAATGCGTCGTGCCGCCGGAAATCGATCGTTTTGCCATTGCGGCACCGTGCAGCTTGGGCAAGCAGGATGTCGGCGCCTGGCTTGTTTCCAATGGCTGGGCGACGGCCCTGGCGAGTGGCATCTACGGCAAGGCGGAGGCAGTGGCCAGAGACGCGCAGATGGGGATATTCGGCCCGCCGCAATAGCCGATAATTCGGTGTCGTCCCTTTTACCGCCGTAGCCTTGCTTTTGAAGGCCTGATTTCGGGCCGATGGTAGGTGATTGCGCCATTACTAAAATTGTATGTTTCCTCGAAACTGAAAGTGCAGCACCTTGGCCTTATGACAGCCGATCAGGCGGGAGATTGGCTAATGATGACACCAATGGCGAATAGCTCGCCCCGGCAATGGAAAGATATCGCATGGCTGACTGCCCTGGGATCGGCGGGAATTCTGCTCCTCTCGGTTGGCCTCAACTATCTGCTTCTGTTTTCGGAAGTCTTGACGCCGTTTGGCCGCAGCATGGTCACAGCGATCCTGTTGCCGGTCATGGTCGGTGGCCCGCTTTTGCTGTTCATTGGCCTGCAGCGGACCGAGCTCGTCCGTTATCGAAGAGAACTCAACAAGTCGGCGACCTTTGACAGCCTGACAGGCTGCCTCAACCGGACGGTCTTCACTTCGATGGTCGAAAGGAGAGCAACCAGGCCAAAATCGTCTGGTCCAAGATCTGGCGCCTTCCTGGTCATTCATCCCGAACACATCAGGTCCATCAATCTGCGCTTCGGCCTTGGCTGGGGTGACGAAGCCTTGCGGCTCATAGCCTCGACCATCCAGTCATCGGTACGCAAGGAAGATCTGGTGGGCCGGATCGGAACCTCCATGTTCGGGGTCTTTCTGCCCGGTGCGACAGAAGACGACGCCAGGGAGATCGGCGAGCGTATCCGGGCGCGCGTGGCCCAAGCCTATTTCGCGCCAAAAGGAACCGCGGACACGCTGACCATCAGCGTCGGCGGCGTGGTGTTTGAAAACGAGTTGGAATTCGAGGACATGTTCCGATCGGCGGAATCGCTGTTATCCGGCGTGGAGCACCAGCCTGGACTTCAACTGTCGCACCTCCACAACTAGCTGAGACGACTCGTTGCCGGAGGAACACCGCCGCAAATATGTCTTGCCGCACGGCTGCGACAGCGATCATCTTGCCCTTGTTGCCAAACCGGACGATTGACCCATGGGGCGGTTTCAACCCGTGGGAGGTCTGGCTCCTGACGGTGCTGATGGCATCGGCCGCGCATCGCTGGCAGTATTGCCGGACCGATCAAGTTCTGGTTGCCGCTGGTTGCAGCAACCTTGATCGCCTTGATGGCCGGCTATGGGACCATGCTCCTGCCGCCGAACTCCTGACAGGTCGAGACACCCGCCGCGCGAGTAGCATCAGGTTCGGCGCTCAGGGCACGAGCGACAAAGCTTGAGGGCGCACAGATAGCAGCTGGATCCCCACGGCTCTCTCTTCATCCGTGGGGATCACAAGCACGTCGACGTCGGAACCAGCAAGGCTGATGACCTCGTCGCCTCGTCCATTCAGCTTGTGGTCGATATTAACCGCAAGCCAGCCGGCCACAGCCCCGGCCCTCTCTCGAATATATGGCGCGTTTTGGCCTATGCCTGCCTTGAACACCAGCGTGTCCAGTCCGCCTATCGCAGCGGCCAGCGACCCGATCTCGCGTGCGATACGATAGACGAAGAGATCGACTGCTTCGGCGGCAAGAGGATCATCGGAGTCGATTAGCGTCCGCATATCACCGGATATCCCTGACACTCCGAGCAGGCCGGATTGCTCGTAGAGAAGGGTGACCAATTGTCCGTCTGCAGCTTCCGGTCATTCAAACTTTGAGAATTAAGCGTAGTCCATTGATGTAGTAAGTTTGCAGGCCCGGAGGGTCAGCGTTTTCTACAGGAAATCAGTACGTTAGTGGATGGTTCGCCAAGCCGTTTCTCTCGTATTATCTCGTATGGTCTGGCGAACCAAAGGACCAAGAAGACAACTAGTTCCATGCGAGCTGCATTTGACCATGGTAGTATGAGCGCGGCCGCGTTTGGCCGGAAGTTGACTGGCCGCTTCTGGCGCAAAACGATAACGGACGTTTAACCTGGTCTGGTTCAAGCACCGTTGTCGGGTTCAAATCGCGTGACCACCCCAATGGTACTCCAGTATGGCGCTTCGGAACCTCCAGGTTGCGGGGCCTTGTGATCGCAAGTAAACAGTCGCGGAATTTGGTCACACGAAATGGCCAATGACCGGTTTCGAACGTCCGCAATTCGTGGCGTCAACGATATATTGCACACCGACGGGACTTTCTGACCGATGCCGGCCTGCTCGCCTGGAGGCTGGCGAGGAGCGGCCCGGGGAGTCTCTGGGCCGGCGTCGGTCACCGCTGGCATTACGCTGTTGCCGGCGGAAGCTGACAGTCATTGTGATGAGGGCAATTTGCCCACCATCGTCGTCGAACTGCGCGGCCGTGAATGACCTACTGCATTCCGCGGAGGGAATTCACGTCGGCGCAGAACTCGGCGTAGGGCTTGCTCATTGCCGCGTCATTGCATTCGCGCATGATCATTTCGCGCATGGCCTTAGGCTTGGCCATGAAGACCGCCTTGAACTCGGGCATGGACTTCAGTGTCTTCATCGAGGCATCGGTGTAGAATGGCACGATATTGTCGACGACATCAACCGCGCCGGCAACTGCCATGCTCCCTAGATTGCCGGCCGAGCACCCGCCGCGTGAACGTGCTGCTCAGGGAGAACAATAGCGAACGCGCTCATTGCCTCTCCCTTCGCTGCGCGCTTTGCCCCAGCCCGGCCACGCGCCTTTCTCGTTCGCCGGGCTTTGGGCTTACAATTCCAATCTCGACATAACCAGCTGCACCATCATCACAGAGCCTGCCGCAGAACCGATGAAGCAGTTGCATGATCAACAGCCTGTCATTCTCTACCAGGCATACTATGACGCCTGGCTGGACCCGGGGACCAAAGGACCAGCCTCAAGGACATTCTCAGCCACGACATCGACGGTCAGCTGCAGTTCAACCGCGTTGGACGTGAGGTGAACACGAGCGCCGTCAACAAATTTCCCAACGACCATCCCGGCCTGGTCGGGCGGAGCCGGCGACTTTTTCTGTTCGCCGAAATCGTCAAGCACGCCCCTGCTGGGGCGAAGCTTTCTAAAGCAGCTCCGACCACATATTTTAGGAGGGCGGGATGACAGAGCGTGAGCAAGAGATCGTCGCGAATGCATGGGCACTGGCTACGGGCGCACAACAAATCCTAGAGGCCCTTCTCATCATGCTGAAAAAGTCGGGAACGTCGCGCGACCTTCGATTGCCGGGTAGTGGACCATCAGTTAAGGGTCCGTAGCTAGAGCGTGATAAAGCAGCAAACACACTATCATAGAAACGGCGCTCTGCCTAGCAGCTGGTCTGCCGTCAGGCCGGAAAATAGACAAGATGAAACGCCACCAACGCTCTACCAATCACTACCAATCACTGCCGAAATAACCGTTAGTCGGCGCTAATGTTTCGGTCTGGACTCGCTACCGCTTTGGAAGCATTCTGCACTCGGGGGAGAGGGCGTGGGCAAAGTCCAGCGTCATCAAGGTGCGGATCAGGCCGACCGCTGGCGCAAGAACGCAAAGGGGCGGTGGATGTGGCGACGGCAATATCTGCCGGCGCTGGTGATGGTTCCCTGACCGGTTTTCAAAGTGAACCCAAGCTCTCGACAAGCTCGTCGGGCTCATCCCAGCTGGCTGGCTGAGTGGCACCCGCACGGCCGGCGCGGGGAGCTGCGATATCAAGGGCAACATTTCCACCAGTACCGACGAGCGATTTATCACGTTCCAGGGCAGGAGCATTACTGCGAGACGACGATCAGTTTCAGTACAGCGAGCGCTGGTTGTGCAGCGAGGCTAGGCATGGGCCGCAGGCTGGCGCAAAGCAAGGCGGTAGCGCGGTAGCCACCACCATGTGCAGGCCCACCAGCCCGTCATCATGGTCCGAACCTGAT
The DNA here is from genome assembly GCF_057766425.1 of Mesorhizobium sp. P160187. Lineage (NCBI taxonomy): Bacteria > Pseudomonadati > Pseudomonadota > Alphaproteobacteria > Hyphomicrobiales > Phyllobacteriaceae > Mesorhizobium > Mesorhizobium sp. P160187. The sequence continues at coordinate 18,694 of NZ_JBYMDX010000003.1, forward strand.
CGCACCCGCCGACCTTGGTCTCAACGTCGTTGATTGGCACTGCCACGCGGCTTTCCTTCATTCGCATGGTTCGCAGACATTAGCATGATCGCATACTCTCATCATCCGGCGTCGTCTCCCTCACAAAGCAGCGCCGGTAAGGCTCGGCGCCCTTCTTGTTTGTCCCATGTGCCAAAGGAGGTCGCCGGGCCTGCCGTTGCTCATCTTTGCGGGTTGCTTCTGATGGCTCCGCTTGGCGCCGTGGCCCTGCGTCTTCCTTCGGGTAAGGCCGGCGAGGCGCTTATCAGACGGCCTGGCATGTAGGATTATGGTCCTCGTTGCGGCGACGCCCTCAATGGAGAGCGCCAATGGCCAGAACAAACCTTCCGAACAGCTTTCCCGGGCTGAAATCGAAGCGCTTCCTGGCGGCAGCCGAAGCGATGCACAAGAGCATCGCCGGGCCGTTCCTGGCGTACCACAGGGAGCGCTGCCAAGCTCTACCTGAGGCCCATGGACCCCTGTTGAAGTCGATTGAGACGGTCACCTGCCAGCAGGCGCAGTTCATCCGCTGGAACGGGACAGGACCGGCACAGCCCCGGAGAAGCCTCCGGGCTGGTTCTCCTCGCGCAACTCTCGCGCCGCATCACCTCTAAGAGCAGTTCGAAGACGCTTTCGATTTCGCCGTTGATTTGGTCGGCAGGGATGCCAGGCTTCTCGGCCGCTGTCATCAATTGGTCTGCTAAGTCGCTGGCGGCGATCGGATCGCCCCGCGTCACAATCGCGGCGCAGAGGGGTTTTATTAGCTCCCCCTCATCTTGACGCCGGTGCCGGCTGCTCCAAGTCTTGGGCATGGCTCGGGGAAGTATCAAAGTTGGCGACGAGGTCGCAGTCACGGCGATTGTGCGCGGCCGGGTGACGCCCGATCGCATAAGCGTGACGATCCCCTCCTACGACTTCCCGCATTCTGTTGTCGATTCGACTTCGAAGGCTGTAATTGGCCAGCATATGGAATTGATCGGCCCTGTCACACGCATCGACGGGGGACAAGGTAACCGTCAGCCTCCGGCCATTGGTGACTGTCGAGGCCGAGCACGTGCGCCTTGTCGAAAGACATGTGGCACTTCCACGCGGGCGAAAAAAGTCGCTGGTTGACAAGGCTTAAACTTCGTTGCCGACCCCAGGAACAGCCCACTGAAACTTTCCCCATCACATCGGCTCTGGTCGCCTCCCGCTAGCTGCCGGCGCGTTGCGATATCGGCGCAGTAGACGGGTCGGCATTTTCCGAACTTTCCGACATCTCGTCGCGATGACGTTCGCGAAGGCGCTTCAGTAGTTCGCGTGAGGCTTGGATCGCCCTGCGCGATTGATCCATGTTCTGGCGAAACGTGGCGCGTTCCTCCATGGACTTCTGCCACTTCAGCAAGGTAGCCGTAGTCGCAGTGGCCGCTTGAGCGATATCTATGGGCGTTGCAACCATCGCATCCTCCCAAAAAGGCAATGGTAAACGCAATCTTTATAGGCCCGCCGAAACCCTTTCTTCAATCAAAAACGACCGTACAGATTCATACGCCAAATGGCTATTCGTCGGGGCGCTCGACGGCGGCTTCGTCGACCTCGGCCTCCATCTCGTCGTTGACGGTTTTGGTCTGCCAAAACCGTCCATCGCCACACCGTCAAAGCCCTGCAGCATGTTCCTGCCAGTAAGCTGGCACCTCACGCTCCTTGCCATGCTTGCGCGCTTGGGCGCCGTACATCCAGGCGTAGGTGGCGCGTTCCTGATCTTTCTTAGGCATGGCCATTTGCATCATCCTCCCGGAAATCCAGCAGCCTTGCGTGCCGCAGCTTCTCTTCGCCTTTGAGGGTCTCGACCCAGCCAACCAGTCCGGGCTTCAGCCACTCGGACACGATCCCAAAGCGCTTGCCGCTCAGCGGCATTGAAGTTGACGAGTGCGCCACCTTTGTAGAGGCCCTTTTCAGCCATGATCACCTGGGTAGCTTTGCCGCGCTCGCGCTGTGCACCGATGATTTGCATTTCCTTTTCCTCAAAGCACTTGATCTTGCGCCAAGCGCTCGTTTGCCGCTGCGATATGGACTGCCCTTGAGCTTCGAGACCATGCCTTCTAGCCCGTCTCGTCGACCAGGTGGCAAACGGCGTCACCAGTGCGGCATCGCTCCGCTGAATTGAATGCGCCCGCCGGCAGGGATCATTTCGTGCAGGATCTCGCCGCGATCTTCGGTCGGCATCCCGCGCAGCTCATGATGCGTGGAACCCTGCCGGTTGCTGACCGTTCTCCGTCAATGGAAGCCCCGAACCAACAGAGCCAAACGATCCTCGTGGTTGACGGCGACGTCATCGCCCGATGCGTCATCGCGGACTATCTCCGCCACTGTGGCTACAGGGTGATTGAGGCCCATTTCGCACGTGAGGCGCAACAAGCGTTGAACTATGCGGAGTTCGGTGTGGACACCGTCTTGTGTGACGTTGACCTGCCGGGCAACATGAACGGGTTCCAACTGTCGAAGTGGGTTCGCGAGAACAAGCCCGAGGTCAAAATAGTGCTTTCTGCCGCAGTAGAACGAACTGCGATCGCGGCGGGCGACCTTTGTCAGGAAGGCCCGCACCTTGCGAAGCCGTATGAGCCGGCCAACGTAGTGGACCATATCAGGCGACTGCAGCGTGTTTGGAGCTTACGATCCAGGAACCCTGGTGCAAAGCGCAATTGATCTCTGTCCAGACGCCGAGAGGCTCGTCTGCATACCAATGGTGATTTAGCCCTGCGAACTGGACGCCGCTCAAAGGAAGAACGGCGTATAAGCCGCAGTCCTGCGTGCGGCCGCAACAGTGGACGGTTGTCGCGCGCAGGACGGAGGAAATTCGCCCTCCTGCCGCGGGCGGTGAACGGGATACCGTAGGAGCGTCAGCATAGCGCCGGCCACAGGACGGGACGCGGCACCGACTGTCCCCGCCCGGAAGTCCGCATGTTTTGGCGAGGCCGACCGGCTGAGATCGTGCGCATTTTGGTTCTCGACGGTACGGCCGCTGATCGGCGATGATGCGAGGACCGAGTTGCCTGGAAGAAATCGATCTGGTCTTGCACCTTTTTTGCTTCCTCATTCGCGGGGCAGCTTGTGATTTTCCAGCCTGACAGACCCTCCCCTGTCTATAAGAAATTCCCGACGCATGAGCGCACGTCCAACACAGTGCGGGCTCCAATGCTCACCGGCTGCGCGAGAATGGTAACCACCTACCTTGAGGGGAGCGCCACGTGCGTAATCAACGATGCAGGCGCTGCCAACCTCGGCATCCCCGGCAGTAGCAGGCTTATAAATGAATATGTCGTTGATCAACGCTATCGGCGCAGCCGCCGGGAGATGGACAGACCGCGTTTCAGCTAGCTAGGGTATCGATGTTCCAGGCTAAAGGCATTGGCATGCCCGAATTAGAAAAAAGACCTGAATCCCGTAAAGCAGCAACAAAATGCCGAAAGCTATCCAGAAGCCGGGCCGCGTAAGCAATGCCAGATCTTTTCTTAGCTGCTCCATTCACATCAACTAACATGGCCAAGCGTCGTTCCCGTCCGCTGGGGACAAATTTCAACTGAGCTGATAGGCTTCGTCGCATAGTGCCGCGCCACTGCGGATCGAGACACCTCAGCGCCCCGCATGAGCACGCGCAACTCGATCGGAGGCGCAAGGAGAAAGTTCGGAACGGTTCCAAGAACCCCAAGCAAATTGAGCGCCGCAGCGGACGATAAGGTTCACGCATATCCCGGCGAACATCCGCACAGCAATGGTCAATATCAACGGCAGAAGGGCGTCCGAAAAGAAACGCATCTCTGCGTCACCGCCTCATCGAGAGTCACCGCTGCGGCATCCTGAATACAGGTCGGCGACCCGAAGAGCATGCATTGCGCAAGATTTTCCAGATGAACTGATGCCGAGACCGGCCCAAGCGTCCACCCTAGCCTCCAGCCGGTCATTGCATGAGACTTCGACAGGCTGTTCACAATTATCGTCCTCTCATTCCGGGACTGAATGCTATTGAGAGGAACTCGCCGTCGAACACTGTGCTGCGGTAAACCTCATCGCTGATGATCCATAGATTGTGCCGCTCGGCAAATGTGGCAATGGTTTCCAGATCCTCCTTGCCGAACACATATCCGCCGGGATTGTTTGGGGAGTTCAGCAAGATCGCCCGCGTTCGATCTCCTACCGCTGAACGGAGAATATCCTCGGATGCCTTCCGCCGCGCATTTTGCAGCGATAGTTTGACGGGTCGGACCACTGCTCCATCGGCGCGTATTGCCGCTTCGTATGTAGATACCAAGGCTCAAGGCAAAGCACCTCGTCGCCAGCTCCGGCAACGGAAGCTTAGTGTGATTGAGCGGCCAGGCGGCCGGTCCCCAATTCGTTCGAATGATGCGCTTGCCTCGCCAATGTCGCATGGTGAGTCAGCCGGCAAACCAAAAACACTCAACCGCCGGTTAGGCCCGGCCGCCTGATGCGCCCCACAAGAGGCTGTGCCGGGCCGTTCGTCGGGGCTTCTGCACCTGAGTTGTTAATGTGCCCAGGCAACACACCATTGACGCCAAGACGATGGCAAGAAGGGGAGCCGCGCAGTCCTCAAGAATAAGTCAGCAGGCACCTAGACCGATGTAGGGCCTTCCGATCGCAGCTCTCGGCTCCTCGCGGCGCCGGCGCCCTGGCATCGTTTGATTGAACGAAGACGCTGAGTTGAGCTCTCGATACAAAAGCATCTCAGTCCTCGTGCCTCAATGGTTCCGGGCATGCGGCTGCAGGGGATGAAGTCATGAAGTTCAGGGATTTGATCAGACGCGCCGAGGACAATGTGGAGAGGTCGTTTGACGATCTCGAAGCTGACTTGGCTAACGCTGTCGACCAGTGCCTCGATTTGGAGGATGTCGCCGACGTGCCAAACATGGCAGGCGAAAACAACGAACAGGATGACAGCGTACCAAGCGAGGACGGTGCCGGCGACGACGATGATAGCTCGCCGATACCAGCGCATCGGATGACCTCACATACGCAGAGCCGAATTGCTGCCGTGAGCTCGTTTAACGGCTTGTTCCACGATGCCAAGCTCCATTTCGAGGAGATCAACGCAAAAATCTCCGAAATTACAAGCACATGTCAACTGACGTTCGAGTTTTTTCACATCCTTCACGCGGACATTCTCCGTGCCAACGAACTGGAGTTGGCGAATCAAAATCTGATCGCAGATCAAAGGAACTTGTCGGAAACACTCAATGACCTGAACAGACGGTACTGTGAGCGTCAAGGCACCGTCGAGACATTGCAGCAGCGCCAGGCAAGCCTTGTTCAGGAGTGTGAAGTGCTCCGTGGCGCGTTGGCCGCGGCAAGGCTGGAGCTGGTCGAAGCGGCGAACACCACCACAAAGAACGAAGCGGAATTTGGCGACCTCACGAACATGCTTGCCGCCGCAAATGTCGAGGCCGACAGGCGCTCCCGAGAGAACAAACAGCTGCGTGAAAAGAATGTGAGCCTGTCTATTGACCTGGAAAAGGCCATGAAGCGGGAGGAAGAGGCACGGCATAGGCTGGATGCCTTCTCCACGATCCATGCCAACGAAGCTGCGCGAAATTCCGAAATGCTGAGTGCGCTCGGCAAGAGCGAAAAAGAGGCAATCAAATTGCACACCTCACTCGAGGTTGCGCAGGCGAAGCTATGGGAGGTGACCGAAGCAGCCAGGATTATGCAGGCGGACATGGATGGCGAGCTTAAACGCTGCCAGGCTGAGAACCGAGGATTGCGCTCAGAAATTCAAAGTCTCCAAGCGCGCTTCGAACTCGCCTCAAACGCAAACAACGAGGCCGCGGCCGAGATCGCCAGGCTCCAGCTACAATGGAGCGACGCCCTGGCCGAAAAACAGGTGACCGACGAAAGGTTGGCCGCACTCACCGAGGAGGCCGAAACCAACAAGGTGAACCTTTCCAAGATCGCCGCAGATTTTGCACAGCTGTCCATGCAGCAGGCGTCCGATCAGATTGAACTCGATGTGAGACGGCAGGAATGCGAGGACTTGCGGGTCGAGATTGCCTCGGTCAATGCTCGGGTCAGGGAATTGCTGCCCTACAAGAGGTCGCATGGAAGCGCGAACGCCTTGCCGCATACATCTGACGTGGCAAATGTAGCGGTGACTGCAGACCGAACGGTGCATGCCGCACGCCGTGTCCGCCGCAGGGCCCTCGCCGCGTCGTAGGAGTAAAGAACCTCTCCTCGTGAGGCAATTGCCCATGTCGATGATCGTGGAACGGTATGCGCTGTTTGTTGCGCGAAAGATGACAGGACACTAACGCTGTTGTTGGGGCAGGACTTGGTGAGGCGGCCAGGAAAATCCTGTTGGGGCATCCTTGTAGCCGGGACAATGTCCCAGACGAGCCTCGCGCGTCGGCCGCAGGCGTCACCCCTGTGGCATCACGTCGCCTACCCTAATATGTCAGCAAGCACGCCTGCCGTGTTCCCGCGGTCGACCGCTCACAGCCGCCATGTCATTCCCGGAAAGCCCTCGACATCTGGTCGGTAAGCGGCTTCAGCAGATAAGACCAGACGCTGTGTTCGTCCGTACTTATGTGAACCTCCGCTGGCATACCGGGTTTGAGCACTTTGGCATCGGTCAGACAGGTGGACTTGTCTTCGACATTGATGCGCGCCGAGAAATAAGAAAGCTGGCGCTGTTGATCTTTTATCAGGTCCGCCGAGATGCGCTTGACAGACCCTTGGCAGGCAGGCGTAGTGCCGGCGTCGAATGCCGGAAACCGGATCGAGACCCGCTGACCTGGACGAACGTCATCTATGCGCGACGGCGCAATCAGCGCGTCGACGACAAGGTTGCCGGTGTCAGGGACAATCATCATGAGAACCTCGCCCGCGGCAATCACGCCGCCGATCGTGTGAATGGAAGATTCCTGTACCGTTCCCGATTGCGGAGCGCGGATGGTGGTTTTGGCCAGTTCGTCCTGTGCCACAACCTTGCGCTCGCTGAGTTCGGTTTGCTTGGCTTCCGTTTCACGAAGTTCGCTCGTCACGTCACTACGCCTTTGTTCATCGAGCTGAAGAATCTGCAATTCGGTCTCGCTGATCCGGGCCTGCGCCTCGGCAACTGCCGCCGCGAGGCGCCCTGATTCTCCGTGCGCCCGGGTGGCATCCAGTCTGATGTTGCTAAGTCGCTCTTTGGACACCAGTTTCTTTGTAAAAAGCGCCTGTACATCGACAAGATCGCCATCCAGCAGGACCACGGATTGTTCTTCCGCGGTCTGTTGCGCCTTGAGGCCCTCAACTTGGCGTTCGAGTTGCTTTGAGCGGCTTTGCAACTGTGCCTTCTGCCCCTTGAGGGCCGTAGCGCGGCTGTCGAACAGCGTGCGCTCACCGTTCACCAGCGCAGCCAGCTCCGGCTCGCCCATTCGCGCTTGAAGGCTGAACGGAAGCTGCATCTCCGACAGGCCTTGCCGCTCTGCCTCCAGCCGCACAAGCCGAACCGTTGCCCGATCAAGATCCTTGCTAATTATCTGCAGATTGGCCCGTGTCAGCGTGTCGTCCAATCGTGCCATCACATCGCCGGCCCGTACATGATCCCCATCTTGCGCGAAGATGCCCCCTATCGTGCCGCCCGTCAGATGCTGGACCTTCTTTATGTTGCTCTCGATCACCACGGTCGCCGGCGCAATTACCGCGCCAGCAATCTTGGTCAGTCCGAGCCAGAGCCCGCCGCCGGCAAGCAACATAAACGTGACCGCCGCACCCAGGATCAGGTTGGCCCCGATTCCATCGCGCGTGCCCGAAATCATCGCGTTGCGCCGGCTCCCATTGCCGATCGGGGCCGATGGAGCCATCGTCGCCTCAGACAAAAAAATATTCCTCATGCGTGACCGCTCACCCCTTTGTGCATCGCGACGGCCGCTGCCGGGCGTTCAACAGGCGCAGCAAAGGGGCGGATGACGTTGGCCAGGACCTCCTCGCGTGAGCCGAAGGCGTGAAGCATCCCATTGGACATTACGAGTACCCTGTCGATGTTGGTAAGGGCAGAAGGACGGTGCGCAACTACGATGACGATGCCTCCACGTCTGCGCACTGCCAGGATCGCGCCGGCCAAGGCGGTATCGCCATCGACGTCCAGATTTGAATTCGGCTCGTCCAGAACGACGAGAAACGGATCGCCGTAAAGTGCCCTGGCAAGCCCGACGAGTTGCCGCTGTCCAGCCGACAAGGCTGTTCCTCCCTCGCCCATGCGTGTTTGAAAACCGTTCGGCAATCGCAGGATCATTTTGTCGACGCCCGCTGCCTTGGCAGCTGCAAGCACGCCCTTGGCGTCGCCCTTCCCGCCAAATCGCGAAATGTTATCGGCAACCGTTCCATCAAACAGTTCGACGTCCTGGGGCAGGTAGCCAATATGTGCGCCAAGGTGTTCTTGGTCCCATTGGTCAAGCGAGGCGTCGTCCAGCCTCACCGTGCCGCGAAGTGGCTGCCAGACGCCCACCAGCGCGCGCACAAGCGTGCTTTTGCCAGAACCGCTCGGGCCGACAACGGCCATTCCCGTCCCTGCAGCCAGGCGGAAGCTGACATTGGCTACCGTCGGTTTTTGCTGGCCCGGTGGCGCTATAGTCAGGTCCTCGACCGCAAGCTCCGCTTGGGGGCGCGGAAGTTCCATATGTTCGTCCCGGTCAGGAAAAGCGGCCAGGGCCGTTGCCAGTTGCGAATAGCTTTGCCGGAACGCGGCGAAGCCTCGCCAGTTCGCGATAGCGGCGTCAACAGGAGCCAATGAGCGGCCCAGCAAGATGGAGGATGCGATGATCACGCCTGGCGAGGCTTCGCCTCCTATCACCAGGTAGGCACCCAGTCCAAGAACGCAGGACTGCAAGGCCAAACGCAGTGCCCTAGAGAGTGCCCCGGTCGCGCCGACGACGTCGGAAAGCCTCTCTTGGTGCCGCAGATATGCGTTATTGATCTCGCCCCAGCGGTGGGCAAGCCGTGCGGAAAGGCCCATCGCGCGTACGACTTCCGCGTTGCGGCGTCCGGATTCGGCGAGATTGCGTTGCGACACCAGCGTCTCGGACGCGCGTGTCACCGATGTGCGGCCAAGAACTTCCGCCATGACCGTGAGCAGCACGACAATGATCGCACCGCTTGTGGACAACAGACCGAGCGCAGGATGCAGGAAATAGATGATCAGCAGGTAAAATGGAATCCACGGAGCGTCGAAGATGACAGTCGGCCCCATTCCGGAAAGGAAGCCGCGTAACTGATCGAGATCACGGAGGGGCTGTATCCGGTTCGCATCCTGCCCGCCAATGAGCGGCAAGGACAGTGAGAGGCCGAACACCCTCTGCTTCAAATTCCTATGGACACGATTGCCCACTCGAACCAGCAGGCGCAGCCGCACGAAATCCAGCAGCCCGTAGACAGCGTAAAGACCCAGCATTCCGATCGTGAACCCGACAAGCGTCGGAACGCTCTGCGAAGGTAAAACGCGATCGTAAATTTGCAGCATATAGACCGAGCCGGTCAGGGCGAGAAGGTTTATGACTGCCGAGAAGACGCCGACGCCTACCAGGCCAGGCACGGTCCCAAGCATTGCGCCTCGCAGATCCGACGAACTCCTTCCACCAGGGTTCATGGGTTTCGACCTCCCGTGAGAGATCGTTGCGCAAGCTCACTGGCCCCACTGGGCACGGACAATCTCTTGCTGTTCAGGAGCGTATCCCCTTAGCCTTCTAATATTACGCCCCACTAACATGCTTGGACTTTAGTCAAAATGTAGCAAAATCGTGGCGCTGACCCGAGAAACCCGGAACCCACATGTTAAATCGGGGGAAAACTGCCGTTCCACCGTATTTGGGCGGGGCTTCATGCGGCGGAGCGGCCCAAGAAAACCGCCCCCTGCCCTTTTTTTCGGGGCATTTTCGCGCTTTAGCGCTTCCTCGCAATAACCAGGAAGTGTTGCGCCAGCTGGCCAGGAACGCAAAGCCTTCTGCAGGCCTTCTCGACAGGCTGCATCATCATTTCACAGAACCCTGGCAACAGGTTTCCCGGCCGAGGCAGAAAACCGTACGGTATCGTCTGATCGACGGTGAATCCCGAGGCAGTCAGGAGGGCCTTGAACCTCGCTGCGCTCAGCGTGTTGCGAATGGTGCGTCCAGACACCCGATTGAGCAGCCGGCACGCCAGGCCGACGGGCGACGTCGCATTCATGTGAACGTTGCACACAAGCCGCCCGCCATCTTTCAGGTGCTCATTGATCGCCTTCAGTGCATGCCATTTCAGTTCATCCTCTGCGTTCAGGAAAAAACGAAATGCCGTTACCACATCGAACGTCATACCGAGCTGCTCCCTTGTCAGGTCGACGTGACGCAAACTCACATTGGGCGGTACTTGCGCGCTGTCGAGCATCGTTCTGGAAACGTCGGCGCCAACCACCTCGCTGAAGAGGCCGGCGGCTACCTCGGCGATGCGGCCTGTTCCGCATGCGAAATCGAGGCAGTTTCGGCTAGCTCCGCTCAAGGGGCGAAGAACGTCGAGGATCAGCGGCTTTTCGATGTTCTCCCAAAGCGCGCCATAATAGCCGGACCTGTGTGTTTTGTTGTAATGTTGGCCGTAGCCGGGCGCGCAATGGCTGGTCCTGTAGCCGTCCGACACGAAGCCGCCCTGCGCATTGCTCTCCTTGCTAGACGTAAATTCCTGCCAATTTCCGGACTCACCGGCGCGCGACCTGGACCGCACAATTCGCGCTGACGGCATATGGAAAGCATAACTTGACGACTGCGTCACCTGATCCGCGTTCGTTGAGGGTGTCAGGGTCGCTCCCTGGTTGAAAATGCGCCTCACCTTGGATCTCCGTTCAGTTGGGTTCGCCCCCCGATAGAACAGTAAGCTCCGCACGGACTGCAGCTGACGCCCTATTGGACTGCCACACTTTGCAGTTCACTGCTGAATCTGGCTTCGACAGTATCCCCCGGCAGCACAATCGCATCTTCGTCAACCAACAGCTTGCGCCATTCATTGCCGATCTTGCGTACGATGGTCACCTGGGCCCGTACCGTTTCGCCGGCAATCGGCAATGGCTGTGTGGATGCTCCGGTCGGCTGCAGCTTCTCGCTGGCGGCATGGAGCCTGGCGGTGACATCCGCCAGCCGGGCGTTGGTGTCCTTCAGATCCGTCAGTAGGCCAATCCTCCTTTGATTGTCGTTGCGTTCATGCTGTCTGACAAAGTCCTCCTGCTGGCGCCGCGCCCTCATCAGTTCGACCGAGGTTTGAAGCGCGCCGCTTGAAGATAAAAGCAACGCGCGCCTGACATCCGCGAGCCGGGTGTTGGTCAGATTGCCTGCATCGAATGCCTTCGTCACTCGCGCCAAATCTTGCTCATCCGCCTTCACGCTCTCGCCCTCGACTCGTTCGCGTTTCTGCAAAACGCCAATTTGCTCGGCAGCGTCCGTCCGGCCCTTCTCCAGAAAATCCTGCTCTTGCCGGAAATCACTCAGCGCAACCTTCAGCGCCTCTGCTTCAGCCTGTGCCATCGCGGCTACAACGCTCGGCGAAAGAGGTGATCCCTGTGGTGTCTTCTTGTCGAAATCCGCCTGGCCCTGAAGCTCGGCGCGAATGCGGGCGGCGTGAAGGTATTCTTTCGTGTAATCTCCCCAGAGCATTTCGTAGTCGCGCTTGAGATCAACCGGATCAGGCCCGGCCTGGCCTGCCCGTGATCGCAAAAGACTGAAGCCGCCGGAAACGGCCAGCGCCTGCCGTACAGTCATGAGCGGACGGTAGGCCTGTTGTCCCGGGGTGAGCACATCGCCCGTTACATAGATCGGGCGATAGTCCGCTATGATCGCTGTGACATCGTCGGGCTCGACAGTAACTGTCTGCTCCCGTCCATCAGTCAGACGCACGTGAAAAATCTTGCTTGGCAAGACCTCTTGCATGCGCCTTTGCAGTTGGGACGCCGTCAGGCCTGCGACCATGATCATTCCAGCCTCCGGAAGGGCGATATTGCCATCCATCTGGACTACGGCGCGCTGCGTCCGATCAGGGATCGGCGCTATTCCTATCTCGACCGTATCGCCAGGTGAGAGTTGATAGGGCTCGACCTCGCCTGCGCAAGCCATCGAGGTTAGCGACATCATCACGACTGCGCCAAGAACGTATCGTCTACTGAAGGTCATTTGCGACAATCTCCTTCCGGTCGAACACCGGCTTCAAAGGCCATTCAACACGAGTAACGAAATCGTATACCGGGCCACCGGGCACGCCCCAGTTGCTGGACCAGACCACCTGGGTGCCGTCCGGAGAGGGAGAGGCATGCGTCTCGCTCCAGTAGTCGAAGGGCGCGTTGTGCGTGTCTGCGACACGGCGGACCTCTCCACTGCCGTCTAGACGCAGAGCAATGACTTGCTGAGCGTAAGGCGCCCAATCCGGGTGCTGCGATAGTTCGGCTGGCGTGCCGCCATAACTCAGAAACACCCAGCCGGGCCTGCCGAGCGACCTGAGTGACGCATGCATGGCCTCGCCATATTTCATCAGCGAGGTAGCCTTGCCATCAGCCAAGCGGCGCTTGATCACCTGATATTTGTCAGGATCCGATTTGCTGATCCCGACATAGATTTCGCTTCCGTCGGAATCGACCGTCATGTCGCCATGGCCCGGTCGATGGTGCTCCATCCACTTCTGGCGCAATATGCCGTCGATGGAGAAGACGAAACTCGCTTCGATTCCGTCCGGTAATTGCTGGGAACACACTATGTTGATTCCGAGTGGTGAGATCGAGCAGGAGCCGGTTGTTCCCGGGAATTCGGCAAGATCGATATCCGGGAATTTCCGCCGTTGCTTGAGATCGTAGCCAAAAACCACCGCTCGGCCGTCATTGTTCGTTGCACGCACCGCAATCCGGCTGCCGTCGCGGCTCGGATTGCCTTTGTTGGGTCCAAATTTGAGGTTGGAGTACGCTCCGGAGGCGAACACGACGTCCTCATGATCGGTACGTGGGGCCCATGTCGCAATCTGCCGGCCCCCGACGCAGATCATCAACTCGGGATCAGTGGGATGCCATTCGCATTCGGTCGCGCGGTTGCGGTGGAACAAAGGCAAGTAGGTTTGTCCGTCGAGAAAGCACAGGCCACCGCAGCCATTGGCGATCAGGAGCAGGCTCTGGTCGGCATTCCAAGCCTGTGCGCTTGAGTAACGGTGGGTGCAGTACTTCTTCCCGCATACACCCGCCCGGCCGAGAACGCCCGGTCTGGTGATCCGTGCGAAAACCATGCCAGACCAAGGATCCCTTGTTTGGCGCACATAGCCTGGCAGGTTGTTCACGACCGCTGTGGCCGCCACCTCCGCTGCCTTGCTTTGACGGCCGCCGGCAACGTAGATGTTGGGAGATATGGCACCGGCAGCCAGCAACAGCGCCAACGCATGACGGCCGCCCAGGGTCATGTCATGTAACCCACTTCGCGCCGTACCCGGCCTTCACTAAGGCGCTCGCGCCACCACGTGATTGTTCGCTCCAGCCCATCGCGCAGGCTGGTCTGTGTCCGCCATCCAGTCTCACGTTCAAAGCGCGAGGAGTCGGCGAGCAAGGCGCGAACTTCGGAATTTTGCGGCCTCAGGCGGCTTTCATCACGACGGACCGGCTTTTTGCAATCGGTCAACTCAAGAACAATGGCCAATACGTCCGAGACGGTCGCAGCGCGTTGGCTGCCAGCGTTGTAGGCGTGGCCGAACTCGAGCTGGGCGAGACCTGCGGTCAGGAACGCTGTCGCGGTGTCTTCGACATAGGTCAGGTCGCGGATCGGGCTGGTATCCCCTACCATGATTGCAGGACATTTCGGGTCGAGGACCTGCCGGATAATGGTCGGCACGATGGCGCGTTCACTCTGGCGCGGGCCGTACGTGTTGAAGGGTCGCATGATCACCACAGGGACATCGAACGACCTGGCGTAAGACTCCGCCATCATGTCGGCGCCGATTTTGGATGCCGAATATGGTGACTGTCCCTGCAGGGGGTGTGTTTCGCCGATCGGCATGGTTTGGGCAGTTCCGTAGACCTCGCTCGTGGAGGTATGGATCACCCGCTCCGTCTCCCATAGGCGCGCCGCTTCGAGGACGTTCACCGTGCCTAGGATGTTGGTTTCCACATAGGACTGGGCAGCGGCGTAGGAATATGGAATCGCAATAAGCGCCGCCAGATGAAAAACCGCGACTTGGCCGCGCATGATCCGGTTAAGGAACGCACTGTCGCGGACGTCACCACGGACGAGCCTCAACTGGCTGCGGATGGTGTCCGGCAGATCGTCTAGCCATCCATGGCTGTCGAAGGAATTGTAAAGGGCAAGGGCTGTGACATCTGCCCCGTTGCGAACAAGCGCCTCCGTGACATGCGAACCGATGAATCCGTCCGCGCCGGTCACCAGGACTTTCTTTCCATTGTAGCTCATCACTGCGCATTCCCTTGGCTGTTTGGAACGCTTCCCTTGGATATTCAAACGTCGATCGGCGGTACCGGAACCCAACCGACCACTGCCAGCACTCCCCGCACCATCCACGCGAGGTCGGAGACGATGGTGCGTCGCGGATAATATGAGAGGTCCAGTGTTGCCTTGGCGGGGAACATGACCTCCCGGTAGAACACGATCGGATCTACGGATTGGGGGAAGTAATGCGCTTCGTGCCGAAAAACGACCTGGGCTGGTCCCAGCAGGCCCGGCTTGTATTGCAGCACGGCCCTAAGCTCGCCCCGGAAACAATCGGCGAAAGCCAGGCTCTCGGGCCGTGGGCCGACGATCGCCATTTCGCCTTTGAGGACATTCCACAGCTGCGGTAGTTCGTCCAGCTTCGTCGCTGCGAGAAAGCGGCCAACGGTGGTCATGCGTGTATCGCCCACGACCGTCAGCGCAAGGCCTTGAGAGCCGCAGTTCACACCGAATTTGCGAAATTTGTACATGCGGAAGGTTCGGCCGCCGGCCCCGATGCGGGTCTGAGCGAACAAGATCGAGCCACCGCCCTCGAGCAGAAGCGCTCCGGCGATCAGCAGCATCAATGGCGCCAATGCGACGGTAGCGATGCCCGCCACCGCAAGATCGATTGCGCGTCTCGCAAAGCCGTGATCAGGATTTGGAACGAACATCCGGTGAAAGGCAGGGTCTAACGCATTCATGCAGCAGTTCCTCTTTGGGCGCCTGCTTTGAGCGCGCCTGTTTTGAGCGCGGCTGCCAGGGCAGCCACGACTGATTCGGCGGCGGCGGAAGTGATCTGGGGGTGCAGCGGAATTGTGAGCTCTCGCTCAGCGAAATCCTCTGTTCGGGGCAAACTCACGCCGGGAAAGCGCTCGCGGTAGAACGTCATTTGGTGCACCGGCGGGTAGTGGATGGTGGTCTGTATGCCCTGTGTCCGCAGCTCGTCGATGACATCCTGCCGGCTCGCGTAGCGCGGCAGGACGATCGGCATGATGTGGTAAGCCGACGTCCGGGGTTCGCTAAATGGAATGACAATGGCTGGGCAACGGTCCGCGATCAGGCGTCGGTACAAGACAGCTATGATACGCCTGATTTCGTTCCACTCTTGCAGGTTCTGCAACTGAACCAGCCCTATTGCCGCTCGCATCTCGTCCATTCGGTAGTTGAACCCGAGCATCGTGACATCATATTGCGGCGTACGACTGTTCAGCCGCTGATGCGTCCCCGTGGTCATTCCGTGCCCGCGGGCCAGGCGAACCCTGTCGAGCAGATCGGGGTCACGTGCAATCACGGCGCCCCCTTCGGCCGTTGTCATGTTCTTGTTGCCATAGAAGCTGAACGCGGCCGCGGCGCCGAAGGTCCCGACTTCCCTAAGCCCGGGCGCGTGCGCAGCGTCCTCGATGATATGCAGCCCGCGAAGCCGGGCGAACCGCTGCCATTGTTCCCGATCGGGGAGATACCCGGCGAAGTGAACGAGAATGACCGCTTTCGTGCGCGTCGTGCACCGCGCTTCGGCTTCCGCAACCGAGATCAACGGCACGTCGACGGACTCGATATCGACGAAGACCGGCGTCGCCCCTACATACAGCACCGCATTCGCCGTCGCCACGAACGTCAGCGAAGGAACCAGTACTTCGTCGCCAGGGCCGATGCCCAAAGCATGGAGGAGAAGATGGAGCGCTGCGGTGCAGGAACCAACCGCAACGCAATCTCGCGCGCCATGCATGCTGGCAAAGGCCTGTTCGAACTCTCGTACCCTGTCCCCCATCGTAAGCCAGCCGCTATCAATCACCTGCGACAGGGCTGCCTTCTCTGGCACGCCTAGGATCGGGGCGCTCACCAAGAGCATCTTGACCTCCTGAAAGCCTTGTTAGTGGCTAGACCTCTGCATCAGACTTTCATGCGGCTGCAGCGGCAGCCGCGACCTCGATTGAGGACGACTGATCTTCCCAGGCAATTGCCTGTGCATTCTGGAAGTCATCGACACGACCGATGTCGAGCCAAAGACCGTCATGCTTGTAAACATGCACGGTCGTGCCGCCCTGCATCATCTGCAGCATCAGGTCATCGAACCCAAATGGGATCCCGGACGGAATGAACCGCAGGACATCTGGGTTCATGCAGTAAATCCCCATGCTGACGAGATGGGAAAGCGTCGGCTTTTCCCGGAAGAGCTGGACGGTATTGTCGATCTCGTCGATGACCCCGAAGTCCATCTTGATATGACGGCACGCCGTGGCGATCGTAACGGGATCCCTATGCAAGCGGTGCGCGGCTACAAACCGGCTCAGGCTTAGATCTGTGAGGACATCGCCGTTCAGAACGACAAATGTTTCGTTCAGTTCATCCCTAATCAGAGAGAGAGGTCCGACGGTGCCGAGTGGCTCCATTTCCTGGGTATATTTGATCTTCAAGTTCCATTGCGATCCGTCGCCGCAGACGCTACGGATCAAATGCCCTAGATACCCTGTCGTAATATACACGTCTTCAATGCCGTTGCGCCGCAGCCACTTCAAAAGCAACTCAAGAACAGGCCGGGCCCCTATCGGCATTAATGGTTTCGGCAGGACCGATGTAAACGGTCGAAGGCGCGTACCCATCCCACCACATTGAATCACCGCTTTCATTCGATCCTCCTGATCTGCAGTTGGCTTTGTTCGGGATCGGTGTTCCATTGTCCGGCCAGGGCATACCCTCAAATCCGGCCAAACCTCGGCGGCAATCCGAACATCATATGTGAAAAGGTATGTGACAGCCGGGGCGGCTGTCGTCGTGCATTCGAATGGTAGGGATTCAAAACGTTCAAGGTATTAGATGGCCACGAGATCAACAGCCGATAGAAGCGCGATTGGGCACTGATCATGACGGCGATAAAACGAAAGCAGTTGCTTTCAAAAAAGCTGCGATCCGCCCGGGCCGGGCTGGCCTACAGGTCCAGCGACAGCGGGTGGCGACATAACAGAAATGGTCCTGAACAGCTGGCTTTGGACCCACAAATGGGGAACCGGCATCGTTTTGCGGACAGGTACCGCACGCCAGGGTTAAAAATCTATGGATGAGCTTCGCAATTTAGTATTATATTAGACGTTCTGGATGTGCGTGGATGGGACGCTGCGGACATCACTGTGATGCGCTGACCAGTGGATGGCCGCCATTTTAGGACCACCACGGATTGTCGATCATAGGCGAATGGGAGGTTCCAGCGGGTTTTCTCGTCGGGAACCGAGTAACGCGTTGGGGTAGTTGCATGGCTCGGATCGTCATTGCCGACGATCACGGCTTATATCGGCGTGGTCTCCGGCTGGCACTCATGGCTGGAATTCCAAGCGCCGAAATATTCGAAGCTTCGTGTTTCGATGCCGCGGTCAATCTTCTAGAGGAGCAGGCGTCCATCGATCTTGCGATCCTCGATCTGAACATGCCTGGGCTGTTCCATCAGGAAGTGCTCAGCGACTTTATGGCTGCCTATCCTGACACTCGCTTTGCGATCGTTTCCGGGGATGATTCCCGCTCGGAGATACTGACCGCGCTTTCGATCGGACTTCACGGGTATATCGTCAAATCGCAGAGCGACGAAGAAGTCGTGCTGGCTGTAAACGAAATCCTCGCTGGCCGGATCTATGTGCCATCTCTCCTATCTCGAACGTCTGCCGACCAGAGATCGCATGCCCCCCCACCTCCGGTACAAAATGCCAGCCGCCGGCACGAGGGCTCGGGCGACGTCGCTAGGCTGACATCTAGACAGAAGGACGTCCTCAAGCTGATGGCAGAGGGGTACTCGAATAAGGAGATTGCCCGCAATCTGGACATTGCCGAGGCGACAACGAAAATCCATGCCGCAGCCGTGCTGCGTGAGCTTGGGGTTAGAAACCGTACCGAAGCAGCTGTGTTGCTCCAAAGCTGGCTGACGAGACAGGCAAGTTGACGTATGCCCCTCGAACCGGCCCGAGTTTGCTTGCAGGAAATCGCAGCAAAGGGCCCACACCATCCGTTAATTGGCCAATTCGGCTTCGACTTGGAGGGGCTCTATTGCAATCCAAATTCCTCAATTTCTTTGCGCGACACACGCAGCGAATATCGAAGGCCATCTTCGGTTATTTCCATATTCGGGGAATGACCGACAAGCGGCGTGCTGTCCACACCGATTATCAGTGACCCGAACCCGCGGCGTACGACTTTTGAACTCTTCCGTCGGCCCGATTCCACCCAATCGAACACGAGGTCGTCACCTTCGTCCTCGGATGCAAATCGCCACTTAACTTCGACCCTGCCATTCGGGTCACCCAGCGCACCATGTTTCACCGAGTTTGTCGTCAACTCGTGAAGGATCATCGCCAAGCCCTCGGCGGCGCCGCTTGGCACAGTGAGGGAAGGTCCACTGATCGTTATGTCGCGTGTCTCCTTGAAGGGCTGCAATTCCCGGTCCACGAGCTCATGGAGCATCCCTGACAGGTTGGCGTGACGAGAAAGGATGCGATGGGTCGCCTCCAGCGTTCGAATCCAATCGATCAACATCTCCTTGTATTTGGCAACGTCATTGTCGGGAATATCGATCATGTTGACCAGAGCTCTGATCACTGGAAACACATTGCTGAACCGATGGCGCTCTTCGCGCATTATGCGCTCGCGTCTCTTTACGGCGGCGCGAAGCAAAGTTGTTTGTCGACGTTCGGTCAGATCCGCCGCCACCCCGATGCGCATTTTGCGGTCGCCGTGCTCTTCCTGCCGTCCACGCAAAGCAATCCAGCGTGTGTGACCATCCACTTGCCGGACACGGATCTCGACGTCATAGTTCAATGCCGATGAAGGCTTTGCCGAGGCGGACAGCTTCGGCCAGTCGACGGGATGGATTACAGCCGAGAGTTCTTCCAAGCGGCGGACTGGGGCCGGAGGCAGACCAAGAATGTCCCAGAACTTGCTCGAGCCGGCGACTGTCCCATCGTCAATGTCTATTTGCCATGTTCCCAGGCGCCCGGCAGACACGGCGAGATCAAGCCATTCCTTCTGAGCCCGAAGGGCCTCGCGTGCCGCTTGTCGCTCGGAAATATCGTCAACCACCACGAATACGCTCTCATTTGGCGCCTCGTCCGGCCGCGACGAAGACAGGGCCAGGTGAGCCCAGAATGCCGTGCCATCCTGGCGCAAAACGCGGATATCCGTCGCAGACGCGGTCCCATTGCCCAAATCTTCCAAAAGTTTCCGCACAGTACCTCGATCGTCGGGGACAATGAGTTCCTGCAACTCGAGTTGGGCAAGTTCCTTGTGCGCGTAGCCGGTCATCTCCAAAAGCCGTCTGTTCGACTGCAGCAGTTCGCCATGGCGATTGGTATTAGCAAAGCCCAAGGCGGCAGCGTCGATGGCAGCGAGCCTCGCTTCTGCCACCCTGAGCGCACCGTGCAGATCTTGTCGCAGGCGGTGGAACACAGCTGCGATCAGGCTACCCGAACCCAGGAGGAAGACGGCCCCGGTCCAGTCTCCACCAGTGAGGTGACCGTCCAGCAGGTGTCGCATCCACAAGCCGGCGACCGCCATCAGAAGCGTTGCTGCGATGGCAACAAAACGGCCCTCAAGATACACGATGACAACGGTTATGGGGATAAACGCAACAAGCGGCAACGGCTGGCCGCCATATACCGTACTTATCGCCTCGAATGCTATCGATGCTGCAAACACCAACAGCGAAGCTAGATGAGCCAACGTAGTGCTCGACACATTCGATTTGAGCCAGCGCAGGTCCGAACCCATGCGCAAAGACTACAACTTTCGGTCTAGTCCGTCGAGACTAGTCCGAAGGGGTGGCACCTAATCCCAATGCCCGATTGCCATGACTTTGCCGGCGAATAAAATCATGTGTCAGGAGCGCTCTTCAGAAAGGTATATCCAAGAGACGCTGCGGAAAAACCATTCGCAGATTTCTCGCAGTATGTGGAAATTCAAGTTGAAGCAGCAACTTCAACCGATTTGAGTTGCGTCAGTAGCAATGGGTTGGGTGGAAGCGATGACACTGATTGAAACGCGAAACGATACGCTCGCAGGCAGGCAATACATTGTATTGAACGATACCCGCCACGAACGGCCGATAAGCCTTGTGGACCGACCGGACGCAAGGGTCGGCGGATCTCGACGACGCAGCCTGGAATCCATCACCGGCATGCTTGATCGTATGGGTTGCGGCTATTTCGTCCTGGACCGAGACAAGAAAGTAATAGAATGGAACGCTGCCGCTCGGGACACCCTCGCACGCCAGGGCGAAGCAACTGATACAGCCGTCGAGCTTGCCGCCGGGTTGAGGCGGCTGGTCGCGAATGTTCCGGTCCACCTCCAGCCGGGCTCACTCTCATGGGTAGTGATCC
Source organism: Mesorhizobium sp. P160187 (assembly GCF_057766425.1). Taxonomy (NCBI): domain Bacteria; kingdom Pseudomonadati; phylum Pseudomonadota; class Alphaproteobacteria; order Hyphomicrobiales; family Phyllobacteriaceae; genus Mesorhizobium; species Mesorhizobium sp. P160187. Next base: position 39,500 of record NZ_JBYMDX010000003.1, read on the forward strand.
ACAGCAGAGGCGACAGGCCGGTGACCATGAACGAGACGGGCGTCGTTACACCGGACGGGACAACCGTCGTCGCATTGCTGGACCGGGATAACAAATCGGCGGCCAACCCTCGCACGTTGCAAAGGATGTTCGGTTTGACCAGCGCGGAAACGCAGTTGGCGCTACGCCTCGCCCATGGCGACGCGCCCCTGGAGATCGCCCGCAGTTGGCATCTCAGTCGCACGACTATCCGCTCTCAGCTTGCCTCACTGTTCGCCAAGACCGACACGAGGCGTCAGGCGGAACTAGTGGCTCTTTTGGGGCGCATTTCGGTTTTGCCATGAGAAATCGACTGCTGTCTGCATCCGCTTTGATTCAGACAGCGGCGGCCCGCATTGAGCGCGCTGTCGCGTAGATCACAAGGCCGGCGGCGCCATTTCCGATCGTTCAAGGCGCTGCCGAGATAGCGCAGAACGCGGAACCTGGAAACGGGAGTGACTTGCCATGGCCGAAGCAGATTCGAAGGTCAACAAGCTGGCGGATATCGTTCACGCGCTGCAGGATGGTGCTGCGTCGAACCTTACGCACACGGGGCCGATCATCGTCACGGGCGCCGCTGGGTTCATCGGATTTCATGTTGCGTCACGCCTTTTGCGGCTCGGCGCCGAAGTCATCGGCGTCGACAACTTCACGCCTTACTACGACCTGAAGCTGAAGGAGGCGCGATTTACACGGCTCTGCGCCGAGCCGAGGTTCACGCCGATGCGCTTCGACCTGGCGGACCGGTCGCTGGTGAAAGCGCTGTTCTGCGAATTCCAGCCATCGCACTTCGTGCATCTGGCCGCCCAGGCCGGGGTGCGTCATTCGCTCGTCGACCCGCATGCCTATGTGGAGTCAAACATTGTCGCATTTCTCAACGTTCTGGAGGGCTGCCGACACGCCGGCGTCAGCCATCTCGTTTATGCCTCGTCGAGCTCCGTATATGGCGCCAATCGACGCATACCCTTCTCCGAACATCATGGTGCCAATCATCCGGTGAGCTTCTACGCCGCCACCAAGGCCGCCAATGAATGCATGGCGCATTCCTACAGCCATCTGTTCGGCTTGCCCGTAACCGGATTGCGCTTCTTCACCGTCTATGGTCCCTGGGGCAGGCCCGACATGGCAGTATACACGTTCACCCATGCCATCGCCGAGGGCCGAACGATCGAAATCGCCAATGCCGGGCGCGTATGGCGGGATTTCACCTATATCGACGACATCGTAGAGGGGGTTGTTCGCGTGCTCGCCAAACCACCGTGTCAGGATCCCGGTTGGGACGGTCGCGCTGCCGATCCTGCCACCAGTTCGGCGCCATATAGGCTCTACAATATCGGCAATGATCGGCCGGAAGAAATCAACCATCTGATCGCGCTCATCGAGACGGCCCTTGGTCGCCGCGCCGTTCGCGTCAACGTACCTTTACCGCCAGGTGACGTCCTGGAAACCCGCGCCGATGTCAGGGACCTGCGCCGCGCCGTTGGCTTCGCACCGGCGACAACACTCGAGGACGGCGTGCAACGTTTCGTGGAATGGTATCGGGAATTCCATGCACGCCCTGTCGGACAGGTGCGACCAGCTGGCCTTCCGGCAACGGCATAGTGAGCACAACGCCGCCGTTTCCCAGGTGTGGCAGGGTCGCGGCTCGCCTTCAATCTGTCTTGGGATACGCCGGCACTGGAAGGGACCCAAGCTGCCGTCCTGTGCCGTGCCCGACCTCCAAAAGGCGCCGCGCATAGCGGGTGAGCGGCTTCTCGAACAGACGGTGGGTGATAAATGCCACGCCCAGGGTTATCGCCAAGGCCGAACCGATGAAAGCCCACGGGCCGAGCACAAAGATCAAGCCTGTACGCCAGAAAATTATGCGCATGGCGCGGATCACGAATGGATGCATGAGGTAAAGAGCGTATGACGCATCGCCAACGCCAGCGGCCCACCTCGCCGCCAGGCTGTCATGCCTCAGTTTACCCGGCGGTGCCAAGGCAGCACTCCAAACTATTAGAGACGCCGGAATGCCATACACGACGGGGCGACCAAGGCCGGCCGAGATATCGGGAAACGCCGCCGCAAGCATCAGGGCACCCAGTCCCGTTGCGGCGACACAGGCCCTGATTGGGCCGGAAGGCCGCAGGCCCGAGGCGCAAATGACCCCGATCATCGCGCCGAAAGCAAATTCGAGGATGATCGGATTGGTCCAGAAACCCCAGGGCTCTGGCAAAGGAGCCGCAAGAGCGCCCGAGAGCACCATCCCAACCAGGATCGTGAGCAGGACCGTAACTGCCCACCGCATGGGCAGCACGATCGTCGCCGTGAACAACACGTAAAACAGCATCTCATAATTGAGCGTCCAACCCAACTCGTAGACCGGCTGAACGACGCCGTCAGGGCGACTGGCCGGAACGAATAAATAGGATTCGACTACAAACCTGAAATCGACGTAGCTCTGGTTGAGAAAATTTGGGGCGGCCACCGCTACCGCAATGTAGAGCGAGGTGAGCGCCCAATATAGCGGGACAATTCGCGCGATCCGGCGGGAAATGAAGAGACGCGCGCCCCCGGGCTTTGCGAACAGCTGTCGCGACGTATGCACCATGATAAGGCCGGAAATCACGAAGAAAATATCGACTCCAGCGCTCCATGGTATCGGATTCCAGCTCTGAAAGGTGCGGCCGGCCTGTAATTCCAGGGTGGCCGCATCATGCTGGGCGTGTCGCAGCGCGACCGAACTAGCCGCGAGGGCGCGCAGGACCTGAACTTGGGTGAGGGTTTCGCGTTGGCTGCGCTCGACAGGCGTCGATCTCTCCGAGCGACGGCGCACTGCAGGCGCCGAGGCGCTCGCCATTCGGGCTTGTTCCATGAATGCTCCGCAGATTGTGAGCACACCCTGGGGCGCCTCCGAAACTGATGCATCCTTCAAATGACGGACACAGCCCGCGAAGTATCGGCTGCCCGCGCGGGTGTCCGGAACAGAGATACGCCGAAGCGTCTGTGCAGCCCTATGGCCTTTGTGCGATCCGGGCTTCGTGACTTCCTGCCCGAACGACGGCAATCACCGTAGCCAAAACAGTGCTCTCATTTGCTCGCCCTCAAGAACCAATGCCATTGACGGGCATCGACCGCGCTCGGCCTGATCGACAGCAAGGCAAAAACCAAGCCTGGCATGATTTTCAGTCGCTTGCGGATATAGACGGCCATGGCAATGCTCCAGATGCTCAGTGCAAGTGCGACACCCACCGCAGCGCCAAGCAGGCCGTACACCGCAACTCCGGCTGCACAGGCAATGATATTGGCCACAGCACCCGCTATCATCGTCGTTGCCGCAGCCCATTCATTTCCAGTCATGGTCAGGAGATTCTGTTGGGGCCCGCACAGCGCGACAAAGACATATCCCAAAATCAGAACCCGTGCGATCGGCGCTCCCGCGCTATAACCCTCACCGAAATAGCTCAAGAACGGCTCGACGATCACCATCATCGGGACGGCCACCAGGATGGCACCGCCAGCAGAAAGCAGGGTTGCGCGCGCGAACAGCTGTTGTAGGCCTCTGCGATCGCCTCTGACGTAGAGATCGGCTGCTGTTGGCGAAAACATGGTTGCCACGGCGATACGGGACAGGCCCACGAGCATCGCGACATTCAAGGCCAGCGCGAAAATACCCGCTTCAGCAATATGGCTTGTCCAGCCCAAAACCAGGACTCCTGCCCGACTGACGAAAACATCGAGCCCGGTGATGAGCATGAGCGGGGGGACGGCAAGCCACCATTCCCTCGACGCATAACTTGGCTTGGCGTGTCCCAGGTCGGGTGGTTCAAACCTCCTCGCGATGATGAACACCAGGGCCGCTGTGAAAGCGGAACTCACAAGCACCGCCAGCGTCACCGAGGGCGCATCCACTGTTCGAAATCCCGACAATGCCAGGAGGGCTACCAACACGAGCAGGAGCCCGTCTCGCATGATGCGCTCCGGCAACAACGCCGAGACAACGCCGCCGAAAGCACGCACAAGCGTGGCTCCGAGAGCATAGGCGGTAACCAAGGGCACAGCCATCATGCCGAGCAGGATGCTTGTCTCAAGCCCTCTTTCCGTTGGATCTGAAAGGAACAGAACTGACGCAGCGCCGATCATCCCGAACAAGGTTGCCGCTATCAGCGATCTCTGCAGCGCAAATCTTATCACCCCGCGGGCCAGATCAAGCCTGCCACTGGCCCTATAGGCCGGGAGGAAACGCAACAATGATACATTAAAGCCAAGCGTTGCCAGATAGGCGAGCACTGACGTCCAAGCCTGAACGTAGGAATAGATGCCGTAGTTGTGAGGTCCGATAAGGCGTGCAATTGCCAACTGGGCAAGACTGGTCAAACCAGCGCCACCAATATAGATCAACAAGGCGAAGATGCTTGCCCAAGCGAGCCGCGATCCCATGTCCTTGTTGCGCGGCGGTGTGGTTGCTGAACCAGTTGTTACGTCTGCGCGATGAGATGGCAACTCAATTTGCTTTTCGCCGACCGCCCTATCGAAGCGCGACAATGCAGAAAGTATTTGTCTCTCAATCCGACAAATACTTTTAAAAGTCGATGGACCATCGGTGTATTCGACGGAGATGATTTCCCGGCCAGATGTTGTCAGGAGGTCATGCATCGCTTCAAAAACGGCGAACGAGCGCATGTTCACGTTCAAGTCGGCCTCGAAAATCCGTTCCGCCGGCGGCTCAAGCTCCATCCGCCTACGAAGGCGACTTTCCACGACCGCAGCTGGCACCAAGAGCCTGACGGTGAGATCGGCCGCCGGTGCGAGGCTGAGCGCCTTTTCCAGCGTTCTGGGGTTGGTGCTCCCATTGAACATCGCAAGCGAACCAATCGCTTGAACATATCCTTGATCGAAAATCGTAATTTCGGGCGATTGCTCCGCAGACTTCCAGCAACGCGAAAGGTGCAGGATGTATCGCCAGATTCGCGCGCGCCATATTCGGTTTTTTGGCGGTATCATCCTCACCATTGCAAAGGAATTGGAAATATCATCGGCTCGCCCTGCCGAAAAAAGCAATATTCTGGCTGTTGAAAATATCGCCGATACGATCCGTGATATGAACAGAAAGATTCCGAGATCATATTTGGCGGCCCTGGTGCTTGGCTTGTAGCTGAGGGCGACCTTGGCGTGATAGCCTTTCCCGCGCAGCTGCTGCGCAAGCGCATGTGCGAAGGTTGTTTTGCCGGATCCTGGAGGTCCGAAAAATTCAATGATCATCGTGTAGCTGGCTCGATTTAGGGACGCGATCGCTCCCTGGAGATTCTGTTGAAGATCGCAGACGCATCTTCAAACCCTCTCCAACAGAAGATCGGCGTTGTCTCCGAGCCTGGAGCCGGCTAGCCTCTTCAGGTTCACCCGGGTGAGCACACTCCCTACTGGAACGGTGGCGGATCCGCCGGCCCCTATTGCATCCAGAGCACCACGGGCAATGCTGCGCCTCGTCCTTGCCCAGCGAACGGCAAAAAGCACCGAATCGGCCCAGCGCTTAAGCAGCCTGGTTTCAGGCCCCCCGAGGCCCAGGGGACCGTTCATGATGACCACGTCGTAGGCCGAACGCAGCTCCTCGGTGAACTGGCATTTGTCGACGGTGGACAGAAGCGTCAGGAGATCATCGGAAGGTGCTGGAGCGGCCATGAGGTCGATACCGATTTCCGGCATCCTCGTAATTGCATCCTTCAGCACGCAACGTTCATTCACATAGTCGCCGAAGGAGTTCCGGGCCTTGTCGGTGCTGAATTCACCACGAAACCCGTTCGTGAGCCGTACATCCTTGCGATCGAGATCGAGGAAAAGCACTCTTCCTCCCAGCCGCGTTGCCGCCAGCGCCAGGCTCCATGCCAACTCGGTCTTGGCATCGTCCTGGATGCTGGACGTCACGAGAATGATATGCGGCGGCTGCCCCTTCCCCTGAGTTGGCGCCGCAGTGACGAGCAGCGAAGTCACGGCGCGGCTGAACGGCAAGTTCTGCTGGCTCAGAACCAGATGCCGCAGCTTTCTGGCATTAAGTCCCGCAACCCTGGGAAGCAGTCCTACGCACGGGACCCCAAGCTCGGCCTCGGCTTCGGCTTCACTGCGCAAGGTTTGGTTGAAACCGTTGCGGACCAGGACAATGACCGCCCCCATGAGACCAAAGACGACCATGCCGGGGGGAATCAGGAAAATCGGCGACAATGTCACGGGGGTCGACGGCGGCCAGGCGGTCGAAAGGACCGCTACGCCTGGCGAAGGAGCGGCGATGCGACGTATCAGATCCTGCTGCCGGCTCAGGAGTTCGTTGTAATGCTGCGTCACGATGGCTACCCTAGGCTCAAGGGAACGCAGCCCCGAAAGTTGGCTCGCCGTGTCGGCCACGGCCGCGTCGAGCATCGCCTTGCGACTTTCAAGAGCCGTAGCCTGAGACCGGTAGACATTTGCCTCGGCAGCGATTCGGGCAACGCTTTGCTCCATTTCGCGGGCGATCGCGTTGCGCAGATCGCCGTCGGCGGCGGCGCCCGACTGGCGTGTCACCAGGTCCGTCAACACAGGCGACCCGATTTCTTCAGCGATGGCCGTGACCGGGGCGCCCGCCTTGCGCAGGTCCTCAATACGGCGAAGGCGCGCTTCCGACGCGGAAAGACTGGCTTTCGATAGGAATATCTGCCGGCCGAGTTCCGCTGTCTCACTGGCTGCGTTGTTGGCCGCAGTCTGATCGACGGCGCCATGCGTGAGCCGGTATGTCTCCAGCCGATCTGTCGCTTCGACAAGATCCCTTTGTACTTGCGGAAGGCTGGCGACTATCGAATCCAGATGAACCTGATCCGATGCTCGGCTTTTTTGTACCAGATCTTGAATGTAGACTTGGGCGAACGTGTTCGCGACAAGTGCCGCACGCGCCGGACTTGGATCGGTGAACCCGATGGTGATGACGCGCGATCGCAGCTCTTGTCCGACCCTCATTCCCTTGCGTAGCGCCTTCAGCTCGGGCGCGTCCGCTGCGTCCGGATTTTCCGCCACTGTCTTATCCTGTCTCCAGGCCCTGTTCAGGAGGTCGATGAGGAACGAGCCAGCCGCGGGCGGGACGGCATTGACGACGCTCTTTCCGTTACCGTCGACTGGTTGGGCTTTGCGCAGTGCTGCCAGGACCCGACGCAGGTGGCCTTGCGAGGAGAGCATCGTCAGATGATCATCGATGTTCGATTCCAGCGAGTCCTGGGCGGATGCCACGCCACCCGAAGCACTGCTGCTCGGGGCGTCGATAATGACCTGCGTCGTTGCCTCGAACAGCACCGGGCGGGTGAAGCCTGCCAGTCCGGCCAGGATGCCGCCCAGAAGGGCCATGGCAAGCAAGAACCATTTTCGCGTCGTCAGGATGATGACGAGCTGGTGGAAGGGTGACGATTGCGTTGGCTCGCGTGGCGGCCGCATCAAGCGCAGATTGGTTTCAAGTGTCCCAGCTTCCATCTGCTTGGCGCGCGGACGCCGGGCGCGGTTGGCTATGGAACCTTCCATCTCAATCCCCTGTCAGTTCGATATGGTAAGAAGGGTGCGTGGCGACCGTCGATGGCCGCATGGCTTCGTTGCGCCACGCCTGAAACATGAGCACCGGCCACAGGTCGCGGAAATTATCTTGGCTTCCATGCAGATGATTGCGCCAGCATGCGTCGACCTTCTCACGGTCGATGACCCCGTCCCCGGAGCGGCCGATCGTGGCAATGATATCGGTTGCCCAGCCGCGCAAGGGCCCTTTCAACCAAGTCCCGACCGGAACGTCGAAACCTTGCTTGGGCCGGTCGACCAGTCGGCGTGGTACATAACGATCAAGCAGTCGGCGAAGCAACCATTTGCCCTTCCCGTTTCGGACTTTGGCACGGGCTGGCAAGCGCCAGGCGAATTCAACGACGCGATGGTCCAGGATCGGGCATCGCCCCTCGAGGCTGTTGGCCATAGTGGCTCGATCGAGCTTCACCAAAATGTCGCCCGGTAGGTAGCCTGTCATGTCGGCGAATAGGAGACGCGAGAGCAGGCCGTCGAGCTTTGTCGTGTCGGTAGGTGCTGTCGACGGCTTGCGATGAACAAGGTCGTTGGCTGAAGATTTGGTCAGTTGCAGAAGGAGTTCGTCCTCATCTCGCGCCGCGAGCAGGCGGGCAAGGCGAGCCAGGCGGTCACCGCGCAAGCCATGCCGCATATTCGATGAAAGCGGCAGATTGCCGAAGATATCTTTCTGAGAGGCTTGGGCCAGCAACCCAGCCCCCGATGCCAACAGCCGGCGAAATGACAATGGCAGCTCATGCTGCTTTGTGAGGCGGGCTGCCAGGAAGTGTCGAGAATAGCCTGCGAAGCACTCGTCGCCACCATCGCCTGAAAGCGCCACGGTTACATGTTGCCGCGCGAGCCGCGACACCAGCAGCGTCGGTATCTGCGATTCATCGGCAAACGGCTCGTCCCAAATCCGGGGCAGCTCCGGAATGACCTCAAGCGCGGCGGCCGGCGAGAGATGAAGTTCCGTATGATCGGTGCCCAGATGCCGAGCCACCGCGGCCGCATGGGGAGCTTCATCAAACCCACCTTCGCCGAACGCTATGGTGAACGTACGAACGGGGTTTCGGGACTGTGCCTGCATCAGCGCGACGACAGTCGAGCTGTCGATTCCGCCCGACAGAAAGGCGCCCAGCGGCACATCTGCAATCATTCGTTCCTTGACGGCCAGGCGGAGCAGGCTGTCGAGCTCGGTTGCGAGGTCCTCGTCGCTGGCAGCTATCGGATCGCGCTGTCCCTTGCAGGCGACATCGGCCAGCGACCACCAAGGGTGAATGCGATGCGCAAGCGAACCGGTGCCTCGGGCGTTGGCGAATTGCGCCGCAGTGACCGACAGGACTGATCCAGGTGGCAGCTTGAACACGCCCTGCCAAATGCAACGGTCATCCGGCACCCAGCCTTTGGAAACCATTGTCGTCGCCGCATCGACATCGAGTTCCGGGGTGAAGCCTGGGAAGCAAGTGATCGCCTTCAACTCCGAGGCGAAGACGAGCGCATCACGTGTCAAGGCGACATAGAGTGGCTTCTTCCCCATTCGGTCGCGGGCAAGCTGAAGCGTTCGGTTCTTCAGGTCCCACAGCCCAAAAGCAAACATGCCAGCGAAGCGCGCGAGGGCTGAATCAAGGCCCCAGCTTTCGATTGCGCACAGCATGACCTCCGTGTCGCTGGCGCCGCGGAAATGATGGCCCGCCCCTTCCAGTTCACGGCGCAGATCGCGAAAATTGTATATCTCGCCATTGAAGGTGATGACATACCGACCGCTCGCGGAGAGCATTGGCTGGCGACCCGCTTCGGACAGGTCGACGATGGCCAGTCGCCGGTGGCCGAAGGCTACTCCCCCTTCACGGCTCACCCAGAAGGCCTCACCGTCAGGTCCGCGATGACGAAGCGCCGTCGCCATCGGTCCGATGGCCCTGAGCGCACTTGCGTTGGCTGCATCGGGCGCCAACAAAATTCCGGCGATCCCACACATTCTAGCATCTCCTCTGGCGAACAATCGCGGGGATCGCTTCCGGCGTCCCAGCGGCAAGGCAGAGGGTCAGACAGAACCACACGATCGGATGGCGGATGACCAAATGCGGAGCACTGAAAACGGCGATCGATGCCACGAGCGCCACCAGAGCGTCCAGCTTCGCCCGCCAGGCGGACAACGCAGCCGAGCCGAAGATCCACATCAGGGCTAGAACCGAAATCAGGCCGCCCTGAGTGTAGAGATCCAGGATGGTGCTGTGCGCCTCGAAGGGCCGCGGCAAAAACTGTTGATTGACCACGGGCGGACTATCTAGGTGCGGGCCCGGACCCAGTCCAAGCGATCCCGATCGTGCCCCCTTCTCCAAGGCTGCATTCCAGAGGTAGAGGCGAAGCGCCGCGGTTTGGGCAGTCGCTTCCCCGCCCTTGTCTTTGGTCAGGCTCTTGGCGAAGTCTTCGGCGCTGGAGGCCTCGCTGAGGGCATAGGGCGCTATAGACAGGGCCAGCGGCAGGAAGCCAACGGCCATCAGGACGGCAAGCTGCCTTGAAAGGCTCGCCTTATTGCCGTCGCTCGTCAGCCAGGCCCGGACCCGCAGCCCGAGAAGGATCAGACAAGCCAGGACCGTGGTATAAAGGTAGGTATCGCTTTTTGTCAGCCTTCCGACGTAAACGGTGAATATGAGGCTGCATAGGGCAAGGCATCTTCCCCATTTATTGCTGGTGGTTGTGGCAAGATGCAAGGCCAGTGGACCGAGTAGGGCGCAGTAGAGCGCAAGCTGGTTCGGATTGTCGGACCATCCGCAGAAGCGGTCCCAGTACCAGGGCTCGACCCCAGCCTGATGGAGCCAGCCGAAGCCAAGCCCTACCTGAATGATGAAGCCCGCATTCGCGATAGCAACCATCCACCAGGCGATACGACGCAAACGGAAAGACGCGTTGGGCTCCGCAGCGGCCAGACAGGTGACGCACGCCAACAGCACATAGGCCAGCGTGTCGTGCAACAACGGATCCAGGAACAACGTGGTTGTCAGAAAACCGATGATGTAACCCACGCCCATGGCAAGCGCCAGGATCAGCCAGAAAAGCCCAAGCTTGGCCAGGGCCGGCGTAACCTCCAGTTGGCCGCCAGCAAGGATTCGCGTCATCGACAGCATTATCCAGAGCGTGAGGCATAGTTCGCTGTAGCCGAAGGGCAGCCCTGGGATGCTGAGTTGCGCCGCGTAGGACATCGCGACGCCGAAGGCCAGAAGCGCATCACGCATCATTGCCGCGCCTCGCCCAGTCGATGGGGGCTCGGCACCGCCTCTTCCCTCGGATTCGCCTGCGCAGCTTGAACAAGCCTGCTGCGATATCTGCCACCCAGGATTGTCTTGTACAGGTCGCAATACTGGTCGATTACCCACGACAACGAGAACCGCTCCCGCACGAATCCGACGGAACGGCTGCCCATGGTCTTGCCACGGGCGGGGTCGGAAAGAAGATCGACTATCCGGGAGGCCAAGCCATCCGCATCGCGCGGCGCCACGAGATAGCCGTTCCAGCCATCCTCAACCACATCGTTGCAGCCCGGCATATTCGAGGCGACGATCGGCAATCCGGACAATCCCGCCTCCAGCAGGACACGCGGAATTCCCTCGCGATATTGCGTCGGAAATGCAAACAGATCCGCCATCCCAAGGAGGGCTGGAATGTCGCGCCTTGGCCCCAATGCGACAACGTGGGGAACATGGCGCTCGATATCGGCTCTGCTGACGGCAAACGGACCTTCGGAGTCTTGCGGGCCGACAAGTACGAAACGCGCGTTGGGCCTCTCGCGGATAACGCGAGGAACCGCCTCGATGAGGGTTGGAATCCCCTTCTGCCGCGTGAGCCGGCCGACAAATATTATGACCTGGGCTGATTGTAGGCCAAGTTCCTCGCGCATCGTGGCAGCCGAAGGACCACGATACCTTGCCATCGAGAATGCATCGGGGTCGATGCCAGAACTCCGGATCAGTCGCCCTTTGCCGCGAGCCACCAGCCGGTAGCGCTCGAAGAAGGCCTGATCATCACTATTCTGGAAGACGGTCATGGCTGTCCAACGAGACGCCACCCCCTGAAGGCCGCAAAAGAAAGGACGCAATGCCAGGGCCCGCGGCTCCCGCGACGAGAATGTCCAACCAAGCCCGTTGATGGTGCGAACGACGGGAACGTGCCCGCGCGCCGCCAGTGGAGTTAGGAGATTGGGCTTGGTGTCGAAACTTTGAATGATGTCCGGACGCAGTTCGGACATCAGTTCACGGATCGCGCTGACAGCACCCCATTCTGCACTGCCGCTGCCAAAGCGGTCGAACCCGAATCGGCGATGGGCAATGCCATGGGGTGAAAAGGCGGCTCCGAGATCACTCGAAACGGCAGTGACTTGAAAACCCCTTTCGCGAAGCGCCAAAAGAAACGGGATTCTTAGTCTATGATCCTCGCCTCCAACGCAAACCAGATGCGGACTCATCCTGTCGCTCCTGGATGCGATACCAATCGCGTAAAACAGCTGATCCTATCCGCGGTTTCCATGGCCGGTTTCATCGCCCCTGAACACACAACAGCCAGTCCCACGCTAGGAGCACGCTTTCGTGCTGTCCTCGTCTGTTTGCATGAAGCAAGCTGATCAACGATGCGGCAATCCAGCCACAACCGCTGTCGCCTCGGTCAGTGAGTTGGATTCATCCGGTCTGACGGTGCAAGGACGACATCTTCGCGTACGGCACGGCGGGCCGGATGTAAAAAAGGGCTGTGTTCGAAAGGTCCGCGCGCCGCGTTCAAAGCAACTTCCGCCCGCCTTCTCTCGCCGGATCAACATCGCGACCAGGCGGTGTGATGACTCGCACCGCCAGTTCTCCCGATCGCTTCGTCTGGAAACAGGCTTTCACCCGGTCTCTGGATATGGTCGGACCCACCAGCCGCATCTTCCCGCGGCTAGGCGACCGCGTTGAGGAGCATCGAGCGGCTGCAATGGGAGGCTCTTCGCCAGGGCGCGATTCCTTTGCTGCCTGGGCTCAAATAAATCCTGCGGAAGCGCGCATTTCGGCGGTGCTCGTGCAACCGAAGCGCGCATTGGCCGATTGCCGCCACGGCAACGCACAAGGCGCTCCGGCAGACTCGCTGCAATGCTTTCGTTGCAGGCTTGAGCACCCCATACTTGGATCATCTACATACCTCTGAGGCAAGCGTAGCATCGAGGCTGTTGTGTTTTCCGGCGTATGATCAAAGATTCTATCAAGGGGCGCCGGTATTTGATTTGTCGCTAATGGATCCTTTCCCTAGGCAGGTGTGGGGCGCCTACCGAATCGGACGAAGGGTATGTCAATGACAACACTCCATTACGCCTCGGGCGGGTCGGCCTCCGAGGTCGCGAAAGCCGGATTCAATCTTGTTGATGTATCTTCCTTGGACCAGCTCAACGCCTTGCCGGCCGGCCAGAAAGGCCTAGTGTGGCTCAATGAAGCCGATGGTGCAACCTCCTCCTTTATCCAGAAGGTCACGCCCTTCATCGGCAATCCGAAAGTGTTTGGCTTCTTCCTGGTCGATGAGCCGGACCCGACCGGCAAATGGGGAACTTATGCCACCGCCGCTGATCTGAAGGCGGAGTCAGACTGGATCCACAGCCACCTGCCCGGCGCCAAGACCTTCATAACCATGATGAACATGGGGTCTTCCGCTAACCCCGACTTTTCAAACACATTCAATCCTGCCAACACGCATATCGACTATTACGGCTTGGATCCCTACCCGGTACGGACCGGAACAAGCACGATTGACTACAACATGATCGACAGGACTGTGGCGGCGGCCGTCGCCTCGGGCATCCCGCTCAGTCAGGTCGTTCCCGTGTATCAGACCTTCGGCGGCGGCGACTGGACGACCGACACGGGCGGTCGCTATGTCCTGCCCAGCGTTGCTCAGGAAAAGACCATGTTGGACCACTGGGCCAAGGTAGCGCCTTCGCCCGCCTTCGACTATGCCTATGCTTGGGGTTCTCAACAGGGCGACACGGCGCTTGAGAGCTCGCCGACGCTGCAGGCTCTGTTCCTTCAACACAACCAGAGCACCGCGAGCGGTCCTTCGGCCAGCGAACCGACGCAGCCGCCTACCAGCACAGTGCCTCCGCCCACAAGTGTCCCTCCGACCAGCACCGGCGATCACATTTTCTACGGCACGGGTAGCGCGGATGTGCTTCGCGGCACCGCTGGCGCGGACACGATGATGGGCCGCGGCTACAACGACACCTACTATGTCAACAACACCGGCGACAAGGTGGTGGAACTGCGACACAGCGGCAGCGACAGCGTGCTGGCATCGGTGAGCTACGCGCTGTCGGCCGGCTCGCAGATCGAGCATCTTGCGACCACCAGCAAATTGGGAACTGCCGCCATCAAGCTCACGGGAAACGAATTCGCCCAAACCATTGATGGCAATTCCGGGAGCAACACTATCAACGGCGGTGGCGGGAGAGACGTTCTGACGGGACATGGCGGCAACGACGTCTTTGTCTTCGATTCGGCTCTCAAGGTCGGCAATATCGACAAGGTCACCGATTTCAAAGTGGGCCACGACAAGATCCAACTCGACCACACCGTGTTTGCCGGCCTGCATACAGGCGCCCTTCCCTCTTCGGCGTTTTACGCCGGCAGGGCCGCGCACGACAGCGGCGATCACATCGTCTATAACAGCACGACCGGCGCGCTTTCCTTTGACAGCGACGGCTCGGGCGGCGCACATCAGATCCAATTTGCCACTCTATCGCCACATCTGGCTCTGACGGCGTCCTCGTTCATCGTGACGTGACCGTGGGACGTCAGCCTGAGCAAGATGGTCTGACGTTCTTGAATATGGCTGACGGAACCAAGAAGCCCCGCCGAGCTTGTACTTGGTATGAGCGCGCGCGGCATCGAATTCCTGCAGAAATGGGTAGAGGATAAGATCCCACTCTACACCAAGGCCGATCCGGCTCTTGCGGCGAAACTTGCGGACCAAGCAACGGCGGATGCCATCAGAGCGGGAATCCGCCCCGAGGAAATCTCTGAGGAAGTCGGAAGCATGTTGACGACCATGCTCGAAGTGCTCGATCAGCACGATTCGACATGATTGCGCGCTTGGCGGCAGATGCTGCCCGGCTTGGCGCCAAATGCATAAATGTGTCATGGATCATAGGTCATGGGCCAGCCTAGGCAGCATGACCAACATGTTCTCCCAGAACGCGCGCGACGACCCCGTCCACGTCGTGAGGTTCAGCACCATTGACTTGTATCAACGGCCATCGGTCCTGGCGCAGGCACTCGCCGACCTCTCTTGAGATTTCGGCCTGCCTTAATCCTTTGTCCACGCCAAGTTCGAACAGCATAACCTCGAGGAGCGGTTGCTGCGCATGCCTATCCACAAGACGGCGGCGTAACGTTTCCTGGGGCGCGTCGAGTTGCACAACGAGATCCGGCCGCGGCAGGAACGCCAGGCACTCGCGAACCGCGTCGAGGCTTGGAGTTCTAGCCAGCACACCCAGCGCACACAAAGCCTGAATCATGCCCTCTTCGAAGATGAAGCAACCGGGCGACTCCCGCGCTTGGCGCCAGGACTGGCACAGTTGGGCGATGTCGACCTTCATTCGCCATGACCACACGCGGCTTCGAAGAGGGATCGATGCCAGAAGCCGGGCCGCGACACTGTCCTTTGGCAAGGTCGACAGCAAGATAGGACCGGATGTGGCAATCTTTTTGCCAATTCTTCTTATGCCATGGCGGATTTCCGGAGCGTCATCCTGAGCCGATCCAGGTTCAATCAGGCGATACCCATTTACTGTCTTCACATTGATGCCGTGTCTCGCCAGCCCTTGGCAGAGGCCGCGAAGCAGCGTGGTTTTACCCGCGCCAGGCGGCCCAAACAACTCGATGATCATATGCTCAAGCGTCTCCGAACGAGCAGTCATTCCCCTACGGATCAAGCTTAGCCGGATTTCAGATCACACCAACGTTCATTTGAATGATTGTTCCAGTCAGTGAATCTGGGCACCGAGCCCGGATTCTAGCGGAGATGCCGATCGCATCCGTTCGCCTGGGCAAGCCGTCTTGCGCTCCACGGAGCTTGCAAGGAAAAACGACCGGTGCTGGACACAATGGCAAAACTTCTGAAGGACGCTCGGGAAGCGCTGGCTAGGCAAGATCGAGGCATCATCCGAATGATTGATGAAAAGATCTCCGCGGCGAGCGATGTTCGACCGACAGCTTGGCGGGGCCCTGAATGTCCTCAGTGTGTTTGCATTCGGAAGTGGCAAATCAAAACCTACAGGTGGATCTGCGACCCACCCGAAGGTGGTCAGTCGTTCCCGAATATGACCTTGACCAAGGGGGGCCAGTCTGGCGCCGTTACCGACAGATGGGTGCCAAATTTGCGGACATTCCAATCTTCGACCACCTTGGAGATGTCGCCAGGCGGCATCCTGACAAGCTCGCAATCAGCGACGGCGCGAACCGCCTGACTTTTTCTGAGCTTTTCCGGGCGGTCGAGACGCTGGCAACTCATATCGCTGCCGTCGTCCCCGAAGGGCAGGCCATCGGCATCCTGCAAGCAAACTCCGCTTGGTATCCTGTGGCGATGTTGGCGACCATGGCGGCGGGACGGCCTTCGGTTCCGCTCAACACAAGAGATCCCGCCTCTCGCATTTTCGATATAGTCAGTGCCGCGGGGCTCGGCGCGATTATAGGCGCCGAAAATGTTCGCCCGGTCGAATTGGCCCAAGAGATCATCTGGATCGAAATTGCCGCCGCCGTGGCGCCCAACGATCAACACCCAGAACAGCAGCATAAGCCCCCTATCGTTTCGGTCGATGCGCCTGCATTGGTGCTTTACACTTCAGGTAGCACCGGGCGCCCCAAGGGAATCGTCAACAGCCAACGCAGCCTGCTATGGCGGGTCCGGCAATATGTCGATGCGTGCCATATCAGTGCGGATGACGTTTTCCTGCCGCTGACCGGGCCAGCCACGATCGCCGGTTGCCGGGAGATCTTTGCGGCGCTGCTGACGGGCGCCACATTGCATCTTCTCGAGGTGGAGACTGTCGGCCTGCGCGCTACGCGCGCTCGATTGCAGTCCGAAGGTGTGACGATCGCCTATCTTGTGCCGGCACTGCTTCGAGCCCTCCTGGCTGAGGCGCCCGCCGACGCTTCCTGGCCGCTCAGAGTGGCCCGGATCGGTGGGGAGAAAGTGTCATGGATGGACATCGCTTTGCTGCGCAAAGCCGTTTCGGACCAGTGTCTGATCCAGATCGGCTACTCATCGACTGAAACCATCGGTTCGCAATGGTTCTTGCCGCCTGACTGGCCCGAGCAAGACGCGTCGGTTCCCGTCGGCAGGCTGCTACCTGGTATGACATTCGCTATCGTCGACGAAGCGGAGCGCAATGTAGGGCCAGGCGAAAGTGGAGAACTTCTGATCAAAAGCCGCTATGCCCTGCTCGGTCATTGGGAGAACGGTGTGGTCGTTCCCGCTCAGCCGGACCCCGACGATCCCAAGGCTCGGCTTTTTTCGACCGGGGACCTCGTTCGGCTGGACGATGATGGCATCTTGAGGATCGTCGGCCGCAAAGGGCGCCAGATCAAGATCAATGGTCGACGCATCGAGCCCGCCGAACTCGAACGGGTCTTGCGTTGCGCGCCTTCAGTGGCGGATGCCGTGGTGATGGTAACGGCCGCGCAGGAACTCATCGCCTTCGTGGTTCCCCAGCGCTTCGCAGGCGGCGCTTTTGCAGACGACCTTCGCCAGCTCCTCAGGATGACCTTGCCGGCACCATTGCGTCCCTTGCGATTGCACACCGTTGACGCAATCCCACGCCTGTCGGGAGGTAAGGTCGATTTGGCAACACTGGCCGAGATAGATCGTTCGCACGGAAGGAGGGCGCAAGCCGCCCGGTCGTCCACTCTCGATGCTCCGCCCGCCGGAGGAGCAAAGGACACGCGTCAAATAGTGCAGCACGCGTGGACGCAGGTTCTCAACACAGGCACTGCCGCCGGAAACTGGGATGATGTTGGGGGAGATTCGCTGCAGCTGCTGCACTGCGTCATGGCGATCGAAAACGCCATCGGGCAAGAGCTGGGCCTCGAGGCATTCACCGTCGGCATGAGCTTGGACGAGATGGTTGAGGCGGTCGTCTCTGCACGGTTAGGCGAAGGGCGCGAAAAGAAGCACCACCCCCCGGTTCTTTTCCTGTTTCCAGGGTCCGTTGGCTATGGTCCGAGCCTCGCTGCGTTCGCAGCCGCCATGGGGAAAGTCGCCCGTGTAAACCCGATCCGATATCCGAGCCTTGCGGCGATACTGGACGGACACAACACCCTCAGCGCCATGGCTGGCGCCGCACTCGAGCAGATAAGCCGCATCCAACCTGCGGGCCCCGTGCGACTTCTCGGCCATTCTCTGGGTGGCGCGGTTGCGTTCGAGGTTGCCGCACGGCTCATGAAGGCCGGGCGAACGGTGCGGTTCCTGGGCATCCTCGACACGAGCCTCCTGCACGAGCCGAGCAACCACTGGGAGACACTTACCCGTACGTTCTATCGTATTCGCACCAACCGCATATCCGCGCACCGGATGGCTTGCAGAGCCCTTGCGAAGATCACCGTCGCCGTGGGCGGCGAAGCGCGTCTGGCCAGGATTCTAGACAGATTTGCCAATGGAGAGTTCAACCCGACGATCTTCAGGACCAAACTGGAACTGCAGGAGGTTTTAAGGGCGAAGTCATTCTTCCAGTGGCTTGAGGCACCGAAACCGGCTCTGCCCCTCTCCGGTACCTTGTTCCGATGTCGCAGGGAGGGAATGCCGCGGGCCTTGGGCTGGGACAGCGTCTTGGCACACCTGGACGTCATTTCGATCAAGGGCAGCCACATCGACCTTGTCGTCGAACCAAACCTTGCCACCAACCGTCCGCTTATCGAGACGGCCATCGTGCAGACCTATTCCCCCGCCGAATCTCGCAAAAGGGAGGACTTGTCATCGACATAATTCCGGAATTCAGCAAGGACATGCTGGCGCTCGATGCCGGCGCGGAGGTCGATCGCATCGTTGACACCTTGCGCACTCAGGTTCTCGGCACCCTGCATCGTCGCGGCGTGGTTGTCGGTGTTTCCGGCGGTATCGACAGCTCCGTCGTCGCGACCTTGTGCATGCGCGCGTTCGGGAAAGACAAGGTCCTGGGACTGTTCATGCCGGAGCGGGATTCTTCCGGTGACTCCCTGAGACTTGGCCGCCGCGTCGCGGCACAGCTTGGCATTGAAAGCGTCCTTGAGGACATAGCACCGGCACTGGAGGCCATTGGGGCCTACCGCCGGCAGATCGAGGCGATCCAGACCGTCGTTCCCGATTATGGGGAAGGGTGGAAATGCAAGCTGGTGATCGCGTCGGTTCTGGAGAGCAGCGGGCTCAATATAACCCGCCTCACGGTCCAGGATCCGCAGGGTAAAGTAGATACCGTGCGTCTGCCGCCAGCTGCCTATCTGCAGATCGTTGCTGCGACAAACTACAAGCAGCGCCTGCGCAAGATGACGGAATACTATCACGCCGACCGCCTCAAATACGCGGTTGTCGGCACTCCAAATCGCCTCGAGTACGACCAGGGCTTTTTTGTCAAGCAGGGCGACGGAGCCGCCGACGTGATGCCGATCGTTCACCTTTACAAAACCCAGGTTTATCAACTCGCGGAATATCTCGAGGTGGATGATGAAATCCGGCGGCGGCCACCGACCACCGACACTTTTTCCATGGCCCAAAGCCAGGAAGAATTCTATTTCGCGCTGCCCTATCACCTGATGGATCTATGCCTCTACGGCCTGAACCACGGGGTCGCCAGCAATGAGCTCGCGGCGGTTGCTGGCCTCACCGAGCCCGAGCTTCAGAAAGTGTTCAAGGACATCGAAGCGAAACGAAGGGCGGCCCACTATCTTCACGCGCGGCCTTTGCTGTCCGCCGAAGGCGGAGATTGACCGAGCATGTGCGGCATCGGTGGAATCGTGGCGCTGAATGCCACAGCGGCTTCTCCTTCGCGGCAGGCGCTGATGCAGATGATGGGCGCGCTGGCGCATCGCGGGCCCGACGGGCGCGGTCTCTACCGGGACAGACGCGCGGGGCTGGCGCATGTGCGCCTGTCCATCGTCGATCTTTCCGGTGGCCAGCAGCCGATGGCGGATACAGGCGATACGACGTGGATCGTGTTCAACGGCGAGATATTCAACTACGTCGAATTGCGTGAAAAACTCACGGCGCTCGGCCACCGCTTCCGAACCCGCAGCGACACGGAGGTCGCGCTGCACGCCTATCGTGAGTGGGGAGAAACGGCCTTCGAGCGGATGAACGGCCAATGGGCAATTGCAATCTGGGATTCAGTGGCCAATCGTCTCGTATTGTCGCGCGACCGCTTCGGCATTTGCCCGCTGTATTTCAGCGAGCATGCGCACCGGCTTTATTTCGCCAGCGAAGTGAAAGCCATTTTCGCGGCCGATCGAACCATCCCTCGCGCCTTTGATCCCGCCGGCATCGATCAGACGTTCACGCTCTGGACGGTCGTTCCGCCGCAAGGAGTTTTCCACGGAATCAACGAACTCGAGCCGGGTCGTGTCCGCATCTATCAGGATGGCACCGTTCGTGAGCGGATTTTTTGGCAGCCTTCCTATCCCGACGATTTCGGATCGCGGCAGGGCGAGTTCCCCGGGTCCTCCAACAACGCGGTGGACCGCGTGTCTAGCGCTCTTGAGTCCGCGACGGCGCTCAGAATGGTGCGCGCCGACGTGCCTGTCGGGTGCTACCTCTCCGGAGGGCTGGACAGTTCGCTTGTGGCCGCGCTCGCAAGGCGCTTCGCGGGCGATCGCTTCCAAACCTTCTCCTTGCGTTTTGCCGACGCCGAATATGACGAGACCCGCTTCCAGCGAATGGTTGCCGAGACGATCGGCAGTGAGCACCATGAAGTGGTCGTTTCGCGCAGAGATATAGCCGGAATCTTTCCGGAGGTAATCCAACACACCGAACGCCCGATCCTGAGGACTGCCCCGGCGCCACTCTTCCTGCTCTCGCACCTGGTGCGCGAGCGTGGCATCAAGGTCGTGCTGACCGGCGAAGGCGCTGACGAAATGTTCGCCGGCTACGACCTGTTCCGCGAAGGCAAGGTCCGCCGCTTCTGGGGGCGCCACCCGACTTCGACACGACGCTCTCGGCTCCTGGAACGCCTTTACCCCTATCTCACCCGCTCGCCGGTGCAACAGCAGGCGATGGCGCGTCAGTTCTTCGGGCGAAATATTCACGCTTACGACGCGCCGGGCTTTGCCCATGAAACACGCTGGCGAACCACCAGTGCCATCAAGCGCTTGTTTACGGCCGATATGCGGGCTCGAACGCAGGGCCGCGACGCCGTGTCCGAGTTGCTCGCCCGTCTGCCCGCGCAGTTTGCCCGTTGGAGCCCCCTTGCGCAGGACCAGTATCTCGAGGTGCAAACACTGATGTCGGGCTATCTGCTCTCCTCGCAAGGCGACAGGATGCTGATGGCTCACTCCGTCGAGGGGCGCTTCCCGTTCCTGGACGATGAACTTGTGAGGCTCGCGAATTCGCTGCCACCCTCCTTCAAACTCCGCGGCCTCGACGAGAAGCACGTGCTGAAGCGCATGGCGGCACCCATCCTGCCCTCCGAGATCATAGCCCGCAAGAAGCAGCCCTTCCGTGCGCCCAACGCGCTTTGCTTCGTCGGCGCAGACGCTCCGGATTACGCACGCGAGGCGGTTTCGCAGGCGGCCCTGCGCGAGGCGAATGTCTTCGATCCAAAGGCGGTCACGCACCTGCTTGCCAAATGCCAGGCCAGAACTGGCGATGGCGACCTGTCCAATGCCGACAACATGGCGCTGGTCGGCGTGTTGTCGACCCAACTTCTTCATCAGCAGTTCGTCGCGGGTTGTCCCAGTGCAACGCTCGAATGCACACTCAGCGTCGACGTCGACTGCGAACATCGGGAAGAGCGCCTGCATGTTGCATGATGCCGTACCATTGCTGCATGACTACCTCGCCCATTCAGCCGTCCGACACGGAAGTAAGGTGGCGCTGGTGTGCAACAGGCAGCGTGTCACCTACCTCGAACTCGAAACGCGAGCCAACGCGATCGCCCGGGACCTGGCCGCATCCGGCGTCGTTCGCGGTGATCGCGTGATGATCTTCGCCGACAACACCGTCGAGACGGTGGTTAGCTTCTGGGCAGTGCTAAAGGCGAATGCGGTGGTGTGCATCGTCAACCCGCTCACCAAGAGCGACAAGCTCGATTATCTGCTCAACGACTGCCGGCCGACGGCGCTCATCACGGACGGCCATCTGCACGCGATCTTCCGCGAGCCGGCGCGCGGCTGCCCGTCACTTCTGCGGGTGATCGTATCGGGACCGATCGACGACGTCGAACTCGCCCAGCTGCCGTTTGCCGTGCGCTGGGACGCCGCCCTCGCCAATGGCGCGGATACGCCGCCGGCACGGCAGTGCATCGATGTTGATCTGGCAGCCATCATCTACACGTCCGGGTCGACGGGCGAACCCAAGGGCGTGATGCTGACGCACAGAAACATGATGGCCGCGTGCGCGTCTGTCGCTTCCTACCTGGCGATTGCCGAGGACGAGGTGATCCTCAATGTCCTACCCCTCGCCTTCGATTATGGACTGTACCAGATGATCATGGCTTTTCGTACCGGCGCCCGGCTGGTGCTCGAACGCTCGTTCGCTTTCCCGGCACAGATCCTCGGGTCGATCAGACAGGAGGGGGTTACGGGCTTTCCTGGCGTGCCCACAATCTTTGCCGCACTCTCCGAACTCAGGTCCCTCAAAGACCAGGATTTCTCGAGCATCCGCTACGTCACAAACACTGCGGCAGCCCTACCCCTCAAGCATATTTTCATGCTTCGCGAGCTGTTTTCGGGTGCACGCATTTATTCGATGTACGGTCTCACCGAATGCAAACGTTGCACCTATTTGCCGCCAGAGGACCTCGAGCGAAAGCCATTGAGCGTAGGGATCGCAATCCCGAATACGGAGATGTGGATCGTTGACGAGCATGACAGGCGGATAGGCCCCGGCGTTGTCGGCCAACTCGTCATTCGCGGCGCAACGGTGATGAAGGGGTATTGGGGCAAGCCCGAGGCAACGGCCAGGAAACTCAAACCCGGCCCGCTGCCAGGCGAGCAAGTCCTATACACCGGCGACTACTGCCGGATGGATACGGAGGGTTACCTCTACTTCGTTGGCCGTGGGGATGAGATCATAAAGTCGCGAGGCGAGAAGGTGGCGCCAAGGGAAGTGGAAAACGTACTCATGGACATTCCAGGAGTCCGGGAAGCGGCCGTCATCGGTGTTCCCGACGAGCTCCTCGGGCAAGCGGTGAAAGCCTTTGTGGTGATGGAGCATGGAAGAGCCATTGGCGAAAGGGAACTGCAGAAGGAGTGCCAGAAGCGTCTGGAAAACTTCATGGTCCCGAAATCCATCGTCGTTGTGGCGAACCTGCCGATGACGGACACGGGAAAACTCAAGAAAACGGCGCTGTCATGATGCGGGGCCAGAACCAAGTCGCGTTAATGGTGTCGTTAGGGAGGACGAATTCATGTTGACCATCAAGGAACGCACCGGAATCTACAGCGAGCAGATTCGTAGTTTCTTGGTTTCAAATTTCTACGTCAGCGACGTCAAGGCATTGCTGGATGACGCATCCTTGCTCGATCAAGGCATTGTCGACTCGACGGGTGTGCTTGAGATTATCGGGTTCATCGAGGAGACCTTTGGCATTACCGTCGAGGACAGCGAACTTCTGCCTGAAAACCTCGATTCCATCCAGGGGATCGAGCAATACATCATCCGCAAAATGAACTGATGGGTGAGCGTAACGCCCAGAGCAGCCCCGTATTTGGTCTGACTGTCGCAGGATTCATGCCTGCGTCTTGACTTGCCCCAGAACCACCCGGCCCTCGCCCGCTTCGTTCGAGACCGAACGGATGTTCTCGAATGCCTTGCTGCGTTCCAGCAGACCCGCTACCTGTCGGTCTTGGCCAAGCCCGACCTCGAAGAGCAGGATGCCGCCACGCCGCAGGTATCGCGGTGCGTCTTTCAGTACGCGCATATGAATGCTCAGGCCGTAAGGGCCGGCTGCGAACGCCTCGCGCGGTTCAAGCTCGATCAGATGGGCGCGGTCGCCCTCGAGCCGCTTTTCAGAAATGTAAGGCGGATTGCAGACGATTACGTCGATAGTTCCGTCTAGCCCAAGGCCGATGAGAGAGTCGAACAAGTCGCCCTGAAGCACCGAAAGACGCTCAGCCATGCCGTGATGTGAGGTGTTGCGGCGTGCCGTTTCGACGCATTCATCGGTGAGATCGCTTGCCCAGACAAGGGCGCTGGGCACATGGTAGGCGATCGCGCACGCCAGATTCCCAGTGCCGCAGCACATATCAACTATGCGCGGAGCCGGCAGGTTCATCTGATGCAACACACCAAGCGCGGTCTTGCCGAGCAACTCGGTCTCAGGTCTGGGGACGAGCGCACCGGGCGAAACCAGCAGTTCAAGTCCCATGAACATGGCGCGGCCGGCGCCATAGGCATCCGCTACACTGAACTCTTTGCTCATGGCCGACCCCATCGCTTGATCTCCCCAGTATAGATCTGCGGCGCTCATGCGCCAGCCAAACCTGCTCCGAAATCATGAATTCTCAAGCCTTTCCTTCGAAAAACTGCAGGCACAAACTCGGTGCATCGCACTTCTGACGCTCATTGACCGACCGCAATCTCAGGTCGCCCAAGATGGAGAGAGAGAGAGAGAGAGAGGTGCTACTCATGCTTGAAGAGCCAATGGCGTGGTACGGAGGCTTTTAGATTTTTGCGGATCGTGGAGAGGGGTAAGCGCCTATCCAACTCTCGATGGAGCGGGGGCGGACCGCAGCTCCATTGACGCGCTAATCTTCGGCTCCGGTAATTCAGCAAGTGGTCGGTGGAAGCGCCTGCGCTCCAGCATCAGCCTCACCTTGCTGCATGGAGAGGTTACCTATAGGTTTGCGGACATGTCGAAACAACTGTCCGAAGGTCTCGGATCGACATCTCATTTCCGGTCAATCGCAGAGAGGGGCCGTGAGCGAAAGCGTGAGTGTTCTGATTGTTGAGGATCAATGGCTAGTCGCGCAGGACACTGCCGCGCGGCTGCGTCGCGCCGGTTATCAGGTGGTCGGACCTGTGCCGTCGGTATCCGCCGCTCTGCGTCTTATCGAATCGGACAAGATTGACGTGGCGTTGCTAGACATCCAGCTGAACGGTGAAACGGGTCTGCCCGTGGCGAGGATATTGCAGGCGCGAGGCATCCCCTTTGCTTTCTTGTCGGGATTTGGCCCCGCCGACGTTCCCGCGGCTTTCCGCGACTGCAGATTCCTGCCGAAGCCGGCAACCGATGCTGTCATCCTTGCTGCTGTCAGCGAGTTGGCGTCCCTGCGCACAGCTTCGCGCTGACATTCGCTCCGACCGTATTATTACCGGAGTTGCGCCCTGGCGACCTGATAGGCCGGGCGAGGTCAGTTTCACACAAGGCAACATTGGAGCTTTGGCCAGGAGGACGGCGGACTACGACCGTCGAGGACGGAAATTCAGCGTTCAAAAAGCATCCGCCGGGGTTCCACTTCTCGGCCTGTTGGCGGCGATTTGGACTTAGGTCCGATCCCGGTCGCCAGAGGTCGGATTGCGGAACATCTGCCAAGGACCCACGTTCGGGTTTGAGCACGGAGGTCCCGGCCGATCTCGAAGCGCAAGTTTCACGGGCAACTGTTGGGGAGTGTCGTAGTGCCGATTTCAAACGATATGGGGGACGAGTACCTGGAACTGGAATGTCCAAACTGTTCTCATGTCATCATAAAAAAGGGATCGTGGTTGAAGGTGATATCCAACTTCAACTGCACCCAATGCCATGCAAAAATCAGAATTGGTTATATGACCAAGCTCGCGCTTTTCGAGAAAAAAAGGCAAAGCATGAACCCGGCTGCACGGTGAGAGTCCTAGCGGCCCGACAGTCGTTCGGGTGGTGCGTTGAACCGTCGGGCCTGACCGGCCCGATGGCGGGGGAGCCAGGCCGGCTGGGTGAATCGTATACATTAGATCGTGCTTATCAAGCCCAAATCCGCGGCGCGACATCGCCTGGTGGGCAACGGTGAAACCCGCGCCCGTATACGCGCTAGGAGGAACGTCGGCGGTCAACATGCCGCTCATTCGTAGAGAGTGCGAACAGCTTCATCAAACAGCTCCACCTCGGCTTCAACCTTTTCAGCCGCTTTATCGACCTTGTCGAAACGCTTCAGCATTCGGTTGTGGAGCATGGACAAGCGTGCGGCATGGTAGACCACACTGCGCTTGTAACCTTCAGAGTCGAGTGGTTCGAACAACATTGTCATGGCAGCAATCCTCAATGTTTTCCGTCCTGCAATCCTTCCCTAGTAAATCGTCAATTAACTCTTTCGTTCCGCTGGTGATGCGAAGGCGCCCGAATGAATAACTCGTTGCGCTGTCTCCAGACTGCACGAGCGTGATTCGTCTGTCCGAGGTTGGGCCTCAAGGCTTGCGCTTGCCTCGCCTGTTCGGCTCGTGCTGCGTCAGTCACGATGGACGGCCAGCTTCAGTTTTCAATCGCGTTGGGCGTGAGTTGAATACCGGCGCTGCCAAGAAATTGCCGATGATCAACCTGCTCTGTGGGACCGATCAACCCGTCAGGAGCGACGAACCGAGCCGGCTTGTATGATCGGCCCGCCGCTGGGACGCGAGCGGATCGAAGATCACGTCGGCAGGTGCTCTGCCCTCTCTAGGACGACGGCGCCGCGCGCAGTTACTGAAAAAACCCAAACAGAATAAGAGCGAGAAAGGCAAACAGCAGCGCTGCAGCCGCTAGCAACACACCTTTGTTGGAGCCCCGCCGAGGTTGAGGGTCAGGCACGAGTTTTTTCCGGTTTGGGAGTTCATTCATTGGACATTAATTTGCGGCTGCAAATTAGGTTCCGCTCATGCTTGGATGCCTACAATGCCGCCCCACAGCGCCCTACAGGCGCACGACCTTCGCTAGCCCTAGGCGTATCCGCTGGCCTTCTGCAAAGGATAACGCGAACGATTCCTGATTGAATGACCGGGCAATTTCCTGATCT
Organism: Mesorhizobium sp. P160187; assembly: GCF_057766425.1. NCBI lineage: Bacteria > Pseudomonadati > Pseudomonadota > Alphaproteobacteria > Hyphomicrobiales > Phyllobacteriaceae > Mesorhizobium > Mesorhizobium sp. P160187. The sequence continues at coordinate 66,211 of NZ_JBYMDX010000003.1, forward strand.
TTCTCAACCACGCGGACGAACCATTCGCCGCAGGTTTCTGTCACTTCGACGCAAGGGACGGCCTTGCGGAATGGAGCCGCGTTATCCATCACAGCCGACCTACGAGCAATGGCAGCATCAGTTTTATAAGGCCACCGAATTCGGGATTTCAATGCAAAAGTCGATACGTGATCATGTAATTTACGGGATCAAGTAATTAGTGAGCAGCGGATCGCATTTGAAGTGCGCTAACGATCACCTATGTGCTCACCGAAGCATTGGGGTTCGGCCGACACGGTGATTTTGAAGGCCTACGGCAATTCCTTCTCTGAGAAAGTCGCTGACCGGCATGATGGCGCACTGAACCAAGATGGCGGGCATGGGGCCCGGCTGCAAGCTGCATGGACTTCGGAAGACGCTGGGGAAGTACCTGGCCAAGGAGGGCGCGACCCCGAAACAATCGGCAGGCATTCTCGGCCACGACGTCCTGGACCACGTAGAGCTTTACAGCAAGGACGGAGCAGGAGCGGCTCGCCGTGGATGGCATGGCGAAGCTTCTGAAGCGGTTTGTCTAACCCACTGTCTAACCAGGTTGTCTACCCTCGACGCAAAGCCTTGTGCATGAAGGCGACTGGTGGGCCCGGAGGGTGTCTAAAAATCGTTGATTTTCTTAGTTTTTTCTTGGGCCAAAATCAGAAATCTTCCCGTATCGTTCCGTATGTTTCCCGTGACGCTATGAAGTCCACTCCAGCTAACCTCGTTTGAGAACGTTCTGAGGCATGCTCTAGAACGGCCGCAGTGGTGCGGGAAGCATTACGAGTTTTTGGACGTACCTGCTGAGGCAGTTGCTGCGTTCAAAGCTGCCTTGCCAAGGGCGTCTATTTTAACAGCCACATCCGCAATCGTTATGCAGTCCGGCTCGCGCCAGAGCGCTGACATCTGGAGACGCCGGGCTTGTGCAGGGATGGCCCGCGCCTGCTTCCGAGCGCGGGCCGACCATGATGAGTGAGGGGCCATCTTGGTCACCGGCAGGACCGCTGAGAACGAGCCGGGTGTGACCGAACAGCCTCGGAGCGAGGATGTTCCCGGCTGACGCAAAAAGGCCGAAGGGCGCAATTGGCATCGACTTAATTAGGTCCGGATCATTTTAACGAATCGTTGACCGCGCTGTCCCAGAATAGGACGGCGCGGTCAAACCCCAACCTTGGCTGCGCAGGCGGCTTCGGCACTCAGTTCCACCCCCGAGCTGTCGGAGCCGCCACCCACCCCACACTTATACCAGCAATGGTTGAACCAACCGTTACTGCACGTGCTTTCCATGGCGCTTCCCTGATCGTTAGACTTTGACGGATCAAACAGGGGATTCACAGATTCGGAGACTCGACCGATGGAAACGATCTTCGATGACATCGGCAACGGCCTCAGAGCGCCCGCACAGACGCATGGCGCCCTGTATGCGCCTTCGCATCGACATGGCCGGCAAGCTGTTCCTTGGCGTCGCAATTGGCCTGGGCCTTGGCTTTGGAATGGCGATCGCGGGTTAGACCCGACCTATCGGTTCGGGCGGTCCGTAGCCAAAGCATTGTAGAGCACCAAACACGCCAGCAACGAAATGACGCTGCCCAGCAGGTCGCCTACGGTCAGGCCGGAAAAATAGACAAGATCGAACGCCAGTACCGCCATCGCTCCAGCCAATCATGATTCGGGACACTGCCGACATTAACCGTTAGTCGGCGCTAATGTTCCGGTCTGGATAGTGTTCAATCTTTTGGTTGAACTTGCGCCAAAGTTGGGCGACGCAATCAAGCTTGCGAATGAATACGTCTCCGGAGACGTCCCCATCGGCCAAGAGGTTTTCGAGGCCATCGGAGCGTCGCGGAAATAGAGAGTTGGCGAAAGAGGCGGAACGCTATCCGGTCTGGCAAGCTCGCTCCCACACCACGCAACGTCATCCAAAGTACCGCGAGGAATAGGAATGGCTCAGGTCCGCAAGCGCACCCTGCCCTCCGATGAAGTTCGCTGGCTGGCAGAAGGATGCCGACGCCTATCTGGTAAAGGTGCGACGTGACCTGCAGCTATGATTCGAATCCAGGTTCCCCAGCCAGTTGATTTTAAAGCCATTTTCCCGTTTCGTCATTAGAACATTTCGTGTCAGTCGGACGCCCGGTCGGTAATTTTTGTTCCCGTTCGAGCTTGCGGATGGCGCTTTCGCCGAGCGCCGGCTCTCGGTTGAGGCAGTTAGAATCGAAAATTGCGGCCACATCCCGAAGGCTGTGGCCGGTGATCGTTGCGATTTCCGGCACCCAGGCCTCGACGAGCGCCAGGCGCGTTACAGCAGTCCCGCGAATGTATTGAAGGTCACTCCGACCACCCCGGCCGAGGCGCAGGCCTTGCGCCAGATGATCGAAAGCCATCTGAGGTCCATGGCACGCCGTCGCTGTTCAAAAGTATCTGCCCGACCTTGTCGCGCAGCGCCCCGAGCGCAGCCTTGAGCGGCCCTCCGACGGGAATGACCACACGAGTTCCGGTCTTGGATTGCTGCAGGCGGATCACCTTGCCGTCATACTGCTGCCAAGTGAGCCGCAGCAGGTCGCCCTGGCGCTGGCCGGTCCACAAGGCCAGTGTGAGCGGCAGATGCAGGTGCGCGGGAGCGCTGGCATAGAATGCGGCCTCGTCGGCGGCAGTCCAGACGTTAGCCACCCTGGTGCCGCGATAGAGGCGCCCGCCCTTCTCGCAAGGATTGGCTGACACAAGGCCGCGACCGTGTCCCCAGGACAGGATCCTCGCCAGCACCTGCCAGCCATAGTCTGCCTGTCGGCGCGATGCCTTGGCGCGCTCGTCGCGCCACTCCATGAAGATGCCGTGCGTGCGGCGGTCGCTCATGCCCGACAGCGGGAAGTCACCGAATTTGTTTCCGATAACCTTGATCAGCTTGACATAGTCGGCTTGCGTGCGCGGCGCCAGGTCATCCAAATCCGAGCTGGCCTGAAATTCATTCAGCACGGACGGCAGCGCGCCCTGGCGCGGCTTGGCCTTGGTCGCGGCGGCAGCTTTGTAGGCTGCGATGAATTCGGGATCTCCAGGCTTGCCAGGCAAGGTGGCCCGCCCTTCCAAGCCCACTAGTAGGTGACGAGGCTGCCGTCGGCGAGTTGTTTCGTGCGGCTGTTCAGCCCCTTAAGACGAACGCGCATGATTTTTTATACACTGGTCGACGGGGTTTTCCGGTTCGCTCGTATGTGTAGCGGCGATGACCACGATCTTGCCCGTCGCCTCTACCCTGCCAGGCTCCATGTTGCCTTAGCGTGCGCTCTTGATCCGCGCGCAATATCGGCAATTTTGAAGGAGATCAGTGTGCCGGCCATTTTGGATTGCTCCCGCCTTTTCAGCCGCCGCGTTTTCCAAAAGATTGGTGAGGTTTTGGATTAACTGCTTGGAGCAGATCCTTGACGGGCAGCCCCATCACCTTCTCGATGTCAATTAAGACTTCCAGGACAATTCGAGCCGGCCTGAGAATGATCGAAACCGGATATTGATCGCGCCTAATTACCTCTCCTACCGGAGACGATGCATCGAAATCAGACCATCCCTGCCCTTCCTGGTCGAAAGACAAGGCCAAGGTGCGGAAATTCGGACTCTTGGGACCCTCTCAGATGGTTACAGCAACCGACACAGTGAAACGCAATTGTCCATGAGATCGGCGGTTGCTGCTACACCTTCCCCTCACTGGGGCATGCGTTTCTGGAAGGCGGTCCGCAGCCGGTTCCGTGCACGTTTTATTTTGACTGTTAACTGTCACGCTAGTCGAATGTTGACGACTCCCCCTCGGAAGAGTTAATAATCTCCTAATATAAGCATTTTCTTAAAAACATGATCGGCAGCCGACGAGTTTGCCGACGCAAGGGGAGACGCAGCGCGACGACCAATCTCGTCGCAACATCATCATCATCATCAACATCGAGCCGCCATCCGTAAACGGTACTGCTGAGTCAGCCGTTCGCAAGGCGTAACATAGCGGCGGTTGGGTGGGCTGACGAAGTCTATGAGCTTTGATAGCGAGTGCTTTGTCTTTTCAGTGCGGTCGGTAAACGGATGTGGGGGCATCTGTGTATGAGTAAGAGGGTTATAATGGCTGCTTCTCAAATCGTACACGCCGACGGAATTTCGACGTTGCTTCCCGATACGCCACAGGGCGGAGATTATACCTACCGCTTAGCCGAAAATGCGCCCGTCCCCATTTCCACCGTTCTGACCATTATATCTCTCGATGGGTCGAGTAGCGATCTGGCCGAAATCGCACTTTGCTCTCCGAATGATGAGTTTTCCGCCTCGACCGATCCGAAGAAGCCCGCTGTTGCCTGCGCAGATTCAGCAGGCATCAAGCTGTGTTTGCCGGACTCGCGAGCGTGGGCGTTTGGCATTGGTACACATGCCATTGGTCTGGATGCGAACTCATTTGGTCCGGCGCTCTCGCCCAGGATCAAGCCGTTTGTTGGCGAAGGCGAACTTGCCCTCATAGGTTCACAATTTTTGAGCGACGCCGCTGCAAGCGGCAGGTCGATGTCGACACGTCTTGATCGACAAGAACAACTAGCGAGATAGGGGACGGGGTATGGCAACGACAACTGGTACAAGCGGCAACGACAATCTGGTCGGCGGTAGTGGTGTGGACATACTGTCCGGGGGCGCTGGAGACGATCGCCTGAACGGCGGATCGGGTGATGACGTCCTCAATGGCGGTAGCGGGTTCGATACTGTTCTCGGCGGGTCAGGGACGGACACTCTGATCTATAAGGCCTATGAAAACCAGTACCGCCTTGGAAGCACATTCGCGAGTTCCACCCAGACGGTGACAGGCGGGATGCTGTATTCCGGAACAGACCAGACCATCAACGGGATCGTGCCAACTCAAACGTTGCTGGGCGGGACCACTTTTTCGGGTTATGATTCCTACGATGGCGGAAACGGCGCGGTGCAGCTCGGTAAGACTGGATCCACACCCGACGTCGACACTATGCAGATCTGGCTGAGCGCAGCTCAGTTCAGCGACGCGGCCATTGCGGCAGAGATCGCTTACGTCAAAAACGTATGGCTTCCCGCACACATCAGCGCGCAAACTGGCCAGGCTGATAGCTCTGTCTATACCTTCAAGACGCTCGATCTTAAAATCACCGGTATTGAGCAGATTGTAGTTCTCAACGAGCAAGGAACAACAAATCACGCGCCCTCGACGCCGACTGACAGCGACGGTGCCGTCGGCGGCAGTGTTTCGGAAGGCGCCGTCAATGGCAGCCCGGTCGGGATCACGCGATTGCAACCGATGCTGACGGTGACACGATCACCTACAGCCTGAGCGACAATGCCGGCGGCCGGTTTGGGATCAACGCCATCACTGGCGTGGTGACGGTCGCCAACGCCTCGCTGCTCAACTACGAGACGGCGACCAGCCATACGATTACAGTACAGGCGAGCGATGGCCACGGGGGGATAACTACCCAGAGCTTCACCATTGCGGTGACCGACGTGGCTCCCTCGACGCCGACCGATACCAATGCCGCGGCCAATACGGTAGCCGAGGGAGCGACCGCAGGCACGCTGGTCGGGGTGACGGCCTCGTCAAGGTTGTGTGCGTCAAGTTCTGCAAAATGGGGCGGCCATGATGCTGGTCATGCGGCTTGGCGCAGAGCGAGCTTCTTGTGCTCGCGCAGGACGTCCATATTGATGTATCGGTTGGCCTCCATCCAGTTTTCATTGGTCTCGACGGCCAACGCCCTGACCAGGCGCAGGCAGCTTTCGGTGTTGGGGAAGATGCGCACGACATAGGTGCGCCGGCGGATTTCCTCGTTGAGCCGCTCCAGCATGTTGGTGGATTTGAGATGCTTGTGGTGCTGTCTCGGCAGCCTGAAGAAGGTCAGGGTTTGTTCGATGGCATCCTCGGCCCAGCCTGTCAGGCGCGGATAGCGTGCCGACCATTTGGCAAGCCATGCGGCAAGATCAGCCCTGGCCTCTGCGAGATCGCGCCGGTCGTAGAGCCAGCGCAATTCCTGCAGGCAGTCGTCGCCGTGCTTCCTCGGCAGATGATCGAGCGCGTTCCTGAGGAAGTGCACGTAGCAGCGTTGCCAGGCGGCTTCGGGGATCACCTCGCCGATCGCTGCCACCAGGCCGGCGTGATCATCGGACACGACCAACTCGACGCCCTTGAGGCCGCGCGCCTTGAGGCCGACGAGGAAGTCCCTCCAGGCCGAGCGGCTCTCGCGATTGGCCATCTCCACGGCCAGGATCTGGCGCCTTCCGTCCCAGTCGATACCGACCGCTATCAGCACCGCCTGGCTCATGACAACACCGGCTTCACGCACCTTCTCGTAGCGCGCATCGAGGATGAGGTAAGGAAACGGCTCTTGAAGGGGGCGCCTGGCAAAGGCAGCGAGGCTCTCGTCCAGCCGCTTGTTGATGGCCGAGATCGACGAGGCCGAGAAGGCATGGCCGCACAGTTCTTCCGTGATCGCCTTCACCTTGCGGGTCGACACGCCCTGCACATACATCTCCGCCAGCGTCGCCACCAAGGCCCGCTCGGAACGCTGGTAGCGCTCGAACAGCTCGGTGGAGAAGCGCCCGGCACGGTCCTGCGGAACCCGCAGCTCGAGCTTGCCGACCCGCGTCACAAGGGTACGGCCGTAATAGCCCGAGCGATAGCCAAGCCGTTCGGGCGTGCGCTCGCTCTTCGAGGCACCCAGCGCCTCGTCCATCTCGGCCTCAAGCACCTCCTGCATCACCGCACGGAGCACCTCGTGCAATCCATCCGGGTTCGAAAGCAAAATGTCTTTGACGGCAGCGCTGGCGGTCTTAACTTCAGTCTTGGTCATGGTGGCGTTCCTTCGCGGGAATCAGGTGACGTGAACAATCACCAGCCTGCCATGACCGCCCCCTCTCAGCGAATTTGCAGAACTCTCAGCACACTACCCTCGTCAAGCGACGTCCATGGCGGCACGGTGACGTACTCACTGAGCGACGATGCCGGCGGGCGATTCCAAATCAACTCGACCACCGGCGTGGTGAGCGTGAGCGCTGCGGGCGCCGGCACGATCGACTACGAGAGCAGTGGCGGCAGTTACACGATCAAGGCGGTTGCCAGTGATGGGACGCTGACCAGCGCCTCGCAGACCTTCACCATTGCGGTGGGTGATGTAGCTCCGTCCGTCCCGACGGACGGCAACGCCGCTGCCAACTCCGTTGCCGAGGGAGCGACCGCAGGCACGCTGGTCGGGGTGACGGCCTCGTCAAGCGACGTCCATGGCGGCACCGTGACGTACTCGCTGAGCGACGATGCAGGTGGGCGGTTCCAAATCAACTCGACCACCGGCGTGGTGAGCGTGAGCGCTGCGGGCGCCAGCACGATCGACTACGAGAGCAGTGGCGGCAGTTACACGGTCAAGGCGGTTGCCAGTGATGGGACGCTGACCACCACCGCGCAGACCTTCACCATCGCCGTCACCGACGTTGATCCGAGCACGCCGACCGATACCGACGGCGCGACCGGCGGCAGCGTTGCGGAAGGCGCCATCAACGGCACCGCCGTCGGCATCACCGCAAATTCGACCGATCCGAACGGCCCGGCCGTGACGTACTCGCTGAGCGACAATGCCGGCGGACGCTTCGCCATCGACGCCACCACCGGCGTGGTGACGGTCGCCAACGCCGCGCTGCTCAATTTCGAGGACGCGACCAGCCACACCATCACCGTCCAGGCCTCCGACGGAGCCGGCCCGACCACCGCGCAGACCTTCACCATCGCCGTCACCGACGTTGATCCGAGCACGCCGACCGATACCGACGGCGCGACCGGCGGCAGCGTTGCGGAAGGCGCCATCAACGGCACCGCCGTCGGCATCACCGCAAATTCGACCGATCCGAACGGCCCGGCCGTGACGTACTCGCTGAGCGACAATGCCGGCGGACGCTTCGCCATCGACGCCACCACCGGCGTGGTGACGGTCGCCAACGCCGCGCTGCTCAATTTCGAGGACGCGACCAGCCACACCATCACCGTCCAGGCCTCCGACGGAGCCGGCCCGACCACCGCGCAGACCTTCACCATCGCCGTCACCGACGTTGATCCGAGCACGCCGACCGATACCGACGGCGCGACCGGCGGCAGCGTTGCGGAAGGCGCCATCAACGGCACCGCCGTCGGCATCACCGCAAATTCGACCGATCCGAACGGCCCGGCCGTGACGTACTCGCTGAGCGACAATGCCGGCGGACGCTTCGCCATCGACGCCACCACCGGCGTGGTGACGGTCGCCAACGCCGCGCTGCTCAATTTCGAGGACGCGACCAGCCACACCATCACCGTCCAGGCCTCCGACGGAGCCGGCCCGACCACCGCGCAGACCTTCACCATCGCCGTCACCGACGTTGATCCGAGCACGCCGACCGATACCGACGGCGCGACCGGCGGCAGCGTTGCGGAAGGCGCCATCAACGGCACCGCCGTCGGCATCACCGCAAATTCGACCGATCCGAACGGCCCGGCCGTGACGTACTCGCTGAGCGACAATGCCGGCGGACGCTTCGCCATCGACGCCACCACCGGCGTGGTGACGGTCGCCAACGCCGCGCTGCTCAATTTCGAGGACGCGACCAGCCACACCATCACCGTCCAGGCCTCCGACGGAGCCGGCCCGACCACCGCGCAGACCTTCACCATCAATGTGACGGACGTCAACGAGGCACCGACGGTGACCTCGGGTGCGACGGCTAGCGTGGCGGAGAACGCGCCGGCCAGCACGGTGGTGTATACCGCGACGGCGACCGATCCAGACACCACGGCGCCGAACAATACCAAGACCTGGAGCTTGACCGGCACCGATGCGTCGCTGTTGAGCATCAATTCCAGTGGGCAAGTCACGCTCAACACCTCGGCCAACTTCGAAGCCAAGAGTTCCTACAGCTTCAATGTCGTGGACACCGACGGCGGCGGCCTGACTGGCAGCAAGGCCGTGGTGCTGAGCATCACCGACGTCAACGAGGCACCGACGGTGACCTCGGGTGCGACGGCTAGCGTGGCGGAGAACGCGCCGGCCAGCACGGTGGTGCATACCGCGACGGCGACCGATCCAGACACCACGGCGCCGAACAATACCAAGACCTGGAGCTTGACCGGCACCGATGCGTCGCTGTTGAGCATCAATTCCAGTGGGCAAGTCACGCTCAACACCTCGGCCAACTTCGAGGCCAAGAGTTCCTACAGCTTCAATGTCGTGGACACCGACGGCGGCGGCCTGATCGCCAGCAAGGCCGTGGTGCTGAGCATCACCAACGTCAACGAGGCGCCGACGGCGCCTACCGATACCAACAGCGCGAACAATTTCGTTGCCGCGAACGCCGCGAATGGCACGCTTATCGGGGTCACGGCAAATTCGACCGATCCCGACGCCGGAGACACGGTTACCTATAGCTTTACGAGCAATCCCAACAATCTGTTCGCTATCAACTCGGCGACCGGCGTAGTGACCGTCGCCGACAGCTCGAGTCTCAATGCGGGCTCCTACACGATCGGAGTTCAGGCCACTGACAATCATGCGCTGTCCGGTCCGAGCTCGAACTTCACTGTCGCGGTGGCAGGCCTCGCGGTGACCTTGACTTCAGCGCAAATCAGTAATCTTGAATCCGGAAATCAGCTCAACAAGAACACTGACCTTGGAATTTTCAATGTCATCGGGAACCCTAACGCGAACACCTATACCTTCTCGCTCCCCAGCAACGTAGGCGACAACAACAGCTTCGCTATCAACTCGACTACAGGCCTGCTGTCGACCGGGACATCTAACGTAGGCTCAAACGCGACTTACCATCTCACTGTGACAGTTACGTTTGGGGCCAATACCTTATCGGTGCCAGTCAATGTTATAGCTGGAGGAACCGGTAACGACTCGCTATCGGCCACAACCGGAATTAATTTGTTCTACGGTCTAAATGGAACTGACACCATCGCGGGGGGCTCCGGCTTCGACGGAATTATCGCTGGTGCTGGGACCGACACCCTTATTGGAAATGGCGGAGGCGATTTTCTGGCGGGGGGCGGGCAAAGCGATACGTTCAAGTACAATGCCATCACCGACTCCCAGTCCGGCATTGTCAACAACGTTGCCAATTATGACACGATCGCCGATTTCACTTCGGGGACGGACAAGATCGATTTGACGAGCTTTATCGCTTCGGCTTTCACGGCGTTTAAAACGAGCGACGTGGGGGTCGCAAATGTCGCGGCGCATACTATCGCCTGGCATTTTGACAGCGCCACCAATCAGACGATTGTCTACGCCAACCAGACCGCCGGTGCCCTGGCGCAAGGCAACTCTGGGCTGCTCGAAATCCATCTAGCAGGCACCCCGTCGGTGGCGGCAGGCGATTTCCTGGATACTGGTGGCCTGGCTGTAGCGCCCGCCGGCATCGCCGGAGAGCCGATCAATCTTGCCCTGACCGCACCGTCGGCGAATCTTGTCCCCGTCTTAGTCACAATCGCCGGCGTTCCTTCGGGGTGGACTTTGAATGAAGGCACTAACAACGGCGACGGCACGTGGACGGTTAACACGAACGACGTGCAATCGCTGACCGTCACCACGCCTTCCGAATTCACCGGCGCAGCCGTGCTCGACGTCCAGATGACCTGGACCAACGCAGACGGCACGACCGGCAGCGCGTTGATCGTCGACAATGTCGAAGCCTACGCGCCGGGCTCGCCGATCTTCGCCTGGTCCGGCGACGACGTGCTGACCGGCTCAAGCGGCAACGACCTGTTCGTCTTCTCGCAGCCGATCGGCAATGACACAGTCCACAGCTTCGATGCGGCGGCGGACAAGATCGATCTGATCGGCTATTCCGGCTTTGTTGGCTTCGCCGATGTCCAGGCGCATATGGCGGACGACGCCAACGGCAACGCGGTGATCACGCTTGGCGACGGGCAGTCGATCATGCTCGACGGCGTGCACTCGAGCGCACTCACCGGAAGCAATTTCGTCTTCGACCAGACACCGTTGGTCAACAATTCCGGCACCATGACGATCGGCGACGGCGCTTTGCTGCCGCTGAGTGGCATTATCAACAACAGCGGTCTCATCACGCTTGACTCGGGCGGCGGCGATACGCTGTTGCAGGTCATCCAGCATGGCGTGACCCTGCAGGGTGGCGGGCAGATCCTGCTGTCCGACAGCGCCGCCAACGTCATCTCCGGCACGGGGCCGGACGTCACTCTGGTCAATGTCGACAACACCATCTCAGGCGCCGGTCAGCTGGGCGGCGGGATGCTCAGCCTTGACAACAGCGGCACCATCATCGCCACCGGCTCGAACGCGCTGGTCATCGACACCGGAGGCAGCGTCGTCGTCAATTCGGGAACGCTGGAGGCAACCGGCTCCGGCGGCCTTACGATCACCGGCGGGCTGGCGAATTCCGGCATGATCTGGGCCAATGGCGGCAATATTGCCATTAACGGCCAGGTCACTGGCGACGGCGATGCCACGATCGGCGATCTGTCGAAGCTTGAGTTCGGTGCGGCCTCTTCAACCGACGTCAAGTTCGCGGCGGATGCCGCCGGCACATTGCAGCTGGACGATTCCTTCGATTTCAGCGGAAGCATCGCCGGCATCACCAGTGACGACAAGGTGAACCTCGAAGACATCCTGTTCGGCACCGGAACGTCCGCTGCCTATCAGGCGGACCTCGACGGCGCCGGAGGGACGTTGACCGTCACGGACGGCACGCACAACGCCACGCTCCACCTGCTCGGCGTCTACGATGCCCACAGCTTCACACTTGCCGACGACGGCACCGGCAGGACGGTGGTGCAAGTGAGCGACTTTGTGATGTGAACCAAAAGGAGAGCCGCACGGATAGGCGCGGCTCTCCTCATGCTGCGGGCTCCTGATTCAGCTTACGAATTAAGGTTTACGGCAAGAATAGGAAGGGAACCACGTGGCCGATTGGACGATCAGGAGTAGTATCGGTTCCGGGCGTGGACAGGGGGGCGGTTTTCCGCTGGGTATTTGAGTCTCGACAACAAATCCAAGATTGTGAAGGACGCCTTGCTGGCGTGCCGCCGCTATTTCCTGGTTGCGGCGGCATTCAGTCTGGCGATCAATCTGCTCTACCTCGCGTCCCCGCTTTACATGCTGCAGATCTACGACCGGGTGGTCACCAGCGGCAGCGAAACCACGCTGGTGATGTTGACCCTGGTGTTGCTGGCGGCCTTCCTTTCGTTGGCCGGCCTCGATCTGGTGCGCGCCTCCATCCTGACGCGTGCCAGCGCGCGGCTCGACCGGTTGCTGTCGGCAAAAGTCCTCGCCGCGTCGGTCGAGACCCCGTCGCCGGGCTCCTCACAAAGCCAGCCGATCCGCGATTTCGACACGTTCAGGCAGGTGATCACCGGCAGCGGCATCCATGCCCTGTTCGACCTGCCATGGTCACCCATCTACATCGGCATCATCTTCCTGCTGCATCCGTGGCTCGGCTTCTTCGCGCTGGGCTGCTCGCTGCTCTTGATCGCCATGGCCGTGCTCACCGAGTATCTCGTGCGTTCGCCGCTGAAGCAGGCCAACGACCTGGCGACGACCAATTATAATTTTACCGAAATGAGCCTCAGAAACTCGGAAGTCGTTCGCGCCATGGGGATGATCGACGGTCTCATCCGCCGCTGGGGGCGCGACCGTAACCTGGCGCTGCGGCGCCAAGCGGAGGCAAGCGATCGCGCCGCCCTGATGTCCGGCCTGATCCGGTTCCTGCGGCTCACCATGCAGTCGCTGATCCTCGGCCTCGGCGCCTATCTGGTGATCGAGCGGCAGATCACCGGCGGCACCATGTTTGCGGCGAGCCTCTTGCTGGGCCGTGGGCTACAGCCGGTCGAGCAGATCGTCGGCCTTTGGCGCAGCCTGATCCTGGCCCGGGCGGCGTTGGCAAGGGTCGAGAAGCTGGTCGACGGGGGCGCGCTGAACGAAAGATCTTTCAACCTGCCGAAGCCCACCGGCAAGATTTCGGTCGAGCAGGTCAGCTTTGCAATTGCCAGCCAGCAGAAAGTGCTTCTCCGCGACGTATCATTCCGGCTGGACGCAGGCGAGGCGCTGGGAATCGTCGGCCCTTCCGGCGCCGGCAAGTCGACGCTGGCGCGTCATCTCGCGGGCGTCATGCAACCCAGCCGCGGCACCGTCAGGCTGGACGGGGCCGACCTGTCGCAGTGGGGGCACGACGCGCTCGGCGACCACATCGGCTACCTGCCGCAGGATATCGAACTCTTCGCCGATACGGTCGCCGCCAACATCGGCCGCTTCAAGACCAATGTCGACCAGGAGGTGATAGCCGCCGCGCGGCTCGCCGGCGTGCACGAGATGATCATCCGTCTGCCGCAGGGCTACGAGACCCAGATCGGCGAAGGCGGCGCAGTGCTGTCGGGAGGATATCGGCAGCGGATTGCTCTTGCTCGTGCGGTATTCGGAACGCCGAACCTGATCATTCTCGACGAGCCGAGCTCCAATCTCGACGCCGATGGCGACCGCGCGCTGAGCGAGTGCGCGATCGAGCTCAAGCGCCGCGGCAGCACAGTGATCATCGTCTCGCACCGGCCTTCGACCTTGGCCAATGTCGACAAGATCCTTCTGTTGCGCGATGGCGCCGTCGAGGCCTTCGGCATGAGAAACGAGATCGTGGCGCTGCTCAACCAGCGCGCGGCTCGAATGGCGGTGGCAACCCAATGAGCTGTGGCCGGAGAGATCGATGAGCGACGGCGCCCTCACCTACCGGAGCCTGTCCGGCGAAACCGGTATCCTGGCCCCGGATTCGATCCGGGTGCCGGCCTGTGTCGGCCTGCTGATCATCATTGCCTTCTTCGGCATCTTCGGCGGCTGGGCGGCTTTTGCCCCGCTGAACGGCGCCGTGCTCGCCGACGCTGTCGTCAAGGTGGAAGGTAATCGAAAGAGCGTACAGCATTTCGACGGCGGCACGGTGAAGGAGATCCGCGTCAAGGATGGCGACATCGTCAAGGCAGGCGATGTGCTGGTGGTGCTCGAGGACACGCACGCCCGTTCCGAATTCAACCTCTATTCGCAGCAATATGCGTTGTTGCGCGCTACCGATGCCCGCATTCGTGCGGAGCTCGACGGCCATGAGGCAGTCGCCTTTCCGAAGGACATCACCGCTGAGCACCAGGCCTATCTGCAGGACGCGATGGCCAACCAAATTGCCGACCTCGGGAGCCAGCGCGCCTCGATGGCCGGTGCCAAGCAGATCCTGCAGAAACGGATAGCCGAACTCGACGAGCAGATCGATGGAAAGCAGGCGCGCGTCGAATCTTTTCGTGCGCAGCTCAAGTCGACGATTGACGAAAAGGCAGGCCTCAACAAGTTGCTGAAGGCCGGCCTGACAACGCGCACGCGTGTCCTGGAGCTCGACCGCTCCGCCTCCGACCTGCAGGGCCTGATCGACCAGACTCTCGGCGATATAGCCGGAAACCGCCAGAGTAAGGCCGAGCTTGAAAGCCAGATTGCGCAGCTCACCAACGAGCGCCGCGCAAAACTCTCAACCATGCTGATCGACGCCCAGTCCAACCTCGCCGACCTGGTACCGAAAATGTTCGCCGCGCAAGCCACGGTCGACCGCGCCGAAGTGCGGGCGCCCTATGACGGCCAGGTGATGAATCTCACCGTTTTCTCGACCGGCGCGATCGTCGCCCCCGGCCAGACCATCCTCGACATCGTGCCGGCTAGGAATTCGTTGGTCGTTCAGGCGCAGGTGAAGGTCGAGGACATATCCAGCCTGCGCGCCGACATGACGGCCGAGGTCCGCTTCACGTCCTACAAGCAGCGTTCGATACCGATCATTCATGGACGGGTCACCCGCATTTCGGCGGATCGCGTCACCGACAGCAAAACCGGGCTTCCCTACTATCTTGCCGACGTAGCGGTCGATCCCGCGGAATTGGCCGCGGCCCCACAGATTGCGCTTTATCCGGGCATGCCGGCGTCAGTCATGATCGTCACCGAGGAACGCACCGCACTCGACTACATTTTAGGCCCGCTGGCTGTGTCGTTCCACTCCGCGTTTCGCCAGAAGTAACGAGCTTCGGGCCCAACATATTCGCGTTTTTTCAATTTGCGGACGCGGTCCAAGGTAGGTGGCGAGACCCATCTTATTCGATGGTCTGCGCCATGTCCAAGGCGGCCCAACCCATCCGGGAGCTTATTTCGATTTCTGGCGATTACGGTTGGGGTAGTTCCATGTTGCACGAACTTTCCGGCTCTCTGTCGCTTAAATCCTTTCTTTCCGGGCATGTCTCGGCCCATTCCTTGCTGTCCCTGCAACATGGCTGCAACACAAATTGATATGTTTGTTGGTGTATGTTCGTGCAAAAAATCCATCGCATTACCGATCGGCCTCCTCGTCAAGGCAGGCATCGTTAATCTGACCAACTACGATCGCGCTGCCAACTACGGCGCGATGCTCTGGATGACCGCGAAGGTCCAGAGCCCAGAAGGCGAGCAAGCACAACGATTATGGACTGAGAAGGGTAGCCAGGCGTTCGATGCTGAAGGGCGTGACGAGCGGATGGGACGGCGAACTTACCCACAGTTGGCGCGAGCAGCGGCCGGCACGAAGCCCGAACAGCAGACTTCTCCGGTGCGCCAGCGCCGACGCCGCAGTCAAACGCCCGCGCAGGAAGCTTTCGTCGCTACCGCGCGCACGTTCGTAGAACCAGCGTGACTGACGTTGCATACCGCCCGCCGGGCGCGCCCAGATCGACCCGAAAGCTCCTGCATCCGTCGGTGGAAGCGATGATTGGACGAGAAGTCGGCCATGTCGACCTCGTTCTGATTGTTGGCCGACTGGGAGACGCGCGGCGCGATCTCCTCGATGTCACCATCGTCCAGAATCTCGATAATCTTGAGCGGCACTTGGAGGCGGCTCGCGTCCACATCCTCCTTGCGCCACGCGCGGAAGATCGAACCGGTCGTCTGCCGCGCAATCACGCTGATCAGCAATGGCAAGACCTACGTTGAGCCCACAACCACCGCGTCCGTTTCCGCGGTCTGGGCGAGGAGCTGGGACATGGACGAAGGTTTGCTATCTAAGAATTCGATGACTGCTAAGGCACTGAAGCGCAAAAATCGCGATCGTGGTTACCCGGTGGGCAGGCCATTGGAACCAGCTCGCGCGTTCGGCGTTTCGAGCGGATGATCAGAAGTTTCGCTTACGCCCTTATCCTCGTCCAGGTATCCATGGCGACCGCGCTGGCTACACAGGTCTTCCTTACGACCGCCGAGGAAGCCCGTAACTCAGAACTCTCGCTGGCGCCGGCGCCAGGCGAAGAGGGATGCGCCAAGGCGATGTGGCCCAATATTCCGGAACGATGTCTGCAACGAGTCGAGCCGAAGGTGGTGACGCTCGTGCTCAGCCAAAACAACTGATGGCGAATGGCGCTTTCTGATATGCAGCTGGCTTGCGCCGCTGGCTGCGCCGCCGCAGGACCACCAACGCTCCGTTAAGCCTCGCTCAATCTCTGCAAGCTATCTTGTTGCCAGTTTGTCGAGGGTGACATGAAGCGCAAGTCGATAATGCTCTTTGCCTTCCCAGCTCTGATCCTGCTGATCTTGGCAGGGGAGCGCATGGCGACTTTCTTGCTGGGAGCATATCCGGCCAGTCCCACAATGTGGCGGTTTTGGCTTGAACTAAGGCCGCTGTCGACGATGTTCTGGCAACAGGTCGATCTTTATCTCGGGTCGTCGATGGTTTTTGATGCCTTGATGCTGGCCGCCGCGTCGACCGCTTGCTGGATGGCGTGCCGCACAAGAAGGTCGGCCGCGTTCTTCTTCCTTGCCAACCACGTCGCCCTGCTTTTCGCCGGGATGATGATCGCTGTCACCAGCCATTCCGAAACAGCCAGCACGATCGCCTCTTTCACGGTACCCGGCGGCCTTCCGTTCCAACTAACGGTCGATTTCACCTTGAAGAACAGCCTTGTGCTGTTTCTGGGCGTGACGGCATGCGCCTACTGCCATGTCATCTTCCTCAGCGAAACCCGACAGCGGTCCGAAGCGCTGGCCGCTAGGCTCGTTGCTCTGCAGCGAGATCTCTAGGATAGCCCCACCTTTTTCCGGCGTTAGTTGATCTTCCGGTAGTAAACCTTGCCGTCGGCCTGCTCTATGCGCTGGTAGTCGGGGCTTGGGGCAGGCGCTGCAGCTGCAATCCTCCTTTTGGGCGGACGCGGTGTATCGACGACGCTGGGCTCGGTCGCGTCTTCACCATCGAGAACAGCAGGCGCCTCCGCCATGCTGCCGGTCGCGACCATCGAAGGTTCCGTTGGGCTCGACATGACTTCGTCACGTGCAAGAGGCTGGTTCTGTGCCAGCCGGGCCATGCTCCGGTTGATTTCGCCAAAGCTGCTCTGCAGCTGACTGTCCAGTTTTTCAAATCGGCTCTGAAAACCGTTGTTGACCATGTCCAGCCGGCCCCCGATTCGTTGTTCGAACGTGCCTAGTTGTTCCAGGCGCCCTTCCAAAAGGCGCATATCGCTGATGCCGCGGTATAGATAAACCGCGGCTACCATATTCACCAAGGTGAGCAGGGACGTGCCGATGATGACCGCGCCGATAATGCTTTTGTCGCTCGGTTTCCCAACGACAGCCTGCTCTCCGGTGCGGGCTGCTGTCCCAATCTCGATTGCCGGCATGTCCGGTTCGCTGATCATCGTCATTGAACCACCACCTTTGCGCCGATCGCGACGCGCTTGAAGAGATCGATCACATCGGTGTTGGTAAGGCGAAAACACCCCGATGTTCCATCGAAGCCAACACCCTTGGGATCGTTGGTTCCGTGTATCCGATAGAGCGTGTCACGCCCGTTCCGAAGCAGATAGAGCGCCCTGGCGCCAAGTGGATTGTAAGGACCGGCAGGCACCATTTGCGGCAGGTCCGGCTGGCGGGCGCGCATCTCGCGGGGTGGGCGCCATTCCGGCCATTCGGTCTTCGCCCCCACCTCGACCACTCCGGTCCAGCCAAATCCGTCGCGTCCGACGCTGATCTGATAGCGAAGCGCCTGGCCCTGTCGGGTCACCAGATAAAGCGCTTTCTCGCCCTTGCGGATAACGATCGTTCCGGGCTGTTCTGTCGTCTCGAAGGCAACAGTCTTGCGCAGGCTGGGTCCCATTGCCGGCAGCGGCGGCCGATCCGAAAGTGCCGATCGTGCGCTGGCGAAATCCTGGACCAGCATCATCAGCGCAATGCTCATGACATAGGCCAATCCCGGGCCAATCCGATACCTACTTGGCCGCCCCCTATTTGGCAGCGTCATCGAGCCGCTCTTTGAACATCCGCTTGAGGTCCTTGTTGAAGCGCGCACGCCCATCCACCTCGGCAGGCAGGATAGCACGGTTCAACGCATCGGTCAGAAGCGCATTGTCCAGCGCGACCGACTTGATGTGCGGCGCCTTGAAGATCTTTTCGAGTTCGCTGCGCGAAAAGTGGTTGCCGAACCATTTGCGCTTGTGCTTGTTGGCGACCAGCGTGATGCTGACAGCATTGCCACGCAACTCACGGATCTTCTTGTAGAGCCGTTTGCCTTGCCGCAGTGAGGCGACGTTGAGTTCGAAGACGATGAATATCTCATCGCTCGTCGACAGCACGGAATTGTGCCAAGGCGTCTCGATGTTCGGCAGGTCGATGACGATGTCGTCGAACCGGTAGGCGACGAGGTCGAGGAGCCGGAAGACAAAATCACTGCCCTGCGGCTCGAAAGGCAATTGCGGCCTCTCGAAGGAATAGAGCGTCAGCCCGGACGGGCGCGAGAGCTTGATGACATCCATCAACTCGACGTCGAGCCTCTCCGGCTGGCCGATAATGCCGCCAAGGTCGAACTGGTTGAACTGGTTGAGATAGGCGCCGCAATTGGCGCTCTGGAAATCGAGGTCGACCAGGCAGGTGGAAGCCCCGCGTTCCTTCGATTTCGACGCCAGGAATTCGGCCGCCGACAAAGCGAGCGTCGTCGCGCCGGCGCCGCCGCTGGCGCTGATGAAAGTGATGATGCGGCTTTTCGTTCCCTGGTTGCCGGTGTCGTGGAAGGTCACGGCGTTGAGCAGTTCCTTGCCGTCGAGCGGCTTGTGCAGCCAGTCCGAAGCGTTCATGCGCACCAGCACTCGTGTCTGCTCCGACGACAGCTCGTCGGAGACCGCGATCAGCGGCACGGTTGCCCAAAGGGCGCGCGCCTCGACGATGCCCGGCCTTCCGAGCAACTCGCCATTGCCGAGGTCGAGGATGACGATGCCGGGGCGCGTATCCGCGGGCGGCCCCCTAAGGAAGTCGCTCGTCTCGGAAACCCTGACGTCGTAGATCGCCAGCGCATCGAGCCGCGTCGCCACATCGCGCTTGAAATTCGGATCCGACGAGAACAGCGCCACCTGCTTTCGCTTGGTCGGTGTAACCTTGGTGTTGATGGCATTCATGACGCAGTACTCTTCAAATCTTCGCCCGTGACCGTGCTCAGCATGGAGGGCATGTTGATATCGGCGAAACCCATCAGTCCGTTCAGGAAGAAGAATTGGAAGCTCCTGTTCTGCAGGCTTACGCTGATTGTCGGCACTGGTCCGCCCAGCCGCGTCTGGAAGCCGAGGCCCGTGGCGGAATAGGTGATGACAACGTTGCTGCGCAGCAGGCCCGGGAAGAAATGACACATTCCTGGCCGCTGGTTGGCGGCCAAGGCGGGACAGACGTCGTTGGCGGTGTTTGCAGTGTCGCCTCGGAAGATACGGCTGAAGGCGGCAGCATCGAATGCGCCGCCATTGCTGCATGCACCCGTGGTTCCGGTATACGAGCAGACAAACGGACCATAGATGCCGGCCCGTACGGGGGCACCCGGCACCGAGGTGGGGGCGGCGGCAGTCAGATTGCTGACAACCGGATCGGAGATCGACGCCAGCCGGGCACCGACCTGCACGGCCTTGGTCGCCGCGTTCCACTGATACAGTGCGTAGCCGAAATCGACGAAGCCCAGGACAAGCGTAAACAGCAGCGTCGACACGATGGTGATCTCGACCATCGCCGCGCCGTCCTCCGATGTTGCGAAACGCCTGATCATTTTCAGAACCGGATCAACCGCTCCTCATGGAAGCCGCTCAAGGTGATCGGGCTGACGTTGATGAATGACAGCATCCCGACGCCTGTATATGCGAAAGTGCCTGCCGCCCTGACGACGCAGACCTGTGCTGTGGTGGAGCGATACTTGGTAACACCGGCCTCCACGGCGTCGTGGCAAGACCCGCTAGTCACCGTGACGTTCGATTTCTGCCAGCCGGCGACACGCGAGGGTGGTGTCCCGTCCGCGTTGCCGAACACCGCGATGTTTGTGGCGACGTCCGCACAGTTGATCGCAGTGAAGCCCGCATCGGCATAGTCGGTATAAATCTGGCTATTGCAGCGCGCTGCATAGCGAGCACCGTCCGAAAGCCCGGCCTCCATCAGCAGCTTGTCGTGGATCAGATTGCCGAATTCGAACACGCCAGCCGACAGGATCAGCATCAGCGGCGTGATCAGCGTCATTTCGACGAGCACCGCCCCGCCGTGGTCGCGTCGAAATCGATCGAGATGACGGAACAGGGTTCTGATCATCGCCGTCACCGGTAGAGCTGTGCTTCGTCGCGCAGGAAATTATCGAGCGTGCCGCGCCCACCCTTGCCGGTGATGTCGATCAGCTCGACATAAATGTCCTTGCTGTCCTTGATAGGCTCGGTGATGAAGAAGCTGCCGAAAGCGCGAACTGGAATATTGTTGGCGCGACCGTTGAACCCCCCGATTGCATTGCAGTCGATGATGGCACCGTAGAGGACGCGCCGGTCTACGCTTGTGACCGGTGTCTGGCCGCAGGACGGATTACCGGTTTCTCCGCTTACCGCTGCATCTCCAGCGATGCTGTCGTTGGTCGCGGGGTTCCCGTCGGGGTTAAGCTCGTAGCGATACATTTCGTAGCGGGTGGCTCCCACGAGCGATGAAGGCAAAGCGCCGCGTGTCGAATGATTGACGGTCCAGTAGCGGCTGGCATTCCAATCGCCGGTGCCCATACGGCCGCCCATCAGGCTGCAGGTGCCGGTGATCTGGCAGGAGTCTCGCTCCAAGCCGACACCCTTTGTTGGGTCGGTCTCAAAGTCGGTTTGGCCGTTGTTGCAGTTGATGTTTTTGAGCCCCATCCGGACATTGGCCGCTGGGCCAGTCGACGTTCCAATGTAACTTTTGCTGATACCGAAGCGGGCATTCAGCCCGTCTTGCACGGGGCCGGTGCTTTGTCCCGGTTCGGTGTCAACACCATCTTGGGCATAGCAGCCGACCGGCTTCACGCGGGCGAGCGACGCTTCCAATGCGTTCGCGCCGTTACCCTCTGGCGAAGCAAGAAAGGCGAAGTTACCAGGTTGGTAGTAGCCATTATCTCGCAGAAGTATTTGGCGACGGCGATACTGCAGCTGATTGGCAGCCATTTCCAACGTTACACCACCGGTGAGGCTCGTATCTTCGTAGGGATTGCACATGAAGACCGGGGTGTAGTCGCAGACGCTCGATTTGAAGCCGCCTACCGCGACCGCGCTCACATTGAAGGAATTGCTCGCGGAGTTGCCGGTCAAGAACGATGCTGGGAAGATTGCAGCGAAGCCGACTGGGGTCACCGTCACCTCGATAAAGCGGGCATTCTTGGCGTCCGTGATTTCATCCGTGATGATATTGGCCGAAGCTATCGGCAAATTGTCGGATGCAGGCAAAGACCGGAGATAGCGTCGCGTCACCCCGGCGGCAGCCAGCGTCTGCGGGACACCTGAACCTACAGTCGAGAAGGTGTAGTTGTTGGCCACAAGCGTAGCCAGGGCGTGGTCACCTCTGGTGATGCTGTCGGATTGACCATCAAGCTCAGCAGCCGCGGCAAGGGCAAACGCGTCCGCGCCTTTCTGCAGATCATTATGCAAATTGTTGACCCGGCTCATATCGATCGCCAGCAGCGAGAAGCCGATGATGGCTGGCAGCATGACGCTGACGAGTATCAGCGCTATTCCCCTCTGATCGTGCCAGAACGCGCGAATGGTTCGCAGCATGGCTTTACTCTTTGCTCCCCTGATGCCAGGTTTCCTCGTTGTGCCTGGCGCACTGAAACCGCATCCTTCTGTTCATTCCACCGTGTTGGAGGCCGGCGCTCCGACGTTGACGGTGATGGCCGGCGGGGGGGGCGGCGGTGGCGGAAATTTGTAGCTGTTTGCAACAGCGGCGGCGCGCGCGCCGTCGCCTTCGATCCTCGTATTTTTGGACGCAGGATTGAATGGGTCGACCGTCTGCAGCAGCGAATTGTATTTTTGCGTATCCCCGGCGGCCAGCGTCACCGAATCGTAGTTGTTCAGATAATCGGCGGCGCAGCCCGATAGTGCACCGGCGCACAAGAGGAGGATCAGGACGCTATTTCTTGACATAGAGCATCTTGTCCTTCGATTTGAAGTCCAGCATGTGGCCATAGGGGCCGGTCACGCCATCACCCGTTTCATATCTTCGGATCATATCCTTGTTCACCTCGAGCTGGCCGAGCACGAAGAATTCCGGATCGTTGGCCGGCCGTGTCTTGTCGAACGGCGTCGCGAGTTGCTCGCCGGGCTTCACCGGCCGCACGATATGCGGCGTGACGATGACGACGAGTTCGGTCTCTTCCTTCTGATTGCTCGAATTTCGAAACAGGGTGCCGATGACCGGCACCTGGCCGAGCCATGGCACCTGGTTCTGCAGCTTGGTGGTCTTGCTGGACAACAAGCCGCCAACAGCGAAACTCTGGCCGTCGCGCAGTTCGACGACTGTTTCCAGCTTGCGGTTGGTAAAGATCGGGTCGCCGGCGGTGGTGAAACCGTTGAGGTCACTCACTTCCGGCGCCAGCTTCATATGGATCTTGCCGTCGTCGAGTACGACCGGCGTGAACAGCAGATTGACGCCGAATTGCTTGTACGTGATGGTTACCTGGCCATCATTGCCGATGACACGGATAGGCACTTCGCCGCCGGCGTTGAAGCTTGCAGGCTCCCCGGAAAGCGTTGTCAAGTTGGGATTTGCAAGCGTGCGCACAACGCCCTTGTTCTCGAGTGCCTCGATAATCAGGTCGACCTTGATGTTGCTGTCGATAACGCGGGTGATCAGCGCTGCAAACGGATTGCTGCCCGACAGCAGGCCGGTGAGCAGGTTCCCAGGTCCCAGCACCACATCATCTTCGTCGACGGCCGCAACGCCTGTCCCTGTACGGGTTGTGCCGCTGCCATTTGTGCTCCTGATCGACACGCCGAGGTCGCGGCCGGCGTTCCGCTTGGCCTCCAGCACGCGGACCTCGAGATTCACCTGCTGGCTGTCGTCGACGATGACGGAATTGATGATGGCGTCGGGGCCATACTGCTGCGCGACCTCAAGGATCGACGCCAGTGTCGCGCCATCCTTGACATGGCCGCCAAGCCTGACCTTGCCGTTGATCGAACCGATTTCGATGCGCGCCCTGGGCGCCACCTGGCGGATCGCCTGAGCCATGTCGCTGACGTCGACGCCCACCTCGATCTGGATGACACCAAGCGAGCGCTTGTCCGGGGAGAAGAGATTGACCGTGGTGGTGCCGGCGCTCTTGCCAATGACGTAAAGCGTCCGGTCGGTCATCGGCTGGGCATCGGCGATCTTCTCGTCGCCAACGACGATGTCACCGAGATTGGCGCTCACCTGGAGCGTCACCGACTGTGACATCGGCAGGAAAATCCGATGGACGCTTGGGTTTGACACATCGATGAAACGGTCTGCTGCATCAGCCGCAAGGCTCGATGGCAATAGTGCGGCCAGACACGACAACGCGGCCGCCGCTACCTTTAACCAAGACCTCCGCATCCCCAAACTCCCCACTCGCTGCCGACGCAGCCCTATTTTGTTGGCCGCACCTTATCATGGTTGTCGCGGCACGTCATATGTCTCGAGCTTGACACCCCGAAATACGCCGACCGTCGCCCGCGCCGGTGGCTCGGGGGTCACATACTTGATCACTTCCTTGACGACTTCCTGAACTTCGGGTGCTGAGGCCACCGCCGGAGCCGGCTTGACCTTGCTCAAATCGTCGAGCTTGCTTCCTACTCGTTCGACGGCCTGGGCCAGTCCGGCAATCTTATCGTCGGCGCGCTTGCGCTCGGCTGCCGCCTCGGCGTCGGCTGCTGCCTGCCTGGCAAGTTCAGCCTGCCTTTTGGCGACATCGTCGGGCGTGTCGCCGGTCAGGTCCGACAGCGTAATACGCTCCGTCGTCTCACCCTTGCTGGCGGCGGCCTGGCGCAGCGCCAGCGACAACTGACCGGCATCGGCGGCAAGCGTAAGTTTCTGGGCGTCCTTGGTGCTGACCTCAAGTGTAACCGACTTCACCACTGTCGGGCTGTCTTTGCTCTCATCGGCTACCTGGTCGACGGCGAGCACCTTCATGCTCTGCAACAGCACGTCGACAAAACTTTGGTCCGCGCCCTCCGCAGTGCGCACCTTGCGCGTCAGCAGCACGTCAACCCGATCGCCAGGAAAGACAAATCCGGCGACTCCAAGGACGTCGTTGACCCTGATGGAAACGGCCTTCATGCCTTCGCCAAGCACCGCCGACAGCGTGGCGCGCTGGCCAGGGCCGGTTATCTTGGTGGCGAGGACAGGTTCGTTGACGCCGATCGACTGCAACGCCTGCTTAGTGCCTCCGCCGGCAGGAAGGTCTTTCGTCAGAAGTTCTTCCGTCGTCTTGAAGGCGCCGGCCGGAACCGCACCAGACGGCCAATCGACCACACGCAGCTTGTCCGCCGACAGCGTGTCACCAAACTTTAGCGCCACTGCTGCCACCACCACAGTATCGCGCTCTACATCTCCTGTTCGTGCCATGGCGCTCCGTTGATTGGCCAGCCAGATATTGGCAAGCACCACCGCGAGCACGCCGAACACGCCGGCGAGAACGATCATGATGACAGTGTTGGCGCGCATGGACTTTGCCCCGATTGCGTTTGCGCAGCTCGCTGCGTCTACCCCAGTCCATCGACGCTGAAGACACCCTCGGCGTCGATAACAGTGTCAAGATATCACGGCAACGTTCCCGCCAGCGACGTCCACTGGGTACCTACCCATGCGCCGACAGTTATGACCGATGCGATCACAGCAATGGTGATGATGCCGAGCAAGATGGTGTATTCGACCATGGCGGCGCCGTTTTCGTTATCGCGGAACTGCCGGGCCATCGTCATGAGCTTTTTCATGCCAATTTCTCCTCTGGAGTTGAACCCGACGAGACGAGCCAAGGATGAAATCCATACCCAAGCATCCCCCGTCATCTACCAGTCGACTGCCTTACCCAATCATCGACGCCGAGGATGCCCCGGCGTCGATGATATCTCAAGATCACGGCAGCGCGGCCGCCAGCGTCACCCACCGGGCGCCGACCCAACCGCCAACAGTTATGATCGATGCGATCACAGCGATGGTGATGATGCCGAGCAGGATTGTATATTCGACCATTGCAGCGCCGTTCTCGTCGTCGCGGAACTGCCGGGTCATCGTCATGAGCTTCTTCATGTCAATTTCTCCCTGTTGGAGGTTTGAACCCGACGAGACAGAGCCAAGGATGTAACCCCATACCCAAGCATCCCCCGTCATCTCAATCCTAGGTCCCGCGAAAAAGCAGAGTCAAATGGATTAACAGTTCCTTAACCTTTCAATACCGAATCGGAAGCCACTTAAATTTGGACAAGAGCTTGATTCGATTAATTTTTGGAGCGCCCTTAACCATTCATTCACAATTCGGCCACAGCTACGGCAAAAGGCTGAACATATTAGTCGATCAGCATATGCCTTTATATCTAAGGGCTTACGGAGAGCTTTCGACCGCCTTCTGTTTGTTGCGGTTCGAAAGGTTCCGTGAGGTGTGGCTGAAGGGCGCTTTAGCCAAAATAAAACGATTTTTTTGGAGACCCTCCTTAACTATGTTGTAAGTATCCGTCGCCATGGCCCTGCGAGGCGCTTGTGCCTTTCTTGGTTAACGCCTAGTTTCAGGTCTGGGGAATTCAGGGGGGACTCTGGCGACATGTTAGGCCGCTTCATCAAGGCACCGGACGAGCGTCAGGCTGTGCAGACCGCGGCCCCGCCAACCACAACATCGCTTGCGCCTGCTGCCGATCTGGCGCCGCACGGCGACGAGTTCCTGGCGCTGAAAGTCGATCTCCACCGACATCTGATCGACCGGTTCAACCTGACGACCCTAGAAAGTGCGTCGAAGGATGAGATCCTGAACGAGATCCGTCCCATCGTCCGCGAATTCGTACGTGGTCGCAATGTACCGCTGAATGCTCGCGAGCTTGATCAACTGACCAGCGACACGGCCGACGAGATGCTGGGGCTCGGGCCGATCGAGCCGCTACTGAAAGACGACTCCATTGCCGACATTCTGATCAATACGCACAAGCGGGTCTTCATCGAGCGCCGCGGCGTGATCGAGGAGACAGCGATCCGTTTCCGTGACGAGGCGCATCTGTTGCGTGTCATCAACAAGATCGTCTCGGCCATTGGCCGGCGCGTCGACGAGTCCGCGCCGATGGTCGATGCCCGCCTGGCAGACGGGTCGCGCGTCAACATCGCGGTGCGGCCGATCTCGGTCGACGGTCCGCTGGTATCGATCCGCAAATTCTCGAAGAAGCCCTATTCGCTCGAACGCCTGATGGCTTTCAATTCGATACGACCGCCGATGATCGATCTGCTGCGGATCGCCGTGCAGGCGCGCAAGTCGATCCTGGTTTCGGGCGGCACCGGCAGTGGCAAGACGACCTTGCTCAACGCTTTGTCCAGCTACATCCCTTCCAAGGAGCGCCTGATAACGATCGAGGATGCGGCCGAGCTGCAGTTGCAACAACCGCATGTCGGGCGTCTGGAGACGCGTCCGCCCAATGTTGAGGGCAAGGGCGAAGTGCGCCAGCGTGAATTGCTGAAGAATGCGCTTCGCATGCGGCCTGACCGCATTATCGTCGGCGAGGTTCGCGGCGAGGAGGCTTTTGACATGCTGCAGGCCATGAACACCGGCCACGAGGGGTCGATGACCACGATCCACGCCAACACGCCGCGTGATGCGATATCCCGGCTCGAGCAGATGGTCGGCATGGCTGGCATGCCGATGAGCCACGACTCCATTCGCGCACAGATTGCATCGGCCATCGATATCATAGTGCAGACTCAGCGCCTTTCCGATGGTGGCAGGCGGGTCGTTTCGATTTCGGAACTGACCGGCATGGAAGGCAATGTTGTCCAGATTCAGGAGATCTATCATTTCGTCCGCCGCGAAGTAGGTCCGGACGGAACAATCATTGGCGACTTTCGTGCGACCGGGATCCGGCCGCGATTTGCCCAGGAGGCGACGATTTTGGGGCACCAATTCGCCAAGGACGCGTTCAATCCGCAGGTTTCGCTGTGATGCCGACCGGCCAGACTCTGCTCTACTTCATTTATGTGCTGGCAGCGGCATCCGTTATCCTCGCCGCCGAATCCCTCTACCTGTCTTTTGCGGGGCGGCGGGCGCGAGTAGGCGCGATCAATCGGCGGCTGAAGCGATTGGGAGAGGAATCTCCGGCCGAACAGAGTTTGCAAGGACTGTTGCAGGAACGCGGGCTGACGGCATCAGGCGATTACCTTTTCGGCGCGGTAGCGCTGAATCGGCTTTATACGCAATCAGGCATCACTGGTAATCCGCTCGCATTTGCGTCGATGTTCCCGCTCGCTGGCTTGGTGCTGGCTTTGGTGATGTCGTTGCTTCTGGGCTTCTCGGCCATCGTGGCGGTCCTAGCCTTCTTGCTTGTCGGGTTAGCCCTCCCACTTCTCGTCCTAAGGCGTGCCCGTAACAAGCGAATCCAGAAATTCGCAGCACAGCTTCCTGACGCGCTCGATATGATTGTTCGGTCGCTACGCGCCGGTCACCCAACCACCGTGGCCATCGGCCTGGTTGCGCGCGAGATGCCTGATCCGCTCGGGACCGAATTCGGAATTGTGTCAGACGAGATCACCTTCGGCCTGAGCTTGGAGCAAGCGGTGCGGAAGCTTTCGGAACGGGTCGGCTTCGAAGGGCTTCACCTTCTGTCTGTGTCTCTCTCAATCCAGGCCAAGACCGGCGGCAATCTGACGGAAATCTTGTCGAATCTCGCCTCCGTGTTGCGCGGACGCCGGACGCTCCGGATGAAGATAAAATCGCTTTCGGCCGAGGGACGCATGTCGGCCTGGATCATTTCACTGTTTCCGGTTCTCATGCTCGGCATCCTCACGGGCCTCGCCCCGAGCTATTACGGAGATGTGTGGGGAAACCCACTTGTTTTTCCGGTGTTTCTGATCTTCGGACTCTGGGCGCTGTTGGGGGACTTCATCATGTACCGCATGGTCAATTTCGATTTCTGAGGGCACGGACTTGCTGACCAATATTGGAGACTCGGCCCTTATGCTCTCGCTTGCTGTCTTTCTGGCGGCGGCCGCACTTTTTATCGTGGCCGCGTTGGTTTTGATGCCGGCTCTCCAGACCAGGAGAATGGTTGCGCAAAGCCTTTTGTCCGAGGGCATCAGCAATCGGCGATCACTTGGCGCGCGGCAGGAACTCAACAGGATTTCGGCGCAGCGGCCTGTCGATGCCTATTTCCGCGCTCTGGAGAAGGAACGCGGCGAGCCAAATGCGCTTGAAGCCAAGTTGTACCGGGCCGGATTCTATCAATCCAGCGCGCCCATCGTTTACACATTGTCTCGCCTTGCTGCCGTGTGTGTCGGATTCTTGGTGACGTACGCGCTTCTTTCGCGCGTGTTGCCGAATCACTTGCAAGGCGGCATTGCCTTTGCTGGTGCGGCCCTGCTAGGACTTGGGTGTATCGTCATTCCGAGCATCGCGCTCGACCGATTCGAGAACGGCCAAAAGCAGATTTATCGTCGCGCTTTTCCGGACTTCATGGATATGATGATCACCTGCGCCGATGCCGGCATGAGCCTGGAGGCGGCGGTTGAGCGCGTCGGCGCTGAACTGGCCGGTACCCATAAATGGCTCGGTATCCAGCTTTCGATCATGAATCTGCAGCTGCGCGCTGGAAAGCCATTGCGGGAAGCGCTGCGTGAACTTGCCGACCGCATCGGTCTCGAAGAGGCGCGGGCCTTGGCGGTTTTGTTTCGGCAATCGGAAGAATTGGGCACCAGCCTGACGGAAGCCCTGCGCGTTTATAGTGACGAGATGCGCACGCAGCGGATCCTGCGTGCCGAGGAGCGCGCCAATGCTTTGCCGGTCAAGATGATGATTCCATTGGGCCTATGCATCTTCCCCGTCGTGATGATGGTGATCATGCTACCCGTGGTCATTCGCATGAAAGGAATTTTCTTCTAGTTGCGCATATGCTTTGGTCCTAATATGGGTCGGGGGCCTCAAGGGGAGATTTTATGACAAGGCCAATTGCAGTCGTGGCCTGCCTGTTCATGGCGGCACTCGTCGGCTGCCAGACGAACGGGGCGAACACCACCGACCGTGTCGTTCGCACCAACGAGCCGTCGAAAGGCGACGTGACGTCCTTTGGCGACGCTTTCGATGGGTTGAAAACGGTCAGCGACGTCGAATACTATGCGTCCGACCAGGCCGTTGCCGAAGCCAAGAACCAGTTTCGCGCGGAGAACTACGGCAATGCGGGAGCGCTGTTCTACAAGGTGACGCAACTGGCGCCCAACGATGGTGGCGCATGGATGGGCCTGGCCGCCTGCAGCGACCGCATCCACCGCTTTGACCTCGCCGACCGGGCCTACGCCCGAGCCTTCAAGCTGGTTGGCCCGTCGCCCGAATATTACAACAATGTCGGCTATTCCTACCTGCTGCGCGGCAAGCTGCAGGATGCGCGCAGCAATTTCCTCAAAGCCTACGAACTGGCGCCCAACGATCCGACCGTGGTCAACAATCTGAAGCTCCTGTCGTCCAGTGTGCAGAACATCGAGCGGCAGTAGAATGCTGCTTGCGGCTTCGCTGGTGCTGAAAGCGCTCGCCTTACCCTTGCTCGCGAGGATTGCGTGGCTCGACTTCACGACCCAGAAGATTTCCAACCGCGAAGTGCTCCTGCTGCTTTGCCTTGGACTGGGGTCACTGCAGTTCGCATCGATCCTGGTTGGATCATGGTGGGACATGGGCCTGAGCGCGCTGGCCGGTCTCGTCCTGTTTCTTGCTCTCTTCCCTTTCTGGGCATTGCGCAAGGTCGGTGCCGGCGATGTCAAGCTGATGGCGGTCATGCCATTCCTGACCGGCGGAGGCGGTCTTGCAGTGTTCTCCCTGCTGCTGCTGGTGTTCGCCCTCGCCACGGCGTTGATTGTGAAAAACCCGCTCTTGCTGCCTGAGGGCGCCTTCCGTTTCTATGTCCAGCATCTGGATCGCAAGGGCGTAGTGCCTTTTGGCGTGCCGATCTCGATTGCGGCGATCTGCACGATCGCCTTTCAGGTCTATACCGGTTTGATGGGTCCTGTCGGCCTCTAGGTCTGAGCGGTGAGGTGCAAAATCGCTCGGCTTCAAGGCACTTCTATGATCAATCTTCGCTATGGCCGGCGAGCCACATTAACCCTTTAGAAACCATTAACTTGCGCTGAAACCGGCGAAGTGGTTGGATTGAGTGCCGCTGGCGAGGCGCCGTATGGACATTCTCAATCTCAAAGCCTTTTTGATTGCGGTTCTGATCTTCGTACCGATCGAATACCTGTTTGCTCTGAGACCGGGTCAGAAGATATTCAGGAAAGCTTTCTTCAACGACCTCATCTATGCTTTGTTCAACGGCGTTCCGATAACGCTTGGTTTGATCGCTGCTATCACACTGGCGACAAGCACGGTGGGCCGGTTGATACCGGATTATTTCCCTAACGCGGTGTCATCCCAGCCGGTTTGGCTTCAGGTGATGGAGATCATCGTCATCGCGGACGTTGGCTTTTACCTAGCGCATCGCACTTTTCACGCCGTTCCGTTCCTGTGGCGCTTCCATGCCATTCATCACAGCATCGAGGAACTTGATTGGCTGGCAGCGCACAGGGTTCATCCTGTTGATCAGGCCTTGACGAAGAGCGCGTCGCTCGTGCCCGTCTATTTGCTGGGTTTCAGCAGCCCGGCGATCGCCCTGTTCGCGCTCATTTTTCACGCCCACGGCCTGTTGCTGCACGCTAACGTCAGGCTAAACATCGGTCCGCTTCGGTGGTTGATCGCCTCACCTCAATTCCACCATTGGCATCATGCTAACGAGCGCTCGGCGTACGATAAGAACTTCGCAGGTCAGCTTTCGTTTATCGATGCGTTGTTTGGAACAATGCATCTGCCTGGCAATACGGTGCCGGAGCGCTATGGCGTCGATGATCCCATCCCGCCAACCTACGTAGAACAACTCGCCTACCCACTAATCCCGAAGGGCAAAACCAATGAACCTCCCGCCACCGGCGACGCGTGATTTCATCGGGCGCGCAGTGATGACACTTTACTTCACGATCTGCGCGACCTTGAAAGCCGGAGCCATGATTGCAGTTCTGCGTAATCCGGAATGGACCCTCGCGATGATCGTCGATGTCGCGGCGGATGTTGCAGCTCTCGGCTTCCTTGTTCTCATCGTTGCTACCACCGTGACGCGTCTTCCGCCTGTGAAGACAGCACAAGGGATCGAACCCAGAATCTCGGCGATGATCGGATGCTTCGCCACCGTGACTTTGGTTGCCGCCCATCGCGCCCAGATGCTTCCCCAGGTTCAGCTTGTTGCCAACTTCATCACCATAGTTGGTTTCACGCTTTGCATTTGGTGCCTATGGTGGCTCGGCAGATCGTTCAGCATCACTGCGCAGGCCAGGCGACTTGTCACGGCAGGCCCCTACCGGATCGTGCGGCACCCAATCTATGCCTGCGAGGCGATCGTTTTGGTCGGCCTTGTCCTCGGTAATCCAACCTGGACAGCGGCTGCGATCGGCGCCATCGCCCTGGCCTTCCAATATCGGCGGCTGGTCAATGAGGAGAAGGTCTTGCGGGCTGCGTTCCCCGAATACGATGTGTACCGGCGGACGACTCCAATGCTACTTCCATTCTTATCGCTGCCTCGTAGGTGGCGAGGTGCGTTGTAATGGGGGAAGTTCGGCGGCTCGTTTTTTTATCATTGAGTTTGACGGCTCTTGTTGCAGGAACCGTATTAGTTTGGTTGCCCTATTCGAACGTCTATTTTGATCCTTCAAACATCTGGATCGTCGCGAAGGTAACAGGTCTCGTCGTTGTCTTATATGGAGTTGTCGCCCTAGTCGCTCATCGCATCCGGGGCGATGACTCTCGTCCTGCCCGATTGATCCGAACGTTGGTCGGGGCAGGATATGCGTTGCTACATCTGTGTGCTCTCGCGATACCCTTCGGGATTGCCATCGCCGTCTTCATCTGCCTCGCTTCAGCTAACAGCAGGCCACTGATTGATGGAAACCTGGCGGCACTTGACCGAACGCTCGGTTTCGACTGGCTTGCCTTCTTGGAATTGACCAATCGTAGCTCGACTGCCAGTGCCATCCTGGTGGCGTCGTACCATTCGATCGGCTTGCAAATGATTATTGTCGCAGTGGTGCACGCCTTCATGCACCGGATGGATCGACTGCTTGAATACTTTGTCGTCAGCGCGGTCTGCCTGATGATCGTAGGCGTCGTTGTCGCATTGGCCCCGGCTGCGGGCGCCTATGCGTTCTTCAAGCCGCCGGCCACCACATTCGGCAATTTCACCGCTCATGCCGGGATGTGGCACCACCCGACTTTGCTGAAGCTGCGATCCGGCGAACCGTTCGCCTTACTTTTGAGTGAGGCTCAACCGCTCGTAACGTTCCCTTCTTTCCACACGAGCCTTGGTGTTCTGATCGCGTATTCGATGCGATATTTCCGGATTGTCTTTTGGCCGGTTGTCCTTTTGGAAATCACCATGATCGTCAGTACGATGCCGGAAGGTGGACATCACTTGGTTGACCTGATTGCCGGGGCAGCCGTCGCGGGAGTTTCTATCGTCGTTGTGAGATCGGTCGCCTATCGTACTAGCCCGGCCATTCAGAGTGCCGACTTGCCGCAACGACCGATTCCTATGGGCCGAAGCTGATCGCCTCTCCGAAAAAGCTTTTCACATCGCTACGCCCACCGACCATCTGCCACGGACAAGTACGTCGCGTTCGCAATGCCAAACGCCACCTACCTACGGCGCTTCGGCGACCTGCCCGCGCCCGCTCGCCCTCCCGTTGTTCACCGGGTCAGCGACGCTCAGCGTGATTGGTATCGGTCGGTAGCACGCCAAAAGTGACGTCCTGGCCAAGGCGCGCCTATTCCACGCTGAGCCGATACCAATACCGCGCACCGTCTGCACCAGACCGGATTGGGCGGATCGCGCTCGATCTTGCGGCGCAGCCGGTTGATCTCGACGTCTATGGTGCGCTCGCCGACTTCGGAATCGTCACCTCAGGGAGCCCCGCCAGGACTTGTGGCGCCCCGTCCGCGCTTCGGCCCTCGATCTTGCCGCCACGCTGTTCCTGGGCCTCGCAGTCGGCCTTGGTGTTGGCTTTGGAATGGCGATCGCGGGTTAGATCGCGTCCTTCCTTCGTTTGTATGTTGGCATTGGTAGCAGTGCGCATATGTTGCCAGCCGGCGCTAAGTTGGTCAGGCCCAGTGGCCCGCCCGTTAGCCCCCGCAACAAGGCTGCTGGGCCGTCCTATGTACCGCCGAGGCGAAAAAAGCCGCTGCGCGACAAGCAGACGGCGCCCTTCGCTTAGACTGAGCGTCGCCGATAGCAGAAGGGTGCTTCGTTGATGGTGGGTTTCACGATGTAGCGGCCTCATCAGTCACTTAGATGCAATAATAGGCATCTGGGCGGCCTTGGCCGGCTGCTCGAACGGCGAGCAACGATATGAGATTTCAGAGGGTTCGATCGCGGCCTACATGAACCCTGGCCAGTCGCAGCCAACTACCATCTTGCTCGACCGACAGACCGCTCAGACGTGGTACTTGGTGCGTAAAGCCAGAGGACGTGCTCAGCGACATCGGGATTTCCCGTGACGACATCACGACGTTTGCGTTCCGCAGCCCGGCGTCGAGACGTAGGGCTGAGCAATAAAAGGCCCGCCACCCTGAGGCAGCGGGTTCTCTTTCGGACATGATGAGCTGCCTTTTACGGCCGGCCTTCATGGGGCGGGGTTGCGGATGCCTCTGGCCGGACATTCGACGTCATTGAAGCGAGGCACTCCTCCAGACGTTCCAGCCGCGCCTTCTGACATCGCAGTGTGTGCGCGACGTCATGCAGCCTGGATTTACCCTGAGAGTTGGCGGCAGCGATCAAGTCTATTTGGAGCCGACTGATCTCGCTCCGCAGATCGCGAGCGTCAGCTTCCATCAGACCCCTGATCCATCCAGCCCCACGCATTCCAGCACACCATCCACCGAGCCTGCGTCGCACGATAGCAGCGAGTTTGCTAACAACCATGCCACGAACCTTCTCGAATTTTATGCATTGCTAATATATATGAAAGGCCCGCCACCGTCAGGCATCCGGGCAGTTTTTGCCCCGTCGGATCGATCTGTGAGGTTTGTCACAGACGCATCGACGTATCGGCGTAGGCTACGTGCACTTTCCTGCAGCGTTAAAGGGAGTGGTCCGATGCTTGTGAACCTTCCTATGCTTGTGAATCTTCCTCTTGTCGCAGTTGGTCCCCTTGGCGATTGGGTCCGTCATCGAGCCGAGCAGAAGGCGCTGTTGAAGGCAACGGACGAGTTGAGCAAGTCACCAGACGACATGCTCAGCGACATCGGGATTTCCCGTGACGACATCACGACGTTTGCGTTCCGTAGCCCGGCGTCGAGACGTTGGGGCTGAGCAACAAAAAAGCCCGCCACCGTGAGGCAGCGAGCCAAATTATTCGAGAATTAAACTGGATCGTTCCAGGTTCTGTAGCGCGGGAAGCGCCCGCCGGTCGCCGAACACCCGGCCGAGGATGCGAATGCAAGAAGATGGCCCTCGTCCGCACACCAGGCAATCGAGAAGGAACGTCTCGTGCAGACTTCCCTTGGCGGCAAAGCGGA
The DNA here is from genome assembly GCF_057766425.1 of Mesorhizobium sp. P160187. Classification (NCBI taxonomy): domain Bacteria; kingdom Pseudomonadati; phylum Pseudomonadota; class Alphaproteobacteria; order Hyphomicrobiales; family Phyllobacteriaceae; genus Mesorhizobium; species Mesorhizobium sp. P160187. The sequence continues at coordinate 101,308 of NZ_JBYMDX010000003.1, forward strand.
CCCCATAGCCTCGCCCGTGATTGTTGCGCCAGCTCATGGTTTGCGGATGACCGCCTCCAAACATGGCGACCACAACGCACCCGTCCTCCAGTTCCGCGTCTGGATCAATGATAAGGCTTTCAGCCCTAAGCTCGGGGTAGGTGTCTGTCACCGCAAACACGTTGTAGGCCCACTTGCTGGCGGCACTGCGAGGCAAAACTGCTGCCCCAGGGCCACGTGACCGTGCCGAGACGGTCGCGGGCTATGAGATGCCGTCGAGGTTCTCTTGAGCCGCGACCGAAATTCGACTAGTCGAGTCAGCCGCTTCCGATGAGCGCCAGTATATCAAGCAAACGACCAGCCCGGCGTACCCGACTTGCAGAACGATCAGCGCAAGGACCGCACAGCCGAGCGCGGTCCAAATTGAACCGGCTTCGATGTAGGTCCAGATCGCCACAATGATCGCAGTGGCAGACATGCCGACCAGAAACTGTGGAAAATACATTCCTAACGCATTTCATTAATTTAGCGATTGCGCAATTAGCTGATTCTAAAATATCGCTGCAGCATGATGTCGCATCGGTTAGCGCTACCCATCCATAGAAATGGCCGCTGCAGTCTTTGGTGTGGGGGCCGCACCGGCCACCGCGCGGGAAGATACAGCCCCCGCGCTGCCTAAGATATAATCATATTAGCGATCACGCAATTAACCATGTAGGCGCTCCCAAGCCGAAACTCAGGGAATCCCTCTTGAAGGCTCAAACGAGAGGACAAGCTAATACCGTTGAGAGGCGCGGGCATGGACGACGGTATGGGCGAGCATCTTGGGGTTTTCGACCTTGACGCTTTGCGCAAGGCTTTCCTCGAGTTCGTAGAAGAGCATAAAACCACGGATCATCCTGAGTGGGGCGAACTCGCCAAGCTGTTCCTCGAAAATCAACGAGAGCGGCACCAAGAACCGGACCCTGCCCAGCCGGAGGGGTGAACGCACCAGCGCTGTGTGACCGGACCGGCGCAGAAGCCATGACCAGAACAAACCGGGGATTCAAGGATTCGCGGTGTCGATCTACATTTGCTCTGAGATGGCATTGGCGTGGCGCTGGCCGGTTAGGTAAGCGAGCCCCTTGTCAGGCAGTCCGGCATGTAGGACATGACCGGCACGTCGGGGAAGCCTCAGGCTAAGTCCACCCTTTCGGCGACACGACGATTCACTTCGATAATCAATTCGAAGACGCTTTCAAGCTCGCCGTCGATCTCGTCGGCAGGAATCCCGGCCTTCTCGGCAGCTGTTATCAACTGGTCTTTCAAGTCGCCAACCGAGATGGGGTCTCCCCGCGCCACAATGGGCAGTTGTTTGGCTACCCACTTATCGAGAAACCTCAGGCCACGGACGCTCATTTGTTAGCAACCTCTCATCCTTGACACTGCACCCGCCCGCGGCCGGGTGACACCCGATCGCATAAGCGTGACGATTCCCTCCTATGACTTCCGCATGCGGTTGTCGATTCGACTTCGAAGGCCGTGATCGGCCAGATATGGAATTAGTCGGCCCGGTCACGCGCATCGACGGCGACAAGGTAACCGTCAGCCTGCGGCCACTGGTGACTGTCGACGCCGAGCACGTGCGCGTTGTTGAGAGCCATGTGGGGTCGCCACGGCGAAAAAAGCCGATTGTTGACAAAGCCTAACGGCGCTGCTTGAGGAGATCAAAGGCCTCGTCGCAGGGGCAGCCGCCGGAAAGAATGGGATTCGGGCCGCTTTGGATCATTATGCGGTTCCCGAGCCAGCACGGCGACAAGTACCGAGCAGTCGAGTTCCTCGTTGAACGAAAAGTGCGGGTCGGCCTCTGGCAAGATCTGAGCCAAGCGTAGCGATTTCAACCTGGCTGTCTTGGCGGCACGTTCTGTGCATTCAACCTCATTGATCGCTTTCGCGGACCGCACTGCACCTGGGCGTTCTCCCAGCCAACACATTTCCTGGTAGCCTCATTCTCACCTCCCCCCAACGCAAATTTCTACATTCGGATGAACCATGTCGCCCTTCATTCTGATGAAGCCCAAGCTCAAACAAGGTAGTGTGCTGAGAGTTCTGCAAATTCGCTGAGAGGGGGCGGTCATGGCAGGCTGGTGATTGTTCACGTCACCTGATTCCCGCGAAGGAACGCCACCATGACCAAGACTGAAGTTAAGACCGCCAGCGCTGCCGTCAAAGACATTTTGCTTTCGAACCCGGATGGATTGCACGAAGTGCTCCGTGCGGTGATGCAGGAGGTGCTTGAGGCCGAGATGGACGAGGCGCTGGGTGCCTCGAAGAGCGAGCGCACGCCCGAACGGCTTGGCTATCGCTCGGGCTATTACGGCCGTACCCTTGTGACGCGGGTCGGCAAGCTCGAGCTGCGGGTTCCACAGGACCGGGCGGGTCACTTCTCCACCGAGCTGTTCGAGCGCTACCAGCGTTCCGAGCGGGCCTTGGTGGCGACACTGGCGGAGATGTATGTGCAGGGCGTGTCGACCCGCAAGGTGAAGGCGATCACGGAAGAACTGTGCGGCCATGCCTTCTCGGCCTCGTCGATCTCGGCCATCAACAAGCGGCTGGACGAGAGCCTCGCTGCCTTTGCCAGGCGCCCCCTTCAAGAGCCGTTTCCTTACCTCATCCTCGATGCGCGCTACGAGAAGGTGCGTGAAGCCGGTGTTGTCATGAGCCAGGCGGTGCTGATCGCGGTCGGTATCGACTGGGACGGAAGGCGTCAGATCCTGGCCGTGGAGATGGCCAATCGCGAGAGCCGCTCGGCCTGGAGGGACTTCCTCGTCGGCCTCAAGGCGCGCGGCCTCAAGGGCGTCGAGTTGGTTGTGTCCGACGATCACGCCGGCCTGGTGGCAGCGATCGGCGAGGTGATCCCCGAAGCCGCCTGGCAACGCTGCTACGTGCACTTCCTCAGGAACGCGCTCGATCATCTGCCGAGGAAGCACGGCGACGACTGCCTGCAGGAATTGCGCTGGCTCTACGACCGGCGCGATCTCGCAGAGGCCAGGGCTGATCTTGCCGCATGGCTTGCCAAATGGTCGGCACGCTATCCGCGCCTGACAGGCTGGGCCGAGGATGCCATCGAACAAACCCTGACCTTCTTCAGGCTGCCGAGACAGCACCACAAGCATCTCAAATCCACCAACATGCTGGAGCGGCTCAACGAGGAAATCCGCCAGCGCACCTATGTCGTGCACATCTTCCCCAATACCGAAAGCTGCCTGCGCCTGGTCAGGGCCTTGGCCGTCGAGACCAATGAAAACTGGATGGAGGCCAACCGATACATCAACATGGACGACCTGCGCGAGCACAAGAAGCTCGCTCTGCGCCAAGCCGCACGACCAGCATCATGGCTGCCCCATTTTGCAGAACTTGACGCACACAACCATGGTTGCCGATAGCCGCATGCCGAGGCCTAAGCTCATCAACAGTCGCACGATTTGGGATCGTGTCACCCTCGATATCGCTTTCTCCTCCCTGCCAGACAAAGATAACGGCCTCCAAGAACTGTTAGATCGGAGTAAGCAGAAGGCGGCAACAAGATAGGAAGCTACGCGCATTGCGTATACGCTGTGGGCGTAGTACCATTATCCTCCGAGTGGAATGATGACGTGAACGAGAATGACAAGCTTGCGCGAGATGTGAAAGCCTGGCGTTCGAAGGGAGGTTTCACTGCTGAGAGTGCAGCGAAGGTGTTGGGAATACCGAAACGCACATACGAGGGCATCGAGCAAGGTCGAGGTTTCCCGTACCCGAAACTCCTACGCGTTGCCCTCGAAAGCAAAAACCTTTCGCTTGAAGCGATGATAGAGGTCTCTCCGCATGTGAAAAAGCGGCGGTAGAGGACTGGAAGGAGGCCTAATCGCCCGGCCATTCAAGGATGACACTTTCCCCGGCGTTTCGTCGCGCCTCAAAAATGGAAAGACAGTCTATCGCTATCGTGCAAAGGGAATGCCTGAAATCCGCCTCCCCGGCCAGCCCGGTGATCCGGAATTCGAGGCTGCCTACAAAGGGCGACCCAGAGCCAGGGCCTAAAGGCAATTATTATCGACCTACCCGGTCGGGCGTTGCCAAAGACGTTCGGTCATGCAGCGCGGCGACTTGAAGGGACTATGGAATGGCTGGACGAAGCAACGCAGCGGAAGAATGCCAGGCTGATTGAACGCTTCCTTCGGAGCAGGTCGAACCTGCCTACCCGCTGACTTGGCGCGATACGCCAGTAGGAACATCTCGACGCCGACCATCTGCGTGCGATTGTCGAAAGCGCCTTTGCCGCCAACCGGACGGTTGCCAAGCACCTGCTGGTCGCAATCAAGAAGCTCCTGTGGGTGGGGATCGAAGTTGAGAAATGGAGCAAACCGCAGAACAATCCCTCACTGTCGATCCGCGTCCGCATTCCTAAATCCACCACCAATCCCGCGTGGCCGGTCCCCATTCGTGAAAAGTTCGAGGCGCGCCATCCGATCGGCTCCCCGCCGCGCACCTGTTACACGCTCGCCTTTTGGCTCGGCAAGCGACGAGGCGATATCGCCTCGTTGCAATGGGACGATTTGGTTTTCGAGGAGATCGAACTGTTCGATGGCTCCCTAGGGGTGATCGAAGCCTTCGATTTCCGGCAGAAGAAGAACCGCAACCGTCACGGCGGTCGCGAGATGTTTATCCCCATCCTCGACAAGCTGGCGCAAGCCTTGGCGCCGCTCGACCGTTCGAAAGGCGGAACGGTACTGAAGAATGCCTATGGGCGTCCATTCGCGGAAAAGAGCCTCACCGGCATGATGGCACATTGGAACAAGCAGGCCGGCATTCCGGAGGGCTACACTCTCCACGGGCTACGCCGCACCTTCGGCACGTATCTCGCCGAATGCAACATCCAATCGCGTGCCATCATGGAGGCGATGGGGCATTCTTCCATGACGGTGACGGACGAATATGTCCGGCAGGCTAACAAGAAGCGAATGGCCGTCGACATAGCCCGCGCCATCAACGAGCGCGAGGCCAAACGCGATGCGATGAAGCAGCGAGCGGCCCTGCGCGTCGTCAAGTAAGTGAAATCAACCGACCATGAGCAGGGTCCCATATCGGGTGCCCTTTTCTTCGGGCCCATAATGGGCCCAAAACGTTTTGGGCCGAGGCATATCTTTAATAATGAAATCAATGGTTATGGTGGGCCCGGAGGGACTCGAACCCCCAACCAAGCGGTTATGAGCCGCCGGCTCTAACCATTGAGCTACAGGCCCCACGCGCGCTGGATTAGTGTTTTTCCTTGCGCGGCACAAGGCTTTCCGGACGGGCTGGCCGAGATCGCCCAAATCAGCCCATATTCGCGCCCTAGTCGACAGGCGCGACTGGATCGCACACCGAGGAGATTTTCATGACCAGACATATTTTGCCGCTCGCACTTGCCGCCGCGATCGCTTTTCCGGCGATGGCAAGCGCTGCCGATTCGCTGCCCCCGCCCCGCATCATCGTGTCGGGTGAAGGCCAGTCGACCGTGGCGCCTGACCTGGCGCTGCTGACGCTCAGCGTCATGCGCGAGGCCAAGACCGCACGCGCGGCACTCGACGCCAACAACGACGCCATGGCCGCCGTGATCGCGGCAATGAAGTCGGCAGGGATCAAGGACCGCGACCTGCAGACCGCCGGCATCCAGATTAACCCGCGTTACAACTACACCAACAAACCGGACGGCAGCCAGGAAGCCGAGCTTGTCGCCTACCAGGTGACCAACACACTCTCGGTGCGCATCCGCGACATCGACAAAACAGGTGAGATTCTCGACAAGGCTGTGTCGCTCGGCGTCAACCAGGGCGGCGGCATTTCGTTCTCCAACGAGGATCCGAAAGCTGCCGTCACCGAAGCCCGCAGGAAGGCGGTCGCCGATGCCATGGCCAAGGCCAAGACGCTGGCTGAAGCCGCCGGCGTCAGCATTGGCCGGGTGCTGGAAATCACCGACCAGAACGTTGCGCCGGCGCCGATGCCGATCAATGCCAAGGCCTTCGATGCGGCAGGCGCCGCGGTTCCCGTGCAGGCCGGCGAGAATGCCTACGCCGTGCAGGTAACAGTGACATTCGAGCTTAAGTAGCAGGCCACCGGGCCGGGCGCGGTTCTGCTGAACCCGTCGGCCGGAACCGCAGATTTCCGACGTGAAAAACCCCGGAGGACTGGCCTCCGGGGTTTTTTCGAGCCGCACCTTTCCGCGGAGGGAAAGGGGCTCCTGGCTGACCCTAGAAGGGTCATGCCGCTACTCCAGGCTGATCCTCGCAGAGGAGCATGCCTCCGGATCGACCTTCGCAGAAGGTCGTATCCCAGACTGATCTTCGCAGAAGATCAGTCTGGTTCTCTTAGCGATAGATAACCGGGCAGCCGCGCTCATTGGCGAACACGACCACTACGCGATCGCCATACTGGCGGCCGGCGACCTTCACCACGCGGCGATTGACATCGACGATGCGGACGCGGTGCAGGCCCATGCGCTCGGCCTTGTCGAGGGCGTGGTCCGGCGAGCAGCGGCGCCAATTGCGGTCACGGCGAAAGCCGTCCTCATCGTCGCCGGTGTAGACGCCGACGCGGCGGTCATGGTTGTTGCCGAAGCCGAGATAGATCGAGTCCGCCTGGGCGGGCACTGCGGCAAGGGTGCCGAGAGCTACGAGACCCGAAAGGGCTGCCGTCTTGAATGAGTTGAACATTGTCTTCTCTCCTTGTTGAGGGCTTGCGCCCGTCTTGGTCGAACCGATGGGGGGAGAATGCTCCTTGCAATCTGAACTCTTCGCGAACCGGCCGTTCATTTTCGGTTAATCTGCCCGACAGGTTGAAAGCAACCGCCCCTTCCACCGCTGCAAACGATCCTGACCGTCAAAAACGTCCAATGGCGCAGAACGCCCTATGGCAGCGTCCGTTCCAGAATGCTCAGGGCTCGTCATCGAGCATATAGTCGAAATAGTCGTCCGGCTCGGCCAGATCGGTCTCACTGGCGCGGACGCGGCCGCGCATGGAGATGCCGGCATCATGAACAGTCTCGGCACTTCCCGACACCAGCCTGTGCCACCAATAGAGGTCGTGCCCCTCGGCAACCAGCCGGTAGGCACAGGTTTTCGGCAGCCACGTGATGGTGCGCACATTCTGCGGCGTCAGCCCGACACAGTCCGGCACGCGCGCCAGCCGCTTGGCATAGTCCGAACAGCGGCAGCTTTGCCCATCGAACAGCCGGCAGCCGACTGATGTCCAGTAGATCTCGCCGGTATCCTCGTCCTCGAGTTTAGACAGGCAGCATTTTCCGCAGCCGTCGCACAGCGATTCCCACTCGGTGGGCGTCATCGCTTCCAGCGTCTTGGTCTTCCAGAACGGCGTTTCCATTATGGGTCGAGATGTGGCCTCCGCATGCGGCAAGGTCAAGCTGTTGTGTGACTTCAAGTTCCGGCCGCACCATAGGAAAAACATGAAGTTGCCTTCAAAACGCCGGTCAATCGTCCTTGGGTGCGGGTAATGCCTGCAAACCGGAACCAATCCGGTCAAGGACAGTTTGGGCAGGGATGGGACCCCACAAGGAGAATTTAAGATGAAACGCCAACCACGGGTACTGGCAGGTACGGCACTTGGCCTGCTTATGGCATCCGCGCCGTTGGGCGCATCCCCGTTGCAGGGCAACGCCGTTTTCGGCCCCTTGCAGCACACGGCCGCGCCACTGATCCTGGTCCAGGACGACCCTGCTGCAGATGGTCAGCAGACCGACCAGGAACTGCCGCGCAAAAAGAAACGCCAGCAGGCCGAACAGGCAGCGCCGGCCGCCGAGCAGCCTGCACCGGCTGCAGAGCAACCCGCCCCTGCCGCCGAGGAACAACAGCCGCGCAGGAAGAAGCGGGATCAGCAGCAGACCGAGCAGGCCCCGGCCGAACAGGCCGCACCTGCCGCCGAGGAACAGCAGCCGCGCAAAAAGAAGCGCAATCAACAGCAGCAGATCGAGGCGGCGCCTGCGGACGAGGGCGGCGCCCAGGCAGCGCCGGCGACCGATGAGCAGCCGCTCAAGCCACGCAAGAAGAAGCGTGACCAGCAGCAGATCGAGGCAGCACCGGCTGAACAACCGGCCGAACAGGTAGCTCCGGCAAATGAAGAACAGCCGCTAAAGCCACGCAAGAAGAAGCGCGACCAACAGCAGATCGAAGCGGCGCCCGCTGAACAGCCGGCCCAGCAGCCTGCCGAGCAAGCAGCGCCCACCGAACAGGTGGCGCCGGCAAACGACAACAAGTCGGGCAAGAAAAAGCGCAAGCAGGATCAGCAGATTGAGGCCGCGCCTGCCGACAAAGCGCCAGACGTCAAAGTTGCGCCTGCCGGAGAGCCCGCGCCGCAGGCCGAGCCGATTCAGCCCCCGGCCGATCAGCAAGCGGCTCCCGCCGAAGGTGAACAGCCGAAGGATCAGGCGAAAAAGCACGGCAAAAAAACTGTCGGCGAACAGCCGGTGACGGGCGAACAGCAGCCTGCGACCGGTGAACCACAGCCTGCGGAGCAACCGGCCAATGCCGAGCAGCCCGCGCAAGGTGAGACGCCGGCGCAAGGCGAAGCCACGGCCAACCCCGACGAAGCACCCATCCTGGACAGCCAGAAGGATGCCAGGCGCAAGCACCGCAAGGACCAGGGCGGCAACAGCCAAAATGGGAACGGCCAAAATGGGAACGGCCAGAATGCTGGCGGCCAGACGGGCGAGCAGCCCGCGCAGGGCGGCACCGAGGCGCAAGCCCCGAAGCCGGCTCCGGTCGACCAGGGACCGCCGCCCACCGACGACAAGTCAGCTCAGCAGGCAATTCAGCCAGAAAAGATCGCCCCGGTGACGGAGGAAAAAGGCAAACGCGTCGAGCGTGCACCCGATGAGAACGTCCGCGACCGCCGGCGTCCGAAAGGCGTCGACGTCGTCAAGGAACTCGGCGACCGCGTCATCCTGCAGTTCAACAACCAGACGATCGTGGAAAGCAATGACGCTCCGCGCATGCACCGCGGCGCCAGGAATGTTTACTATGAGGAACTGTCGGGCGATCGCTCTCGGGAAATCGTCGAGCGCGACAATGGCATCCAGATCGTCACCATCCGCAACCGCAATGGCGACGTCATCAGGCGATCGCGCATCACGCCGGATGGGCACGAATATGTGCTGAGCTATGTCGACGAGCGCAGCTATGACGACGACAATGACTGGCGCGATCCCGGTGACGACCTGCCGCCGATGCGGCTCACCATCCCGCGCCGCGAGTACATCCTCGATTCGGAAGATGTCGAAAGCCCGGACGATTATTACGAGTTCCTCGAACAACCGCCGGTGGAGAAGGTCCAGCGCCTCTATTCCATCGACGAAGTGAAGCGTTCGGCGCGCGTGCGCGACATTGCCCGTCGCGTCGACCTCGACACATTGAACTTCGAGTTCGGCTCGGCCTCGATATCCGACACCGAAGTGCAGAAACTGGAAGGCGTCGCCACGGCCATGGAGAAACTGTTGAAGAAGAACCCGGCCGAAACCTTCCTGATCGAAGGCCACACCGATGCGGTTGGCACGCCGGAGGCAAACCTTGCTCTGTCCGACCGGCGCGCTGAGTCTGTCGCCGAAGCGCTGACCAATGCCTTCGGCATCCCGCCGGAAAACCTGACCACTCAGGGCTATGGCGAGGAATACCTCAAGGTCAACACCACGGCGCCCAACCGCGAGAACCGCCGCGTCGGCATCCGTCGCATCACCTCGCTGGTGGCACCGGTGGCGAGTAACAATTGATCTGCTTTCCAATGGCTTGAGCAGCTTTCTGGAATCAGATCGACAACAAGGACCCATCCCGGCAGACCGGGATGGGTCGAGCTGCGGACAGCAATCCCGGTTCAACAAGAATTGTACTGGTATTAGAACCGGCTCATTGAATAGAGCGGCCGCCCTCCCCAGATTCAAGGCTGGGCGTTCCCTGCCCCGTCCCGACTCCAGCGGGATGCATTGAACCCCGCCGGCCCTCCCGGCGGGGTTTTTTTGCGTCGCAATTTGCCTTGCAAACCGCGGCAAGCTGATCGAAATACCCCAGTCGACATCAAAGCTGACCGGAACCGCTGCATGAAACGTCTCGAACTAGCCATCGAATCGATCATCCTCGCCTCACGCTGGCTGCTGGTGGTTTTCTATATCGGGCTGGCCCTGGCGCTCGCCGTCTATGCGCTGTCCTTCGGCAAAAAACTCTACGAGTTCGTCATGGTCGCCTTCACACTCGACGACACCGACACCATCCTGAAGATGCTCGGCCTTATCGACGCCGCACTTGTCGCCTCGCTGGTGGTGATGGTGATCATCTCCGGCTACGAGAATTTCGTCAGCCGTTTCGACGACCAGGATGGCGGCGTACACTGGCTGGGTACCATCGATGTCGGCTCGCTGAAGGTCAAGGTCGCCTCGACCATCGTCGCTATTTCCTCGATCCACCTGCTGCAGGTGTTCCTGAATTCGTCTTCCTATACGATCGACCAGCTGATGTGGCTGACCATCATCCATCTCGCCTTCGTCGTCTCGGCGCTGATGCTGGCCTATATCGACCGGCTGATGGGACTGAGCAAAGGCAAGAAGGGCGAGGCGTGATGAGCCCCTTTCTCCCGTTCATGGGGAGGTGAGGCTGGTCCGCACAGCGGGCGAAAGGCAACTGCTTGGTTTTTCGAACGACCAACGCCGGCAGGTGGATGAGGGGCAGCGCCGGCGGCCCGTGATTTCCGTCAATAGACGCTTTTGACGTTCGTCGGCGAATTGGCAAATACCGCGTCCGGCACGAAAAAGTCGCCGGCCAGCGGCCCGGTCGCGCCCGGCGCATAGACCGCGAAATCGGTCACGCCCTCGGCGCGCAGCACCTCTTCATCGATGTAGAAATTGCCCGATGTCTCGCGCGATGGCCGCAGGAAGATGGCGTGTGCGGCATCGGCCATGATGTCGGGTAAGCGGCTCATCGCCGCCACCGTCGCGCCGCCGAGCAGATTGCGCACCGCAGCCGTGTCGATGGTCGAGATCGGCCACAGCGAATTTACCGCGATGCCGTCCTTGGCAAACTCGGCGCTCATCCCCAGCGTGCACATCGACATGCCGAACTTGGCCATGGTGTAGGCGACGTGGTTCTTGAACCATTTGGCCTTCATATCGAGCGGCGGTGCCAGATTCAGAATATGAGGATTCTCAGCCAACTTCAGGTGGGGAACGCACATTTTCGACACCAGGAAAGTGCCGCGCGTGTTGATCTGGTGCATCAGATCGTAGCGCTTCATGTCGGTCTCCAGCGTGCCGGTGAGCTGGATGGCGCTGGCATTGTTGACGCAGATATCGATGCCGCCGAACTTTTCGACGGTCTTGGCAACCGCCTCGGCCACCTGCGCCTCCTCGCGGATGTCGCACAAAACAGGCAGCGCCTTGCCGCCGGCCTGCTCGATCTCCTCAGCTGCCGAGTAGATCGTGCCCGGCAGCTTCGGATGCGGCTCGGCGGTCTTGGCCGCGATCGTCACATTGGCGCCGTCGCGCGCCGCCCGCAACGCTATCGCCAGCCCGATGCCGCGCGACCCGCCGGAGATGAACAGCGTCTTTCCCTTGAGCGACATGTCTTGGCACCTCCCTTGCTACATCACTGACGCGAACCATTGCGCGGCGGCAATGCACTGCGCAAGGCCTCGGCAGCCTGCAACGGGTTACGCAACGTAGGCTCAAACGGATAAGGGGGTTAGACCAGCACCAGGCCCTGCCGCATCGCGATCGCGATGGCATCCGTGCGGTTCGCAGCACCCAGCTTGATCAGGATCGCGGCGACGTGGAACTTTGCCGTGTGCACGGAGATGTTCAGCCGCCGCGCGATCACCTTGTTGGGCGCGCCTTCGGCCAGCAGCGCCAGCACTTCGGCCTCGCGCGGCGACAGCGCCGGACGGGCGGTAGCGCCATCGTCCAACGGCTCCTCGCCGAACAGCCCGCTATGGCTTCCGCCGTTGGCGGCGCCATCGAAATCGTCGTGGCGAGCGGGCGTCGAACGCCCATCCCTGGACACCCGGTAGCCGGCCGCCGCCAGTCTGACGGCAGCCGCGATCAGATTCGCATCCGACGCCAAAGGCAGCACGGCAAGCACCCGGTTTTCCGGCCGGCCAGCGCTCGCGGATAGCAGCACCCGTGGGATTGCGCTGTTGCCACCATCGGCTCGATCGAGCCAGGCCGCACTGTTCGCAACAGCGTCATCGAAGACAGCGACGTCGGCAATCCCGCTGCCGGCTACGACCGGAAGCAGATCGTCCGCCATGGCAAGCGAAGCTGACAGGCGCTCGGCACGCGCGGCATCGTGCAGCGCGATCAGCACCACGAGCTGGCGTCCGCCGCCCGCCACCTCCGGCCGACCCACCTCCGGCCCACCCGCCTCCGGCCCACCCGCCTCCGGCCTTGTCAGCGTGTCGCTTTCCATCGGCCCTCTCAGCTCAGCGGTTTTTCACCGACGGTCAGCGCGACGTCGCGCTGCTCGCCGCCGCGCACCACGCCGAGCGTCACCGCAGCGCCCGCGCTATCCGGCCCAAGCTTTCGGATCAGTTCGCGCGGGCCGTGCACTGCCTCGCCATTCCACGCCACGATGATGTCGCCCAGCGCAAGGCCGGCGGCTTTGGCCGGACCATTGTCGTCGAGGCTCATGACCATGGCGCCGCGCGCCGCGCCGTCACGGATCGGCTGCAGGCCGGCGCCGAGATAGCCGCGCGCGACATGGCCCTTTTCACGCAGCGTCGCCACGGCCCGCTCGATCGTCTCATAAGGCATGACCAGCGCACGACCACGTGGCCCAAACAGCAGCATGCCGATCAGCGCGCCCTTGGCGTCAAGCACCGGCCCGCCCTCGAAACGGCCGCCGGCATTGACGGCGAGATTGATGCGCCGATCGATGGTGCCGCCGCGCATCGAGCGCCAGGCGGGGCCGACCTCGCCGACCGAGCCCGAGACAGCCAGCGCCGAGCCCGGACTGCTGCCGACAGCGATGGCGACGTTGCCCGGCCGCACCCCATCCGCCTTGGCGAGCGCAGACGCCGCGGCCGCGCCGGCCGGCTTCAGAAGCGCTACGCCGGTCGACGGATCGCGACCGACCAGTTCGGCCTTCACCGCTTCGCCCGAAGCCAATGTCAATTCGATCTCCTCACCGGCCTCGACAGCTTCCTCGGCGGTGACGAAATAGCCGTCACGCCAGTGGAAGGCGCTGGCGGTGCGATGGTGATGGGTGGTGAAACTTGCCGTTGCGGGCGCAGCCTTGGCGGCGAGATCGGCGATGGCGTCGGAAAATGCATTAAGGTTGAAGTCACTCATGATGATCTCCTGGGTTTTCTCATGCCCCAGATATCGCTCGGCAGTGCGCCCGGAGGTACTCGTCTGACGGCTAGTTACTGGTGTGACTGGCCATCTGGTCAGGTCGCGGCAGTTCGAGCCGCTCCGCACATATAGTCATCATCGCGCCTGAAAACACGGAGCCCCGCCAATGGCCCTCGCCGCCCACAAATTCGAAACCGACGACACACTGCTCGACGCCTATTCGACGACAGTCGCCGACGCCGTCGACCGCATCGGCCCGGCCGTCTGCCGCATCGAGCGCGTCGGTGGCCAAGGTGGCCATGGCTCCGGCTTCGTCATCGCGCCGGACGGGCTGGTCGTTACCAATTTCCATGTCGTTGGCGATGCCAAAACGGTGCGCGTCTCTATGCCCGACGGCGCCTCCAGCGAAGGCAGCGTGCTAGGCCGCGACCCTGACACCGACATCGCGCTGGTGCGCGCCGATGGCAGCTTCACCGAAGTCGCGCCGCTCGGCGATTCCAAGCGGCTGCGGCGCGGCCAGATCGCCATTGCCATCGGCAATCCGCTCGGCTTCGAATGGACCGTAACGTCAGGCGTGGTCTCCGCACTTGGCCGTTCGATGCGCGCCTCGACCGGGCGGCTGATCGACGATGTCATCCAGACCGATGCCGCGCTCAATCCCGGCAATTCCGGCGGACCGCTGGTATCGTCGGCAGGCGAGGTCATCGGCGTCAACACCGCCATGATCCACGGCGCGCAAGGCATCGCCTTCGCGGTCGCTTCCAACACCGCCAACTTCGTCATTTCGGAGATCATCCGCTTCGGCCGCGTGCGGCGCGCCTTCATCGGCATCTCGGCCGACACCACCAGTTTGCCGCGCCGCGCAGCGCTCCTGTCGCAGGTGACCACCAGTACTGCGGTGCGGCTGCGCAGCGTCGAGAAAGACGGACCCGCGGCGAAGGCCGGCCTCAGGGAAGGCGACATCATCGCGGCGATAGACGGTCGCCCGGTCACCGGCGTCGACGACCTCGTGCGCATGCTCGACGCCGAACGCATCGGCCGCGAGACGCTGTGCACAGTGGTGCGCCGCACCGGCGTCAGCCAGGTGACGGTGACGCCGGTAGCAAGGGCGAGCTGAGCCTTTATCGAGGCTTGAGCACCCGCCCAAGCAGCGACACCAGCAGTCGCGCAAGGTCACCGGTCGGGTCGAGGTCGGGATCGTAGATCGTCATGTCCAAGCCGGTGCAGCGCTGGTCCGCTGCCAGCGCCGACAGAATGGCAACGAGTTCATCGGGGTCGATGCCGGGGCTGCCGGGCGAATCCACCGCCGGCATCACCGTCTGGTCAAGCACATCGACATCGAGATGCAGCCAGTAGGGACAGCCGGCGCGCGCCAGCGTCGCTCTTGTCTTTTGCAACACTCCAGCCGCGCCGAGTTCCTGCGCGGCAAAGACGTCGATGCGCGTGACGGCGGTCGCATTGATGTCGGGCCAGGCAAGATCGGCATCGCGGCTCTCGCGTTCGCCGATCTGAACCACCGCCTCGTCGGCGACGAGCGGACCGACAACACCTGGCCATTGCGCCAGCAAAGCCTCGCCGCGTCCGGTGGCAAGTGCCAGATCCATGCCGGCAGCCGAGCCGAGTGAGGCATTGACATCGTAGTTGCCGGGATGGCGGAAATCGCTGTGGCCATCGACATGGACCAGGGCGACCGCGCCCGAGCGCCGCGCGGCGACCAGTGCGCCAAGCAGGATCGAGCAGTCGCCGCCGATGATCAGCGGGAACTCGCCTTGCCCAAGCGCACCGGTGACGATCTCGGCAAGATCGAGGTTGAAGCGGCGGATCGCCGGACCATTACGCAGCCTAGTGCCCGGTTGCGTTCGGTACTGTAGGCGGGTCTGTCGAGATCGACCACCCGCCCCGGCGCCAGCGACTCGATCAAACCAGCTTGGCTCAGCGCCTGCGGCGCACGCCAGGTGCCGGGCACATGGCCCGGCTCCAAGGGCCGAAGGCCGAGATTGGATGGCGCACGAACAAGGCAGATGTCACGCATGCGGCAGGCCCAGCTTCAACATCACCAACATAGACCGCATGGTGCGGGTCCGGCCACAACGGCCGGAGCCGCTGCCGACATTTGCTGCCATTGTTCAGGCGCCCGCCGCGCCCGCCGCGAATTGCGCCTGAAATTCCGGGCTGAGCGGGATCGGCTTGATGACGTCGATCAGCACGCCATTGGGATCCCTGGTGATGAAGTGGCGCTGGCCGAAGGGTTCGTCGCGCAGCGGGCACAGGATCGGCAGGCCGGCCGCAACGATCCGTTCATAGACAGCGTCAGAATCCCTCACCTCGAAATTGATCAGCAGCCCCGATGTGCGGCCGCGCCCCTCCTCGGGGATCGTCTCGTGGTCGCCTTGGACGATGCCGAGATTGACGCGGCGATCCTCGGCAGACTGCAGGTGCACATACCAGTCGCTCGCAAACAGCGGCTTGAAGCGGAAGTGATTGATATAGAAGGCTTTCGTGCCGGCTACGTCGCCCGTCATCAGCACCGGATAATAGCTCGTCGTCTTCATCTTTCTTTCTCCCGTCAGCCAACATACAGTTTGCATGCCATTCGAAATAACATACAGGCTGCATGTATGCAACGAGAAACCCCGCGCCGCTCCAACCGCGACCGCACCGAAGCGACGCGCGCCGACCTGATCGCCGCGGCGCGCAAACTGTTCATCGAAAAGTCCTATGCCGAGACCGGCACGCCGGAGATCGTTGCGGCCGCCGGCGTCACCCGCGGGGCGCTCTATCACCACTTTGCCGACAAGCAGGCGCTGTTTGCCGCTGTGGTCGAGCAGGAGGCGGCGGCGGTGGCGCAAGAGATCGAGCGCGCCTCGCCGCCTTCTTTGTTTGCCTTCAATGCGCTGATTGCCGGCTCGGACGCCTATCTCGCCGCCATGCGCGCGCCCGGCCGCACGCGGCTTTTGCTGCTCGACGGACCGGCCGTGCTTGGCCGCGCCGCCATGGATGCGATCGACAATCGCCACGGCAACCGGTCGCTGCGCGAAGGCCTGGTTGCGGCGATGCGCGAACAGTCGATGACCAGACTGCCTGCCGATGCGCTGACCGCTTTGCTCGCCGCCGCCTTCGACCGCGCAGCACTTGCCGTCGAGGCCGGCGCCTCGGCCGAAGACTATCGCGCCGTGCTCATGGCTCTGATCGATGGGCTATCTCCGGCTCTCCCTCAGGCAGGTCGTCCGGTTCGAACTCGTTGAAGCAGCCGAGCTGGCGTTTGAACTGGTCGATCAGCCAGGCCGCCGCCGGTTTCGGGCTGCGGTCGGCGCGGTGCATGGCGTAGAGCGATGAGCGCACCTCGCTAAATGGTTCAAGGTCGAGTTCCACCAGCCTGCCGCTGGCCAAATCGTCCGCGATCAGCCAGCGCGGCAACCCGCCCCAGCCCAGCCCCTCGCGCATCAACGTATGCTTGATACGCACGTCTGTCAGCCGCCATGTACGATAGGCAAAGACGCCGAAGTCGCGTCCCTTGGTGCGTTCCGACTGGTCGGTGACAACCAGCTGGGTGTGCTCGCGCGCATCCTCGAGCGCCACCGGTTTCGGCAGCAGTGCCAGAGGATGGGTGGGGGCGGCAGCCAGCACGATCGACATGAAGCCGATGCGCACGAGATGCACGTCGACCTCGCCCAGCAAGCCACCGATGCCAAGATCCGACTGTCCGCTGACGACATGGTCGGGGATCAGACCGAGCGTGCCGATATGCAGTCGCATCATCACGGTCGGGAACTGCGCCTCGAACGCCTTCAGCACCCGCACCAGCACCGGCGAGGGCAGCGCCGCGTCAACCGATAGCGCAACTTCAGCCTCCAGCCCCTGATGGTGACCGTCGGCACGCGAACGGATGCGCTGCAGCACGCCGACCATGCGCCGGGCGTCCTCCAGCATCGCCCGGCCGATTTCGGTCAGCTGCGGCTCGCGCGTGCCCTCGCGCTCGAACAGTTTCAGGCCAAGCTGCGCTTCAAGATTGGCGATGCCGTAGCTGATGACGGACTGCGCGCGGTTAAGCTTGCGGCCGGCGGCTGAGAAGCTGCCGGTGTCGGCGACCGCAACCAGGATCTGCAATTGGTCGAGCGTCGGATTGGGCTGCACGGCATACCTACTTTATGGATGGATCGTATAGAAAATATACCAGTTTTTCGAATGGGTCGGTAGGCCCATATCAGGAGGGAGAAATCAATTCCCACTGGAGAGAACCGCTATGTCTATCCTGCTTGTAACCTCGAGCCCGCGCGGCGCTGCCTCGCACTCGACCCGTATCGCTACCGAATTCGCTGAAAAGCTCGTCGCCGCCGACCCGTCGAATACGCTCGTCGTACGCGACCTCGTGGCCAACCCGCTGCCGCATATCGACACCGATTATGCGACCGGCATCTACACCCCCGTTGAAGCCCGCACGCCGCGCCAGGCCGAAGTCGTCGGCGTCTCCGACATCGTGCTTGACGAACTGTTCGCAGCCGACACCGTGATCCTGGCCACCGGCTTCATCAACTTCAACATCTCCTCAACCCTGAAGTCCTGGGTCGATCACATCTCCCGCTCCGGCAAGAGCTTCTCTTATGGCGAGGGTGGTCCCAAGGGCCTCGTCACCGGCAAGAAGGTCTACATCGTACTCGCCTCGGGCGGCATCTATTCCGAAGGTGCGGCCGTGCAGTTCGATCACGCCATCCCCTATCTGCGCGGCGTGCTCGGCTTCCTCGGCATGACCGACGTCGACGTCATCCGCATCGAAGGCGTCGGCATGGGCCCTGATGCCGTCACCGCCGCACTTGCCAATGCGACGGCCAAGGTCGATGCCGTGGTGGCTGCGAGGCAGCAGGTTGCTGCAGCGGCGTAAGCGCAGGCCCTTCCCACCTGCATTAAAAAAGGCAGGCGCTCCGTGAACTGACCCCCGAAAGTTGGACACAACCTTCGGGGGTTTTGCATGTCCAGACACGGCGAGAGTTGCAAGCGCTCGGTTGTCGATAGCTATTTAGGCGGGGATGAGAGCTACGCGAGTGCGGCGTCGATGCATGGCGTTGATGCGGCCACTGTTCGCAAGTGGGTTGCGTTGTACCAGGCGCATGGCGATGCCGGGCTATCTGGTAAGTACGATCGTTATGACACGGCGTTCAGGCTGTCGGTGCTTGAGCGAATGTGGGAGGAAGGTCTGTCGTATCGGCAGACGGCTGCATTGTTCAATATCCGCAATGCCAGTTGCCTGACGGGCTGGGAGAAGCGCTATCATGCAGGCGGGATAGAGGCGCTCGGCCCACGTCCCAGAGGACGACCCATGTCAAAGCCGCCGTCCCCCGCAGTGCCTGTTGCAGCCAGTGACGAGGCCAAAAGCCGCGAAGAACTGCTGGCTGAGCTGAAGCATCTGCGGATGGAGAACGACTACCTAAAAAAACTGGAGGCCTTAACGCAGGGACACGCGCCCAAAAAGCGCAAGCCGTCCAGGCGTTAAGGCCGTTGCATTCGCTTGAGGGGCTGCTCGAGCTGGCGAAGCTTGCGCGCAGCACGTTCTATTACAGACAGAAAGCAGCGAAGCGCTCGGACCGCCATACGGCGCTGAAGGCGGCGATCAAGGCCATCTTCGACAGCCACAAGGGTCGCTACGGCTATCGCCGGGTGACTGCGCAACTGCACCGGTTGGGCCGGCGCGTCAACCACAAGACCGTCCAGAGCCTGATGGCCGGGATGGGATTGAAGTCGCTGGTCAGGCCGAAGAAGTATCGCTCCTCAGGGGCGAGGCTGGGCGGACCGCTCCCGATCTGTTGCAGCGCAAGTTCGGCGCCGACCGCGCCAACCGCAAATGGGTGACCGACGTGACGGAGTTCAGCCTGGCCGGCGACAAGCTCTATCTGTCCCCGGTCATGGATCTCTACAATGGCGAGATCGTCGCGTTCGAGACGGCGCGGCGGCCACGCTTCAAAATGGTGGACAATATGCTGACCAGAGCCCTCGCCCGGCTTGGTGAGAACGAAAGGCCGATCCTGCATTCCGATCAGGGACGGCAGTATCAGAAGTCGGCATTCCAACGCAGGCTGGAAGCCAGAGGCCTCCAACAGAGCATGTCACGCAAAGGCAATTGCCTCGACAACGCTCCAATAGAGAGCTTCTTTGCCATCCTCAAATCCGAGCTCTTCCATCCCGGAACCTTCGACACCGTTCAAAGCCTGGAGGACGCCATCACGGACTACATCGACTATTACAACCACCGCCGCATCAAACTGAAACTGAAAGGGTTGGCCCCTGTGCAATACAGGAACCAGCCCTTAAACCTACCAACTCAATGAACCGTCTAACTTTATGGGGTCAGTTCATCCGGCGCCTGCCTCTTTTGTTGTTGCACGAATGTCGACCGGAACGGAGTAGCGCATGTAGTGAAACGCGCCGCGAGATCGCCACGTAACCGTGTACGCGTTGTCGGGTGAATTTTCTTCACACGGGTTTTATCATTCAGATAAGTTCCATTTTGAGTTTTATGCCAAGTACAGTATGCGCAAGTCACATACGTGTTAATGACAAGCCACCTCGAAACCGCTCAGGGAGACTTGTTTGTCTGAGTTCCCAATTCTCGGCATTGACCTTGGCACGACCAATTCGTTGGTAGCTCATTTTACCGAAGAAGGCCCCATATTGATCCCCAATGCTATCGGCGCTTTTCTGACGCCTTCTGCCGTGGGGCTTAGCGACAATGGTGACTTGCTGGTCGGCCAGGCAGCCAAGGACAGGCTCGTGTCCAATCCCGATATAAGCACGGCACGATTCAAGCGTTATATGGGCACGGATCACATGGTTCGTCTCGGCCGCAAGGCATTTCGACCGGAAGAGTTGTCCGCGTTCATTCTGCGCTCCTTGAAAGCGGACGCCGAGGCGCATTTCCAGCACCCTATTGACGATGCGGTTATTTCCGTGCCGGCCTACTTCAACGATGTGCAACGCAAGGCAACGATCGCTGCCGCACAACTCGCGGGTCTTAAGGTAAGCCGGCTGATCAATGAACCGACCGCGGCTGCCTTGGCTTATGGCCTGCATCGCACGGACGATGAAAGCACCTTTCTTGTCGTGGATCTTGGCGGCGGCACATTCGACGTTTCAATTCTGGAGATGTTTTCTGGCGTCATGGAGGTGCGAGCGTCGGCCGGGGACGCATTTCTGGGCGGAGAAGACTTCACGGATATCCTTGTGGCGTTGTTGGGCAAGGATCTTGGCCGTGAAGATTTGGGAAAGGGAGATCTGTCACGGCTGCGTGCGCTGGCTGACGAAGCAAAGCACAGGCTTTCAACCAGCAAAGACGCCGATATCCGATATGTCCTGGACAGCGAACAGAAGCATCTTTCCGTCTCTGCAGATCGTTTTGAGGAGGCAACGACGCAGTTAGTCAACCGGATGAAGGCCCCTTTACAGCGCGCGATGCGCGACGCAAACCTAAGCAACGACCAGATCGACCGGATCATTCTCGTTGGCGGTGCAACGAGAATGCCAATCATCAAGTCTACAATAACCAAGCTTTTCAAGCGTTTTCCGGAACATGATCTCGACCCTGATCATGTCGTGGCCTTGGGCGCGGCGGTACAGGCCGGGCTTGCTTCCCGGCATCAGGCGCTCGACGACATCGTCATGACGGATGTTTCACCCTTCACCTTGGGTATCGAGACAAATCATCAAGTCGGACCGAATAGCCAAACCCTGCCCGGATATTTTGCTCCAATCATCGAGCGCAACACGGTTATTCCAGCGAGCCGGGTTGAGCGTTTCAATACTGTAGTTCCTGGTCAGCAGAAAGTGGAACTCAATGTCTTTCAGGGCGAGGCGCCGCTGGTACGCGACAATGTGAAGATAGGTACATTGAGCGTTCCTGTTCCCGTCAACCGCAACGCAAATGAAGCGGTCGATGTTCGCTTTACCTACGATACGTCCGGAGTGCTTGAAGTCATCGCAACGGTCGTCACCAATGGCAAGGCTCATCGACTTGTCATAGAAGGCAATCCGGGCGCTCTTTCGCAAAAAGACATTCTGCAACGCCTGGCAGAACTTGAACGGATCAAAATCCATCCACGCGAAGAAGCGGTTAACGCGGCGCTCGTCGCGCGCATCACGAAAGCTTTTGAAAATGCCTTGGGGCCGCAACGCAAGATGTTGTCGGCATGGCTTGGGGAATTCGAGGCAATCCTTGCCCGGCAACAT
Source organism: Mesorhizobium sp. P160187 (assembly GCF_057766425.1). NCBI lineage: Bacteria > Pseudomonadati > Pseudomonadota > Alphaproteobacteria > Hyphomicrobiales > Phyllobacteriaceae > Mesorhizobium > Mesorhizobium sp. P160187. Next base: position 122,840 of record NZ_JBYMDX010000003.1, read on the forward strand.
CCCAAGGAAATCGCCGCAGTGCGATCCCAAATCACGGGAAAACTCGAAGCGTTAGAGAAGTACGATGTTTATTGATGCGTTTTCCATGCTCGGAATATCCGACCGGGAAGACGTCACCGAACGCGAGATCAAGCGCGCCTACGCTACAAAGCTCAAACTAATCAACGTCGATGAGGATCGCGACAGCTTCATTGCATTGCGTCACGCATTCGAGCAGGCGCGCGATCAGGTCAACCGGCGGGAGTATTTCAAGAAAATTACTTCCCCTGACGAGACACAAATTGCCGAAGACACCGACACGCCCGCGTTGAAGAACGTGCCACTGTCCAACGAGAGTCCGCTTCCCGCTATCCTCGAAGCACGCGCTTTGCGGGCCATGGAAGATGATATCGAGACGCTCCTTATCGAAAATATCGAACCAGATGCACCGAAAGAAGCGGCTCCAGCTCGCACGGCTTCAATTGCCATCGAAGCGCCTGCCCTTCGCGCCATGAAAGCTGTCGAGTCGCTTATCACCGAACCAAGAAAATGGCAGAGAATAGACAGCTGGCTGGCAATTCTGGATGGCGAGCTCCTACAGACGATTGATGACATTCAAGAGTTTGAAACCCGCATACGGACCTATGTTTGCGAACAATCAGGCTTCGGCGAGCGGCAGCGTCCGTCGGCCAAGCCCTGGATGATGCAGCGCTTGCTTGACTTGCTTGACGAACGCTTTGGCTGGACACGCAATCGCGGATCAAACTATTGGGAGCGTCAACAGCTTGACTGGTTGCACGCGCTAATCGATCCTGAGACGGCACCCCAATATCGTATGGCGTCCGCGCCGCAACAGGACCCTGAGCCCGAAACGATCGCACCATCGAGCCAAGCCACCGGTTCGGCGCGTCAATCACCTATTTCCGGGTGGGTATGGGTTATGATCATCTTTGTGCTTGTTAAACTTGCTGCCGCGCTTTCTGGCTCAAATGAGCGCGCGAAAACATTCTCACGGCCCGATGCCACACAACAAGTGCCCGCAGGCGTTCTTCGCGACCTCTGTCGTAATCTGTCGTTTGACGAATGTTTCAACAAGATGAGTGGGATGCCGGAGCCATAGGCCGAAAAATTATCGAGCGGAAATCGGGGGAAAAGATAAACAACAGGTGCAAATGTTGGCCACCGCAGGCCCTACCCGAACATCCTCTCGCCTTGCTCGTCGACCAGTTGCATGCCCTTCTTGATCGAGATGTCGACGGCGTCGTCCAGTCCGGCAAAGCGATCGGCGCGGATGAATTTGTGTTCCTTCATCACGCCGTCGACCTCCTTCGAAACCACGCCGCAAGTTTGGTACTGGCCCTCCGCCTTGTATGGCGTGGCGCTGATCAAAAATCCCTTGTGCTCAACCTGCTTTGCCGGTGCTGCGCTCTTGGGCTCGCCCCCCTCACCGCCACCACCGAAAAAACGCTTCAGAAAAGACATGGGGCTTCCTCCAACGGCAATCATCCTGCACCACGTCTCGCGGTGCAGGATGATTTTCAGTACCGTTCCTCAGTCGAACGGGCAAGCGTTCTCGCCAGGTGTCAACCGCGCGATAGCGCTTCCAGGGCTTCAGCGGCGGCTTCCAGGACTGCAATCGCCTCGGCCTGCTTTTCAGCCGGCGCGTCGACGAGATCGCCGAGCGCGGCACGCAGCCGGTGGCGCACGGCGCGGAACTCCTCGCGGGCTTCCGAGCGACCCCGTCCACCACGCCGTCCGCCTTCCTCGCCGTCGTCGTTCCAGCCGAACCAGTCCCGCGCTTTCGCCATCTTGCGGCCGAAGCGCTCGAGATGCTCCAGCACGCCGTCGATCATCTCGCGGTTCTCGGCGAGATGCGCCTGGCCCGCCTCGGTGATCGAAAACACCTTCTTGTTGCCGTCAGCGGCTGAAGCCGCATAGCCGGCCTCTTCCAGGAAGGTCAGCGTCGGATAGACGACGCCCGGGCTCGGGCTGTAGATGCCGCTGGTGCGCTCCTCCAGCGCCTTGATGATGTCGTAGCCGTGGCGCGGCGCCTCGGCCAGCAATGACAGCGTGATCAGCTTGAGATCGCCGTCGGCCAGCATGCGCCCGGCGCGAAACATGTCGCCCGGGCCGCCGCGTCCACCGCCACGTCCGCCGTGGCCGAACGGACCAAAGCCGCCGCCCCCTCTTCCACCAAATTTGCCTGCCATGTGCAGGAATGCGCGCTCGGCGCGCTCGCCAAAGGAATGATGTCTGTGCACGAATTGCTCCTTGAGTTATATCTTACGATACATCTTAATTAGGCTTACCCCGCCGACGAGTCAAGATATATCTTACGATGTATCTAAAGGCGGCGCCAGAAGGTTGATTTCGCCGCCGCCGGCAGCTAGAAAGCGCGTGAGGGCCAAAACCTCTCCGTAAGCGTCTGACGTCAAGCAACGCATCCACCCCGGTCTTTCCGGGCAGTTCCGCCGGAAACCCGGCGCAATGGATGCCAAATGCGACGGACCGGATGTTTCAGGAAAATCCAAAAATGACCACGACCCGTAAGCGCGGCAAGCTGCCGGCGCGCTATGCCGCGATCGTCAGCCCGCTGGTGCTGTCGCTGCTGATGACCTTCATCTTCTCGTTCATATCGACGCTGAAAAGCCTTGGACTGCAACCTGATTTGCCGGCTGTCTGGCTCACTGCCTGGGGCCTGTCCTGGCTGGTAGCGTTCCCAACGTTGCTCATGGTGCTGCCGGCGGTGCGCCGCATTGTCGGCTGGCTTTGCGAGCCGGCGTCCCGGTAACGCCCAGGACGGCAAGGCCCGCAGATATCTTCGGGCCTTGCCTCGCTACCAGCGACCCTTGCGCCGGTTCCAGGCATAGAGAAGATCGGCGAAACGATCATAGGCCAAGCGTGTCAGCGGCAGCGCGACCGGATTGCCGAAGAGCGTCGCCAGCCAGCCCTCGCCCGGCGTCGCCCGCCAGACGGCAACCGCGACATCGGCGCCGACCAGCAGCCTGCCTTCGGCATCGGTGGCATGCAGCCGGCGGCGTATGTCCTCCAGCGAGGCGCCGTAGCCAGAGAGCGCCGCCGGTTCGAGGTTGATGTCGCGGAATTCGATCCGCCCGGCCTTGATCGCCTCGATCAGCCACCGTTTCTGCCTGGTGATGCCGCCATCGCAGACGGGGCAGCGTGTGTTGTACCAGACGGTCAGCGCAGGCTTGGACATGGCGCGACTATCGCCCTGACGGCACGGCCCCGCAATATGACGCCGAGCCGCACGGACCCACGCCCAGCGCTATCCAAGCGAGGTGACGATCTCGCGATAGGCAAATTCCGGGAAAGCCTTGAGCGTTCGCGTCTTGACGCTGCCACCCGTTGCCAGCATCAGGGCGAAACGAGCAAGCACAGCATCGTCGGGCGCCTCGATAATCGCCACCATGTCATATTCGCCCATAGTCAGGTAAAACGCCTTGAACGAGCCGCCCATGTCGGCCAGTTGCTTCTTGGCGGCATCGAGCCGCTTCGGCGACTCTCGGATATTTCTGGCGCCCTGTTCCGTCCAGTTCATCAGCAGGATGTAGGTTGTCATCACACACCTCCCTCCGGCGCCACGGAGCACGGCTGAGGACATCAGCCGGGGCGGACATCCGGTTTTTCGCCCAGAACATGCATCCGACCAGGCAAGTATCCTCCCGACGGAGATGGGCGACAAGAGCCTTCACCCGGCAACAAAAAGGGCGCCATCGGCGCCCTTTTCGAATGCTGGTCTGTTGCCGGTATCAGCTGTCGAGGAAGCTCCTCAGCTTGCGGCTCCGGCTCGGGTGCTTGAGCTTGCGCAGCGCCTTGGCTTCGATCTGGCGGATACGCTCGCGCGTCACCGAGAACTGCTGGCCGACTTCTTCCAGCGTGTGGTCGGTGTTCATGCCGATGCCGAAGCGCATGCGCAGCACCCGCTCCTCGCGCGGCGTCAGCGAGGCGAGCACCCGCGTGGTGGTCTCGCGCAGATTGGCTTGGATCGCCGCATCGATCGGCAGGATCGCCATCTTGTCCTCGATGAAATCGCCCAGATGCGAATCCTCTTCGTCACCCACAGGGGTTTCGAGCGAGATCGGCTCCTTGGCGATCTTCAACACCTTGCGCACTTTTTCGAGCGGCATTGCGAGCTTTTCTGCCAGTTCCTCCGGCGTCGGCTCGCGGCCGATTTCATGCAGCATCTGGCGCGACGTGCGCACGATCTTGTTGATCGTTTCGATCATGTGCACCGGGATGCGGATGGTGCGCGCCTGGTCGGCGATCGAACGCGTGATCGCCTGCCGGATCCACCATGTCGCGTAGGTCGAGAACTTGTAGCCGCGGCGGTATTCGAATTTGTCGACCGCCTTCATCAAGCCGATATTGCCTTCCTGGATCAGGTCGAGGAACTGCAGGCCGCGATTGGTATATTTCTTGGCGATGGAGATGACGAGGCGCAGATTGGCCTCGACCATTTCCTTCTTGGCGATCGCGGCTTCGCGCTCGCCCTTCTGCACCTGGTTGACGATCTTGCGGAATTCCAGGATTGAGATCGCCGTCTCGGTTGCGAGGTTCTGGATTTCCGAACGCAGATCCTTGATCGCGTCTTTCTCGTTCTTGGTGAATTCCTTCCAACCGCGCGAGGTCAGGTTGCCGATCGAGCGCGTCCAGTTCGGGTCGAGCTCGGAGCCCTGATATTCCTTGAGGAACTCCTCGCGGCGCACGCCATAGCTTTCGGCCAGGCGCAGCAGCTTGCCTTCGTTCTGCACCAGCCGCTTGTTGATGTCGTAGAGCTGCTCGACCAGCGCCTCGATGCGCGCCGTGTTGAGCGACAGCGACTTCACCGCCTTGATCAGCTGGTCCTTCAGCTCCTTCAGGCGGCGGTCCTGGCTTGGCGACAGCGTGCCGGTCGCGGCCAGACGGTTCTCGACCTGCTGGTCCTGCAGCTTGCGCAGCTTCTTGTAGGTGTCGGCGATGACGTCGAGCGTCTCCATCACCTGCGGGCGCAGTTCCGCTTCCATCGCCGCCAGCGACAGGCTCGCCTCGTCCTCGTCTTCCTCGTCGTCATCGACCAGGCCGCGCGTGTCGGCGCCGACATTGGTGATGTCGTCTTCCTCGTCGCGTCCACGCCTCGGCTTGTCCTCGGCCTTGGGCGCCTCCTCGATGCGCTCGACCACCGGCGCCTGCTTGGCTTCGGGGCCGGCATAGGTGGCTTCGAGGTCGATGATCTCGCGCAGCAGGATCTTGGATTCGTTGAGCTCGTCACGCCAGATGATGATGGCCTGGAAGGTCAGCGGGCTTTCGCAGAGGCCCGCAATCATCGTCTCGCGGCCGGCCTCGATGCGCTTGGCGATCGCGATTTCGCCCTCGCGCGACAGGAGCTCGACCGAGCCCATCTCGCGCAGATACATGCGCACCGGGTCATCGGTGCGGTCGGTCGGCTCTTTCTTGGTGGTCGTGGCGGCGACGGCGGTGCCGGTCTGCTCGGCCAGCTCGTTGGCGTCTTCCTCGGCGTCGGCATTGCTGTCGGCGGCCTCGGGCTCCTCGCTCTGATCGTCGTCCTCGACCACGTTGATGCCCATGTCGGACAGCATCGCATTGATGTCTTCGATGCGGTCCGGATCGGTCTCTTCCGACGGCAGCACCGCGTTCAGCTCGTCGAGAGTCACATAGCCGCGCTTCTTTGCGGCCTTGATCATCTTCTTGACAGCATCATCGGAAAGGTCGAGCAGAGGCCCATCGGTGGCGCCTTCACGTTCGGTCTCGACCTCTTCCTTTTCCTTTGTCGCCATAGTCTTTATCTTCTCCTAGCGGCCGAGCATCGAAGCCGCGTAGCTGCCGCACCGGTCAAACTACATGCGCTGGTGGCGCTTAACCGGGCCGGTAACCGAATCAACTCTTTTGTTTGTTCATATCGTGCCCCCAAAACCGGTTTTCACTTTTGGGCGATATGCATTAAGTCCAGATTAACCCTGATATCTGTGGCAGGCTGACAGCCTGTCCAGTGATCAGCACCTCGCGTCATTGCATTTCCATCGACGCCGGCGCGGGTTAAGGTTTCGAATCGTCCTGATTCCGTCATTCTGCCAGAAGGTCAAGCGCCTCTCGCATGATTCGCATCAAAAAAGCGAATCAATTACCCGACTTAGAGGCGTCGATTCGACGCGCAGCACGTACATCATCCATTCTTGCGCAGGTTTCGACCTACACGCGCCCACCCCTGCCCGAGGACACACCGAAGCCTTCGATCAGCGCTTCCGTTGCTTGTACATCACGGAATTGCGCCTGAATCTCGATGAGGTGCCGGTAGTTTTCGTCAGTGGGATCGCTGGCGAGCGCTGCTTCCGCCTGTTTCAGCTCCTTATGTAAGGTGCGCGCGCTGCGCTGCAAGTGCAGCGCCTGGCTGAAGGCGTCGCGGGCATCGTCAAGCGCTGCGGTTTCCAGCGCGGGCCATTGCCTGGCCCGTTGGATGAGCGCCACGGCGCGCCCCCAGATATCGCTGCAGCCGGCACGTTCGATGGTGGCGATCACCGCGCTACGGTCATTGGCCATGTCGTGCGCCATCGCATCGAGGATGGCGGCGTGCAGCCGCTGCAGATCGGTGTTGGCGAGATCGAGGAACTCGACATGGGCGAAGTTCTCGTCGATCAGCGCCGGATGGTTGACGAGGGCTACGATGATCGTCGCCTCGCGCACCGACATCATCTCGCCACCGCGTTTGACCATGGCGGAGCGGCCGAGGCTTTCGGTGATCGCGGCGCGCGCGCCTGCCCCGCTGCCTTTGGCGAACTGTCCGCCGGGTGCGGGCGTTTTGCCCTGCCCCGGTTTCCAGTCCTGGCGACCTTGCCGCACTTCGCGCTGGGCGCTGAAGAAGGTCAGCTCCCGCTCGCGCATCCACTGCTGGTAGTGGTAGCGCTGGCTCTCATCGCGGATGCGGCTGGTCAGTTCGCGCAGCGTCTTTGTCAGCCCCGCCCGCCGCTCCGGCGTGTCGAAGACGCCACCGGATGTCTCACGCATCCACAACAAATCAGCGAGAGGCCGCGCTTCCGCCAGCACGGCACGAAACGCGTCCGGCCCTTCTGCCTTGACCAGATCGTCGGGATCCTTGCCCTCCGGCAACAGCGCAAAGCGCACCGACCGCCCGGCCTGCACCGACGGCAGCGCGAGATCCGCGGCGCGCCACGCCGCCTTCAGCCCGGCCTGGTCGCCGTCGAAGCACAGCATCGGCTCAGGCGCCATGCGCCACAGAAGTTCGAGCTGGTTTTCGGTGAGCGCGGTGCCGAGCGGCGCCACGGCATTCTCGAAGCCGGCCTGCGCCAGCGCAATCACGTCCATATAGCCTTCGACGGCAATCACCGTGCCGCCTTTCGCCAGCGCTTTGCGGGCGCGGGCGAAATTGTAGAGCACGTTGCCCTTGTGGAAGAGCTCCGTGTCGGGCGAATTCATGTATTTGGCCAGCGCATCGGGCGCCAGTGCGCGGCCGCCAAAGGCGATGATCTTGCCGCGCGAATCCGGGATCGGGAACATGATGCGATCGCGGAACCAGTCATAGGAGACCGGGATGTCGTCGCCATGACGCACCAGCCCGCAGGCCTCGATGTCGGCCTTGGGCACACCCTTGGCGGCAAGATGTTCCTTCAGCGCATTGCGGCTGTCGGGCGCAAAGCCCAGCCGGAACGATTGCTGCGTCGCCGGCGTCAGCCCGCGATCCCTGAGATAGGCGCGGGCTTTTGCACCCTCCGGTCCTTGCAGCCGCTCCTGGAAGAAGGCAGTCGCCATCTCCATGACATCGGTCAGACTGGCGCGTTCCTTCTCACGCTGTTCTTCCCGCTCGTCGCGCACCGGCATCGGCACGCCGGCCATGTCGGCGATCTTCTCGACCGCTTCGGGAAAGCTTAATCCGTCGAGCTCGGTCAGGAACTTGAAATGATCGCCCGACACCGAACAGCCGAAACAGTGATAGCGGCCCTTCTTGTCCTCGCAGTGGAAGGAGGGGCTCTTTTCGCCATGGAACGGACAACAGGCCCAATAGTCGCCGCGCGAGGCGTTGGTCTTCTTCCTGTCCCATGCGACGCGCTGGCCGATGACCGATGAAATCGGCACACGGTCGCGTATCTCATCGAGAAAGGCGGGCGGAAAGCGCATTGGGGAACTCGTTTGTCCCTCATATAATCATGCTCGCGGAATCCGACGACCCTTATTGCGGACCATACCCGGTTTCCACAGCCAAAAAGCCCGGTTTCTACAGCCAAAAGAAAGGCGGCCGTTTCGGGCCGCCTCCTTTCAAGTCTCTGCATTGCGCCGGCGAGGCCGGGCTTAATGCGCGGCAATGGCGCCGAAGATGATGCCGGACAGGACGCTGACCAGCACATAGTCGTTGCCGACGCGGATCCATTCCTGGCCGCGGCCGGGGCGATGCAGGCCATAGCGGCCATAATCGCGGATCGGCTGGTGCCGCTTCCAGCTGGAATATTTCTGGCCATTGCGCCAATGGCTGCGCTTGACGACCACCGTCTTCTTCACGACGCGCTTCCTGACATCGACATGCTTGCCGGGCCTCTGCCAGTCGACCCGCGTGTAATTCGACTGCGGTGCGACCGGTGCGTTCACCGGTGCGGCCTGGCCGGTAAGCGAAGTGGCGGCCAGCATCGAGAAAGCGAGGGCGGAAAGAACAACACGTTTCATAGCGGGGCTCCTTGGTTGTCGATGCCTAGGGAATAGCGCCCGAAGGATGAACCGAAACTGAACACTAGCATTACATTTACGTAATGAAATCCGGTGCTTATCCTGGATATTTGAACATCATCGCAAAGGCGATTGCCGGGAGTCCGGCAAACCGGGACGATCCGCTGCCATCACCAGGGATCCGCCATGCAACCATTTGCGCATCCGTCCATTTTCCGACACGCCCTGTCGCGCCGCGACGGCTCTTGAAATCGACAAGATTTTATTACCCGGCTAAAATATTCCGGATATTGTTCAAGACTGTCATGACCATGATTCGCAGCCCCGTTTTCCTCCCTGCACTGCGCGCCCTCCGCGTCGCGGTAGCTGTCTGCGTGCGGGTTTCGAAATGAGCGGCTCCGTCGTCCTGCTGCATCTGGCGGGCGCGGTGGCGCTGATGCTGTTTGCCACCCGCATGGTCAAGACAGGCGTCGAGCGCGCCTATGGCGACGTGCTGCGTCACCGGCTGCGCTCCACCATGCGCAATCCGATCATGGCGGTGCTGGCCGGCTGCGGCCTGTCCATCGCGCTGCAGAGCTCGACCGCCGTCACGCTTCTCGTCGGCTCCTTCGCCGGCGCCGGCATCGTCTCGGGCATGTCGGGCCAATTGGCTGTGCGCGGCGCCGAGATCGGCTCGGCGCTGGTGGTCAAGCTCTTGACCTTCGATCTGACGCTGCTGGTGCCGATCTGCCTCGTCGCCGGCACGGTCATGTTCATGGCCACCGAGCGGCGCGATTGGCGCCAGTTCGGCCGTATCCTGGTCGGCATCGGCCTTCTGGTACTGTCGCTGGAAATGATCGGCCAGGCGTCGGAGCCGCTGCGGCAGAGCACGCTGATGCCGCTCATCATCGAATATTTCTCCAGCGACTACGTCACCGCCTATCTGCTCGCCGCGCTCGTTACCTGGCTCTTCCACTCCTCGATCGCCGCCGTGCTTTTGATGGTGACGCTGGCCGGCCGCGGCTTCATCCCGCCCGAACTCGGCATCGTGCTGGTGCTCGGCGTCAATCTCGGCTCGTCGATCATCGCGCCGCTGCTCACCCGAAGTGCCGAACCTGGCGTGCGCGTCGTGCCGATCGGCAATCTGTTGATGCGCGGCATGGGCTCGCTGATGATGCTGATCCTGTTCATGACGCTGAAGCCGCCGGTCGCCTTCCTCGGCGCCACCGTGCCCGACCAGATCGTCAACGCCCACATCCTGTTCAATGTGCTGATCCTGCTCGCCGGCCTGCCGCTTGCCAGCCTGATCTATCGTGCCTCTGAGAAGATCGTCGCAATGGGCACCAAGCCAGCGCCGGCTACAGAGCTCGATGTGGTCGAACTCTCCGCCCTCAACGACGGCGCGCTCGACGTTCCGAGCCAGGCGCTGGCCAACGCCACCCGCGAGGTGGTGCGCGTCTGCGAGACGGTCGAGATCATGCTCAAGCGCATCATCGAGCTGTATGAAAGCGCCGACGGCGACAAGATCAAGGCGCTGGCCGCCCTTGACGACCGCGTCGACAGGAAGCACGCGGCGATCAAGCTCTATCTGGCCAAATTGACCAGGAACTCGCTCACAGAGGACGAGGCGCTGCGCTGCCAGGAGCTGATAGGCGCCTGCGTCAAGCTCGAGCAGGTCGGCGACATCATCGTGCGCAACATGCTGGTGCATGTGAAGAAGAAGTTCGAGCGCGGGCTGGAGTTCACGCCCGAGGGCTGGAGCGAGCTGCTCGCCTTTCACACCTCGGTGCTGGCCAATGCCAGGCTTGCTTTCAACGTGCTGGTGTCGCGCGACCCTGAGACCGCCCGCCAGCTGGTGCTGGAAAAGGACCGGCTGCGCGACCGCGAAAAGGAAACCAGCGCCAGCCATTTCGTGCGCCTGCGCGACGGCACCGCCAAGAGCGTCGAAACAAGTTCCATCCACCTCGACACCATCCGCGACCTGAAGCAGATCAACTCGCTGCTGGCGTCGATGGCCTACCCGGTGCTGGAAGAGCGGGGGTTGCTGGGTGGGTCGCGGTTGAAGGCAAGCTGATCAAGAAAACCTAAAGCGGCGTCGATAATTTCTGCATTGCCCACGAACCCCATCCATGGTTTGAGGCGACCTTATCCGAGGATCGCTTCCGTCATGCTCCCGCTCATTGCCCTGTTCATTGCCGCCTTTGCTTTCGGCACCACCGAATTCGTCATCGCCGGTGTATTGCCGCAAGTGGCCGACGGCCTTGGCGTTTCGATCCCGACCTCCGGCTATCTCGTCTCAGGCTATGCCGGCGGCATCGCGATTGGCGGGCCATTGCTGGCGCTCGCCACCAAGGGCATTTCCCGCAAGACGCTGCTGCTTTGCCTGACCGTCGCCTTCACCATCGGCCAGGCCGCTTGCGCGCTGGCGCCCGATTTTACCTCGATGCTGCTCTTGCGCATTGCGGTCGCCGTCGCACACGGCGCCTATTTCGGCGTCGCCATGGTGGTGGCGGTCGGCCTCGTGCCCGAGGACAAGCGCGGCATGGCCGTGGCTGTGATCCTCTCCGGCCTCACAGTATCCAATGTCATCGGCGTGCCGGCCGGCACCGCAATCGGCAATCTCTGGGGCTGGCGCGCCACCTTCTGGGTGATGTGCGCGCTGGGCGTGGTGGCGTTTGCCGCCATGGCCGCCCTCCTGCCGCGCAAAACGGGCGCATCGAGTCCATCCACCAGCCTTGGCAGCGAGGTTCGCGTGCTGGCGCGCCAGCAAGTCTGGACCTCGCTGATCCTGATGCTGATGTTGATGATCGGCCAGTTCGGCCTGTTCACCTACATCACCCCGACACTGCTTGAGGTGACCCATCTCGACGAGGGCCTGATCCCCTGGGTGCTGCTGCTCAACGGCGTCGGCGCCACCGTCGGCGTCTTTCTCGGCGGCAAGCTTTCCGACTGGAAGCTGATGCCGTCGCTGATCACAATGCTTGCGCTGCAGGCGGTGATGTTGGGCGTGATCTATGCCGTCAGCCCCTACCCCGTGCCGATGGTCATCGCCATCGTTATCTGGGGTGGCCTCAACTTCGCCATAGGCACGCCGATCCAGACCCGCATCCTGGCCTGGACGGCGGACGCCTCCAACCTCGCCTCCTCGCTCATCCCCTCCGGCTTCAATGTCGGCATCGCGCTCGCCGCGTCGCTGGGCGCTGCCATGCTCAATGCCGGCTACGGCTATCGCAGCCTGCCGGTTGTGGGCGCTGCCGCCATGCTGGTGGCGGTGGTGGTGGCACTTGCCTCCTACATGTGGGAGGGGCGCAGCCGGGCAGCGCCGCCGCTGCAGGCAGCGGCCGAATAGCGTCGGACTACAAATCGATCCGGAACAACAAACTCTCGGAGCCGCCATACGCGGCGTCCTTGATGAACGGACCGACCACACGGCCGCCATTGGCCAGCACCACCTTCTGCGAGGCCGGATTGTCGAGGTCGGTGGTGAGCTCGACATATGGCAAACCAACAGCCCTCGCCTCGTCCAGCATCAGCCGCAGCGCCTCGGTCGCATAGCCTCGTCCGCGCTTCCACGGCACCACGGCATAGCCGATATGGCCGAGCACATGCGACGGCAGTGCGGCCGTACCCGGCTGCCAGCGAAAGCCGATCGAGCCGGCGGCCTCGCCGTCCCAGATCCAGCGCCGGAAGCCCGGCAGCCGCGGCACTGTCGTGCCGTCCGGCAAGGTAATCGGGCCTCCTTTGGCCTCGGGATCGTCGAGGCTGGCAAGGAACGCCGCGGGATCCTCGTCGATCGCCGCAAGTTGCTCGCGCGTCGCTTCCATCAGCCGGACATTGTCCGGCGACCAGCCACGCTCGAGCGCCGCCTTGTAGGAGGGCAGATGTTCGAGCGTGGGTTTGACGATTTCGATCATGGTGGGTGTCTCCGGCAGGTCAAGGCTTGGCTCGCTTAAGCCGGTGCGGACCGTTTCTTGCCCAGAGGTAATGCCCCTGCTCTCCTTCGCCATTGAAGTGGTGTCGGCTCCTACTGCAGCAGGCCTTTGACGATGCCGCTGGCCTTGCCGAAATCCATCTGGCCGGCATATTTCTGCTTCAGCACAGCGATCACCTTGCCCATGTCCTTCTGACTGGTCGCACCGGTAGCAGTGATCGCTTCGCGCGCCGCTGCAGTCACCGCCGCCTCGTCCAGCTGCGTCGGCAGGAAGCCGCGGATGATCTCCATCTCGCCACGCTCCTGCGCCGCCAGTTCCGGGCGCTTGCCGTCCTCGAACGCCTTGGCCGATTCCTCGCGCTGCTTCACCATTTTGGCCAGGATCTGCAAGATCTCCTCGTCGCTGGCGGGATCCTTGGCCGAGCCGCGATTGGCGATGTCGCGGTCGTGAATGGCGGCCTGGATGAGCCGCAGCGTCGGCAGCCGGTGCTTGTCCTGCGCCTTCATCGCGCTCTTCAGGGATTCGGCGATTTTTGCGCGCATGATGCTTTCTCCTTCGAACGGTGCGGACAATAACGGTGGCGAACTCGTAAAGCAAACACGCCAAGCCTCTGATATTGTTCGACGAAACAAATGCCCGCCGTTTTGGCCCGGCATCATTGACCGCTCTGGCGCCTTCCCCTATGTACTCGGCCTTGCATAAGACAAAGAATTGAAGCGCGCAGGCTCGAGAGATCGGCCGCGCCGTTTGCTGCGCAGATGGCCCGCCATCGAAGCGCGCAGCGTGACAGGAGCGTCGCCATGGCCGAGATGACCCCCGAACTGACCCCGCCTTGGGCAACCGAAAAGCCGACCGCCGTCCTGGTGCTGGCCGACGGCACCGTCATCGAGGGTCGCGGCCTCGGCGCCACCGGTTCCGCCGTTGCCGAAGTCTGCTTCAACACCGCGCTCACCGGCTACCAGGAAATCCTCACCGACCCGTCCTATGCCGGCCAGATCGTCACCTTCACCTTCCCGCATATCGGCAATATCGGCACCAATGACGAGGACATCGAGGACTTGAACCCGGTCGCCCGTGCCGGCGCCGTCGGCGCGGTGTTCAAGGCCGATGTCACCAACCCGTCCAACTACCGCGCCGGCACTGGGCTGGACCAGTGGCTGAAGAAGCGCGGCATCGTCGCGCTGTCGGGCATCGACACCCGGGCGCTGACCGCGCTGATCCGCGAAAAGGGCATGCCCAATGCCGTCATTGCGCACGTGCCCGACGGCATCTTCGACATCGACGATTTGAAGCGGCGCGCCGCCGCCTGGTCGGGCCTGATCGGGCTTGACCTCGCCAAGGAAGTCACCTCCGGCCAGTCCTCGGTCTGGCGTGAAACGCCCTGGGTGTGGAACGAAGGCTTTGGCGAACAGGCCGAGCCGTCGATGCACGTCGTCGCCGTCGACTACGGCGTCAAGCGTAACATCCTTCGCCTGCTTTCCGGCCTCGGCGCCAAGGTCACCGTGGTTCCGGCCGGTACCGGTTCGGAAGAAATCCTAGCCATGCAGCCCGACGGCATCTTCCTCTCCAACGGCCCCGGCGACCCGGAAGCCACCGGCGACTACGCCGTGCCGGTCATCCAGAACCTGCTCAAGACCGACATCCCGGTATTCGGCATCTGCCTCGGCCACCAGATGCTGGCCCTGGCGCTCGGCGGCAAGACCGCAAAGATGCACCAGGGCCATCACGGCGCCAACCACCCGGTCAAGGATCACACCACCGGCAAGGTCGAGATCGTCTCGATGAACCACGGCTTTGCCGTCGATGCCGACTCGCTGCCAGATGGCGTCGAGGAAACCCATGTCTCGCTGTTCGATGGCTCGAACTGCGGCATCGCGCTGACCGGCCGTCCGGTGTTCTCGGTCCAGCATCACCCCGAGGCTTCGCCCGGTCCGCAGGACTCGCATTATCTGTTCCGCCGTTTCGTCAATCTGATCCGCGAAAAGCGCGGCGAGGAACTGCTGGCCGAACGGGCCTGAGCCCTCTATGTACCAGTGATAATATCGCTTAACCTCGAGCGATAAATCTGCGATATTGCGCGAGTGAAGACGATCCTCCTCTCGGTGTCGGCAGCTCGCGATCTCGACAACCTGCCGGCCGATGTCCGCGAGCAGGTCTCTGAAGGTTTGAACACTTATGCCATCAGCGGGCGTGGCGATGTAAAACGTCTTGCCGGCCGAGACGGTTACAGACTTCGGATCGGTCGCTACCGCGTTATATTTGATGAAGATCGCACGACAATCCTAGCGATCTACATCGGCAAGCGCGAAACGACGACCTACAGCCGGCCATAGGACAGCACATCATGAACGCTCCGCAAATCATAAGGACTTCAACCGGGGAAGAACTGGTCGTCATCCCGAAGGCTGACTACGAGGCATTGCTGCATGCCGCCGAAGAAGCCAGAGAAGACGCTGCGGATGTGGCGATCTACGATGAGCGGAAGGCCGAGTTCAAAACTGAAAAGCCCCTGCCCGCCGAGGTGACCATGGATATTTTGCGAGGTTCCAGCCGGCTCAAGGCGCTGCGCAACTGGCGCAAGCTGACGCAGGCCGAGTTGGCTGATGCCATCGGAGTCAGCCAGGGCTTCCTGTCGGACCTTGAATCCAATCGCCGCAAGCCATCGGCGCAAACCAGCACCATGCTGTCGAAGGCATTGGACGTGCCCAGCGAATGGATCGAAGCCTAGTATCTGACCTTACGCCACCGGCCGGCCTTCGCTGGCCTCCAGTATGGCGAACCATTGCTGGCGGTCGAGGCTGATCTCCAGCGCCTTGACCATGGCGGCCAGCCGCTCGGGCTTCATCGTGCCCAGCACCGGCGCCAGCCGCGCCGGATGACGCAGCAGCCAGGCGATGGCGACGGCGGCGAGGTCGCCGGCGCCGATCTCGGCAGCCACCGCCGCGATTGCCGCCCTGACCCGCGCCTCGCGCCCTTCCTTGCCGGTGAACAGCAAGCCGCCGCCGAGCGGTGACCAGACCATCGGCGCATAACCATGCCTATGCGCGTGATCGAGGCTGCCATCGGTCAGCGCATTGGTTTTCAGCACCGACATCTCGATCTGGTTGGTGGCCAAGGCAAACGGCAGCCGTGAAGCCAGAAGGTCGAACTGCGACGGCGTGAAGTTGGAGACCCCGACCGCCCTCACCTTGCCTGACTTGACCAGCCCGGCAAGGGCCGCCGCCGTCTCGTCGGCATCCATCAGCGGATCCGGCCGGTGCAGCAGCAACAGGTCGAGATAGTCAGTGCCGAGATTGGCGAGCGAACGGTCGACCGAGGCCGCAATATGGGCCGCACTGGTGTCGTAATGCTTCAGCCGGTTCTGAGGCCGGTTGGCCGATGCCAGAATGATGTCGCATTTCGAGATCAGCTCGATGCTGTCGCGCTTGCCCTTCCAGCGCGACAAGCCGGCGCCAAAGGCAGCTTCCACCTGGTGATGCCCGTAAATATCGGCATGGTCGAAGCTGGTAAGGCCGAGATCGACCGCAGTGCCGATCAGCCGCGCGACCTGATCGGCGTCCGGGCGCGCGGCGCTGTCGAGCAGGCGCCAGGCGCCGAACACCAGCCGCGACAGCGACAAACCGTCCTTGGTCAGCTTTATGCGGCTGTCATGGCTCATATCTGGGCTCCATCTTCCGCAGCGCCGGTGGCAACGCTTTTCACCGCCGTCGGCCTCGCAACTTTCGTTACAAAGACAATGACGGCAAGCGTCAGGAAGCACGCGCCAACCAGATAGGGCGCGCCGCCGAACACCACGGGCGCATTCGGCCCGGTGAACCAGGAAAAGATCGCGGTGTACAGCAGCGGCGTGATGATCGAGGTGATCGAGAAGATCGACGTCATCGCGCCCTGCAATTCGCCTTGCGCCGATGGCGGCACCTTGGCGGCGGCGAGGCTTCTCAGCGGCGGATCGGCCAGTGCTTCCAGGCAGCCGACGACGATCACCGCATAGATCATCCAGCCTTGCGAGGCGAAGGCGTAGCCAAAGGCGCTGGCCGCCGTGAAGGTCAGGCCGATGACCGCCGTCCTCCATTCGCCAAGTTTGGGGATCACGCGCGGCAGCACCGTCGCCATGACGATCGCCCCACACAGGCCGAAGGCGCCGAGCGAGAAGCCGATCTGCTGCTCGCTCCAGCCATAGCGGTAGTTGGACACGAACGACCACACCGCCGGATACATCATGTGGCCGAGCGTCATCAGGAAGAAGGCGAGCCCGATCCAGCCGATGCCCTGATATTGGCGCATCTGCAGCAGCGTGCCGACCGGGTTGGCGCGTTTCCAATCGAAGCGGCGGCGGTGCTTTTCATCGAGCGTTTCAGGCAGGAAGAACATGGCGATGAGGAAGTTCACGAAGGCAAGCCCGGCGGCAAAGTAAAACGGCACCCGCGGCCCGAACGTGCCGAGCAGCCCGCCCAGCACCGGCCCAATGACGAAGCCGACGCCGAAGGCGATGCCGAGCAGACCGAAATTCTTCGCCCGGTTGTCGTCGTTCGAGATGTCGGCAATGAAGGCCGACGTCGTCGAATAGCTGGCGCCCGAAATGCCGGCCAGCACGCGGCCGATGAACAGCATCGGATAGGACCAGGCGATGGCGCAGATCAGATTGTCGATCGAGAATGTAAGCACCGAGGCAAGCAGGATCGGCCGCCGCCCGAAGCGGTCGCTCAATCCACCCATGATTGGCGCGAAGAAGAACTGCATCGCCGCATAGACGAAGAACAGCCAGCCGCCTTCGATCGCCGCTTCGCTGATGCCGACGCCGGAAAGCTCCCTGAGAAAGGCCGGCAACACCGGCATGATCATGCCGAAGCCGATAATGTCGAGCAGCAGCGTGGTGAAGACGAGCGCAAGGCCCCGCCTGGCGGTTTTGGGGTCGATCATGATGGCGTCTGCTCCCTGAGACCGCCCTTGGGCGGGCGCCCGTTATAGGCGAGGCGCCACTTTGGAACAATAGGAGAACGCCTCAGGCGTTCTCCTCCTGACATCTGTTGCCGGTGGTGAATCGGCCCGCCGACGGATGCGCTTTGGACCGCGGTCGGCTGGAACTTGCGAGCGCCTCAAACCGGGCCGGTCAGCGTGTTGCAGTCCGACAGCTTGCCGCTCTTGTAGCCGCGCGCCAGCCAGGTCTGCCGCTGCTGCGACGTCCCGTGGTTGAAGCTTTCCGGAACGACATAGCCCTGCATCTTCTTTTGCAGCGTGTCGTCGCCGATCTGCTTGGCGGCGTTGAGCGCCTCTTCGATGTCGCCCTGTTCCAGAATGCCCTTCTGCGCGGTGAAATGCGCCCAAACGCCGGCGAAGCAGTCGGCCTGCAGCTCGATGCGCACCGACATCTGGTTGGCTTCCGCCTCACCCATCGACTGCCGCATCTGGTTGAACTTGGGCAGGATGCCGGTGAGGTTCTGCACATGGTGACCGACTTCATGGGCGATCACATAGGCCTGGGCGAAATCCCCCGAAGCGCCGAACTGCTGGTCGAGTTGCTGGAAGAAGGTGGTGTCGAGGTAGACCTTGTGGTCGCCGGGACAATAGAACGGTCCGGCTGCCGTCGAGGCGGAGCCGCAGGCCGAGCGGATCTGGCCGCTGAACAGCACAAGCTTCGGGTCCTCGTATTTCAGGCCCTGCGACTGGAAGATGCCGGTCCAGGTCTCTTCGGTCTCGGCCAGCACGGTCGCCACGAACTGCTTCATCTCGTCGGAAGCAGGCGTGCCGGCGCCGTCGTCCTGGCCGCCGCTGTTGTCGGTAATCTGGCCACCGCCACCCGGCAGCACGCCGCCGCCCTCGCCGCTGCCCAGGATCTGCGACGGATCGAAGCCGAAATACCATCCGGCCAGCACCACGAGGACGACCAGCAGGATGCTGCCGCCGCCGCCGGTGCGGCCGCCAATCGGGATGCGGAACTGGCCAGGGCTGCCGCCGCCGAAACCACCACCGCCGCCGCTGTCGCTGCGCTCGTCCTCGACATTGTCACTCTGACGGCGGCCCTTCCAGAGCATGGCAACTCCCCGTATGCAAATTTCGGCTGGCGTGGCCGATGTCGTGGCCCAGTCCGACCCAACAGACAATTATCGCAATGGTTGCGCCAAGTCACAGTATTTTTCGTGGCGGCGGCATCGTGTTCGCACTCTGGTCGAGGCGGCATGCGCGCTGTAGCATCCGGTTCGAACGGGGGTGTCGGGGACTTGCGGACGATCGGTCGATTTCTGCTGCTGGCGGTGGTGCTATGCCTCGGCCCGTCGCCGGCGCGCGCCGTGACGCTCGATTCCAGCGTCGCCGTAACCGATCCCGAGACATTGCAGGCGCTTGAGCGTGGCGGCCTCTCGATCAGCCGCCTGCTCGGCCCGGCGCTGGGTCTCACGCGCGAGGTCGACAATCGGGGCCTGTTTTCGGTGCGCGCGCTGACCCCTGTGCGCAACGCCGTCAAGCAGGAGATCGCCGACGAGCCTGCCAATAGCCCCGATCCTTACGTCGCGGCCATGGCCAAGTCGAAGGACACCAGCCAGAAATTCAACCCGAAATACATCGACGATGACGGCTCGACGCTCGACCTGACCGGCGTCGTCAACCGCATGGACCGCGGCTATCTCGGCCACACCGAATGCGGCGAGATCAGGCTGATCTACCGCTTCCACTATTCGGTGGCGGAGAAGCCCACGAAGGGAAAGACAGCGCAACGCATCTCGTCGCGGCTGCCGCTGACCATGGGTCTGGTCTTCAACGCCAGGCCCGGCGAGGCTCGCCCCCGCGCTTCGAGAGACCGTCCAAGCGCCACCGCCGTTTCCTGTGCCGAAATCGCCAAGCGCTGGCTCGCCGCCGGCCAGAAGAACCTTGCGCCCGAGCAACTGGCAGCCTGGCTGCGCTCCGACGAAGGGCCGCTCTCCAACGCCATGCTGAATTCGTCGCAGATCATGCGGCTTGAGCTGAACATGCAGGTTCTCCGGCTGTCGGCCTCGAGCCGCCGCGACTTCGGTGGCCACGCCGAATATCTCCTCAAGATTTTCAAATGGGACCCAACGACGTCCACCTTCCAGGAATCGAAGATGGAGAACCAGATCGACCGGAAAGTGGTTCTGGCCGACCGGCCGGCCTTCGCCAAATGGCTGCTCACCGACCGCAACCTCTACGACCTCGATCGCGGCCGGTTGGTCATCGACGACAAGTTCCTGGCGACCA
Source organism: Mesorhizobium sp. P160187 (assembly GCF_057766425.1). Lineage (NCBI taxonomy): Bacteria > Pseudomonadati > Pseudomonadota > Alphaproteobacteria > Hyphomicrobiales > Phyllobacteriaceae > Mesorhizobium > Mesorhizobium sp. P160187. Next base: position 142,627 of record NZ_JBYMDX010000003.1, read on the forward strand.
GCGCCGTCTCGGTCGCACCCGGCGGCATGGCCAGGTCGCAAAACAATATCGCCTATGGGCTGCTCGACGATGCCGACATCGACAAGGCACTGCAGGACTATGTCGCCAAGGGCAACGAGCTGCGCAGCGTGAAATCGGTGGCCGGCTTCAATCTGCGTCTCAACGAAATGACCTGCACCGGCTGCCACCAGACGCACGGCATTGCCGGCTTCCATTACACCGGCGCCGATCCGGCCAGCGAGCCGCGCCGCAACGCCGTCTTCGTCCCCGGCTCGGCGGTGTTCTTCGCCGACCTGCCTCGCCGCCGCGCCATCGTCGAGGACTTCGCCGCCGGCGGCCATCCGGATTTCTCACGCGGCTTCGCCGCCCGTCCGGACGCCAAACTCGCCGAAGCGCTGAAAGGCACCGATCTCTACAATGGCTGGGGCTCGATCTGCTACAGCGGCAAGGATGCCAGCTTCAAGGACTGGAGCTGCGGCGAAAGCCTGCGCTGCGCCGGCGTCCATGAAAGCGACATCCATCCGGGCTTCGGCACCTGCGTCAGCGAGGCGGCCACCGCAGTCGGCGACCCCGTCGAGTTCGGCGAGATTAAGATGTCGAGCTGGGGCAGCGACAAATATTGCCGCCTGTCGCCGGCCACCGCAAAAGCCTGCGCCATCGATCCGGCGCGCGACAAGAAACCGGTAATCAAGCTCGCCGGCTATGGCGCGGCGCGCCAACGCTACGACAACCCCGAGCAGAAGACCGGTGGCTTTCCCGGGGGCATGCTGCGCAAGGCAAGCTGCGACAAGCTTCCCGACGAGGCGACTTGCGGCCGCCTCGCCAAGACCGGTTTCAACGACTGCATCGCGTCGGGCAAGGACCACAAATTCTGCACCAAGGAATTCACCAAGACCGCCGGCCTGCGCGCCTGCGACAAGGCGCATCCCTGCCGCGAGGACTATATCTGCACCGCCGGCTACGACGATCTGGCCGCAGCCAAGCCTGGCAAGGGCTCCTGCATTCCGCCCTATTTCATATTCCAGTTCCGCGTCGACGGCCATCCGCGCAGTTGGGTGCAGGACACCGAGGAATGAGCGGCAGGTTGCCGCTTGCGAACAGAACTCAGATCTTCTGCTTGGTGCCGGCGCTTTTGCCGTCCGAGCTTTTGGAGCGTTCCTCGAAACGCGCGGCGCCCTTTTTCAGCGCATGGCCGGTTTCGACCTCGGTCTTGCGTTCGTCCTTTGCCGCTGCCTGCCTCAAACCCTCGGCCGCCTGCTTGCCCTTCGCGGTCGGTGCCTGTTCGACGCCCATGTTTTCCTCCTTGGCGCGCGACAATGACGCGCAACGTCAGGAGCAACGAGCCTGACGTGCGGAGGTTCCAGTGGTGCGGCCCCGGCACCCCTCAGCGCGGCGCGATCATCGCCTTGCGAAAGGCTTCCAGCGTCTCGGCGCTGACATGATGCTCGATGCCCTCGGCATCGATGCGCGCCGTCTCGGCGCTGACACCGAGCGAACGCAAAAACGCTTCTACCGTCTGGTGGCGGATGCGGCTCTCTTCCGCCACCTTGCGCCCGGCGTCGGTCAGGAACACACCGCGATAGGGTTTTCTGGAAACGAGCCCGTCGGCGCACAGCCTGGTCAGCATCTTGGCCACCGTCGGCTGGGCGACACCGAGCCGCGCAGCAATATCGACCTGACGCGCCTCATTGCCGTCCTCGATCAGGTCGGCGATCAGCTCGACATAATCCTCGACCAGCGCGCCGCGGCGCGCTTCGCGCTGCTGCCGGAACCCTTTCGAATGAATCTCGGCGTCAGGCAGCGGCTCCTCGCGTCCAACCGGTCTGTGCTTCAGCGCCAACACGCGCTCCTTCCTATCTTTTGACAAGAATCGGCTTTGGGCAAAGCAATCGCCCTTTGCCATTCATAGCACGGGCTTAACTGTTCCAGCCGTTTATTTCCATTCCATGGTAGGCGCAACCGGCGTTTGCGATCCCCGGCCGGCCTGCCGGTCGGCGCAACAGGAAGCACATACAATGAAATATAGCCTATTGCATAATGTTGAGCCCTGGCATAGATAGGATGACGTCAACCGATCCACCCAGTGGAAAGCCCTCCATGTCCGAAGCTGACGCTACCTTGGGATCATCCTGGCGATTTGACAGGCCGGAGGACAATCCTCCCAGCCTGCGCGAGGTGAACTCCACGATCGCGGTGCCGCAGTCCGGCGTCTGGTTCCGTCGCCTGTTCGCCTTCATGGGACCGGGCTACATGGTCTCGGTCGGCTATATGGATCCGGGCAACTGGGCCACCGACCTCGCCGGCGGCGCCCAGTTCGGCTACACGCTATTGTTCATCATCATGCTGTCCAACCTGATGGCGATCCTGCTGCAGGCGCTTGCCGCCCGGCTTGGCATCGCCACCGGCCGCGACCTCGCCCAGGCCTGCCGCGCCTATTATCCGCGTCCCGTCAGTTTCGTGCTGTGGATCGCCTGCGAACTCGCCATCATCGCCTGCGACCTCGCCGAGGTGATCGGCACGGCGATCGCGCTGCAGCTTCTGTTCGGCATTCCGCTGATCGGCGGCGCGTTGCTGACGGCGCTCGACGCCTTCATCGTGCTGCTCTTGATGAACAAGGGTTTCCGCTATCTCGAAGCCTTCGTCATCGCGCTTTTGATCATCATCTTCGGCTGTTTCGCCATCCAGATCTTTGCCGCTGCCCCTCCGGTCGGCTCGATCCTGCATTCGATGTTCGTGCCGTCGACGGAGATCGTCACCAATCCGGCGATGCTCTACATCGCCATCGGCATCATCGGCGCCACGGTGATGCCGCACAATCTCTACCTGCACTCCTCGATCGTACAGACACGCGCCTATGAACGGACCGAAAAAGGCAAGCGCGACGCCATTAAATGGGCGACGACGGACTCGACCATCGCGCTCGTCCTGGCGCTGTTCGTCAACGCCTCGATCCTGATCGTCTCGGCGGTGGCCTTCCATGGCACCGGCCATCAGGATGTCGCCGAGATCGGCCAAGCCTTCGAGCTCTTGTCGCCACTGCTCGGCCTCGGCATCGCCTCCATCCTGTTTGCGGTGGCGCTGCTGGCCTCCGGCCTCAACTCGACGGTTACGGCTACGCTTGCCGGCCAGATCGTCATGGAAGGCTTTTTGCGCCTGCGCATTCCGCAATGGGCGCGCCGGCTGCTGACGCGCGGCATCGCCATCGTCCCGGTGGTGGTCGTGACCGCGCTCTATGGTGAAAAGGGCACCGGCCAGTTGCTGGTCTTCAGCCAGGTGGTGCTGTCGATGCAGCTGCCCTTCGCGGTCATCCCGCTGGTGCAGTTCGTCTCCGACAAGAAGAAGATGGGCGACCTTGCCATTCCCCGTGGCGTGGCGGCCCTCGCCTGGGTGGTCGCGGCGGTCATCCTGGTGCTCAACTTCAAGCTGCTCTACGACACCGTCTTCGGCGTCGGCTGATTCTCATTCCCGACCGCGACAAACCGGCGGCTTGCGCTATCTTGCTCGCCATCATGACAAGTGTCGAAGACGCCAGGAAATTTTACGCGCAGCTGATGGCGGCCAATGCCGGCTCGGCCGATCCGCGCCTCGAAGAGGCGTTCGCCACCGTTCCGCGCGAGGCCTTTCTCGGTCCCGGACCCTGGGCGGTCGTCGCCGGCAGGGCGCTCACCACCGGCAACGGCAAGATCATGACGCCGAGCGCCGATCCTGTTCACATCTATCAGGACGTGCTGGTGGCGCTCGATGCCGACAAGGGCATCAACAATGGCGAACCCTCCTTGCACGCGATGTGGATCGGCAGGATCGCCCCCAGACCGGACGAGGCCGTCACCCATATCGGCGCCGGCACCGGCTACTACACCGCCTTGCTGGCGCGGCTGGTTGCGCCCGGCCCGGTGACCGCCTTCGAAATAGAGGCAGATCTTGCTGCCAGAGCAACAAAGAATCTCGAAACCTACGGCAATGTAAGCGTCGTCCACGGCGATGCCGTCACCGGCGATCTGCCGCCGTCCGACATCATCTATGTCAATGCCGGTGTCGTCGCACCGCCGGCTGCCTGGCTGAGGGCGCTGAAACCCGGTGGCCGCATGATCTTTCCCTGGCGTCCGTCTCAGGGCGTCGGCCTGGCCGTGATGGTAACCCGCACCGACAAGGGCTTTGCCTGCGACCCCTTCATGCGCTCGTGGTTCATCCCCTGCGTCGGCGCCTCGGCGGCCGGTTCGGCGGCCAAAATCCCCGACCTCCAGAAGGCGGCGCGCAGCCGTTCGATCTGGCTGACGTCAGACAGGGCGCCGGACCGGACCGCCACCGCCATCATCGGCGACGTCTGGTTTTCGTCGCAGGCGCTTGGCGGCGGGCGACGGCGGTAGGTACCCTTGTCGGCCGGCAGCGTTTTTTTGCCAACGCCTGTCGGGCGGCCGCCGGCCTGTCCGTCCTTAGATCGAAATCCGGCCCTGACGGCGCGGATCCTGGAAAAGGAAAATCCAATGCGAAAGATCATCGCTTCCACCTTCGTCAGCCTCGACGGCGTCATGCAGGCGCCAGGCGGCCCGGAAGAAGACCCGGTTGGCGGCTTCGAATTCGGCGGCTGGACGTTCCACTACTTCGACGAGGTGGCGGGGGTGGCCATGGAGGAATTGTTCTCCAAACCCTTCGCCCTGCTGCTCGGCCGCAGAACCTACGACATCTTCGCCGCTTACTGGCCGTATCAGAAAGATGCCATCGGAGATGCCTTCAACCCTGCGACTAAATATGTGGCGACGCATCGGCCGGATTCGCTCACCTGGGAAAATACGCAATGGCTTGGAGAAGATATCGTCGCGGCGTTGCGCCGCCTCAAGAAGGAAGATGGGCCTGACCTGCTCATCCAGGGTTCGAGCGAGCTGATCCAGACTTTGCTGGCCAACGGGCTGATCGACGAGATCCGGTTGATGATCTTCCCGCTGCTGCTGGGCAAGGGCAAGCGGCTGTTCGATGGTGGTGCGATGCCCGCCGCTTTCAAGCTGGTCAAGTCGCAGGCCACTACCACAGGCGTCATCATGGCGACCTACGAACGCGGGGGTGAGGTCAAGGTCGGGTCGTTCGCTACGCAGAAGCCGTCAGAGGCCGAGCTCGAGCGGCGTAAGAACTGGAAGTGACAGGGACAGGCTTGGCACCTTTCCTCTCCCTCCGGAGGGGGGAGAGGTGGCGCTGCGAAGCAGCGACGGAGTGGGGGAACCACCAAGGCGCAAGAATCTTCCCGCACCGAGTAAAGGGCGACCCCCACTCCGTCGAGCTTCGCTCGACACCTCTCCCCCGATCGACGGGGGAGAGCAAATCCAAGTTCTGTCAAGCCGCCACAGCCCGCCGTTCCAGCCCATCCCGGATATACCGCGCGAACTCCTGCGCGGCAGGCGCCGCGCCAAACCTCGGCAAATGCAGATTGATGGAAAAATTCGGCAGCGGCGGCAGCCCGGCATCGAAAGGCAGGATGTCGAGGTCGGCGGGCACGGTGGAGGCCAGCCAGGCGGTGACGGCAAGGTCGGAGCGCACCGTCGCGGTCGTGGCGTCGATGTTGCCGTTCTCGAACACGGTGCGCCATTCCAGCCCGTGCTCGTTCAGCGCCGACAGCACCACCGGGCGGAAGGCGCAGGTGTCGGCGACGATCGACACCGGCAGCGGCCGCTTGGCGCGGGCGACGCCGCCCTTGGCCCCCACCCAGACCAGCCGGTCAATGGCCAGGCACTCACCGGCCGACGGGCCGACCCGTTCCTCGATGACGGCAAGGTCGATGGTGCCGGCCGCGAGGGCCGCGGCAAGGTCCGGCGAAGCCGCACAGAGCAGTGAAATCTCGACCTGCGGATAGGTCTCGGCATAGGCCTTCAGCACCGGCGCCAGCAAAGTGCCGACAAGGTCATAGGGCACACCGAGCCGCACCTGGCCGGCGACCTCGGTGCCCGCCATCTCGGCCCAGATCTCGTCATTGAGGCCAAGCAACCGTTTGCCCTTGCCGAACAGCCGCTCGCCGGGCCGCGTCAGCCGCAAGCCACGCCGGTCGCGCTCGAACAGGCTGCAGCCGAGCGCTTCTTCCAGCCGCTTGATCTGCTGGCTTACGGCGCCTTGCGTCAGATGCAGCGCGTTCGCCGCCGCCGTCATGCTGGCCTTGTCGGCGACAGTGACGAAGGTGCGGATCAGCGCTGTGTCGAGGTTGCGGATCATGGTTGGCATTATATCTGCTAATGCCAACCATCGCAAACATTGCATTTACTGAAGTATGCGGAAGTCTACCATTGGACTTTTGATGAAGGACGCCTCATGTTGCAGCCCATCTTTCCGCTCATCCTGTTTGCCTTCGTGGCCACCGTCACGCCCGGCATCGCCACCACCCTGTCGACTGCCTCAGGTGCACAGTTCGGTTTTCGCCGTTCCGTTCCCCTATTGGTCGGCAGCGCCGCCGGTCTCGCCACCGTGACCGCTGCTGCCGCCGCCGGGCTCGCCGGTCTGCTGCTGGCCATGCCTTCGCTGCAACTGGCGATGAAAATCATCGGCTCGCTCTATCTCATCTGGCTGGCAATCAAGATCGGCCGCGCCGGGCCGCCCAATCTCGATGTGGCGATGGCAAAACCCAACAGCTTCTTCGGCGGCGCCGGCATTCAATGGATGAACCCGAAGGGCTGGGCGATGGGACTGGGGGCGGCGGCCTCGTTCGCAGCCCTTGCCGACGGGCCGGGACAACTCGCGCTGCTGCTCGGCTCGACCTTCGGCCTCACTGCAGCCGTCTCGCTGTCGATCTGGTGCGTGGCGGGCATGGTGCTGGCACGGCTGCTCGAGACCGAATGGCAATGGCGCGCGCTCAACATCGTGCTGGCGCTGGTGCTGGCTGCATCGATCATACCGATGTGGCGGGGAGCGTAAACGCAGAGGTCGGCGCCAGTACCCCCACCCGGACCTGCGGTCCGACCTCCCCACAAAGGGGAGGTAGGGGAGCGCGCACTTTACCCTCCCCCTTGTGGGGAGGGCCGCGAACGAAGTGAGCGAGGTGGGGGTCCTGGTTCGCGAAGCGAACCAGCTACTCTCAAGCAGCATAGCGGGCAGCAGGCTTGTCGGCGTGCAGGCTGCCGTAGAAGACTTGCCTTGCGCCGAGGAAGGTGTCGAGCTTGGTCGCATCGGCAAGTGCCGGCACGGTGACGGCTTCGCCCCTGGATAGGCCCACAAGCGCGGCATCGACCATATCGTCGGCGGACATGATGATCTCCTTCGGCAGATTGTCGATGTCGCCGCCGGCAAGCTCCCAGAAATCGGTGCGGGTCGCGCCCGGCAGCACCGCCTGCACCTTCACATTGGTGCCGGCGACTTCGCGGTGCAGCGCCTCGGTGAAGTTGACGACATAGGCCTTGGTGCCGCTGTAGATGCCGCCGAACGAGGTATCATAGGCGAGCACAGAGGCGATGTTGACGATGGCGCCGCGGTTGCGCGCAAGAAGCCCCGGCAGAACGGCGCGGGTCAGGCGGGTCAAGGCGATGACGTTGACCTTGATCATGCGCTCGGCCTCGTCGGCGTCGGCCGTTGCTACCACGGCCTGGCCGCCAATGCCGGCATTGTTGACCAGGAACGTGGTGCTATCGTCGGCTGCGATCGCCTGCTCGACGCGGCGCACATCATTGTCGTCGGCAAGATCGGCTGATATCACGCTGACCTTGCGCTTGTAAGCATATCGCAGCTTTTCAGCCAGTTCCTGCAGCCGGTCGGCGCGCCGCGCCACCAGCACCAGATCGTAGCCCTGCCCGGCCAGCCGGTCGGCATAGACAGCACCTATGCCGGCCGATGCGCCGGTGACGACTGCGGTACCCTTGTTGTCCTGTCCACTCATTGTCCTGTTCCTTTTTTCTGCCCGGCGAGACAGGTCGATGAACCCTCGTCCCGCCCTGGTCTCCAATTAGTGGCATATACCACTTTCAGGAAGTAGGCATATACCACCATCTTGTCAACGGAGGCGGCAGAAACTATTTCTGCGACAGGCCGGCAGCGGTTTTGCCGGCAAGGAGTCGTGATGAGCAAGACCGTGCTGCCGGGATTCAGCCTTTGCAACAACGCCACGCTGCGGCGCGCCGCGCGCAAGCTCGGCCGCTTCTATGACGATGTAATCTCGCCTTCGGGTCTGAAGGGCACGCAGTACGGCCTGCTCTACCAGATCCATGTCAGCAACGAGCCGGCGATGGGCACGATAGCCGAAGCGATGGTCATGGATCTCTCGGCGCTCGGCCACACGCTGAAGCCGCTGATCCGCGACGGCTATGTCGACACCTTCGCCGACAAGGACGACCGCCGCGTCAAGCGGGTGCGGCTGACGCCGCAAGGCCAGGCCAAGCTCGAGGAGACGACGAAATTGTGGACCATTGCCCAGCAGCGCTTCGAGGCGCTGGTCGGCCAGCAGCGAGCGGCAGATCTGCGCGCTATGCTGGATGAAGTCGCGGCGCTGGAGTACGACGTGCCGGCGGCCGCCCCTTCAAGCTGAAAGAGCGGCCGCCGGTCCTTTGCAAAGATCTATTCGGCCGGCATGGCGACCGGCCGGGCCGCCCAGCGGCCGGCCAGCACCACGCCAAGCCCGATCAGCGGGAAGATGGCGGCGACCAGGCCGAGATCGGCCGGCACGCCGTAGCGCAGCACGGCGCCGCCGACCACAGCACCCAGCGCCACGCCGAGATAGAGGGCCGAAGCGTTGAGCGACAGCACGATCGGGGCGGCGTCGGGCGCCAGCTTGATGATGCGGCTGGCCTGCGCCGGCGGAAATGCCCAGCCGACCATGCCCCACGGCACCATCATGGCCATCAATGCCGGCCCGGCGAGATGCTGCGGCAGGAAGGTCGGGATGACCGAGAGCATCACCAGCATGACGGCGCTCAGCGCCAGAGACCAGCCGACGGTGCGCGTCGCACCAAAACGGTCGGCCGCCTGGCCGCCGGCTATGTTGCCGATGACGGCGCCGACACCGAAGGCGAGCAGCATGCCGGGCAGCGCAATCGGGCTGAGGCCGCCGCTCTGGATGGCCAGCGGCGCGATATAGGAAAACACCGAGAAGGCGCCGATCAGGGCAAGAGCGGTGGTCAGCAGGATCGGCATGACGCCGGGGCGCAGCGCCGCAGCCAGCCGCCGCCTGAGCGGCAGCTTGGTGCCGACAATTCCGCGCGGCAGCCGGTACCACAGGATGGCGCCGACCAGCGCGCCGAGCCCGGCAATGGCAAAGAAGGTCCCGCGCCAGCCGGCTATCGTGGCAACCAGCGCGCCGAGCGGTGCACCCAGCGCAACCGCCACCGTGGTTCCGCCGACGACGACTGCAATGGCCCGCGCCCGGTGGTGGTCATCGACCAGCGCCACCGCCGTGCCTTGAGCGGTCGCGGCAAACAGGCCTGACGACAGCGCCATGATGATGCGGGCAATGAGCAGCAGCTCGAAGGACGAGCTCAGCGCCGCCACCACATTGCCGATGACGAAGAACGCCAGCGTCCACAAGATGACGCGGCGCCGGTCCCATTCGCCGGTCAGCGTTGCCAGGATCGGCGTGCCGATGGCGTAAGCCAGCGCGAAGGCGGTGATCAGCGTGCCGGCGAGCGGAATGGAAATGCGGGCGTCGGTGGCGATGTCAGGCAGCAGGCTGGAGATGACGAAGCCTTCGGTCGAGATCGTGAACGATCCGAGCGCAAGCCAGAAGAGGCGCTTGTCCATAGGGCGTGTCCTTAGTTCAAAACTTATTGAACAATTGGACATAACAGAGCGTGATGTCAATGAAGCCAGGTGAAAATAGCTGAAGCCTGCTGACAGCCCTGTGTCAGGACAGCCATTGGGCCAATCGCGAAGCGGACTGTGCATGCCCGCGAAACATGGACGCGTTGAAATCGCCACCGACTGTGCTTAGTTTCGGGCCATGACTTTGCCGCACCCCAATACAGACCAGATCAGCCTGCCGGTTGTGCTCGGCGTGCTTGGCGACCCGACCCGGCTCGCCATCGTGCGCTATCTCGCCAGCAAGGAAGGCGTGCCGCTGAACTGCAGCCGGTTCCTCGACCTCGGCTCCAAGACCAATCTCAGCTATCACCTGGCCAAACTGCGCGAGGCCGGCGTCACCCGCGCCGAAGTGGCTGGCACCAACCGGATGATCACGCTGCGCCGCGCCGACCTCGACGCCCGCTTCCCCGGCCTGCTCGATAGCGTGATTGCGGCGGCCGGAGATGATCCGGCACTGCCCATCGTCGGTGGCCACGACATCGAAATGCCGGCCTAACCGGTTTAGAAGTCAAGGTCCTAGCGCTCCCAAAAACCGATATGCGGGGCGAGGAGCTCCTCGTCCATCTCGGGGAAAGGGCCGTGGACATCGACCGGCTTCTGCCCGGAGCCGAGGACTGTGCGCGACGAGAGGTTCATCGTCGGATTCTCGGCGTGGTTGCCAGTCAGCGCGAGAAGCTTGGTCTCCTCGAAGCCGTAGACCAGCCGGCCGATATTGGCCCAGTACAGCGTTCCCGTGCACATCGCACAGGGCTCGCCGGTTGTGACCAGCGTGCAGGACCAGAGGAATTCCGGCGGATAGGCGTCCGCGGCACGCCGGGAGAGCTCGGTTTCGGCGTGGCGCACGGTGTTGATGTTTCCTTGCCGCATCAGGATGCGATCGTCGGGGCCGACGAGCACGCAGCCGAAAGGATGGTGCCCATGCGCGGCAGTCTCGCGCGCGACGTCATTGGCGGCGCGGAGGTGGGCAACCATCTGGTCGCGGGTCATCGCCTGGTCCCTCCCCAGATGAACTCTGGAACGGCGTGGACGCTAGCAGATGGAGTGCTTCCGCGATAGCCAGCTCCCGGCTGTCTCGAACGATCTCAAAGGCTTGATAATGAAGGCAGCGCCTTGATAGGAAGACGGGCCGCAAGCCTCCAACGGGGCTGCACCAAGGAGCCCGCCGCATGCGCATTGCCGTTCTCGCCGACATCCATGGCAATGTGCTGGCGCTGGATGCCGTGCTCGCCGATCTGGCGCGGCGCGGCGGCGCCGATCTAACCGTCAACCTGGGCGACTGCGTCTCCGGTCCGCTTTGGCCGCGCGAGACGTTCGAGCGGCTCGAAGCGCTCGACCTGCCGACTGTGCGCGGCAACCATGACCGCCGCGTCGCCGTCGATCCGGCCGACGATACGATGTGGGCTTCTGACCGGTACGCCCAGGAGCGGCTGACGGAGACGCAGCGCGAGGCGCTGTTCGCCCTGCCTTTCACGCTGGAGATTGTTCCCGGCGTGGTCGCTTTCCATGCGCGGCCCGACCATGACGAGAAATACCTGCTCGACGCGATCGTCGATGGCCAACTGGTGCGCGCGCCGCTTGCCGCTATTCAGCGGCGGTTGCAGGCGCTGGACCCGGCCTGCCGCATCGTGCTGTGCGGCCACAGCCACCGCGCGGAACTGGTCCGTATCCCCGGCGGCCCCTTGCTCTTCAATCCCGGCAGCGTCGGCGCCCCCGCCTATGAAGATGACACGCCCCCGGCGCATGTTTCGGAGCAAGGCAGCCCGCATGCGCGCTACGGCATCCTCACCTTGGATGGCGATGGTCCAGACCGTTTCGAGACCATCGCCGTCGACTACGACCACGAAGCGGCGGCGAGACAGGCCGCACAGGCGGGCCGACCGGAATGGGCGCATGCGCTGAGGACCGGCTTCATGCCGAAACCCTCTTGGCAAGGCTCCGCTTGACCGCATGGCTGCGCCCTGCTTCCGCCTCGCGGCACCAAACATCGGACGCATTTTCAGACTTACATGGCCGCGTATCGTCCCTTATAAAACCGCCTTGGCATACGGCAGGACTGCTGCCGCAAGGGTAATCGGCGCACGGCCAAATGATGAGGCGCACAATCCGAACCATTTTGCATCGACTGACTGGCGCTCCGCTCCTGCGGGCAGCCCGGTTGTTGGCGGGTCCGTTGGTGGTGGGCCCGTTGTTGGTGAGCTTGCCGGCCAATGCCGAGGACGCGCCTGCCGACATCGTTTCCATAGTGACCGAGCTCGGCCCAGGCGATCTCCTCAACATCCGCGCCACGCCGTCGCCGGTCGGCAGAACCCAGGCGCGCCTGCCGATCGGCTCGAGCGTCAGGAATTTCGGCTGCAGCGAAGTGGACGGCCACCGCTGGTGCAAGGTCGAGGAGATCGACAATCCACTGGTCAAAGGCTGGGCGCCCGCGCGCTATCTTATCCCCGACAATCCGACCGTGGTCGAAGTTGACGCCGCGCCGCCCCAGGCGACCGCCAGCGCTGAAGCCGGCGGCCCGACGCTCGCGCCCGACATGCCGACGCAGCCGGCCGACGTGGCCGCAGCGCCCCGGACGACTGCACCCGCCGCCTCTGCCGCTCCGGCTGCACCCACTCAGGCTCCACCCACCCCGGCTGCACCCGCGCCGGCTCCACTCGACCTGACGGAGCGCCTTGGCAGCACGGATCCGGGCGCGCCGAAGTCCGCCGCCGAGATCGGCAGGACCGCCATGCAGGATGCTTACGGCCTCGCCTTCGCAGCCAATGAAAGCCCGAGGACGGGCGAGATCCCCGCCACGGAGGCTCCGGCGACGGAGGCCACGGGGACGCCGGTACAGGATTCCGCCGCGTCTGCGGGAGCAGCGCCGGATACGGCGTCCGCGCCGGGGGTACCATCCCCGACGCCACGGCCAGACCAGGCCAAAGCTGCGACCGCTACGCAAACCGTTGCACGGCTGGAACCCCCGCCCGCCCTCGGCGCCACCGCCGAGATCCCCTGCGCCCGCTATGTCGGACAACCGATGACCCGCTGCGCCGTCAACATCGTGCACAATGGCGCCGACAAGGCAGACATCACCGTGACCTGGCCCGACGGCGGCACCCGCGTCATCTCCTTCTCTGCCGGCATGCCGGCCAACTCGGATTTGGGCAAGGACTTCCGCTTCACAAGGGAAGGCAGCCTCAACATGATCCGCGTCGGGGTATCAGAGCGGTTTGAGATTACGGATCAGCTCGCGCTGGGGGATTAGGTGTCAGGCAGTAGGGAATGGGCAATAGGCGCCTTAACCTCGCTCCTGCCTAATCCCCACTGCCTGATCCCTACTGCCTAATCCCTACTGCCTAGCCTCATTTTCGGGGTTACATCTCCCAAAACTCTTCCCTATAAGGCCCTCCTAGCCTGATACCAGAATCGCAAGCACAACCGGCCGGGTCTTCCCGTCCCGGTTTTTCGTGCAAGCCGCTCGCCGAACGGAACTCACAACGATGCCAAGACGCACCGACATCAAGTCGATCCTGATCATCGGGGCCGGCCCCATCGTCATCGGCCAGGCCTGCGAGTTCGATTATTCCGGCACACAGGCCTGCAAGGCGCTGAAGGAGGAGGGCTTTCGCGTCATCCTGGTCAATTCCAACCCGGCCACCATCATGACCGACCCGGAACTGGCCGACGCCACCTACATCGAGCCGATCACGCCTGAAGTCGTCGCCAAGATCATCGCCAAGGAGCGGCCCGACGCGCTGCTGCCGACCATGGGCGGCCAGACCGCGCTAAACACCGCTCTGTCGCTGCGCCGAATGGGCGTGCTCGAGCGCTACAATGTCGAGATGATCGGCGCCGACGCCACGGCGATCGACAAGGCTGAGGACCGGGCGCTGTTTCGCGAGGCGATGAAGAAGATCGGCCTGGAAACGCCGAAGTCGATGCTGGCCAATGCCACCGACGTCAAGAACGCCGACCGCAAGACCCATGAGGCCGAGCGCGCCGCCGTCAAGGCCGAGGCGCCTGCCGACCTCGATGCCGCGCTCGACGCGCTGGAAACCCGCTGGAACCTCGGCGAAGGCGACCGCAAGCAGCGCTACATCAGCCATGGCATGGCGATTGCCGCCCAGGCGCTCGACCATGTCGGCCTGCCCGCCATCATCCGCCCGTCCTTCACCATGGGCGGCACCGGCGGCGGCATCGCCTACAACCGCGCCGAATTCTACGACATCGTCCAGTCCGGCCTCGACGCCTCGCCGACCACCGAAGTGCTGATCGAGGAAAGCGTGCTCGGCTGGAAGGAGTATGAGATGGAGGTCGTCCGCGACAAGGCGGACAATTGCATCATCGTCTGCTCGATCGAGAATATCGACCCGATGGGCGTACACACCGGTGACTCGATCACCGTCGCGCCCGCGCTGACCTTGACCGACAAGGAATACCAGATGATGCGCAACGCCTCGATCGCGGTGCTGCGCGAGATCGGCGTCGAGACCGGCGGCTCCAACGTGCAGTTCGCCGTCAACCCGGCCGATGGCCGCCTCGTCGTCATCGAGATGAACCCGCGCGTCTCGCGCAGTTCCGCCTTGGCTTCGAAGGCGACCGGCTTCCCCATCGCCAAGATCGCGGCAAAACTCGCCGTCGGCTACACGCTGGACGAGCTGGAGAACGACATCACCGGCGGCGCCACGCCCGCCTCCTTCGAGCCGAGCATCGATTACGTCGTCACCAAAATCCCGCGCTTTGCCTTCGAGAAATTCCCCGGCGCCGAGCCGGTGCTGACCACCGCCATGAAGTCTGTCGGTGAAGTCATGGCCATCGGCCGCACCTTCCAGGAGTCCCTGCAGAAGGCTTTGCGTGGATTGGAAACCGGCCTCACCGGCCTAGACGAGATCGAGATCCCCGGCCTCGGCCACGGTGCCGTGGCTGCCAACCACGCCGACGACCGCAACGCCATCCGCGCCGCGCTCGGCACGCCGACGCCCGACCGGCTGCGCATGGTGGCGCAGGCGATCCGCATGGGCACCTCGCTGGAAGACGTGCACGCCATGTGCAAGATCGACCCGTGGTTCCTCGAACAGATCGCCGGCATCGTTTCCATGGAAGCCCGCATCCGCGAGCACGGCATCCCCAATGACGCCGTCAATTTGCGCATGCTGAAGGCGATGGGCTTCTCCGACGCCCGCCTCGCGTCGCTGACGAAGACCGACGCCGAAGTGATTCAAAGGACTCGCGAAAAGCTCGACGTTCATCCGGTTTATAAGCGCATCGACACCTGCGCTGCCGAGTTCGCCTCGCCGACCGCCTACATGTACTCGACCTATGAAGTGCCCTTCGCCGGCGCGCTCGCCAACGAGGCGCAGGTGTCATCGCGCAAGAAGGTCGTCATCCTCGGTGGCGGTCCCAACCGCATCGGCCAGGGCATCGAATTCGACTATTGCTGCTGCCATGCCGCCTTCGCGCTGCGCGACGCCGGCTATGAAGCGATCATGATCAACTGCAACCCCGAGACGGTCTCGACCGACTACGACACCTCGGATCGTCTCTACTTCGAACCGCTGACGGCCGAAGACGTGCTGGAGATCCTGCGCGCCGAACAGGCCTCGGGCGAACTGGTCGGCGTCATCGTCCAGTTCGGCGGCCAGACGCCGCTGAAGCTGGCCGACGCGCTGGAGAAGGCCGGCATCCCGATCCTGGGCACGTCGCCCGACATGATCGATCTCGCCGAAGACCGCGACCGCTTCCAGAAGCTGCTGCACAAGCTCAATCTCAGCCAGCCGAAGAACGGCATCGCCTATTCTGTCGAGCAGGCGCGCCTTGTCGCCGGCGAACTCGGTTTCCCCTTGGTGGTGCGCCCGTCCTATGTGCTCGGCGGCCGCGCCATGCAGATCATCCATGACGAGGGCATGCTGCAATCCTATCTGCTCGACACCGTGCCCGGCCTGGTGCCGGAGGACATCAAGCAGAAATACCCCAACGACAAGACCGGCCAGATCAACACGCTGCTGGGCAAGAACCCGCTGCTGTTCGACACCTATCTCTCCGGCGCCATCGAGGTCGATGTCGACTGCCTCTGCGACGGCACGTCGACCTTCGTGTCGGGCATTCTGGAGCACATCGAGGAGGCCGGCATCCACTCCGGCGATAGCGCCTGCTCGCTCCCCGTTCACTCGCTGCCTTCCGAGCTGGTCGACGAGCTGGAGCGACAGACGGCGGCCCTTGCCCGCGCGCTCAATGTCGTCGGCCTGATGAACGTGCAGTATGCGATCAAGGATGGCACGGTCTATGTGCTGGAGGTCAACCCGCGGGCATCGCGCACCGTGCCCTTCGTCGCCAAGACCATCGGCCGCCCGATTGCGAAAATCGCCGCCCGCATCATGGCCGGCGAGAAACTGGAAGACGCCTTCGCCCATTACGGCGCCATGCCCGATCCCCGCAATCCCGGCCACATCGCGGTCAAGGAAGCCGTCTTCCCCTTCGCCCGCTTCCCCGGCGTCGACATATTGCTCGGCCCGGAAATGCGCTCCACCGGCGAGGTCATGGGCCTCGACCGCGACTTCGCGCTCGCCTTCGCCAAGAGCCAGCTCGGCGCCGGCGTCGACCTGCCGCGCTCCGGCACGCTGTTCGTCTCCGTGCGCGACGAGGATAAGAAAGGCATATTGCCGGCGGTCAAGCGCCTCGCCGGCCAGGGCTTCAAGGTGCTGGCGACCTCAGGCACCCAGCGCTTCCTCGCCGAAAACGGCGTCGACGCGCAAAAGATCAACAAGGTGCTGGAGGGCCGCCCCCACATCGAAGACGCCATCCGCAATCGCCAGGTCCAGATCGTCTTCAACACCACGGACGGCCAGAAGGCGGTGTCGGACTCCAAATCGCTCCGCCGCGCCACGCTGATGCAGAAGGTGCCGTATTACACGACGCTGTCGGGCGCCGCGGCGGTGGCCGAGGCGATTGCGGCGCTGAAGGCGGGGAGCCTGGAGGTGAGGCCACTGCAGGAGTATTTTGCGTAGGCGATTAGCTCTTTTCTCTCCGCCTCTTGCCTATCCCCAATGAAAGGCATTCCGCGAAAGGCGGGGCATCAACGAAGTTTGACCACCTTCAGACCGCTTCAACCACATATAGCGCCAGCAAGCGACGTCTCACCTAGGGCGAACCATCGTCACCCCTACTGCCAACGGCTGCGCCATTGGTAGTAGCAAAGGTCGTCGGTGCAACTCACACCATTCGAGCGTGGCCTTGTTGACGCCTTATATAAAGGCAGTCACCATAGCCCTGATTTTACTCTTCAGAGGAAAAAACTATGAAACCTGTTTCGGAGATCACTTTCGGCTTCTCTGACGCAGAAAATTATCGCCGGAGAGAAAACCGGGAGCTTTTTAATAAGATATTTTTGCGTACAGACGCTCTTCGAGACTTAGACGATCCGAGCATATTTTTTCTCGTTGGCGAGAAGGGCACCGGGAAGACAGCGTACGCGGTATACAGGTCAAATTTCCCGAATGAAAAACAATTTTCGAGCCATAAATTTATTAGAGAGACGGACTACAATAAGTTTATATCTTTAAAGAAAGAAAAAACATCAGCCTGTCGGAATACACCGATATATGGAAGGTAATTATTCTTTTGATATTTGCCAAAGAGATAATAACATCATCTGGTACAGCGGAATATTTTTTAAAGTATCCGAAATTTAAAGCTTTAAACGATGCTATTGATGAGTACTACAGCAATGCGTTTGCGCCAGAGATAATAACCGCACTTCAACTTGTTGAGAATTCAACCTCAGCTGTTGAAGTATTTGCAAAGTACTCTCAATTTGGAGCAACCTTCAAAGATGGAGACGGCAAAGAGGTTAGGTCCGAGACGCGAAAATTCCAGACGAACCTCCTGTACATACAGGGGAAGCTTCAGGACGCCCTGTCTTCCATTAAATTAAGCAAAAGCGTTTCGCTTTTTATTGACGGGATAGACATAAGGCCGGCTTCGATCCCGTTCAACGAGTATCTTGACTGCGTCAAAGGGCTAGCCAATGCGGCCTGGAGTTTAAATAATGACTTCTTCCCAAGGATAAGAGATTCAAAAGGGCGAATGAAGTGCGTATTGCTTCTTAGACCTGATATATTTAATTCTCTTGGCTTACAGAATAGAAACACAAAACTGAAAGATAATTCGATCGTTCTTAGCTGGATAACCGACTACGGAAAGTATCGCAGTAGCGAGTTATTTTTGATGGCTGACAGAATGTTCAACGTGCAGCAGGACAAAATTGAGCCGCCCGGAGATGCATGGGATCACTACTTCCCATTTGAAGCTACAAATTTGACGGAGGAGCACAGTAGGCCGACTTCATTCGTGATATTTTTAAGATATTCCTATCATAGACCACGCGACATCTTAACGATGCTAGACATATTAAATGATCACTACAAGTCCCCCACAGACAAGGATAGGGTTTTTCTATATAGTGACCTATTTACGAAACGATTCAAGGAGGACTACGGCCAATACCTCCTTGGTGAAATAAAGGACAGCCTATCTTTTTACTATGACGAATCTGAGTTCGAGCTGTTTCTAAAGTTTTTCGAGTACTTAAACGGAAAGAGTAGGTTTGACTACGAATATTATGAAGCTGCGTTTTCTGAATTCTACAAATATATTTTGGCTGAAGTGCATAATGCACCAGGATTTATGAGGTCTGCGGAAGAATTTCTACAATTTCTTTACGATCAGAATATACTTAGCTTCATCGAAGAGGCGGAGGATGAGAAATTTATTAGGTGGTGTTTTCGAGAACGTACTCCTTCGAATATATCGCCGAAAGTCAAGACAGGCATGGAGTACGAAATCCACTACGGCCTCGCAAATACCCTAAATACAGGGAAGGCTATATCAAAGCCAAAGAAAAAATCGAACCCCAAGCAAGAGGTTGAAGGTTTTCTTGGTGTAGTTAATATGATTGATAAAGGTAAAAAGTTTGGATTTATTCGCCAAGAGGGCATGCCAATCGATATTCATTTCAAATTTTCTGACTGCTTGGACCCTTCATCACTAGGCAAGGGTGCGTTAGTTAGATATTATTTGAAGAAAAATGAAAAAGGCGGGTTGTCAGCCTCCAAAGTAGTCATTTCGAGATAGGAGAGGCATACTGCCTGCCCAACGGCATTTCCGAACTCGAATCTCTCTTGCCCTCACCCTACAGCCACGCACTCGATCTCGATATCGAACTCCATCGGCCATGATGCCACCGGCACAAAACTGCGCGCCGGCGGGTTGACGCTGAAATACCTGGCATAGACCCGGTTGATGGCGTTGTAGAAGCCGGAATTGACGGCGTAGATGCGCACCATCACCACGTTTTCCAGCGAGGTGCCGGCCGCTTCCAGGCAGTGTTTCAGCGCCTTCAGCGACGCCTCGGTCTGCACCTCGATGTCGCCGCGCACCATCTCGCCGGTCACCATGTCCACCGGCGGCGTCGCCGAGATGAACACGAAGCCGTTGGCCCTCACCGCCGTCGAGCAGGGCAGCCCGAGCGCCCGCACCTTGGCCGACATCACGGGCACTTCGATGACTTCTTTTTTCACGGTGATGCTCCCTTTGTTTGCCAAGCTGGCGCCAAGGCCCCCTCACCCAGCCTCCGCTTCGCTCGGCTGACCTCACCCCGAGGGGAGAGGAGCCGGTCAGCGCCAGCGCTTCCCTCTTCTCCCCAGCGGGGAGAAGGTGGCCGCGAAGCGGTCGGATGAGGGGGCCGGCGCCACCTTTAATCGTGAGGAACTTATCCCCCCACCCAGCGAACACCAGCGCCGAAGCATGGTCCAGCCCTCACCCCTGCCCCGGATACAGCGTCCCATCCTTGTGCAGGAACCGGCCATCTGAACTCGGGCTCATCATATCGATGTCGGAGCAGGTGATGACATCGTCGGGATTGCGCGAGCCGACTTCGAGATAGCGCGCCGTTGCCGACGAGCGGTTGATCATGTGATGGCCGTTGCCGCTGTTCTTGGCGAACGTCGCGCAGTCGCCGGCTTTGAGCACCGTCTCGCCGCCATCCTCGACCAGCACCAGTTCGCCTTCCAGCACATAGACGAGCTCATCCTCATGGCTGTGCCAGTGGCGCTGGCTCGACCAGCCACCGGGCGGGAGGGTCATCAGATTGACGCCGAAATCGCTGAGCCCGCCGGCATCGCCGAGGCGGCGGCGCGTGCGCTCGGCGCAAGGGGCGTCGAAGGGTGCGGGGTAGCCGGAGCCCTTGCGGACAGGCACGGTGGACAGGTCGATCTTGGGCATGGGAGCTCCATTGAATTGGTGGCGGCAGTGTATGTCACTGCCGGCGCAGCCACAGAGCCACTTTGCCGCAATGCCTTGCCAACGGCAGGCATCGGCCGTCGCACTCTACGGCGCCCCCCTCTCTCCTGCCGGAGATCTCCCCCACAAGAAGGGAGATTGGCTGTCGCCTCAGCCTTCGCCAATTTTCACCGTCGCAAGAAAAGCACGGCGCCGACGCTGCTGATCTCCCCACTCGTGGGGGAGATGTCCGGCAGGACAGAGGAGGGCGCCGTAGAATGCTATTGCTGGCCAGTCACCAACCCTCAACCCTGATGCGCGGCCGCGAGTTCCTTCACGTGCTTCTCGTGCATCTGCAGCGTCGGCAGCGTCTTCTTGGCGAATTCCTTCATCGCCGGGTCGTCGCCCGAGTTGGCATAGCTGCTGAAAAGGGCTACGGCCTCCTTGTGCGCGTCCGTCTGCATCTGGATGTACTTGGCGTCAAAATCCTTGCCGCTTGCGCTCTTCAACTCGTCGAGCATTGCCTGCTCCTTCGGCTGCAGGGCCGGCCCCGCGGCTTCGGTCGAACCGGTGGTCTGGCCCTGGCTCAGCGCCGCCTTGAACTCCTTTCCGGCTTTGGTGTGGTCCTTGACCATCTGCTTGGCGAATTTCTTGACGTCAGCCGCCTTGGATTTCTCCTCGGCGAGCTTGCTCGACTGGATTTCGAATTCGTTGGAGCTGGGCACGGTCTTGACGAAGGTTGGGGTATCGACCTTGCTGGCGGCCATGGCAGGCGCGACCGCAGTCGAGTTGGCCGCAAAGGCGGCAGGGGCACCGGCGAGCAAGGCGACGGCGGCAATGGTGAGAAGCGTTTTCATCTGAGGTCTCCGATTTGAAAATTTCCCTCGGCTAATCAAACGCGGCATTGGCGGCAGGGTTGCGTCCGGAGAGCTATTCGTCAGCGACGATCTGCCGAAGAGCCGTCCCGAGCCCCTGGCGGACAAACCTCAGGACAGCACGCCTCGCCATATTGCAGCTGTTCGTTCCAGTTCGGCCGACCCTCAGGCGTGAAATCCATAAGGTTCCACAGGATCTCGCAGATGCCGATGGCGCGCTGATCCTGGTCCTGATGGACGGCGCTGCATTGGGAGCCGGTTGCACTTCCCTGTATTGCGTCTGCAGGTTAGGTTTCCGGAGCTGGGGAGACACATGCAAGAGGATGAAGAGATCGATCTGCGCTGCCCGCAAGTGGTGGCCGACAATGCCGCCAAGGGGTTGAGGCTGCGAAGAGAATTCGGCCGGGGCGGCACCGAGATCGGCGTGGCGCGGGCGACGGAACTCAAGAACCGCGAAAAGCTGGCGCCATCCACTATCCGCCGCATGGTCAGCTATTTCGCCCGCCACGAGGTCGACAAACGCGGCAAGAATTACGGCAATGAGGACAATCCATCGGCCGGCCATATCGCCTGGCTGCTGTGGGGCGGCGACGAGGGCCGCGTCTGGGCGCTTGAGCTCAAAAAGAAGATCGGCAATGCGCCCGATATCTGAGGGCGACCGCAAAACGACTGGCGGGCCCCAAACCCCCGCCTGGGACCCGCCAAGGAGCGGCTGAACACATGCCGGTGCAGCCCCTCCACATCTGCCAGTCGTCGATCCGCCATCGGTCGAAAGGCATGGATGGTGAGGTAGCATCCGGTTGCGGCGGCCAATGTGAAGCAGTTCACAATCCGGAGGTTTTCAACAGCGCTCGAGCAATTCCAGGAAAGGTGGGAACCGGTTTTCCCGGGAAAAGCGCGTAGCGTTTTCCCCAGGGAATTGCGGCAAGAAAAAAGCCCTTACCCTTCCCAGGCGACAGGCATCATTCCCAGCCGCTCGTAGAGCCGGAGCGCGGCGGCGTTCTCGACCGTGTTGGTCTTGAGGTCGACATGGGCCGCGCCCCGATCCCGAAAGGCGTTGAAAGCCTGCCACATCAGCGCTTCGCCAATGCCTTTGCCGCGCGCTTCGGGATGGACCGCGAGGTCCTTGACGAAGGCCCTCGTCCAGCACAGCGCTGCCGCCGCCAGCCGTCCCTTGGCGTCGATGACCAGGAAACACAGCGCCGGGTCGAATTCGGCATCGCTGGATATGCGCGGCCACCATTCGTCGAACGGGCCGTCAGTGCCGTCGTCGAACACCTCGGTCAAAAGCGCGTGCAGGGGCTGCGCGTCACCATGTTCGAAGCAGCGCATGGCAAAGCCGTCCGGCCAGTGCGGCGCAACGAGCGTCTCGTCGAGGATCTTGCGCAGCCGGATGTCGTTTGGAGCCGGCGGGCGCGGTTCAGGCATCGCGCTCAGGCGTCGGGCTGCAGCCGGCGGCGCTTGCGGTCGACACCGAGGCCGGTGGCCTCGAGCAGGCCTTTGCGCTTGGCGTCGAAATAATAGCCGGTCTGGTAGAGCCAATCGGCCTTCTTGGCGTTGCCACCCGCCACCAGCCAGGCGCCACGCAGATATTTGACCGCGTATTTCAGATTGGTCTCGGCGTCGAACAGGCCCTTGGCCGGCCCGTCATAGCCCATGCCGCGCGCCGTCGCGTGCTTGATCTGCATCAGCCCCCAATGGCCGTTATTGTAAGCCTTGGGATTGTAGGTGCTTTCGCGGTTGACGACGTGGCGCACCAGATCGACCGGCACCTCGTAGAGAGCAGCGTATTTCTGGATCAGCCGGTCGACGTCGCCGCGCATGCCGGTCGCATGCTCTTCTTCCGGGAGACCGATGGGCGCGGCGGGGAACTGGCCCAGGGAAGCAGGGTTCTGCGGCACGACATAGGCTACCTGCTGCACGCCGGGCATGGCGTTCTGGCCGCCCTTGGCGGTCGCCGGCATGACAAGGCTGGCGGTCGTATATTGCGCCGCGACCGGCTGTCCGGCGTTGGCGGGCGCAGGCGCCTGCCAGGCGTTGGCGGCCATCACCGCAGGCAGGGCCGGGGCCGTGGGCGTCGCGCCGGCAAAGGCCGCGGTCGCGGCAGCCGGCTGCGGGGCGGCGGCAAGTGCTGGTGTGGCGGGAGTTGCTTCGGCGGCCTGGACGGGTGTTATGCCCGAGGATTGCGGCAGCACCGAAACCGTATCGGGCAGCGGCACGGTGAAGCCGGCATCGCTGCCGGCGGCGGTCGCGGTTTCGGTCAGCGCAGGCGTGGCCTTCATCTGCGAGGTCGATTGGCAGCCGCTGAGGGCAGCTGCGCCGACGATCACAGAGATCGCGAAAAGGTTGAATTTTGCTGGCAAGCCGCGCGGGTCCGATTTGTCGGTTGTTAAGAAGTCCTTACACCAGCGATTCCTGGTGGGCAATCGGGACCATCTGGTGGTTTTCGGGTGGCGAGAGCCGGGCTCAGATGCCATATTGTTCTGCATATGTACCGGTCGGTATCCCGGTTTTCGCCGCTTTGCGGAAAGGAGAGCATCATGGAAACGGCATCTTCGATCACAGCCGGCCACGCAGTGTTAGAAACAGTGATCGGCTTCATGGGCATCGCCTGGAGCGAAAAGGGCCTGATCCGGCTCTGCCTGCCCGAAAGGAGCCGCGAAGCAGTGGAGCGCCGGCTGATGCGGCATGCCGGTGTTGCCGCCAATACCACTGCGAACACTGGGCAGCCGCAATGGGTGGTCGAGCTGATCGCCTCGATCAAGGCGTATGCGTCAGGCGAGGACGTCGATTTCTCCGGCGTGCCGGTCGATCTCGACGGGGTCGACGACTTCCGTCTCGCCATCTACGACGCGGCGCGGAAACTGCATTATGGCGAAACCACCACCTATGGCGAACTGGCCAAGCGCGCCGGCCAAGCCGGCCTGCCGCGCGAAACCGGGGCAGCGCTGGGCGCCAACCCGGTGCCGCTGGTCATCCCCTGCCATCGGATTCTAGCCGCGGGCGGCAAGATCGGCGGCTTCTCCGCGCCCGGCGGCTCGGCCACCAAGGAAAAGATGCTGGCCATGGAAGGCGTGCGCGTCGGCCCGCCGCCGGCGGCGCAGGTCTCGTTCGGGTTCTGAAGATCAGAACCCGGCGCGGCTAGCGACGGCGCAGGAAGCGGCGGTGAAAATGGTCGTTCTCGATCCGCTTGCAGAGATAGACCGGGCAGGATTCGGTATCGGCGCTCGGTACATAGGCGCGCTTCCTGACCTCGCCGACATTGCAGAATTGCTGGCTCTGCACATAGCGGTCGAAGAGCGGCAGCCCCGGCACGCGCCTGGACTGATAGCGCAGGATGACCGCGCCCTGGCGGGCGATCGTGCCTTGCACCCTGTCGCAGCTCATACGAGTGGGGTCGTAGCGCGAAATTGCCTGCGCCTCGGCGGCCGCCAGCGTCAGGCAGGCGGCAAGCAGAATGGTTTTCACAACGGTTTTCATGACTGTCTCCCAAAACCGGACTAACGCCGTCGGGCGTCCCGGTCTTCCCGATTGCTCGACGCTTTCATGCGATTGGGGCGGCCTTTGGGCGGCGCCACCGCAACGCCATTTTTCGAGCCATCTTGTTTTTGGTGCGAAACCCGCCTATATCAGCTCCATTGATATTTCGGCCGATCGATCCGGGCCTCGCGATCTTCGCGTTTGCTGACGTCTATCTCCAAAATCTCGATACAAACCGGCTGAACCTCGGTTCGGTCAAACCAAAGCAAATGCGAGGACTATTCATATGGCAACTGGTACGGTCAAGTGGTTCAATGCCACCAAGGGCTTCGGCTTCATTCAACCTGATTCGGGCGGTGCGGACGTTTTCGTTCACATCTCCGCTGTCGAGCGCGCTGGACTGTCGACCCTGGTCGAAGGCCAGAAAATCAACTTCGAGATCGAGCAGGACCGCCGCACAGGCAAGTCGTCCGCTGGTTCTCTGAGCAAGGCAGCCTGATTTTGCGATAGCGCGCGCCGGACGAGAGTTCGGGGCGCGCGGCAAGTCACGGATGTACTGACGGTCGCGCGAGAAGCGCGCTGGAGCAGAAAGACCCGACAAGCTGGATCAGCAGATAGCTGCCGGCCCGGACTTAAAGCTCCGATCAGGCTACCGAAAATGGGAAGGCGGGATTTATCCCGCCTTTTTGTTTGTCTGGACTTAAGAGGTCATAGGCGGCCATGGTCCCACCGGTGGTACATTTGGCCCAATAGTGGTACCATTCGCCCATGACCAAACTTGAACAAATCGAAAAATCTGTCGCCGAGTTGAGTCCTGACGAACTGAAGGCTTTTGCCGCGTGGTTCGAGGCGCTTCAGGCGGACATGTGGGACCGGCAGATCGAAGCGGACGCGCAATCGGGCCGGTTGGACAAGCATGCCGAACAAGCTTTGGCTGACCATCGCGCTGGCCGGACCCGGCCTCTGTGAACCACGTCGCCTCTCCATCATTCTGGGAGGCTTATGAAAAACTGCCATTATCGGTCAGAGCAAAGGCCGATAGGCGTTTTGCCAGATTGCGTTATGACCCTTTTGACCCGTCACTGCATTTCAAGCAGGTCGGACGCTATTGGTCGGCCAGAGTGGATGACAGTTATCGGGCTGTCGCCATTCGCAACAATGACGATGTGATCTGGTTCTGGATCGGCACTCACACCGACTACGATCATCTGCTGAAGTAGTCCCAAGCCATTCGCGCTACGGCCGAAGGCCGCAAGCCCAACCGGGCATCGCGCCCGTTGGCGCCCCGTCCGGAACGAGCCGCGAAGCGGCGGCAAGCGTAAGGACAAAATTAACGCCGCAGATGCAGCGGCACCACCTTGTTGCCGGCGCCAAGCAGCGCCTCGATCGACAGCGGCTCCCGGTTGAAGATCGTGCCGGCCAGCGCCGGCCGGCCGAGATGGAACCCCTGCAGCAGGTCGACGCCGCCATCCAGCGCGACGCGCAGATGCACGGATTGCTCGATGCCTTCCACCAGCACCTTGGCGCCGCGATCGTGCAGCGACGAGACGAGCGGCCGGAAGAATCGCTCGGCGGCAGCGTGGCGGCAGAATTCGGCGAACCAGCCGCCGTCGATCTTCACAATATCCGGCTGGAGCAGGCTCATCCTCTCCGCAGTCGAGTGGCCGGTGCCGAAATCGTCGATGGCGATGCGGATGCCGTGGCGCCGCATCTCGCGCACCAGCGGAGCCAGCACATTATCGTCGGCCGCCTGTTCGGTGATCTCGCAGACCAGCATGGCGGCATGCAGGTCGAGATCGCCGAGATGCCGCGTCATCAGCCGGATCTCGGCCAGCGCCCGCCCGAGATGATCGTTGATCATCGGGTTGTAATTGAAGAACAGGTCGAGCCCGTCGGCGCCGATGTTGCGGAAGTTTTTCAGATGCAGCATCCGGCACATCGACTCGACAAACAGGCGGTCGCCCGGCGCAACACTGTCGAAGAACATGGCCGGTGCAACCGGCATGGAAGCGCGCTGCGGTTCGATCAGCGCCTCGACGGCAACCGCGGCCAACGCGCCGCCGCGTGGCGCAAAGATCGGCTGGTAGGCGCTCTTCAGCCGGAACGCGCCGTAGACGCCGTATTCGATGCCGACCTCGTCGGCAAAGATCGCTTCGCCGATATCGCGACGCCTCTCGCGCTGCCCGGTCATGGCCCGGTCCTGCGCCCGAACACCCTGCCCGGCCGCGCTGGAGGCGCTGCAGTCGGGCCGGCAGGCGTCTTGCCAGGCTCGGCCGCCGCGACAGATGGCTGCCCATCCTTGCCGAAAGCGCGAAAGCTGGTCGGCGCCAGTTCCGGCTTGGCCAGCACGAAGCCCTGCACCATCGATGCGCCGGATTTCTCGGCCAATTCAAGCTGCCAGCCTTCCTCGATGCCTTCGAACACCGTGCGGATGCCCTGTAGTTCGAAGTTCGTCACCATGGCAGTCAAGAGGGCAAAGCCGGCGCCGGATTCCATGAGCTGCGTGATCCAGTGCGCATCGAATTTGACGATGTCGGGCTTGAGCTCCTTGATGCGGTTGATGTCGGATTCATCGGCGCCGTAATCGTCGACGGCAATGCGAAAGCCATTGGCCCGCAGCGCCTCGACAAAGCTGTAGAGCGTTTCCTGCGACGCCGACTTCTGCTCGGTCACCTCGCAGACGATGCGGCGCGGATCGATCCCGGCTTCGTGCAGCACCAGCCGCATGTCGCGCAACGCGTTGTCGGCGATGGAGCGCTCGGTAAACACCGACGGATCGAAATTGACGAAGATCGAGGCTTCTTGCGGCAGGCAGGCGCCGGCGTTGAGCAAATGCAGCGTGCGCGTCAGCGCCTCGATGTGCAGGCGGTCGCCGGCCGGACAGGTGCGGAAGAAGTTCATCGGCGATTGCGGCTCGCCGTCACGAAACGGCCGGATCAGCCCCTCGAATGCTGCGATCGAGAGCTTGCCCTCCTTGAAGGCGAAGATCGGCTGAAAGGCGCTCTGCAGCGTGTAGGGACCCCAGACACCTGAAGCGGTGCCGTCATCGTGACGGATGATGTGGGCAAGCCCGGTGCTGCGCGACAAGGGTCCCTCGCTCCGCGAGACAGGCGAAATGGCTGGCGATCCTGCCGTCAAAGGTTTTAGCGGCCGTTGATGAATTTATTCTTGCCGGGGATAAGCCTATCGATTGCCGAGCCCGCTGCGCAGAGCGAAACCGTCATGCACGCGCTCCAAAAGCCGATCTTCACAGGTCCTTGACCCCTGGCTCATCCGACAACGCTTGCACTTGCCGGGTCGATGCGACATGAGAAGCGCCGCAGCTGTTTGCGGTTGCGCCGACCCCTCTGGAGATATCTGGTCATGGCCTTTCTTGCCGACGCCCTTGCCCGCGTAAAGCCTTCCGCCACCATCGCGGTGACGCAGAAAGCCCGCGAGCTGAAAAATGCCGGCCGTGACATTATCGGCCTCGGCGCCGGCGAACCGGATTTCGACACGCCCGACAACATCAAGAATGCGGCGATCGAGGCGATCCGCCGCGGCGAGACCAAGTACCCGCCGGTTTCGGGCATCGCGCCGCTGCGCGAGGCGATCGCGAAAAAATTCAAGCGCGAGAATAATCTCGACTACAAGCCCGAGCAGACCATTGTCGGCACTGGCGGCAAGCAGATCCTGTTCAACGCCTTCATGGCGACGCTGAACCCAGGCGACGAGGTCATCATCCCCCGCCCCTATTGGGTCAGCTATCCCGAAATGGTGGCGATCTGCGGCGGCACCTCGGTGTTCGCCGACACCTCGATCGACAATGGTTTCAAGCTCACTCCCGCCGCACTGGAAAAGGCGATCACGCCGAAGACCAAATGGCTGTTGATGAACTCGCCGTCGAACCCGTCCGGCGCCGCATACACGGAAGCCGAGCTGCGCGCGCTAGCCGACGTGCTCTTGAAGCATCCGCATGTCTGGACACTGACCGACGACATGTACGAACACCTGACCTATGGCGACTTCGCCTTCAGGACGATCGCCGAGGTCGAGCCGAAACTCTACGAGCGCACGCTGACCATGAACGGCGTCTCGAAAGCCTACGCCATGACCGGCTGGCGCATCGGCTATGCCGCGGGTCCCGTCCAGCTGATCAAGGCGATGGACATGATCCAGGGCCAGCAGACCTCGGGCGCCTGCACCATCGCGCAATGGGCCTCGGTCGAGGCGCTCAACGGCCCGCAGGATTTCGTCGCCAGGAACAAGGCGATCTTTCAGGGCCGTCGCGACCTCGTCGTGTCGATGCTCAACCAGGCGCGCGGCATAACCTGCCCGTCGCCGGAAGGCGCTTTCTACGTCTATCCGTCCTGTGCCCAGCTGATCGGCAAGAGGACCAAGGCCGGCAAGGTCATCGACACAGACGAGACCTTCTGCTCGGAACTGCTCGAGGCCGAGGGTGTCGCGGTGGTGTTCGGCTCTGCCTTCGGCCTCGGCCCCAACTTCCGTATCTCTTACGCCACGTCGGAGAGCCTGCTGGAGGAAGCCTGCACGCGCATCCAGCGGTTCACGGCATCGCTGACCTGAACTGGCGGCACCGAGACATGAAACCCGGCTTCGAGCCGGGTTTTTGTCAGGAGCAGACCTCAGCCGCCATACTGCTCGCTGGTGACCGCTTCCATCCAATCTGCGTGGACGCCGTCCAGCGCTTCCTGCATGGCGACGTGGGTCATTGTCGTCTTTGGAGCCGCGCCGTGCCAGTGCTTCTCGCCGGGCTCGAACGAGATCACGTCGCCCGCCTTGATCTCCTGGATCGGCCCGCCCCATGTCTGCGCAAGGCCCGCGCCCGCAGTGACATAAAGCGTCTGCCCCAGCGGATGCGTGTGCCAGTGGGTGCGCGCACCGGGCTCGAAGCTGACCAGCGTGGCTCTGAGCCGGGCCGGCGCTTCCTTCTCGATGATGGGCGTCTGCAACACGCGGCCGGTGAAATACTTCTCCGGTGCGATGATGGTCGGCACGCTGCCGCAGGCAATGATCTTCATCTCTGGTGATCCCTACGTTTGGCAGAAGCTACCCTGCTCCGGTGCCGGCTACCACCCCAGCCGGGGCCAGAACAGGCCGGCACGTACGCGATAGTCCGCGTAGGCTCCGGCCAGCGGCGTGCGCGAAAATTTCTTCTCTTCGTCCAGCGCCGCAAACACATAGAGGATAGCGATCCCGGCGACCGGCACCAACGCCCAGACCGACCAGGTCGCGATCCCCCAGCCGATCCAGAAGACGATGTAGGACGTATAGAAGGGGTGGCGGACATGGCCGTAGGGGCCGTGGGTCAGCAGGCTGTGCGGATCGTCGGGTGCGAAGACGAAGCGCAGCCGCACCTTGCGCGACGTGACGATCGCCCACCAGAACAGGGCAGAGCTCGCCAGTTCGACGGCAAGTCCGGTGAGCTTTGCCGAACCCGGCTGCGATTGGATCCAAAGGATGGCGAGAAAGAACAGCGCCGTGGCGATGACCGCCGCCGAAATCACCATGGCGCCTGGAGACATCGCCTGCGATTGGAAATGCGCCCGCATCGACCAGACATATTGGCCAAGCGTCGCGATGCTGCAGATCGAGACAAGAAGATCGAGGACTGGTTCCATTGTCGGGATTCCGCGCGTGATTGCCATGGAGCCAGCGATCGTGCCGGCTATCTCTTTAGAAATCCTTTCTTAACCACATGTCTAAAGAACATATAGAGCCAGCGATGCGATGTTGGCGGTCAGGCAAATCTCAAGGTCTAATCCAGCATGAGCATCACTCACCGCACCATCCGCACGCCGCAGGCCGACTTGCGCCTCAGCCAGTCGTCTGGTTCCGGCATGCCCATCGTCATGATCCACGGCTCGGGCAGTTCGCGCGCCGTGTTTGCCCGTCAATTCGACAGCCCGCTTGCCGACGCCCATCGGCTGATCGCCTTCGACCTTCCCGGCCACGGCGAGTCCTCCGATGCCCGCGACCCGGCGACCGCCTATACGATTACCGGCCTTGCCCAGACCACAGCCCGGCTTCTCGACGCTTTGGGCATCGGCCACGCCATCATCTTCGGCTGGTCGCTCGGCGGCCATGTGGCGGTCGAACTGGCCAGCTTTCACCATGCGGTCAGCGGCCTGGTGCTGACCGGAGCGCCGCCGGTGTCGCGGGGGCCGCTTGGCATGCTGCGCGGCTTTCACGCCAACTGGGACATGCTGCTCGCCTCCAAGAAGGTCTACTCCGAACGCGACATCGAGCGTTTTGAGGCTCTGTGCTACGGCGACACCGCCAGTCCGTCTTTCCGCGAAGCCATCAGGCGCACCGACGGCCGGCTTCGCGCCGGCGTGGCGCGCTCCATGTTTGCGGGCAAGGGCGCCGACCAGAAACAGGTGGTCGAGCACGCTCCGTTCCCGGTTGCGGTGATCAATGGCGAGCATGATCCGCTGGTGCGGCTGAGTTACTTCGAGACGGTGGCCTACAGCTCGCTGTGGGAACAATGCCATGTCATATCAGGCGCCGGCCATGCACCGTTCTGGGAACGCCCAGACCTGTTCAACCCGTTGCTGTCGCGCTACGCCGAGATGGTGGTGAAGCAGAGTGCAGCCGCCACGCCCACGCGCCGCACCCAGGCAAGCTGAAATCGCCGGACGGTTCTGATCCCGGGGTCTTGCCTCGGCCGCCTGACGGCGCACCGGATTCCTATTTTCCTTGCCCTGCCGGCTAACCCGTGGGACGATGGGCTTGGGCAGGTGGCTAAATGAAAACAACCCCGCCCGCGACGGTCGAACAGGCCGGCCGCCGCTCACGACAGGGTGCGATCGGCGCAAAACCGTTTCCACTTTTGCTGATCGCACTCCAAGGGCAACGCCTGAGTGGAGGTCAGCCATGGGTACTCGCGCCGGAGGACGACGCACGGGACCGAAATGCATTGCCATAGTCGGTCCCTTTGCAAGCGGTAAGACGACACTTCTCGAAGCCATCCTCGCCCGTACGGGCGCCATCCCCCGCCAAAATCCCGTTTCATCGGGAAGCACCGTTTCCGATCATTCGCCCGAAGCGCGGGCGCACGGCATGAGCGTCGAGGCGACCTTTGCCACCACCGAATTCATGGGGGAGCAGATTACCTTCGTCGACTGTCCCGGATCGATCGAATTCTCCTTCGAGGCCGAGCCGGTGCTGGCAGCCTGCGATCTCGCGGTGGTCGTCGCCGAGGCCGACGAGAAGAAGATCCCAGCCTTGCAGCTCATCATGCGCAAGCTCGACGATCTCGGCGTGCCGCGCATCCTGTTCCTCAACAAGGTCGACAAGGCAATCGCCGGCGTACGCGATACGCTGAAGATGCTGCAGCCGACGAGCGCGGCGCCGCTGTTGCTGCGCCAGATTCCGCTGCGCAAGGACAATGTGGTGATCGGTTCCATCGACCTGGCGCTGGAGCGCGCCTACATCTACCGCGAATATGCCGAAAGCCAGGTTGCCGAAATTCCAACTGACGACAAGGCGCGCGAACTGGAGGCTCGCTTCTCCATGCTGGAGACGCTTGCCGACCATGACGACCAGTTGATGGAGCAGTTGCTGGAGGAGATCGAGCCGCCGAAAGACGCGGTCTTCGACGATCTGTCCGCCGACCTGCGCGCCGGCGCCATAACGCCGGTGCTGATCGGCACCGCCGAAAAAGGCAACGGCGTGCTGCGCCTTTTGAAGGCGATCCGCCATGACGCACCGGATGTCGAGGCGACGCGCAAACGGCTCGGCGTCCCCGACGGCAATCACACCGTGGTCCAGGTGATGAAGACCATCCACACCGCGCATGGCGGCAAGCTGTCCGTGTCGCGCGTACTCTCCGGCCAGATCGCCGATGCAGCCGAACTCTATTTGTCGAATGGCGAGACGGCGAAGGTCTCCGGCATCTACAAGATGCTCGGCAAGGACCAATCCAAGCTCACCGCTGCCAAGGCCGGCGACACGGTGGCGTTGGGCAAGCTGGACGAGGTCAAGACCGGCCAGACGTTGAGCTCCACGAAGGGCGGTATCAAGCCGCTGGTCACGCTGACGCCGCCGCAGCCGGTCTTTGCCTTTGCCCTGCGGCCGAAGGAGCGCAAGGACGAGGTCAAAATGTCGGCGGCCATCCAGCGCCTGGCCGAGGAAGATCCCTCGCTCACCTTGCGCCACAACCAGGACTCGGCCGAGACCGTGCTGTCCGGCCATGGCGAGATGCATCTGCGGGTCGTGCGCGAGCGGCTGGAAGGCAAGAATCA
This sequence comes from Mesorhizobium sp. P160187, assembly GCF_057766425.1. Taxonomy (NCBI): domain Bacteria; kingdom Pseudomonadati; phylum Pseudomonadota; class Alphaproteobacteria; order Hyphomicrobiales; family Phyllobacteriaceae; genus Mesorhizobium; species Mesorhizobium sp. P160187. The sequence continues at coordinate 175,241 of NZ_JBYMDX010000003.1, forward strand.
GATTCCGGTCGAAGGCCATGCGCCTGCCGTCCCCTATCGCGAGACGATCCGAAAGACGGTGCAGCAGCGCGGCCGCCACAAGAAGCAGTCCGGCGGCCATGGCCAGTTCGGCGATGTGGTGATCGAGATCAAGCCGCTGCCGCGCGGCTCCGGCTTTCAGTTCTCGGACACCATCACCGGCGGCGTCGTGCCCAAGACCTACATCCAGTCGGTCGAAACCGGCGTGCGCGATTATCTGAAATCCGGCCCGCTCGGCTTCCCTGTCGTCGATGTCGCCGTCAACCTCTCCGACGGCTCCTACCACGCCGTCGATTCCTCCGACATGGCTTTCCAGATGGCGGCCAAGCTGGCCATGAAGGAAGGCATGGCGGCCTGCTCGCCGGTGCTGCTCGAGCCGGTCATGAAGGTCGAGATCGTCACGCCGTCCGAAGCCACTTCGAAGATCATCGCGCTGATCCCGCAACGGCGCGGGCAGATCCTTGGCTACGACGCGCGGCCTGACTGGCCGGGATGGGATGTCGTGGAGGCGACCATGCCGCAGGCCGAGATCGGCGGCCTGATCATCGAACTGCGCTCGGCGACCTCCGGCGTCGCCAGCTATCGTTGCGCCTTCGATCACATGGCCGAGCTGACCGGACGGTTGGCCGACGAAGCGATGAACGCCAACGGCAAGGCTGCCTGATAGGCCGAAGAATGATCCGCACAAAAAACGGCGCCCAGATGATCCGGACGCCGCTCTTATTGCGGACCGTCTTCTTGGGAGGAAAACGGCAGGTCCGCCGCACGTATCCGCCGCGCCATACGGCACTGACAGACGAATAGGTTCGGACGCGGTAGCCGCCTGAGCCCGGATCTTCCGAGTGATGCCCCCATCTCCCGGTCGAACCACACCGCGTCCTATGATCTGCTTAAACGATGAATCGCGCCTGCGGCATGTTACCTGAGGTTACATGTCACTGTTACGCGGCGATTTTGCTCGATTTTTCGCTGGCTACGGCAGGCCCGGAAACAAAAAAGCCGGATCAATGAAGATCCGGCTGAGTTTGATTGGAAGTGCCTGTTAAGGCTAACCTCCAGAGGGGAACACTCGAGGGCACTAATGGGAGGAGAACGCGCCCAGGAGATGATCTATATATGTGCTGTTCATGCCCAAGAAACAAGCATCTATTTTGCAACACACGCATGCAAAAAGGTACAGGCTGTGGTCTACCCATGTCTAGGGGCCATAGGACCACGAAAAGTTGCCAAATGAATGGCGCGACCGTGCTGTTGCCTTCGCAGAACCGCAAGTCGGGCTGATTCTCGCGCTCGCGGGCAAAAAGCCGAATGACGTTGAATCGGGCAACAGGCGTTTATTTTTGCGGCAGCGGGATGGGAAGGGTCGGCCGGAAGAAGGGAGACCTGACATGCGGACACCCCAGGCGATCGCCGGCAGCGCGGTCTTCTTCATCGCCGCACCTTGTGTCGTCGCCGGGCTGGTGCCCTGGCTGCTCACGGACCGCTACCGTCTGCCGCTGTCGACGGTGCCCGGCTTCGTGCCGGCCGGCTCCATCCTGATTGTCGCGGCCATCGCCCTGCTCGTCCATTCCTTTGCCCGCTTCGCGCTCGAAGGCCTCGGCACGCCGGCGCCTGTCGCGCCCACCGAGAGACTGGTGATCGGCGGCGTGTACCGCCATGTCCGCAACCCGATGTATGTCGCAGTACTGTCGATCATCCTGGGCCAGGCGTTGCTGTTTTCAAGCTGGAGCGTCGCTGCCTATGCTGCCATCGGCGTGATCGTCATGGGCTCTTTCGTCAGGTTCTATGAGGAGCCGACTCTCGCCCGCCGCTACGGTGGCGAATACGAGACCTACCGCCGCAATGTTCCCGGCTGGCTGCCACGGCTGACGCCGTGGCGGGGGTGACCAGCACCTCCCAAGGCCATGTTTAAAATGACCAGCTGCGCGCTTTGGCGATGATGAAGTCGCGGAAGACGTGCAGCTTGGCCTGGTTCTTCATTGCATCGGGATAGGCGAAATAGGTGTCGAAGGACGGCACCTCGGTCTCCGGCAAAAGCTGCACCAAATCCGATTCCTTGGAGATCACGTAGTCGGGCAGCATGGCGATGCCGGCGCCGCCCTGCACGGCGCGCTTGATCGACAAGATGTCATTGATCTGCAGCGTCGGCACCCTTTGCCCACCGTCGAAATCGCCGATCGTTTCCAGCCAGTTCAGCTCCGACAGATGCGACGGCACCGGCACGCCGAAAGTGACGATGCGATGGTTCTTCAGATCGGCGACCGAGGTCGGCTTTCCGTGCTTGCCGACATAGGACGGCGAGGCATAGAGGTGGAAATGCACGGTGAACAGGCGGCGCTGAATAAGGTCGGGCTGCTGCGGCTGGCGCAGCCGTATCGCGCAGTCGGCCTGGCGCATGGTGAGGTCGAGTTCCTCATTGGCCAGGATCAGCTGCAGGCTGATTTCCGGATAGAGCTCGATGAATTCCTGTACCCGCTCGGTCAGCCAGCCGGCGCCGAGCCCGACGGTGGTCGTTACCCTCAGCACGCCGGAGGGCCGGTCCTTGGCCTCGGTCAGCTTCGACTTGATGGTCTCCAGCTTCATCAGCACGTCATGCGCCGTGCGGAACAGCATTTCGCCCTGCTCGGTCAGCACCAGGCCGCGGGCATGGCGATTAAACAGCGGCACCCCGACATCATGTTCGAGCGCGCTGACCTGGCGTGAAATCGCCGATTGCGACAGGTGCAAAGTCTCGGCGGCATGGGTAAACGACCCAGCCTCCGCCGCTGCGTGAAACACGCGAAGCTTGTCCCAGTCCAACGCCATTGAGCTCCCCTCGTTCTGTTTTTGGCGTCTGAATGAAAAATCAGGCTTTTGAACGGCTTGCGACGCCGTCTTGATAGATTTTATTCCGCCGCTTCGCGGTGCACCTCGATGCCGGCCAGGTATTTTTCCGCCTCGAGCGCGGCCATGCAGCCGAGCCCGGCGGCGGTCACCGCCTGACGGTAGATATCGTCGGTCACGTCACCGGCGGCGAACACGCCGGGCACATCGGTGCGGGTCGAATTCGGCGCCGTCCACAGATAGCCGTTCGGCTTCTGCTTCAGCTTGCCGACAAACAATTCCACCGCCGGCGCATGGCCGATCGCCACGAACACGCCGTCCACCTGGAGATGGGTGACCTCGCCGGTCACCGCATTTCTGAGCTTCAGCCCTTCGACCGAAGGCGGCAGCGGCGTCTTGCCGAGCCGGCCGGTGATCTCGTCGACGATCGTGTCCCAGATGACTCGGACATTGTCCTTTTTCAACAGCCGCTCACGCAGGATGCGCTCGGCGCGGAAATCGTTGCGCCGGTGGATGACGGTCACGCTCTTCGCCAGATTGGAGAGATAGAGCGCCTCCTCCACCGCCGAATTGCCGCCGCCGATGACAGCGACATCCTTGCCGCGATAGAAAAAACCATCGCAGGTGGCGCAGGCCGACACGCCGAAGCCCATGAAGGTCTGTTCGGTGGGGATGCCCAGCCATTTCGCCTGCGCGCCGGTGGCAATGATCAGCGCGTCGGCCGTGTAGGTGGTGCCGGAATCGCCCGTGGCGCGGAACGGCCGCACATTGAGGTCAACCTCGGTGATGATGTCGTTGATGATATCGGTGCCGACATGCTCGGCCTGCTTCAGCATCTGCTCCATCAGCCACGGGCCCTGGATGGGATCGGCGAAGCCCGGATAGTTTTCGACATCGGTGGTGATCATCAGCTGCCCGCCCTGCTGCAAGCCTGCTACGAGCATCGGCTTGAGCATGGCGCGCGCGGCGTAGACTGCGGCGGTATAGCCGGCCGGGCCGGAACCGATGATAAGGACAGGCGCGTGCTTGGTGGTCATCTAAAGCCTCTGCGGGGCAGACAATCGAGTGTGCCTTGGAAAACGACGTGAAATGTTGCTGGTAATGTAAGGGTTGCCAACCACACCAGCAAGACGATCAGGCCGTCGTCCCCGGAAAGCTTCGGCCTACAGGCTTATTCGCGCAATGGCCGCTTTCGTTACGGTTGCGAAATCGCCCGACCAAAGGGCTGGCATCGACACAAAAGTCGTTTAAGGACGAGAGTGCGAAAGATTCTTGCGCTAAGCCGAGACCGCCATGCCCCTGAAAGCCGACCTCGACGCCATCGACTGGAAGATTCTGCGCGAGCTTCAGGCCGACGGGCGCATGACCAATGTCGAACTGTCGAGCCGTGTCGGCATTTCCGCCCCGCCCTGCCTGCGCCGTGTCCGGCGGCTGGAGGAAACCGGCATCATCAGAGGCTATCGCGCCTTGCTCAACGCGCCGGCGCTCGGCATGGATGTCGTCGCCTTCTGCCTGATCGGCCTGCATCACCAAGCCGACGCGGAGCTCAAAGCTTTCGCCGAGCGCACTCGCGGCTGGCCGATCGTGCGCGACGCCTGGATGGTCTCGGGCGAATCCGACTTCCTGCTGCATTGCGTGGCGAGCGATCTCGGCACGTTCCAGACCTTCGTCATTGAAGAACTGGCCTCGGCCCCCAATGTCGACACGGTGCGCACCGCGCTGACCATCCGCCGCGTCAAGGACGAAGGGCTGGTGGCGTTCAGCGCCCCATGATCGTCCTAGATTCGGGCGAGCGACTCGATAGCCCCCAAAAGCCATACCAGATCATCGGGGTTGCGCAGCGGCAGAACCTCGAAGCCCGGCTCATTACTTCCCTCGCCATCCACCAGCCAGCCGCGCGGCAGGCCGGCACGTTGTCCGGCCAGCATATCCGCGGGATTGTCGCCGACGATCAGCGAGCGTTTGAGATCGAGGCCGAGGCGCTGCCGGGCCTGTAGCAGCATGCCCGGATTGGGCTTGCGCTTCGGATGGTCGGCGACCGCCAGCGGACCGCTGCCCGCCTCGTGGTACGCGCAGGCCAGAACCATGTCGACGAAGGCATCGCGGGCGGCAAGCAGCTTGAGAACCCGGCCGTTGACCGCGGCAAATTCCTTCCAGCCGAAATAGCCGCGCGCGACGCCTGACTGGTTGGTGACGATGACCACCGGGATGTTGCCCCGGTTGGCGGCGGCGATGACCGGCACGATGCTGTCGCGCAGCGCCATTTTGGCTGGATCGTCGGGATAGCCGGTGTCGACATTGATGGTGCCGTCGCGGTCGAGGAACAGCGCCGGCGCGTTGGCTGGAAACACCCGCGAACCCACCCGCTCAACCCACAGGCCGGGCTCAGCCAGCGGGTATGGACCGTAGGCCCCGGTGTCAGCCATTCGACAGACGGTCTTCCACCACCTCGCAGAGATAGTGGTAGAGGCAGAGATGTCCCTGCTGGATGATCGGCGTCGAGGTCGAGGGCACGTTGAGCAGTATGTCGGTGAGCGGCTTGAGTTTGCCACCGCTGTCGCCGGTGAGGCTGACCACCGTCATGCCCATCATGCGCGCCTGTTCGGCGGCAGCCAGAATGCTCGGCGAATTGCCGCTGGTCGAGATCGCCAGAAGCACGCCGCCGGCCGCGCCATGCGCTTCGACCTGGCGCGAAAACACGGTGTCGAAGCCATAGTCATTGCCCCAGGCGGTCAGCATGCCCGCGTTGGCCGGCAGCGCAATCACATTGTAGGCCTTGCGCTCCTTAAGGAAGCGGCCGACCAGTTCGGTGGCAATGTGGATGGCGTCGCTGGCCGAGCCGCCATTGCCGCAGACCAGCAGCGCCTTGCCCGAGGAAAGCGCGGCGACGACCGCACTCACAGCACGTTCCATCTCGGCGGTCAGGTCACGCTCGACTGTCGCGGTGATCGCGGCCGCCGAGCGGACCAGATAGTCATTCAGTCCGGACATGAAATCCCTCAGTTGGTACCGCCGCCGGCGCGCAATTTGCCGATCGTGCCGGTGGTGCTCTTGCCGGCGACAAGGTCGACCAGGACGACGCGCCCGCCCGCCTTCTGCATCACATCGGCGCCGACAACGGTTTCGACCGTGTAGTCGGCGCCCTTGACCAGAATGTCGGGCAGAAGCGCCTCGATCAGCGCCAGCGGCGTATCCTCTTCGAACACCACGACCGCATCGACCGAGGCCAGGGCGGCGAGCACGCAGGCACGATCATGCTGATCGTTGACCGGGCGCCCGGCGCCTTTCAGCCGACGCACCGAGGCATCGCTGTTGAGGCCGAGCACCAGCCGGTCGCACTGGCTGCGCGCCGCGTGGAGAAGACTGACATGGCCGGCATGCAATATGTCGAAGCAGCCATTGGTGAAGCCGACGCTCAGGCCCTCGTCCTTCCACGCCGCCACCATGCGCGCGGCCGATGCGGCATCGAGGATGGCGTCCTTGTGGGCGGTGGGGCCGTGCGAGCGGAACAGCGCGCCGGTGAGTTCCTCCACGGTCAGCCGCGCGGTGCCGCGTTTGCCCACCACCACACCGCCGGCGGCATTGGCGATGGAGGCGGCCATGACGCGATCGGCGCCCGCGGCCAGAGCCAGCGCGAAGCTCGCGATGACCGTATCGCCGGCGCCCGAAACGTCGAACACTTCGCGCGCCTGGGTGGCGATGTGGCGCGCCTCATCCGCGCCGACGACGCTCATGCCCTTTTCGCTGCGGGTGGCGACGACGAAGTCGAAGCCATGTGCCGAAATCAGCTGGCGTGCCGCCGCGACGATCTCGTCGTCGGCGAAAACCGGGCGACCGACAGCTTCGCCAAGCTCCTTGCGGTTGGGCGTGATGGCGGTCGCGCCGGCATAGCGCGCATAGTCGCGGCCCTTGGGATCGACCAGCACCGGTTTTCCCGTCTCGCGGCAGATGGCGATCAGGTCGGCGGCGACGCCGTCGAGCAAGATGCCCTTGCCATAGTCGGACAGAATGACGATGTCGGCGCGCGTGAGTGCGGCGCGAAAATGCCGGACCAGGTCCGCCCGTTCCTTGTCGTCGAGCGGCTTGATCTCTTCCTCATCGAAGCGCAGCACCTGCTGATTGAGCGCGCTGAAGCGGCTCTTCGACGACGTCATGCGACCGCGCTCCTGCGCCATATCAGCCGTATCGGCGCCGAGTTCGCGCAGCATGCGCACCAGATTGTCGCCGGCCACATCGGTGCCGATCACCGATATGGGAATAGCGCTGGCACCCAGCGAGACGATGTTGGCGACAACGTTGCCTGCGCCGCCCATCGTCGAGGTCTCGCCGCGCCCGTGCAGCACCGGGATCGGCGCTTCCGGCGAGATGCGCTCGATGACGCCGTTGACGAAACGGTCGAGGATGAAGTCGCCGACCACCAGCACGGCAACGTCGCCAAAGCGGGCAATGGCGCGGTGCAAAGGTTCGGGCGAAGGCGGATTGTGCTTGATCATGTCACTGGCAATGCGAGGGAAAGGCCGACCTCAATCACGCTGAAAATTGTCAATTTACGGGCCGGATCGTTCATGGCGAAGCCGATATACCGCAAATCCGCGCAGCGCAACGTCAGGGCGGCCGTCAGCTCTTCTGCAACGCGACGTGGACGCCCAGTCCGACCAGCACCGCCCCGCCCGCCCGCTGCATGATGCGCTGCGCACGGCTGGAGCGCTTCAGCCGGGCGATCACCATGCCTGCCAGCAACACGCAGACAATATCTGCCGAAGAGAACATTAAATTGACGATGGTGCCCAGCACGACGAATTGCAGCCACACCGGGAACCCCGCCGAGGCATCGATGAACTGTGGCAGGAACGCCATGAAGAAGATCGCCGTCTTCGGATTGAGCACTTCGACGGTGATGCTCTCGAAAAATGCCCGGCGCGCCGATTTGCGCTCGATCGCCGGCAGCGCCGTGTCACCGTCCCCGCGCTTGCGGAACAAGGACACGCCAAGCCAGATCAGATAGAGCGCGCCGATGAGCTTGACCGCCATGTAGAGCGGCGGCACCGCATGGAAGAGCACCGACAGCCCGGCGGCAGCCGCAAAGACATGGAAATAACCGCCAAGATGGATGCCAAGTGCCGCCGTCAGCCCCGACCAGCGCCCGCGCGCCATGGTCTGCGCGGCGGCATAGAGCATCGCCGGTCCTGGAATATAGGCAAAGATCGCCGTGGTGGCGAAAAACGCAATGAGCAGTTCGGTCGACGGCATTTTTTGTCCCCTAGCTTGCGGGCCTCGAATAAAGCGGGCCGCTTCGCGGTCTCACTGTGGCGTCGTGGTGCTTCATCGACAGTACGCTTGGCCTCCCTTATAAGGACCGGAATCGCAAGCAACCAGAGGCCTTCATGATCATCGTCACGGGCGGGGCCGGCATGATCGGCTCCAACATCGTCGCCGCACTCAATGCCGAAGGCCATGATGACATCCTCGTCGTCGACGACCTCACCGACGGCCACAAGATCGCCAACCTGGCCGATTTGCAGATAGCCGACTATCTCGACAAGGACGAATTCTTGGCCACCTTGGAAGCCGGCGACCTAGGCCGCGTCGAGGCCGTCTTCCACCAGGGCGCCTGCTCGACCACCACGGAATGGAACGGCAAGTTCATGATGGACGTGAACTACGCCTTCTCAAAGCGCTTGCTGCATGGCTGTCTTTCGCTGCGCATACCGTTCCTCTATGCCTCCTCGGCTTCCGTCTACGGCGGCGGTTCGGAGTTTCGCGAGGACCCCGCACTTGAGCGGCCGCTCAACGTCTACGCCTATTCGAAGAAACTATTCGACGACTATGTCAGGCGCACCGTGTTCGACACCGATCATTCGCAGGTCGCCGGCCTGCGCTACTTCAACGTCTATGGCCCGCGCGAGGCGCACAAGGGCGCCATGGCCTCGGTCGCCTTCCATCTGTTCAATCAGGTCGGGCGCGGCGAAAACCCAAAGCTGTTCGGCGCCCATGACGGCTTCGGCCCCGGCGAACAAAGCCGCGACTTCATTCATGTCGGCGATGTCGCCGACGTCAATCTGTGGCTGTGGAAGCGCGGCTCGAGCGGCATCTTCAACTGCGGCACCGGCCGCGCCCAGCCGTTCCGCGCCATTGCCGAGACCGTGATCGATACGCTGGGCAAGGGCGAGATCGAGTTCATTGAATTCCCCGATCACCTCAAGGGCAGCTACCAGAGTTTTACCCAGGCTGATATGTCCCGTTTGCGTGCAGCCGGCTATAATGGGCAATTCCGCAGCGTGGAAACCGGCGTCAGAGACTATGTCGAATGGCTGAAAGCCCAACGATCCTCGTGATCGGCCCACGCTGGGTGGGCGATATGGTCATGGCTCAGTGCCTGTTCTCGGCGTTGAAGGAGCTCCATCCCAACGCCGCCATCGACGTGCTTGCCCCGGCCTGGGCGGCCCCGCTGGTCAAGCGCATGCCCGAGATTCGCCAGCAGATCGATTTCCCGCTGCAACCCGGCGCGCTCGAATTCATCATTCGCCGCCGCTTCGGCCGCCTGCTGCGCGGCCGCTACGATATGGCCTACGTCCTGCCGGGCAGTTGGAAATCGGCGCTGATCCCGTTCTTTGCCCGCATTCCGCGCCGTTTCGGCAATCTCCGGGAAATGCGCTACGGCCTGCTGACCGACATCGTGCCGCTGCCCGATGCCGTCAAACGGCTCACCGCGCAGGCCTATTTCGGTCTTGCCCAGGGTGGCCATTTCCGGGCGCCGCACCTGACCGTCGATGGCGGCAATCAGAAAGAGTTGCTCGCCCGCTTCGACCTGCAGCCGGGAAAATTCGTCGCCATGATGCCCGGCGCCGAATTCGGTCCGGCCAAACGCTGGCCTAGCGAAAGCTATGCCGGCCTCGCCGGAGAGATGATGGCGAAAGGATTCGAGGTCGCGTTGTTCGGCTCGAAGAACGATCGCGACGTCACTGCCGAGATCGCAGCACTCGCGCCCGGTGTCGTCGATCTGGCAGGAAAGACGCGACTGGAGGACGCCATCGACCTGATCGCCGCGGCCAGGCTGGCGGTGTCCAACGACAGCGGGCTGATGCATGTCGCGGCCGCCGTCGGCACGCCGGTCGTTGCCGTCTACGGTTCGACCTCGCCGGAAAACACGCCGCCGTTGGCTGAACAGCGCGAACTGATCTGGTTGCATCTGTCCTGTTCGCCCTGCCACCGGAAGATCTGCCCGCTCGGCCACCTCAACTGCCTGAAGACGCTGGACGTTGCCCGAGTGGCAGCGGCGGCGGACAGGTTGCTGGAACTCCCGGCCGCCGCATGAAGGTGTTGATCGTCAAGACCTCCTCGATGGGCGACGTCATCCACACCTTCCCCGCCGTCGAAGATGCACGCCGCAAGCGCCCCGATATCGCCTTCGACTGGTGCGTCGAAGAGGCCTTTGCCGGCATCGTCGCGCTGCATCCGGCGATAGCAAAGATCCATACCGTCGCCATCCGGCGCTGGCGCAAGCATCTGTTCAACGCCGGCACATGGCGGGAGGCGACAAGCTTGCGCCGCGCTCTGCAAGCAGGCGAGTACGACCTCGTCATCGATGCGCAGGGGCTGCTGAAATCGGCCCTGGTGGCGAAACAGGCAGCGGCACCAATCGCAGGTTTCGACCGCGCAAGCGCGCGGGAGCCCTCGGCAACGTTGTTTTACCAGCGCAAATACGCCGTGCCGCGCAACCTGCACGCCATCGAACGCACGCGCCGGCTGTTCGGGCTGGCGCTGGGCTACGAGCCCGATCTTTCGGCGCTCGCATCCGGGATTGTGCCGCCTCCCGGCGGCCTGGCCGGCATTGACGGCAAGACGGCCTTCCTGCTGCACGGCACCAGCCGCGAGGACAAGAAATGGCCCGCCGAAGACTGGATCGAAACGGCTCGCCTGCTGGTTGGTAGCGGAATGACGCCGGTCACCACCTGGTCGAACGAGCGTGAGAAGGCGGTGGCCAATGCGATCGCAAAAGCCGTGCCGTCAACGATCGTGGTGCCGAGATCGCCGCTGGCAGACATTGCCGCGATCCTTGGCCGCTCGACGCTGGTTATCGGCGCCGACACCGGTCTGACCCACCTCGCCAGCGCCTTTGGCCTGCCGACGGTCGCGGTGTTCCTTGCGACCGAGCCGGGTTTGACCGGCCCGCGCGGGCAGTATGCCTCAACGCTGCTGGCCGCATCGGGGGAGCACCTAACGCCGGCGAAGGTGGTGGCGGAAGCTGAGAAGCAGCTGGCGCTCAAATCACGAGCACCAGCCTAGAGCCTTTCAGAAGGATCTGAGGTGCTAGATGAACTGCACCTGGACGATCTCGTAACCCCTGGCGCCGCCAGGGGCGTTGACCTCGATGGCGTCGCCGACTTCCTTGCCGATCAGCGCGCGCGCGATCGGCGAGGAGATCGAAATACGGCCCGATTTCACATCCGCTTCCTGGTCGCCGACAATCTGGTAGGTCTTCTTTTCCTCGGTGTCCTCGTCGACCAGCACCACCGTGGCGCCGAACTTGACCTTGTCGCCGCTAAGCTTGGTGACGTCGATCACCTCGGCCCGAGCAATATAGTCTTCCAGTTCGTTGACACGGCCCTCATTGAGGCTCTGCGCCTCTTTGGCGGCATGATATTCGGCATTTTCGGACAGGTCGCCATGCGAGCGCGCTTCGGAGATCGCCTCGATGATGCGCGGCCGCTCCTCCTGCTGGCGCCAACGCAGCTCTTCCTTCAATGACGCGAACCCCTCGCCTGTCATCGGGACCTTGTTCATGATGCCTGACCTTTCCTGCCGCCACCCCCGCATTTCGGGGAAAGCCTTGTCGATGGGTATAAAAAGAAAACGGGTCCGGCAGCCTCGGGCTAACGGAACCGTTTCACCGCAATTTTCCCCAATATAGCGATCCTCGCGCGTTTTTCACGCTCAAAAAGCAGGCTTTTTGAAAAATCATGAGCCGACTTGCGCAATTGCCGTCACGGCATGTGCAGCGTGTTGCAGTTGCGACAACAAAAACCGGCTGCGATTGCTCGCAGCCGGCCCAGAGAAGCCGTTGGGGTGGGGTCAGCTTCTCATGAAATGGTAGATCTGTTCGGCCAGCATGCCGTATTCGCGCGAATCCTTGCCCGTCCGCTTCTCGATCTCGGCCAGTTGCGCCTGAGCGCCGGCCAGATCGCCGATCTGCAGATGGGCCTCGCCGAGATATTCGCGCACCAGCGTGTAGTCCGGGTTGATGCGGAGCGCTTCCTCGTAATAGCCGAGGCCGACGGTGACACGGCCGGAATGGCGATGCGAATAGCCGAGATAGTTGAGGATGCGCGGATCCTGCTTGTTGGCGGCAAGGCTGAGCACGGCGATTGCCTCATCATAACGCCCGGCCATGGCCAGGTCGTGACCAGCATCATAGATGTTGTCGTCGTCCAGCATGCCGTACTTCGGCGCGACGCATTTCTGCTTTTTCTTGTCCCAGACCTGCCCCTTCTTGCACTGGGTGGTGGTCTCGGTACCACCGCCACCGCCGCCGGCCGCAAACACCGGAACCGCAAAGAACTGCAGCGCGACAACCGCCGCAGCCGCCTGGATCAACACTCTTTTATGCATCGAAGCCTCCTTGAGGGGATAATGACAAGCTTGAGGGAAAATGACGATAATGAAAAGCTAACGCCGGGATGCAGACTTTTCATCCCGGAAACCCGCAGCCGCCGAAACTATTTGTGCGCCATGCCTAACTTGAATTCGGTCAAAGGCGGGAGCCAAGGATCAGAACATGACGTGACGCGCGCTGCAAATCCGCTATCATTCGGGAAATGATCAGCGGGGGTGCCGAGTGCAACAGCGCCGTGAGCGGGAATGGGAGCTATCGATCGGCCCGGACACCGTGCGCCTGTTCATTCTCAAGGCAAAGGGACTGAGTGCTGCCGTCAACGAAGACTATGCCGACGGTGCCGAGCATGAGGTCGAGCTCGATGGTGAATCACATGCCAATCACCACCATGACGGTCTGGCGGAGGAAAGCGCGGAAGACCTCACCGAGGAAGAGCTGCGCGAGCTGATCAACGACCTCAACGTTGACGAAGCGGCCGAGTTGATCGCGCTGGCCTGGGTCGGCCGCGGCGACTATGACGCTGCGGAATGGTCCGATGCGGTTGCCGCCGCGCGCGACCGCGCCAACAAGCGCACGGCGAAATACCTGCTCGGCATGCCGCTTTTGGCCGACTGGCTGGAAGAAGGGCTGGAAGCGATTGGCGCGTAACGGCGTGGTTACCGTTCGTGATGGGCCGCAGGCAACCTCCGGGCGCTCGCGCCGTTGAGGACGATGGGGTCTGTTGTACTTTCCCGAACATGCAGGGTTGCACTGGTCATGGTCGTCACGGCTCTGCTGCTGACGCCCCTGCTGACGCAAGCCGACGCCAAACAGCGCAAGAAGCATTACACGCCGCTGTCACAGCGGTTGGAGCAGCTGTTTTCACCGCGGGTCGACTCGCATCCTAAGCCGCGCAGCAAGCACCGCCAGAAGCCCAGTCCAAAGCGGCACATCACGCCAAAGCAGGTGGAACAAAAGACCCCGGATAAAGAGCCCTCGCCCGCCGATGTTCCGGTGCAGCCCTCGCTCGTTGTCCCGCTGCCCGAGGCGCGTCCTTCAGAGGCGCCGAAGACCGGCGCGGCACCGATCGAAAAGCAAAAGGCCGAAGGTCCGAACCCCCTTGGCGCGCCCAACCGGTCCAATGACGATCGATTCAACGAAGAAAAGTCCCGTTTTAAAAAGCAGGCGCGGCCCGGACCGTCAGCCCCGAAGCCGTCGACCGATAAGCAAAGCGAGCCCGAGCCGCCGGCCGCGGTGCCGATTCCGACACAAAAGCCAGACACTCCGGAACCTGAAGCTCAGCCGCCGGCCGTTGCTCCGCAGCCACCTGAAAAACCCGATGCCGGCGACAAGAAGATGCTGCCTGATCCGCGCTCGGCCGATGTGCCCGATGAAAAAATGCCGGCGGCGGAAGTCGCCTGTCGCGAGCGGCTGACGGCCCTTGGTGTCGAATTCGAGGAGCATAAGGCGGAAAGCAATCCCGACATCGGCTGCTCGATCCCCTATCCCCTGCTGCTGAAGTCGCTCGGAAAATCCATCGCCATCGGCCCCGCGACCGAACTCAACTGCCCGATGGCCGAGGCGGCAGCCCGCTTTGCCGCCGAAATCATACAGCCGGCGGCGAAAGCCGAGTTCGGAGCCGACCTGAAATCGATCAACCAGGCATCGGCCTTTGTCTGCCGGCCGCGCAACGGCACGCGCCATCTGTCGGAACATGCCTTCGGCAACGCGCTCGATATTGCCAGCTTCACGTTGTCGGATGGCAGAAAGGTCGAAGTCGGTCCAACGCCGCCCGAGAAGGACGGCAAATTCCTCAATGCGGTGCGCAAGGCCGCCTGCGGACCGTTCAAGACCGTGCTTGGACCGGGCGCGGACCCGGACCATTCCCTGCATTTCCATCTCGATCTCGAACCGCGCCGGAATGGTGGCACTTTCTGCCAGTGATGGCCCTTCAGTGATCGTCACCGGTGATGGTCTGGCTGCCGCATTTCGGCCGCAGGCATGAACGGGAACGCTGAGTTTTCCTTTACCCTTGATCGTTAAAATCCCACCGATCAAGGACAGGATTCCGCCCATGGCCGCAATATTTCGCGCCGCGAAGGCAAAAAGCGCAGCGATACTGGCCGCCGGTCTTGCGCTGGCCGCCGTTTCGGCTTGCAACACTGGCAGCGTGCTGTCGCTGCAGCCGGCCGTCGATGTCGGCTCGCAGACCGCGGCCGTGCCGCAATATGAAGGCATGCAGAAGCTCGTCCCGTCCAATCCCTATATGACTGCCGCCTATCCGCACATGGACGAGCCGATGTCGGAGTCGGAGCCGCAGCAGATGCCGGCCAGCGAAACCGATTGCCGTGGCGAGCTGAAGCGGCTTCGCGTCGTCTACACCGATGTCCAGCCGATCCATGAGGGACAGTGCGGCATAGACTGGCCGGTCAAGGTCTCCGCCATCGGCGGCATCCAGATGAAGCCCGCCGCGACATTGACCTGCGACATGGCCGCAAGTTTCGCCGCCTGGACCAGCAACGAACTGGTTCCTTCCGCCCGCTGGCGCTATTTCTCGGGCGTCAAGACCATCCACCAGGGCTCGAGCTATTCCTGCCGCAACATCGCCGGCGAAGGTGTCCTGTCCGAGCACGGCAAGGGCAACGCCCTCGACGTCATGAGCATCGAGCTCAACAACGGCGACGACATCGACGTGCGCAAGCCCGGCCTGTTTGCCTTCCGCACCCGCGGCTTCCTCAACAATGTGCGCGCCGACGGCTGCCAGTATTTCACCACCGTGCTCGGTCCCGGCTACAATTACGATCACCGCAACCATTTCCATTTCGACATCAAGAACCGCAAAAGCGGCTACCGCGCCTGCCGCTAAGGCGTTTCACCGTTCAGAAATGAGTCGGGATTGGCGTTCCTGGTGGAAGCGATGATTTGCTGGGCCACCAGATCCTGGATGCGCCAAAGGTTCCTGTCGCGGATACCGCTTTCTTCCAACTTGCTGACGGTTCGGAACAGGTATTGAGCCGACGAGCCCCAATGCCCGGCAGCCCGCGCCAGCGTGTCGGCAACCTGCTCCAATGGCAGCCGGCCGGCATAGGCCCTGCCGTCTGGCGCGGCGACGAAAGCCAAGGCCCGCAACGGCCCATCCTTGGTCTTGACCTTGATCCAGCATGGCACGTTAGTCGGCGGATTGGCATCGATCTCGCGGCGCATCAACTGGCCAAGTTGCCCGACATGGTCTTCCGCGGGCAGCCGATAGACGATGCCGTTGCAGCTGCCGCCTCGATCGAGCGCCAGCATCAGCGCCGGCAAATCACGGGTTCCGCGCCAACGGGTCAGCGTCAGGCAAAACGAGCGGTGCCATCCTGGCGCCGTGGCCGGGCGCTGCTCGACATGGGCAAATTCGGGGTTCCAGATCAGCGACCCGTAGGCAAAGACCCATAGCGCTTCAGGCCGATGCTCCGACAGAAGTTGCTCGACAAGACTATCGAACTCCGCGTCTGTATGCTCGGTTGTTCCGGGCTCGGGACCCGGATCCGGTTCGACACGCTCGACCCTTGCGACAAGGTCCGCGGTCAATGCCATCGAGCTGCGACCCACCGGCTTCTTATCCATTGCTGCTCACCCCCCGCAAAAACGATGGCCGACGATAGAACGGCTGCTCGCCGCTGGCCATTGATTTCCAGGGTCCGTCAGGCACAGATACCGCACGGATCGAGCCGCTTTCATGAGCCGACGAAGCCTGCAACGACGCGCATTGACCTGGCTCGCCGCTCTTCTGGCGGTCTGGCTGGCCCTCGCCTATGTCGCTGCGCCGGAATTCTGGACGGTTCGCGACCGCGGCTTTCGCACGCAGACTTTCGAGATGGTGACACACACGCCGCAAGGCATTCCGGGCGACCCGATCAATATCGGCCTTGTCGGTACCGAAAAAGAGATGGTCCATGCCTTCGCCATGGCCGGATGGGATACGGCCGATGGCGTGACGCTAAAGACCGCGATCGAAATCGGTGAGAGCGTGCTGTTCGACCATCCCTATCCTGACGCCCCGGTCAGCCGGCTGCTGTTCGAAGGCCGCGCCCAGGATCTCGCCTTCGAAAAGCCGGTCGGCGGCAGCGCCGACCGGCGCCATCATGTCCGCTTCTGGCGCAGCGATGCGACCGGCGACGACGGCCGAACGCTCTGGATGGGCTCGGCCAGCTTCGACCGCGGCGTTGGTCTCAGCCACGATACCGGCGCCATCACCCACCATATCGCCCCTGACATCGACGCCGAGCGCGATCTCGTGATCCACGACCTGTCGGCGGCCGGCATGGTGACCTCGGCGAGCGACATCCCGGGCATCGGCGCCACCAGGACCGGACGCAACGGCGGCGGCGATCCCTATTTCACCGACGGCAAGGCTGTTGTCGGGGTGCTCAGGCAATTCCCCTGAACCACTGTCATTTTCCAAAAATCATCGCGGACTATTTTCCTGCGGCCCGCCGCAATGCTATTGAGCCCTGATGCTATACGTCGAAATCGCCACCGTGGTCGTCCTCATCTGTGTGAACGGCCTTCTGTCGATGTCCGAGCTCGCCATCGTGTCGTCGCGCCCGGCGCGGCTCAAGGCGATGATCGACCGCGGCGTCAATGGCGCCGGGCGTGCGCTGACGCTCGGCTCCAATCCCGGCAAATTCCTGTCGTCAGTGCAGATCGGCATCACTCTGGTCGGCGTGCTGTCGGGCGCCTTCTCCGGCGCCACGCTGGGCGACAGGCTGTCGGTGTACCTGGCCTCGACCGGCATGCGCGAAAACATTGCCGATCCGCTCGGCGTCGGCATTGTCGTTGCGATCATCACCTATTTCTCGCTGATCGTCGGCGAACTGGTGCCCAAGCAGATCGCGCTGCGCGATCCCGAGCGTGTTGCGGCCCGCGCAGCGCCTGCGATGACCATCCTCGCCACCGTCTCGGCGCCGCTGGTGTTCCTGCTCGACATTTCCGGCCGCGCCATATTGTGGTTGCTCGGCCAGCGCGGCGAGAGCGAGGAAAAAGTCACCGACGAAGAGATCAAGATGCTGGTCGCCGAGGCCGAGCACCACGGCACCATCGAATCTGACGAGCGGCGCATGATCGCCGGCGTCATGCGGCTCGGCGATCGCGCCGTGCGCGCCGTGATGACGCCGCGCACCGAGGTCGACTGGATCAATTTGCAGTCCGATGAGGGTGCCATCCGCAAGCTCTTGATGGAGACCCAGCATTCGCGCCTGCCGGCCGGCGACGGCGGCGTCGACGTCATGGTTGGCGTTGTTCAGACGCGCGACGTGCTGGCCGCCCTGCTCGCCGGCCGCGCACTCGATCCGAGCAAGCATGTGCGCGCCGCCCCCATCGTCTACGACCAGGCCGACGCGCTGGATGTGCTGCAGAAGCTGAAGGAATCCGACGTGCCGATGGCGCTGGTGCATGACGAATACGGCCATTTCGAAGGGATCGTCACACCTGCCGACATTCTCGAGGCCATCACCGGCGTCTTCCGCGCCGACCTTGATGCCGGCGACGAGGAAAACGCCGTCAAGCGCGAGGACGGCTCATGGCTGCTCGCGGGATACATGCAAGCCGACGAGATGGCTGACGTTCTCGGTATCGACCTGCCGGAAAACCGCGACTACGAGACCGTCGCCGGTTATGTGCTGTCGCACATGCACCATCTGCCGGCGACCGGCGAATGCGTCGACGCGCAAGGCTGGCGTTTCGAGGTCGTCGACCTCGATGGCCGCCGCATCGACAAGCTGATCGCCACCCGGCTGCCCAGCGGCCATCGCGAAGTGGTGCGTTGACGCTCTGCCGTCAAAGCGAATAGCGCCCTCAGACCGCGGCTTCGATCGGTTCGGCAAGCTTCGGATTGGAGCGCGAGGCGATCAGGCAACTGGCCACGATCAGGGCCGCTCCAGCCAGCGTGGTCCAGGTCGCCGCCTCGTCGAAGAACAGCCAGCCAAACACGATCGCCCAGATGAAGGCGGAATACTCCGTCGGGATTAGATATTGCGCTTCGGCCCGCGCGTAGGACCAGCTCATCAGGAACTGGCCGGAGAGCGACAGCCCCGTCACCCCGGCCAGTGGAAGCCAGAGATTGCCCGGCAGGGCAACCGCGAGCCAGGGAGCGGCGGGGAGAAGGACGGCGGCAACGCACAGGTTCTGGAACAGCATGATCTCGACTGGTTTGGCTACCAGCGCCTGCCGCCGCGAGAGGATCAGATTGTAGGCGTAGAACACCGTCGATGCGAGCACCGCCACCGTGCCAAGCAGGGCATCCCCGGTATAGTTCCCTTGCCCGAACTGTCCGGCCATGATGATGACGACGCCGGCGATGCCCGCCAGCGACGCCCAGATCGCCTGGCGCTGTATGCGTTCGCCCAAAAGCAGCGCCGCCAGCAGGAGAGCGAACAGCGGCGCGACGAAACTAAGCCCGATCCCATCCGCCAGCGGCAATCTGGCAAGGCCCCAGAAGAACGACAGCAGAACGATGCCCACGACCACGGCGCGCAGCGCGTGTAGCCGCAGCACGGAAGGCGTGGGAAGGGAACGCGGCCCCGCCGCCCAGGCCGTGCCCGCGACCACGCTCGCAAGCATGCTTCGCCACAGCACCGTGTTGTAGACACCGACGGCGATCACCAGGATTTTCATCGCCGCATCCATGGCGGACAGAAGGAAGATCGCAAGTGCACAGACCAGCACCGGGGTCATGGGGGAAACGACGCCTGACGGGCTGGGTAACTTCACGGGGCATGCTCATGTGATGGATCGCAGCCGGATATATCAGGGGAGGACGGCCAGGCCAGATGGCAGGGCCGTGCATATGGCGGTCCAACCGATCTTCGCAGCCCCTCGATTTGAATTCGGTGCGTCGGCAGCGCCTTTCGCTATCGGCCCCAGCCTGCCCTCACCCATGATTGATCCGCTGGACGAATGGCAAAAGCAGCCAAAGCCTCTATATCGATTGTCATGGATGCATCGAACGAACACGCGCTAAACGACGAGCTTCTCCAAGATATCCAGCGCCTGTCCTTCGAGTATTTTCTCAACGAGGCCAACCCTGCCAACGGCCTAGTCGCCGACCGCAACACGCAGGCGTCGCCTGCCAGCATAGCCGCCGTCGGGCTCGCTTTGTCGTCCTATCCCGTCGGTGTCGAGCGCGGTTTCATGACGCGCGATGCCGCAATCGAGCGGACGCTCGCCACGCTTCGCTTCTTCTGGAACGCCCCGCACGGGCCGGAGCCCGATGCCACCGGCTACAAAGGTTTCTACTATCATTTCCTCGACATGAAGACCGGCCGCCGCGTCTGGAATTGCGAACTGTCCACGATCGATACCGCCCTTTTGCTTGCCGGTGTTCTGGCCGCCGGCGCTTATTTCGACGAGGACGATGAGCTCGAACTGGAAATCCGCCAGCTTGCCGATGCGCTCTACCGCCGTGCCGACTGGCGCTGGGCGCAGAACGGCGGCGCCACCGTCACCCATGGCTGGCGGCCTGGAAAAGGCTTTCTCCGCTACCGCTGGGAAGGATTTGACGAGGCGCTGATCCTGTACGTCCTGGGTCTCGGTTCGCCGACCCACTCGCTAACTCCCGAGAGCTACGCGGCCTGGCTGTCCACTTACAAATGGAAGACCATCTACGGCCGCGAGGTGGTCTATGCCGGCCCGCTTTTCATCCACCAGTTCTCGCATATCTGGATCGATTTTCGCGACATCCGCGATGCCTTCATGCGCGATCACGACCGGGACTATTTCGAAAACAGCCGCCAGGCGACGTATCTGCAGCGCGATTACGCAATCCGCAATCCGAGGGGGTTCGCGGGCTATGGCGAGAATTGCTGGGGCGTCACCGCCAGCGACGGCCCAGGTCCGATCGCGCGGCGAGCCGATGGACGCCGCTTCTTCGGTTATCTCGCCCGCGGCGCACCGTTTGGCCCCGATGACGGCACGCTGTCGCCATGGGCGGCAATCGCCTCCTTGCCTTTTGCGCCGGAAATCGTGCTGCCGGCGCTGCGCCATTTCCACGAGATGGACCTGCGCGACGGCAACCCTTACGGCTTCACCGCGAGCTTCAACCCGACGATCGCTGCCGACGACGGCCGCGCCTGCGGTTGGGTATCGCCGGACCATGTCGGCATCAACCAGGGGCCGATCGCCCTGATGATCGAGAACTACCGGTCCGACTTCCTGTGGCGATTGATGCGCCGCGTGCCGGCCATCACCACAGGACTGCGCCGGGCCGGGTTTTCCGGCGGTTGGCTGTGACAGGCGGCGATCCTTCGCGCGGGATCGTCAAGGCATCAGCGCGACCTTGCCGGTCCGACTCCACCATCCGGCCAAGGGAGCCGAGAGCGCCTCTTCACGTGAATGAAAAAGGGCGGCGCAAACGCCGCCCTTTGGAAAAATCATCGGTCCTTGGGAGGACAAGGCTCAGGCCGCCTGGGCTTCGCCGGCAATCGCGTCGGCCTGACGCGCTGCCTTGAGCACGCGGGCCCACCAGGCAACGTCGTTGACCAGCGCCGTGGCAGCCTGGTTCAGATGCTCGATCTCCTCGAGCTTCTTCTCGCCCTGGCGCACCGCCAGGAAATCGCTCCAGGCAATGTGAACGGCGGATTTGACCGGCGCCATCTGCAATTCGACCGCGGCAAGACGCAAATGTTCGACAGCGCGCGAGCCGCCGACGCTGCCATAGCCGACGAAACCGGCCGGCTTCTTGTTCCATTCATTGGCGGCGTAATCGATGGCGTTCTTCAGCACGGCCGTCGGGCCATGGTTGTATTCGGCGGCGGTGAAGATGAAGCCGTCGAATTCGGCGACCTTCTTTTGCCAGCGCTGGGCAACTTCGTTCTGCGACGGCGCCCAGGCGGACGAGGCGACCTCGTCGAAGAAGGGCAGCGGCCAGTCGCGCAGGTCGACGGTCTCGACGTCGATGTCGGCATGGGATTTCGCGATCTTGGCGATCCACTGGGCGGGCACATCGGCGAAACGCGCGGCGCGTGTCGAACCGACGACGATGGCGATTTTGGGCTTGGACATGGGGCTCTCCATATATGCAAAAGCTGGTATCGTTTGGATACCGGCGCTATATGAGATACTGACAAATGGCAGCGCAAGGAGGCACCGTTATGTTACTGAGGCACCCGCACAACACCGAAGACTGCCGCGCCGTCTCGGAAATCCTGCAGCGCGTCGGCGACAAATGGACCGTTCTGGTCGTCGGCAAGCTGGGCGGCGGACCGCTGCGTTTCAATGAGTTGCGCGCCGCTGTCGGCGGCATTTCGCAGAAGATGCTGACCACCACCTTGCGCGGTCTTGAGCGCGACGGCTTCGTCACCCGAACCGTGTTCCCGACCATCCCGCCACGCGTCGACTATGAGCTGACGGAGCTCGGCCATGAGCTGCTGGTGCCGGTCGGCGCGCTCGGCGAATGGGCGCGGAAGAACACCTCGCGGGTCCAGGCGGCGCGTGAAAGATTCGATGGCGTGCACGCCTGAAAACCGTTGCCCAGCAATAGTTTACGGATTTTGCCGTCGACGACGCGTACCCGGGTTTAACTGGATCCGCCCTGGCATCGTTGGTCGCGCCATCGCGACATAGCTGCAGCGTTTCGTTCGCCGGCGCATGATCATTTTGAGGCTGACGAGGTCTTCCGCTGACGGGCCCTCAGGCCTTTGACGCAGGGTTGCTGCAACACACTGCGCCGCACGTCTCTACCCTTGCAGACCGCTGGGCAGTCCGCTCGTTGCCAACGGTCCGGTCGTGCGTGCAGGCAACGCTTGGAAGCTCTTTCCTGATCTCGGTATAAGCGGTCGTGCCAAGCAGCCAGATCACCGCGACGAGGGCCGCCACGAGCCAGCCGTTCAGCATGTGTTGACGCATTGTCTTCCCTCCGCCGCCCGCAGAATCGGATGTGAAGGCAACCATTGGATGTCGCGCAGCGCATCGCCCGCGCGGGGGATGTTACATAAGCGCAAGCTTGGCAGAATCGACGATGTCAACTTTCGGTTGGAATCGGCTTCGGCTTGCCGTCGCTATCCAGCGCCACCATGACGAAATCGGCGTGGGTGACCTTCTCCATCAGGTCGGAGAGGTAGCGTTGCGCCCAGGCCTCGACCTTGAGCGTCATGGAGGTGCGGCCGACGCGCTCGACATGGGTGTAGATGCACAGCGTGTCGCCGATCTTCATCGCCTTGGCGAAGGACATTTCCTTGACCGCCGCCGTCACCACGCGGCCCTTGGCCCGCTCGGCCGCACGGATGCCGCAGGCAAGATCCATCTGCGCCATCACCCAGCCGCCAAAGATGTCGCCGGCCGCATTTGCATCGGCCGGCATGGCGAGCGTACGCAAGGTCAGATCGCCGATCGGCCGTCCGTCCGCGTAATGCACCATCCGAGATTCCCCTAAAGCGATAGCCCTTGATCCCGTAGCGTCACGGGCCCAAGAGGTCAACGCGACGGGCGAGGCTCCCGGCGCAATGTCGGTTCCATGGTGGCTTTTCCGACCAGGCGTCTCACGGTCGCTTTTTTCACAAGCCATGCCGGAAGCCGCAGGGGCGCGGCCAAGCCGTCGCGGATAGGCTGCGCTCAGTTTTGCGGAGCCGCCAACACCAATCATGCAGACTTATGACTTCATCATCGTCGGCTCCGGCTCGGCCGGCTCGGTTCTGGCCGACAGGCTGTCGATTTCGGGCCGCTTCTCCGTGCTGGTGCTGGAGGCCGGCGGCAGCGACCGCCGCTTTTATGTCCAGATGCCGCTCGGCTACGGCAAGACCTTCTTCGATCCGGCGGTCAACTGGAACTACAAGCCCGAGCCGGACCCCGGCCTTGCCGGCAATGTCGACCATTGGCCGCGCGGCAAGCTGCTTGGCGGCTCCAGCTCGATCAACGCCATGGTCTGGATCCGTGGCGCGCGCGAGGACTTTGACGACTGGCGCGATGCCGGAAATCCCGGTTGGGGCTATGACGATCTGTTGCCGGGCTTCAAGGCGCTTGAGGACAATGAGGCCGGCGCCGACAGATGGCGCGGCACCGGCGGGCCGCTGCATATCACCGACACGACGAACGCCGTCCATCCGCTGACCAGGCGCTACCTCGCAGCCGGCCAGCAGGCTGGGCTGCCGCTCAACCCTGACTTCAACGGCGCCGCCCAGGAAGGCGTCGGCGTCTACCAGATCTCGACCAGGAATGGCCGCCGCATGTCGGCCGCGCGCGCCTTCCTGCGCCCGGCGATGAAGCGCGCGAATGTGCGCGTCGAAGCCAATGCGCTGGCGACCAGAATCCTGTTCGAGGGCAAGCGAGCCGTCGGCATCGAATATCTGCAGAACGGCGAGACCAAGACGGCGCGGGCCGGCCGCGAGGTGATCCTGTCCGCCGGTTCGATCAACTCGCCGCAGCTGCTGCAACTGTCCGGCGTCGGCCCCTCGTCACTGCTCAAGGGGCTTGGCATCCCGGTCGTCCACGGCAACGAAAATGTCGGCGCGCATCTGCAGGACCATGTCGGCATCAACTATACCTTCAAGGGAAACGTGCCGACGCTCAACCAAATCCTGCGGCCCTGGTGGGGCAAGCTGCTGGTCGGCATGCGGTACATCCTCACCCGCTCCGGCCCGCTGTCACTGTCGATGAACCATGGCGGCGGCTTCTTCCGAACCGACCTGGCGTTTTCGCGCCCCAACATGCAGCTTTATTTCCAGGCTTTCTCGACCGTCATTCCGAAGAGCGGCGAGCGGCCGATCCTGACGCCGGATCCGTGGCCGGGCTTTTCCATCGGCCTCTCCAACTGCCGCCCGTCCAGCCGCGGCGAGATCATGATCCGCTCCAGCAATCCGCTGGACTATCCCAGGATCGTCGCCAACGCCTATTCCACCAACGCCGATGTCGACGAGATGCTGGCGGCGGTGAAATTCGTGCGCAAGATAGCCTCGATGCCCGCCATGGCCGAGATCATCACTGAGGAGGTTTTGCCGGGCCCATCGATCCAATCGGATGCCGATCTGATCCAGGATTTCAGGAAGCGCTCAGGCACCGTCTATCACCCGGTCTCGACGTGCCGCATGGGGCCGGGCGCCGGGGCCGCCGTCGTCGACCCGCGCCTGAAAGTGCACGGGCTCGCAGGTCTGCGTGTCATCGACGCCTCGATCTTTCCCGCCAACATCACCGGCAACACCAACGCCGCCTCGGTCATGACCGGATGGAAGGGCGCCGAACTGGTTCTGGAGGACCAAAAATGAAGATCACCGACGTCAAGACCTGGGTAGTCGGCAACCCGCCGCCCGGCATCGGCGGCAAGTATTTCATCTTCGTCAAGCTGACCACCGATGGCGGCGTCGTCGGTTACGGCGAGGCCTACAACGCCACCTTCTCGGCTCACATAACAGCGAAGCTGGTCGAGGACATGGCCGAGCGTTACCTGATCGGCCACGATCCGCATGACATCGAGACCTTCTTCCGCCGCGCCTATTCCTCAGGATTTACCCAGCGCCCCGACGTTACCGGCATGGGCTGTTTCTCGGCGCTGGAAATGGCCTGCTGGGACATTGTCGGCAAGGAAGCCGACAAGCCGGTCTACAAACTGCTCGGCGGCCAGGTGCACGAGACGCTGCGCTCCTACACCTATCTCTACCCGCACACCGGCAGCGTCCATTCGGAGGACGCGCCGGACGGCAGGAACGTCTATAACGACCCTGAACTGGCGGCGGCCTGCGCGCTCGAATATGTCGAGCAGGGGTTCAACGCCGTCAAGCTTGACCCGGCCGGTCCTTACACCGCCTTCGACGGCCACCAGCCGCGCCTGATCGACATCGATGTCTCCACCCGCATGGTCAAGGCGATCCGCGAAGCCGTCGGCACCCGCGCCGATATTCTGTTCGGCACGCATGGCCAGTTCACCGCGTCGGGTGCGCTGCGGATGGCACGCGCGATCGAGCCCTACGATCCCTTGTGGTTCGAAGAGCCGGTGCCGCCCGACATGCCCGAAGTGATGGCTCAGGTGGCGCGAGGCACGTCGATCCCGATCGCCACCGGCGAGCGGCTAACGACCAAGTTCGAATTCGCCCGAATCATCGAGAACCGCGCCGCCACCATCCTGCAACCGGACCTTGGCCGTTCCGGCGGCATTCTCGAAACCAAGAAGATCGCCGCCATGGCCGAGGCATACCACATCCAGATCGCGCCGCACTGCTATTGCGGGCCGATCGTCGGCGCCGCCAACATCCAGCTGGCGGTGACGCTGCCCAATTTCCTCATCCTGGAATCGCTGAAGCAGTGGGACGGTTTCCACGCCACGCTCTTGAAGAAGAAGATCGAGTGGCAGGACGGCAATGTCATTCCGTCGAAGGAGCCCGGCCTCGGCGTCGAGCTCAACGAGGCGGTCTGCGAGGCGCATCCCTACACCGGCAAGGACCTGCATTTGCAGATGATGCAAATGCCGCTGATGCCGTGAGCGAACGTTACGCCTTCATCGGCCTTGGCCATCTCGGCGGCAACCTCGCCGCCAGCCTGTTGCGCAACGGTTTTGTCGTCATCGTCTTCGACCGCGACCCCGCCGCCGTCGAGCGCCTGGTTGCGCTCGGCGCCATCGCAGCGAACAGCCCGGCTGAAGCGGCAGCGCTAGCCGGCAACGCCATCACATGCCTGCCCTCGCCCGAGGTCAGTGAAGCGGTGCTGGCTGGTCCCGGTGGACTGCTGGAAGGATTGCCCAAGGGCGGCACATGGATCGAGATGTCGACGAATGGCCGCGACGAGATTCTGCGCCTCGCCGCCCTCGCCTCGGCCAAGGGCGTCGAAACGCTTGAGTGCCCGGTCACCGGCGGCGTGCATCTGGCCGCGGTCGGAAAGATCACCGCGCTTGTCGGCGGCGATGCTGCGCTTTACGAGCGCCATCGTCCGGCCATCGAAGCGATGTGCGCAAAGTCGTTCCTGATGGGTCCGGTCGGCTCGGCGGCGGTGATCAAGGTCATCACCAACATGCTGGCCTTCATCCATCTCGTCGCCGCCGGCGAGGCGCTGATGTTGGCCAAGCAAGGCGGCCTCGACCTCGCGCAATCCTACCACGCCATCGTCGCCTCCTCCGGCAACAGCTTCGTCCATGAGACCGAAAGCCAGCTCATCCTCAACGGCTCCTACGACATTGGCTTCACCATGGACCTGGCACTGAAGGACCTCGGCTTTGCGCTTGCGATGGGCAGGGAGTTCAGACTGCCACTCCAACTGGCGCCGCTTGTGAGTGAGATTTTCCTGATGGGCAAACAGGAATATGGCGGCGGCGCCTGGTCGACCCAGATCGTCAAACTGCTCGAGGATGCCGTCGACATGGATCTGCGCGCGCCCGGTTTCCCAGCCAAGCTGGAAAGCTAAGCCGGGTAAATATGTCCTGCGATTTCAGGCCCTTGGCCGGTTCGCCGGAATCGCCGCTCAAACCACCTGAATCAATCCCTCAACGCCTTGATTCAATATCTCAGCGTCAGCGCTCCGGGCAGGATCTCAAACGTCGCGGGTATACGCCCCGGCGACTCGCCATCTATGTCGACCAGCGCGCCGTTCTTCTCGACATCGCCGCTAGGTTCGACCACCACTTTCCGGCCACGCAATATGGTGATGGCCGGATGGTTGCGGTGCCGGCCGCCATAGAGCAGCCGAATATCCCAGATCAGCTTCAGCTTGCCGGCCGCGCGCAGGATGACGATGTCGAACTGGCCGTCGGCGAGTTCGGCGTCCGGGGCGATCATCATGCCGCCGCCGAAGAACTTTCCGTTGGCAACCGCCACCAGCGCCATGCGCGCCTCGACCGGGGTGCCATCGTCGACGGTGATCCTGACGTCCTGGAAGCGGTAGCGGATGAACTCGACCACGGTGCGCCAGAAAAACAGCGCCTTGGCCGACATCCTGCCCTTGCGCTTGTCGGCATTGACCGCACGGTCCGTGGCGCCGGACAGGCCGAGGCTGGCGATATTGATGAAGTGCCGGCTGGCCAGCGCGCCATGGTCGTCGATGTAGCAGATGCGCCCGGCATCGACCTTGCGCGCCTTGGCTTCGGCGATCCGCTTCAACGCCGCATCCACCTCTTTCGGCAGGCCAAGTCCGCGCGCGAAATCGATGCCGGTGCCGCAAGGCAGCAAGGCAAGTTCGGTTGTCCGGCCGCTCTCATCGAATGCCTGCAGCAATCCGTCGGCCACCTCGCTGGCGGTGCCGTCGCCGCCGGCCGCGATCACCAGCCCGAAGCCGCTTGCCGCGAGGTCGAGCGCCAGCCTTTCGGCGTCGCCCTCGGCCTGCGTCTCGCGCAGCTCGAATTCGCCGAAATGCTTTTTCAGCGATGCGGCGACCTCCGGCCAATGCCGTTTCAGCCGGCCGCCGCCGGCAATCGGATTGAGCACCACCCCGACTTTCAATGCGCACCCTCCCCGCACCGAGCCGATAGGCTCGATGCTTTGCCTGCATTGAAGCCCGCGCCAGCCGGCGGAGCAAGGGGCACAGCCGATCAGGCGCCAAAAAGCCGGCGGGCTGTCTAATGCAGCTGGAGTCGAAATTCCGAGCTTTGTGGCAAACGATCCCCGATAATCCCGTTATCCACAGGCTCACGCCCATTCCCCAAAACCCTTACCCGGCGTAAGTTTAACCATCTCAGGCGGCTACCGATCGCCACGCCGAAAGGCAAAGCGAAAAGGCGGATTTCCTGAGGCCCGTACGGCCCGAAGCGAGAGCAGGCTTGCTTGTTCGAGGGACGGATGCCGAGACCTACGGGGCCGCGGAAAGCGTGCGAACGCCAACGGCGGACCGATGCTGCCATGAAGGACGGCGAAAACCTTCGATGGCGCGCCGAACGAAGCTCGCAAGGGTGGAGAACGGCGTGGTCTGGAACGGGCACTGCCTTCGGGCGGTGACTGGCAGGACCGTCAAAATCAAGGCCGGCATGGCGCGACGACTTTGCGGAAGTTGCTGCCGCGACCGTGTCCTGATCTGACAGGGAGGCGCTGGGAGAAATCCCGGCGCCGACTGTCTTTTGGGCCAAGGTCCGGTCGGCGAAGCGACGCGTAAGAAGCCGATACTTTGCTGGAACGAGATTTCGGCGCTGACGGAACCATCTTCATCACCAGGCGCGATCAGCAATTCACCGACATGATCCCGCGCCTGATCGACAGAGGCGTGTCCTTCGTCGAGATCGGTGCCAATGACGCGATCATGCTCACCGTGCTTTCGGCGGCGGACTTCGCTCCGCCCGAAGGCGCCCGGGCGCTGTTCAGCCAACCGTTCCGATCGATCCGGCCACCCGTCGCACCGGGCTGATCGTCGCCGTGCGCAAGCTGCACATCGTGCTGCCGGCGCTGTTCGAAGCAGGCGCGAGGCTGGAGCGCGTCTACAACTGAAGCCGCGCCCTGCACCGCGGCCTGCCCGGCGGGCCAAGCTACTTCTTCGGGCCGATGCCCGGGATCAAATTGAGGCCAGCGTTTATATATTCCGGCCGTATGGCGCCGCTGATGAGCGTGAAGGTGGCGAGCATGATGCTGGCCAGCGCACCGTCATGCCATGGCCTGAGGGCCAGCGCGTTGACGGCATAGGCCCAGAATGGGAAGGCGAGCATCGACATGACGATGTTGGCTCCCGGAGCCTCCGCATTGTCGGCTGAATCGCTGACCGATTTCAGATACACCGGCGTCATCGCCAGCGCGACGATCAACATGATCCATGA
Source organism: Mesorhizobium sp. P160187 (assembly GCF_057766425.1). Lineage (NCBI taxonomy): Bacteria > Pseudomonadati > Pseudomonadota > Alphaproteobacteria > Hyphomicrobiales > Phyllobacteriaceae > Mesorhizobium > Mesorhizobium sp. P160187. The sequence continues at coordinate 204,361 of NZ_JBYMDX010000003.1, forward strand.
AATGGTCCAGACGCTGATACCGGCCATTTCAATCTTATAGATGGCTGCCTGCACCTTACCCGGAATGTCCCCCGGATTGCCTTTGGTCTCTTCCGCCACCGCATCGGTCAACGCCTTGGCAACCGGCTGCTCAGTGGCATTGACCAGGATGGAGTTGACGAAGATGAAAAATGCCACGACTTCGGCAGGCACGTACTTCGCAACCCGGTCGAGATAGCCGTCGCCGCCTTTCGATCCTTGATCTTCTTTCTTGTCATCGTCGACGCCGAGCGGAGCATCGCCTGGAATGCCCTCGAGCGTTGAATCCCTTTTTGGCACAGGCTCGGCGGACCGGACAATTCTTCCCATGACTAACCCCTCCTATATTGTTGTATCGCCCGTGAGTATCGTAGTAGAAAACTGGGCCAAGATACAGTTGTCGCGGCCATAGCCGACAAGATTTATTCGGGCTTCTTCCTGCAAATGCATCACGGCCCCGCCCTATCTGCTACCGGGTGTCTCGAAATCCACCTATAGTGAGCCGTACCCGAAAAACGCATCCCCCGGCTCATCGCGTGATCGCGGCCAAAATCCCGCCTTGTTCGCGCGCGATGGAAGGACTGGCTGCCGGGGGGCAATCCGAAGGACAAGACCGTGATCAAGACCGCCCTTGTCGCCATGACCATTGTCGGCTGCGACTGCGACGCCAAGCTTTGCGAATATATCGGCGAGACGCCGGCGAAGTGGGCGACTATCGCCGACTGCGAAGCGGCGATGAAAAGCCAGATGCTGCACCAGAAGAACTTCGACTATCCGCTGGTCTCTGGCATCTGCCGCAGCAAGGCATCGGCGTCTTCTTCGCAACTGGCGGCGGCCGCATCCCGCCCGGAACTGAAGCCGGCCAGCCGGAATGTCCAAACCCCGTTGCCGCCGGAACTGAGCCATCGGCCGAGCGTTCCCGTCGGCTCCCCGACGACGGCCATGGAGGCAGCAGCGGTACGGCCCGTCGCCTACGAGCAAGTGGTCGATGGCGGAACAGGCGTGCTCTACCGCACCAGGAACGGCTACGCCGTGGTCAAGACAGATCTCGGCCGCGTCGCGTCGGCAACGGTCGGCATGGCCAAGCGGTCCGCGAACTGGCTGGCAGGCCTGGTGCCGAGCGGGTTGTGAGCGGCCTGCCGGTCGGACCGTACCACGCTGTCGCACTGCCGTTGAAAACTCTAGATAGATGCATGATGGTGTCAGCATCGACACGCAGGAGCGCCATTTCATGAATCATGCAGTTCGAACCATGCTGTCCCTGGTGCTGGCGTTGGCGCCGATTCCGGCCGGTGCGCAGGATTCCGGCCAGGGCGGCGACAAGGTTGTAGGCGTCGCCAAGGACGATCCGGACATGGCGGCGGCCATTGCGCAGGCGCGCGCCAGCCTCGATGAATTCCTGTCCTTGTCGGATGCGCCGCCAGCCGGGACAACCAGCTACAAATTGAAGGTCGAGGTCAGGGACGGAGACGCCTCGGAACATTTCTGGATCATCCCCTTCCACAAGACCGCGACCGGCTTTGCAGGAACATTGGCCAATGAGCCGCAAGCGGTGCACAATGTCGTGGCCGGCCAGGAACTCGAATTTAACCGGGACGATATTTCCGACTGGGGCTACACCAGAAACGGTCGCCAGGTCGGCAGCTTCACCGTCTGCGTGATGTTCAAGACGATGGCGCAAGAAAATGTCGAATATTATCGCCAGAACTACGGCTTCGACTGCTGAGGCGCGGCGACATGAAAGGGGCTGAATATCCCGGCGAAAAATGGAACGTCGTATCGGCGGCCGATGCCGGATGGAACGTCGATCTCCTCGCCGAGGCGAAAGCAGCGGCACGGCAATTTGGTTCGATAGCGTCTGTGGCCATCCATCGCGGATCTGTCGTCGCATCCAGCGGTTCGGCCTCGAAAAAAGTCGTCATCCGCTCGGTCCGCAAAAGCCTGCTGAGCGCTCTAATCGGCATCGAGGTCAAGCGCGGACGCATTCGTCTGGACAACACGCTGGGCGAGCTCGGCATCGATGATGTCGCGCCGTCGTTGAGCGAAGCCGAAAAGCAGGCAACAGTCGGCGATCTCATCAAGGCTCGGTCCGGGATTTACCACCCGGCGCTCGCCGAATCCGAACAGATGAAAGCCGACCGGCCCGTCCGCGGCAGCCACCCCAGGGACAGCCACTGGTATTACAACAATTGGGACTTCAACGCCCTTGGGACCATCTATGAGAGGGCAACCGGCCGCTCCGTTTTTGACGGCTTCCATGCCGACATCGCCGTCCCGCTCGGCATGCAGGATTTTCACCCTGACGACGGCGCGTATTTGCGCGGCCCCGAATCGGAGCACCCCGCCTATCATTTTCGCATGACCGCGCGCGATCTTGCCCGATTCGGCCTTCTGTACCTGCGCAAAGGCAGCTGGCGCGGCACGGAGATCGTGCCGCGGGCGTGGATCGAAGACAGCACAAAGGCTTATTCGATCACTCCAGACGGAAGCGGCTATGGTTACATGTGGTGGACGACCGGCCGTGATGGCGAAGCCCAGTCCGAAGCCACCGTTCTTCGCAATGCGGATTTGCCCAGGGTTCGCTATTTCGCCCATGGCGGTTTCGGTCAGATGATCGGCGTCTTGCCGGCAGCCGAACTGGTAGTCGTCAATCTCGCGGTCAGCCGCTCCAGATCCGCCGAGGAGCAGCGCAGGCTCGGCGATATTGTCCGCCTTGTCGCGAGAGCCGCACCCGGATGAATGGCGGCTTGTTGCAATCGGGAACTGCCTAGCTTGCGGCCGCCTCGCCATCCTTCGCGCCAATCTTGCGCACCAGCGCCGCGGTCGCCAAGATCGCGCCCATATCGGCGATCATCGGCGCGATGTGCTTGGTGTAATCGAGCGGCACGGAAATGGCGGGCAGTTCGAAGAAATTCTTCGGCTGCGGCAAGAGCAGGAAACCATCGCTGCCATTAAGCGCCACCCGCGCCGGATCATCGCGCCATGTCTCGTGCAGCCATTTCAGCGCCTGCGCCAGCCGGCCGCTCACCAGCGGCTGCGCGGCGGCGACATTGTCGGTGCGAAATTCGTAGTCGCCGTCGAGCAGCGGATCGCCGCTGGACAGTTCCTGCATCTTGCCGGCGAAGATGCCGCGGAAGAAACCGACCACCGCGTTGCTGCGGCGCGTCGCGACCAATATGCCGGGGAACGGCGCGATTGTCTCGAACGCAACGATGACGCCCTTGAAGACCGTCGACGAGCCTTTGCCCGACCCTTGGCGCAACTCCGCCTCGTAGAGCTCGAACGGAAAATCCTCGTAGCGGCCTGACACGATGTCGTCGAAGCTCTGCCGGTTGAAGGGGCCGACCACGGCGCGCGGCAGCCGGTCGAAGGAATTCGGCGTCACGCTGTGCTGATAGCGCACATCCCTGATGAAGCCGAAGATGATCGGCAGCAGCGTGTCACGGAACGATTGCTGCAGCCGCGTCGCCGGCCTGATCGCCAGGAAGTACAGCAGCAGCGCCGCGAAGAAACCGCCGACATAGAGGAACACATGCGGCGTCGAGAACCATTGCTCGTTCAAGTCGGCGACCTTGTTGAACAGCCAGGCCACCAGCACGACAAAAACCAGCAGCAGCCCCAGAAACACCGGCACCCGCCAGCGCACCTGGCGGTAGGCCGAAGCCCGTCCAGCCTCATAGATCTCGATATTCTTCCTGATGCCGGCGACCACCGCTTCATCAGGCATGAACTCAGCTGCTTCCATCGCCCCCTCGCAAAGTCCTATTATACCTATGATAACGGGAAAGTTGTCAGTCGCCAAAGATCGCCTTCAGCCTGGCCTGGACCTTGCCCTTCACCCGGCCAGTCAGCGCCTCGACCGGAACCAGCCGCTCATGCCCGCCTGCGCGCAGCCGCATGAAGGGATGCATCCGGTACCCGGCGATCGCACCGCGCATGCCGAGATCTGCGCTGACATCGACGACGAAAATGCCGGCGATGCGGCCGGGCCAGGGCTGCCGCGCCAGCGCCGTGCCGAGGAAGTCGCCAAGCCCGTAAGCCACGAGCGTCTTGCCGACCCATTGCACCGGCTGCACGACATGGGCGTGGTGCCCGGCAATCAGCCCCACGCCGTGACCGGCCAGCAACCTCGCCAGCGTTTGCGTTTGCGGCTGCGGAAAATGCCGGAACTCCCAGTCCCAGTGCGGCACCGCACAGGTGAGATCGATGTTCTTGTCGGCCGCGCCTCTCGGCCATGCCGCCGGATCGCCTTGCATCGAGACAAGCTCGGTGAATGGCCCGGCGTCACCATTGCGCCACAGTGTGAAGGCGGCAAAGCCGATCGTCAGCGGCCCGGCCTTGACCTGCTCGACCGGTCCTTTTTTCGCGGTGCCGATGGTGCGGATTCCAAGCCGCTTCAACGCCGCAACGGTCTCGTCGAAACCGGCGACGCCCTGGTCGAGCACATGGTTGTTGGCCAGCGACAGCACGAGCTTTTCACGCGCGATGCCTACGGCGGCAAGCGCCGCGGCAAGAAACCGCTCGCTCATCGCATGGTGCGTGCCAAGCCGCGTGCCAAACGCCACTCTCGGCCGCTCGACGACCGGACTTTCGCAATTGCCGATCACCAGATCGGCTGAGCCCAAGAGCTTTGCGATTTCCGGATCGCACTCCGGCGCACTATGGTTGGCCACCGCCGAAATATCACCGACAAAGGCCAGCCGCACCTTCCGCCCCGGCGGCGGATCGATGATCGTCGTCGCCGCCCTCGGTGCAAAATCCCTGACATCGCCGCCGAGAGACGGTTTCAGGAAGCGCGGCAGCCATGACAGTTTGTAGGAAAGCGGATAATTCGACACGCGACGCCCAATCGTTTGCCCAATCGGTTAGCTTGTGTAGACGGTCTGCCCGGGAAGTGTCGACCGTCAGTCCTTGAAACACTGCCGCCGGCAGACACGGCGCCAAATGCGTGTAATGTCTGCGCATCGCATAGTGGAGGGATGAGATGACACGTTTTGCAGGCCTGCTGGCGTCCGCCCTCCTCCTGTTGCTGCTTTTATCTTCGGCCCGCGCCGCCGCGCCCGAAGCGGCAACCGCTTTGTTCGAGGCCAAAACGGTGACGGAGCGCAACGCCGCGCTTACCACGCTCGAGGCTGCAGCCCAGGGCGATCCGGCGTCAGCCTATGCCGCCGGCGCCGGCGAATTCTTCACCGCCCTGGAAATCCTGGCCGGCGGCCTGCACCGCCACGGGTTCGAAAGCCCGCAATCCTTCATGCTGCCGCTGATGCGGCTGCCGATTCCGGACAATCCCAATCCCGAACCGCTGACCTATGAGCAGTTCCGCGCCATTCTGGTCGCCTTCCGCGACCGGCTGGAGACATCCGCGGCGACTCTGGGCTCGGTGCCCGCCGATGCCGGCATCGGCATGGTCGTCGACCTCACCCATGCCGGCATCGATCTCAACGAAGACGGTGCCATCGCGCCGGATGAAAGCATGGCCGCCATCATGGCCTCGCTGTCGCGCGGCGGTATCTCGTCGGACGGCGCCGCTTCCTCGCTCACATTCCGCTTCGACCGCGCCGACGGTTTCTGGCTGCAGGGCTATGCCGAATTCCTGATGGCGCAGGCCGATTTCTGGCTGGCGCATGATTTCAGGACCATGTTCGACGGCTCGTTCCACATGCTGTTTCCGCGCGCCAAACTGCCGCTGCAGGACATTCTCGTGCCTCCCGCCGGCGACATGGGCAGCAGCATCTTCTCATCGGAATGGCGCATCGCGGATTTCATCTCCATGGTTCACCTCGTCAACTGGCCGGTGGTCGAGCCCGAGCGCCGTCAAGCGGCGCGCCGCCATCTGCTCGAAATCATCCGGCTGTCGCGCGAGGACTGGAAGGCGATCCGCGCCGAGACCGACAATGACCGCGAATGGCTGCCGGGACCGCAGCAGAAGGGCGAGAACCCGCTCACCGGGCTCGAAGTCGGCGAGGAGCAGGTCGAGGCCTGGCTCGCCACTCTGACCATGGCCGAAGACCTTTTGGAAGGCCGCAAGCTGCTGCCGCATTTCCGCATCACGGCCAGCACCGGCCAGGGCATCAACATGAAGCGTTTCTTCGAAGAACCGAAGCCTTTCGACCTCGTGCTGTCGATTACCGGCCCGGCCATCGCGCCCTACCTCGAGAGCGGTGAGATCGTGACCAGCGGCGAGTTCGACCAGATCCAGCGCCAGTTCGGTGGCGGTGGGTTTTTGACCTTCGCGCTGTGGTTCAATTGAGCAGGCGGCCTGGCTTCGCGTAACACAGCTCCTGACACCCTTGTGTCAGGAGCTTCGACCCGCTTAGCGCCCTTCGCCACTGCACTCTTTCCATTTTGGCGGACTCTGCCCATATTTGGGGCATGGCCAAACTCCCTGACAAAAAGACACCGTCTCCGGCGGGTGACAACGGCGCTTCGCCGCCGAAGCGGCGCAGCCCGCTGACCGATTTCCTCGATGCCTCGGAGCCTCTGCACAGAGGCGGCTTCGCCGAGGCGCCGCAGGCCGACTTCACCGGCGCGCCGCTGAGCGGCTCGATTGCCGACTGGGCCGAGCAGATCGAGCAGGAGGCCGAGAAGGAAGGCCGTCTCACCGGTAAGGGCGATGGTAGATCGCCAAAGTCCGCGAAAAAGATCCCGGAGCGGTCCGCTGCGCCCGGCCGCAGTTCGCGCGGCACCTCGATGGGCGGCGCGGCCACGGCCCGCGAACGCACCGCAGCCGGCCTCAATCCGGTCGCCGGCCTCGACATCTCGCTGGAAGACGCCGAGACCATGGCCTCGGGCAGCGTCACCGCCACGGTCGCGGCGCTGTCGGCGCTGATCGAATCCGGCAACCCCTTGCACAAGGACGGCGTGCTGTGGACGCCGCACCGCCCTGCCCGCCCGGAAAAATCCGAAGGCGGCATCGCCATCAAGATGGTGTCGGATTTCGAGCCGGCCGGCGACCAGCCGACCGCCATCAAGGATCTTGTCGAGGGCGTCGATAACAATGACCGCACGCAGGTGCTGCTCGGCGTCACCGGCTCCGGCAAAACCTTCACCATGGCCAAGGTGATCGAGCAGACGCAGCGCCCTGCTTTGATCCTGGCGCCCAACAAAACGCTGGCCGCGCAGCTCTATTCCGAGTTCAAGAAATTCTTCCCCGACAATGCGGTCGAGTATTTCGTCTCCTATTACGACTACTACCAGCCCGAAGCCTACGTCCCGCGTACCGACACCTTCATCGAGAAGGAATCCTCGATCAACGAGCAGATCGACCGCATGCGGCATTCGGCGACCCGCTCGCTGCTCGAGCGCGACGACGTCATCATCGTCGCTTCGGTGTCCTGCATCTACGGTATCGGCTCGGTCGAGACCTATACGGCGATGACCTTCCAGATGCAGATCGGCGATCGGCTCGACCAACGGGCGCTGCTCGCCGACCTCGTCGCCCAGCAGTACAAGCGCCAGGACATCAATTTCGTGCGCGGCTCGTTCCGCGTGCGCGGCGACACGATCGAAATCTTCCCGGCCCACCTTGAGGACCGCGCCTGGCGCATCTCGATGTTCGGCGACGAGATCGAGGCGATCACCGAATTCGATCCGCTCACCGGCCAGAAGACCGGCGAGCTGAAGAGCGTCAAGATCTACGCCAACTCGCACTATGTGACGCCGCGTCCAACGCTCAACCAGGCGATCAAGTCGATCAAGGAGGAGCTCAAGCACCGGCTGGTCGAGCTCGAGCGCGCCGGCCGCCTGCTGGAGGCACAGCGGCTCGAACAGCGCTGCCGCTTCGATCTTGAGATGCTGGAAGCCACCGGCTCCTGCGCCGGCATCGAGAACTATTCGCGCTATCTCACGGGACGCCAGCCGGGCGATCCGCCGCCGACATTGTTCGAATATATCCCGGACAATGCGCTGGTCTTCATCGACGAAAGCCACGTCACCGTGCCGCAGATCGGCGGCATGTATCGTGGCGACTTTCGGCGCAAGGCGACGCTGGCGGAGTATGGTTTTCGCCTGCCCTCCTGCATGGACAACCGTCCGCTGCGCTTCGAGGAATGGGACGCCATGCGACCGCTCTCCGTCGCGGTTTCTGCGACACCCGGCGCCTGGGAGATGGAACAGGCCGGCGGCGTGTTCGCCGAGCAGGTCATCCGCCCGACCGGCCTGATCGATCCGCCGGTCGAAGTCCGCCCGGCGAAAAGCCAGGTCGACGATGTCGTCGGCGAAATCCGCGACACCACGGCCGCCGGCTACCGCACGCTGGTCACCGTTTTGACCAAGCGCATGGCCGAAGACCTGACCGAATATTTGCATGAGCAAGGCGTGCGCGTTCGCTACATGCACTCCGACATCGACACGCTGGAGCGCATCGAGATTCTGCGCGATCTCCGCCTCGGCGCTTTCGACGTGCTGGTCGGCATCAACCTGCTGCGCGAAGGCCTCGACATTCCCGAATGCGGTTTCGTCGCCATCCTCGACGCCGACAAGGAGGGCTTTCTGCGCTCCGAGACGTCGCTGATCCAGACCATCGGTCGCGCCGCCCGCAACGTCGACGGCAAGGTCATCCTCTATGCCGACCAGGTCACCGGCTCGATGGAGCGGGCGATGGCCGAGACCAACCGCCGCCGCGAAAAGCAGATGGAATGGAACGCGGCCAACGGCATCACCCCGGAATCGGTGAAGTCGCGCATCTCCGACATTCTGGACTCGGTCTACGAGAAGGACCATGTCCGCGCCGATATCTCGCAGTTCACCGACGGCGCCGGTGCGATGATGGGCAACAATCTCAAGGCTCATCTCGACGCCATGGAAAAGCAGATGCGCGACGCCGCCGCCAATCTCGACTTCGAGAAGGCCGCCCGCATCCGCGATGAGATCAAGCGGCTGCGCGAAATGGAACTGTCCATCTCGGAAGATCCGCTGGCCAAATACGCCGACATGGAAAGCCCGGTCTCGGGCCGCGAGAAGGGCAAGCACAACAAGGGCGTGGCCAAGCACCGTACGGCTGAGGAACAGGAGCGTTTCCGCAAGTTTGATGAGGCACGTGCCGCCGAAGAGGCGGCCAGGGCTGCCCGGTCCAACCTCTTCCGCAAACCGGCGCTCGACGAAATGGGCGCCGAGGGCGCCGTGCCGGTGAAGAAACCGCTATTTGCCAAGCCGTCGATCGACGATATGGGGCCTGGTACCGACATGCCGACACCGTCAGGCGCGGTGTCGCGCTCGCTGTTCAAGAAACAGTCGGCGCAGGAAGCGCACGGCTCCGACTTCGGCATTCCGGGCGGCGCCACCAAGCCACTGTTCAAGAAGAATTCGCTCGACGAGATGACCGTGCGGCGCACGGAAAAGCCGGTCGAAGGGAAAGTGCCGGCCAAGCCCCAGCCAATCTCCCCCCGAGTGGGGGAGATGCCCGGCAGGGCAGAGGGGGGCGCGAAGGAACGCGACGATTCCCCAAAACCATTCGTTCGCCAGCGCGCCGGCATCGGCTCCTACGAAGACCCAGGCGACGCCCGCCGCGAAAAGCGCCGGCCGGGCAAGATGGGACGGCCGGGGAAATAGCACCTCTTTCCTTCTCCCCTTGTGGGAGAAGGGAAGAGCGCTCCACCACCGCCGCATCCGTCGCCCACTTTCCTCCACCGCCGCCTTTGGTGTAATCGCTCCACACACTCAAAGTTTTGTCTTGAAAGGAGGGCTGCGTGTCTATCGATCACCATCGTCAGCGTGGCCCGATTTCTGCCCTGCGAGTTCGCTTGCAGGGTTGACCAGGGACATTACGGGTTTTTCCCGTTTCGATTTTTTGGTCTGCCCTTCGTGGTGCGCAAAGCTGAGCCTGATGGCCGGCAAGCACACCGTCAAAGTGCATCCGGAGTTGTCTCCGGCGAGACCAGAGAAATCACAATGGCCCTGATCAGCCTCAAATCCTTCGGCGTCACCATGAGTGCGCCGCTGTTTTCCAACCTCGACCTCACCATCGGCGCCGGCGACCGGCTCGGCATCGTTGCCGCCAATGGCCGCGGCAAGTCGACCTTGCTCAAATGCCTGACCGGCGCGCTGGAGCCGACCTCGGGCGACATTTCTCGCACGCGCGGCCTGCGTGTCGGCCATGTCGAGCAGTCGGTTCCACCTGCCCTTCTTAGCCGCACCTTCCATCAGGTGGTGGCCGATGCCTTGCCGGCCGAGCAGGCCGACAGCGAGATGTGGCGCGTCGATCTGGTGCTGGATTCGCTCGACGTGCCCGAGCCGATGCGCGAACGGCCGATGCAGGCGCTGAGCGGCGGATGGCAGCGGCTGGCGCTGATCGCCCGCGTCTGGGTCACCGATCCGGATGTGCTTTTGCTCGACGAGCCGACCAACCATCTCGACCTCGCCAAGATCAGCCAGCTGGAAAGCTGGCTGAACGCCCTGCCGCGCGAGGTGCCGGTGGTCATCGCCAGTCACGACCGCGCCTTTCTCGACGCTGTCACCAACCGCACGCTGTTCTTGCGCCCGGAGGACTCGCCGGTGTTTGCACTGCCCTATTCCAGGGCGAGGCAAGCGCTCGACGACCTGGACGCTTCGACGGCGCGCCGGTTCGAGCGCGACATGAAGGTGGCGCAGCAGCTGCGCAAGCAGGCCGCCAAGCTCAACAACATCGGCATCAATTCCGGCAGCGACCTTTTGACGGTGAAGACCAAGCAACTCAGGGAACGGGCGGAGAAGCTGGAAGACGCCGCGGTATCGGCGCATCGCGAGAAATCAGCCGGCGCGATCCGGCTGGCCAACCGCGGCACCCATGCCAAGGTGCTGATTACGCTGGACGACGCCGCGGTGGAAACTCCGGACGGCACGCTGCTGTTCAAGACCGGCAAGCGCCACATCTGCCAGGGCGACTGCATCGTGCTGCTCGGCCGCAACGGCGTCGGCAAGTCGCGTTTCGTCGATCTGATCCGCAACGCCATCGCCGAGCCGGACACGGTGCCGAACGTCAAGGTGACGCCGTCGACGGTGCTCGGTTACAGCGACCAGGCGCTGGCCGGCATCAGTGGCGACGACACGCCGCTGGCCATGGTCTCGCACCGCTACGATGTCGGCGAGCAGCGCGCCCGCTCGCTGCTTGCCGGCGCCGGCGTGGTCATCGAGATGCAGGAGAAAAAGATCGGCGTGCTGTCCGGTGGCCAGAAGGCGCGGCTGATGATGCTGGCGCTCAGGCTCACCCACCCCAACTTCTACCTGCTGGACGAGCCGACCAACCATCTCGACATTGACGGCCAGGAAGCGCTGGAGGAGGAACTGCTCAAGCACCAGGCGAGCTGTGTGCTCGCCTCGCATGACCGCTCCTTCATCCGCGCCGTCGGCAACCGCTTCTGGCTGGTCGACAAGCGGAAGCTGACCGAAGTCGATGACCCCGAGGATTTCTTCCGCTCGGTGGCTGAAACGGTGGGCTGAGGAACTACCACCATGGGCCGCACCGTGTTGCGGTCCATGCTTTCGCATCTCCCGCAAATATTTTCAGCGTTCTGTCGGATCGGCTGAACCTGCTGCGTCCTTGGGATGCCGACACGATGATGCCGGCTTCATCTGAGGAGAACGCATCATGTCCATTTTGTCATCCATAGGCCGCGTCGCCGCCCGTTACGCACAGAACCGCGCCCGCTATCGCAGCGAGCGCGAGCTTCTGGCCCTGCCGATCGAACTGCGCAAGGATATCGGCTGGCCGGAAATCCTCATCGACGCGCAAAACGGCCCGCGGATCTGCAGGGCGCCCTGACCATGCGGTCGGGAAAATCGATGCAGGCCGCCGCGGGGCGACCGTTGCTCAGTCATGCGTATCGCCCGACAGCGGCGTCGCCTGCATCGATCGACGCTTTTCGAACGCCTCGAACCAGCGCGTCAGCCGCGCCCGCGCGCGAAAGGACGGCAGCTGGCGGAACGTCATCCAGGACAGCGTGGTGGCAAGCGCTATGTGGCCGACATGGAGCGATGTCTCGTCGTCCAGCGCGCTTTCGATCCAGTCATAGCTGGCCTCGATTTTTTCCCGGTAGCCTTCGGCAAGCGCTGCATAGCGCAACTGTTCGGGCCGCCTTTCCGTCTCCCAGCGCAGGCCTATGCCCGTCTGCGCCAGGCCTTGGGCGACCGCCTGCAGCCGCAACGCCTGCCAGCGCGCTTCGCCGTCCTGCGGCAGCAATTTGCGGCCGTCATGCAGCGTATCGAGATAGGCGCAGATGACATCGGAATCGAAGAGCGGCGATGCATCCGGCCGCAGCAGCACCGGCACCTTGCCGAGCGGGTTTTCGGCGTAGACACGGGCATTGCGCAAGGTCGGGCTGGTCTCGTGATGAATGACCTCGAGCCGGTCGGCAAGCCCGACCTCATGGGCGAAGACGAGCGCCTTGCGCGCAAAGGGCGAATGGGTCTGGTAATAGAGGATCATTGTCGTCTCAGCGGGTTGGAGAAGCAGTCCCCTTTTCTAGCCTGCTCATACCGAGGATTGCGCTCTGATTGGGCGCCGCCGACGCAAGTTCATTTCACCCCAAAAATCGCATCGGCCCAAAAAATCGCATCAGACATGTAGGATTGCCGCCGCCTCGTTCGTCCTGAGGTTCGCAAAGGCCAGACCAAGCGCCCAGACCAAACCCAAAGAGGAACAAGACATGACCGACCAGACCCCCATTCAGCCGGCCGCGAAAGTTCTCGGTGGATTGACCCCCTATCTGCAGCTGGACGGCGCCTTCAAGGCCGCCGAATTCTACAAGAAGGCCTTCGGCGCCGAGCAGGTGTTCTTCTATCCGCCCGATGAGCAGGGCCGCACCATGCACATCCATCTCCACATCAACGGCTCGACGCTGATGATTTCCGATTTCTACCCCGAAAACGGCATGCCTGCCGTCAAGCCGCAGGGCTATACCATGCAGCTCCATCTCGGCGCCGACGAGATCGATGACTGGTGGAAGCGCGCGGTCGATGCCGGCTGCGAAGTCGCAGTGCCGCTGCAGCTGATGTTCTGGGGCGACCAGTGGGGCAACATGCGCGATCCCTTCGGGGTCGAATGGGCGATGAACGCGCCGGCGAAGAAAGACTGACCACCGCTGACAAAGCTCCTCACCGGCTGACGCCGGTAAGGAGCTTTGTGAGATACTCCAAGGAGAACCTGATGTCCTATGTCGATGGTTTCGTGCTCGCCGTGCCGAAGGCAAATATCGATGACTACAAGAAGCTGGCCAACCTCGCAGGCCCGATATGGAAGGAACACGGAGCGCTCGCCTATGTCGAATGTATCGCCGACGACGTGCCCTATGGTGAGTTGACCTCGTTTCCGCGTGCCGTTCAGGCAAAAGACGACGAGATCGTCGTCTTTGCTTGGGCCGTCTATTCGTCCAGGCAAAGCCGCGACGCGGTAATGGCCAAGGTGATGGCCGATCCCCGTTTGACACCCGATTTGGGGCCCATGCCCTTCGATATGAAGCGCATGATCTTCGGCGGCTTCCAGCCCTTCATCGAGCTTTAGCCGCTGCTCAGTCCAGCTTGTCCAGCAGCGGCTTCAACCTGTCGCCATAGCGCTTCCAGAGATCGACCGAGCCCTGATACATCGGCTGGCGCACCTGCGCGGCCGAGGCCGTGCGCACCGGGCGGTCGGTCTCGTGGAACGACAGCGCCTTGTCGTCCCAGGACAGGCCGAGATGCCCGATCAGCGCCCGCGTCTGTCCCTCCTGGTCGGCCACGAAATCCTCGTAACGCACGTCATGGACGACGCCCGGCAGAACATCGTGCCAATGCGCCATGATGTCGGTGTAGATGTTGTGGAAATCGGCGAGCTCGCCCAGATCATAGCCGTAGCGGTGGTTGTCGCCGCGGAAATGCACCTTGTAGATCGAAAGGCAGGTCGCCGCCGCATCGCGCGCGCAATGGATGATCTTGGCTTTCGGCAGCATCATATGGATGAAGCCGATGAGCAGGAAGTTGCCGGGCATCTTGTCGGTGACATGCCTGAAGTTGGGATAGCGCTCATGCAGCATGTCGAGATAGGCTTGGCCCGCCTCCGCAAACTCCGCGTCGGATACATCGACCAGTCCCCAGGGGAAACCTCCCGGCATGGTCAGCGGAAATTGCTTGCCGACCGCGGTTTTCAACATGCTGAGCTCGCCCGCGCCATAGACTTGTGGATGGCTGGCGATGATCTGTTCGACCAGCGTGGTGCCGGAGCGCGGCATGCCGACGACAAAAATCGGCGTGTCGTCGGAGATTGCACTTGGCTTGTGCTTTTCGAAAAAGCCGGCGTTGAACACCGTCTTCATCGCCTCGAATTCGGCACGCGTCCTGACCGGATCATAATCGATGCCCTTGCGGCGGATCGCATTGCCCTCGGCGAAATAGCCGAAGGCCCTGTTGTAGTCCTTCAAATCGTCATTGGCCTTGCCGAGACCGAACGAGAGCTGCATGCGCGCCAGGCTGTCGACCGGCGCCTTGGCATGCTGGGCCTCCATGCCGGCGAGTTCGGCGTCGCGCTCCTTCTGGCGCTTGACCTGCGTCAGCATCAGCCACGCTTTGGCCATGCCCGGCGTGATCGCCACCGCCTGCCGGAACAGATCGGCCGCTTCATCGAGCTTGCCTTTTTCCATCAGCCCGACGCCGAGCCCGTGCAACAGGTCGGCATCCCGGGGCCGGATCATCAGCGCCTCGCGAAAGGTCGCCAGCGCCTCGTCCAGACGACCGGCTTCCTGCAACGTTTCGGCCAGCCCGATGCGGGCGCGGACATGGAAGGGATTGCGCCCGATTGTGCCGCGATAGATGTCCTCCGCAGCCTCGAACTGGCCGAGCTGTTTTAACGCCGAACCCAGATTATCGCGTGCCGCGAGCTGGTCGGGCTTGAGATCTACCGCGCCGCGGAAGAAATCGGCGGCCGCTGCGATGCGGCCGAGATCGCGCATCACGGTGCCGAGATTGTTGAGGAAATCGGGATTCTTCGGCTGCAGACGCACCGACTGCTCGATCAGCTCCAGCCCTTCGGCGCTGCGCCCAGTCTGGTGCAGCAGCAGGCCCAGGAAATGCGCCCCCCCCGGGTGATTGGCCTTGCGCGCCAGCACCTGCCGGTACAGCGTCTCAGCCTCCTGCCGGCGCCCGCCCTGATGCAGCTGCAGCGCCTGCTGCACATATTGGTCGAGGCCCAGCGGCGGCTGTCCGCCAGCTCCAGCACCCGCCGCTCTTCTCTGATCTCTGTTGATGGGAAACCTGCCGTGTTTGTCCGCTTGCCGGACCTAAGGCATGGAAGAGATAGATTCAAGGGTGCGGCCGGATATCCTCTTCGGTCCGGACAAGGTGTTGCTGCGGTTGAACCCAAAGCAGCGCAGCCCGGTCAAATCAGCCGGTTGCTCTCGGCGAGCCGGCGCTCCCGCCGTTGCGTGCCGTCGGTGTCGGCAATCTTGCGCCGTGCCGCTTCGTCGCTTCTTATCGTCAGGCGCACTGATATTGCCTTGGGGAAGAGGACGATTGGCTCGATTATTGCGGTCGGACGATCCGGCGTTTTCATGATTCTCATATATTTTTCCCTTTCGTAAAAATAATCTTAGGCACTGGAATGATTATTCCGATGCTCTCTAAATAAGAAACTGGCTGATATTGTTCCAGGATAGCAGATTTATTAGAGGTTTATACGAGAAATTTTTATATCGGTCGAGCCGTGGCGGAAATCAGCTTGAATAATCAGAAATTTCGGATTATTGGTCTGAGATCGTTTTTTGGGCCAAGCTTGGCATATAGCGGCGTCGGAGATACTCGACCCGCCAAACTCATTCCAATCGCCGATGGTTGAGTTCCCGGTTGATGCCGGAGAGCATCGACGAACCAGAGCCAAGCCAATGCCGGATCGCACCACCCATTCCATCGCCCATTTCGCGGCACCCTTCGTGCTTGGCGGGCTGGAAGGGCAACTGCCAGCCGGCGACTATGACATCGATCACGACGAAGAGCTGATCGAGGGCATGTCGCGGCTTGCCTGGCGTCGCGTCGCTACCTTCATCCATTTGCCGGCAAGGGCGGTGAAGAACCCGGCCACCAGCCAGCTTGTCGCCATCGACTACCTCGAACTCGAAACAGCGCTGAGGCGCGACCAGGAGAACGCAGCATGATCCGCTTCCAGCAGAATGCGCGTCCGCGCACCGACACGCCCTCGCACCTCTTCGCCATCGGCCAGACCGTGCGCATGAAGAGCCGCAGCGGGCTCGCCCAGAAGACGGCCGAGCTGTTTCAGATCAAGAGCAGATTGCCGGTTAAGGATGGCTCGCCGCAATATCGCATCCGCAGCGAGGAGGAGACCTATGAGCGGGTCACCACGGAAGACAACCTCGAAGTGGCGGACGCCCCGGCTGTCCCCGACAGCCCGGCCGTCTGACACCGCACCCACCCAGCACGTACGAAGGAGCAGACAGATGGCCAAGGGTCAGCAGCGCAGCAATCGCGAAACGCGCAAGCCCAAGAAAGACAAGGTGGTGGCCAAGGCCGCCTCCCCGTTCGGTTCCTCGGTCAAGCAAGCCGAGAGCAGCCTGAGGCCGAAGTCGAAGGGCTGATAAGGCAGGGGCGCGCCTGGCGTACCTGCCGGCAATGGACTGACGATCTCGGACTGACGATCTCGCGCAAAACTCTGCAACGGAGGCTTGCTTGACGTTCTTCGTCGAGCCGCTCGCGCGACGTCGAGAAAGCCACGCTCGACAAGGTATCGCTGGACGCGCCGAACCTGCGCGCCGCCCTGCAGGGCGCCACCGCGCTGTTCCACAGCCTCGCCATGCCGCAGATCCCCGACCGTCTGCGCATTTGCGACGAGGACGGCGCAGAGCTTTATGCCGGCCCGGCCGACGGGGCGTATTCGGCGTAGGCAACCACTCCGATCCGCGACCTTGCCTTCTCCCTTGGGGGTGAGAAGCGGTCCGCGCAGCAGACGAAAAGCCAATTGTTGGCTTTTCGAGTTTCGAACGCCCTGAGCCTGCGAAGGACCAAGGGTGGTCCGGTCCACCCGCCCGGTCCCCGCTGCTTCGCAGGGTCCCGGCATTCGCCGCCTTTTATCGTGCCAGTGGGACGGTGAATTCGCCTCCGGCGGACTCACCCGACAGGGGAGAAGGAAAAATCAGCAGGGGCCGTCCTCGACGACGCGGTAGTCGGCGGCACGGGCCTCGCAGGCGTTGGGAAAGGTGCGCAGCTCGCCATGGCGGCGGGCGCAGACCGGGGCGTATTCGCGCGTGCAGAATGTCGGCTCTTCGCCGCCACCACCGCCACCACCGCCGCCGTCGCGGCAAGGGCCGTCGCGAACGATGCGGTAGCCTTCCCGTTCGGCAAGGCAGGCATTGGCGAAGGTCTGGCGGTCACCGCCGCGCCGCGCGCAGACCGGCTCGTATTGCCTGGTGCAGAATTCCGGTTCCGGCCGTGGCGGGCGCGGACGTGGTCCCGGCCCGTCATCGACGACGACGGTGCAGGCCGCAAGAAGACCCGACAGGAAGAGAATAATAAAACCCTGGCGCGAGAAGATCGTCGCAAGAAATCTCATGAATATGCCTCCCTCGAGACCCCCGTCCCCGGCGCAAAACGCGCCTGTCGATCCTCGCCATTCCCTTGCCAAATGCAACCCCCGTTTGCGGCGCGGGAGCCATGCGATGCCCGGCCCGCGCATTGCTTTGGCCCTGGACCAGACCGCTGGACCATGCGTGGCCGGGCTCTGGCTGATGAACTCTTAAGAACCCAGGTTTATCGAAGCGCCTTCGTTGGGATGCGTCGATGGACGCGGCCCGCGGCGCTATCTTGCAACGATCACGTTTCCGTGCGATAAATTTTGTGTTCGGGCATTTGCGACCCGGAGAGCGGAACGTTTTGGACGACCTTTCCCCGATACTGTGAATCTCTGACGGCCCCGTTTTCGGCGGGGGGTTTTACCATGCGCAAATGCAGGACTGCCGAAGCAACCACCGGGACTTGCCCACGATGCCAGGCGGCGGGCAAACCACAAGACTGACACGGGTGAAGGAGTTTCCCCAATGGCCCAGACCGGCACCGTTAAATTCTTCAACGCGACCAAAGGCTTCGGCTTCATCACGCCCGACGGCGGCGCCAAGGATGTGTTCGTCCACATTTCCGCGATCGAGGCCTCGGGCCTGCGTACCCTCGTCGACGGCCAGAAGGTCACCTTCGACGTTGAACCCGACCGCATGGGCAAAGGTCCGAAGGCGGTCAACCTCCGCGCGGCCTGAACCGGCGGTGCCCGCGCGCCCGTCAGGGCGCTCGAAAAAGCACCTCAAGCGTGTTTGAACCGGCTTTGTCAGCCGTCCAGAGTCTCGAAGGCGCGACGTTTCTGGTCGCGCCTTTTTCATGTCCGCCGTCGCCGCAGGCAAAGGACGCTCTACCGGTCCATGGCGTGGCTGATCGCCGGAGCAATCGTCTGGCGCGAATTGCCTTCGGTGCAACAATCTATTTGACCAGCCTTCAGCGTTGCCGCCCTGGCCAAAACTTTCTCTTGCCGATAGCGCTAAAATAAAGGACAAATTTCCCTTCGGGCATTTGCCGGCCCGAAACTGGACTTTATGGGATCAAAGGGAGCTTCCCATGCCGCAGACCGGCACTGTCAAATTCTTCAATCATGCCAAAGGCTTCGGCTTCATTACGCCCGACGACGGGCAGAAGGATGTCTTCGTTCATATTTCGGCCGTGCAGGCTTCGGGTCTTTCCGGTCTGGAGGATGGACAGAAAGTGACATTCGACACCGAGCCGGACAAGCGCGGCAAGGGTCCGAAGGCCGTCAACCTGTCGGTCGGCTAAGCCGGCTCAAGACAGTCCGGACGGAGATTGACGAGGCGGAGCGCCTTGCGTACGCGCTTGGTTTTGCCGCAAGAACTGGATCGTATCAGCCAATTCCGTTCAGCCCCCGTTCAGCCACGGTCTTCTATTAATCGTCCCCCAGGCTGGACCGCATCCCCCGAAAACTATCCGGGCCGGCACGAAGGAGACCAAAATGAATCGCATTTTCAAGACCGCCATCCTGGGCGCCGCTCTCGCCGCGACCACCCTCGCCACCTTGCCTGCCGCCAATGCCAAGGACTGGAACCGCTGGCATCATGGCCATGGTCGTCATCATAATGGCGACGCGCTTGCGGCCGGTGTCGTCGGCCTTGCGGCCGGCGCTCTGATCGCCGGTGCGCTGAGCAACCCGCAGCCGCGCTACAGCAGCTATGACGACGACTATGACTATCGCGAAGTGCGGCCGGCGCCGGTGCGCCGTTACTATGCCGAACCGCGGGTCGTCTATGCCGACCGCTATGCCGAGCCGTGGACCCGCGACTGGTACGAATACTGCTCGGACCGCTACCGGAGCTTCAATGCCCGCAGCGGCACGTTCACCGGCAATGACGGTGAGCAGCATTTCTGCGTCGCGAATTGAGCTTCCCTGTCCCACAAAAAGCGCTGACCGCAAGGCCAGCGCTTTTTTTTGGCAGAAAGACATCGCTAAGTCAGGAAGGGATTGGTCCGCCTCTCCTCGCCAAAGCGGCCACCCGGGCCGTGGCCGCAGATGAAGCCGATCTCGTCACCGAGCGGCAAAAGCTTGTTCTTAATCGAGGCGATCAGCGCCGCATGGTCGCCGCCCGGCAGGTCAGTGCGCCCGACCGAGCCGCGAAACAGCACGTCGCCGACATGAGCGAACTTCGCCGCGCGATTGTAGTATACGACATGGCCGGGCGCATGGCCGGGGCAGTGCAGCACCTCGAACATATGTGAGCCGAACGAAACCGTCTCGCCCTCTGCGAGAAACCGGTCGGGGACGCAGTTGCGCACCCCGGTAATGCCGTAGCGCTGGCCCTGGTTCTCGAGATTGTCGAGCAATAGCTTGTCGGCTTCGTGCGGGCCGACGATCTCGATGCCGAGTGCTTCCTTTAGCTCCATGGCGCCGCCGGCGTGATCGATGTGGCCATGGGTGATCCAGATCGCAGCGGCGGTGATCGCATTGTCCTTCAGCACCGCCAGCACCTTGTCGATGTCGCCGCCCGGATCGACGACGACGCCATGCTTGTCATCCATGTCGAACAGGATGGTGCAGTTCTGCTGGAAAGGCGTGACCGGCACGATGCCGGCATTGAGCTGACCCATGATTGTCCTTTCGCTGTTCCAGCGTGATGTAGAGGCGCGGGCGAAGGCCGTCCACTGCTGAAAGGCAAACAGTCCGTCCCAAAACAGAAATGGGCGGCCCAACGGCCGCCCATTTGACGAAGCCTGAGTCTCGAGCAATTCCAGGAAAAGTGTAAAGCGGTTTTCCGTCCGGAATTGGGTAAAACAACAAACTAGATCATTCGCCGTGAAACGGTGAATGATCTAGAGGCTTACTTCTTCATCGCGCCCATGACCGCACCGATGATGCCGGTCAGGATGGCGCCGCCGCCGGCGCCGCCGAGCAGGTTTTTGAGGTTCAGCGTATCGCCCAATCCGCCCGCTGCCGTTGCAGCCGCTGCCGGGTCGGCCGTGCCGCCGAGCAGGCTGCCGAGGATCGCCGCCCCGCCAACGCCGCCAACCGCGCCGCCGAGGATTTTGGTCAACTGGCCCATCGCCGCATTCTTCAGCGCAACGCCGACCGCCTGACCACCGACAACACCTGCAATTACCTGTACAACGAGCGCAATGAGCGTATTCGTATCCATGTACCTAGTCCCTCCATAGCTGCCAGCCTCCCGGGCCGACACCATCATGAGACGCTGAATTGTACGAAAGTCAAATGCACAGATGCTGAAATAAAGGGGCCGGCCTCAAAACCGCCCCTGCTTGCGAAAAAAGCTGTGACTTTCGTTATTCTGCGGCTATCGCATGCTTAGGTTGCACCGCAGCAGAATAGTCGTTCATCAAAGTCTTGGCGATCTCGCCAACCTCGAATCGGTACGGACCGATCTCGGAGACCGGCGTCACTTCCGCTGCCGTTCCGGTGAGGAAGCATTGTTCGAAGCCTTCGAGTTCCTCAGGCATGATGGCGCGCTCGACGACTTCAAGGCCGCGGTCCTTGGCGAGGCCGATGACGGTGCGGCGGGTGATGCCGTCGAGGAAGCAATCGGGCTTCGGCGTGTGGATCTTGCCATCCTTGACGAAGAAGATGTTGGCGCCCGTTGCTTCGGCGACCTGGCCGCGCCAGTCGAGCATCATGGCATCGGCATAGCCCTTGGCCTCGGCGGCATGCTTGGACATGGTGCAGATCATGTAGAGGCCGGCGGCTTTCGACTTCGACGGCGCGGTACGCGGATCGGGCCGGCGCCATTCCGCCAGATCGAGACGGATGCCCTTGAGCTTCTGCGCCGGGTCGAAATAGCTCGGCCATTGCCAGATGGCGATGGCGCAGTTGATGCGGCTGTTCTGCGCCGACACCCCCATCTGTTCGCTGCCGCGCCAGGCGATCGGCCTGACATAGGCGTCCTGGAAACCCTGCTTCTTCAGAAGCGTGGTCGAGGCGTCATTGAGCTCGGCCACGGAATGGGGAATATTGAAGCCGAGCAGGCGCGCCAATTCATGCAGACGCTCGGTGTGCTCATTGAGCTTGAAGATGGCACCGCCATAGGCGCGCTCGCCCTCGAAGACGGCGCTGGCATAGTGCAGGCCGTGGGTCAGCACGTGGATCTTGGCGTCGGCCCATTTGACGAACTCGCCGTTGATCCAGATGAAGCCGTCCAGTTGGTCGAAGGGAACGGATGCCATGGAAACCTCCCGCGGGCGGCGACCCGCATATCATTGGTGTTGTTTTTGTTGCGCGACAGCCGCGTCGGGCGGCCCTTGAAGCGTAAGCGGAGAATCGAACTCTGGCAAACTCAGGAAGTTCCGGAAAAACCGCACTCCCTTCCCTTTTCGTTCGCAATCCGCCCAAAAGCTTGCCAAAAATTACCATTGCAGGGGAATTACGTCAATAGTACTGACATATTTCCCTCTATGGACGGAGAAATGATGACGGATCGAAGCCCAGCTGCCGGAAAACCGATCAAGACGCCGATCACCGACGAGGACGGCATCGACTTCGCCATCATCGAACTGTTCTTCTTTGCGTATCGCGATTTCACTTCCGATCCGGACCAGATCCTGGCCGATTACGGCTTTGGCCGCGCCCATCACCGGGTGCTGCATTTCGTCAACCGCCGGCCGGGACTGACGGTCGCTGAACTGCTCGACGTGCTCAAGATCACCAAGCAGAGCCTGGCGCGGGTGCTCAAGCAGTTGATCGACACCGACCATATCGTGCAATTGCAGGGTCCGCGCGACCGCCGCCAGCGGGAGCTCTATCCGACAGCCAAGGGGCGCGCCCTGGCGCTGGCCCTGGCGCGGCCACAGTCACGCCGCATCCGTGCTGCATTGGAAGATTCCGGAGCCAGCGAGCGTCCCTTGATCGAACGATTCCTGGAAGCCATGGTCAATCCGGAACTAAGGGCGCAGATCGACATTGTGCCTGCAAACATGTCAGGGAAAAGCCATGGAGACCATTGAGAGGGTGGACCAGCCGACGGCGCCGGACGATGACGCGCCGCATCTGCTTGTGGTCGACGACGACACCCGCATTCGCAATTTGCTCAAGCAGTATCTGACCGAAAACGGTTTTCGCGTCACAGTCGCCGGAAATGCCGGCGAGGCCAGGCGAAAGCTTGCAGGACTCGACTTCGACCTCCTTGTCCTCGACGTCATGATGCCCGGAGAGACCGGCGTCGACCTCACCAAGGCGCTGCGGGCGGAGAAGAACGTACCGATCCTGATGCTCACCGCGCTATCGGAAACCGACAGCCGCATCACTGGGCTCGAGGCCGGCGCCGACGACTATCTGCCCAAGCCCTTCGACCCGCGCGAACTGATCCTGCGCATCAATAACATTCTGCGCCGCGGCGGCCCGGCGACGACGCCCAAGGTCGAGCAGCTGGTCTTCGGCCCCTACACCTTCCAGATCGCCAGGCGCGAGCTGAAGCGGGGCGGCGAGGCGCTGAAGCTGACCGACCGCGAGCAGGAGATCTTGGCGATCTTTGCCGCGCGGGCCGGCGAAACGATCCCGCGTCACGAGCTTGTCGGCGACGATTCGGAAGTCGGCGAGCGCACCATCGACGTCCAGATCAACCGCCTGCGCCGCAAGATCGAGCGCGATCCGTCCAATCCGGTCTGGCTGCAGACGGTGCGCGGTATTGGGTATCGGCTCAGCGTGGAATAGAATGCCGCTGACGGCCGCCCTTGGCCATAGATGTGTGGCCATCGACCAGCGGCCATCGACCAGCGGCCATTGACCCAGCGAAAGGACAAATGGCGACCACGCAACTGGAACGGCCGGAACAGGGCGGCTTTGGCGCGCGCGTATCACGCGCGCTGAAAGCAATGCCGCGTGCCTGGAAGCGGTTCTGGCGGCTGGTTGCGTTCTATATGCCCAAGCGGCTTTATGCCCGCTCGCTGATCATCGTCATCGCGCCGATGATCCTTCTGCAGTCGGTCGTCGCCTTCGACTTCATGGAACGCCACTGGGCAACCGTGACGCAGCGCCTGTCGCAGGCCACCGTGCGCGACATCGCCGCGATCATCGACATGATCGAGACCTATCCGCACGATGGCGACTACGCGAACATCATCCGCATCGCCCAGGACCGCATGCAGTTGAAGGTCGACCTCTTGCCGCCCGACCCGTTGCCGGCGCCTGGACCCAAGCCCTTCTTCTCGATCCTTGACGACGTCCTTTCCACCGAGATCACCCGCCAGATCAACCGCCCGTTCTGGATCGACACGGTCGGCAATTCCAACATCGTCGAGGTCCGCATCCAGCTCGAGGGCAAGGTGCTGCGCGTCTTCGTGCGCCGCAGCCAGGCCTATGCCTCCAACACCCACATCTTCCTGATCTGGATGGTCGGGACGTCACTGGTGCTGCTGACGATTGCCATCCCCTTCCTTCGCAACCAGATCCGGCCGATCCTGTCTCTGGCCGAGGCCGCCGAAAGCTTCGGCAAGGGCCGGCCGATGCCGCGCGATTTCCGCCCACGCGGCGCCGAGGAGGTTCGCCGGGCCGGCTTTGCCTTCATCCAGATGCGCGAGCGCATCGAACGCCAGCTGGAACAGCGCACCGCCATGCTGACCGGCGTCAGCCACGATCTCAGAACCATCCTCACCCGCTTCAAGCTGCAGCTGGCGCTGGCCGGCGGCAAGCCCGAGACCAAGGCCGCGCTCAACCAGGACATCGACGACATGCAGTCGATGCTGGAAGGCTATATCGCCTTTGCCCGCGGCGAAGCGTCGGAAGATGCCGGCCATTTCGATCTCGAGGCCTATTTCCAAAAGCTCGGCGAGGAGGCGTCGCTGCACAAGCGCAAGCTATCGACCGTGCTTGCCGGTGATCCGGACGTGCATGTGCGCCCGCACGCTTTCGCCCGGCTGTTGTCCAATGTCGCCGGCAATGCCTTGCGCTATGCCAAGACGGTGGAGATCAGCGCCGATCACGGCCGCGGCTCACTCGTCGTCACCATCGACGATGACGGTCCGGGCATCCCGCCGGAAAAGCGCGAGGACGTGTTCAAACCGTTCGTGCGGCTCGACGAGGCGCGCAACCTCGACGCCAGCGGCACCGGCCTTGGTCTCTCTATCGCCCGCGATATTGCCCGCAGCCATGGCGGCGACATCATGCTGGAAGACAGCCCGCTCGGCGGCCTGCGGGCGGTGATCAAGGTGCCCGCCTGACCAAAACATGATCTGGAAGGCGGGCTCGGCCAAAAACCACCTTCATCCGCGCGTCATGAAACCATGGTCAAGAGCGCGCATGAAGCGCGCGACCTCAGTTGATTCGGCTCAGCCGCCTTACTTCGACCTCGTGCCTGCCCGGGTGCGGTGGAGCGAAGGGAGGGCAGCCGGGCCGTACCGCTATCGCATCAAGGCAACCGTCGACCCGAGCAAAGGACCGCCATGCGCATCCTGATGGTCACCGACGCCTGGCGGCCGCAAGTCAACGGCGTCGTCCACACGCTGGAGCGGCTCACCGAAACGCTGAAAACCTTCGACGTTGCGGTCGACTTCCTGACCCCGAACATCTTTCGTACCTTGCCGTTGCCGACCTACCCCGACATCAGGCTGGCGCTGACCACGCCCGGCCATGTAGCGCGGCTGATCGAGGCTCGCAAGGCCGACCATATCCATATCGTCACCGAAGGCCCGCTCGGCATCATGGCGCGGCGCTATTGCCGCAATGCCGGCCGTCCCTTCACCACCAGCTATCACACCCGCTTTCCCGAATATCTCAGCGCCCGCCTGCCGGTGCCGGAGAGCTGGGCCTATCGCTGGCTGCGTGATTTCCACAATTCGGGACAAGGCACGCTGGTCGCCACCCAGTCGCTGGCGGAGGACCTTGCGTCGCGAGGCTTCACCAAGCTCAGGCCGTGGACGCGGGGCGTCGACACCGATCACTTCCGCCCGGACAAGAAGAAGGACCTCGGCTTTCCCGGCCCGGTATTCCTGTGCGTCGGCCGCGTCGCCATCGAGAAGAACCTGAGCGCCTTCCTCGATCTCGACCTGCCCGGCAGCAAGGTGATCGTCGGCGAAGGACCGGAACTGGCCAGGCTCAGGGCGAAATACCCGCAGGCGCATTTCCTCGGCCATCGCCCGAACGATGAGCTGGCCGAGATCTACGCCTCGGCTGATGTTTTCGTTTTCCCCAGCCGCACCGACACGTTCGGCAACGTCATCATCGAGGCGCTGGCCAGCGGCACGCCGGTGGCCGCCTATCCGGTCACCGGACCGATCGACATTGTCGGCGACGGCATCGGCGGCGCGGTGTCGACCGATCTGCGCGAGGCCTCGCTCGCCGCGCTCAATGTCGACCGCGCCGAGGCGCGCGAACGCGCCATGCGCTACAGTTGGAAAGCCTGCGCCGAAATGTTCATGGACACGGTCGAAGAGGCGCTGAGCACAAGGCGCAAGCTGGCCGCCTGACGCAATCTTCCTAAAACAACCTGCCGCCGTCCGGCACCTTGCGCTCGATGGCGCCAAGGACCACGGCGCCTTCCTCATCAGGGAAGCCGAGCGTGAGCACTTCCGACATGAACGGACCGATCTGGCGCGGCGGGAAATTCACCACCGCAAACACCTGCCGTCCCACCAGCGTTTCCGGCGCATAGTATTTCGTGATCTGTGCCGAGGATTTCTTCACGCCGATCTTAGAGCCGAAATCGATCTTCAGCTTGAAGGCGGGCTTGCGCGCCTCGGGGAAAGGCTCGGCCTCGACGATCGTGCCGGCACGGATGTCGACACGATCAAAATCGGCAAAGCTGATCTCGGGCTTGCGCGCGCTGCTCGAAGTCATGGAAGCTCAAGCGTTGCCATAGGTCTCGAACAGGACACCGGCCAGCGCATCCTTGGCCGAGGTTCCCGACCAGACAACGAACTGGAAGGCCTGGAAATAGCATTCGCAGGCTTCAAGCGCCGACGACAAAAGCACCTCGACCTGCTGGCTCGACGGTTCGACCCCGCCGGCGAGCAGCAGTGACTGGCGAAACATGATCGCGCCCTCCTGCTCCCAGAGATCGAAATGGCCAAACAGCATCTGCTCGTTGATCAGCGACAAAAGCCGCATCACTTCCAGCGCGCGGGCTTCCGGCACCTTGATGTCGAAAGCACAGGCCAGATGCAGCGCCTCGAAGTCCTCCATCCACGAGAAGGAGACGTGATAATCGGTCCAGCTGCCGGCAACCGAGATCGAGATTTCGTCATCGCCGGCCCGTTCGAAGGACCAGTCATTGTTATGGGCGACCTGCTCGATGACATCCACCGGATGGATTTCGCGGGAGAATTCGAGTTCGAGAAGTTCCATGGAATGCTTCCTGTGTTCAGGGGAGCGCCACACGCTCCGCGGGGCACACACGACGAACAATCTTGTCTTGAACTCGGACGGCCAGGACTTCACGACACAAAGACCCCGGACCGGACCCCACCGCCCGGCCGCATGACCCTGCTCCGAATCATGCAACAAATTCAGTCTATTGATCGGGAGTCGCGTGAACAGCCTAATTTTTCGCACTGCGTCATCAGCATGTGGAAAGGCGCTGTCACAAAGATTCATGCATTGCCGGTAAACGATTCACGGCAAAGCATTTTTTCGGATTGTGCTTTGTGGAAAAGTTCAAATTTTATTTTTTTGCTTTGGGCTTTGCCGCAGCCACAGGTGCGGCCTGTCCGGTCAATTCGGCAAGCCTGGCCTCGAGCGCATCGATGCGGGCGGCCAGCCTGGTGTTTTCTTCGCGGGCCTTGGCGGCCATCTCGCGGGCGGCCTCGAACTCTTCGCGCTGCACCACATCCATGGTGTTGAGGATGCGCTCGGCCTGTCCCTTGAAGGCAGTCTCGACCTCGCGACGCACGCCTTGCGCGGCGCCCGCGGCATCGGTCATCAGCTTGGCGAATTCATCGAGAATGCGGTTCGGTCCGGTCGACATGGCAAATCCTCGCTTGCTCGAGTTGACGTAGTGGCACTGCCTGCGGAATGCAAGAACGTTGAAGCTGGTGCGGCTTCATGTCGACGCGATTTGGCTCACGGTCCGGGAGACAGATTGCCATTAACGCAAATGGATTCTTGGAACGACGGTTGCCATGACGGACAGTGCGGACTTGGAGAAGCGCTTTGCAGCACTCGATGCAGCACTCGCAAAGGGCATTCCGGATGCCGGTGCGGGCCGGGTCAAGCCTGGCGACGAGGTGCTGGACAGGCTTGAAGCCAAATACAGGGCAATGGCAGAGAGAACCAAGTGAAGTTACTGGTCTTCACAGACCAGCGGCCTAGTGTTTTCCTCACGACTTGCTCCAGGCAAGAGTCACTCTCATTCAGGATCAACCAATGGCAACGCCCCCGCGCCGACCGACCAATCCGATGGAAGCCGCTGAAGCGGCCTTCAAGCCAGTCAAGAAACCCGCGCCTCCCATTCGCGAACCCTCCGCCGCACCAAACGTTCGCGAGCTTGTCTCGATCAGGATCGATCGCGCCGTACTCGACCATTTCCAGGAAGATGGCCCCGGCTGGCAGGACAGGATCAACGATGCGCTCAGGCAATTGGTCGCCGGCAAGCCGCAGGGTTGAGCCTTCCGTCTGCGACGATCAGGCTATCGCCAACTTGCCTTGACCCCGCCAAAACCCTGCCGCATGGTCCGCGCCCTAACGCGAGCCCTCCCGGGAGATCCTGTTGAACGACTATTTCCTGCTGCCGATGGCGTCGCTGTCCTTCCCCAACATCGACCCGATCCTGGTTCAGATCGGCCCGCTGGCGGTGCACTGGTACGGCATCGGCTATATCGTCGGCATCCTGTTCGCCTGGTGGTACGCCAAGCGGCTGGTCACCAACACAAGGCTGTGGCCTGATGGTGTCTTGCCGATGAAGCCGATCGACCTCGACGATTTCATCGTCTGGGCTGCCGTCGGCGTCGTGCTCGGCGGACGCACCGGCTATGTGCTGTTCTACGATCTCAAGCGCTATATCGACCACCCGCTCGACATCTTCGCCGTCTGGCAGGGCGGCATGTCGTTCCATGGCGGCCTGCTTGGCGTCATCCTCGCCATGACGCTATTTTCCCTCAAGCGCGGCATCCGCACCTGGACGCTGTTCGACGTGGTGGCAGCCGGCGTGCCGGTCGGGCTCGGCCTCGTCCGCATCGCGAACTTCGTCAATGCCGAACTCTGGGGTCGCGTGACCGACGTGTCGTGGGGCGTCGTCTTCTGCAACGAGCGTCTCCAGCAGACTGTGGCGGGTTGTGTCGCGGGCCTGGAGCCCCGCCATCCGAGCCAGCTCTACGAAGCGCTGCTCGAGGGCGCGGTGCTGTTCCTGGTCCTGCGCTTCCTCACCCATTCGCGGCTGAAGCTGAAGACGCCGCGCTTTGTCGGCGGCGCCTTCATTTGCGGCTACGGCCTGTCACGCATCTTCGTCGAGTTCTTCCGCGAGCCCGACCAGCAGCTCGGCTACCTCCTCGGCGGCTGGCTCACCATGGGCATGGTGCTGTCGCTGCCGATGGTGCTGGCCGGCATCTGGGCGATGGCCACAGCCAAACCGGCGCCGCAACCACAGCCGGCATGACACGGCTGAAGACCCGCATCGTCGACCTGATCGGCGCGCTCGGCCCCCTCCCCGTCAACGAGTACATGGCGCTCTGCCTGTTCGATCCCAGCGACGGCTACTACACCACACGCGAGCCGTTCGGCGCCGCCGGCGACTTCGTCACCGCACCCGAGATCAGCCAGATGTTCGGCGAACTCGTCGCCGTCTGGCTCTATCAAGCCTGGCTAGCGATCGGCCGACCCCTGCCGGTCACCATCGCGGAGATCGGGCCTGGCCGCGGCACGCTGATGAAGGACATGCTTCGCACCCTGACGCGGCTCGATCCGGCTATCGCCGCCGGAGCCTCCTTCGCTCTGGTCGAGACCAGTCCGCGGCTGACCGAAATCCAGAAGCAGACGCTTGCCGAAACTTCGGTTGAGCTCGGCTGGCACGAAACCATCGCCACACTACCGCAGGCGCCGTTGCTGATTGTCGGCAACGAATTGTTCGACGCTGTGCCGATCCGCCAGTTCATCCGCGCCGGCGCCGGCTGGCGCGAACGGGTGATCGGCCTCGATGTCTCAGACGAGTTGAGCTTCTTCGCCGGCGCCGGCTCGGTCGAGGCGACGCTGCTGCCGGAAGACGCCGCCGAGGCGCCACAAGGCTCTATTTTCGAAATAGCACCGGCCCGCGCGGCACTGATGGCGACCATTGCCGAACGCATAGCCGACCACGGCGGCGCCGGGCTGTTCCCTGATTACGGCCACCTCCAGCCCGGTTTCGGCGACACATTGCAGGCCGTGCGCAGGCACGCCCCAGAAGATGTGCTGGCCAATCCCGGCGAAGCCGATCTCACCGCCCATGTCGACTTCGCGGCACTGGCCGCCGTCGTGCGGGCGCATGGCCTCGATGTGGAATTGGCGACGCAGGGCGACTTTCTGCTTGGCATGGGATTGCTTGAGCGAGCTGGCCAGTTGGGCAGCCAGGCAAGCCAAGAGGCACGACAAACCATTGCCGATGCCGTCGAGCGCCTGGCCGGACCCGACGGCATGGGCACGCTGTTCAAAATCCTGCAAATCCTGCCGCATCAGCCAGTCTGACCCTCAGAGATCGTTACAAGCCGTCCCGCCATGTCGCTTGTGGTCGCATGCCTGCTTTTGGCCAATGCAAAGTCGACGCAGCAGCACTGTCGCAATCACTCGGCCGAACTTCGCCTTGACGAAAACGCCGGCGCGGACAACAAACCCATCCATGCTGAATCAGACCAAACCGGATCCTGTTCGCTCGCCGCTGCTGGAAGCGGCCAAGCCGCGAGGTATCCGCCATGGCTATTTCACCCGTATCGGCGGCGTCTCCGGCGGCATCTATCAGGGACTTAACATCGGCACCGGGTCGGATGACGATCAGATGCTGGTCGCCGAGAACCGCCGCCGCGTCGCTGCCTGGATGGGTGTGCCGGCCAGCCATCTCCTGACCGCGCATCAGGTCCACTCGCCCGATGTCGTTATTGCCAGGGAACCCTTTCCCGGCCCGCGGCCCAAGGCCGACGCCATCGTCACCGACCGGCCGGGCATCGCCATCGGCGCCTCGACGGCCGATTGCGGCCCGGTGCTGTTCGCCGATGCGCAAGCGCGCATCATTGGCGCTGCACACGCCGGCTGGAAGGGCGCTTTCACCGGTGTGCTTGAAAACACCATTGCCGCGATGGAAAGCCTCGGCGCCCGCCGTGAGCGCATCATTGCGGTTCTCGGTCCTTCGATCGGCCCCGACAATTACGAGGTCGGGCCGGAATTCGTCGCCCGTTTCGTCGAAGCCGATGCCGAAAACATCGGCTATTTCGCGCCTTCGGCCAATCCGGCGCATGCAATGTTCGATCTCAACCTCTATACGGTCGACCGGCTGAAGAAGGCTGGCGTGACCGCGCAGGGGCTTGGCCGCTGCACCTATGCCGAGGAGGATCTCTTCTTTTCCTACCGGCGCGCGACGCATCGCAAGGAACCGGACTACGGTCGGCAGGTTTCGGCAATTGTTTTGGAGAACGGATAATGGCGCTGCATTTCGAACGGTCGGAATTTGACGCCCGGCGTGACCGGTTGATGATCGAGATGACGGAAAAGAAGCTCGATGCTGTACTGCTTTTCGCCCAGGAGAGCATGTACTGGCTAACCGGCTACGACACGTTCGGCTTCTGTTTCTTCCAGTGCCTGGTTGTGAAGGCTGACGGCTCGATGGTGCTGCTCACCCGCTCGGCCGATTTGCGCCAGGCGCGCCACACATCGATCATCGACAACATCGTGCTGTGGACCGACCGCGACGGCGCCAACCCGGCGGTCGACCTGCGCAACCTGCTCAACGACCTCAATCTCCTCGGCGCCCGCATCGGCGTCGAATACGACACCCATGGCCTGACCGCCTTCAATGGCCGCCGCGTCGACGAGCAGCTGCAGACCTTCGGCCAGATCGCCGACGCCTCCGGTATTGTCGGCCGTCTGCGCCTGTTCAAGAGCCCGGCTGAAATCGCCAAGGCCGAAAAGGCCGCCAACCTTTCCGACGACGCGCTCGACGCGGCCCTGCCGCTGATCAAGCAGGGCGGCGACGAAGCGCTGATCCTTGCCGCCATGCAGGGCGCGGTGTTTGCCGGCGGCGGCGACTATCCGGCCAATGAATTCATCATCGGCTCGGGCATCGACGCGCTGCTCTGCCGCTACAAGGCCGGGCGCCGCAAGCTGACCAAGAACGATCAGCTGACGCTCGAATGGGCCGGCGTGTTCCATCACTATCACGCGCCGATGATGCGCACCGTGCTGACCGGCAAGGCGTCGAAGCGCCATCAGGAGCTGTTCGACGCCGCCCGCGCGGCTCTTCTGGCGGTCGAGAAGGCGATGACGCCCGGCAACACCTTCGGCGACGTCTTCGACGCGCATGCCCGCACGCTGGAGGCGCACAGCCTGACCAAGCATCGGTTGAACGCCTGCGGCTATTCCGTCGGCGCCCGCTTCACCCCGTCCTGGATGGATATGCCGATGTTCTACCAGGGCAATCCCGAGCCGATCGCGCCCAACATGACATTGTTCGCGCACATGATCATCATGGACTCCGAAACCGAGACGGCGATGACGCTTGGCCGCACCTACCTGACCACCGAATCCCAGCCGAAGCCGCTTTCACGCCATGATCTCGACTTGATCGTACAGTGAATCCATAATGGTTGGTCCACGCGGGGGCGTTCGCGACTAAGGAGTTTTCGGGCAGATGAGACGATCGCATGTGACGACCGTGTCATTGCTCGCAGCGCTTGTGCTGGCCGCTTGCACCAATGCCAAGGACGTCCTTGAGCCGTCCGCCATCACGCCGCCGGCAGCCTCGGCCCAACCGGCTCAGCCCTTGGCTGCCCCGGGCATCGCGCCCGCCGCCACACCAGCGCCGGTCGTCGGCGCCACGACACCCGCCAACCCCGCGCAGAGCGCCGCCGCTTTGTCGAAGACCCGGCTGCAGATCGCGCCGATCGTCGGCGCCTCCGTGGAAGCGGCAACGCCGCTGACGGCCGAACTGCAGACACGCGCCAAGCAGCGCGGCATCACCCTTGCCGGCAGCGCCGACCAGGCCGCCACCCATGTGCTGAAGGGCTACTTCTCGACCATGACGGAAGGCAAGGATACCACCGTTATCTATGTCTGGGACGTCTATGACCCCGCTGGCAACCGGCTACACCGCATCAATGGCCAGCAGAAGGCGCCCTCGGTCAATGCCGCCGAAGGCTGGCCCGCGGTTGCACCCGCTACCATGCAGGCGATCGCCGACCAGACGATCGACCAGTTCGCGGCCTGGCTCGGCGGCAGCGCCGGCTGATCCGCCTGTTACCGGCTTCCGTTCACTGTTGACGTTTTTGAGATTAGCCGGCGGATTCCCGTCAACGAGGCTTGCAATACCGGCACGGCTCGCTACAAGCCCGATTAAGAGGACCTCCCCATCCTTCGCCAGGAACGGTGCATGAAGCTTTTCGCGGGCAATTCCAACCGGGTGCTGGCCGAAGCGGTCGCCCGCTATCTCAATGTCCCGCTGGGCAAGGCCAGCGTCAGACGCTTCGCCGATCAGGAAATCTTCGTCGAAATCCAGGAAAACGTGCGCGGCGAGGATGTCTTCATCCTGCAGTCGACCTCGTTCCCGACCAACGATCATCTGATGGAACTGCTCATCATGATCGATGCCTTCATGCGCTCCTCGGCCAAGCGCATCACCGCGGTCATCCCCTATTTCGGTTACGCCAGGCAGGATCGCCGGGCCTCGGGCCGCACACCGATCTCGGCGAAGCTGGTCGCCAACATGATCACCCGCGCCGGCGTGGACCGCGTCTTGACGCTCGACCTCCATGCCGGCCAGATCCAGGGTTTTTTCGACATTCCGACCGACAATCTGTTCTCGGTGCCGGTGATGGCCCGCGACGTGAAGGCAAAATACAAACAGCTTGCCAATGTCGTCGTCGTCTCGCCCGACATCGGCGGCGTGGTGCGCGCCCGCGCGCTCGCCAAACGCTTCGACGCACAACTGGCCATCGTCGACAAGCGCCGCGAACGTCCCGGTGAATCCGAAGTGATGAACATCATCGGCGCGGTCGCCGGCAAGGATTGCCTGCTGATCGACGACATCGTCGATTCCGGCGGCACGCTGTGCAATGCCGCCGATGCGCTGCTCGCCAACGGCGCTACCAGCGTCACCGCCTATATCACCCACGGCGTGCTGTCGGGCGGTGCGGTCGCCCGGATCAGCGGCTCGAAGCTGCAGGAACTGGTGATCACCGATTCCATCCAGCCGACGCAAGGCGTGCTCGACGCCCCGAATATCCGCGTCATCTCCATCGCCGACCTGATGGGCGAGGCGATTTCGCGCACAGCGACCGAAGAGTCCGTGTCGAGCCTGTTCGATTAATCCATGTTGCCCAAAAGCGTGCCCCCAGGCCTGGCTCGGGGGTAATCTCGTTTTTGGAATCTGCCCCAAACCGTCGTGAAAGGAGCGCAGCTGATGCGCAATCGAATCAAGGCTGCAGGCATCGCAGGAATGCTTCTCGCAATCGGCATCGCCAGCGCGGCCTATGCGCCGACAATCGCTCCGGTTTCGACCGCGCAGGCGCAAACGGAATATCTTCCCACCGAAAAGGATTTCATCGGCAAATGGAGCATCGCAGGGTCCGCAATCCGGCCACCGCGTGATCTGAAGAGCCGGCGAAGCCCGACCAGGAAGCGGCTGCGACCGAATTTCAGCAGACTGTGACCGCCTTTTATGGCGCCTTCGACTATCTGGAGATCACGGCGGACGGCCGCTACAATTTTCACCAACCGGGTGACCCGGCATCGGGGCCTTGCGTCTGGTGCGGGACATGGTCGTTCAAGAACGATTCCCTGTGGCTCGAACTGGACACGGCGCCCAGGCTCGACATCTACGCCGAGGGCGGCGACATGCAGATGACCTACACGGCCGAGCCTGAAGAGACGTCACGATACAAATGGCTTGTTTTCAGCTGGACCAAGGCTGATTGAACTGAGGGGTGAGGCGTTCTCGCGCACGCCAACCGAAGCATCGGTGTCAAGCCCGATCTCCTGAGGCGGGCAGTCAGTCCATGGTTGCATTGTGCGAGGAGTTCACCATGGCCATACTTCCCCTCCAATCAACGGAGGAGTAGCAGATGCGGCGTAGGACTTTGCTCGGGCTCGCGGTTTCCATCGCAGCCACCCTTTCAGCACCGGCGGCTTGGGCCGCCGATTTTCCGGACCGGACCATCACCATGGTTGTCCCCTTTTCCGCCGGTGGCTCGACGGATCTGGTCGCGCGCCTGGTCGCCAACAAGATGTCCGAAAAGCTGGGCCAGCAGATTGTCGTCGAAAATGTCGGCGGCGCCGGGGGCAGCATCGGCGCTGCCCAGGTCGCCCGAGCCGAACCGGACGGCTACACGATCCTGATGGGCACGGTCGCAACCCACGCGCTCAACCCGCTGATCCTGAAGACAAAGCCCTACGATGCGGAGAAGGATTTTGCGCCGATATCGTTGCTCGTGCTGGTGCCAAACGTCCTGGTCGTAAACCCTGAATTCCCCGCCAAGGACGTCAAGGAACTGATCGAGATGCTGAAGAAGGACCCGGACAAATATGCCTACGCCTCATCAGGCAATGGCACCCCGCTGCATCTCTCCGGCGAGCTTTTCAAGACGATGGCCGGCGTCAGTATGCAGCACATTCCCTACAAGGGCGCCGGACCGGCCTTGAACGACGTTATCGGCAATCAGGTGCCGATGATGTTCGACAACCTCCCCTCTTCATCGGGCCATATCAAGAGCGGGACGCTGAGAGCGCTTGGCGTCACCACCAAGGAGCGCGTTCCCTCCTTCCCCGACATACCGGCCATTGCCGAAACCATTCCCGGCTATGAAACCTACAGCTGGAACGCTCTGTTCGCGCCCGCAGGCACGCCGCCGGAGGTCGTCGCCGTTCTTCAGAAGGCGGCAGTTGAAGCCCTGAAAGACCCTGATGTGATCGCCCGCATGGCCCAGTTCAGCGCCTCGATCGTGGCCTCCACCCCGGAAGAGCTTGGAGTGCATGTGAAGGCCGAACTCGCCAAATGGGAACCGATCGTCAAGGCCAGCGGCGTTCAGCTGGACTAGGGCCTACGACAAAGTGCTGCGGGCTTTTCCTGGCGCTACGGCGCCGGGGCCTCAAGCCGAGGCTGAGCCCGCCGCATGCCTTCGTCGCGGGCGCCGCGCATATAGCCGCGCGGCGAGGCGCCGAGCATGCGCTTGAACATGGTTATGAATGCCGGCACGCTGTCATAACCGAGGTCGAGCGCCACCCTGGTGATCGGCTCGCCGTCGGCGAGCCTGGGAAGTGCCGCGAACAGGCAGGCCTGCTGGCGCCATGTCGACAAGGACAGTCCGGTCTGGCGGTGGAAGGCACGGGTGAAGGAGCGCCGGCTCATCCCCGCGGCATCGGCCCACTCGTCGATCGTGGCATGCGGCGACGGTGCCGCCACGAAGCGTCGGCAGAGCGCCGCCAGCCTGGGATCAGACGGGAACGGCAGGCCGAGCGGCCGTTCCGGCAAGGTCGGGATCTCGTGCAGCAAGAGGTTCATGATCAACCCGCCGCGGCCTTCCAGTTCGCCGCCTTGCGGCAGCTTTTCCGATTCGACGATCAGGCTGTGCATCAGCTCGGTGATGCCGACGACGCGCAAACCTTCCGGCAGGCCCGGGATCGCGCCTGGCATGACATAGACCGAGCGCATCGAGACATCGCCCAGCATTTCGACGGAATGCTCGGTGCCGGCCGGTATCCACATTGCGTGGTCGGGTGGCACCATCCAGCGCCCGTACCTGGTCGTCACCAGCACGACACCGACCAGCGCATGCAGCAACTGGCTGCGGCTGTGACGGTGTTGCGGAACGTGGTAGCCGTCGGGATATTCGGTCGGCAAAGCCACCGCCGGCCCGGAAACCTCCTCCAGCCACTGCCAGCGGCTTTCGTGCAATCGGCCGAGATCGGCATTGCCGGCGCGGAAGATATCCCTGCGATGTGGCATCGGCTATGGCCCACTTGCGAAACTATTGGACCAAACCACGAAAGAAGTCGCCTCGCAAGCAGCTTATAAGGCAGCCATCCCCAAGGCGCTCCGCAGGGGCGTCGCCCCATGCGCTTCAGACGAGCGTCCTTAAGGCGGTCCGCGGGAGCGGCCGCCAAGCCAGCCCGCGGGCAAACACCCGCCAAAAAGACCTCGGAGCCTGCCTTGACCGATACGACAGCCACCAGCATTGCACCGCAGCCAAGCGCCAGCCTCCCTTCAGCCCAGGCGACCGCCTTCACCGTCATTCTGGCGGTGAGCTTTTGCCACGGCATCAACGACATCATGCAATCGCTGCTGCCGGCGATCTATCCGCTGCTGAAAGAGAATTACGGTCTCGATTTCTGGCAGATCGGTCTTCTGACCTTCACCTTCCAGGTCACGGCGTCGCTGCTGCAGCCGGTCATCGGCATGATCACCGACAAGCGGCCAATGCCCTATTCGCTGCCCTACGGCATGGCGTCCTCGCTGATTGGCCTGATCGTTCTGGCCTATGCCGGCCACTATGCGCTGCTTCTGGTCGGCGCCTCGCTGATCGGAATCGGCTCGGCGATCTTCCATCCGGAATCCTCGCGCATTGCCCGCTTTGCCTCCGGCGGCCGCTTTGGCCTGGCGCAATCTTTGTTCCAGGTCGGCGGCAATTTCGGCCAGTCGATGGGGCCGCTGCTCGCTGCCTTCATCGTCGTGCCCTTCGGCCAGACCAGCATTTCATGGTTCGCCGTCGGGTCTCTGATCGGCATCATCGTTTTGTCGCGGGTCGGCGGCTGGTACAGCCGGATGCGCGCCGCGCAGGGCAATCGCAAGGCGGCAAGCTTCGTCTCCCCCTTCCCGCGCAAGAAGGTGATGGGAGCGCTGGCGGTGCTGACGCTGCTGGTGCTGACCAAGAACGCCTACATCGCCTCGCTCTCCAGCTACTACACCTTCTATTCCATCCATAAGTTCGGCGTGTCGGTGCAGATGAGCCAGGTCATGCTGTTCCTGTTCCTCGGCGCCTCGGCGCTGGGCATCCTGCTCGGCGGACCGTTCGGCGACCGCTACGGCCAGAAGGCGATGATCTGGTTCTCGATCGTCGGCGTGCTGCCGTTCACGCTGGCGCTGCCCTACGCCAATTTCGAATGGACGATGGTGCTGACGGTGCTGATCGGCCTGATCCTGTCCTCGGCCTTCTCCAACATCGTCGTGTTTGCGCAGGAGTTGGTGCCGGGACGTGTCGGCACCATCGCCGGGATCTTCTTCGGCTTCGCCTTCGGCATGGGCGGCATTGCAGCCGCAGTGCTCGGCGTCGTCGCCGACATGAAGGGCATCGATTTCGTCTTCCAGATCTGCTCGTATCTGCCGCTGCTCGGCCTGCTGACGGTGTTCCTGCCCAACATGAAGGAAGCCAGGAAGGCGCAAGCGGCGGCCAGATAAAACCGGTCGATTTTGCGGATTTGACGCAGGGCGCGGCATTGCTGCGCCCTCTGTGATTCTTTCACCATGCGCTGGTTGAAAAGCCTGCTAGAGATAGTCATCAACGAAGGCTTGGGGCCTTCGACGTCTCTGGGGGATGACATGCGCAAGATCGTATTGGCCGTATTGGGTGTGCTTCTTGTTACCTTGCCGGCGACGGCACGCATCGTTCCCTTTCCGCCGGGTTTCAAGACGCAGTCCGTCGAAACCAACGGCACCAAACTCTATGTGCGCGTTGGCGGCAAGGGTCCCGCCGTCGTGCTGCTGCACGGCTTTGCCGATACCGGAGACATGTGGGGCGCCGCGGCCATCGCCCTCGCAAAGGACCACACCGTCATCGTGCCGGACCTGCGCGGCATGGGTCTGTCGGCCCACCCGGAAGCGGGCTACGCCAAGAAGAACCAGGCCGTCGACATCGCCGGCGTGTTGGATGCCCTGAAGATCGACAAGGCAGATCTCGTCACCCACGACATCGGCAACATGGTCGGCTATGCGCTCGCCGCTCAGTATCCCAAGCGCATCACCAAATGGGTTATCATCGACGCGCCGCTGCCCGGCATAGGCGACTGGGAAAAGATCAAGCAAAGCCCGCTGCTTTGGCACTTCAACTTCCGCGGCCCTGATATGGAGCGGCTGGTCGCGGGGCGCGAGCGCATCTATCTCGACCGCTTCTACAACGAGTTGTCGGCTGACCCCAAGAAGATCGACGAGGCGACGCGCAGGCACTACGCCAAACTCTATGCCCGCCCGCATGCGATGCATGACGCCTTCGAGCAGTTCAAGGCGTTTGACCAGGACGCGATCGACAACCAGGCGATGCTTGCCGCCGGCGGCAAACTGACCATGCCGGTACTGGCTGTCGGCGGTGAAAAATCCGCTGGCACTACGCAGGCCGATCTCCTGCGGCTTGTTGCGACCGATGTCACGGGCGGCATCGTGCCCGCTTCCGGACACTGGATCATGGAGGAAAACCCCGACGACACCGTCAAACTGATCACTGGTTTTCTCGATAAATAGGCACTGTCCCGCTGACATTTCGACGAAAGCAAATGCACCCGCCCGGCGGCGGGTGCCTTGCCTATCCAACTGGACGATGTCTATTCAACTGAACGATTCTACGCCTTGAAGAACGCCAGCAGGTCGGCGTTGATCACATCGGCGTGCGTGGTCGCCATGCCGTGCGGAAAACCCTTGTAGACCTTGAGCTCGCCCTTTTTGAGGAGCTTGACAGCCAGCAGCGCGGAGTCGGTGATCGGAACGATCTGGTCGTCGTCGCCATGCATGACCAGCACCGGCACGTCGATGGCCTTCAGATCGTCGGTGAAGTCGGTTTCCGAGAACGCCTTGATGCAATCATAATGCGCCTTGGTGCCGCCCATCATGCCCTGGCGCCACCAATTCTCGACGACAGCCTGCGATACCTGGGCGCCGGGGCGGTTGAAGCCGTAGAACGGGCCGGCCGCAATATCGTGGAAAAACTGGGCGCGGTTGGCTGCCTGGGCGGAGCGGAAACCATCGAACACCTCGATCGGCAGGCCACCCGGATTGGCCGCCGTCTTCAGCATGATCGGCGGCACCGCGCCGAGCAGTGCGGCCTTGGCGACACGGCCACCGGAACCGTACTTCGCGACATAGCGGGCCACTTCGCCGCCACCGGTGGAATGGCCGACATGGATCGCGTCCTTGAGGTCGAGATGCGCCGCAAGCTCCGCGACATCAGCGGCGTAGGTGTCCATCTCGTTGCCGGTATCGGTCTGGGTGGAGCGGCCATGGCCGCGCCGGTCATGGGCAATGACGCGATAGCCCTTGGACAGGAAGAACAGCATCTGGGCGTCCCAGTCGTCGCTGCTCAGCGGCCAGCCGTGATGGAAGACGATGGGTTGTCCCGTTCCCCAATCCTTGTAGAAAATTTCGGTGCCGTCCTTGGTGGTGATCGTGCTGCTGCCGGGCTTGGTCATCTCGCTCTCCATTGATTGCTTCCGCGATAATCAATATCGCGATAACCATACGACTAGCGCAGGTCCAAATCCTTGTCTACAGAAAATATGTATCGCGATATCATTTTTCGTGCTACATATTGATGTGCTCAGTCGGCAAAGGAATGCCTCGTGCCTCTCCCGTTGGACAACCAGCTCTGCTTCACGCTTTACGCCACCAGCATGGCAATCAATCGCACCTACAAGCCCATGCTGGACGAGATGGGCATCACCTATCCGCAATATCTCGTGCTGAACGCACTTGCCGAAGCCGGCGGGATGTCGGTCGGCTCGATTGCGCACAGGCTCGCTTTGGAATCGAGCACCATCACGCCGCTGTTGAAGCGCATGGAACAGGCCGGTCTCGTCACCCGCCAGCGCAGCCAGACGGACGAGCGCCAAGTGCAGGTCGACCTGACGCCTGCCGGCCGCGCGCTGCTCGTCCAGTGCAACTGCCTCAACGAAACCCTGATCGAACGCTCGGGCATGACGATGGCTGATCTCGATGCCTTGAATCGGCGGATCCAGGCGCTGCGCGAAGCGTTGAGCAGCAAGCCGGACTAGCTGCCCTACAAACACGCCAGGCTTAATCCTTGCCGGCCAGCCAGCGCACGACGTTGCCCATCAGCTTGCCGTAGAGCGGCCAGCCGAGAAAGTCCTGCGACAGCCAGTGCGGGCCGATATCCGTCGCCCAGGCGACAGTGCGGCCGTGGCCAACGCTGCGAGCAGCAAGCAGCGGCCAGTCGGTGCCACGATAATGGCAGGTCGCCAGAAGCTGGGACGAGCCATCGCGCCTGAAATCGAGTTTGTTCATGCCGAGGATCGGCGGCAACGGGCCCCCGACACCGGCAACGATTGGATGCGACGCCTGAAGGATCGACGGGTGCAGGCCTTGCGGCACTTCCAACCCATCCGAGAATGGCAGGCAGCGCACGGGCAGCACGTCCTCCACCGGCGTGTCGTGGAAACGCGCCGTGCCGAACATACCCTGGAATCCCATATAGCCTCCGGCCAGCATCAGCCCGCCGCCGCTTTCGACGTAGGCCTTGAGCACCTCGAGGCGGTTGACGCCAATGCGCCCGGCGCGGGCCTCCGGCGTGACCAGCAAGGTCAGCGCGCCGACATCGGAGATCACCACCGCCTGGTATTCGGCCAGCGCGTCGAGGTCATACGGAAATTCGGCCGCGCAGCGATCGCCACCGATCTGCGTCACCGCTATGCCCTCTGCGGCAAGGGCGGCATTGAAGGACGTCGCGCCATTCACCCATGTCGCACTTGTCAGAACGTCGCCGCCGGCAGCGACCGACGTCGTCGCCGCGAAGGTCTCGCCTGCCAGCAAGAGTTTCATCGTCGCCCTCACGCTTTTCGACTGACAATTGAACGAGCGGGCGCCGGCTTGAACCGGCGCCCGCCGGGCCTTGGGAGGCTTAGAACTTAAACTCGGCCAGGTTTTCCGGGGTCACGATCTTGGCCGGGCCAAGGATCAGTTCGCCGCTGGCCCCGATCGTGTATTCGCCGAGCCTGCCCGCCGTGAACTTCTCACCTTCCTTGCCGGTGATCTTGCACTGCGCCAGCGCCTGGGCCGCCTGATAGGTCAGGTAGCCGAGATCGGTGACATTCCACCAGATATCCTGGGCAGCGCCATCCTTGATGTATTTCGAAATCAAAGTGGCCGGCGCAAGGCCGGTCAGCTTGACCTTGCCGATCATGCCGGCTTCCTCGAGTGCGCGCGCGGCCGCCGGAAGGCCAATGCCTGCCGGCACGATGATCACCTTGAGATCCGGAAACGCCTGCACCAGCGCCAAGGCCTGCTGCTGGTTGACCTGCTCGCTCTCCTCGCCATAGGCGACCTGCACTAGTTTCATCTTGGCGTATTTCGGCTCTGCCGCCATCTTCGCCTTCATGAAGTCGATCCAGGCGTTCTGGTTGGTCGCCGTCGGCGTCGACGACAGGATGGCGAACTCGCCTTCGCCGCCGCTGAGGTTGAATGCGCTTTCCAGCATCATTTCGGCCAGACTGTCGCCCTTCACCTGGTTCACGAACACCGCGCGCGCATCGGCCGCGACGTCGGAATCGTACGATATCACCCGGACGCCTTGCTGAACGGCGCGCTTCAGCGCAGGCGCAACCGCATTGGCGTCGTTGCCGGCGATAGCGATGACCCCGACCTTCTGCGACACAAGGCTGTTGATGAATTCGATCTGTGCCTCGGCCGTCGCCTGCGACGGGGCGACCTGGGTGGCGGTGCCGCCAATTTCCTTCGCAGCCTCCTCGGCGCCGCCGAAAGCCACCTTGAAGTAGGGATCGGTGTCGAGCTTGGGCAGGAAGCCGACCGTTACAGGTTCCTTGGCGCATTCCTGGCTGTATGCCAGCGAGGCCGGCGCAAGCAGAACCGCGGATGCGAGCAGGGCTATTCTAAACGCTTTCATTGTGTCTCCTCCGTCAGAATTCGGGCTTGAAGAAAGGGGCCCGAGATCACCCCTTGGTTTCGCGCAGGACGCGCGATCTTGACAGCCGCTCCTCCAGGGAGCGCCAGTAGTTGGAGACCAGCAGCGAGCCGATCAGGAGCAGGCCGATGATCATGCCTTGGGCGTCGCCGCCGATCTGGTTGAGCGCCAGCACGTTGCGGATGATGGCAATCAAGAGCAGCGCCAGCATGACGCCGGTGAGCCGCCCCTTGCCGCCAAAGACACTGACGCCGCCGAGCAGCACGATGGTGATGACATCGAGCTCCATGCCGAGCGCATTGTTGGCGCGGGCGTTGGAGAGGCGCGCGGTATAGACGATGCCGGCGATGGCCGCGACCATGCCCGAAACGACGAACAGCTTCAGCACCATTTTGCGCGTATCGATGCCGGAATAACGCGCCACTTCGGGGCTGCCGCCGAGCGCATAGATGCGCTTGCCGGTCGGCGTCTTCTGCAGCACCACCGCGAAGATCGGCGCCAGCAGCAGGAACGGCACGATGGTCCACGGGATTTGTGTGCCCGGCAGATTGTTGATGCCGAAATCGACGACCGCCGGCGGCAATATGTTGACCGAACCGGTGCCGAGCAGGATGTAGCCAATGCCCCGATAGAGCGCCATGGTGCCGAGCGTCACCACCAGCGACTGCAGCCCCAGCCCTGAAACCAGATAGCCATTGAAGGCGCCGAGCAGGCCGCCGAAGACCAGCGTCAGCGGAATGGCCGCCAGCGTCGGCACGCCGCCCTGGACGAGCAGGCCAAACACCACGGATGTCAGCGCCAGCACAGAGGCGATCGACAGATCGATCTCGCGGGTGATGATGAGCAGCGTCATCGGCAGGATCAGCAACGCCTTTTCCGAGGCGCTCGCCGC
The DNA here is from genome assembly GCF_057766425.1 of Mesorhizobium sp. P160187. NCBI lineage: Bacteria > Pseudomonadati > Pseudomonadota > Alphaproteobacteria > Hyphomicrobiales > Phyllobacteriaceae > Mesorhizobium > Mesorhizobium sp. P160187. The sequence goes on from NZ_JBYMDX010000003.1 coordinate 247,727, forward strand.
CAGTTGAGAAAGGTTAAAGCCGGAAACGAAATTCGGCACGAAGACCGCCGCATAGATAAAGACGGCGAGGCAGGCGGTCGCCAGCAGCAGATCCCAGAAGTCGATCGAGCGGATAAACTTTCTCATCTCGCCCTCGCCTGTCTTGCCTGTTCGGCACGCCGCGCGATGAAGGTGTCGATGCCGATGGCAACCAGGATCACCAAGCCATAGACGCCCTGCAGCCAGAGCGGGTCGACACGCACCAGCGTCAGCCCGTTCTTGATGACCAAGAGCGTGAGCGCGCCAAGGATGATGCCGAGCAGCGTGCCCGAGCCGCCGCGGATGGCGACGCCGCCGACCACGGCGGAGGCGATCACCGTGAGTTCGAAGCCGAGCGCGACGCGGGCATCGATGGTGGCGTAGCGCGAAGCCCACAGGGCGCCGCACAGGCCGCCTAGCAGGCCGGCCATGCCGAAGGCCAGCAGGATGCGCCGGTCGACCGGAATGCCGATCAGCCTTGCGCCGTCCGGGTTGGAACCGGTGGCAAACAGCTCGCGCCCGGTTGCGGTGCGATAGAGCAGCACATAGCCGGCGCACAGGATGACAATAGCGATGATGACGATCAGCGGCACGCCTGCGATCTTCAGCCCGGTCATGTCGAGCCAGGCTTGCGTGACTTCGTCGGCGCTGACCTGGTCGCCCGCCGCCCAGATCGAGTTGAAACCGCGGAAGATCGACATCGAAGCCAGCGTAACGACGATGGCCGGGATCTTTCCCCTGGTAACGACAAGGCCGTTGAGCAGTCCGGCAAAGCCGCCGACCGCGCAGGCGGTGATCAGGCCGATGCCGATGTCCAATCCGGGATAGGCCTGAACCATGCTGGCCGCCATATAGGCGGAGAGGCCGATCACAGCTGCGATCGACAGGTCGATGTTGCGGGTGATCAGCACCAGCATCTGCGCCAGTGCGGCGACAATCAGCAAGGCCGCGTCCATCGACACAGCGGTGAGGTTCGCCGCGCTCACCATGCGCGGGTTGATGATGGTGACCGGAATGGCGACGGCGAGCATTGCCGCAAGCAGGCCGAATTCCCGCCGCTTCAGAAAATCGAACGGTCCTTTTGCCTTTTCCTCCTCGGCGGCGCGTTCTATCTGCGCTGCCTGGCCGGCACGTTCATCGGTCCTGGTCGCCGCTTCCAGTACTTTTTCCTGCGTGGCTTGCCCGCGCCAAAACTCGGCAGTCTGGCGGCCTTCGCGCAGCACGATAATGCGGTCGCACATGCCGATCAGTTCGGGCATCTCTGACGAGATCAGCAGGATCGCCATGCCTTGCGCGGCAAGGTCAGCGATCATTGCATGCACTTCCGCCTTGGTACCGACATCGATGCCTTGCGTCGGCTCGTCGAGGATGAGCACGCGCGGCTCGGTGCGCAGCCATTTGGCCAGCACCACCTTCTGCTGGTTGCCGCCGGATAACTCTTTCACCGGCTGTCCGTAACCGGAAAAGCGCAGCTTCATGCGCTTCAGCCAGTCCGCCACCAGACCGATGGCGCGGTCGGTGCCGTAGAGACCGCGAGGCGCGGCCTTGTCGAGGACCGGCAGCACCGCATTGTCGAGGATGGAAAAGTCCATCACCAGGCTCTGGCCCATGCGGTCTTCCGAGACATAGGCGATGCGCGCGTCCATGGCGTCGCGCGCCGAGGCGAAACGCACGGGCTTGCCGTCGATCAGGATTTCGCCGGTGTCGGGCCGGTCGATGCCAAACAGCACGCGTGCAATCTCGGTCCGCCCGCTGCCGACCAGGCCGCCAAGCCCCAGCACCTCGCCGGCGTGAAGCTTGAGGTCGATACCGACAAACCCGCCGGCGCGCGAAAGTCCCTTCCCCTCCAGCACCAGCGCGCCTGAGGCATGGCGCCGTTCGGGATAGAGGTCGGTGACTTCACGCCCGACCATCATGCTGATGGCGGCAGCGCGGCCAAGCTCGGCTTTCGGCTTGACGCCGATCAGGCGCCCGTCACGCAGCACCGCGATGCGGTCGGCGATGCGGAAGATTTCATCCATGCGGTGGCCGACGAACATCATCGCCACGCCGTGCAGCCTGAGATGGGCAACGACGGAAAACAGCCGCTCGACCTCGCGTTGTGACAATGCGGCCGTGGGCTCGTCCATGATCAGCACGCGGGCATCCAGCGACAGCGCGCGGGCGATCTCGACCAGTTGTTGTTCAGAGGTACGCAGTGTTCCCAGCCGCGTTGCCGCCGGCACGTCGAGCCCGACGGTGGCCAGCACCTTGCGGGCGCCGGCCAGCATGGCGGCATTGTCGATGCCGCCGAAGCGGTCGCGCGGCATGTGGCCGAGATAGATGTTCTCCGCCACCGACAGATCGGGAAACAGGCCAGGATGCTGGTGCATGACCGCAATGCCGGCCGCTTGCGCGTCGTGCGGCGAATGGAAGACGGCTGATTTGCCGTCAACCTCGACATGACCGCTGGTGGGAGAATGCACACCGGCCAGAAGCTTCACGCAGGTGCTCTTGCCGGCGCCGTTTTCGCCAAGCAGCGCCAGCACCTCGCCGGAGCGCAATTCGAAGGAGGCGTCCTTGAGCGCAATCGTGCCGCCGAAAGCCTTCGCCGCCTGAACCAGGGCAACAGGAACAGCCCGCACCACCGCAGCGTCGGCTTCGCTTTGTGTGCCCGAGTGCAGCACGTCTCCTCCCTGACTAGTTATTTTTTCAATTTGCTATATTAAATAGCGCAAAGGCGCAACGGCAAAATTGACTTCCATGGTTCCGACGCGCACTGTCGCCGCCAACATAGGCACCGCAGGGTGCGCTCGGCCGCAGGTGGTTTGCGGGCTTCGCGCCGGGAACGGGACATTTGGGGAGTGCGGGTTTTGTCAGGGAGAGGCAGCAATTCTGTCAAAGTTCGGCACTATAATGAGCGTTTCGTGCTCGACGCCATCCGTCGCCTCAAGGAAGCCTCCAAGTCCGATCTGGCGCGCGCGGCCAGCCTGACGCCGGCGGCCGTCGCTGCCATCGTCGACGGCTTGGAATCATCCGGATTCGTAAAGCAAGTGGGAAAAAGGTTCGGGCAACGCGGATCGCCCTCCACGCTTTACCGGCTGACACCGGAACGCATCTACAGCGTCGGCATCAAGATCGGCCGGCGTGCGCTTGAAGCCGTTCTGGTCGACTTCGCCGGTGAAATCCGCGCAAGAGAGTCGCACGAATACCGCTTCCCCGATCCTGATCTGGTGCTGAAGGCCGGCAACATGGCGCTGGCCACCTTCGAAAAGCTGGTGGATGGGCTTGGCGATGCCAGCATCGTCGGCGTCGGCATTGCCTCACCCTATTTCCTCGGCGGCTGGAGCGAGGAACTCGGCTTTCCCGACGATCTCGGCAGCCGCTGGGAGGCGATCGACCTGACGACATGCTTTGCCACGCCGGCGAAGACGCCGGTGTTCGTGGAAAACGACGCCACGTCGGCGGCGCTGGCCGAACTTGTCCAGGGCGCCGGCGCCCGCTTCCGCGATTTCATGCACATCTCGATCGACACTTTTGTCGGCGGCGGCCTGGTGCAAGGCGGCAGGGTCCATACCGGGCCGCATGGCAACAGCGCTGCCCTCGGACCCTTGCCGGTCTCGCCCTCAAGCCTCGATTCGGTGGCGGCGAAGCCTGCGCGCTACCAGAGCCTGCTGCATCGCGCCTCGATCTATGTGCTGGTCAATCACCTGAGGTCGCGCGGCGTGGTGATCAACCGCGTGCGAGAGCTCGATCCGTTGCCGCCCGAGGCGCGCGCGCCCTTGTTCGAATGGATCGACGATTGCGCGAGCGCGCTGGTCGAGGCGATCATCGCCATCACCTCCATCATCGATATCGAGGCCATCGTTCTCGACTCGATCCTGCCCAGGCCGATCCATCTCGAACTGCTGGCAAGGGTGCAGGCCCAGTTCAACCAGGCCAGCGCCATCGGCATCGTGGCGCCGGAGATCGTGCCGGGGCAATTCGGCCCCGAAGCGTCCTCGATCGGCGCCGCCATGCTGCCGTTCTCGGCGCTGCTGGCGCCCGACAGCGGCGTGCTCATGATCGGCAAGGACCGGACGAAACTGCTGAGCGCTCTGTCCACGCTCGGTGGCGCCAAGGGAAACGGATCAAATCCGCCCACCGACCTGCCGGCCTGAGCGCAATGCGGCGCCCAACGCAGGCATCGGCCACCCTTGCCCGCCATGGCTTGCACCCTTTCCCGCCTTCCGCTATAGAGCCGCCACCCGCGTAGACACCCTTGGAGGCAACGCGGCGGAAGGCTGCCTTCCCTTGTGATCCCGAACAAAGCTCCGCGTATGCGGTTTCTGGCATTCGGACATCCAGGCCTGGCGGCTTTCGACGTTTACGGTCCAGGCACACTGCCACCGCAAACGCTCCATAAAACGCGAAAGGAAATGCCATGAGCCACGATACTTACGAGCTCAAGGCCGAAGCGCGCGAACAGGTCGGTAAGGGGTCCGCCCGTGCAGTTCGCCGCAACGGTAAAGTGCCTGCAGTTATCTACGGCGACAGACAGCCTCCCCTGGCGATTGCGCTGAACTACAAGGACGTCTTCTACAAGATCCATGGCGGCGGGTTTTTGACCACGATCGCCACGATCGATGTCGACGGCAAGAAAATCCAGGTTCTGCCCAAGGATTTCCAGCTCGACCCGGTCAAGGATTTCCCGGTCCATGTCGACTTCCTGCGCATCGGCAAGGACACCGAGGTCAACGTCGACGTGCCCGTGCACTTCATCAATGAAGACAAGTCGCCCGGCATCAAACGCGGCGGCGTGCTCAACATCGTGCGTCACGAAGTCGAGTTCCACTGCCCGGCCAATGCGATCCCGGAATTCATCACCGTCGATCTCACCGGCGCCGACATTGGCGATTCGATCCACATCTCGGCGGTTACATTGCCGGCCGGCGTCAAGCCGGTGATCTCCGATCGCGACTTCACCATCGCGACCATTGCCGGCTCCTCGGCGATGAAGCCGGAGACGGAAGAGACGGCGGAAGCGGCAGCCCCCGAAGCGGCGGCTCCTGCTGCCGAAGAGAAGTAATTTTCGAGCCCGGAGCGCACGATGCTTGTCTTTGCAGGCCTCGGCAATCCGGGCGCGAAATACGCTGATAACCGGCACAATGTCGGCTTCATGGCGGCGGACGCAATTGCCCGCCGCCATTCCTTTTCGCCCTGGTCGAAGAAGTTCCAGGGCCTGATCGCCGAAGGCACGATTGCCGGCGAGAAGATTCTCCTGATCAAACCGCAGACCTTCATGAACCTGTCGGGACAGCCGGTCGGCGAAGCCTTGCGCTTCTACAAGCTCGGCCCCGAGGCGCTGACCGTCTTCTACGACGAGATCGACCTGCCGGCCGGCAAATTGCGGGTCAAGGTCGGCGGCGGCGCCGGCGGCCACAACGGCATCCGCTCGCTCGACCAGCATGTCGGCAAGAATTTTCGCCGCGTGCGCATCGGCGTCGGCCACCCCGGTGTCCCGGAAATGGTGCACGGCCATGTCCTAGGCGACTTCGCCAAGGCCGACCGCGGGTGGCTGGACGTGCTGCTCGACACCATCGCCGACGATGCCGGACTGCTGGCCAAGGGCGAAGACAGTTCCTTCATGAACCGCATCACGCTGGCGCTTCGCGACAAGCTCGTGCCGACCAGCGACGACGACCGCCCGCCGCCCAAGGCGCCGAACACGCAGAGCCCGAAAGCCCAGAGCCACATCCGCCAGGCACGGCCACAGCAGGCGCCGGCCAAGCTGCCGGAAAGCGGCCCTATGGCCGCTATGCTGAAGAAACTGTTCGGCAAGAAGGACTGAGCGTCGATAGGATCGGGACTGCGGGGCTTGACGTTGCTCACCCCTATCGCCCATAGCCCTCATCAAATTTCTAGTTTCCCGATAGGACCGGACACATGGGTTTCAAATGCGGCATCGTTGGCTTGCCCAACGTCGGCAAGTCGACGCTTTTCAACGCATTGACCAGGACGGCGGCGGCGCAGGCCGCCAACTATCCGTTCTGCACCATCGAACCGAACACCGGCGAGGTGGCGGTGCCTGATCCGCGGCTGCAGAAGATCGCCGCAATCGCCAAGTCTAAGGAGATCATCCCGACCCGCATCTCCTTCGTCGACATCGCCGGCCTGGTGCGCGGCGCCTCCAAGGGCGAAGGGCTGGGCAACCAGTTCCTCGCCAACATCCGTGAGGTCGACGCCATCGTGCATGTGCTGCGCTGTTTCGAGGATGACGACATCACCCATGTCGAGGGCAAGATCGACCCTGTCGCCGACGCCGATACGGTCGAGACCGAGCTGATGCTCGCCGACCTCGACAGCCTCGAGCGCCGCATCGTGCAGATCCGCAAGCGCGCCGGCAGCAAGGACAAGGAAGCAACCACCGTGCTGCCGATGATGGAGGCCGCACTCGAGCTCCTCCAGGCCGGCAAGCCGACCCGCATCCTGCTCAACGGCATTTCAGCGGAAGACCTGCGCATCCTGCAGGGACTGAACCTCTTGACCTCGCACCCCGTGCTCTATGTATGCAACGTCGCCGAAGCCGACGCCGCCACCGGCAACGAGCACACCAGGGCCGTGGAAAAGATGGCGACCGCGCAGGGCGCCGGCACCGTGGTGATCTCAGCCGCGATCGAAGCCGAAGTCGCCCAGCTCTCCGACGAGGAAGAGATGGAGTTCCTGTCCTCGCTCGGCCTCGACGAACCTGGCCTCAACAAGGTCATCCGCGCCGGCTACGATCTGTTGCATCTCATCACCTATTTCACCGCCGGGCCGAAGGAGACCCGCGCCTGGACGATCCACAAGGGCGACAAGGCCCCGCAGGCGGCCGGCGTCATCCACACCGATTTCGAGCGCGGCTTCATCCGCGCCCAGACCATCGCCTATAACGACTACGTCACACTGGGCGGCGAAGTGGCGGCCAAGGAAGCCGGCAAGGCGCGCGACGAAGGCAAGGAATATGTCGTCCAGGATGGCGATGTCCTGCTGTTCAAGTTCAACACCTGAGGCGCCGCGGCTGGCGCGCTGACGGCGACCGATCACGGCTTCGTCAAGTGGAGGAGCCGGCATGCCGCTTCGCTTGACTGCCCTTGGCACCGGGTCTATGGCCGTTTGCATGCGACTTGGCCATCCCCGTGGGAACGGCGGCGCGTGCAAGACCCATCGCTATTAAACGAAACCTTGGGCTCAACCAACGGAGACCGGCGATGATCAAGGCCTTCGTCGTCGACAATGATCGCCTGCGCCTCGCCGACGATCTCGTGGCCAATGGCGATCAGGTCGTCTGGGCCGACCTTCTCAACCCGACCAAGGAAGAAGAAACAACGATCGAGACCTGGCTCGGCGTTGCCATCCCGACGCGCGAGGAGATGGAGGAGATCGAGATTTCGAGCCGCCTCTACATCGAGGACGGCGCCTACTTCATGACCGCCACCTTGCCGGCGCAGACCGAAGTCGATGATCCCTTGATGTCACCGGTTACCTTTGTGCTTGCCGGCCCGAGACTGGTCACCATCCGCTATCATGAGCCGAAGGCGTTCAAGACCTTCCCCCTGCGCGCCGAGAAGGTGGCGACAGGCTGCACCACCGGCAACACCATCCTGATCGGCCTGCTGGAGGCGATCGTCGATCGCCTAGCCGATATTCTCGAACGCGCCGGCCGTGACATCGAGACGATCTCGCGCGACATCTTCGAGGCGCGGTCGACCAAGGTGAACAAGCGCAATCGCGATTTCCAGGAACTGCTCAAGGCCATAGGCCGCAAGGAAGACATTGCCTCCTCGATCCGCGACAGCCTGATCTCGCTGCAGCGCCTCACCGGCTTCCTTGCCCACGTCGCGACCCAGATCAAGATGAGCAAGGACGTCCGCGCCCGCATCAAGACAGTATCGCGCGACGTGCTGTCGCTCGCCGACCATGCCACCTTCCTGTCGCAGAAGATCTCGTTCCTGCTCGACGCGACGCTCGGCATGATCTCGATCGAGCAGAACGCCATCATCAAGATCTTCTCGGTCGCCGCCGTCATCTTCCTCCCGCCGACGCTGGTGGCTTCGATCTACGGCATGAATTTCGACGTCATCCCGGAGCTGAAATGGGAGCTCGGCTATCCCTTCGCCATCGGCCTGATGATCCTGTCGGCGATCCTGCCGTTCTGGTATTTCCGCCGCCGCGGCTGGTTGTAGGCCCAATAGAATTCGCTTGACCAAACGCCGCCCGGACGGCATCCGGATGCCCGGTGATCGTACAACCGGATTGGGATCATGACCGCAAAAAGCTGGGCCTACGAGGATTTCACCGAGGGCGCATCGATCGACCTCGGCGCCAAGCAGGTGAGTGCGGCCGAAATCATCGAATTCGCCACCGAATTCGACCCGCAGCCGATGCATCTCGACGAAGCCGCCGGCAAGGCCAGCATCCTTGGCGGCTTGGCCGCCTCCGGCTGGCACACCTGCGCGATCTTCATGCGCATGCTGTGCGACGCCTTCCTGCTCGACTCGACCGCGCAAGGCGCGCCCGGCATCGACCAGGTCAAATGGAAGAAGCCGGTGCTGGCCGGCGACACACTGGCCGGCAGCACCAGCGTGCTTGCCAGGCGCCTGTCGAAATCCAGGCCTCAGCTCGGCCTCGTCACCTTGCGCAGCGAACTGTTCAACCAGCGCGGTGAAAGCGTCTTCGAACTTGAGAACACTGTCATGTTCTTGACCCGCGAGGCCGGCGCATGAGCCTCGACGCGTTCTTCCGCATCGGCGATACCATCAACCTCGGTTCGCACACATTCGAAACCGAGGCGATCAAGGCGTTCGCCTGCAAATACGATCCACAGGTCTTTCATGTCGACGAGGAGGCCGCAAAGAAAAGCGTGTTCGGCCGCCTCTGCGCCTCAGGCTGGCACACCGCGGCCACCTGGATGAAGCTCAATCTCAAAAATCCTATGGACGCTTCTCAATGGACCGGACCCGGCCCGGTACCAGAATTCGGCCCCTCCCCCGGCTTCAGGAACCTGAAATGGCCAAAGCCGGTCTATGCCGGAGAAACCGTCACCTTCATGCGCACGGCCCTGTCCCACCGCCCGCTCGCCACCCGCCCCGGCTGGCGGCTGCTCGCGCTGCGCTCGGAAGGATTCGATTCTACGGGCGACAAGGTGCTGGAGTTCGACAGCGCGGTGCTGGTGAAGGCTGGGTAGGGGGTAGGTTTTAGGCAGTAGGGATTAGGCAGCAGTGGGTGCTGCTCCTTGCACGGAATGCGGAGCTTCCCTCCCTACTCCCTACTCCCTACTCCCTACTCCCTACTCCCTACTCCCTACTCCCTACTCCCTACTCCCTACTCCCTACTCCCTACTCCCTACTCCCTACTCCCTACTCCCTACTCCCTACTCCCTACTCCCTAATGCCCCTCAAACCCGATCAACGTCCGCACCGGCACGCCCAGCGCTTCGAGCTTCGCCCGTCCGCCGAGATCCGGCAGGTCGATGACGAAGCACGCGGCAAGAATATCGGCGCCGATCTGCCTCAGCAGCTTGACCGCCGCCTCCGCCGTGCCGCCGGTCGCGATCAGGTCGTCAACCAGGATCACCTTCTCGCCCGGCGCAACGCCGTCCTTGTGCATCTCCATCTCGTCCAGCCCGTATTCCAGGCTGTAGGCGACGCGTACCGTCTCGTAAGGCAGCTTGCCCTTCTTGCGGATCGGCACGAAACCGGCCGAAAGCTGGTGCGCGACCGCACCGCCGAGGATGAAGCCGCGTGCCTCAATGCCGGCGATCTTGTCGATCTTCTGCCCGGCATAGGGATGCACCAGCTCGTCGATGGCCCGGCGGAAGGCGCGCGCATTGCCGAGCAAAGTGGTGATGTCGCGAAACAGGATGCCGGGCTTGGGGTAGTCCGGAATGGTGCGGATCGCGGCGAGCAGCGTGTCTTCGAGCGAGGATTTCATGGGTCGAGATTACCTGAAACGGAGGTTGTTGCGCGACAATTGTTCGATCGAACTGCAGCCCATCAGCTTCATGCCGCGCTCGATCTCGATCCGCATCTGCTCCAGCGCCCGCTCGACGCCCGGCTGTCCGGCCGCCGCCAGGGGGAACAGATAATAGCGGCCGACGCCAACAGCCTTGGCGCCGAGCGACAGCGCCTTCAGCACATGGGTGCCGCGCTGCACGCCGCCATCCATGATGATGTCTATTCTGTCGCCGACGGCATCGACGATCTCGGCCAGTTGGTCGAACGCCGCCCGCGAGCCGTCCAGCTGCCGGCCGCCGTGGTTGGACAGCACAATGCCGCTGCAGCCGATCTCGACGGCGCGCTTGGCATCCTCCACCGACATGACGCCCTTGAGACAGAACGGACCTCCCCACAGTCTGACCATCTCGGCAACATCGTCCCAGGTCATCGACGGATCGAGCATCTCGGTGAAGTAGCGGCTGATCGACATCGTGCCGCCGCCCATGTCGACATGCTCGTCGAGCTGCGGCAGCTTGAACCCCTCATGGGTGAAATAGTTGATCGCCCAGCCCGGCTTCAGCGCGAACTGCAGCATGCCGGCAAGGTTGAGCTTGAAGGGGATGGCAAAGCCGGTGCGCTTGTCGCGCTCGCGGTTGCCTCCGGTGATGCTGTCGACGGTCAGCATCATCACTTCGACTCCAACCGCTTTCGCCCGCTGCATCATCGCCCGGTTGAGGCCGCGATCCCGGTGGAAATAGAACTGGTAGACCTGCGGGCTGCTGCTGATCTTGCGCAATTCCTCAAGACTGACAGTGCCGAGCGAGGACACGCCGAATATCGTGCCGAATTTGGCCGAAGCCTTGGCCACCGCGCGCTCGCCTTGATGATGGAACAGCCGCTGCAAGGCGGTCGGCGAGCAATAGACGGGCATGGCCAGCTTCTGGCCCATCACCGTCACCGACATGTCGATCTCGCTTACCCCGCGCAGCACGTTGGGAACGAGGTCGCAGCGCTCGAAACTCTCGGTGTTGCGGCGATAGGTGACCTCGTCGTCGGCCGCGCCATCGATGTAGTTGAAGATTGGGCCCGGCAACCGCTGCTGGGCCATGCGCCGGAAATCGGAAAAGTTGTGACAGTCGCGTAGCCGCATCATCGATCCAAATGCCCCTCTAGCCGGCGATCCGCCGGGCGCGCGTGCAATACCAATCGCATGGCGCCGTGCCAACGGACTTCTTACTGGACGGCTGCTGCGCCAAGATGCGAACCATGTCCGGTTTGGCAAGCAAAAAGGGCGTCCGAAGACGCCCTTTCCATTTCCGAGGAATAAGATGCGGCTTAGTGCGCCACGCCTTCCCATACCTTGCGCTTGGTCAGATACATCAGCGCCCCGAACAGAAGCAGAAACACCAGAACGCGGAAGCCGGTCTTCTTGCGGTCTTCCATATGCGGCTCGGCCGCCCACATCAGGAACGCCGAGACGTCGCGCGAATACTGGTCGATCGTCTGCGGCGAACCGTCATCGTAGGTCACCTGGCCGTCGGAGAGCGGCTTAGGCATCTTCAGCGACACGCCGGACATGAAGTATGGATTGTAGTGGGTGCCTTCGGGGATCACCATGCCGGCAGGTGGCGTCTCGTCGTAGCCTGTCAGCAGAGAATGGATGTAGTCCGGGCCGCCCTGCGCATATTGCGTGAAGATGTCGAAGACGAAACGCGGGAAGCCGCGCTCGACGCCGCGCGCCTTGGCCAGCAGCGACATATCCGGTGGGGCAGCGCCGCCGTTGGAAGCGGCAGCCGCCTCCTCATTGGCGAACGGCGCCGGGAAATGGTCGGACGGCTTGCCCGGGCGGTCGAACATGTCGCCGGCATCGTTGGGTCCATCATGGATGGTGTACTCAGCCGACAGCGACTTGATCTGCGCTTCCGAATAGCCGAGGTCCTCTAGCGTGCGGAACGCCACCAAATTCATCGAGTGGCAGGCCGAGCAGACTTCCTTGTAGACCTTCAAGCCACGCTGCAGCTGCGCCTTGTCGTAGGTGCCGAACGGACCGGCAAAAGTCCAGTCCATCTCCTTCGGCTCGTGGATCGGGAAATGCGTCGGTGCCGCCGCGTTGTGCGCCTCTTCAGCGGCGATCGCCACACTGCCGACGGCTCCGATGCCAGCGGCAAACACGCCTAGCAGGGCGAGCGAGGTGAGAATCTTTTTCATGCCAAATCCCCTTAGATTCTCACTCAGCCTTTGGTTTCCGGCGCCGCGGTCGCACCGGCCGGATGTCCCCCTCCGGCACCCTTGTTCTTCTCCAGCACCGCCTCGGTGATCGAATTCGGCAGTCTGCGTGGCGTCTCGATCAGGCCAAGCACCGGCAGGATGACGAGGAAGAAGGCGAAGTAGAACAGTGTCGCCGCTTGAGCGTAGCCAACGTAGTTGCCCGAGACCTCACCTATCAGGAGGGTCAACAGACCGCCACCTTCCGCCGGCTGCGAGCCAAGCCAGCCAAGCAGGACAGCGTCGGCGACGAACAGCCAGAAGAACAGCTTGTACCAGGGCCGGTAGACCGCCGAGCGCACCTTGGAGGTGTCGAGCCACGGCACCAGGAACAGCATGACGATGGCGCCGAACATGCACAGCACGCCACCGAGCTTGGAGTTGATCGGCCCGATGTTGAAGGTGATCGCGCGCAGGATCGCGTAGAACGGCAGGAAGTACCATTCCGGCACGATGTGGGCCGGCGTCTTCAGCGGGTTGGCGATCGTGTAATTGTCCGGATGGCCGAGAAAGTTCGGCAGGTAGAAGACGAAATAGGCGAAGAAGAACAGGAACACGATCATGCCGAATGCATCCTTGATGGTCGCATAGGGCGTAAAGGCAACGGTGTCGGTTTTCGATTTCACCTCGATGCCGGTCGGGTTCGACTGGCCGACCACATGCAGCGCCCAGACGTGCAGCACGACGACGCCGGCAATCATGAACGGCAGCAAATAGTGCAGCGCAAAGAAGCGGTTGAGCGTCGGGTTGTCGACGGCGAAACCGCCGAGCAGCAGTTCCTGGATCCAGTTTCCGACCAGCGGAATGGCGCTGAAGAAGCCGGTGATGACGGTGGCGCCCCAGAAGCTCATCTGACCCCAGGGCAGCACATAGCCCATGAAGCCGGTCGCCATCATCAGCAGATAGATGATGCAGCCGAGGATCCACAGCAGCTCGCGCGGCGCCTTATAGGAGCCGTAATAAAGCCCGCGGAAGATGTGGATGTAGACGGCGACGAAGAAGAACGAGGCGCCGTTGGAATGCATGTAGCGCAACAGCCAGCCCGAATTGACGTCGCGCATGATCTTCTCGACCGAATTGAAGGCGAGGTTGGTGTCGGCGGTATAGTGCATGGCCAGCACGATACCGGTCAGGATCTGCGCCACCAGCATGATCGTGAGGATGCCGCCGAAGGTCCACGCATAGTTAAGGTTGCGCGGCACCGGATAAGCGATGAAGCTGTCATAGACCATGCGCGGCAGCGGCATGCGGGCGTCGAACCAGCGTTCGATACCGGTCTTGGGCGTATAGGTCGAGTGTCCCTCGCTCATCGAAATATCCCCTGCCTCAACCGATAAGGATTTTGGTATCGGAAATGAACTTGAATACCGGCACGGCCATATTTTCCGGCGCCGGGCCTTTGCGGATGCGGCCGGCGGTATCGTACACCGAACCGTGGCACGGGCAGAACCAGCCGCCGAAATCGCCTTCCTGGCCAAGCGGAATGCACCCCAGATGCGTGCAAACCTGCACCATCACCATCCAGGCTTCCTTGCCGGGCGTGGTGCGGTTGGCGTCGGTCGCCGGCGCATCGGCGGGCAGATTGGCGTTGCGGGCAATAGGATCCTTGAGGTCGGCAAGGTTCACGGCCTCGCCGTCCTTCATCTCCTGCTCGGTGCGGTTGCGCACCACGACCGGCTTGCCGCGCCATTTGACAATCAGCGACATGCCAGGCGTGAGCGAGGCGACATCAACCTCGACCGAGGCGAGCGCCAGCGTCGAGGCATCGGGGCGCATCTGGTCGATGAACGGCCAGGCAACGGCGCCTGCGCCAACGACTGCGGCCATGCCGGTGGCGACGTAGAGAAAATCACGACGGTTGGGATCCTGGGTGTCGGTTGCGCTCACGGGTGCCTGATCCTTTCGCCTCTTCCGAGCCGGCGGCCGAGCTTTGTCCCCGCTCCATCGCGCCGGCCCGACAGCGCATGGCGAACAAGCTAGCGAATTCCTCCGGCATTTGGATTTCGGTTTATGCGTGAAGCCCGTTTTTGTCCAGCGGGCTGAAGCCACAAGGGCAGATTGTCGCGGGGACAGAACAGCGCGTCAGTTGGCCAGATGCCCAAAGGTCGGCAAAGGCGGCTAAACAACAGGGAAATATCAGCAAATCCGAGGCTCCCCGCCTGTCTCGACAGGACAGGTTGCCGTGATCTAGTCTCGCCGGCATGGCACATATTATCGACCGCGAGACCTGGACCAGGACGCCCGGCCGCTGGCAGGGCGAACTGCAATGCGGCGCCTACGACTCCAACTCCTGCCTGATTTTCAACTATCAGGAAGAGATTGGCGGCGGCCCGCGCCTGCACACGCATCCCTATTGTGAAATCTTCATCATCCGGCAAGGCACCGGCCTGTTCACGATCGGCGACCAGCAGATAGAGGCCACGGCCGGCCAGATCCTGATCGTGCCGCCCGATACGCCGCACAAATTCACCAATCTTGGCCCAGGCCCGCTCGAAACGACCGACATCCACGAAAACGGCAGCTTCATCACCGAATGGCTGGAATGATTGTTGCCGGCTGGTGACCTCTAGCTTGCACCGAGCCTGACCAGCACGGCCCTTGGGATATCGTATTCGCGGATGGCCGACTCATGCCGGCGCAGGCCGCAGAGTTCACGCTGGATGAAATAGGCGTGCACCGCCGCGGCAGCCTCCTTGAGCAGCCGCGGTCGCTGCTCCTCGTCGCCGTTGTTCTGACGGAGCTTGGCCAGCGTTTCCTCGACCCGTTGGCCGGCACGGCCGAGCGCTGCGGCCTTTTCAGCCAGTATCTCATGGCCGAGGGCGTCGAACGCGGCTTCGGCAGCCGAGGCGCCTAGGGATGGCGGACGCAGTGACATCTCAGCCTCCTTTTATGTCTTGAGAGAGCATCATGCGGTGCGTGACGAATTCTTCGCTCACCACCGGCTGGAAACCAAGCCGTTCATAGAACCCAAAGGCTTCTTGTGGCGCGCGGGTGTTCAGCACGGCAAAATGCTGACGTGCCCTGTCAATGACGGTCTCGACCAGCATGCGGCCAATGCCGCTGCGGCGATGACGCGCGCTGACGAACAGGTGCCTGACCCGGCCGTGGTCCCTGCCTTCGAAATAAGGATCGATGTTCAACCCGCACACACCAGCGAGTTCTCGGCCATGCCATGCACCAAACAGCGCCTCGCCTCGTTTCAGGAACTTGTTGCGGCCGCCCGCCCAGCCATCCGCCAGCCGCACCAGCATCCAGTAGCCTTCCAGCCGGCTCTCCTCCTTCAGCGCATCGAAGGCCGGCGCGGTTGGCCGCAGCCGCTTGAGGACGTAGCCGATATCAGGCGACGCTGCCATGCCCTACTCCGCCGGCCGTGTCTCTTCCAGCACGCTTTCCTCGTGGTAGAGGAAGCCGCCGGACTGCCGCTTCCACAGCCGCGCATAGAGCCCGTCGAGCGCCACCAGCTCGTCATGCGTGCCCTGTTCGACGATGCGGCCTCCGTCCAGCACCACAAGACGGTCGAGCGCGGCGATGGTCGACAGCCGGTGCGCTATGGCGATGACCGTCTTGTTCTCCATCAGCCTGGCCAGATTCTCCTGGATCGCCGCCTCGATGTCGGAATCGAGCGCCGAGGTCGCCTCGTCGAGGATCAGGATCGGCGCATCCTTGAGGAAGACGCGGGCGATCGCGACGCGCTGGCGCTGGCCGCCCGACAGTTTCACGCCGCGCTCGCCGACAAAAGCCTCGTAGCCGGTACGGTCCCGGTTGTCGCGCAGGCCCAATATGAACTCGTGCGCCTCGGCCTTCTTCGCCGCCGCGATCACCTCGGCGTCAGTTGCATCCGGCATGCCGAGCTTGATGTTGTCGCGTAGCGAGCGGTGGAACAGCGCCGTGTCCTGGCTGACCACGCCGATATTGGCGCGCAGCGAGTTCTGCGTCACCTCGGCGACGTCTTGCCCGTCGATCAGGATTTTCCCGCTCTCGAGGTCGTAGAGGCGCAGGATGAGATTGGCTAAGGTCGTCTTGCCCGCACCGGACGGCCCGACCAGCCCGACCTTCTCGCCAGGCTTGACCACAAGGTCGATGCCATTCAGCACGCCAAAACCCTTGCCGTAGTGGAACTCGACATTCTTCACCTCGATGCGGCCGCCGGCGACGACAAGCTCTTTCGCATCCGGCGCATCGACAAGGCCAAGCGGCTGCGAGATCAGCGCCTTGGAGTTTTCCAGGACGCCGAGATTTCGCAATATGCCGTTGAGCTGCATCATCACGCGCCCGAGCAGCATGTTGAGCCGCAAGACCAGCGACAGCGTGAACGCGACGGCGCCGACGGTGATCGACCCTTCGACCCAGAGATAGACGGCAAAGCAGCCAATCGCGGTGATCATGATGCCCGACAGCGTCGTCAGCGCCATGCGCACGCCGGTCAGCCGGCGGGTGAAGGGCCGTAGTGCATCGAGATAGATGTCGAAGCCGTTCTTGATGTAGCGGTCGTCGCCGTCGGCCGAGAATAGCTTCAGCGTCTGCACGTTGGAATAGGAATCGATGATGCGCCCATTGATCATCGAGCCCGCTTCAGCCGTGGCCTCGGCATGCCTGCGGATCGAGGGCAGATAGAGCTTGGCCAGCCAGGCGAAAGCGAGAATCCAGATCACCACCAGCACGGCCAGGCGCAGATCCAGCCCGGCGACCAGCGCCAAGGTCGTCACCGTATAGATGAGCATGAACCAGATGACCTCGATGAAGCTCTCCATCAGGTCGCCGGTCGCCTGCCCCGCCTGCCAGACTTTTGTCGCGATACGGCCGGCGAAATCGTTTTGGAAGAAAGTGTAGGACTGGCGCGATACGTGCCGGTGCGCCTGCCAGCGCACCAGATTGTAGAAGCCCGGCGTAATCGTCTGTTCGTTGACCAGCGCCGACAGGCCGACGACGACGGTGCGGATGACCAGCACCACTGCGATCATGAAAACAAGCTCAGGCCCGGCGGCGGTCCACAGCGCGTGCCAGCTGCGCTCGCCAGGAAGCTGGTCGAGAATATCGACCAGCCGCCCGACGAAGTAGAAAAGCCCGGCCTCGATCAGCGGCGCGATGCCGCCGATGACAAGCATGGCGAAGAAGGCGAACTTCGCCTGGCCGACATAGTGCCAGAGGAAGCCGCCGACGCTTGACTGCGGCCGAAGGTCCGCCGGCTCCCTGAACGGATAGACCCAGTTCTCGAACCAGCGATAGACGGCTGTCATCATGCTGACGTCATCACTCTGCGGCTTCACCCTTCACGCCGATGTCGTTGGCAACAGCGTCATTGGCGGCATCGACCGGACCGTCGTCGAGCAGGAACCCGCCCGACTGGCGCTGCCAGAGCTGCGCGTAGAGCCCGCCGCTGGCGACGAGTTCCTCGTGCGACCCCTCCTCGATGACACGGCCCTTGTCGAGGACGACGAGCCTGTCCATCGCCGCGATGGTCGACAGCCGGTGCGCAATGGCGATGACGGTCTTGCCTTGCATGAGCTTGTAGAGATTCTCCTGGATGGCGGCCTCGGCTTCGGAATCCAGCGCCGACGTCGCTTCGTCAAGGATAAGTATCGGTGCGTCCTTCAACATAACGCGAGCAATGGCGATGCGTTGCCGCTGGCCGCCGGACAATTTGACGCCGCGGTCGCCGACATGAGCGTCGAGCCCTTTACGTCCGGTGTGATCCGAAAGCCTGCCGATAAACTCCAGCGCCTCGGCCCGCCCGGCTGCCTCGATAACCATTTCCTCCGTCGCATCGGGCCGCCCGTAAAGGATATTGTCGCGCACAGAACGATGCAGCAGCGAAGTGTCCTGCGTCACCATGCCGATCTGCGCGCGCAGCGAATCCTGCGTCACCGAAGCGATCTCCTGGCCGTCGATCAGGATCCGGCCGTTCTCGAGGTCGTAGAACCGCAACAGGAGATTGACCAGCGTCGACTTGCCCGCGCCCGAGCGCCCGACAATGCCGACTTTCTCGCCGGGCTTCACCGTCAGCGACAGGTTCTCGATGACGCCCTTCTGCTTGCCATAGTGGAAACGAATGTCGTCGAAGCGGATCTCGCCCTTGGTGACGGCAATGTCCTTCGCCCCCGGCCGGTCTTCGACCAGGCGCGGCAGCGAGATCGAGGCGATACCGTCTTGCACCGTGCCGATGTTCTCGAACAGGCTCGACATTTCCCACATGATCCACTGCGACATGCCCCACATACGGAGCACGAGGCCGATGACCACGGCGACGGCGCCGATCGTCACCGCCTGGCCGAGCCACAGCCACAGCGCCGTCGCCGTCACCGAAAACAGGAGCAGCGCGTTGAGGATATAGAGCAGGCCGTAAAGCACCGTCACCAGCCGCATCGACCGGTAGACCGTGTCGAGGAAGCCTGCCATGCCTTCTTTGGCGAACGTTGCTTCGCGCCGTGCATGGGAAAACAACTTGACCGTCTGGATGTTGGTGTAGCTGTCAACGACGCGGCCGGTCATAGTCGAGCGCGCATTGGCCTGCGCCTCCCCGACCTTGCCCAGCTTCGGGATGATATAGCGCAACAACCCGATATAGCCGAGCAGCCAGACGCCGAGAGGTGCCGCCAGCCGCAAGTCGGCCGAGCCGACGATGAACAGCATGCCGAGGAAATAGACGATTACGTAATTGAGCACCTCGATCACCTTGATGACGCATTCGCGCACGGCGAGTGCCGTCTGCATCAGCTTGGTGGCGATGCGGCCGGCGAATTCGTCCTGGTAGAAGCTCATCGACTGCTTCAAGAGATAACGATGCACCTGCCATCGGATGCGCATGGGGTAGTTGCCCATCAGCGTCTGCTGGTTGAGCAAAGAATGCAGCCATACTGTACCTGGCAGCGCGAACAGCACGACGAAGGCCATGCCGGCGAGCTTCCAGCTCTCGGTCTGCAGGAAGGTTTCGCGGTTCTGCCCGGACAGCCAGTCGACGATGTGGCCCATGAAGCCGAACATCCACACTTCCGCGATGGCAATCGCCGTCACCAGCACCGCGTCCAGGATGATGTATGGCCAGGCGCCGCGCGTATAATGCACGCAGAAGGCAACCAGCGTCTTCGGCGGCTCGACCGGTTCCGCTGCGGGGAACGGATCGAGCCTTCTTTCAAACCAGCTAAACATAGTGATGCTCACAAAACTTTTGTCCGCTCATGCGGCGCGGGAAAAATCCCCGGGGCGCTCCGCGTCCCCAGACCGTACGTCGGCGGGGACCGACGGCCCGGAATCACCCGGGCCATCGGTCCTGCTTCGCGCAATATAGGGACTTGCGGGCTTTTCACCGACAGAAGCCTTCGACTGAGCTGACGGCACGCCGCCGCCAGTCCGGTTTTTCGCGCCCGGCCGGATCAGCCGGATGATCCGGCGCACCAGCGACGGCCGGCTGTGGTCGGGAACCGCACGCGAGAAATCGACATCCGGCAACATGCCGCGATGCGGACGCCGGCGCATCTGGGCGTGAACCGCCGACGAATACGTCTCGCCGACCAGCAACGCCCAGGTCGCCGTCTTGCGTTCGTGCAGGCTTCTTGAACCCGGTATCTTATAGGGATCGAACATCGGTCCGTCCTCCGTGTGAAAATAGACATAAAAAGGCGAAGCAATGTCGTGCGCCGGCCTTCGGCCGGAGGCACGGATTGCATCCGTCGGGACACGACGATAGGCCTCGGTCGCGACATGCTCAGCTGGGGCGCTTGGCCCCTTTAACGGTTTGAAAAACATCGCAGGATTCCTTCGAGAGCCGAAAATTGGGTTCGGCGGGAATCGGTGCGATCAGATCTAAGAAATCAGGTAAATCGTCGTACCGAAACCGCCGGCGGGCAGGTAAGCCCACGGGAGGGGCGCTGGATGTGCATGGTCATCATGAAATACCCCTCCATCGGTTCGGGTTGACAATGCGTGCGGTATAATCGACTTCGCAGAAAATGGCCACCCGCAGGTCCAGCAATTTCCAAAACCAGCCACCCGCTGTGGCCGATCTGCCACTTATTAGAAAGACGCGGAAATGAACCACCGTCTCCGCATCGCCCTCTACCAGCCTGACATCGCCGGCAACACCGGAACAATCCTGCGCTTCGCCGCCTGCCTCGGCCTTGGCGTCGACATCATCGAACCAGCCGGCTTTCCGCTCTCCGACAAAGCGCTCACGCGCGCCGGGATGGACTACCTCGAAATGGCTGCCCTGACCCGGCATGTCGACTGGAACGCCTTCGAGGATTGGCGCAAGGGCCAAGCCTGCCGGCTGGTGCTGCTCACCACCAAAGCCGCGACCCCCTATACGGGCTTCAGCTTCGCCCAAGGCGACATCCTGCTGTTCGGCCGCGAATCCGCCGGCGTGCCGGATCCTGTCCATCAGGCGGCGGATGCGCGGCTGACGATCCCGATGCAGCCGGGCACGCGCAGCATCAACGTCGCGCTGTCCGTCGCCATGGTCGCCGGTGAAGCCATCCGGCAACTCGGCTAGAACCTTCAACGCGTTGTCGTCATCGCCAACGGCCCTTGCGTCTTGCATCATTCTCACCCAGGCGCACATCGCCTTCTCCTCAATTGCCCTATCGACATTTCCTGGCTACAAGCTCAACTTAAGTTGAGGTCAAGCGGAAAATCGAGATGGCTCCGGTAAAGGAATTGACGGTCGGCCAGTTGGCCATGCGCAGCGGCGTGGCGGTGTCGGCGCTGCATTTCTACGAGGCGCGCGGGCTGATCCGCAGCCACCGCACGTCGGGCAACCAGCGGCGCTATGGCCGCGACGTGCTGCGGCGGGTGGCGATCATCCGGATCGCCCAGGAGGTCGGCATCTCGCTGGCCGAGATCGGCGCCGCACTTGAATCGCTGCCAGAAGGCCGTACCCCGACGCGCGAGGACTGGAACCTGTTGTCGACCGGCTGGCGCGACGACCTCGATCGCAAGATCACTCAGCTAAAGAAGCTGCGCGACGGCCTTACCGACTGCATCGGCTGCGGCTGCATGTCGATCGACAAATGCCCGCTGCGAAACAGGGAAGATCGCTTGAGTGCGCAAGGGCCGGGCGCAAGGCGACTGCTTGTGGAATCCTAATCCGCCGCGGGCAGCCGCCGTATGGTGAATTCGATTACGTCGCCCGGCCGCTCGAACCAGCTTTCGATCTCGGTCCAGTAGGCCTGCTTGGGAAAACGCTCGAACCATTCCTTGGCCTTGAGCCGCGCATCCGGGCGCGGCAGGACGAAGGTCTCGCGCAAAAACCCGTCACGCGGCATGCGCTCGCGCTCGGCGCGTGAACGATCGAGCCTTTTCTTCAGGCCATGCAGCGGCGGTCTTGCCGGCGTGCGCATGAAAGAACTCCTGGGCCGAACCAGATGACACTTGACCCTTGCCCCTAAGAGATTAGGGATCGCGCCCGGAAAAGGCTAGTGGTCCGATTCCAACATTCGCCTCCCTAATCCCCAGGCGCCGTTGCGAATGTTGGAATCACAAGGACCGCTAGCAAGTTTATGTTTCTGGTGGAGTTTTCGAATTTGACATTTGCATCGTGCCCTGCGCCACGCTGTGTGCAAATGTCAAATTCACTCCACTAGGTCCTTTGTCGGCCGCGACCGGAGACAGCATTTTGGAACGACCAGAAATACCGGCAGGCCTGCCACCCGACATCGAACAGAAGAAAATGAAGGCCAGGCTCTGGTTCGAGACGCTGCGCGAGCGCATTTGCACAACCTTCGAGCAGATCGAACAGGAACTGCAGGGACCACTGGCCGAATGGTCGCCCGGCAGCTTCGAGAAGACGCCGTGGGAACGCGACAATGGAAAGGGCGGCGGCGGCGCCATGGCGATGATGCGCGGCCGCGTCTTCGAGAAGGTCGGCGTCCATACTTCGACCGTCTATGGCGAATTCTCGCCCGAATTCAGGAAGCAGATGCCCGGCGCCGAGGAAGACCCGAGCTTCTGGGCATCAGGCATTTCGTTGATCGCGCATCCCTGGAACCCCAACGTGCCGGCCGTGCACATGAACACCCGCATGGTCGTGACGTCGCGCCACTGGTTTGGCGGCGGCGCCGATCTGACGCCGGTGCTCGACCGCAACCGCACGGAAGATCACCCCGACACGGTCGCCTTCCATCGAGCCATGCAGTTCGCCTGCGAGAAGAACGCTGCGATCGCCGACCACCCCAAATTCAAGGCCTGGTGCGACGAGTATTTCTATCTGCCGCACCGCCACGAGCCGCGCGGCGTCGGCGGCATCTTTTTCGACTGGCTGCATTCGGGGGAGGAGAAAGGCGGCTGGAATGCCGATTTGAACTTCGTCCAGGATGTCGGGCGTTCTTTCCTTGTCGTCTACGGACACCTGGTTCGCGCCCATTTCAACGAGAACTGGACCGATGATGACCGCGACGAGCAGCTCATTCGCCGCGGCCGTTACGTCGAATTCAACCTTCTTCACGATCGCGGCACCATCTTCGGCCTGAAGACCGGCGGCAATGTCGCTTCGATCCTGTCCAGCCTGCCGCCGGAGGTCAGGTGGCCGTAAAAAATCGGTGAGCGAAACGTGAGCCGCATTGACGTCAATGTGGCATCGCCATTATCTTTTTCGTCTAATAGGCGATTGAAATAAAACGACTATTTGTCGTTTCGGGCCGGGAAGCGCCGGCGGTTCAGTCCCGAACCGCGACACGACGCTACCGGACGGCCCTGAACAAGGCGGAGCATTTTCCAAACGGATGCCCGCATTTCCAGGAGTATTACATGCGAAAGCTCATTGTTTCGGCAGCCGCCGCTGCCCTTCTCGCTTCCGGCTCGATTGCCTTTGCCGCAGTCAAGCACACCACGGGCACGGTTAAGACCTATGATGGCACGGCCATGAGCCTCGTTCTGGACGATGGATCGACCTTTACGCTGCCCAAGACCTTCAAGGATCCTGGCCTGAAGGCAGGCGAAAAGGTCCGCGTTTCCTGGGACATGAGCGGCAAGAACAAGGTTGCCGAGTCCGTCAAGATCGAGAAGTGATCGGGACAAGACCGAACGTTCTCGCCTTGGCTTAGCCTGGCAAGAGGGGGGCGGAGCAGCGCTGCTCCGCCTTTTTCGCCCCCACGGCAACCAAACTCGTGGAACCGTGTTATGCTAACTCCCCCGTGCGCGCCCCCGAAACCGACTGCTGTGACAGGGCGCGGAACAGAGATGGCGGAGCTTCGTGTGCCCATGAGAGGCACAGGCTCCAAGGAGGAAAAGGAGAAAATCCCATGAAGGAATTCCATTGCGGCTCGCTGGTTCCCGGCTGTGAGTGGCACACCCGTGCCGGTGAGGAAGCCGAGGTCATGCGCCGCGCCGTCGACCATATGCGCGAGACACATGGCGAAACGGTCATTCGCGAGACGATGATCGAGGCGATCCGCTCGCGCATCGAGAAAGTTCGCGACGCGGCCTGAGCAGTCCTATCTGGCCTTCAAGGCTTCCGCGGCGCGCTCCAGCAGCGCGTCGCGATCAAGCGCAAAGCCGGACCCGATCCATTCCTTTTCCAGGTTTTTCAGGATCGCACCGAGTATTGGCCCCGGCGACGCGCCAAGCGCCGTCAGATCGCCGCCCTTGACTGGGAACACCGGTTTTTCCCATTTCAGGGCAAAAGCGAGCAGGCGCGAAAACCCGCCGGCCTGAACCAGCGCGTCATTGTCCTCGAGAGCCCGCGCTCGCGCCGACGCCAGCGACAGCCGCAGGCGATCGAGAAAACCCTGGCGCTCCCCGGAATAGAGTTTCTTGGCCAGTTCCGCTTCGCTTGTCTTGGGCTCGACGGCAGCCGTCAGCGCCCAGTGGCGCAGGCGCTCCGCCTCAGTGGTCGAAAGTTTCAGCCGCTTGGCCAGTGTCTTCATCCTCTCCGCATCGGGCGGCACGATCGCCTCCAGCCTGAGCAGCGGGTCCGGCGCCCAGCCCAGATCCTTTTCTGTCTTGGTCAGCCCATGAATGGCATCGATGCCCCATTTCTCGCTTTCCGGCAGGGCGCTGGTGAGCACGCCGGCCTGGCGCATCCACAGCAAGGCGCGCGACGGATCTGGGGCCGATAACAACTTCTTCAGCTCGGACCAGATGCGTTCGGCCGAGAGATGGGCGAGACCGTCCTTGAGCCGGGCGCAGGCCTTCAATCCCTCGGCATCGGGCCGACCCTCGCCATACCAGGCGAAAAAGCGGAAGAAACGCAGGATGCGCAGATAGTCTTCGCGGATCCGCTGCTCGGCATCGCCAATGAAGCGCAGCCTTCGTGCCTCGATATCGCCGACGCCGCCGACCAGGTCCACGACCGTCCCGTCAGCCTCCGCATAGAGCGCGTTGATGGTGAAATCGCGCCGTTCGGCGTCGGCCTTCCAGTCGCGGCCGAACGACACTTTGGCGCGGCGGCCATCGGTCTCGATGTCGGCGCGCAGCGTGGTGACCTCATAGGGCGCGCCGCCGGCAATCACCGTGATCGTGCCGTGCTCGATGCCGGTCGGCACCGCCTTGAAGCCCGCCGCCTCGGCGCGGCGAACGGTTTCCTCGGGCAGGCAAGTGGTAGCAACGTCGATATCGGCGACCAGCTGCCCAATCAGCGCATTGCGCACCGCGCCGCCCGCGATGCGGGCTTCCTCGCCGCCCTGCGCCAGCACGGCAAGCAGCCGCTGCAGATGCTTTTCACCCAGCCAGTCGGCTCTGCCCGCCAGCGATATCGGATCACTCAAGCATAGAGCCTTTCATAGAGCGTGCGGATGATGCCGGCGGTGACGCCCCAGATGCGCTGGCCGCCATAGGGCATATCGTAGAAGAACCATTCCAGGTCGTTCCACATGCGGCTGTCCCTGGTGTGGTTGGCCGGATCCATCAGGAACGAAAGCGGCACTTCGAAGGCGGCGTCGACCTCGTCGGAATTGAGCGACAGCGTAAAACCGGGCTCGACGATCGCCAGCACCGGCGCGATGCGATAGCCGCTGCCGGCGACATAATCGGGCATGCGGCCGATGATCTCGATGCGGTCATGGCCGAGGCCGATCTCCTCGAAGGTCTCGCGCAAGGCCGCTGCTTCCGGGGTCGCATCGGTGGGATCAATGGTGCCGCCAGGAAAAGCCACCTGCCCGGAATGGCTGCGCAGTTTTTCCGCCCGCTTGGTCAAAAGCACGGTCGCATCGCGTCCATGATCGACGACCGGGATCAGCACCGCGGCGTCGCGCAGCGCTTTGAGCTGCGTCAACCGTGGATGGCCGGGGTTGAAGCGATGATCGCCATAATCGTCGCCGGCATGGGCTTCAGCTTGCGCGGCGACCCGCGCGCGAAAATCCGCTGTGGAAAACGGCGGCGGCCTCACCTGATCCATCATGCGCTCAGCCGCTTCAGTTTTTCCGCCGGCATGATCGGATAGATTTCGCCTTTCGAGCGCACGGCAAACATCGTCTTGCCGCCGATATCGATCTCCTCGCCATGCTCGACCAGTTCGTACATCACCGGCCGCGCCACCAGCGCTTCCAGCCTCCCGCGCACCAGCACATAGGGCTTCAGGCCGCCGGTCTCGTTCTCGTCGACGAAGCGCAGCGGATGGCCAGGTCCGGCCTCGACGACATCGCCGACATTGGTGCGGAAAGTGATGGTCTGCTCGGCGCCGGCGCCGGAAACATCCATTTCAACCGCGATGAAAGGCGCGTCCACGACGCGGATGCCGACCCGTTCGACCGGCGTCACCAGATAGGTCCTGCCATCCTCGTCCTTGCGCAGCACGCTGGAAAACAGCTGCACCAGCGGCATGCGGCCGATCGGCGTGCCGAGATAGAACCACGTTCCGTCTTGTTTGATCTCCATGTCGAGATCGCCGCAAAAGTCGGGATTCCAGCGCTCCACCGGCGCCGCGCCCTTGCCGGCGCGAGCCGCACGCGAGATCAACGCTTCGAGACCGCGCGCCTCGGTTGCGGCAGCAAGGCTGTGTTCGCGATGTTCGGAGCGTTCCGTCATGGTCACGAAATAGTCACTGTTGTTCCGCTTGTCAGCCTAAGTCTGTGATTTAAATTCATTCGTAGGCGCCAGGCGAAGCCGAATCGCGGCATTCTAAGGCTCTACAGTGCAAGCCGGTACTTCCAGCACAAGGATCGATGCGGCATGAGCGTAATGGTCAAGGAAAGCCCAATCAGCGAAAAGGACATGATCGCCCAGGCCGAGACGGCGCTGGCCGATATTTCCAGGGTGCGCGACGGCGTCGGCCGCGTCATTTTCGGCCAGGAAGTGGTGGTCGAGCGCACGCTGGTGGCGCTGCTTGCCGGCGGCCATGCGCTGCTGGTCGGCGTGCCCGGCCTTGCCAAGACCAAGCTGGTCGAAACGCTCGGTGTCGTGCTCGGCCTCGATTCGCGCCGCATCCAGTTCACACCCGACCTGATGCCGTCGGACATTCTCGGCTCAGAGGTGATGGAACAGGACGAGGCCGGCAAGCGCTCCTTCCGCTTCATCTCCGGCCCGATCTTCGCGCAATTGCTGATGGCCGACGAGATCAACCGCGCCTCGCCGCGCACCCAGTCGGCGCTGCTGCAGGCGATGCAGGAATATCACGTCACCATCGCCGGCATTCGCCACGACCTGCCCGCGCCCTTCCATGTACTGGCGACGCAAAACCCGCTGGAGCAGGAAGGCACCTATCCCCTGCCCGAAGCGCAGCTCGACCGCTTCCTGATGCAGGTCGACATCCTTTATCCCGAAATCGAGGCCGAGCGGCGCATCCTGCTCGAAACCACCGGCATCGAGGACGCCAAGGCGCAAAACGTGCTGCAGCCGGCGCGGCTGAGGGAAATCCAGACGCTGATCCGCCGTATGCCGGTGCCCGAAACCGTCGTCGACGCCATCCTCAAACTGGTGCGTTCGGCGCGTCCCGGCCAGGGCAATGCCGAGACCGACAAGCATGTCGCCTGGGGTCCCGGCCCGCGCGCCAGCCAGGCGCTGACGCTGTGCGCCCGTGCGCGCGCGCTTTATGACGGGCGGCTGGCGCCGTCGTTGGACGACATCCGCGCGCTGGCCGAACCGGTGCTGCAGCACCGCATGGCGCTGACCTTTGCCGCCCGCGCCGAGGGCACGACCGTGCGCGACGTGGTAGCGAAACTGGCCAAAGGAATCTGATGGCGCGTATCGGCGAAGTCCAGGCACCGGCAGCGACGCGCGACGCGCTCGCCAGGGGCCGGTTGCGGGCTTCGCTGGTGCCGGACCTGCTGGTCGAGGCACGCCGTATCGTCAATACGGTAATTGCCGGCTGGCATGGCCGCCGCAAGCGCGGCATCGGCGAGAATTTCTGGCAGTTCCGCCCCTATGTCGAAGGCGATTCCTCGCGCATCGACTGGCGCCGTTCGGCCCGGGACGACCACACCTATGTGCGCGACCGCGAATGGGAAGCAGCCCACACGGTGTGGCTTTGGGCCGACCCATCGCCCTCCATGCTCTACAAATCGACTGGCGCCAGCGTTTCCAAGGAATCGCGCGCGCTGGTGCTGGCACTGGCCATGGCCGAACTTTTGTCGCGCAGCGGCGAGCGCATCGCATGGCCCGGCCTGACAGATCCGTTCACCGCCCGCAACGGCGCCGAGCGCATCGCAGCGCAATTGATGCACGCCGCGGACCTGCCAGCAAAGCCTGACCTGTCCGCCATCCGCCGCTTCTGCGACATCGTCGTCGTGAGCGATTTCCTCGACCCGGTCGAGGAGACCATGGAATGGCTCGATGTGCTGGCGCGGCATGGCGTGCGTGCGCATCTGATCGAGGTTGCCGATCCGGCGGAGGAGACCTTTCCTTATGCCGGCCGCACCGAATTCACCGATCCCGAGACCGGCGACAAGTTGACCGCCGGCCGCGCCGAAATGCTCGGCGACGAATACCGCCTGCTCTACACCGCCCGCCGCCAGGAGATGGCCAGCTGGTGCAAGCGCCTCGGCTGGAGCTACACCGTCAACCACACCGATCGCCTCGCTTCCGAGGCGCTGGTGCGCATCCACATGGCGATGACCGCCGATGGCGCATTCGTGGGAAGGGCCGGCGCATGAGCTGGCTGCCGCTCTCCTTTGGCGCTCCCATGGTGTTGTGGGGCCTGCTCGCGCTGCCGGTGATCTGGTGGCTGCTCAGGCTCACACCGCCCAAGCCGCAGTCCGAAATGTTTCCGCCGCTGAAGATCCTCGCTCGCGTGCTGAAGCGCGAGGAAACGCCGCAGCAGAGCCCGTGGTGGCTGACGCTGCTGCGGCTGTTGATGGCAGCCCTTGTCGTCGCGGCATTAGCCGAACCCGTTTTCAATCCGCGCGAAAAATTGCCGGCCGAGGGCGCCGCCCTGGCGCTCGTCATCGACAATGACTGGGCGAGTGCCGCCGACTGGGGCAAGCGCGTCGCCACCGCCCAGCGGCTGATCGCCGATGCCGGTTCGAACGGCGTACCGGTCGTCATCGCCTTCACCGCCGAAAAGCCGAACGCCGAGATCGGCCCCTTCGATGCCGCGGCTGCCCTCGACCGGCTGCGCGCCGCCAAGCCGAGGCCGATCCCAACCGACCGACCCGCCGTCTATGCCCGCGTCGCCGGCGTGCTGGAAACCTTGCCCGGCGCCAGCGTTGCCGTTCTCGCCGACGGCCTTGCAGCAAAGGGCGACGAGGCCGCCTTCAACACACTGCTGTCGAAAAATGCCGCCCGTGTCGTCTGGGCCAATTCCGACCGGCTGGCGCTGACTGGGCTCACTGGCGCCGAAAATCAGGTCGACGGCTTCGCCCTGACCGCCATCCGCGCGCCCGGCGACCCGGCGCCGGCACAAGTCACCGCCGGCGCCTTCGACGACAAGGGCCGCCGCATCGCCGACGCGACGCTGACCTTCGCGCCGGGTGAGACCACCGCCACCGGCACGATGGCGGTGCCGTTCGAACTGCGCAACGACTTCGCCTCGATCGCGCTCGACGGCGAACGCCAGGCAGGTGCGGTGCGCGTGCTCGACGAAAGCTCCAAGCGCCGCCGCGTCGGACTTTTATCGCAGGCCGAGGCCGACCAGGCGCAGCCGCTTCTGTCGCCGCTCTATTACATCAGGCGCGCGCTGCAGCCTTTCGCCGATCTGGTCGAACCGTCGAGCGTCGATCTCGCCGACCCCATCCCGCAGCTTCTCGACCAGAAGCCGGCGATGATCGTCATGGCCGATATCGGTACCATTCCGCCGCAGGTCCATCAGCGGCTGGTCGACTGGGTCGACAATGGCGGCACGCTGGTGCGCTTTGCCGGTTCGCGGCTGGCCGCCGCCGGCAACGACGATGATCTGTTGCCGGTCAGGCTGCGCACCGGCGAGCGCTCGCTTGGCGGCGCGCTGTCATGGACGACGCCGCAAGCGGTGACCGAATTCCCGAAGAACGGCCCGTTCGCCGACCTCGCACCGCCGGCCGAGGTCACGGTAAGCCGGCAGGTGTTGGCCGAACCGACGCCGGACATCGTCGAACGCACCTGGGCAACCCTTGCCGATGGCACCCCGCTGGTGACCGGGTTGAAGAAGGGCAAGGGCACGCTGGTTCTGTTCCACATCACCCCGGAAGCGACATGGTCGACGCTGCCGATCTCCGGCAGCTTCGTCGAGATGCTGCGGCGCATTGTGCAACTGTCGCGCAACCAGGGTGCGGCGGTTGCCAACGCTGAAGCCGCTGCTACGTCGCTGGCGCCTTATCGCATGATAGCCGCCGACGGCACTTTGGTGCCGCCGACGCCGGACGCACGACCGCTGGTCCCTGGCGCCGGCTCGCTGCCGGTGACGTTCGAGAACCCGCCCGGCCTCTATGGCTCGGAAACCGGCGTTTTCGCCCACAATCTGCTCGACCCGGCCACCGCCTTCGCGCCGCTGGTGCGCCCGCAATTCACAGTGCCGGTGACCAATATCCAGTACGCTTTCGATGAATCGCGCGACCTCAAGGGATCGCTGGTCACAGCGGCACTTGTGCTTATGCTGCTCGACACGCTGGCGGTGTTCTGGATGGGCGGGCTGATGTCGCGCCGACCACGCCGCGCCCGATCGGCCGCGGCAACGACGGCTGCGCTGCTGCTTGGCCTCGGCATGCTGTTTGGCCATGCCGACCTCGCCCGCGCCGACGACGCCAAGCCCGGCGATGCCGCCGCTATCGAGGACATTGCCAAGACCCGCATCGCCTATGTGCTGACCGGTGTGCCCGGTGACGATTCGATCAGCCGCGCAGGGCTCGAAGGCTTGACCCGCTTCCTGATCGAGAAGACCGCGCTCGAGCCGGGCGCGCCGGCGGGCGTCGATATCTCGAAGGACGAGCTTTCCTTCTATCCGCTGATCTACTGGCCGATCGATCCCTCCGCGCCGATGCCGAGCCAAGCCGCGATCGCCCGCATCGACGCCTATATGCAGCAGGGCGGCACGGTGCTGTTCGACACGCGCGACCAGTTCGCCAACGGCATCGGTGCGGATTCGGCGAGCCCGGCGACGGAACGGTTGCGCGACATTCTCGGCAATCTCAACGTGCCGCCGCTGGAGCCGGTGCCCGCCGACCATGTGCTGACCAAATCCTTCTTCATCCTGCCCGAATTTCCCGGCCGCTTCTCCGGCAGCCCGCTCTGGGTGGAAGCCTCGCTCGAGGCCAGCAATGCCGAGAATCGGCCGGTACGCGTCGGCGACGGCGTCTCGCCGATCCTGATCACCGCCAATGATTTTGCCGGCGCCTGGGCCGTCGACGAGAATGGTGACCCGCTTTTGCCGACCGTGCCATCGGATCCGATGCAGCGCATCTATGCGCTGCGCGCCGGCGTCAATATCATGATGTACATGCTGACCGGCAACTACAAATCCGACCAGGTGCACGTGCCGATCCTGCTCGAACGGCTGGGGCAGTAAGCCTATGAACTGGTCGATTTCCTTCGAACCGCTGCTGTCCTGGCCCTTGCTGGCTTTGGTGCTCGCACCGCTGCTGGTGCTGGCGGCTGTCGGCTTGTGGTTTCGCCAGCGCGGCGCGATCTTCCGCTTCGCGGCGCTGATTGCGCTGGGCGCAGCACTCCTCAATCCGGTCTTCCTCGATGAGGAGCGCGAGGCGCTGAAGAGCGTCGTTGCCGTCATCGTCGACCGCAGCCAGAGCCAGGATATCGGCGACCGGACCAAACAGACCGACGAAGCGCTTGCCGGTTTGCAGCAGCGCCTTGACCGCTTCAAGCAGTTCGACGTCCGCGTCATCGAGGCCGGCAAGTCGGAAGCCGCCGACGAGCGCACCGAGACCAAGCTTTTTGCAGCGCTTGAAGGCGCGTTCCGCGACGTGCCGCCCTCGCGCATCGGTGGCGCCATCATGATCACCGATGGCGAGGTGCATGACGCGCCGGCCGCCCCCGACTTCAATGCGCCGCTGCACGCGCTGATCACCGGCAACGAGCACGAGAAGGACCGCCGCATCCGCTTCGAGAATGCGCCGCGCTTCGGCTTGGTCGGCAAGCCGCTCGACATGACCTACCGGGTCATCGCCACCGACGGCGAAACCGGCCCGGTCGATGTCCGCGTCTCGGTCAATGGCGAGCAGGTCGCGGTCGAAGAGGCGACCATCGGCCAGGCGATGCCGCTGCAGGTGACCATCCCCGGCGCCGGCCGCAACATCGTCGAACTCTCCATTGACCGCGAGCCGGGCGAACTGACCGACGCCAACAACCGCGCCATCGCGCTGATCGACGGCATCCGCGAGAATTTGCGCGTGCTTTTGGTTTCCGGCGAACCGCATGCCGGCGAGCGCACGTGGCGCAACCTGCTGAAATCCGACGCCTCGGTCGATCTCGTCCATTTCACTATTTTGCGGCCGCCGGAAAAGCAGGACGGCACGCCGATCAACGAACTGTCGCTGATCGCCTTCCCGACCCGCGAGCTGTTCGTCGAGAAGATCAAGGATTTCGATCTCATCATCTTCGACCGCTACCAGCACCGCGACGTGCTGCCGATCCTCTATTACGACTACATCTCCGAATATGTCGAAAAGGGCGGCGCGCTGCTGATCGCCGCCGGGCCGGAATATGCCGGCGACGCCTCGATCGCCCGCACCCCGCTAATGTCGTCGCTGCCGGCAATGCCGACCGGCGAAGTCATCGACAAGGCCTTCTATCCGCGCCTCACCGATCTCGGCCAGCGCCATCCGGTGACGCGCGGCCTCGACGGCTCGGCGACGGAGCCGCCGCGCTGGAGCCGCTGGTTCCGCACGATCGGCGTGCAGAACCCCGAAGGCGAAGTGGTGATGAAGGGCGCCGACAACCGCCCGCTGCTTCTGCTCGACCATAAGGGCGAAGGCCGCGTCGGCATGCTTCTGTCCGATCAGGGCTGGCTATGGGCGCGCGGCTTCGAGGGTGGCGGGCCGCATGTCCAGCTTTACCGCCGCATCGCCCACTGGCTGATGAAGGAACCTGAACTCGAGGAAGAGCGGCTGACCGCCGACGGCCGCGGCATGATGCTGGAAATCCGCCGCCAGACGATGAGCGACGATCCCGGCCCGGCGCAGGTGATCACCCCTTCGGGCAAGGCGCTGATCGTGAAGCTGGAGAAGTCCGAACCCGGCGTTTTCCTGGGCAGCATCGAGACCAAGGAGATCGGCCTCTACCAGATCGGCAATGGTGACCTGACCGCACTCGCCCATGTCGGCCCGGTCAACGCGCCGGAATTCTCCGACGTCGTCTCTACCGAGGACCGGTTGAAGGCTCCGACTGAGGCCACCGGCGGCAGCGTGCGCCGGCTGGCGGCCTCCTCCACCCTTGGCCAGCTCACCGGCAGTGTCGCCCTGCCCTCCATCGTCCCGGTCCGCGCCTCCGGTGCGGCCTCGGGCGCAGACTGGATCGGCCTGCGCAGCACCGACGACAGCGTGCTCAAAGCCGTCTCGCGCGTACCCTTGTTCGGCGGCTTCCTCGGCCTTTGCCTGCTGCTGCTGGCCATGGGCGCGATGTGGTATAGAGAAGGAAGGTGAGGATCCCTTCTCCCCGTCACTATACGGGGAGAAAGACGCTCAACCTACTCCTCCGGCTCCGTCGTAAACAGCAGCGGGTACCCCTTGGCCTTGGCCGCGTCGACGGCCCGTGTCGCCTTGGTCTCGGCGACATCCCTGGTGAAGACGGCAACGACGCAAACGCCGAGCCGGTGCGCGGTGATCATCACCCGGTTAGCCTGGTCTTCGCTGAGCTTGAACTCGCCCTTCAGCACCGTCACCACGAATTCGCGCGGCGTAAAATCGTCATTGATGAGGATGACCTTGTAGAGCTTCGGCCGCTCGGTCCGCGGCTTGGTCTTGGTGCGGGGTTTGGAACTGATTTCAGGCATCGGGAACCGGTATCGCGCGAGGGGTCGCTCTCACTTTGTCATGGGGGAAAGCCGTCGTCCATTTTGATCGGCGCGCCAAACCGGCTTCCCGGAAGTGCTGCCGTTCACAAATTTAGGAAGTGTATGCTGCGGTTCAACGGCCCTGGCGATTGGCGACGCGACGAGCCTGGAATTGCCGTGCGCTGGATGCCGCATCCGGCCTTGATCCGGCCGCCTTGTATTCGACCCAGGCGACCGCGAGCCAGCCGAAGAAGCAGGCCAGCGCCGCGCCGGTGATCACGGTAAGCAGCAGGCTTTGCCATGGTGTGATGTATTGCCAGCTGCTGGAGATTGCCGGTGCAAACAGCGACGGCTCTGTGCGCCCGCTCACCGGATCGGGCACCGGGCTGGCGGTGAACTGGATCAGCACCCTGACCATTGCCGAGGCCACAAGGCCGCCGATGGCCATCGAGCGCAGAATGGATGAAAGCCGCTTCTTCATGCGGGCTATCCTACCGGATCTGCATTGCAAACGGGTTAAAGTCCTGGGTGGCCGGCACCCATCAACGGGTAATCATGCTCACACGACAAGGCCGCTCCAGCCGGGGGGGTGCTGGAGCGGCCTTGTTACAGACAAGCCTGTTGGCTGTCTGGATCAGGCCTTCGGGGCGTCCGTCTTGACGACCTTCTTCGCCTTCTTGTGCTTCTTGACGGGCTTCTTGGCGACGACCTTCTTCACCGGGGGCTTGGCGGTCGTGGTCGCCGGAGCGGTGCTCGTGGAAGCAGCCGGAGCAGCGGTCGTGGTGGCAGCGGCATTGCCCAGAGCCGGCATTGCGAAAGCGAGAGCGACGGCGAGACCGGTGGCGGAGAGGATGGACTTTTTCATGGCTTCATTTCCTTCTTTGTGCGGGTCGAGTTTCGAGTGTCACTGAACCGGGTCGATCGGTGTCACTCCAAGCAGCTTCAAAGCGTTCGCGAGCATCCGGATACCCTGTGCCTGTTTCTTGTTGGCGCAGAACCGGTTTCCCTTTCTTTGCAGTGCTTTCGCCGCGGTGACCTGCGTTGCCGCGGCATGGGTTTCAAGGGCTTCGTCTACCTGGCGATTGAGATCGATGCAGCGCTCGCTCCTTGTGATCGGCGTCACCTTTGCGGTTGTGGCTCCGACCGCGGCTGTGACGAGCGGAATGCTGAGCAGCGCACCCATCAAGCTGATCGTGAACCTGTGCATTGGTGATGTCCGTTACTCCGGAGACTTCGCGTCGCAGCCGATGTCCTGACCGCCACGGCACCCTTTATGCCCTTGATTTTTTTCGGGAGTTTTTCCGGACTATAGAATTTTGTTTCTGGACTGTTTCTGGCAAATCGGCTTTGCGGGCGATCATCGCCGCTCGCCAACATGTGGCCAGAATTCTATCGTGTGGGTGACGCCACAGAAGCAGACTCAGAAGGCAGCCGCCGACCGGCCGCCAGCAATGACAGGATCGCCGTGAAATCCGATGCGCACATACTGATCGTCGACGACGACAAGGGCATTCGCGACCTGCTTCAGGAATTCTTCCAGAAGCGCGGCCTGCGCACCACGGTTGCCGCCGACGGCGTCGAGATGGAAGACATACTGCGCCGCACGCAGGTAGACCTGATCGTGCTTGATGTGATGCTGCCAGGAAAGAGCGGGCTGGAGCTCTGCCGCGACCTGCGCGCCAGCTACTCGACGCCGATCATCATGCTGACGGCGGTGACCGAGACCACCGACCGCGTCGTCGGCCTGGAAATGGGAGCCGACGACTATGTGCCCAAACCCTTCGATCCGCGCGAGCTGCTGGCCCGTATCCGCGCCGTTTTGAGGCGCAATGGTGCTGCCGAGCCGAAGCGGGCCACCACCAAGCAGATCTATCATTTCGCCGGCTGGACGATGGACTGCTCGCGCCGCCGGCTGATGGCGCCGGGCGACGTCAGGGTCGAGCTGACGATGGCGGAGTTCAACCTGCTGCAGACCTTCGTCAAAAGCGCGCAGCGCGTGCTCACCCGCGACCAGCTCATCGAGCTTTCCGGCGGTGACAGCGACTATTCCTTCGATCGCAGTATCGACATCCTGGTCAGCCGTCTCAGGCGCAAGATGGAAGACGACCCCAAGACGCCGAAACTGATCCTGACTGTGCGCAGCGGAGGCTACCAGTTTCTGCCCGAGACCACCTCCGAATGAGACGTTTCCTGCCGCAAACCCTGCCGGTCTGGGTTTTGCTCATCGTCATTGCCGGCCTGCTGATCAGCCAGGTCGCTACGCTCTATATCGTCTCGCGCGATCGCGCCGTCGCCAATGACGAGGTCGATCTCTACCGGCTTAACGACCGCGCCTATTCGCTGGTGCAGCTGATGCATGACGACACGCCGGAGCAGCGCAAGCTGACGGCCTCCGGTCTGTTCAACGCCACCTATGCGCTCACCGTTTCGGACACGCCCGCGGTCACCTCGTCGATCGCCGGCGACGACGAACTGGCCGAACTCGAGGACATCCTGGTCGGGCGGCTGTCGAAATTCGGCATCACCGACGCCCGCGTCCGGCGCGATCCGGCAACCCAGGCAGCCAACGCGCCTGGCGGTGTGGCCGTGACCAAGGATGTCGGCGCGGTGGAGCGCGACCTGTTATCGCTGGCGGCCAGCTTCGCCCAGAGCGACAAGCTGACGGCATCTGTCCGCTTCGCCGACGGCCAATGGCTGAATTTCACCGAGCCCAACACGCCGGTCGGACCGATATTGAGCTTCGACAGCCTGCCGCTCTATTCGCTGATCGCGGCCCTGGTGGTGATCATGTCGATCTGGTCGCTGCGCCGGCTGACGGCGCCCTATCGGATGATGGAAACGGCGGTCAACCGGATCGGCACGGATCTGAAGAGCCCGCCGATCGCCGAGACCGGCAGCCGCGAAATCCGCGCCGCGGCCAAAGCCGTCAACGCCATGCAGGTCCGGCTGCGCGACTATGTCGAGGACCGCGAACATCTGGCCGCCGCGCTCGCCCACGATCTGCGCACGCCGCTGACCCGCATGCGGCTGCGCCTCGAACTGTTGCGCAGATCGACGGCGCGCGAGGCGCTCGCCCACGACCTCGCCGACATCGAGAGCATCGCCAGCTCCGTCATCGACTTCGCCACCTTCGAAGTCACCGAGGAGAAGAGCGAGCGGATCGATTTCTGGTCGCTGGTGGAATCGATCGCCGACAGTTTCGAGGACGTCACGTTCGACCATGACGGCGCCAGGCCGCGTGGCATGATCTGCATCGCGCGACCGGTGGCGCTGAAGCGCTGCGTCAACAATCTGGTCCAGAATGCCGTGACCTACGGCAAGAAAGCCCATGTCAGCCTGCGGCAGTCGGACGGCACGGTCACGCTGGTTATCCGCGACGAGGGGCCGGGCATACCGCAGGCGCAGCTCGACCAGGTGTTCGGTTCCTTCGTGCGGCTGGAGCAATCGCGCAACCGCCAGACCGGCGGTCTCGGGCTAGGCCTGACCATTGCCCGCAACATTGCGCGTGCCGCCGGCGGCGATGTCAACCTGTCCAACCATCCTCGCGGCGGCCTGCTGACGGAGCTCAGCCTGCCGCTGGCGGCATAAGGCAGCAGACTAGCGTCTCGCTGGGCACCGGGGGTGGATCAACCAACCCGCCCTTGCAATAGTGCGGCCGCTCGAACAGGAGGAGATCGCCGCATGTTTTACGCCATCCTGGCCTATCACGTCGAACAGACCATCGAGTCCCTGACGCCGCAGCAGGAGCGGCGCTGATGCACGACCTGCTCGAAGTCAACGCCAGGCTGACCCGCGAAGGCAAGCTTGGGCCGGCGGCAAGACTGGCCGCCACCGCCGAGGCCGTCACGCTGCGTGGTCCGGGCGACGGCATCGTCATCGACGGGCCGTTTGCCGAGACCAAGGAACAATTGCTGGGTCTTTATGTCCTCGACTGCGCCACGCAGGAGGCGGCGATTGCAGCCGCGCGCGACTTGCGCCGCGTGAACCCCTCGGCAGTGTACGAGATCCGGCCGATTACATTCTACCTTCCCGGCGTGACGTTTCCCGCCACGGAGGGCGATTTAAAGGAGGCCGCCAGCGGCTGAGAACTACCCCATGGCCGGTCAGGCAGAAGCGATCTCGTTACCCAGGCGAACCGTTTCGGCGACCAGAAGGTCGAGGTCCTCGCGCCGGGTCCGGTGGTTGTTGATCGCCACCCTGAGGCAATGCCGGCCTTGCACCGTGGTATCGGAAATGGCGGCGGTTCCGTCTTCCTGCAGCCTCAGCATGATCTCGGTGTTGAGCGCTTTCGCGCGCTCGCCATCGAGACCATCCGCGCGATAGCGGAAGCAGACGATGTTGATGCTGGTCGGCGCCGTCAGTTCGAGCGCTGGTTCGGCCGCGATCAGCCCTGAGAGATACTGCCCCTGCGCAATGTTCTGGTCGATCAGGCGGCCGAATTTTTCGACGCCGTGTTCTCGCAACGCCATCCACACTTTGAGTGCCTTGAAGCCGCGTGTCGTCTGCAGGCCATAGTCGTGCAGCCATTGGCCGGAGGCGAGGCCGCGCGGTGTCGATTCCAGATATTCCGGCGTCACCGCGAAGGTCTTGCGATGCGCCGAGGCATCCCGCACCAGCGCGCAGCCTGCCTCGAAAGGCGCATGCAGCCATTTGTGCGGATCGAGCGCGATGGAATCGGCCCATTCGATGCCGGCGACGCGATGTGCATTCTCAGGCGCGATCGCGATCAGAGCGCCGATGCAGCCGTCGACATGGAACCAGAGGTCCTCCTCATGCGCCAGCTTGGCCAGCGCCTGCAGATCGTCGATGGCGCCGGTGTTGACAGTGCCGGCGTTGCCGATGATGCAGGCCGGCTTGAACCCGGCCGCGCGATCTTCCGATATCGCAGTCCTCAAACCTTCAATGTCGATGCGCAGGCCGGCGTCGCTGGCAATGCGGCGCAGCGCCTTGTTGCCGAGACCGAGCGCTTCCATCCCCTTGCGGTGACAGGAATGGACCTGGTCCGAGCCATAGAAGCGCAAAGGCTTTTCGATTGCTCCAACGCCGTGCTCGCGCACGTCGATGCCGGCCTTGGTGTTGCGCGCCACGGTGAGCCCGATGATGTTGGCCATCGAGCCGCCGCTGACCAGCGTACCGCTGGCCGAAGCCGGCATGCCCATCATCTGCTTGCACCAGTCGACCACCTGGCCGTCCATCAGGGCGGCGGCATGGTTGCCGCCGCCTAGATTGGAGCCCTGGATTGCCGCCAGGAAATCGCCGATCGCGCCGGTAAAATTGCTCGACCCCATATACCAGGACCAGAAGCGCGGATGGATGTTGCCCATCGGATAGGGCATCACCTTGTCCACGACATCGCCATAGATGTCGGCAAGCGGGGTCGGCGATTGCGGCAGCGAGGCGGTGAAGAAATGCCTCACATCTCCAGGCATCTCCTGCCACACCGGCCGTTGCCTGACATCGCGCAGGTAAGCGACAGCATCGTCAACGATCCGATGCGACAGGCTTTGCACATCGGCCCAGTCCGAGGGGTCAAGCGTTTCCTCGGTACTGGTAGCCGAGTGTCCAGGCATCGCGTCCATGCAATTTGCTCCCGCGTCATCATGCCGGGAACTGGCAACCGGGCGTCGAGCGCGAGAGAGCAAGCTCTTCCGCATTCATCTCGGCCTCGATGCCGTCGAACAAAGGCGTGGTCATGTAGCGTTCACCGGTATCGGGAAGCATGCACAGGATCACCGATCCGGCCGGTGCCGTGCCGGCGATCTGGCGCGCCACGGCAAAAGCCGAACCGCCGGAAATGCCGGTGAAGATGCCTTCCTGCTGCGCCAGCGCCTTGGCCCATTTCATGCCCTCCGGCCCGGCGATCGGCATCACCTCGTCATAGAAGTTGCCATCGATGGCCTCCTGCAGGACGTGCGGGATGAAATCCGGCGTCCAGCCCTGGATCGGGTGCGGTTCGAAAGCCGGATGGCTGGCGGCCGGCGCTCCGCCGGCGCCACGCATCTGCGGCTTGCCGCTGCCGACAAGCTGCGCATTAACCGGTTCGGTGAGCACGATCCGAGTCTCAGGCCGCTCGCGGCGCAGCACCCGCGCCACGCCGGCGACGGTGCCGCCGGTGCCGTAGCCAGTGACGAAATAGTCGAGCCGCGAGCCGGCGAAATCGTTGACGATCTCGCGTCCCGTGGTTGCTTCATGGATGTCGGCGTTGGCCTCGGTCTCGAACTGGCGGGCCAGGAACCAGCCATTGGCTTCGGCCAGTTCCACCGCCTTCTTGTACATGCCGAAGCCTTTCTCGGCGCGCGGCGTCAGCACCACCTTGGCGCCCAGCATCCGCATCAGCTTGCGGCGCTCGACCGAGAAACTGTCGGCCATCGTCACCACCAGCTTGTAGCCCTTCTGCGCACAGACCATGGCAAGACCGATGCCGGTGTTGCCGCTGGTCGCCTCGACGATGGTCTGTCCCGGCTTGAGCGCGCCGGTGCGTTCACCTTCCTCGATGATGTTGAGCGCCAGCCGGTCCTTCACCGACGCAGCCGGATTGAAGAACTCGGCCTTGACGTAGATGGTGGCGTGCGCCGGTCCGAGATTATTGACGCGGATGACCGGCGTGTCGCCGATGGTGTCGAGAATGCTGTCGAACAGGCGGCCGCGGCCGGCCGTGGTTCTGATTTTCTGCTGATGCAACATGGTAGACTCCTGGTTCTTGCTCACGGGCCGGTTACACACCGGCGGTTTGAGCGGCGAGATTTCGACACCTTGCCGCACTACAGGTCCTTGACGTGCGGCAGTGTGGTAAACACCACATTCGGCGCACAAATTTTGCCAGCCGGGTGCACTTTGTCGTGCTCGGTGGTAAAGCAGGGGCCGGCAGGTCAGCGTGGGAGCAGGCGTGGTATCTGGCGTGGAATCGAGCCTGGCGAGCAGCCATCAAGGTGTTGTCGTGCGCCTGTTTGGGCCGCCGACAATTGCGCGCGACGGCGTCCCGGTGGTCTTGCCGGCATCGCGCAAGCTGCGCGCGCTGCTGGCCTATCTGGCGCTGGCGCCCCATCCGGTCGGACGTGGCAAGCTCTGCGAGTTGCTGTGGGATGTTCCAAATGATCCCAGGGGTGAGCTGCGCTGGTGCCTGAGCAAGCTGCGGGCCGCGCTCGACGAACCGGGCCGCCGCAGGATCGAAACATCGGGCGATACGATCGCGCTCGATCTCGACGGCATCTCAGTCGACGTTCTGGATGTCGCGGCGGCGGCTGCCGCAGGCATCGAAACGCTCGAGCCGACGCGATTGCAGTTGCTCTCCGACCTGTTCGTCGGCGACTTCCTCGAAGGGCTGGAGATCGACCGCAGCCCTCTCTTCAACAGCTGGCTGACCGCGCAGCGCCGCCGTTTCGGTTCCTGCCAAGCTGCTATACTGGAACATTTGGTCAAGACGCTGCCGGCCGATTCCGAAGCCGTCTCCGCCCATCTCGAAAAATGGCTGGAACTGACCCCGTTCGACAGCAGCGCCCATGTCGCACTCCTGGTGAGGCTGGCGCGGCGCGGCCAGTTCGGCGCCTGCGAAGACCATCTTGCCGCTGCGGCGCAGTTGTTCCAGTCGGAAGAGCTGGATTTCGGCCCGGTGCGCGAGGCGTGGCTGTCCATCCGCAGCGAACGGCCCTGCGCGATTTTGCCGGCACAACCGGCAGCTCCGCCCGGGCCGAACCAGGCGTCAGTCATGCTTGCCGGTTCAGAAGCCGCGACGCCGCACAAGGCTTCGCTGGCCGTGATGCCATTTGCCGAAGACGCCGGTAGCGGCGTTCGTGGCGGGCTGGCCGATGGCTTGACCCACGACATCATTACCCGCCTCGCCAAGCTCAGGGACTTCTTTGTCATCGCCCGGGGCTCGGTCTTTGCGCTGGCGGAAAGGAACATCGCGCCGGAAGATGCCGGCCGAAGGCTGAATGTCGACTATGTCGCCACCGGCACGGTGCGCAGCGCGACGGGTCGCCTGATCGTCACTGTCGAGCTTGTCGAGGTTCGCACGGCCAGGATCGTCTGGGCCGAGACCTTCGAGCGCAAGGCCGAGGACATCTTCATTGTCCTCGACGATATCGGCAACAGCATCGTGGCCTCTGTCTCATCCGAGATAGAGATGGTCGAGCGCAACCGCGCCATGCTGAAAGCGCCCAATTCACTTAACGCCTGGGAGGCCTACCATCGCGGCCTCTGGCACATGTATCGCTTCACCCGCAGCGAGAACGACCTCGCACGGCATTTCTTCGACATTGCTGTCAGGCAGGATCCGACCTTTACCCGCGCCTATGCCGGCCTGTCCTTCACCCATTGGCAGAGCGCC
The DNA here is from genome assembly GCF_057766425.1 of Mesorhizobium sp. P160187. NCBI lineage: Bacteria > Pseudomonadati > Pseudomonadota > Alphaproteobacteria > Hyphomicrobiales > Phyllobacteriaceae > Mesorhizobium > Mesorhizobium sp. P160187. The sequence continues at coordinate 289,548 of NZ_JBYMDX010000003.1, forward strand.
TTCCAGCGCTGGGGCGACCGCGACCAGGACAGCGTGCTTGCCTTTGAGGCGGCCGGCCAGAGCGTTTTGGTCGACGATCATAATCCCGCCGCGCACTGGGCGATGGGCCGGGCGCTGTGGCTGCGCGGCGAGGGTGATGCGTCCGTGCTAGAACTGCAAAGAGCCGTCGACCTCAGCCCGAACTTCGCGCTTGGCCACTATGCGCTGTCCTTCGTGCATTCGCAGTCGGGCGACCCGCACGCGGCGATCGGATCGTCGGATCATTCGCGCCATCTGTCGCCGTTCGACCCGATGCTGTTCGGCATGCTGGGCGCACGCGCCATGGCGCATGTCCGCCTCGGCCAGTTCGACGAGGCGGCCGAATGGGCGCTGAAGGCGGCCGCCCGCCCCAACGCCCATGTCATCATCCTGTCGATCGCCGCTCACTGCCTGGCGTTGGCTGGGCGGCTGGACGAGGCGAAAAACTTCGCCGCCGCCATCCGCAAGACGCTTCCGGACTACCGTGCGGACGACTTCATCCACACCTTCCGCTTCGACCGGGATGCCACAGCCCTGTTCAAGCTCGGCGCCACGCGCATCGGTCTGGCTTAGAGCATGATTCCAAAAAGTGGGTACCGGTTTTTGGAAAAGATCATGCTCCAACAAAGGGTTAGATCATGATGAGATTTCAACCAAATCTCATCATGATCTAGCGCCGCAACACCGCGCTCAGCACGTCGCGTATGCCGATCGCCCCGACAAAGCGCGACTGGTCGTCGAACAGCGCCACGGGTGCCGTCTGCGAGCGGTGCATGGCCAGCATCACCGTCTTCAGCGAGGTCCCGGGATTGGCCCAGAACACTTGCGCCGTCTCCTCCGGCTGCGCCTCGACATCGGCGCATGAAACCCATACCGCCGGTTTGCCGTCGCGTTCCGCCGCCGCCACCAGCCCGTGCTCGTCGATCTTAAAGCGCGTCGTCTTGCGCCGGTCGAGCCACACCCAGCCATTATCGCCGTGCTCGAGGTCGCGGCTGTCGCGCATGACGTTCCAGGCGGTCAGCACCGACAACGGATTCACATTGGCGATGAAGTCGCGGACATAGTCATTGGCGGGCTTGAGCACGATGTCTTCCGGCGCCCCGGTCTGCACGATGCGCCCGCCTTCCATGATGGTGATATGGGTGCCGATCTTCAGCGCCTCTTCCAGATCATGGCTGACGAAGATGATGGTCTTCTTCAGCTCCGCCTGCAGCTGCAGCAATTCGTCCTGCAGCTTGGTGCGGATCAGCGGATCGAGCGCCGAGAACGGCTCGTCCATCAGCAGGATCGGCGCCTCGGTGGCGAAGGCACGGGCCAGGCCGACGCGCTGCTGCATGCCGCCGGACAGTTCATGCGCGTATTTCTTCGACCACTGGTCGAGATTGACCAGTTTCAGCTGGCGTTGCACGCGCTCCTTGCGCTCTTGCTCCGGCACGCCGGCGAGTTCGAGGCCGAGGCCGACATTCTCCTCCACCGTACGCCAAGGCAGCAGGCCGAACTGCTGGAACACCATCGCCACCTGCTGCTGGCGCAGCCGCCGCAGCGTCGCCTGATCGCAGGTCACGACATCGACGATATTGTCGCCGTCCTTGACCAGCACCTGGCCGCGCGACACCACGTTGAGCCGGTTGACCGCCCGCAGCAGCGTCGACTTGCCCGAGCCGGACAGGCCCATCAGCACCGAGATTTCGCCCTCATGGACGGTCAGGCTGGCGCCGGCGCAACCCAGCACATTGCCGGTCTTTTCGAGGATTTCGGCGCGCGTGGCGCCGCCGTCGATCAGCGCCAGCGAACCGGCCTGGTCGGACCCGAAGACGATATCGACATTCTTGAAGTCAACGGCGACGGTCATTTCTTGCCTCCAACGCCGATACGCGTCATCCGGTCGAGCACGATGGCGAGTACGACAATCGCCAGGCCCGCCTCGAGCCCGAGATCGATGCGGCGCGAGCCGAGCGCGCGGTTGATTTCAGTGCCGAGGCCGCCGGCGCCGATCAGTGCTGCAAACACCACCATCGACAGCGACAGCATGATCGATTGCGTCAGCCCGGCCATGATGGTCGGCAGCGCTGAGGGCAATTCGACCTTCCACAGCAGCTGCTGCTTGGTGGCGCCAAACGCCTCGCCGGCCTCGATGATCGACTTCGGCACCGAGACGACGCCGAGATGGGTGAGCCGGACCGCGGTCGGGATGACGAAGATGATGGTGACGATGAGGCCGGGCGCGTTGCCGAGACCGAACAGGGTCAGGACCGGGATCAGGTAGACGAAGGTCGGCAGCGTCTGCATCAGATCGAGCACCGGCAGCATGATGCGGTAGACCTTCGGCTTGTGCGCGGCCCAGATGCCGAGCGGCACGCCGATGGCCATCGCCATGGCGGCGGCGGCCACGACCAGCACCAGCGTCTGCACCGTCTGCTTCCAGAGGTTCTGGTTGATGATGAAGATCAGGCCGAGAAAGACGCCTATGGCCAGCGGGCGCGAGCGCTGCAGCAGCCAGGCGACGATGGCGATGATCAGCGCCAGCAGCACCGGCGGCACCACCAACAGGATGCCAACCAGCCCGTCGAGCAGGAAATTGAGGCCATTCGAGAAGGCCCTGAACACAGTGTCGAAATTGTCGGTGAGGAAACCGAAGAACGCCTTTCCCCAGGCGCCGATCGGTATCTTGTGATCGACCATGAATTTCGAAATCGGATCCATATCGCCCCTCTCATGCGAGAGACCGCCTGCTTCCGGCCTCCGCTGTCGTTAGGTCATCTTCTCACAGGATATGAAAAAGGGCAGCCCTTTCTAGATTGGCTGCCCTTCCTGGTTCGGCTTTGCCGAATTCAGTCGGCTCAGCTTCCGAGCGCGGTCTTGACCGCCGCTGCCGCATCGCCGCCATCGAAGGTGGTGACGCCGGCAATCCACGGCGCAACCGCGTCAGGGTGCTTCTTCAGCCAGTCGGCTGCGACCGTGTTGGCGTCGCCGCCCTTCAGGATCGCGTCCATCATCTCGCCTTCCATGTCCAGGTTGAACTTCAGGTTGGCGATGAACTTGCCGGCATTCGGGCATTCGGTGGTGTAGCCCTTGCGCACATTGGTGTAGACGGTGGCGGCGCCGAAGCCGCTGTCGCCCATGCCGTCGAGATAGGTGAGCTTCATGGCGCCCATCACCGGATGCGGCGTCCAGCCGAGGAACGCGATCCACTCATTGTTCTTGATCGACTGCTCGGCCTGCGTCAGCATGCCGGCTTCCGAGGACTCGACCAGCTCGAAGCCTTCGAGATTGTCCTTCGGGTTCTTGATCATGTCGAGGATGATGCGGTTGCCGTCATTGCCCGCCTCGATGCCGTAAATCTTGCCGTTGAACTTGTCCTTGAACTTGCCGATGTCGGTCAGCGACTTGACGCCGGCCTCCGCGACATAGGTCGGTACGACGATGCCGTAGCCGGCGCCGGTCAGGTTGGTGCCGATCGTCTCGACCGAACCATCGGCGGTGTAGTCCTTGATGTCGTTGGTCATCGAGGGCATCCAGTTGCCGAGGAAGACGTCGAGATCCTTGTTTTTCAGCGACGCCATGGTCACCGGTACCGATAGCTGGATCGTCTGCGGCTCGTAGCCGAGCGCGGTGAGCAGCACCGAAGCGACGCCGGTGGTTGCCTGGATGTCGGTCCAGCCGACATCGGAAAGGCGCACCGCCTTGCAGCTCTCCGGATCGCCGGCAAGTGCAGCGCTCGTGGACAGAAAAGTCGCCAGGCCGAGGCCGGCGACGAAGGTGTTCATACGCGACATTGGCAGTCTCCCATTGTGATTCTTTGGCGAAGCGTAGTTACGGTTTCTCTGCCCGCCTTGTTTCGTCAGCCAAACACCATTCTGGTGTGGTTTCAAGCGCTAAGACAATCACGATCAACGGCGCGGACTGGCCAAACAGCGACACGCCCGCCGCTTTTTGGATTGCAGACGGCTTTTCCCATGAAATGCAGCGGTGCCCTCTCCCCGCGCCGCGCCAACTCGGCTTAAAAGGACGGCATGGCCAAGCTCTACTTCCACTATGCGACGATGAATGCCGGCAAAACGACAATGCTGCTGCAGGCGTCCTACAATTATCGCGAACGCGGTATGACGACGATGCTGTTCGTCGCCGGCCACTACAGAAAGGGCGACACCGGGCTGATCTCGTCGCGCATCGGCCTGGAGACGGAGGCCGAGATGTTCCGCGACGGCGACGATCTCTACGCTCGCGTCGCCGAGCATCACGAACATACGACGGTGCATTGCATCTTTGTCGACGAGGCGCAATTTCTCGAGGAAGAGCAGGTCTGGCAGCTCGCCCGTATCGCCGACCGGCTGAACATCCCTGTGATGTGCTACGGCCTGCGCACCGATTTCCAGGGCAATCTGTTTTCCGGTTCGCGAGCGCTTCTGGCCATCGCAGACGATCTGCGCGAAGTGCGCACCATCTGCCGCTGCGGCCGCAAGGCGACGATGGTCGTGCGTCTCGGCGCTGACGGCAAGGTGGCCAGACAAGGCGAACAGGTGGCGATCGGCAAGGACGTCTATATCTCGCTCTGCCGCCGCCACTGGGAAGAGGAAATGGGCCGCGCCGCGCCCGACGATTTCATTGGCTTCACCAGAAGCTGAACGGCCGGGACAACATGAAAATTCTGCAGTTCACAGTTGATTGCCCGTTTCCGCCGGTCTCCGGCGGAGAGATCCGGAACGCCGCCAATGCACGCGCCCTGGCATCGATGGGCGAGGTCCTGACGGTAAGCCTGACTGGCGCCCCGGCACCCTCCACACCGCCGAACATCCGTCACCGGATCATCGAGGCAGCGCGCGGCAGGGCGCCCTGGGGCAGGCGCAGCCCGCACCCGACCGTGCATATGATGCCGGACGACGAGCTGGCCGAAGCCGACGCCATCTGGAGGGAGTTCGCGCCCGATCTCGTGGTGATCGAGGAGATCGTGCTTTCGCAGCTGCTGACGCTGGCGCCGAAGCATCGCGCGCGCACCGTCCTTGACCAGCACAACATTGATTCCCGGACGGTGTCCGACCGGATCGCCGGCCTGACGCTGTGGCAGCAAATTCGAGACTGGCGCCAAAACAGGCGAAGGAAGGCAGAGGCGCGCGAAGCCGACAGGTGTGCGGCTGCCCTGGCCGACCAGGTCTGGGTTTGTTCGCGGGCCGACGAAGCGCTTCTGTCCGCTCTCGGCCCCGTCAACGACGTCAGGTTCGTCGCCAACCCCATTCCAGACGAGAGCGTGCTTTCCCTGCCGATTGCTGCCGAGCGCTTCAGTGAGCTCAGCCTGTGCTTCATCGGGCATCTCGGCTATTTCCCCAACATCGACGCCGTCAAGCAGATCGGCCGCGCGATGGCGCCGTGCCTCGCCGCCTCCGGCCGGCCCTGGTCGATCACCGTCGCCGGCAGAAACCCGCGCGATGTCGTGCGCGGTCTATGCACCAGGCATGGTCTGCGGTTGATCGAGAACCCACCGCATCTGCCGGAATTGCTTGGGCGTGCCGGCTATGCGCCGATCCCGCTGCGCTTCGGCGGCGGAACCCGCATCAAGGTGCTGGAGGCGATGGCGGCGGGCCTTGTCGTCGCCGCCACCGAAAAGGCCGTCGAAGGGCTTGGCCTGCAGGCGGGCAGGCATTTCCTGTCCAGCGACGATGCCGGCAAGTTGGCATTGAAAATCATCGATCTCGCGACACGCCCGCAAGCGGCCGCCGAGATGGCGGAGATCGGCCGCGCTTTCGTGCGCGACAATCATTCGTCGGCGGCGATTGAAAAGCAGGTCAAGCAGGCGGTCGCGGCGATCCCGCGCACGGACTGAGCCCGGCTGCTATCCACCGGCATACGGCGTTTGTTAAGGCCTGCTGCCTATTTTGCCCTCAGCAAGAGCCAGCCGGGAACCGCCATGCTTCGAGCCATTTCATCAGCCCTTGTCATTTACTTGGCCGGTATCCTCGCCGCGCAGGCCGACGGCGATGCAGCACTTGGCAAGAAAGTATTCTACCGCTGCATGGCCTGTCACGAGGCGGCAAGCGACCGCGACAAGGTCGGCCCGCATCTCCTCGGTATCGTCGGCCGCACCGCCGGCACCGCCCAGAATTTCAACTATTCGCAGGCCATGAAGGACGCCGGCGCGGCCGGCCTGGTCTGGGACGAAGCCAACCTCAAAGCCTATCTCGGCGCTCCCAAGCTGAAAGTACCCGGCAACAGGATGGGCTTCTCCGGCCTGAGCAGCGACGAGGACATCGCCAACGTCATCGCCTATCTGAAGGCCGATCCGAAGCCTTGAACGGCGCGATGCGTAGCGTGATGGCGACGGCTTCCGCCAGCTGTCTCGCGCTTGCAACTCATTGAGCCCTCTGTCGAATTCAGCACACCCACACTGTCCGAGATCGACTTCTTCGCAGCCGTCAAAGTTCAATGACAATTGAACAATACTTGGCCGGCTGGTTAATCACGCCATGACCCCGCCTTCATTGCCTTTCAAGACGACCAGGCATTTTTTTGTTTTCGGGGCGGGTCTTGTCTTGCGTCTTTCAATCCCCTGATACCCCACATATATTCGCCGCTGTTCGCAGCCAGCGACCGGAAGCCGAAGCGGGAGGCCCCTATGGCGACATTGCAGAATTTCGATGCCGAAATTGCCAAGACCAGGCAGGTCGTGCAGGACATGCGCTCCAAGATCGAGCAGTCGGGCACGGTGCTTGATACGCTGGCCACCGCCGACAAGAAGATCGGCGACGCCAATTTCGACATCGAGAATGCCCGCATCGAGGACGTGCTGAAGCAGCAGAAGGTGATGGAAGGCAACATTGCCGACCTGATCATCGGGCTGGAAGACGCCACCAACGTCTTCGGCACCGAATTCGAGAGCATGAAGAACTACACCGGCTGGGAAAGCTTCGTCGGCGTCTTCTCGGCGCAACGCAAGCAGCGCATGCGCACCGACCGCGTCCGCAACATGTCGCTGGCCGGCAATCTGCAGGAGCTTCTGGTCAAGTCCGACACCATCGTCGGCATCCTGAAAGCGCAGAAAGAGGTCCTCGACCAGCGCTACAAGACCTCGGAAAACAGCCTGTCGCAGGTGATCGAGCGCCGCAAGGTCACCATGACCAACCTCGAGGCGGTGCAGAAGCGCATCGAGGAGGTCAATCCGCTGCTGCTCGACATCGAAAACAAGATCGCCGCTTCTACCAGTCAGAAGGAGCGCACGCAGCTTGAGGGCGAGCGCTCGAAACTGGCGACCGAATACAATGAAAAGCAGGCCAAGGAGCAGGAGCTTCTGGCCGAAAGCCAGACGCTGGAACGCTACACCTCGATGTTCCAGACCTTCGTCGATTCGCTCAACAATCAGATCGCAGCGCAGTCGACGCTGATCAACAAGCTGACCATCGATACCGAGCAGCGCATCGTGCTCTACAAGGCACTGGAAGATTCCTTGAAGACCGCCGCCCAGCAGGATGTCGCCCACAAGATCAACACGCTGGGCAGCCAGGTTGACAACACCGCCGAAGAGACCATGGCCGGCATTGGCGCCGCCTCGCAAAAGCACATCGGCGATCTCCTCGAAATGCACGAGAAGAACATGGTCGCCAGCTCCGACATCCAGCGCCGCAAGAAGCTCGCCGACGACGCCTTCGCCCGCCGTTTCGACGACGTGATGAAGAAGCACAATTCGGCCAACTACGTGCAGTCGTAAGGAGCGGCTGCACGCGGGCACACCGGCATGACTCCCGAAAACGAAGCGGCGGCGCGCTATTTTTCCGCCATCACGGCGGCACTCAGCGGCCTCGAAGTGTTCATGCGCGACGACCGCTCGCCGCTTTACCGGCACGGCATCGTCGCCAAGATTGTCGCCGAATACATTGCCCGGCTGGACAAATCGTTTTCCTGCTGGCGCAACCGGCTCGGCTTCATGGACACGTTCCGCATTTCGCGCGCCGACAGCGGCTATCCCGTCTTCCAGAACCTGCTCGAACTGGAAAACGACCGCCGCCAGGCCGAGGCGCGGCTGGCCAACATTCCGCTGGCCGGCGAATTGCGCGAGGAAATGGCCGACTTCATCCTGCGCCACAAGGAATTCCCCGAAGCGCTGCAGAAGTCGATGGCCGAGCGGCTCTATCTCGAGGACGTCAAGAGCGAACAGACTTTTGGCCCGTTCTCGCTGGCGCAGACGGCCAAGGTCTCGGTCAATCCAAAGACCGGGCGCCCCTATTACCTCGTGCACTGGGCGAGCTTCGACGGCAGCGCCAACCTGCCGCTGGTCTACATGGTGACGGTGGAGGATTCCTCCGAAAGCATGATCCGGCAGCTCGTTGACAGCAGCGGCAAGCTCAATGAACGGGTCGACATCCCGCTGCCGGTGGACGGCCTGCTCAACCCCGAACTCGCCCATCGCTTCGACGATTTCACCGAGAAGAATTCCGCCTACACGCTTTCGCCCGCAACGATTGCGGTCAATCTCGACAAGGATTTCGAGCCGCTGCACCCTAAGCAGCTGCGCCGCGTCGTGCTCGGCCCCTTTTATTCCGCAGGCATTACGGACAACAATTCGACCGTGACCGAGGTGCTGGCCAAGGTGCGCAAACCGGAAAATGCCTGGCTGCTCACCTGGACCATCCAGGAGGTCTACTCCAAGGGCGAGAAACCCGGCCGCAAGGGCCTGTTTTCGAGCGAGAAGACCACGCAGGAATTCTTTATCAACACCGACGATCTCGAAGCCGCGCGCCAGGGTGTGTCGAGCTACGAGAACCACGCCCTGATCCCGCACGAAGCCTATCAAGCACTCTACGCCGCCGGCGAAGCTCAAAAGATCTTTTCCGGCTACAAGGTTCACATCCTGTCAAATGGGCAGGTGATTTCAGATGTGTAAGAGTCTCGCTTGTGACGCCAATCGCCAAGCTGAGCCGAGGCGTGGCCGATGATGCCAGCGGTCTTCGCAAAGAAGAAACAGCTTGATGCTCTGAGGAAGACTGTCCGGGCCGGCGCGCTGGAAGGTCTGGAGCACAGCCAGCGCATCGACATCACCTACACGTCCAATGCGATCGAAGGCAACACGCTGACTGCCGGCGAAACAGCCCTGGTGCTCGAGAAGGGCATCACAATCAGCGGCAAGCCCCTTAAGGACCATCTGGAGGCAGTCGATCATGCGCGAGCACTGAATTGGGTGCTGGAAATCGCCTCGCAACGCGACATGCCGATAATCGAGGCCGATATCCGTAACCTCCACCACCTGGTTGTCGCGAATTCCAGGCCCGAGATTGCAGGCAGCTATGCCGATACCGCCCGCTATGTGAATACCGATGCCGGTGTTCACAATTTTCCGACGCCGACGGAAGTCCCGGCCCTCATGGAAGCTTTTTCCCATTGGCTGGGCGTGGCACGCAACACGCCGAAGACCGCCTTCGAAGCGCATAGACGGTTCGTCGGCATTCATCCTTTCAACGACGGGAATGGTCGTACGGCACGTCTGTTGATGAACCTCATTCTGGCGCGGGCCGGCTATCCGCCGGTAGCGATTCGTCCCGAGGATCGTCCGGCCTACATTGCCGCCCTTGAGATCGATCAACGCGGCGGCGGCCATGCCGCCTTTGACAAGTTGCTTTTCGACAGGCTGGACCAGACGTTGGATATGTATCTCGACGCCGCTCGCCAGGCGCGCGATTCGTCGGCCAGCAAAAGTATTCCTATGAGGAGCTGACCATGGACACGGGCCTGACCACCATCCCGGAAGCGGCTATCGAAAAGCACCGCGCAACCGCGCAAAGCTTCATCACCCGCGTCGTCGTATTGGAAGACCCCTCGCGCGAATCCGGCACAGCGCTGGCCGGCACCAACCGCCGCTTCGTCTCCACCGTCTCGGTCGGCTCGGTGCGGCGCACACGCGAGGTCGAGCTGGTCAAGACCGTCGCCGCAATCCATCCCGACGACCAGCTGATGAGCATCCCGCAGCACACGCTGTTGTTCCGCGCCCGCCGCGGCCTGGCGATTGCGCTCGCCATCTCCGACGTCTTCGCCGAGGGCTCCGACCTCGAAAGCCTCCAGGCCAAGAACACCCGCGCGCCTCTTGAGGGCGATGAGGCGGCGACCTTCAAGAAGCTTCTGTCAGCCTCGGCTTACGTTTCAGCCTTCAGCCTCGCCTCTTACCTGTTCCAGCTGATCGACAGCGACGGCGAGGCGCCCAACGATATCCCCGAACCGGACTTCCTGTTCGACACGCCGCAGGACGCGGTGAAGTCGATCGTCGCCGGGTTGGACAAGGCGATTGCAGGCTCCAAGGACGATGGCGACCTGACGACGCGCGCGCGAGCTTTTGCACGGGTCGCCATTGATGGGCTGCTGGCCCGCAAAGGCCGCTTCGACGGCATCGGTCCGTTCGAGAACGCCCACATCCGCATCGACGCCGACGATTTCACCCTCGACGGCTTCGACGTCGCGCCCGGCAAGCGCTCGAAACCGCTGGTGATGACCTTCAAGAAGCCCGAAGAGGTCGTCGGCAATCACATCGCCAAATACCAGTCGGTCAAGCTCGCCAAGATGCTGATGGCCTATGATTTCGAGCGCGAGCTGAACCCGTTCGTCGAGCTCGGCGGCTTCCTCTTCACCTTCATCGGCGATGGCGCGCCGGGCACCGGCAAGACGACGCTGATCCAGATGATCGCCGGCCTCGTCAACAATTATTGCCAGGTTGCCGGCTATCCCTTCGCCTATGAGAATTTCGGCGTCGACCAGATCTCGTCCTACCAGGGCAAATCCGGCCAGAATTGCCGCCAGTTCATCAACAACGTCTTGAACCCACGCGTCATCGGTTTCGGCACCGTCGACGACATCGACCAGGTGGCGGCCCGCCGCTCCGACGACCGCGCCTCGGCCGGCCAACAGGAAATCACCGGCGTCTTGATGGACGCCTTTGCCGGCGCCGGCACGGTGGTGCGCGGCAATTGCTCGTTCGGCATGTTTTCCAACTATCCCGAAAATGTCGACGATGCGCTGCGCCAGCGCGCCGGCGCCCGCTGGCTGGTCGACGGCCCGCAGAGCCGCGACGACTATATCGACATCTTCGTGCTGCTTGCCGGCAAGAACCACAAGATCCCACTCGGCGACCACAAGCTCTACGCCGCGCAGGAGATCCAGCGCGCGGTGACCGAAGCCTATGAGGAGCATGAGAAGCCTCAGGAAGACGGGCTGATGAAGGTCTATGAGCGCTACATGAAGGAGAATGGCGCGCCGAAATCGATGGCCGACATCGGCACTTATCTGCACCTGATCAAGGATGCCGAGCCGCGCTTCACCGGCCGAGCCATCAAGAACGTCACCGACGCCATCAAGATGCGCGCCATGGACATCGAGCTGCCCGACGACTGGTTCGAGAAGCCGGAAGCCTTCATGCACAAGGGTTACAACGAAAAGAAAGCCATGATCGAGGAACTGCGTGGGCCGTTCTCGATGGACATGGTCATGCAGGAGATCAACCGCTACGCCGACTCGGAGTTCCGCTATTCCGACAAATCCGATGACGCCGCGGTGGAGAAGCTGCTGCGCGACGCACGCCTGCGCGAACGGGCGGGGCGCGAGATGGAGGAGATGAAGAAGAAGGGGCTCTGGAATGCGTGAGCTTCCTTCGCTGCCCGCGGGTGCTGAAAGGCTTGGCGCTAACGCTGACGCCCCCCTCTCCCCGTCCTTCACGGGGAGAGGGTAAGGGTGAGGGGCGGCGCATGCGTGGACCAGAGATCGCTACGACCATACTGGCAGCTATCGAACAGCGCCTCGATCGGCACATCCGGACCAATGATCTTCGATTTATTGACGCCAAAGGCCATGGGGAGACATGTCCTTGAATGCTAGCGCTGCCCCTCACCCTTACCCTCTCCCCGTGAAGAACGGGGAGAGGGAGGCGTCAGCGTTGGCGCTTCGCCACAACAGGCAACGCCACTCGGAACGTTCTGCATGAGCCACGCCAAAAAGCCCGACCTTCTCCGCGACAATGAGCTGATCTACGGTCGCTTGCTCACCGTCGACGAGTCGCACCTCATCCAGCGCTACAACAAGGCGCTTGTTGCCTTCGGCCTCAAGCCCACCAAGCTGAAGAGCTTCCAGATCGACCGCACCGGCTTCTCGCCCGAAGTGGCCGAGGAATGCGGCGATTACGATTATCTCGACCCCAATGAGGTCAACCGCCGCTTCATCATCCTGACGCCGTCGCAGATCGATCTGCCGGTGGTGCACACCGCCTTTTCCAACACCTCGCAGCTGATGTTCGAGTTCATGTCCAAGAACCAGCGCGCCATCGATGCGCTGACCATCAAGGATGTCATCTACGGCGAGATCGAGGATTCCGTTCCCCTGGTCAACGACATCGAGGATCTGCTGTCGATCAGCCAGGTCGAGTTCAGGGTGCTTTCGGCCGAGGACGTGCTGGGCAAGGCCGCCGAACTCGGCAAGCTGGTCGACCGGCTGAAGCAGGAGCCCGATGCCTGGCGCGACAACACCATGCTGAGCCGTATGGTGGAGCTGGCGAAGGTCTGCGGCGATATCCGTGAGAATGCGCTGGTGCCCGACCAGGTGATCTTCCGCCACAACGCCTACTGGACCAGCCATTTCGGCGGCGTCTACGTCTTCGTCGATCCTGATATGACCACCGTCATCGGCGACCCGGCCGCCCCCGGCTTTCGCCGTTCGCGGCCCTGGCAGGTCAGCTATCTCTCGATCAACGATGCCGACAAGGTGTTCAAGTTCCTGGCCAGCACCGGCCGCATCGAACTGCCCCGCGCGTCATGGGTCGAAAGCTCGGGCTATCTCGAGCATCGCGCCGAGATGGTGGTGCGCTCTCTCATCCGCGACACAGAGCCGAACCGCAATTTGACCGAGGTCGACAAGGTCTGGCTGCAGACCTGGATCCATGGCCATGCCGATCTGATCACCAAGGACGGCAATTTCCCCTTTCTCAACGCCGCCAAGCGTGAGATCGCCCAACTCGGCCATCTCAAGATCGAGGATGTGTTTCCGCAACAGCGCTTCCTGGTCGTGCGTGGCAAGCCCGACCATCCCGACGCCTGGCTGACCAACCAGCTGATCTCGGATTTCGTGCCGCAGGACTTCGTCTCGCGTTACGTCTTCAACAAGCCGGGCTTCTACAAGGACTATGACGGCTACAGCGACGCCTGGCGGTCGCATGTTGTGGACGTTCTGAAAACCACATATTTGAAAGACAAAGTGGCGTTTCGCACGCGCCTTTACGGCCTGACTGACTGAGGGGTGAACGAGAGCCATGCTTGATCCGATCGTGAATTTCTTCACCCGCATCTTCCAATGGATAGGCCGCGGCATCGGCCTCGTCATCGGCGCGATCCTGTGGCCGTTCCTCTGGGCTGGGCGCTGGTATACGCAGCGCGGCTGGATCCTGAAGGCTGTGGTCGGCCTCGCGCTTCTGGTGTTGATTGGCCTCTACGCCAATTTCTTCTACGCCACCCAGTGGTGGAACAAGTTCGATCCCAACTACGTCGACAAATACACCTTCGAGAACCGCAACATTTCCGCCGGCGAACAGGTCGCCGCCGGCGCCGGCACCGACACCGCCAAGACCTGCGGCAATTCGGGCATCGCCCAGGTGGCGGCCGACCTGACGGACTTCAACGTCAACCAGAATGCCTGGATCTCGTCGATGATCCTCTACAAACTCGGCCTGTTCGGCATCGACTGGGACAACACGCCGTTCATGGACAACAAGGCCTCGTTCCAGCGCGGCATCAACCAGGCGGTGCGGCGCACCGCCACCGAGCTTGCCGACAATCTCGGGCGTGTTCGCACCACATCGCAGATCGACGGCGACCTGCAGGATGCGCGCGGCAATCTGCAGTTCGACGAGGAGACCTGGTATTTCGGCATCAACCCGTTCGGCCCCAAGACGCCGACGCCGAGCTATTATCGCGATGCCGTCACCAAGCTGCGCTCCTTCAACGCCCGCCTCGGCAGCTGCCAGGCGACGTTCGATGCCCGCGCCGACAATCTGAAGCAGTATATCGACCGCATCTCCTCCGACATCGGTTCCACCTCCGCGATCCTCAAGGAGCGCGCCGAAAACCACAACAATGGCTGGTTCGACTTCCGCGCCGACGACCGCTTCTGGTTCGCCTATGGCCAGCTCTATGCCTATTACGGCCTGATGAAGGGCGCCCAGGCCGACTTCGAGGACGTCATCAAGGAAAAGCATCTCGGCAATCTGTGGGACACGATGGATGCGCAATTCGTCTCGGCCCTGCGCATCCAGCCCTTCATCATCGCCAATGGCCGCGAGGATGGCTGGATCATGCCGACGCACCTGACGACGATGGGTTTCTACGTGCTTCGCGTGCGCTCCAACATGGTCGAGATCAGCAACGTCCTGACTCAGTAGCGTTCACTGCTTTCCCGGCGAGCGATGGCGAATTTGCGCCGTCGCCTCTGTCGCATTCCGTGCATTGGGCGGCTGTTTTGAGACGGCGGAACGTCGCGTCCTCTGGCTTCTATACGGCGCGGCAACAGGTCGGCCGGCCGCGGAGACACTTTCTTCATAGGAAACATAGTTGCATGCAAGTTGACGCCGCGGGAGCGACAGGGTTAGAACATGCCCGCGCCCGGGTTCAACATGCCTGCGAGTGAGATCAAACCCGTCCCCTCCACCGTCCAATCCGAAGGAAAGCCGTCATGGCCGAAGTGAAGTCCGACATCGAGATCGCGCGCGGCGCCAAGAAAAAGCAAATCCAGGAGATCGGCGCCAAGATCGGCATCCCGACCGAGCACCTTTTGCCCTACGGCCACGACAAGGCGAAGATTTCGGCCGAATTCATCAAATCGGTGAAGGGCAACAAGGACGGCAAGCTGATCCTCGTCACCGCCATCAACCCGACGCCGGCCGGCGAAGGCAAGACGACCACCACCGTCGGCCTTGGTGACGGTCTGAACCGCATCGGCAAGAAGGCGATCGTCTGCATCCGCGAGGCTTCGCTCGGCCCGAATTTCGGCGTCAAGGGCGGTGCTGCCGGCGGCGGCTACGCGCAGGTCGTGCCGATGGAGGACATGAACCTCCACTTCACCGGCGACTTCCACGCCATCACCACGGCGCACAACCTTCTGTCGGCGCTGATCGACAACCACATCTACTGGGGCAATGAGCTCGGCATCGACACCCGCCGCGTCGCCTGGCGCCGCGTCATGGACATGAACGACCGGGCGCTGCGCGAAATCATCTGCTCGCTCGGCGGCGTCGCCAACGGCTATCCGCGCGAGGCCGGCTTCGACATCACCGTCGCCTCGGAAGTCATGGCTATCCTGTGCCTTTCCACCGACCTCAAGGATCTGGAAAAGCGCCTTGGCGACATCATCGTCGCCTACCGCCGCGACAAGACGCCGGTCTATGCCCGCGACCTCAAGGCCGACGGCGCCATGGCGGTGCTGCTGAAGGACGCCATGCAGCCAAACCTGGTGCAGACGCTGGAAAACAACCCGGCCTTCGTCCATGGCGGTCCGTTCGCCAACATCGCCCATGGCTGCAACTCGGTCGTCGCCACCACGACGGCGCTGAAGCTCGCCGACTACGTCGTCACCGAAGCCGGCTTCGGCGCCGACCTCGGAGCCGAAAAATTCTTCGACATCAAGTGCCGCAAGGCGGGTTTGAAGCCGGCGGCTGCCGTCATCGTCGCCACCGTGCGCGCCATGAAGATGAATGGCGGCGTCAAGAAGGAAGACCTCGGCAAGGAAAACATCGAGGCAGTCAAGAAGGGCTGCCTCAATCTGGGCCGCCACATCGAGAATGTGAAACAGTTCGGCGTGCCTGCGATCGTGGCGATCAATCATTTCACCACCGATACCGAGGTGGAAATCCAGGCGATGAAGGATTTCGTCGCCTCGCTCGGCGCCGAGGCGATCCTGTGCAAGCATTGGGCCAATGGCTCTGCCGGCATTGAGGAGTTGGCGCGCAAGGTCGTCGAGATCGCCGAATCCGGCGCCTCGCAGTTCGCGCCGCTCTATCCCGACGCAATGCCGCTGTTCGAGAAGATCAACACCATCGTCCAGCGCATCTATCGCGGCGACGAGGCGATCGCCGACAAGTCGGTGCGCGACCAGCTGCATGCCTGGGAGCAGGCCGGCTACGGGCACCTGCCGGTCTGCATGGCCAAGACCCAATATTCCTTCTCGACCGACCCGACCCTGCGTGGCGCGCCGACCGGCCACACCGTGCCGGTGCGCGAGGTCAGGCTTTCGGCGGGTGCCGGCTTCGTCGTCGTCATCTGCGGTGAGGTCATGACCATGCCCGGCCTGCCCAAGGCGCCGTCCTCGGAAAAAATCTTCCTCAACGAGATCGGCCAGATCGAAGGCCTGTTCTGAAAATTTCGAGATCGTTGCGAGATCCAAGAAGGGCGGCCACTGGCCGCCCTTTTGCTTTTCGGGGACAGATTTGCCTATGCAGCGTTGCGCGCCAGCGCGCGCTGGTTGGACGCATAGGGCGTGTCGCGTTCGGGCAAAGCACCGGTCTTCAGGCAATCGATCCATTCGGCGGTCTTGAGCACGGCCGCAAAGCGCGACTGCAGGATGATGGACACCACGCGGTGGATCTCCTCGGCCGAGGCGTAGCCGGCGCCGTTGGCGTAAGGCAGCGAACCGGTGGCGTCGGACAGGAACTCGACCGCAAAGCCGACATGCGCGGCGTGGATGATGCTCGACAGGTCGCAATTATGCGTCATGTAGCCGATCACCGTTATTGTATCGATGGTATTGGCGCGCAGCCACGCCTCGAGGTCGGTGCCGGCAAAGGCGCTAGGCAGTGACTTCTCGACATAGTGGTCGCGGCTTCGCCGGGCGATCTCGGGATGCAGTTCGCCGCCATGGCTGCCCTTGGCGAAGACTGGCGAGGTCTCGGGCGCCATCTGCTTGACGACCACCACCTTCACGCCGGCCGCAGCGGCGGCATCCATAGCGCGCGCGACATTGACGACGCTGTCGCGGAACGGCGGATACTGGATGGCGAGGTTGCCGCCGTCATAATCGTTCTGGACATCGATGACGATGAGCGCGCGGCGCGGCGTGATATTGGCGGACATGGTGTTCTCCTTCGGGCTTGAATGGGACAGGTCGAAAATAGGCGGATCGCCCGACTGCCAAAAGTGGCCCGATTGACATCATTCGAAAGAATTAGGACAATTCGCTTTTCGCTTGCTGGAAACACGCATGGCCGACCCGATCATTGCCGTTCTCGCCTTTGACGGCATCAGCCCGTTCCACCTCTCCGTGCCGTGCGTGGTGTTCGGCACCGACCGCACCAAGCTTGGCCTGCCGCGTTTCGACTTTCGCGTCTGCGCGCTCGACGATGGAGCGATCCACACCGATGCCGGGCTGACCATCGCGGTGCCGTATGGCCTTTCCGCATTCGACGATGCCGACATCGTCATCATTCCGAGCTGGAAGGATCTCGAGGCCCCACTTCCGCCGCCGCTCCTGGCAGCGCTCACCCACGCGCACCGGCGCGGTGCGGTGATCGTCGGCCTCTGTCTCGGCACCTTCGCCATTGCCGCCGCCGGGCTGCTTGCGGGCCGGCGTGCGACGACACATTGGGCCTCCACCGACCGGCTGCAAACATTATACCCGGACATCGAAGTCGACGCCGACGTGCTCTATGTCGACGACGGCGACATCGTCACCTCGGCCGGCGTCGCCGCCGGGCTCGATTGCTGCCTGCACATTGTGCGCGCCCGCTATGGCGCAGAGGTAGCGCTGCGGCTGGCCAGGCACATCGTGCTGTCGCCGCACCGGCAGGGTGGGCAAGCGCAGTTCATCGAGCGCCCGCTGGCGAAAACCCCGTCCACCGACCGCTTCACCCTGGCGCTCGACACGGTGCGGGCAACGCTCGGACAAACGCACAACCTCGACCGCGTCGCGGAGGCCGCGGGCCTGACCCGGCGCACTTTCACCCGCCGTTTCCAGAAATCGATCGGCACCAGCTTTGGCGAATGGTTGGCCGGCCAACGCATCGAACTGGCGCAACGGCTGCTGGAGGCGACGGAAAAATCGATGGACATGGTGGCCTTCGAAGCCGGCTTCGGCAGCGCCACCTCGCTGCGCCAGCATTTCGCCGCACGGCTCAAGACGTCACCGGCCCAATACCGGCGTGAATTCTCGCGGCGAGCCGGTCCGGACGAGCGCATGGCACGCACGGCTTCATACTGACCGCCCACGACGAGTTCAGCCCCGCTTGACCGCCCGCGCCGGATTGCCGACCACCGTGGTGTTGTCAGGGACGTCGCGCGTCACCACCGCGCCGGCGCCGACTATGACGCCATTGCCGATGCTGATGCCGCCGAGGATGATGGCGCTGCCGCCGATCCAGGCGTCATTGCCGATGGTGACCGGCCGGGCAATCTCCAGTCCCGACTGACGGCCCGCGGCCTCCTTGTGGTGCTCGGCGCAGTAGATCTGCACATTGGGGCCGAGAAGCGTCCGGCTTCCGATACGCACCGGCGCGGTGTCGAGGATGGTGCAGCCGGCATTGAGGAAGGCGCCGTCGCCGAGATGGATGTTGAAACCGTAGGCGCAGTGGAACGGCGCCTCGATGCGGCCGCCCTCGCCCGTGCTGCCGAGCAGCACCGATAGCGCTGGACCGATATTGCCGCGTTGCTGGGGCGGTATCGTATTATGCTCGAACACCGCATCGCGCGCGATCACCCGCAGCGCCTCCAGTTCGTCGTCGATGCAGGTGTACCATTCGCCTGCAATCATCCTTGTGCGTTCGCTATCGGCCATCACAGCGACTCCGTCCCTTCGTCGTGTTCGACTGTTTACCAAAGTACAATGCTCACTGATGGAAGAAGCACCATCGCCTACTCTCGTCAAACGCAGGACCTATGCTAGCTTGCCCTCGTGGGCCAGTCCCGGGCCTGCTTTCGAGGGGATCGACATGCTCTATTTGCTTGCACTTCTGATCGGCGTCATTGCCGGTCTTCGCGCCATGACCGCGCCGGCCGCGATCGCCTGGGGCGCGTATCTCGGCTGGCTGCCGGTGGCCGGCACCTGGGCAAGTTTCATGGGCCATTGGGCCGCCGTCGGTATCTTCACCATCCTCGCCATCGTCGAACTGGTCACCGACCAGCTGCCCTCGACGCCGAGCCGCAAGGTGCCGCAGCAATTCGGCGCCCGCATCCTGCTTGGCGCCTTCAGCGGCGCGGTGATCGGCGCCACCGCCGGTTCCACCATTGGCGGCCTGATTGCCGGCGCCATCGGCGCCGTCATCGGCACCTATGGCGGCGCCGAAGCGCGCGGCCGGTTGGCCGCCGCCTTCGGCAAGGATTTGCCTGCCGCCCTCATCGAGGACGCGGTGGCGATCATCGGCGGCCTACTGATCGTGGCGGCGGTGGTATGACTGCCCAAGCCTCAGACGCCAAGACATACGACGCCATCATCATCGGCGCCGGACAGGCCGGCCCTCCTCTCGCCGGCCGGCTGACGTCAGCCGGCATGAGCGTGGCGCTGATCGAGCGCAAGCTGGTCGGCGGCACCTGCGTCAACACCGGCTGCATGCCGACCAAGACCATGGTCGCCAGCGCCTATGCCGCGCATCTGGCGCGGCGTGCCGCGGACTACGGCGTGACGTTCTCAGGCCCTGTCGGCGTGAACTACAAGAGGATCAAGGCGCGCAAGGACAAGGTCACAAACGACTCCCGCAGCAATCTGGAGACGTGGATCGCCGGCATGAAGGGCTGCACGCTTTATCGCGGCCATGCCCGCTTCGAATCCGCCAACACCGTGCGTATCGGCGACGACCTTCTGACCGCCGAAAAGATCTTCCTCAACACGGGCGGCCGCGCCTCGGTGCCCGACCTGCCCGGCGTCAACGACGTCGACTACCTCACCAACTCCTCGATGATGGACCTCGACGTTTTGCCGCGCCATCTTATCGTCGTCGGCGGCAGCTACATCTCTCTTGAATTCGCGCAGATGTTTCGCCGCTTCGGCTCTGAAGTCACCGTCATCGAGAAGAGTTCGCGCCTGACCGGCCGCGAGGACGAGGACGTGTCGGCGGCCATCCTGTCGATCCTCGAAAACGAAGCCATAGAAGTCCATGTCGGCGCCGACGACATCCGCTTTGCCAGACAGGGCAAGGACATCGCCGTGACCTTCTCATCCGGCAAGCCGCCGGCGGTCGGCTCGCATGTGCTTCTGGCACTCGGCCGCACCCCCAACACCGACGATCTCGGCCTCGATAAGGCCGGCGTCGCGGTCGATCTGCGCGGCTTCGTCACCGTCGACGACCAGCTGCGCACCAGCGCGCCCGGCATCTGGGCAATGGGCGACTGCAACGGCAAGGGCGCCTTCACCCACACCTCCTACAACGATTATGAGATCGTCGCGGCCAATCTGCTCGACGACGATCCGCGCAAGGTCAGCGACCGCATCGAGGCCTATGCGCTCTACATCGATCCACCGCTCGGCCGCTGCGGCATGACCGAGGCGGCGGTGAAGAAATCCGGGCGCAAGGCGCTGGTCGGCCAGCGGCCAATGACCCGCGTCGGCCGCGCCATCGAAAAGGGCGAGACGCAAGGTTTCATGAAAATCCTGGTCGATGCCGACACCAGGCAAATCCTCGGCTGCTCCGTGCTCGGCCCCGGCGGCGACGAGGCGGTGCACTGCGTGCTCGACCTGATGTACGCCAAGGCGCCGGTCGATACGCTGGCGCGCGCCGTGCATATCCACCCCAACGTCTCGGAGCTGTTGCCAACCATCGCCCAGGAGCTGAAGCCGCTCGCCTGACATAGCCCCGCGTCAAGCTCAGCGCTTTCTGCATTGGTGCGTTGCAGCAATGTGCATTGCGCGCGGCAAGGCTTCTCGTTCAGTCTGAATTGAACCGATTCAGTCTGGATTTTCCATGCCTTTGCCGATCCTTGCGCTTGCCATTGCGTCCTTCTGCATCGGCACCACCGAATTCGTCATCATGGGCCTGTTGCCGGAGGTTGCGGCCGATCTCGGCGTGTCGATCCCCTCGGCCGGCCTGCTGGTTACCGGCTATGCGCTGGGCGTCGTCTTCGGCGCACCCATCGTCGCCATGGCCACCGCGCATCTGCCGCGCAAGCCAGTGTTGGTCGCGCTGACGGCGATGTTCGTCGTCGGCAATCTGCTCTGCGCCATTGCGCCCAATTACTGGCTCCTGATGGCCGCGCGCGTCTTCACCGCGTTCGGTCATGGCGCCTTTTTCGGCATCGGTTCCGTCGTTGCCGCCAGCCTGGTGCCGCGCAACAAGCGCGCCAGCGCCATGGCGATGATGTTCGCGGGATTGACGCTCTCCAACATTCTCGGCGTTCCTGCCGGCACCGCGCTTGGCGAAGCCTTCGGCTGGCGCTCCACCTTCTTTGCCGTCGTCGGCATCGGCCTGATCTCTGTTGCCGCCATCGCCTGGCTGGTGCCATCCAATGTCGTCGAACCGAGCGGCGGCGGCCTGCGCAGCGAACTGCGCGTGCTGGGCAAGCTGCAGGTCTGGCTCGCCATGCTGATCGCCTCGCTGGCCTCGGCCAGCCTGTTTGCCGTCTTCACCTACATCAAGCCCTACCTTACCGATGTCTCCGGCCTGTCGACCTCCGCGGTCACCTGGGTCCTGCTGCTGTTCGGCGCCGGCATGACCATAGGCAACATCATCGGCGGCCGGCTGGCCGACTGGAAATTGATGCCGACGGTGATCGGCACGCTGCTTTTAATGGCGGTTCTGTTTGTCAGCTTCATGCAGTTCGGCGCTATCGCCAGCGTCGCCATCGGCGTCGTCTTCTTGTGGGGACTGCTGATCTTCGTCGTCGTGCCGCCGCTGCAGATCCGCGTCGTCGAAACGGCTTCGGAAGGGCCGAACCTCGCCGCCACGCTCAACCAGGGCGCATTCAATATCGGCAATGCCAGCGGCGCCTGGATCGGCGGCGTGGCTCTGTCGGCCGGCGTTTCCTATGCTCATTTGCCGCTGGTCGGCGCGGTGCTGGCCCTGCTGGCGGTCAGCGTAGCCGTTGTCTCGCAGGCGCTCGAAGGATCGGCGCCGATGACGACGGTTCCGACCGCCGCCGAATAATTCCATTGCGCCCATGGCGGCGCGAACTGGACCAATCGACAGCCCTTCGGCAAAAGTGCATGTGTTCTGCCTCTTATCCTGGAGGCATCCCATGCAGAAATCGATCGAACGCATCGCCGGCGATACCGAAGGCGTTTCCTACGAATTCCCGGTGTTCCGCTTCGCCGGCGCCGACAAGGCAGCACCTTCGGCCTACCTGCAGGCAGCGCTCCACGCCGGTGAATTGCCTGGTGTCGTCGCCATCGACGCGCTGATGCCGGCGATGAACAAGGCCGAAGCGGAAGGCCGCATCAAGGGCAGCATCACGGTCGTGCCCTGGGCCAATCCGATCGGCCGCGCGCAATATCATTTCGGCGAGCACCAGGGCCGCTTTCATCTCGGCACCCGCAACAATTTCAACCGCGGCTTTCCGTTGCTCGCAGCACCGGACGCCAAGCTTTTGCCCGACACCACGCTTGGCACCCCCGACCAGCGATTGAAGACCCGTCTGGTGCAGCTGTCGCTCGGCCACGACATCGTGCTCGACCTGCATTGCGACGACGAGGGCCTTGCCTATCTCTACGTCCACGCCAGTCTGTGGCCGGCAATGGCCGATTGCGCCGCCGCCATGGGTATCGACGCCGTGGTGTTGTGGAGCGAGGACACGGACGGCACCTTCGAGGGTGCCACGATCATGCCCTACCAGAACGTCCCCGCCAACGTGGCGAAGCTCGACCGCCGCGTTGCCACCACGGTAGAATACCGTGGCATGCTGGATGTCGACGGCACGCTGGCAAATTCCGATGCCGCAGGCCTCTACCGGCTGCTGGTGGCGCGCGGCGTCATCGCCGACACCGCCCTTCCCCCGCCCAGCCCGTTCAAGGGCCTCGTCGCGCCGCTCGAAAACATCGACATGATGCCGGCGCCCAGGGCCGGCGCCATCCTCTACGACGTCAGGCCCGGTGACCGCGTCGCGAAGGGCGCGCGCCTCGCCACCATCGTCCACACACCGGGCGAGGCCGGCGGCCGCACCGAGGTGCTGGCACCGCAGGACGGCGTCATCCTGACCCGCCGCTCGCGCCGCATCATCCGCGCCGGCGAGGATCTCTTGAAGCTGGTCGGCGACAAGAAGAGCGCCGACGCGAGGTCAGGCACGCTGGAGGACTGAGCTAACCCGAAATCGCCAGCCGCGCTTTGGCCTCGAGCCATTCGGCCATCTGCCGGTACGGCACCGGGCCGTGGCTGACACGGGCGACACCAAGCTCGGCCAGGCGCTGGCGCGGCGGCACATGCGCCAGCGCGATGATGTTGACCGGCAGCACGGTGGCCTTGCACAGCGCCTCGATCAGACCCTCGTCGCCGAGCCCCGGCGCAAAGAAGCCGCTAGCTCCTGCCTTTTCATAAGCGTGCGCCCGCTCGATGGCCTGGTCGAGCAGCACGCTGTCATGCGCATCCGGCTTGGCCTTGAGGAAAATGTCGGTACGGGCGTTGATGTAGGCGGGAATGCCGGAAGCCTTCACCGCCGCCGCTGCCGCCTCGATCCGCTTCACCTGTACCGCGATGTCGTGCAGACCAGCGCCGCCGACGATCTGGTCCTCGAAATTGAAACCGATGGCGCCGGCCTGCAGGGCACGTGTCACCGTCTGGGCGACAGTCTCCGGCTCGACGCCGTAGCCGCCTTCGAGGTCCATGGTCACCGGCAGGTCGACTGCCGCCACGATGCGCCTGATGTTGTCCAGCGCTAGCTCCAGCGGAATTTTCTCGCCATCGGCATAACCAAAAGCAGCCGCGACCGGCCAGCTTCCGGTGGCGATCGCCTTGGCGCCCGCCCTCTCGACGATCTTGGCCGAGCCCGGATCCCAGGCATTGTAGAGAACGATCGGGTTGCCCTTGACATGAAGGGCATGGAACGTGCGTGCGCGCTCGATCTGCTCGGTCATTGCTGTCTTCCCGTCTTTCCGATGTTGGACGAACAGTCTAGGCAGGACCCCAAGCCTTGGCGATGTGCCATGGGCTGCAGAAGCGGCGGCCACAAACAGGCCTTTCAAACCTGTTGCGCATCCGGCTTTTCGCCGCTATGGATTTCGCCCATGAACATGCGCTCGATCAAGACCATTTGGTGGTGGGCTCGCTGACAGCGGCCTGTTCGAACGCGTGCGCGTGAAAATAGAGGGTGGCCGCAACGGAATGTCCGGGCGGCCATTTGTTTTTTCAAAGCCATTCCCGGGTCCGTTGCCCCAACAAGCCATATGGAGACGGCAATGACGATGAAGGCTCTGGAAAACGGCGCGGAAAGCTTCGTGACCGCAGGTGGTGTCACCATCACCCGCGAACGCCACGACAAGCCTTACGCCGGTGCGATCGATGCTTATGTCGACGGCTTGAACTCGCGCCGTGGTGCGGTGTTTTCCTCGAATTACGAATATCCGGGCCGCTACACACGCTGGGATACGGCCATCATCGATCCGCCGCTGGTGATTTCCGCGCGTGGCCGCGCCATGCGCATCGAGGCGCTGAATGGCCGTGGCGAAGTGCTGCTGCCGGTGATCGGCAAGACGCTGGCCGGCATTGCCGAGGTGACGATTGCTGAAACCTCGAAAAAGCTGATCCGCCTCGATGTCGCCAAGCCCGGCCGCGTCTTCACCGAGGAAGAGCGCAGCCGCGTCCCCTCTGTGTTTACTGTGCTGCGCGCCATCACCGCTTTGTTCAAGACCGATGAAGACGCCAATCTCGGCCTTTACGGCGCCTTCGGTTACGACCTCGCCTTCCAGTTCGATCCAGTCGACTACAAGCTCGAGCGCAAACAGAGCCAGCGCGATCTCGTGCTGTTCCTGCCTGACGAGATCCTGGTCGTCGACCATTATTCGACCAAGGCCTGGACCGACCGCTACGACTATTCCGGCGACGGTTTTTCAACCGAGGGGCTGCCGCGGGACGAAATTGCCGAACCGTTCAAGACCGCCGACCGCATCCCGCCGCGCGGCGACCATGAGCCGGGCGAATATGCCAATCTGGTGCGCAAGGCGATGGACAGTTTCAAGCGCGGCGACCTGTTCGAGGTCGTGCCCGGGCAGATGTTCTACGAACGCTGCGAGACGCAGCCTTCCGAAATCTCGCGCAAGCTGAAGTCGATCAACCCGTCGCCCTATTCCTTCTTCATCAATCTCGGCGAAAACGAGTATCTGATCGGCGCCTCGCCCGAAATGTTCGTGCGCGTCAATGGCCGCCGCGTCGAGACCTGCCCGATATCCGGCACCATCAAGCGCGGCGACGACGCCATTTCCGATAGCGAGCAGATCCTGAAGCTGCTCAATTCCAAGAAGGATGAATCCGAGCTGACCATGTGCTCGGACGTCGACCGCAACGACAAGTCCAGGGTCTGCGATCCGGGCTCGGTGCGCGTCATCGGCCGCCGCCAGATCGAGATGTATTCACGCCTGATCCACACCGTCGATCACATCGAAGGGCGCCTGCGCGAAGGCATGGATGCCTTCGACGCCTTCCTGTCGCATGCCTGGGCGGTCACCGTCACCGGTGCGCCGAAACTGTGGGCGATGCGCTTCATCGAGCAGAACGAAAAGAGCCCGCGTGCCTGGTATGGCGGCGCCATCGGCATGGTCAATTTCAACGGCGACATGAACACCGGCCTGACGCTCCGCACCATCCGCATCAAGGACGGCATTGCCGAGGTGCGAGCCGGCGCCACATTGCTCTTCGACAGCATCCCCGAGGAAGAAGAAGCCGAAACCGAACTGAAGGCATCCGCCATGCTCTCCGCCATTCGCGACGCCAAATTGGGCAATGCCGCAGGCGCCGAACGCACCACCGCGCGCGTCGGCGACGGCGTCAACATCCTGCTCGTCGACCACGAAGACTCCTTTGTCCACACACTGGCCAACTATTTCCGCCAGACCGGTGCCAATGTCTCGACCGTGCGTTCGCCGGTGCCGGAAGAAGTCTTCGAACGGCTGAAGCCCGATCTCGTCGTGCTGTCGCCCGGACCGGGCACGCCGAAGGATTTCGACTGCGCCGCGACCATCAAGAACGCCCGCGCCCGCGACCTGCCGATCTTCGGTGTCTGCCTTGGCCTGCAGGCGCTGGCCGAGGCCTATGGCGGCGAACTCAGGCAGTTGCACGTGCCGATGCACGGCAAGCCGTCGCGCATCCGCGTCTCCAAGCCCGGAATCATCTTCTCCGGCCTGCCCAAGGAAGTGACCGTCGGCCGCTACCACTCGATCTTTGCCGATCCGGTGCGGCTGCCCGACGATTTCATCGTCACCGCCGAGACCGAGGATGGCATCATCATGGCCTTCGAACACCGCAAGGAGCCGATCGCCGCCGTCCAGTTCCATCCGGAATCGATCATGACGCTCGGCCACAATGCCGGCATGCGCATCATCGAAAACATCGTTGCGCATCTGCCGCGCAAGGCCAAGGAAAAGGCCGCTTAGAAACGATGGCGGCGACGGACAACATGGCGGCGATCGCAGCGAAGGCAGCGGCCAGGCAAAGGATCGCCAGCCTTGCCTTCTGGTCGATTGTCATCGCCTGCGTGGTGCTCGCGCTCAAGCTTGCCGCATGGTACGTCACCGGCTCCGTTGCGCTCTATTCGGATGCGCTGGAGTCGATCGTCAACGTCATAGCCTCGGCCGCCGCCTATTGGGCGGTCCTGGTCAGCTACAAGCCGGCCGACCAGGACCATCCGTTCGGCCACCACAAGGCCGAGTATTTTTCGGCGGTGCTGGAAGGCGTGCTGATCGTGCTCGCCGCGCTTTTGATCCTCAACGAGGTCTGGCGCTCCTGGCAGACGCCGACCCCGCTCGAACAACCCTGGGAGGGCCTGGCGATCAACGGCGTCGCCACCGTCATCAACGCCTTCTGGGCCTGGACGCTGATCCGCGCCGGGCGCAGCGCAAAATCACCGGCGCTGGTCGCCGACGGCCGGCACATCATGACCGACGTCGTGACCTCGGTCGGCGTCTTCGGCGGCCTCGTCGGCGCTATCCTGACCGGTTGGCAGATCCTTGATCCGGCGCTTGCCGTCATCGTCGCGCTCAACATCCTGTGGCAGGGCTGGCACGTCATCGGCTCGTCGATGAACGGGCTGATGGACCGCGCAGTGGACACGACCGAACACATGCACATTCGCGACATCATCTCGGCCAATTGCAAGGGCGCGCTGGAGGTTCATGACCTCAAGACCCGCATCGCCGGCCGCGCCACCTTCATCGAGTTCCACCTGGTCGTCGACGCCGACATGACGGTCGGCGCCAGCCACGTCATTTGCGACCGCATCGAGGACGCGCTGAAGGCCGAAATCCCCTCGGTGCGCGTCACCATCCATGTCGAGCCCGACGACGAGGCGAAGCTGCCGAAAGGCACGACGGCGGTGCCGTTCGCGTGAGGCGAGTTACCACGTTTCGATAGTGAGATCTTTGATTCGCTCGAATTCGCGGATATTGCGGGTTATCAGCGCGAGGTCCCGAGCACGTGCCTGCCCGCCAATCAGCGCATCGTAGGGACCAATCGGGGTTCCCAGTGCCGCAAGCCCAGCACGAATCTCACCGGCATGTCTCGCGTCGTCTCGGTCGAATTCAAGTACCGGGAACTGCAAAGCTTCGATGCGCGCCAGATTTTGGACCTTTCGCTGGCTCTTTTCAGCGCCGTAGTACAGCTCATGCAAAACGACCGCCGAGAGAGCAAAGTCTTGTGGTGCATGCCGTTTAAGCAAAGCCAGCAGACCCTCGTCGCCCGAGATGATCGCTATGACGGCATTGGTGTCGAGCAGGTAGGTCACTTAAAGAGGTCATCCAAAGCAGGTCGATCCTGACCATCCTGACGCTCCAGCGCTCCCTGGACGAAATCGTCGTCAACCGGTGCGATGACCTGGTCGAGCCATGCCCAATCCTGCGCAAGCGGCTCCAAGATGACAGTTCGCCCATGACGACGGATCGAAACCTCGTCTGCCTCGAACCGAAACTCCTTAGGCAAGCGCACAGCTTGTGACCGGCCTGACCAGAACACCTTTGCCTTGTCCATGTGCTATCCTCAAATGAGATATAGCAAAGATATATACCATGGTAGCGTCATAGACAAGATCGAACTCAACGAGTGCAGGCCGACTGCGGCATAGCCTCCAACCGGTAGACCTTGTCATCGGACTTGGTCTTGCCATCCGCCGAGCACAGATCGACAATCGCCAGGCT
The DNA here is from genome assembly GCF_057766425.1 of Mesorhizobium sp. P160187. NCBI lineage: Bacteria > Pseudomonadati > Pseudomonadota > Alphaproteobacteria > Hyphomicrobiales > Phyllobacteriaceae > Mesorhizobium > Mesorhizobium sp. P160187. The sequence goes on from NZ_JBYMDX010000003.1 coordinate 317,817, forward strand.
GCTATTGGGGTTGGCCAGCATCAGGGTGCCGTTGGCGCCGCGCTTGAGGAAGATTTCCTTTTGCGCGATATCGCAGGAAAAGTTGCTCATCTTCGAACTGGCCGCGCAGCGCCATTGATCCGCTTCACCCTGGCAGGAATAGGTCTGCGTGACCTTCGTCCCGTTCTTCCTGGTGGTCACCGAAACGGCGACATCGGAGCCGTCGGGCCAGTTGGCGACATCGCCTGAGGCAAAGGAGGCGAGTTCGACCGGCCCGCGGAAGACCCGGATCGACTGCGTCATCTGGTCGGGATGCGAGGAGAGATGCGCGGCATCGTAATTGCGTCCGAAGCAGAAAGGCTGGTCCGGCTTCAGCCGCTCGCGCAACGGCGCACCCAGCGCCGGATCGATCGGATCGATCTTGGCGAATTCAGCCTGGCAGGTTGCGGCCGGCATCGGCTCGAGGCGGAAATTGTCGTCCGCCGAGCCCAGAGCCTCCCGGTCATATTCGGCTTCGCCCAGTTCGTCTTCCGATCCGGCGTCGAGATAGAGATCGGACGAGACGTCGGTGAGGATCAGGCGGCCTTTGTCATCGAGCTTCAGCGACGCCATGGTGCGGTCGCAGTCCATGCCGCAGCGGATCGGACCTGACTTGCCGTCCTCGGACTCGTGATTGCACCAGCCGCCGGCCCATTGCGGCGCCTTGGCGCCGCGCACCGTGGTGGTGAGAAAACCGTTGTAGGAGGTGTCGGCGTTTGCCATCGGCTCTTCGTTCGGATGGCTCACCGGATCATGGCCATAGAGGAAGAAGATCCGCGCCACCTTCTGCTTTGGATGCGCCTTGAGGTGCGCCGCATCATAGACGCGGCCGAAACACGCATCAGCGCCATTCGGGCTGAGTTCGGGTAATTTAAGCGCATCGCCGGCAAGGGCCGAACTTGCAAGCGCGCCGAGCAGCACGCAGCCAAATCCAGCGCTGGCAACAACCTTCCACTTCCTGAACGCCATGTGACCCCTCCTCGCATCGACAGGACGTAACGTCAATTTATGCTAGTATCATGGCCGCAGCCACGCAATTTGCGGTGAGCGCAAGCCGAGAGGATGCCATGCGTCGACGCGACATGTTCCGGGCCAGCCTTGCCGGCGCCGCCGGCCTGTTCGGGCTGAGCCGGGCGGCCGCCGCTGAAGACAGACCGAAGGTCGCCTATCACCTCAGCGACCTCGATAAGGTCAACTTCGTGCTCGGCAACATCAACAACCACTATGAAGGCACCGGCGGCAATGTCGACATCGTGCTGGTCGTGCATGGTCCGGCCCTTGCCGGCTTCAAGTCGAAAGGCATATCGGCGGCGATCTCGGGACGCTTTGCCGGCCTCGTCCAGCAGGGCCTTGAGCCGCATGCCTGCGGCAACACCATGCAAGGCATGGAGATCACGCTTGCCGACCTGCTCGAGGGCTTCCACGCCGCCGACAAGGGCGGCGTCGTCAAGCTCGCCGAACTGCAGCGCCAGGGCTACGCCTATCTCCGGCCCTGAGCCGCCACGGGCTTGAACGTGAAGGCCATGAGAGCCTACGAAGGGTGGCCAAACAGCCCGAAGGAAAGTGCTCATGACCGCGACCACCCTCGTCATCCCCGATCTTGCCGGCAAGGCGGTGCTGGTCACCGGCGCTTCGACCGGCATCGGTGCCGCCCTTGCACTGGCCTACGCCGCCCAGAAATGCCGGGTCGCGCTGCACTACAATTCGAGCCGGAAGGCCGCAGAAACGCTGGCCAAAACCATCCGCGACAGCGGCGGTGAGGTGTTCCTGACACAGGGCGACTTCTCACAGGCAGCCGATGTCGAGCGGGTAGTCGAGGAGAGCGCCGAAAAATTCGGCCGGCTCGACGGGCTGGTCAACAATGCCGGCGGCATGCTCGGCCGCGTGCCCTATGCGGAGCAGACCGAGGCGCACTACGACGCGGTGATGGACCTCAACGCCCGCTCGGTGCTGACGGCCTCGCGCAAGGCGATGCCATGGCTGAAGAAGCAGGGCGGCTTCATCGTCAACACCTCGTCGATCGCGGCGCGCAATGGCGCTGGCGGCGGCGCCGGGCTGTACGGTTCGGCCAAGGCCTTTGTCTCCAATGTGACGCGCGGCATGGCCAAGGAACTGATCGGCTTCGGCATCCGCGTCAATGCGGTGGCGCCGGGCACCATCGCGACATCCTTCCATGAGCGCTATTCCACCGACGAGCAGATGAAGGGCATGGTCGCCACCATTCCTCAAGGGCGTGCCGGCACGGCCGAAGACTGCGTCGGCGCCTATCTGTTCTTGTCCTCCGATCTTTTGAGCGGCTACATCACCGGTCAGGTCATCGAGGTGAACGGTGGCCAGTTGATGCCGTGAGCCGGCAATTGCATACTGCGTCTCGCAACCATGCATGTCGTGCGCACGTTTGCTGAGGTTGGAAGAAAGGGGAGAGGCAATGTACGGATTGATCGGAAAGATGCGGGCGGCGCGCGGCCAGCGGGACGCGATCATGGATGTGCTGCTCGCCTCGACCGGCGCCATGCCGGGTTGCCTGAGTTATGTCATCGCCCGCGACCCGGCCGATGCCGACGCGATCTGGGTGACCGAAGTGTGGACCGACGCCGCAAGCCACAAGGCTTCGCTGCAGCTGCCGGAGGTCCAGGCAGCGATCGCCAAGGCCCGGCCGATCATCGCCGGCTTCGAATTCCAGGTCGAGACCCATCCGGCCGGCGGTTTCGGCCTGCCCGCCACCAAAAACGAGTGACATCCCAACGCGGGGTCGGGGTCGTGAATTTCTTCCGAGACAGCGTTCGCATTTTTCTCTTCCAGGTCTAAGACCCAAACATGGACTCTTCGCCAGACCAACCGGCCGTCGAACGCATGGCGGGCATGCGTCCGGTCCGACAATGGCTGGTGCTGCTGATCGTCTCGCTGCTGTTCGCCGGCGCGCTGGAATACGCCGCACTGCCGGCGGCGCTGCTGATCGGCCCGATGCTGGCGGCGATCCTTGCCGGCACCAATGGCGCCACGGTGCGCGTGCCGCGGCCGCTGTTCGCCGCCGCCCAGGCCTTGGTCGGCTGTCTGGTCGCGGCGTCGATCTCCACCGACATTTTTTCGGTGTTCTACAAGGAATGGCCGCTGGTCCTTGTCGTGGTGCTGGCGACCCTTGCGGCGTCCAGCCTGCTTGGCTGGTTGATCAGCCGCTGGCGCATCCTGCCCGGCACCACCGCGGTCTGGGGCTCGTCGCCGGGTGCTGCCACTGCCATGGTGCTGATGGCCGGTGCCTTCGGCGCCGATCAGCGCCTCGTCGCCTTCATGCAGTATCTGCGCGTCATCTTCGTCTCGATGACGGCAGCACTCGTCGCCAAGATGTGGGTCGACACTTCGGGCATCGAGGTACCAGCCATCGTCTGGTTCCCGCCGATCGAACCGGCAGCCTTTGCCGCCACGCTCGGCGTGGCGCTGGTCGGCGGCCTGCTCGGCCGGTTGTGCCGGCTGCCGTCACCCTTCTTCCTCGGCACCTTCATCATCGGCACCATCGTCCATCTCGGCTTCGGCGTGGCGATGCAATTGCCGCCATGGCTGCTGGCGCTCTCCTATGCGATGGTCGGCTGGTCGATAGGGCTGAATTTTACCCGGGCGATCCTGCGTCATGCGACACGGGCGCTGCCGCAGATCGTCGGCTCTATCGTCGTGCTGATCGCCTTTTGCGGCGGGCTAGCCTGGCTGATCAGCCACGTCCTTGGTATCGATCCGCTGACCGCCTATCTCGCGACCAGCCCCGGCGGCATGGACAGCGTCGCCATCATTGCCGCCGCCGCGCAGAACGTCGACATATCCTTCGTCATGGCCTTGCAGTCGACCCGCTTCCTGGTCGTGCTCATCGCCGGGCCGAGCATAGCGCGGCTGGTGGCGAGAGCCGTCAGGGACTGAGATTCAAATATCCAGGGAAGAGGAAAAGTGCCCATGAAACGTCGTGTGAATGCCGTCGATCTCTCAGGCCGGGTCGCCGTGGTGACCGGCGGCGCGCAAGGCATCGGCCTTGCTGTCGCCCGGCGACTGCTGTCATCGGGCGCCAGCGTCGCCATCTGGGATGTGGACGAGACCGCCATGGCGAAGGCCGTTTCCGAACTCGCCCCGCTCGGCCGGGTCGAGGGTTTGCTGTGCGATCAATCGCTGATGGAGGCCGTCGACAGCGCCGCGACCGAAACCGAGCGCTCGCTTGGTCCGGTCGATCTGCTGGTAAACAATGCCGGCATCGCCGGACCGGCAGCGACGGTGGCGGATTATGATCCTGCCGCCTGGCGCCAGATAATTGACATCGACCTCAACGGCGTCTTCTACTGCTGCAAGCGCCTGGTGCCCGGCATGATCGCGCGCAGCTACGGCCGCATCGTCAACATCGCCTCGGTCGCAGGCAAGGAAGGCAATCCGAATGCCGCCGCCTATTCCGCCGCCAAGGCCGGCGTGCTCGCGCTGACAAAATCGCTCGGTAAGGAGTTGGCTGGCCACGACATCGCCGTCAATGCGCTGACCCCATCGCCCGCCCGCACCCGCATCCTCGAACAGCTCACTGAGGCCCAGGTCGCCTACATGCTGGGCAAGGTGCCGCGAGGCCGGTTCGTCGAAGTCGAAGAGGCGGCTGCGATGATCGCCTTCATGCTATCGGACGAAAATTCCTTCACCACCGGCGCAACGTTCGATCTCTCCGGCGGCCGCGCCACCTACTGAGAAGCGCCGCTGTTCCTTGCTGTCGCCGTCGCTGTCGGCCGCGAAGGACTAATTCAAGAGCCGCTCAGCGTCGCGGCAAGCCGGTCGGGAAGAAAGTCGACGAAGGCGCGAACCTTTGGCGACAAATGGCGATTGGACGGCCAAAGCAACCGGAACTGGCCGCGGCCGTCGACATGGTCGTCCAGCACCGTGCGCAGCAGGCCGTCACGCAGCGCCTCGCGGACCAGGAAATCGGGCATCGAGCTGATGCCGAGCCCGGCCATCGTGGCGCCCTTCAGCGCCTCCGTGTTGTTGCAGGTCAGCATCGAGCGGACCTGCGGCTCGGCGCTGCCGCCGATGAACGGCCAGCCTTGCAGCTTGCCGCTGTTGGGAAAGCGGAAGCGGATGCCGTAATGGTTCACGAGATCGTCCGGGCGGCTCGGGTTGCCGTGCTGCTCGATATAGGAGGGTGCCGCACACAACAGCAGCCGGAAGGGTGCAAGCGGCCGCGCCACCAGGCGCGAATCCGGCAGGTCGCCGCTGCGGATCGCGATGTCGACGCCTTCGTCGATGAGGTCGACGATGCGGTCGTTAAAGTCGATGTCGAGTTCGATTTCGGGATAGCGCGCCATGAACTCGGACAGCACCGGGAACAGCAAATGATAGGTCACGATCGGCGTCGAAACGCGCAGCCGCCCATGCGGTGTTTCGCGGCTCCGCGACAGCATCGCCTCGGCATCGTCGATGTCGTCGAGGATGCGCCGCACCCGCTCGTTGAACAGCTTGCCCTCTTCGGTCAGGCCGATGCGGCGCGTGCTGCGCTGAAGCAACCTTACGCCGAGATCCTGCTCGAGCCTGGCGACGCTCTTGCCGACGGCCGATGCCGAGATGCCGAGCGTGCGGCCCGCAGCGATGAAGCTGCCGAACTCAGCCGTGCGGGCAAAGGCCAGGAGCCCATTGAGGCGTTCCATCGCATCTCTCCATTCGAGCGTTTCAGTCCGGTATATCTGGAGATTTAACACTATTTTTCTCGAAGTGTCGCGAGCCTATCTTCCCGTTGCGACCGGCGCAGCAAGCTTGCGGCAGGCCGGCGGATCCTGGTTCAGATAGGAAATCCATGACCTCGAAGACCACAAACGGCGCGGTCGCGCCATGGCTTGTCCTGTTGTCGGTATGCCTTGCCGCCATGACAATGCCCTTGACCTTCACCGGCCCGGCCGTCGCGCTTTCCCGCATTGCGGCCGACCTCGGCGGCAGCCCGATCGCGCTCAACTGGGTGACCAACGCCTTCATGCTGACCTTCGCCGCCACCTTGATGGCATCAGGCGGGCTGGCCGACAATCATGGCCGCAAGCGGCTCTTCCTTGTTGGCCTCGCCACCTATGTGCTGGCATCGCTGGGATCGATGTTCGCCCCTGATATCGTCTGGTTCGATGTGCTCAGGGCTGCGCAAGGGCTCGGCAGTGCCGGCGCCTTTGCCGGCGGCGCCTCCGCTCTTGCCCAGGAATTCGATGGGCCATTGCGGCTGCGCGCCTTCTCCTTCCTCGGCACCAGTTTCGGCATCGGCCTCGCTTTTGGGCCGATCGCGTCGGGCCTGCTCATAGATGCTTTCGGCTGGCGATCGATCTTCGTCTTGGTGGCAGTGCTCGCGATTGCAGCCGCTTTGCTCGGCCTGCGCACCATCAGGGAATCGCGCGATCCGGATGCGACCGGCCTCGACTGGGCGGGAGCCGGCACCTTTACGATCGCGCTGGCATCGCTGACCTACGGGGTGCTGCAAGCGCCGCAGAGCGGCTGGACCGATCCCCTGGTGATCGCGCTTCTCGTGGCGGCCGCCCTTTGCTTTGCCGCTTTCGTCGTCGTCGAGCGGCGCGTGCGCCGGCCGATGCTCGATCTCTCGCTGTTCCGCTTTCCCCGCTTCGTCGGCGTCCAGTTCCTGGCGGCCGCTCCCGCCTATGGCTTCGTCGTCCTGCTGGTGCTGTTGCCGATCCGCTTCATCGGCATCGAGGGGATGAGCGAGATCAAGGCGGGGCAGTTGATGATCTGCCTGTCGGGACCGCTGTTGATCCTGCCACTGCTCGCCGGCCAGGTAGCGCGCTGGATCGCTCCGGCAACGATCTGCGGTGTCGGCCTGCTTGTGGCCGCCGGCGGCCTTGTCTGGCTGAGCCTGATACCGCCTGTCGTCGCAGCGCTGGTGGCGCCGCTGATCCTCATCGGCGTCGGCATCGCCTTGCCCTGGGGGCTGATGGACGGACTTGCCGTCGGCGTCGTGCCGAAAGAGCGTGCCGGCATGGCGGTCGGCATCTTCAACACCACCCGCGTCGCTTGCGAAGGCGTGGCTCTGGCGATCGTCATGGCAGTCCTGTCGGGTTTCACGGCAGCCCAACTGGCGGCTCAGGGAACGGCGTCTTCCCTGGATGCAACCGCCGCCGCGCAGCTGCTGGTGACCGGCAACATCGGCGAAGCGGCAGCCCGCTTGCCGGGTGCCGGAGCCACGGTCCTGGTCCAGGCCTATGAGATCGCGTTCGACAGGCTGCTGATCGTGCTGGCGGCAATCACCATCGTCACCGCCCTTGTCGTCTTTCTCGGCTTGCGCCGTGGATCGGCGGTGGAACACGAGACCATTGCTCTGCCTGTTTGCCAGGAAGGGTAGCTGAGCCGCGTCAGGAGATGACGAGGCTCGCTATGCGGTGGCCGTCCAGCACGAAGGTCATGTCACCCTCGCCGTTGAAGCCATTGCCTTTCACGGCAATGCGGACGCGGTAGCTGCCCTCGACCTCGGCGATGCGGACAATGCGAAGATTGGACTTCACGCCGATATTGTCCGACTGGTTCCAGCGCGCGATCTGCTGGCGGCCTTGGAAGGACCGCCCCCAGTCGGTCAGGGACGCGTCGGCTGTGAACGTGTGGAGAACGGCTTCGCTATCACCCGCATTGGTGGCCTCGATAAAGCGGCGGATAGGTTCGGGTGTGGTCATCAATCGAGCCGGTGCATCAGATCATCATCCAGCCAGCGGCCGAAGAAATAGACCAGCTGCTTGTGCCACCATGGCCAGTCATGACTGACATCGCCGCCCCAATAGTCGACCCAGGCGGGAATGGATTTGTCGCGCAGGATCTGTTCCAGCCTGCGGGTCTCGACCAGCATCCGCTCTTCCCAGGCGCCCTGCCCGCAGCAGAAGATCATCCTCAGCGACTTCAGCCGGGCAAGCAGCTTTGGGTCTACGGTGCCGGGCAGATAGTCGAGCGGTGAATTGTAGAAGATATCACCTTCCAGCGCCTTGCCGAAGAAATCGCCCGCCGAATAGACGCCCGACAGCGCGATGACGCCGCTGGCGAGTTCGGGAAAGCGAAAGACGAAGTTCGTGGAATGATAACCGCCCATCGAACAGCCGGTGAACAGCGGCTTTAATTTGCGCCCGCCATTGGCTTGCTCGGCGGTCGCCAGAAACTCCGGCAGCGCCTCCTCGCGCACATATCGGAAATAAGCCTCGTGGCGACCGATGCGGTGGGCGGCGCCGGCATGCTTGTTGAAGAACGATTCCGAATCCACGCCGTCGACCGCGAACAGCTGGATGCGGCCGGTGTCGATGAATTCGGCCAGCGCTCCTACCCCGCCGGAATCCTCGAACTGGTAGAACCGCCCCTGCGAGGTCGGGAACACCACCACCGGCCGGCCGGCATGGCCGTAGCGCTTGTATTCCATGTCGCGGCCGAGATTGCCGGAGAAACCCTTGTGATAGGAGATGTCCATCGCGTCTAAGCCTTTTCCGCGTGGATGTAGGCGACGGCCGCGCGCAGCTCTCTCTCGTCCTTCGAGCGCATCTGGTAGGCGTAATTTCCCATAGCGCGGCTGAAAACCTTTTCTATCGGCTGATGATGGACGATCTTGTCGCGATGCGCGGCTAGCACGTCCTCATGGCTGTGCAAATAGTGGAGGTGCTGCTTGCGGCTGGCATAAGCGGTGAAATACTTGCCCTCATAAGGACCACCGGCGGCATCCTTCACCACCATGTCGGCCCAGGCCGCGTAGACGTCGATGTCGAACGTGTAGTTGATCGCATCGGTCATCCAGGCGCCGGGCGGCCGCATGTTGACCTCAAGCGCGATGACGCGGTCGTCCTTGGTTTCGAACAGCTCGATGTGGAAGAAGCGCTCGCGCACGTCGAACGCCTTGAGGATTTTGCGGCCGGCCTCTTCGATCGCCGGTCGGACGTTGGGAAAGCAGGTGTAGCTCATGTGGCGGTCCTTGTTGACCACTTCCATGATGCTCTGGTCGTAGCGGTGGCTGGCCGCCAGCACCACCTCGCCGTCACGGTTGACCAGCCCATCGAAGGTCACCACCAGCCCCTCGATGAACTGCTCCATGACGAAGGTCACGTCCTCGGGCTTGTCCCTGAAAAACTGGTCAAGTTCCCTGGCGTTGGAAATCTTGAAGGTGTTCGAGGCGCCGGACCCGGAATCGGGCTTCACCACCACGGGATAGCCGACGCGGCGGATGAAGGTCATGGCGCCGGCGCGGTCGGAGCATTTGCGCTGGGCGATGGTGTCGACGCCGCTCTTGCGAAAGAATGCACGCATGCGGCTCTTGCGCTTCAAATTCTTCACGAAATCGAGCTTGGTGCCGTAGATGTTGAAGTCGGTGCGGATGTTGGCTTCCAGCTCCAGCCAATGCTCGTTGAGTGACTCGAAGCGCTCGATCCGACCCCATTTGTGGATGAAATGACCCATGGCCCGGAACACCGGATCGTAGTCCTCCATGTCGGCGATGCGGTAATATTCCGACAGGGCCGCCTTCAGCTTGCCGTCCAGCGCCTCATAAGGCGCATCGCCAATGCCCAGCACCGTGGCGCCGGCCTTTTTCAGCCGGTCGCAGAAATCGGCGCCGTTGGCGGGAAAATGCGGCGAGAAGAAAACGAAATTCACGGATGACCCCTCCGACGGCGAAGCATTGCGGCCCCGGCTACACGCAAGTCTGGCGCATTTGCCGCGCATGGGGAAGAGTGCTCGCGAGTGGTGGAATGGCAGCCCACTTGCCTGTCCATGGCGGCTCCTGTATGAAACCCGCCATGAACACGCGCGTCTCCTCCGTCGCTTCCCGTCCGACCGGCTTTGCCGGCGAGACGGTGCGCGCGCTGGCATCGACCCTGCTTCTTCTCGGCCTTATCGGCGATCGCCGGGTTCGCTGAAGGAGCGCCCGGCGGTCGAACCGCCGCTTACGCGTACGCTCCTTGGCCAGTTCAGAAATTGGCAATTCACATCAAGCGAACGAAAATCTGATAAGGCGCTGCTCGCCCTGGAATCCGTCCGAAGACCGATCCGCGAGCCGCCGGGAGAACAAGACGATGAACGCACGAGAAGAGATCCGATCCGGCGAAGCCGAAAGCGTAAAACACGCGGCCGGCCACATGCCGGACGCAGCCCGCAAGTACCAGCCCTATCCGACCGTCGGCCTCACCGACCGCACCTGGCCCAACAAGGTCATCGACAAGGCGCCGATCTGGTGTTCGGTCGATTTGCGTGACGGCAACCAGGCGCTGATCGATCCGATGGGCCATGAGCGCAAGGCGCGCATGTTCGCCCTGTTGCTCGACATGGGCTTCAAGGAGATCGAGATCGGTTTCCCCTCGGCCTCGCAGACCGATTTCGATTTCGCCCGCTGGTGCATCGAGGAAGGCAATGTGCCGGCCGATGTCTCGCTGCAGGTGCTGGTGCAGTGCCGTCCCGAACTGATCACCCGCACCTTCGAGGCGCTGAAGGGCGCTACCAATCCGATCGTGCATTTCTACAATTCGACCAGCGAGCTGCAGCGCCGCGTCGTCTTCGAGAAGGACGTCGGCGGCATCAAGCGCATCGCCACCGATGCCGCCAAGATGATCACCGACATGGCCGCCAAGGCCGGTGGCGGTTACCGCTTCGAATATTCGCCGGAGAGCTTTACCGGCACCGAACTCGACGTGGCGTTGGAGATCTGCAACGCCGTCACCGAGATCGTCAGGCCGACGCCCGACAACAAGCTGATCATCAACCTGCCCTCGACGGTCGAGATGTCGACGCCCAACATCTACGCCGACCGTATCGAGTGGATGTGCCGTAACCTCGACAACCGTGAAAACTTGTTGATCTCGCTGCATCCCCACAATGACCGCGGCACCGGCATCGCCACCACCGAGCTCGGCCTGATGGCGGGTGCGGACCGCGTCGAAGGCACGCTGTTCGGCAATGGCGAGCGCACCGGCAATGTCGACATCGTGACGCTGGCGCTCAACATGTACACGCAAGGCGTCGATCCCCATCTGGATTGCTCGGACATCAACCGGATGAAGGACGTCTACGAATATTCCAACCAGCTGAAGATATCCGAACGCCATCCTTATGTCGGTGAACTGGTCTACACCGCCTTTTCCGGCTCGCACCAGGACGCCATCAACAAGGGCATGAAGGCCTTGAAGAAGGCCAACACGCCGGTCTGGGAAGTGCCCTATCTGCCGATCGATCCGGCCGATGTCGGGCGCAGCTACGAGGCGATCATCCGCATCAACTCGCAGTCGGGCAAAGGCGGCATCGCCTATGTACTGCAGGCCGATTACGGCCTCAATCTGCCGCGCAACCTGCAGATCGAGTTCAGCCAGGAGATCCAGGCGATCACCGACGCCGAAGGCAAGGAAGTGCCGGCAAAACGCATCCATGACCGCTTTATTGAAACCTATGTCGACCAGCCCGGCGCACGACTGAAGTTCCTCGACCATCACACCTATCCCGATACCGAGAAAAAGGGCCGGCGCGTGGTCGAGGCGGTGATCCTCGACAACGGCAAGGAGACGACAATCGCCGGCTCCGGCACCGGCCCGATCGACGGCTTCGTCGATGCGCTGTCGCGTCATGTTGGCGTCGACATGTCGGTGCTTGATTATTCCGAACATTCGCTCCAGCGCGGCTCGAACGCCTCGGCGATTTCCTATGTCGAGATGGAATATCCCGGCGGCAAGCTGTTCGGCGCCGGCATCAACACCAACATCGTCGCCGCCTCGCTGGAAGCCGTTGTTTCGGCCGCCAACCGGATAATCGGCCGCAAGGCCGGCTGATATTTTCCCGGGCGCCGAATGTCCGCGGCGCCCGGAAATCCCCCATTTGCCGAGGGAAATTCCGGTCTTTTGTGTCAACCACCGGCAACTATCCGGTGTGTTACGCGATCGCATAACATAAGCATGCTTGTATGGAAGTGCAGGCTCTATATGATTGCGCCTCAACCTGTGCCGACTTCGAGAGGATCGACACTTGCAGCATGCCACGCCTGCCGCCCCCGCAGTGCGCGAGACACTGGAGCGACTGCTCGCCAGCGAAACGTTCGGACGTTCCGAGCGCGCGCGCAAGTTGCTGCGCTATCTTGTTGAGCGCGAGCAGGCCGGCGAAGCCGACAGGCTCAAGGGTTTCTCCATCGCCATGGACGTCTTCGGCAAGGACGGCGATTTCGATTCGTCGACCGACGCCGTTGTCCGGGTGCAGGCAGGCCGGCTGCGCGAACTTCTCCAGCATTATTTCGCCAATGAAGGCATAGCCGAACCGGTTCGCATTGCCATTCCGCGCGGCGGCTACGTGCCGTCCTATGAGCTCAACGCCATACGCCTGCCGGTTGGGCAGGAGCCGCTTGCGGCGGCGGTAGCCGCCTTGCCCGGATCGCCCGACCAGGCGGCTCTTGACGCCGTTCCCGCTGCCGCGACAGCTTCGGGGGTTACAGAACCTGGGCCTTCGCTGGCGCGCCATCTCCAGTTCTTCTGGGTCGCCATGACGCTGGTCATTCTCATGCTGGGCGTGCTCATCCTGCGCCAGGGCAGCGGCGCATTGCTTGCCAGCAGCGATCCTACCGCGGTGGTCGAGACCGCGGGCGTAACGAGCAGCATCGCATCGCCGTCGATGGAGGCCCTGCCCCTCGTCTACATCGCGGTGAAGGCCACCGGCCCCGAGGCCGGCCGCGTCGCCGCTTCGCTGCGCGCCGGCCTTGCCGGTTTCGACACGATCGACTTCATCGGCCGCGACGCCGACAGCAAGCGCGATCCGAGCACCGACCCGACCAGCTTCGTTTTCGATGTCCTGCCGGGACCAATGGCAGGTGACGTGACGCTCGAACTGCAGAGCGTGGCGACCGGCCGCGTGCTTTTGTCCCGCAGTCTGACGGCCGCCGACAGCGCACCTGGCACCGTCGAGGATCGTATCGCCGCCATCCTCAGCTCGACCATTCCCGCCTCCGGCCCGCTCTACAGCTACATCGAACAGAACGGCATTCAGACCGGGCTGACGAGCTGCCTGATCCTCAACGACAGATACTATCTCGACCAGAGCACCAGGACGCACGAGGCCGCCTATCGCTGCCTGGACAACCTCGCCGGCCAGGGTGCGAAATCGTCGTTGGTCTATTCGGAACTGGCCTCCCTGACCCTTGAGGCAGCCACCGATCATTACGCCTATCCGCCTGGCGCGACGGTCGAACAGGCAATGTCTTTCGCCCATCGCGCCATCCAGATGGGACCGACCAGCCCCTATGCGCACCGCGCCTATGGCTACCTCAACTCGCGCCTCGGCAACACCGAGGAATCGATCCGCTGGATGCGCAAGGCCTATGAGCTCAACCCCTACGACCTCGGCATGGCTGCCGCTTACGGCTATGGCCTGATCTTTGCCGGCAAATATGCCGAGGGAACACCGATCCTGACCCATGCCGTCGAGACGTTCAGCGGCCATCCGACATGGTGGGATTTTGGGCTTTTCGCCGGACAGTTCATGCTGGGCGACATGAACAAGGCCGCGATAGCCAGCGAGTCGCTGCGCACGACGGCGATGAAATCGCATTATCTGGCGGCGCGGCTGATCGGCGCCAAGGCTGCCGGCCGCGAACAGCTGGCAGCCAAGCTTCTGGATGAGCTGACCACCAAATTCCCGAAATTCGCCGCCGATCCGCGCGCGGCCTTCGCCGAGCGCAAATATCCCGCCGATCTGACCGACCGGCTGGTTGAGGCGCTGCGCGCCGCGGGCCTCGGCAACGCCAGCTAGTCTTTCCGGATCGCGAAAACTTTACTGGCCATCGGTCTGGACTGGGAGCAATCCAGCCTCGATTCGAATTTCCTCTCCAGTCTTGCAATAATCGCAAGTCTTGCAATAATCGCACATTTTCATGGTCTCATCCCTCTATGTTGCCGAGCGGGGCGCCGGGCCGAAGACGGTCGTCCTGCTGCATGGCTTCGGTGGTTGCCATGATATCTGGCGCGAGGTGACCGCGTCGCTAGGGCCCGATATCAGGACTTTGGCCTACGATCTTCCGGGACACGGACTGTCTCTCGAATTCCCTGGCAGCGGCCCGGCCAAAACAGCGGCGCGAGCGGTTCTCGCGGATATCGCCGCACGCGGGATAGCAAGGGTGCATGTCGCCGGTCATTCGATGGGCGGTGCGGTCGCCTCCCTGATGGCGCTTGCCGAGCCTGACAGGATAGGCTCGCTGACGCTTCTGGCGCCGGGCGGTGCTGGGTCAGAGATCAACGGACCGCTGTTGCGCCGCTACGCCGCGGCCGCCGACAGACGGGAAATCCGCGCCTGCCTTGCCGCCATGTCGGGACCGCGAAGCCCGCCGCCCGAACGCATCGTTGGCGTCCTGGCGGACCTACGCCGTCGCCCCGGCCAGTTGCGCAAGCTGATTGAGATATCGGCCGTCATGACCAGGAACGAGCGGCAGGGGGTCATACCCCGCGAACAGCTGGACACCCTCGACATGCCGGTGATGGTGGTTTGGGGAACGGACGATCCGGTGCTGCCCTTTACCCAGGCTGATTGTCTGCCGGCGCATTTTCATATTCATCACGTGCTCGATGCCGGCCATATGCTGGTCGAGGAAGTGCCTGATGTGGTCGCCCAGGCCGTGCGCCGAAACATGGCACGCCGCGGCAGGCGCCTGCGTCCGACATTCGAGGCCGCGGCGAGCTAACTTACTTGCGCCCCGCATCTCGCCAGTGCATTTTGCCGCCGCCTGTGTTAACTCGCAATTAACCATATCAGCGAGGCGACGCCGATGAAGGACACTGGCGAAAACATCACCCCCATCGACACCTCCCGCAAACTGTCCGACGTCGTTCGCGATGTGAAAAATGCCTTCGCCGATCGCGACGATGTCGTGGTCGACATGCGCGAGGCGCACCGGATGCGGCTTGATCTGCTCGCCGCCGAGCTCGCCCCGGTCTTTGCCGACGTGCCCGCCGACATGGACAATTTCGACTTCGTCGTCTCCTCCGGCCTGCAGCCCCGCCTGTGGATCGACGCCGTCAGCCATGTCGCCATGGGGCGCGACCGCCGCACCTACCGCTTTCTCAGGGATACCCGCATCGGCCGCGTCGTGCTCGCCGAATCGACCGATATGAAACCGGTCGCCGATCAGGTCACGCGCTATGTGGCGGAGCGTATCGTCGAGCGCCAGCGCATGATGGAGGGCGGTGTCGAGCCGGCCGTCGCCGACCTGAAACGCGCCGCCGTGCCGGAAGCTGAGCCGCCCTTGCAAGCAGCCGTGCCCCGCAAGGGCTGGTCGACGTTCCTTTCCGGTCTCGGCTTGGTCGCCGCCGGCGCGCTTGTTGGCCTGGCGGTGGCGGCCGCGCTGTTTTGGGATCGCCTGATGGCGATGAAGATCAGCTTCTGATCAACGATCTGGAGGCCTCGGTGTCTGCGCGCCGAGTTCAATGACCTGCAGGTCCGATGGCGGCAAGGCCGGCCCGGTCAGGCCGCGCCGCGTCAGGCGAATCAGCCAATTGCCCTTCTCCCCGTCAATATCGAGCAGATTGTACTGTGCCGCCGGGTTCTTGCTGCCTGGCGACTGCCCGGCGGCGGCGACGCCGACGACCGGAATCCTGGCGCCGCGCCCGCCAATGAAGAACAGCGACGGCAGATGCGAATGGCCGTGCAGCACGAGTTCGGCGCCATGCCTATGAACGGTCTTGTGGAAGCGGGAGATGCCGAACAGGCGCTTTTGCTGGGCGACGGCGCCGCGCACCGGCGGATGATGGATCATGATCACCCGCAACAGGCCGCGTTTGTTCGTTGCGTCGAGCACTGTCGCCAGCCTTTGCGCCTGACCTTCGAGGAAGAAGCCGTTGGCCATGAACGGCGCCGTGGCGCGCGCCGTCGAAACGCCGATCAGCGCGACATTGCCGCGTACGCGCAGATAGGGAAAAGCGTTGCGGTCGATCGGCGCAGTCACGCCGTCGCCGCTCATCCACGCCGCCCAGGAGCGGCAGACCTTGTCGAAGGCGCCCGGCACATAGGCGTCGTGGTTGCCCGGCACCACCGAGACATCCTCCGGCGAACCCAGCGTCTCAAGCCAGTGCTTGGCCATCTCGATCTCGCCGTCGAGCGCCAGATTGACCAGATCGCCGGTAACGGTGAGGTGGTCGGGTGTGCTCGCCTTCATGTCGGCGACGATGGTGTCGATGACGGCATCGTGCATATGGCGGCGGCGGTTGCGCTGCCAGTTGACGTAGCCGACGACGCGCTTGGACGCGAGTTCGCGATAGGTTACACCGGGAAGCGGCCCCAGATGGACATCGGAAATATGCGCGAGCCTGAACATCCTTCCTTCATAGGCGACGCGCTCCCCGCTTTCCACTCACTGTTTCCTGCCCATCCACGGTTTCGCTAGTCATGGCTATATCGGACCCGGAGCAGGCGTTTCGCCAGACCGGCTGGGCAGGCCTCAGGGCAAGGCTGTTCCATCTCTATTTCCTGCTGCGGCGGCCGATGACGCTGGGCGTGCGCGGCCTGATCCACGATCGCGCCTCGAACACCGTCTTCCTCATCCGCCACACCTATGTCCCCGGCTGGCAATTGCCGGGCGGCGGCGTCGAGGTCGGCGAAACGCTTGGCGAAGCGCTGGCGCGGGAACTGGCCGAGGAAGGCAATATCGCGCTCACCGCCCCGCCGGTGCTGAAGTCGATGCATTTCAACCGCCGCTCCAGCCGCCGCGACCATGTCGGCCTCTATCTCATCGAAACCTTCAACCAGACCGCGCCGAAACTGCCGGACCACGAGATCGCCGAAGCAGGCTTCTTTCCGCTCGACCGCTTGCCGCATGGCACGACGCCGGCGACGCTGCGGCGGCTTGCCGAGGTTTTTGAAGGCGAGCCGGTATCGCCGTACTGGTAGGCTGTCAATCCGATGCTCACGCCGCCTGCCTGAACCGCGCCCGGTCGTGCGGCGCGCCATAGTCGAGCCCAGGCCCGACCGGCACGATGCGCGTCGGGTTGATGCTCTCGTGGCTGCCGTAATAGTGCATTTTGATGTGGTGCAGGTTCACCGTGCCGGCGATACCGGGCACCTGGTAGAGGTCGCGCAGATAGTTCGAAAGGTTCGGATAGTCGGCGATGCGGCGCAGATTGCATTTGAAATGGCCGACATAGACCGGGTCGAAACGCACCAGCGTGGTGAACAGCCGCCAATCGGCCTCGGTGACACGCTCGCCAGTGAGATAGCGCTGTTTTGACAGTCGGCCCTCCAGCGTGTCGAGCGCCGCGAACAGCTCGCCGAACGCCTCTTCATAGGCCGCTTGCGTGGTGGCAAAGCCGGCGCGGTAGACGCCGTTGTTTACGGCGGGAAAGACCAGCGCATTGACCTTGTCGATCTCGCCGCGCAGGCCTGGCGGATAGGAATCGAGAGCGGCATCGCCCCACTCGTCGAAGGCCGAATTGAGCATGCGGATGATTTCGGCGGATTCGTTGGAGACGATGGTCTCTTCCTTCTTGTCCCACAGCACCGGCACCGAAACCCGGCCCGAATAGGCTGGATCGGCCTTGGTGTAGATTTGGTGCAGGAAGTCGAGGCCGTAGAGCGTGTCGCCGGTGGCGCCATCCTCGGCCAAAAACGTCCAGCCCTCAGCACCGAGGAAATGATGCACGACTGAAACCGGGATGATGTCTTCTAGCTTCTTCAGCGCGCGAAAGATCAGCGTGCGGTGCGCCCACGGACAGGCGAGCGAGACATAAAGATGGTAGCGTCCGGGCTCGGCCTTGAAGCCGCGCGTACGACCTTGCGCCGGCGCGCCGTCGCGCGTGATCCAGTCACGCCACTGCGTCTCGGCGCGGATGAACCTGCCGCTGCTATCGACATTGGCCGGACGGTCCTGCCATTTGCCTTCGACCAGCAATCCCATACGAAATCTCCTTGCGTGCCTTGGCCAATGTAGTCGCAAGGCGGCAATGCCGAAGCCGTCATCTGCTGAACAGAGCGTCACTCGTATGAAACGCCGGATGAAAACAGCCGATTGCAGCCGCCGGAAATTGATGCTAGCGGACACTCCGCATGTTCGATCTTGGCTTGATCCGGTTTGACCGACGACGAAAGGGCGCCCGCGCTTAGAAAGCGCTGACTGGCGAACGCTGCCGCTTGCAGCAACCTTTCCTCTTTATCGGACCGCGAAGACCATGAGCCTTGCCGACGTGAAATACCTGCCGGAAACTCCGGCGCATGATCCCGAAATCGAAGCCATCAACGACGAAGCCTTTGGCCCCGGCCGTTTCGTGCTGGCCGCCTACAAGATTCGCGAGACCGGCGGCCACGAGCGCTCGCTATCCTTTGTCGCCATGGATGGCGACATCGTCGTTGCTTCGGTGCGCATGACCCGCATCGCCGCCGGCGCCGGACGCGCGCTGATGCTCGGGCCGCTCGCCGTGCGGCCCGCCTTCAAGAATCTCGGTATCGGCCGCCGGCTCGTGGCGATCGCGCTGGAGGCGGCCGCCAAGGCCGGCGCGCCGGCGGTGATCCTTGTCGGCGACGAGCCTTATTACGGCCCGCTCGGCTTCAGAAAGATCCCCCGCGGCCAGATCTCCATGCCGCGCCCGGTCGACCTCGACCGGCTGCTGTCGCACGAGATCGTGCCCGGTGCCGTGGCGCGGCTCTCCGGCGAGGTCGGCCATGCCAGCCTTGCCAGGATCGCGGAGCAGGCACCAGTGATGGCCTGAGCTCCAGGATCGGTCGCGGCACCGGTCGCGATGGATCCCCATTGGTCAGGTTGCACCATGGCGGCGACCTCCGTAGCATGACCTGGAACAGCACGGAGCATGCAGCATGAACCCGAACGGCCAGATTGCGATCGTAACCGGCGGCGGCTCCGGCCTCGGCGAGGCAACCGCCCGCGCGCTGGCCGACAAGGGCGCGCGCGTCGCCATTTTCGATATCGGCATCGACCGGGCATCGAAGGTGGCGGGCGACATTGGCGGCGCCGCCATCCAGTGCGATGTGAGCAGCGCCGACAGCGGTGCGGCCGCGGTCGCCGAGGTGGAAAAGAGACTTGGGCCAGCGCGCATCCTGGTCAATTGCGCGGGCATTGCCATCGGCGTGAAGACGATCGGCAAGGATGGTCCACATCCGCTCGACCAGTACCGCAAGGTGATCGAGATCAATTTGATCGGCACCTTCAACATGATCCGCCTCGTCGCCGACCGTGCCGCCAAACTCGAACCGCTGCAGGGCGGCGAGCGCGGCGTCATCGTCAACACCGCGTCGGTGGCCGCCTATGATGGCCAGATCGGCCAGGCCGCCTATGCCGCATCCAAGGGCGGCGTCGTCGGCATGACGCTGCCGGTTGCCCGCGACCTGGCGCGCTCCGGCATTCGCGTCTGCACCATCGCGCCCGGCATCTTCAAGACGCCAATGATGGCCGGCATGCCGCAGGAGGTGCAGGATTCGCTCGGCGCGGCCGTGCCCTTCCCGTCCCGCCTCGGCGAGCCGTCCGAATATGCCGCGCTCGCCCTGCATATCGTCGAAAACCAGATGCTGAACGGCGAAACCATCCGCCTCGATGGGGCAATCCGCATGGCGCCGAAATAGACGGCCATGGCGGCCGGCGCAGTGAAGACCGGTCCGCTGGCCGGCCTGAAAGTCATCGAGATGGCTGGGCTCGGCCCGGTGCCTCTGGCCGGGCTGATGCTGTCGGAGATGGGCGCCGAGGTGCTGCGCATCGAGCGCACCGGTTCGGACCAACCCCTGCTGCCGCTCTCCGATGCGTACAATCTCGACCGTCACGGCCGCTCCATCCTGCGCGTCGACCTCAAGCAGGCCAAAGGAACGGAACTGCTGCTGCGCCTTGCCGAAAAGGCCGATCTGTTTGTCGAAGGCTTTCGCCCCGGTGTGATGGAGCGGCTTGGTCTCGGCCCGGATGCTGCATTGGCGCGCAATCCGGCGCTGATTTACGGCCGCATGACCGGCTTCGGCCAGGACGGGCCGCTCGCAGGTCGTGCCGGCCACGACATCACCTACCTCGCCTATTCGGGTGTGTTGCATGCCATCGGCCGGGAGGAAGGTCGGCCGGTGCCGCCGCTGAATCTGATCGCCGACAATGGCGGCGGCGCCATGATGCTGATCGCCGGGGTGCTTGCAGCGCTGTTCGAGCGCTCGCGCTCCGGCAAAGGCCAGGTGATCGACGCAGCGATGGTCGAGGGCGCTTCGATGCTGGCGGCCCCCATACACGCCTTCATGTCGGCAGGTCTGTGGAGCGACCGGCGCGGCGCCAACCTGCTCGATTCCGGTGCGCCCTTCTACGACACCTATGAGACGGCGGACGCACGCCACGTTGCGGTCGGCTGCCTTGAGCCGCGCTTCTTCGCCGCATTCGCAAGGCTGCTGCCGCTCGGCGAGGATTTTGTCCGCGGCCAATACGACAAGGCGTTGTGGCCGGACATGCGCGCGGCCATTGCCGACCGGTTCCGGCAGAAGACACGCGACGACTGGGACGCGCTGTTTGCCGCAAGCGATGCCTGCGTGGCGCCGGTTCTGTCGCTGGCCGAAGCCAGGGATCATCCGCACAACCGGGCGCGTCACGCATTTGTGAAAGCAGGTGCGCTCGAGCGGCCCGCACCCGCGCCACGCTTCTCGGCCTCGCAGCCGGCGCTTTCCGGCATGCCTGAAGATGACGATCAGCGACCGCAGACCGTGCTGGCGCGCTTCGGCTTTTCGACAGCCGAGATCAAAGCGCTTGTCAAAGCCGGCATGATTGGCCAATAACTGGATTTAGAAAATCAACTTACCTGGTGAGCATTTTGGACCAGCCGAAGAAGGACGTCATTCGCGCGACGGACGCCGAGGCGATCAGGCTGGCCGCAACGCTGATCCGCAGCGCCCGTTTCGGCGCCCTCGCGGTGATCGAGCCGTCGACCGGCGCACCGCTGGCCTCCAGGGTCGGAGTCGCCACCGACATCGATGGCACGCCGCTGATCCTTGTCTCGGCGCTGTCAGCCCATACCGGCGCCATGCTTGCCGAGCCGCGCTGCTCGCTGCTTGTCGGCGAACCCGGCAAGGGCGATCCGCTGGCGCATCCCAGGATAACGCTGGTCTGCCGGGCGCAGCCGCTGGAACGCGGGTCGAGCGCGCATGCCCGCGCCGAGCGGCGCTATCTCAACCGCCATCCCAAGGCAAAGCTCTATGCCGAGCTCGGCGATTTCTCGATCTTTCGGCTCGAGCCGGAGCGCGCCAGCCTGAATGGCGGCTTCGGCAAGGCCTACCTGCTCGACCGTGCCGATCTCATCACCGAGGGGCCGATCGTCGACGAGCTGGCCGCCAGCGAACAATCCGCTCTCGACCACATGAATGCCGACCATCTCGACGCCATCGCCGTCTATGCCCATCATTTCGCCAGGGTTGAAGGTGATGGTTGGACCATGACCGGCTTCGATGCCGATGGCATGGACCTGGCATCGGGCGACACCGTTTGCAGGGTCTATTTTCCGCAGCCGTTGAAGACCGCGCGCGACCTGCGGCCGGTTCTGGTCGACATGGCCAAAGCCGGTCGTGCGCCAGCTACGCAAGGATAATCGTCATGAATCAAAAGCACGTCTTGAGATTTGGGCGAAATGATCTACGATTCAGACGACGCTGAATCAGCAGCGTGATCCATAGCTGAATTATAGCAGCCAACGCTATTTGCCCCCATAGCGTTTGGATGAGCAGGAAAACATGGGGCATCGATGGTCTCGACCAAACTAATCGCCAATGCCGAATCGGCGGCGACATTTCTGACCCTTATGGGCAACGAAAAGCGGCTCTTGATCATGAGCTATCTGGCCGACGGTGAAATGTCGGTCGGCGCCATCGCCGAAAAGGTGATGCTCAGCCAGTCCGCTTTGTCGCAACATCTGGCCAAGCTCAGGGCGCTCGATCTTGTCGAGACCCGCCGCGACCGGCAGATGATCTACTATTCCTGCAAGTCCGAAGCCGTGCGCGAACTGTTGCGCATGCTGGACGGCATTTTCGGGATAGGCGACTTGTCCCAAATGGCAACGCGTCTGCGCCGCGCCGGGACTTGACCTGCAGGGCTTGACTGGCGGCTCCGATCGCTCCTTACCTCGCTGACGATTTTTCGCCGGCCGAGGTATTGATGGATCCGATCCAGATCGACGACGCGCGCGATCCGCGGGTCGCCGCCTATCTCGACATCCGCGAGCGCGATCTCACCGGTCGCCATGGCCGGTTCGTTGCCGAAGGCAAGGTGGTGCTGGACGTCCTGCTGTCAGCCGGACGCTTTGCTGCGGAGTCGGTCCTGGTCCTCGAAAACCGGCTGGCCGGGCTCGACGACATCCTGCGCAAGGCCCCTGCCGACCTGCCGGTCTACGTTGCGGCAAGCGCCGTCATGGACAGGATCGCCGGCTTCCACATGCATCGCGGTATATTGGCGATCGGCAGCAAGGGCACGCCACAGCCCGCCGAGGCCTTGCTCGACACCTTGCCTGCCGAAGCGTTGATCGTCGTTCTCATCGGCATCGCCAACCATGACAATATCGGATCGATCTTCCGCAATGCCGCCGCCTTCGGCGCCGATGCCGTCTTCGTCGACGCCACCTGTTGCGACCCACTGTATCGCAAGGCGATCCGGGTCTCCGTCGGCGCCGCGTTGAAGGTGCCCTTTGCGTCCTTCGGCGACACTGAAGCTTTCATCGCGAAGCTCGGCGAGTTGGGCTTCGGCCAGGTCGCTTTGTCGCCGCGTGGTGAGGCTGACATTCGCGATGCCGCGCGACCGAAACGACTGGCGCTCTATCTCGGTACCGAAGGCGAGGGCCTCCCGGAGAGCCTGCTTGCCCGCCTGCGGACGGTGCGGATCGCGATGTCGGAAGGGTTCGACAGCCTGAATGTTGCTGCCGCGTCAGCCATTGCGCTGCACCATTTTTCGCCCTGATAGGAGTAGTCAGGCAATTCCAAGCCGGGGCTTGAAACTCAGCTCGGCAAATCTGCCTTCTGCAACGCCCGGACGCGATCGGCCAGGCTGGTGGTTCCTGACCGCGTTTCCTGCGGCGCCGCCAGCGCCTTGGCGATCGGTGAATCAGGTCCTTCGAGCTTGGCTGTCAAATGGACGACCTCAGCCGCCAGATTGTTCATCTGTTCGCGCAAGGCAGAACCGGCATCATTGCCATTGCCGGGGCCATTCCCGGGCTTCGCGGATCCAGAACCGCCAAGCTCCGCCTTCATCCGCTTGTTTTCGCGGGCCAGCGTCGTCAGCCTGGCTTCGAGCCGCTCTCGGTCGCCTTCGAGCTTGGCGAGCGTCTTGTCCATGTCCTCGTTCCTGGCGCGGGCACTGTCTTGCGCACCAACCAGGCCAGCAGCCGCGGCGCCTCCCGCAGCCTCGCCCTTCACCCGTTCGCGAAGCCGGGCCAGTTCCTTTTCGCGGCGATCGAGCTTGTCCTCGCGATCGGCAAGCGTGGCGAGCAGGCGCTCGAGCTTTCTGTCGAGGTCGGCGGTTCTTTTCTTTTCGGCCTTCAAGGCATCGCGCGTGGCCTTGGCCTCGGTGACGACTTCCTGATGGCGCCTGTCGGCCTCCTTGCGCTGGCCGCGCAGCACTGAAATGTCGTTGGCAAGTTTTTCCAGCTCGGATTCGCGAGCCACCAGTTCGATCTGACGATTGCTGGAGGAGAAGGACGCGTCGTCGTACATATGCTCGAGCTTTTCCAGCTCGAGCGCGCGCTTTTCCATCGTGCGCTCTGTTTGTGCAAGCCTGTCAGACAGCTGTTGTATCTGCTGCTCGCGATGCAGGAGCAATTCGTTTTTTTCCCCGAGCTCCGAAAGCGCCTGCTTCTTGTCCTTGCGCTCGACCGCCAGGCCCTTCAGCGCCTCGCGGCCGCGATTGATTTCGACGAGTTGCTCATTCGCCTGCTCACGCAGCGTCTTGATGCTGATTTCGAGCCGGCGCGTCGTCATGGCGAACTCGGCCCGCAAGCTGTCCTTATCGGCCTGGATCTCGGCCAGCGTTCGCGGCACCGACGCCTCGACACGCTTGCGTGTCAGCACAACCGCCCGCCGCCAGATGGCCGGCGCGACCAGCAGCGCCAGAAAGCCTGCGCACAGAAAGCCGAGGGCGAAGAACAGGATCGACTGAACCAAGGTGACTACCCGTTACGGGCGGGCCGCTATCCGGCAACCGCCAAGTCTGGACTTTGCCATGTTCGCATGACGCAAATCCAGCGCTGCGGCAAGGGTTTGCCGCAGCTGCACCGGGTCAGAATCTGTTGATCGGGTCGAAGTGTGGTCGGAATCGCTCAGAAAGGATTCCAGGTCGGCCTCTGCGTCAGCTTCAGATAGCCGAGATTGACGCCAAGCCGCGCGCCGACGCCGGTGCGGATCGGCACCAGCAGCACCCTGTTGTTCTGCAGCACGTTGAAGCCGACGCCAGCCACGACATAGGCCGAACCGGCAACGCCGCCGAACCGATTGTAGAGATTGCTGACGTCGTCGAGGTTATAGACGAGCATCATCACCCGCGATCCCTCGCCGCCGAAATCCCAGCCGAGCGAAGGCCCTTGCCAGAACACCTTATGGTCGCCAGCATTCTTGGTGTAGAGCGTGCCTTCGCCATAGGTCAGGCCGCCGATCAGCGCGCCGGAGCCCTCTTCGCCGAGCAGATAGCCATTGGGCAGGCCGTAGGAGGCAAAAATCTTCTCGACGACGGTTGCGAGACCGCCCGACGTCGCGCCGAAGAACTTGTGACCGGAATCGACGATCTCCTGAGCGGTGTATTCCTGTGCCCGCGACGCAGAGGTTGAGAAAGCGAGAGCGCCCATGAGGGCAATCGCCATGAAGAAGACGCGGACAAACGTCCGGTCGTAGAATCGGGAAACCATGCTTCCAATCTCCGTCAGGGAGCACTTTCGCCGACGCCTCGCACCCCGTCCGGCTCTTTAGGCGGCCGTTAAGGATGACTGTTACGGGCAAACTATGCCGTAATCCTTTTTCAACCATTAACCTCCCACATGAACATGGCGGTTCGAAGGCTGTTTCTGACTGTCTGCACGGGCTCCCATCCTGTGCAAAGATGCCGTTTTTCTCACAAGAATTGTGGATTGTTGCTGCACGCTCGGGCGCTGTGTATTCAGAATGCCTGGGGGAGAGAGCGTGATTCGGGTGGTGAGCGTGGCTGTCGGCCGCGCGGCCACCAGGAAGTGAATTTTAGCAGGGATTTTTCGCCGATGGCTGAGCTTTTCTCTCTCTCCGCACCCGATCTCGCAGCCTTGTTGTGCAGCCGAGTCTGCCACGACATCATTTCGCCGGTCGGCGCCATCAACAACGGCCTCGAACTCCTGGACGAGGGCGGCGCCGACGAAGACGCCATGAAACTGATCCGGCAGAGCGCCAGAAACGCTTCGGCCCGCCTGCAATTCGCCCGCATCGCCTTCGGTGCCGCCGGTTCGGCGGGCATGATGATCGACACCGGCGATGCCGAGTCCGTCGCCATCGCCTTCCTGAAGAACGAGAAGCCGGAATTGATCTGGAACGGGGTTCGCGCCCTGCTGCCCAAGAACAAGGTCAAGCTGCTGCTCAATTTGCTGCTCGTCGCCAATGCCGCCATCCCGCGCGGTGGCAGATTGGTGGTCACGCTGGAAAACCTCGACACCGAGCCGCGCTTTGCGCTTGCCGCAAGCGGCCCGATGCTGCGCGTGCCGCCGAAATTCCTCGAACTCCATTCCGGCAACAAGCCCGAGGAGCCTATCGACGCCCATACCGTCCAGCCCTACTACACGCTGCTGCTGGCGCGTGAGGCCAACATGACGATCTCGATTCACGCGACCGCCGAAGAGATCGTGCTGTCCGCGGCCTGAGCGAAGCCGCTCGGCAGGACGTCCGAGCATCAAGAACAATCAAGTATCTTTTCCCGCTGATATTTGCGGCAATTCAGAACAGGCAAGTTTCATTGCCGGCAACGCCCCTGCCGAATGGGGCTGCAAACGACATGTTTGTAAAAACTTTACCTAACGGCTTTTCTGCTTCTTTACCAGATTGGCCTAGTGTGCATCCCGATACCCGGATGCCGCCGGTTCGCACCATGGCAAAGAGGACCCGGAAATGAAGCGCTGCATGTTTGTCGACGATTCGAGCGTCATCAGAAAGGTTGCAAAACGGATTCTTGGCGGCTCCGACATGATGGTCATCGAAGCGGCAACTGGACTTGATGCTGTCGAGATGTGCGCTGCCGAGATGCCTGATGTGATTGTCGTCGACGGCGCCCTGCCGGACATGCAAGCGGTCGACGTCATTCGCCAGGTTCGCGCCATGGAGAGCACGATCAAACCGCAGATTCTGATCTCACTGGTCGAGGTCGATGTTGCCTCGATCATGAAGGCAAAGCGCGCCGGCGCCCAGGGTTATCTGTTGAAGCCGTTCAACCGGCCGCAACTGCTCGAACGATTTCGTACCTTGAAGGTTGCCGCCTGATTCGGCTCGTTTTCGGCCAAAAAGGACAGCAAAAAACCCGGCCTGAGCCGGGTTTTTTGCATTGGGTTCAATCGGATGGTGTTCGCTCAGGCGCTGACGCGGATGTCTTCCGGCTCGCGCAGCACATAGCCGCGACCCCAGACCGTCTCGATGTAGTTCTGGCCACCGGATGCTGCGTCGAGCTTCTTGCGCAGCTTGCAAATGAAGACGTCGATGATCTTCAGTTCCGGTTCGTCCATGCCGCCATAAAGGTGGTTGAGGAACATTTCCTTGGTCAGCGTGGTGCCCTTGCGCAGCGAGAGCAACTCCAGCATCTGGTATTCCTTGCCGGTCAGATGCACGCGTTGACCGCCGACTTCGACGGTCTTGGCGTCGAGATTGACCACCAGGTCGCCGGTGGTGATGACCGACTGGGCATGGCCCTTGGAACGGCGCACGATGGCATGAATGCGGGCGACCAGCTCGTCCTTGTGGAACGGCTTGGTCATATAGTCGTCGGCGCCGAAGCCCAGGCCGCGCACCTTGTCCTCTATGCCGGCCATGCCGGACAGGATCAGGATCGGCGTCTTCACCTTGGACAGGCGAAGTGTCCGCAAGACTTCGTAGCCGGACATATCGGGAAGGTTGAGGTCGAGAAGAATGATATCGTAATCATAAAGTTTACCGAGATCGACACCTTCTTCGCCGAGGTCGGTCGTGTAAACATTAAAACTTTCAGATTTGAGCATCAGCTCGATGCTCTGAGCGGTTGCACTGTCGTCTTCTATCAGCAGAACGCGCATTTCATTCCCCTTTTCTGCCGCCGGACCATGTCACAACCCATCCGGGACCGGAGCAGTGATTGCCTGAACAGAGGCTGCCATCGAATGGTTAACAAAACCTAATTCCGCACCAAGGACGGTACCAGATTTTTTAACCCCTTTCTACACCCTCTTGAATCTAATGATAAATCACAGAACCAAATCGCTAATGCAACACATTAATAAGTCGGACTAAGTGACTCAAGGGACTCGCTGGCCGGCTTCCGTATCGGGAGCCGGAATTTTTACCCGGCCTTAAGTCCTCGCCCTTATGATTAACAATGCGCGTAAACGAATGGTTACCGCCGGCAAAAAACTTTAGGGATTTGTTTCCCATAGTTCGGGGAATGCCGGTGGATACGGGCGGCGCCAGGCCCTGGCGGGCGGATTGGACGATATGTGCAGGTGTGCGTTTCCGGGAGTACCGAATCATGAAGTCACGTGAAAACCTCGTTCGGCTGAAGCAATTTCAGGTGAATGAGAAGCGGCGGCAGCTGCTGCAGCTCGACATGATGATCGCCGAGTTCGAGCGCATGGCCGTTGAACTGGAGCTTCAGATCACCGCCGAGGAGAAGAAGGCCGGCATCACCGACATCAATCATTTTGCCTATCCGACCTTCGCCAAGGCGGCGCGTCTGCGCCGTGATAACCTCAGAAACTCTCAAAGCGACCTCGCCCAGCAGCGAAGCGCTGCCGAATCATTACTCGGCGAAGCTGAAGCGGAGCTTTCCAAGGCCGAGATGCTGGAATCGCGCGACACCAAGATCCGCGACGCGGAACTCGGCGGTCGCAGCGCCATGATCGGCTGACGGCAGGGTTTTAACCCGACCGGCGCCGCCTGACGCCGCGCTTTGCTTTGCGTGTAGCGCGCCAAAAGGCTCCGGCGCTGCTGATCCGGCCCGTAAGGCGGCCGCAGCTTCAGGCCCGTGTCAAATCCCCGTCCAGGTTCGCCGCTGCCCTCGCCCGCGCTTGCTTGATGTCAGGCACATGCTCTTCCGACCAGGAGCGTATCTGGGTGAGCAGCCCCGCCAGGTTCTGGCCAAGTTCGGTCAATTCATATTCGACCCGCGGCGGGATCACCGGAAAGATTTCGCGCCGCACAAGCCCGTCGCGCTCGAGGACGCGCAGCGTCTGCGTCAGCATTTTGGGTGTGATGCCTTCGAGCTTACGCGCCAGTTCCCCATTGCGCATCCGGCCACGGCGCAGCGCACAAACCGTCAGATAGACCCATTTGCTGGCCAGCATCTCGAGCACGGCGTGCGAAGGACACGTCCGCTGGAAGGCGTCATAGCCGGAGCCGCAATCATTATCACTATCCATGAGGTGCCTATATATGGAAAAGGTACATACTGGACAAGGGAATGTTACTATCCAAATGATAGTGGCTCAGAAAACCCCAGCAGGAGCCTCCCATGCGTGCCGTTATCCAGAATTCCGTCGGCGGGCCCGACGTCCTCGTCATCGCCGATCGCCCCGCGCCCTCGCCCAAGTCCGGCGAAGTGCTCGTGCGCGTGCATGCTGCCGGCATCAATCCGGTCGATGGCTCGGTGCGCGCCGGTTACTATCCTTTGCTGGGCGAACCGCCCTTCACTTTGGGCTGGGATATTTCAGGCACGGTCGAGGCGGTGGGCCCAGGCGTCGATGGCGGCCTCAAGGTCGGTGACGCCGTGTTCGGCATGCCGCGTTTTCCCAAGCAGGCCGCGGCCTATGCGGAGCTCGCTGTGGCCCCGGCCGATGAAATCGCACCGAAGCCGCAAGGCATCGACCACAATCATGCCGGCGCGCTGCCGCTGGCCGGTCTGACCGCCTGGCAAGGCCTTGTCCGCCATGGCGGCCTGAAGCGCGGCCAGCGCGTGTTGATCCATGCTGCGGCCGGCGGCGTCGGGCATCTGGCGGTGCAGATCGCCAAGGCGCACGGCGCTTATGTCATCGCCACCGCCAGCCCGAAGAAACTCGATTTCGTCCGCTCGCTCGGCGCCGATGAAGTGGTCGACTACACCAAAGGAGATTTCGCCGCCGAGGTCAGCGACATCGACCTGGTGCTGGAGCCGATGGGCGGCGACCATGCCGACCAATCGCTGACAGTCCTGAAGGACGGTGGGGTCCTGGTGTCGCTGCTCAATGTCCACGACACCACCCGAGCCAAGGCTGCTGCGCGTGGGATCCGCGTCGAGCGCATGTCCGTCGTGCCCGACCGTGAAGGCCTCGTCGAACTTGGCAAACTGGTCGATGCGGGAAAGCTTGCGGTCCATGTGGCAAAGAGCTTTCCGCTCGAACAGGCGGGCGCCGCGCACGCTTTTCTCGCCACCAGGCCGATCGGCAAGGTGGTGCTGACGGTCTGAGCAGCAGGCATTACCGACAGGCAAAAGGGCGCGGTTACCGCGCCCTTTTCTGTTGTGGTCCTGGCTCTAGTGCCGGTATTGCTGGATGCGCGTCGTGCGCAGCCCGGCAAGGCCGTATTCGTCGATCGACGCTTGCCAGGACAGGAATTCCTCGGTGGTCAGCTTGTAGCGCTGGCATGCCTCGTCGAGGCTCAAAAGCCCGCCGCGGACCGCAGCAACCACTTCCGCCTTGCGCCGGATAACCCAGCGACGTGTATTCGTCGGCGGAAGATCGGCAATCGTAAGAGGGCTGCCGTCAGGCCCAATAACATATTTGACTCGCGGTCTAACAAGATCGGTCATCGTACTCTCTACTAAAAACTCAAAGACCCAATCCCCACCACATTACCGCCACAGCTTTAAAAATTGCCTAAGCGAACCCTAATGAGTAGGTAAGGATCATGAACGCCGCGTTAGTCTTTTCGTCGGCATTTGAGGCAACGGCGGGCAGACGCGCAATTTTCCCGCAAAATCGGCACCGCCGCAAAGCTGGCGCCGCTGGTGTGGTTGACCTATATTCGCGCCACTGCCATTGAAGCGCCGCGCAGAACGAAAGAACCATGAACAGCCTCGACCTTCCCGCCAGCCCGCAAAACACCCGCGTCGTCGTCGCCATGTCGGGCGGTGTCGACTCGTCCGTCGTCGCCGGTCTGCTGAAGCGCGAAGGCTATGATGTCGTCGGCGTCACGCTGCAGCTCTACGATCATGGCGCCGCAACGCACCGGGCCGGGTCGTGCTGCGCCGGCCAGGACATTGACGATGCCCGCCGCGTTTCCGAGACACTGGGCATTCCGCATTACGTGCTCGACTATGAGGAGCGCTTCCGTAAGGCGGTCATCGACCCGTTTGCCGAAAGCTACGTCGCCGGCGAAACGCCCATTCCGTGCGTCTCTTGCAATCAGACGGTGAAGTTCGCCGACCTTTTGGCCACCGCCAAGGACCTTGGCGCCGATGCGCTCGCCACCGGCCACTATATCCGCTCCGGGGCCAATGGCGCCCACCGCGCGCTATTCCGGCCCGTCGATGCCGACCGCGACCAGAGCTATTTCCTGTTTGCCACCACGCAGGCGCAGATCGACTATCTGCGCTTTCCGCTGGGTGGGCTGTCCAAGCCTGCGGTGCGGGCCATCGCCGAAGAAATGGGGCTGACCGTTGCCGCCAAGCAGGACAGTCAGGACATCTGCTTCGTGCCGCAGGGCAAATATTCCGACATCATCGCCAAGCTGAAGCCAGCTGCCGCCAACCCAGGCGACATCGTCCATATCGACGGCCGCGTGCTCGGTCGCCATGACGGCATCCTGCGCTATACGATCGGCCAGCGCCGCGGCATCGGCATCGCCTCGGGCGAGCCGCTTTACGTCGTCCATCTCGACGCCGACCGGGCCCGTGTCATCGTCGGCCCGCGCGAGGCGCTGGAGACCCACAAGATCTATCTGCGCAACATGAACTGGCTGGGCGATCGCGCGCTGTCCGACATTCCGGCCGCCGGCATGGAGCTGTTCGCCAAGGTCCGCTCGACGCGGCCGCCGCGCCCGGCCGTGCTGCATCACCGCGCCGGCAGCACCTTTGTCGAACTGGTCGACGGCGAGTCCGGCATCGCGCCGGGACAGGCCTGCGTGCTCTATTCCGACGACGGCAACGAAGCCCGCGTTTTCGGCGGCGGCTTCATCGAGCGCTCCGAGCGCGGCGCCGAGGCCGAAGCCATGCTCAGCCGGCTCGCAGCCAGGCCGGCGCAGATTCCCGCTGAGTAAACACTACCCTCTCGGAGACAGTTTTAGTTTCGATCTGCCTTAAGAGCAGAGTTTCGAAACGGTCTCAGGACTTTGTGTGCGTGACCGTGCCCGCCGTCAGGATGCGCAGCACCCTGATGGCTTCCTCGCCGCTGGTGCGCGGCTCGGCCCGCGTCTCGATACACTGGATAAAGTGCTCGAGCTCGCGTGTCAGCGGCATGCCCTGGCCGACCGCGACATAGGACGGCTCGTTGGTGGTGAAGGCCCACTGGCCGCTGTCCTGCCACACCGCGTGGCGGTAGACGGCCAGCTTGCGCTCCCATGGCTCGACATCGTCGAACACCGCCATTGCCTTGGTGCCGACCACGGTCAGCCGCCGCTCGCGATAGGGATTGAGCCGCGAGGTGAAGAGATGGCTGCGCAGCCCGTTGGGAAAACGCATGTGCAGATGCGCGAAATCGCTGAGATTGTCGAGGAGTGCCGCCCCCTCGCCCCTGACCTCGATCGGCTCGGTGCCGGTGATGGCCAGGATCATCGACAGATCGTGCGGCGCCAGATCCCACAGTGCGTCGTTCTCGGTGTGGAATTTGCCGAGGCCGAGCCGGTGCGAGTGGATGTAGCGGACCTCGCCGAGCTCGCCATTGTCGATCAGCGCCTTCAGCGTCTCGAAGGCGGGATGGAAGCGCAAGACATGGCCGACCATGAACACGCGGCCATTGTCCCTGGCCGCCTGCACGGCGCGCTCGGCGTCGGGCACGGTCAACGCAATCGGCTTTTCCACCAGCACGTCCTTGCCGGCCTCAGCGGCGCGCACGGCAAGATCGGCATGGAACTGCGGCGGCAGCGCCATGACGATGGCGTCGATATCATCACGCACGAACAGCTGGTCGGGCTCGATCGCCAGGCAGTCCTGCTCGCTGGCAAAGCCTTCGGCCCGCGCCCGATTGGCATCGGAAACCGCATGCAGCGCGCCGAGCGCCTTGAGGGTGCGGATGTGGTTGCTGCCCCAGTATCCGCAACCGAGGACTGCAATGCGCGGCTTCATCAGCTTCAAACTCTAATTTCTTGGCCGAGACATAGCGGCGTGCCCGGTCGAACTCAACCCCGGTGGCTTACCGGAAATGCCAGCCCGGCAAAGCTTTTACCGGCGACAATATGCCGGCGCCCCTCGCGCATCGATGCTTGACAGGCTCGCCCTCCCAACCTTATATCCGCGCGACCTTGGCGAACGCCTCGAAATGCCTTTCGATTTAAGGCGGATTTCGGGCCTTTCGCCGCCCTGGCGGGGTAGCTCAGTTGGTTAGAGCACGGGAATCATAATCCTGGGGTCGGGGGTTCAAGTCCCTCTCCCGCTACCACCATTCCCCCCGCTCGTTTGACGCCGTGGGGGAAGGCACCCTCGCCCAAGAGTGCCGTTAACCGCCCAGCGATTTCGACTTCGACGCCGCCGATCCTCGATGGATCTCGAAACACCGTGACGGTTTCGACCAAGTCGCGCATTGCCTCTGCACATTCGGAATCGCCAAAAGCAATGCCCTTAGCAAGCCCGGTCCGAAGTTGGTTTAGTTGTTCCTCGTAGCGAGCGAGCACCGCAGGGTGCAGCGCGATCACTCCCGTAGCGGCGGGCACCCGATCCAACTCGGCTAGAATGCCCTTACGCTCTTCATTCAGCGTTGTTGATTGCGGTCCCAGCACGGCTGGGTCGCCATAGCCCTTGGCAATGGCGTTGACCAGGCGCTCGATCTCCCGAGTTAGTTCTTCAAGCCGTCGCTCCAAACGGCTGCGCCTGGCATCGGTGTCGGCTGCCAAGCGCTTCCGTTCTTCGTGGTAGGTCTGGACGTACTGGGCAATCACTTCGGGATGGCGCAACTCGGCGGAAAGGCCGTTCAGAACTGCAGCTTCGACCGTATCCAAATAGAAGGTCTTGGGATCGGCGCATGTTCCGCTTTCAGTCGCGGCGGAACAGCGGATGCGAATGCGCTTGGACTTGTCCACGCCTTTCGACGACATTCCCGCACCACAGGCACCACACCTCAGGAGCCCCGTCAACATGTGCCGTGGTCGGCGCTGGTGGCTTGGATGAGTGGCTGCACGCGCCTTCTTGCGTGCTTGTGCTGCGTCGAACAGGTCGGACGGAACAATAGCGAGGTCGGGCACTGCGACTACTCGCCAGTCACCCTTGGGATTTGGGCGCGAGACACGTTTCCCCGTGTCAGGATCCTTGATCATTCTGACCCTGTTCCAGATCAGGCGGCCAGCATAAAGCTCATTGTGAAGCAGCCCCGTCCCTCTCTGCACATTTCCATTGATGGTGGAGGCATTCCAGGCACGACCGCGAGGCGGCGGTATGCGGTCTGTGTTTAGATCGTGAGCGATATCGCGCGGGGTTTGCCCTGCGACATACTCTCGAAAGACACGACGCACGATTTCCGCTTCATCCTCTGCGATCATCCGCTTCCCGGGATCGCCTAGCACGTACGAATAGCCATAGGTCAGACCGCCGGCGTGAAGCCCTTTGTTGACTCGGCCGGCTTGGCCCCTGCGGACTTTGTGAGCGATGTCCTCTCGGTATAGCTGGCCAACGAGACCGCGCAGGCCGACCAAGACCGTGTTCACCACGCCTTCGT
Source organism: Mesorhizobium sp. P160187 (assembly GCF_057766425.1). Classification (NCBI taxonomy): domain Bacteria; kingdom Pseudomonadati; phylum Pseudomonadota; class Alphaproteobacteria; order Hyphomicrobiales; family Phyllobacteriaceae; genus Mesorhizobium; species Mesorhizobium sp. P160187. The sequence goes on from NZ_JBYMDX010000003.1 coordinate 351,770, forward strand.
GAACGGCACGAATTTCGATGCCGAGAAATGAAAGGCGTTTGTGAATGCCCGCAAGGTCTTCCATGTCGCGCGAGAGCCGATCAAGTGCCTCTACGACGAGCACGTCGAATTCGTGCTCACGCGCTTTGTCCATGAGCTGAAGTAATCCGTCACGGCCCAGGACGGAGCCACCGGAGCGTGCTCGGTCGTCAAACGTTGCGACAACGTTCAACCCCTCACGTTCTGCATATGCTCGGCACAAAGCGAGTTGATCGTCGATTGATCGCTCATTTTGGAGGTCGGTTGAGAAGCGTGCGTAGATCGCGGTTCGAGTCATGATAAGTTTTCTCGGCCTGTTCACGCTCGTGGTCTTCGCGAGCCGCTTGGCGCGCAAGTGCTTTTGCAAGGCGCAGAATCGCTCTATCAGGCGCTCGGAACAAGGCCCTTTTTTGGTGCCTCACAACCATTGCGAGTAGCGCTCGCTACGGATCGGCTGGGCTTCTGCTGAAAATAAGAATGCGCGGCTTGGTTCGATCCTGCCGAGATCATGATCTTGGTCCATGTCTCCCAGATGCGCGCATGCAGGAGATGAGAAAAGCCATCAAATTGATTAGTCGCAGAATTGGATAGCAAGGCGTGCTTTTCGGAAATCCGTAAGTCCCAACCTCAAGCCGCAAGCTATTCCGGGCGGCTCTGGAGAAGCTCTCAGGCATGTCTGGCGGGATCGCCTGACTACACCCACCGCCGTCTTTCCGAGGTTGTAGGCAACAAGTGGCGCGGGCCCTCACGACCTCCTCAACCTCGTTTCTAATACTCGTCTGGGCATTGCACAGGATCGATTTCCTTTCCCAATTCAAAGAGCAGAGACGACACGCGGTTGCGCACACGCGGGGGGAGTCGCATCAGCTTTCGATCAAGCGTCTGCCTTCCGCGCTGGCGATGAATCCCAGGCGTTCGTCTACGGTCAGGAGCGGAGCGGTTGCCTCGCCATTGCCCGGCAGACCATCGAAGAAGCGGCTGACAGGAACATCCAGCGAGCGGGCGATTTCGTAGAGCGTGGAAGCGCTGACGCGGTTGCGCGCGCTTTCGTATTTCTGGAGCTGTTGAAAGCTGATGCGGATCGCACGGGCCAGTTGCGCCTGCGAGACGTCCGACTGGACTCGCAGAGTCGCGATCTGCCTGCCGACGTGACGGTCGGCCGGATGGGGACCGACCTCACCGTTAGGTGCCACACCGCTTTGAAAACGATCCAAGATTTTCATCAAGGCTTCACCTGCTCTGTGAGTTTTGCTGCTTTTCTGAGCTTGGGTTCGTCGCAACGTCTAAACGGTGAAGACGGACGAGGTCATTCAGTACCGATCGGATGTGCGGCCAGGGAAAATCGTCTGGATGTTCCCAGTGCTCACCGTCACGCAGGATGACCTTGAGCTTGGCCAAAATGCCTTCGATGGACGTGGCCGCTGTCTGCGGTAGATCATCCAGAAGTGCCCCTTCGACTGTTTCCGATTGCCGGATCAGTTCGTCTGTTCTCGAATAGCCGATCTCAGCATCAGCAGCGTCCCAGCGCGCCTGGTGTGCCACGAAATCCGCAAGCGCCCTGCCCCATTCGACTTCATTTTCAGGAGAGTGGGCATCGTTCAGGCTCTCGATGGAATGGAGCGTCACGTCCGTACCATCGGCAAGCCGCACCTTGGCGCAGGGAAAGCCAACTATCCTGGCGAGGTGTGTCTCCAACCGCTGCTGTTCGCGGCACAGCGCCAGTGTCTCATCATGGATTCTTTGCCAGCTCCCACACAGACGAAGAGCAGGATCGGCCGCGCTGCCGTCCGTCAGTTCGCCAGCCAGCGATTTTGCCTGGAAGGGCCATGCCGCCGCGCCCGTGGCCGTTCCCGTCAGCAAGCGCCGCCGGGTGATGAAAAACAAATTCATGCTATCGTCGGAATCATCCATGATCCGAGCTCCAAACAGCTTTGCATGGTTGGTGATACAGCCAAACGCTTTGGCGGCCTCAGCTAAATATCTGAATTTAAGATAACTGAAAATCAGATATAAAGGAAGCCCCCATCTGAGTTCAGATGAGGTGATAAGTGGTCGATACACTCGGTACGAATCGGCACAAAGCTTTGATCGCGCTGCTGATCAAAAACCGTGAAGCGGCAGGCCTTACGCAAGTTGAGTTGGCAACCAGGCTCGGCCAATACCAATCGTTCGTAGCTCGACTAGAAAGCGGACAGAGACGTGTTGATGTCGTGGAGTTTATAAACCTCGCCGAGATTCTCGGTTTTAGCGCTCCGTCAGCCATCAAGAAGCTATCGGAAGTAACAGGTTGAGCGATGGGAGCGTGTGACCGCGCTAGTGCAAATTGACAATTTGCAGAACCGGCAAGGAAGCCCCCAGGTTGTTGCACCTACCCGTTCAATCGGACCTCTTCACCTCAGCCTTCGACCCCCATCGAATGGGATCCTCAACCCAGCGGTTGATCTCGGATTCATGCCACCCGGCGCCATTGGTGCTGATCCTCAGTTGAGCCGGGAACGTGCCGTCGGCGATCTTGCGATAGATTGTCGAGCGGGACAGGCCGGTCCTGGCGAGGACTGTTTTGAGACGAACGATACGATCCGGCTCGGACATAGCTTGCGTCCACCTGAATGGTTGTTGCTGATTTCTGTTGGGACAGACAGGACGAACCCATGCCGGAGGCAATCCGATTTTTCGCTTCATCCGCCTGTAGCGTGAAAACGGTGGCAAATCGGAGGGGTGTCAGAGCCCAAGGCCCCGCCCCTTTCCGATGCCATGGCTGAATGCCAGTTCCACACCCAGACGCCGGCCGGATTCGACCTCGATGCCAAGCGCCTTCTTATGATTGGCAAGCATGGATTCAAGCTGCGGATCGCGTTCAAGGCTCTTGGCCATATCGGACATGGCCGAGCGCGTTGACTTGTAGCCGGACATGTCGCCGGCCTGATATTGCTCCCGTCCCGTCCGATCGAGCTTTTGCCAGCGTTCGACGAAACGGTCGGCGCGGCGGCCTGGATCGATGTCCATCCCGGTGCGGATTTCCGTCTCAAGCTGGAGAGCAAGCACGATGCGGCGGACGCGGCCAGCCCCCGCCTCGTGGACAAGTTCGGGATTTTTCACATAAGCCGCTTCGGCATCGCGCCAGCCAAAGGGCCGCACCTTCTCGAAGGCCCTACGGGCATCCCTCAACTCGCGCATCTGCTCGGGACTGCCCAGCCCATCCGCATCTCCGTTGTGCGATATCGCGTCGATAGCGCGCGCGTGATGAATAAGCGCCTTCGTACGAGCGCTGCGCAACGCCGCTTCCGCGTCCACCGGCACATTCGTGTCGCGCGGCACTCCGGTGGCAAGATTTCCTCTGCCGGGCGTCGGGTCTGCATCTCCGATCCGCACCCCAACACTCTCCCTTCCCGGCCCAGGTCCACGTTCCTGCATGGGCACGGCGTCTGCGGGCGAGCGCAACCCGTCGAGCAGTCCGCCTATCCTGTCGCGCAGCTTCTCCGGAACGATCCGGCGCACGATCTCGACCACGCGCTCGCGGAACGTGATACCGCGCCGTTCGGCATAGTGTTGCGCCGAGTCGACCTGCTCGTAATCCGACGCCATATCTTTGGCGCGGTCCCGTGACAGCGTCCGGACGAGGCGTTCGCGGGTCGTGAAGTCATCGCTGCCGTAGTGCAGGTCCATTCCGTCTCGATGCCGCGACAGTGCGACGTAGCTGCCATGCGCATCCATGCCCGGTGTGGCGAGCACATGCGTCCGGTCGACGGTCATGCCCTGGGCCTTGTGAATGGTCGCGGCATAGCCGTGGTCGATGTGGGCATAGTCTTTCAGATCGAAGCGCACGGATCGGCCGTCGTCGATTTGAACCGTCATCCTCTGTATGCTGACCTCTTCGATCACGCCGAGCGTGCCGTTCTTGACGCCAAGCGCGCGCTCGTTGCGCAGGAACATGACACGGTCGCCGCTGGCGAAGGCCCTTGCACCGCGTTCCACATCCCACCTGAACCTCGTCGCCGAGATCGCCGGCAGCGCGCATGCGCTCGCGCGCTGCCTGGTTGAGCGCGCTCACCTCGTTGTTTGTGTGGGTGAGGATGATCCGGCTTGCCTCTGGATGCGCCTGCCTGTCGCGATCCCAGCGCTCGACGAGTTCAGCTCGCGCCTCGTCGCGCGTTGCAGCCTGATGCACCATGCCTTGCGCATCGTAGGTGCCGATCGCGGCGCCGATCCTGCCGGTTGCCAGATCGCGCGTGGCATCGCGCTGCCAGTCCTCACGCTGCCGGCGAACCTGACCGATTTCGACGCCGCCATGACGCTCGTGGATGGAACGGAATGCGGCGCCGGCCTCGATCGCCTGCAACTGCTGCGGATCGCCGACGAGTACGACTTTTGCGCCAACGTCGGCGGCATGGGAAAGCACGCGCTCCAACTGGCGCGTGCCGACCATGCCGGCCTCATCAATCACCAGGACATCGCGAGCTGTGAGCAGATCGCGGCCCTGTCCCCAGCTATGCTCCATACTGGCGATGGTGCGTGATGAGATGCCTGATCCGCCTTCCAGATTCTCGGCGGCAATGCCGGAGAGTGCGGCGCCTCGAACCTCGTAGCCCGCCGCTGCCCATGCCTGGCGCGCAACGCCCAGCATGGCGCTCTTGCCCGTTCCGGCAAAGCCGACGACGACACCAAGACCGTTTCTATCGGTGATATGCGCCAGCGCATCGGTCTGCTCGCTCGAAAGGACAAGCCCGCGTTGCGCTGCGCGCGCCAGTGCCGCCTCGCGATGTGCGTTACTCACCGCGTGTCTCTCGTCCAAATCGATACGCTCCGCAGCGCGGTGAAGGCGCTGTTCGGTGTCGATCATCTGCCGAGTGGTGAAGCGATCTTCGCCACGTCCGTCCTTGCCGAGTTCAATCAGATCGGGTGCGTTGCTAATGGCTGCCACGACCGCGTTGAACTGCTCCACTCCGTCGCTGTGCCGATGCGAGAACTTCGCAATGTCCTTTCGGGTGAAAGTCGATTGCTGATGCGTGATGGCATCGAGCGCCACGGATGGATCGGCAATGATGCGCGCACCATTGTTGCGCGCGATGTCGCGATGCAGTTCGGCGCGATCTGCTTCAATGTCGCTAGCAGCAAGGCCACTGCCCTCAATGCGCTGTGCTGGCGCACCAATCTGGGTTTGCGGCTCCAGTGAAATGCCCTGCGCTTCCAGACTGCGATGATCGATGTGCGCGTCGATGTCGAGTTCGGCCAGGCGTTCATTGGCCAGCTCCGCCCATCGCTCGCGCCAGCGCTCAACCAGCTGGGTAGCATTCCAGTCACGAACCTTGGCGCCAAAACCATTCTCGTCCACGGCCCGCATGGTCAGCATGACATGAGCATGCGGCTTGGGGCTTCCATCCTCTGCGCGGTCCCAGTGCACATTGAGATCGGCGACCATGCCCCGGCTTACGAACTCAGCCTGAACGAAGTCGCGCGCCAACTCGATGCCTTGCGCCTGGCTGAGTTCACGCGGGAGCGCAAACTCGACCTCGCGGGCAAGTTGCGCATCCTTCCTCACCTCGAACGCCTCGACATCGTTCCAAAGCCGTTCGCGGTCGCGCCAGGCCTCCGGTGCATCCTCCGGCAGCATCACCTCGGAATGAACGACACCGCGCTTGGCGGAGAAGTCGTGGCTGCGTTCTATCCGCTCGTCACGCAGCCGCGAGGCCGAGCGGTAGGCGGCGGACGCCACAGCGCTTGAGCCTGCCTTGCGGCCAATGACCTTGACGTGAACATGATAGATCGCCATCGCGACCAGATCATTTGCACGTCAAAGCCCACGTCGGCACGACGTATAAGCGCGCCCTCCCTCGAAAAAATCTCGGGATGGACCAGCCCGTCCCGGGCTGTCTCGGCGACCCTGAAGCCTTCCGGCAGCCGCTCCCCTATCATCCTCCGACCGACAACCGATGGAGACAGCCATGCGCAAACCGCGGGACTTCGACGCAGAACTTCAAGCCCTGGAAGAAAAAGCGCGAGAGCTCAAAACCAGAAAGGTGCAGCAGCTTGGCGAGCTGGTGATCGCCACCGGCGCCGATCAGCTCAGCGCGGACGAACTGGCGGGCGCACTGGTCGCAATCACTGAGACGAAAGACACGGCAAAGCGTGAGGCATGGGCTAAGCGTGGGGTGATGTTTTTCGAGAGCAGGTCCCGGCGAACTGCTTCGGCATCTCAGCGCAACCCTCGCGGCGCTCCAGCGCAATCGGGCAGCGCGCAATCGCCGGCAGGCGGCACAGGCTCGCAATGACATGAGAACATGGCAGGTGGAGCGTCGCAAACGCACCCGACAGCTGATCGAGCTTGGCGGTCTCGTCCTCAAGGCAGGCATTGTCGAGCTCACCAATGACGATCGCGCAATCATCTACGGCGCGATGCTCTGGATCGCCGCGAAGCTGCAGGGCCATGACGGTAAGCATGCCCGGGAGCTTTTGGCCGCGAAGGGAAAGCAGGCATTCGATGGTGAACGGCGTGAAGAGCAGATGGACTGGCGAACATAGCCACAGTTGGCGAGCAGCGGCCAGTCCGAAGTCGGAACAGCAAACTTCCGCCGGTGTGCCAGCGCCGCAGTCAAGCGCTTGCGCAGGAAGCTTTCGCGATCTCCTCGCGACCGCCGACAATCTTCTCTCGCGAGCCTTGATCCTGATCATATAGAGCGCAAGGCTCGCGTTGGCGACGCTCGTCAAAGCGGGCGCTGCCCTATGAGCGAACTTCAAAATCCAGATCGTGCCCTCGAAACCTCCCACGCCCTCCAGATTCGATCATGCACACTGCGCATTGATACAAACTCTATAGCCAGGGTGAGAGCCAGCGGCATTGCTCTGCACAGCTGGAACGGGCGGAAAAGTGAAGGAAGCTCCTCGCTTTAGATGAGATAGGCAAAAGCATCCCAGCCGATGGGACAACAGAAGCGAAACTTACTCTTGTCATGTTGCGCAAAAGAGGTGGATTTTACGAAGAAACGTACTATTTGCGCCGTGGGCAGGCTAGAAAAATCAAAGGTCGCTCAATTCATCCGATACAAAAAAGGGAAATCATATGACCACTGCTCTCGAGCAAGGCAACAAACTGGATACCGTGTCGATAACGGCTGACATTGTCGCCGCCTATGTATCGAACAATCCAGTACCGGTTGGCGAGTTGCCGAAACTCATCGGCGACATCCATGCCGCCCTGAATGGCATCGGCACGCCGGCGGTAGAACCTGTGGTAAAACAGCACCCGGCAGTTTCGATCAAGAAATCGGTGACACCTGACTTCATCATCTGTCTGGAAGACGGAAGGAAATTCAAATCGCTCAAGCGGCACCTTCAGCACTTCAACCTGACCCCCGACGAATACCGGCAGAAATGGAACCTGCCGTCCGACTATCCGATGGTGGCGCCGAACTACGCGGCTACCCGGTCGGCTCTGGCGAAATCAATAGGGCTCGGGCGCAAGGCGGCGACGCCCACGTCTGCCGCGGCGGAAAAACCAAAACGGGCTACTCGTGCGGCGGCAGCGGCGACGACTGCGGCGGCCATGAAGTCGCCGCTGAAGAAGGTCCGCAAGGCGCCGGCCAAAGCGTAACGCGCTGCACCTAGCGGACGTGCCAAGTTGTATAGGACCTGAACATGGCAAAGCCCCGCCTTGCGGCGGGGCTTCGTGTTTTGTCGGGTCACTCTGCGGCGCGGCGTGACCAGATGAGCGAGAACTCACCCTCGGTGTCGGTCTCGACCAGGCTCGCATAGATCGGAGCGGGGAAGCTGGGATCGTCGAGCTTGACCGAGTGGTAGTCGCGTCCCTCGCGCGAGGTCTTCTTCCATGCCGCCCCGAACTCGGTGGCGCCAGCGAAGATGCGGAAGTCGGGACCCTTTTCATTTTCGCCATCCGTCGGAGCGAACGTTACCGTCTTGACGTTGAGATTGAGGGTCTTGACCGAGCCGGAGAAGCCGTTCGCGGTGCGGGAGAAAGTGCCGATCGTAGCCATGGTGATGTTCCTTTGTGTTTTCTCGGGCCGCGCCCATCGCGGCCTCGATGGTGGACGTGAGACCGGAAACGATCGGTCTGCATCCCGAAGGGGCTGAAACGAAGTGGAAGACGGCGACGCGAGGCTTTCTTGGACCGTGAGGAATGGACGCGCAGCGGACAGGGGAAGAAAACGCAGCGCCGACGTTGCGAGAAGACGATCGAGACGGAGTGAAACGAAGACGGTCTTCGGTCAGACCCAATCCATTTGAGGACGCCTTGGGCGTGGCCTGGAAAGAATACCCGGAAGGAACGCCACATTGGCTAAGATCAGTCAGGGCCATTGTAGCTTGCGCCCTGCGCTTCTGAATTTCGGCCACAGACCTTCCTCACGCGCCAGGGCGGTGTTGGTCCTACTCCTAACCGGTGAAGAAGGGACGCCCGATTTCCCTAATCTTTGGGCTGAATCGTCATCGCGTTCGGGGCGGCTCCGAAGGCGACCAATTGATTGCTGAGGGCAGCACTTCTAAGCCGACAGATGCCGACGATTTCCTATAGATGCGCCACACCTGATCCTCCACCGCATGGCCGAATGTTCCCGCTGCGGTCACGCCGACGCGCGGTGAGGCATTGCTGGAAGGTCGGATTGACGCCGGGCGTCTGACGCCGAGGTGATGCGCTGCGTGACTTTCCCGATAAGAGTGGTGGAAATTCCCGGTTCGACCATTGGTTTGGAGGTGCATCCCGAGCATCTGCCGAAGCGCTTGATGATCCACAAGCCGATGAAGATCGACGGCAAGGTCGTCTGGCACACAGAGAGATTTCGAGGATAGGACATGGCCAGGTCGAAAGGTTCGCAGCAATTATCACAGGCTGAAATTGAGCGCTTTGCGACGGCAGCGGAGGCACTGCACTTAAGTATCATCAGCCGTTTATCGCCCCATAGCGACGACTACCGGCAGACGCGCGTCCTGCATGAGGTGCTGTTGAAAGCCGTGCGGGAAGTCACCGGGAAGGAAGTGGCGTTCATCCAGTGGAACGGGACAGGGCCGTCCAAGCCGTAGCGTGGCTCTAGCCGTTTTCGCAGCCGATCCCATCGCCGTCGCGGTCCAGATCATAGATATCCCTGCCGACAACAGTGACCGGGCCGCGTACATAGGCGGACCATTGCCCTTTCCGGAGGAGCAATCGACGTCGCTGGCGATTGGAACGCAGGCTCCCGCGTAGTTTGGGTCGCACGCGTCTTCGGCATGAGCGCAGCCGATGAAAGATGCCACACCAAAAGCGACCGCGCCTACACGACGGGAAGCCGCCGGCTGGATCCTTATCCGAATCAGCGCTGTATCTCAGTCGTCTATCTCTTCGCCTTCATCGTCTTCGTCCGAACCGCTAGACGGGTCTTCGACGAAGGTTTGGCAACCCTCATTAAATGATTGGCTGTTTGAGCTGCAGTCGCTGTCGTTGGAAATCTGATTTTGCTCAGCCCAGTCGTAGCCAGCTTTATGCCCGGAACAATCTTCGGTGCAGTCATTTCCTCCGAAAGTCCCCTGCGCATGACATGGCGTGGCTGATGCCGCCGCAAGCATCAATGTGCCCAAGTGGAACAGCCTTCGAATTCTCATCTGCGCCCCCCCATGGTGAGCAACGCTGCTATCCAGGCGCCGCGAATATGCCTACTCGCACGAACCCAAATCACGCAATTTGGTCCTGATATCAGTGGCAGTGATACTCGCCAGTCTTGTGGTTGGTATGGCACCCATTGGCATCGGTGCCGCCGCCGTGTGCGAAGGTATCCACCGAAAATGCCAACATGGTCAAAGCCGCCATGGCGGCAAGAATTGTGGATTTCATATCGCCCTCCCAAGATAATTCGGACAGAAGAGCACTATCGTGGAGTTAGCACAACTGGCTGATTGCAAATTACCTACTGGTTAAGTGCCGATGTTCAATATCCAATATTGCTCCCGCGCATCAAGATCGGCCGATGAAATGGCGAGCGACGGACTTAGACGCCCAATTGCGCGGCCATCTTTTGCGTGGCCGCCGTTTCCGGTCGATGCCGCTGGTGATCGACAGCAGATGTCGTTTCGTCGAAAGAAATTCGGAGTCGCTGCAATCGGCCACAGCGCGCTTGAACAGGGCTCGCATGGCGATGAGCGCGACCTCGCCGTTACCAGATCACAGACCAGCGAGGCATCTGTCGGCGCAAGTTGATTTGCGACGGCCTTTCGGATCGCAAAGCTTCGCGAACTCGGCTTTCTCAAAGCGGGTCAACGGCGCGGCGGCGGAAAATCAGGGGATTTGGGATTGGTCTTGGCCATGACTTCTGTACACGATTCAAAAATCATTCTTCGCCGCAAAAAATTGCCGCATGCCGCATCTGTGGTCGTTCGTCGACACGCAACCGACATGTCCCTCCGTCGCGCAGTCGCTGTGGTAATGGGGGTGCCACCGCCCCGGCGGTCACAACGGCCTGTGGCGAGTGTCGATCAGCCTGGCTAACTCATAGCAGCCCGAATGCCATTGCGGTGAGAAAGGCCACCACTAGCACCACCAGGACCCCAATAATCAGCCAGACGGCGCTCTTGGCGTCCATTTAGACCCTCAACTGTCGGTTCCATTGATCACATAGCGCGACGCGAAGACGCTCACCAGTCACTGTGACTCCAGCGGATACGCGTCCTGGGCGAACTGACGGGCGTTTGTGGATAGGGACTACTGTGGGAGCGTGGGTTCGAAAAGTGGGAATATTCGCGCGCAAAAGGCCGGCCGGCTTACCGGCCTGTCGCGCGGTCAGTCTCAACTGGTTGCCGGCTTGGATGTAGGCGGCTCACGGCGAGCGAGCAGCTTGTCGATCCGCCTTCCATCCATATCGAGGATCTCGAAGCGCCAGCCCTCGTAGTCAAAGTGCTCACCGGCTTCCGGCAAGTGCCCAAGGCTTGACAAGGCGAACCCAGCGATCGTGTGAAAATCCCCTTCGGCAGACCCCGATCGGAATCCTAGGCGAGCGAACGCATCGTGCGCCAGCATCATTCCGTCGATGAGCAAGGACCCGTCATCGCGCTCGATGACATCAGGGTCCTCATTGTCCAGGTCAGGAAGGTCGCCTGCGATGGCTTCGAGCAGATCGGTCTGGGTGACGATCCCCTCCAGAGCGCCATATTCGTCGATGACGATCGCCAGACGCACCGGCGTCCGCTTGAACTGATCGAGTACACGGAAAATCGGCGTTGCCTCGTGAACGATCAAAGGTTCTCGGATGACCGCCATCGGGTCAAGCGTTTTGCCGTCGAGCACCTGGTCGAGAAGGTCCTTCTTCAGAATCATGCCAAGCGGTTCGTCTATCCCCCCACGGCCGACCAGAAGCTGCTCATGGCGACATTGCCGGATGGTGCGCAGAATCTCGTCAGGGATGTCGTCGGTATCGATCCAGTCGATATCGCGTCGCGGTGTCATGATGTCGGCAATGCGCCGATCGCCGATGTTGAAGACACGCTCGACCAGTTCCTGTTGCGTCTGATGAAGGAGCCCTGCCTCCTGGCTTGCCGCCACGAGCAGCTTCAGCTCTTCGGGCGAATGCAAGGACTCCTCGCCTGTGCCCGGACGCAGACCGCACAGACGCAGCACCAGATTGCCGAGACCGTTGAGAACAAGAATCGCCGGCCTGAGCAGGAACAGGAACAGACCGAGAGGGCGGACGACCCGAAGTGCCGTGCTCTCGCTGCGCTGGAGCGCCAGACTTTTCGGCGCTAGTTCACCCAGGACAATGTGTAGCGCGGTTATGATGATGAAGGCGATTGCGACGGCAATGGTGTGCGAAGCTGCCGTGGCCAGCGACCCCATCACTCCCAAGAGGAGTGGCTCGATCAGATGAGCGAGTGCAGGCTCGCCGACCCAACCGAGCGCCAGCGATGAGATGGTGATGCCGAGCTGAGTTGCTGCAAGGTTCGCATCGAGATTCACCAAAGCCCGTTGAAGGAGGCTGGCGTTCGAGCGTCCAGCTGTAGCCAATTCGTCGACGCGGCTTCGTCTAACCGCGACCAGCGCAAATTCGGCGGCGACAAAGAAACCGTTGGCGCCTACGAGTAGGAGAACCAACAGAATTCCAAGAATGTCGCGTAGACTACCATCGTCCGCAGGCATGATATCCTCTTTATGAAACAGCCACTCTCATCTCTCAAGCGCGTATGCCGTCGTGAAACCGCCGTTGGCCATCATTGCGGAGCGATCACCGCAGCTCCGCCTCTGACAATCAGGGGCAAGATAGCCAAATCCGCGCTGAGTATCCTACCCCCGCAAAAAATCCGCCGGCGCGAACCGGCGGGCCAGAAATCGGATAGAAAAAGAACCGGTCATGCCGGCCGAACTAAATGTGGCGTCTGGGTAGTCGAAGTCAATGGACCCGCCGCGTAGAGATCGCCTTTGATCCAGTGATTTAGCAATATCACCGCGATGCCGGCGAGGATCGCCAGCGCTATCATCCAAATGATCTTCTGACGGTCGCTCAATGTTCTAAACCCAAACCCGAACCACGCGTGCCGGCACTTAATGGCACGACGTCGTTAATTGCAATGTGATCCCTATGAGAATCGCTGTGGCCTTGGCGGTCGGTCAAACTTTCTCATTTCGACGAGATTTGCCAGACAGCCACGCCAGTAAGAATAAGGCCGGCGGTACCTTCGATAGTTCGCGATATCACATCGAACAGGCGCGGCCGACGGTCGAAGAAATGCACCAGCCGTTCCCGAAACAGGATCGACAGAACTGCCACGCAAGACAACGTCAGTGCCACGCCGGCCATCATGGTGATTGCAAAGAGTATGCCCGCGACCGGAACACCTCTTGAGATCGCGAAGGTCATCGCGAAGAGCGTCAATGGACATGGGATCAGGCCGGCCATGACGCCCACAACCTCGCCTTCATGCTGATGGTGATGACCGTGGCTGAGCGCCCGCCAAAGCATCCACAGACCAATTAACCCGAGCAGGCCACGACTGACATCCTCCAAAAGCGGCGCCCGGCCGACGCTGCCCAGCGCAATCGAGACCAATGGCAACGAGAGGGCTGCAATCACAACGGCAATCGTGACATGGGTGAAGGAGAGTGTCAGCGACACCAGTAGGCCGCGACGGATGCTGGCATCCGATCCGGCCAAATAGGTAGCCAGCACGGCTTTGCTGTGTCCGGGTGTCAAAGCATGCGCAGCTCCGAACAGGACACCCATCGGCAGGAAGGCAGTGAACGCCAGCCAGTCGCCCCCGGCTGACAGCAATTTGATCTGTTCGGCGAGCGCCAAGTATATCGTGCGTTGAAACTCGACCAGGGTTTGGAAAAACACGTTCTATCCGTTCCGCCGCTTCAACCGCACGTCAATTCAAGGCGTGTCGCGAATATCTTGCCGAGATCGGTTCCGGTCGGATCGCTGAAGAAGGCATCCGTCAATTTCGTCTGATTCTGTGCGATTGCGGTATTCGGATCGGGGCGGACGACTGCCCTCGTGCAATCTTTCGGTAGGCCAGCCACGGCGATCTTATCGTCATCGGTGAAATCGATCGCGGTGTAGAAGGTCGGATCGTAGACGCCGATGCTCACCTTGCCGGCGAGCGCCAACGTGTCTTTCGGCTGCGTCTCGAATTGGATGACGAGTTGATTGTTCTCGTAGCTAGTGACCAGCCTCGCCGGCGGCGTCATCGCCACGTCCTTGCCTTCCACAGTGACCATTTGGAAATAATTGTATTCTTCCAGTGAGGCATGGATGGTGAGGGCGGCGGCGTCGAGTTCTTCGGCGTCCAGAGTAAGGTCGGAATTCTTGTCGAACTCCATCAGCACCGTCGAGGAGAAGAGCTCGTCGAACCGCCAGAGATGCTTGAGCGACTTGACCGACTTGTCAGCGCCAACCGTTAGGTCCAAACGGGCTTCCGCGAAGACATGAGGATGAGCGCCGACCGCGACGGTGGAGGCGAGCAGGAGCGCCATGCCAAAAATCGTGCTGGTCAGTCGCATTTGCGCTCGCTTTCTCGTCATTGCGCGCCAACCGAGTGATCTGGCAGCGCAAGCAGGCTAAATTGGGACGCGGCCCGCGAAGCCTTTTCAATCATCGACGATCGAACTTGCTATGATGGCGTTCGCTGTGCTCCGAACGGCTGGCGACGTCAAATGCACGAGCTGCTTGCGATTGCCCGCGATCAGTATGAACAGCCGGGAAACCTGCCTGCCCTTCCTCTCCTCGCCGATTTTTTCGGCGTCGGTGCGGTGGAAGAACCGTTTTTCAAACTCGGCGCGGTCGACATCGAAAAGCTTGAGCGAGCAGGTCTGGACGGACCTGCCGTCCATGGTAGCCCTGGTCACCGCGACCATCGTTCCGGCCGGAAGGTCGTCGCCGGTGACCTGCCATCCGCGGAACGCCTTCATGGCATCCACAGGAGCAAGTGCCGCGCCGTCGACGAGCGGCGTCCATCCGCGCGTCTTTGCCAATGTCGCGGTTCGCTCGAAGTCGGGGCCGTGCGCCAGGCATGTCGCGTGGAAGGCATCCAGCGCCCGGTCGACGCCATCGGCATGCGCAAGCGGTGATGCCAACCATGCGGCCGCAAGCGTCAAGGACAAGTAGGTCTTGGGCATTCGGTAGACTCGCGTATCGAAGCAGGCCGGGATAGCCAATCGGCAAGATAGCGCCGCGGCGGCTACGCACGCAATGCAGCGCGGCCCGCGACTACCGGCCCGCGCGTGTTCCTGGCGGCGGCGCGCCCGGTCCGGTCGCCGCGGCATGCCGCGCTCAGGCAGGCAGGATCTTGTCCGTGGTCGCGCGCACATAATCGAGGTTCATGGTCCCGACGGCGCCGGTATCGTCGACCCTGAAGCCTGTCTCGACCAGTAGAGTTCCGACCGCATTCATGTCGATATGCCCGTGCCGATGGAGCCTCGGCAATCTGGATTCGTGCAGCGGCCTTCCGAAGTCGATCAGCAGCAGTCGGCCTCCCGGCTTCAGAACCCGCTCCGCTTCACGGAAGAAGGTCGATCGGTCGGGTTTCGGCAGGTGATGCAGCATGAGCGTACCGATCACGATGTCGAATTGGCCATCCTCGAAGGGAAGTTCCTGGGCCGTCGCCTGGACGAAGGTAAGATCAACGCCGGCTCGCGTAGCCTTGACGCGCGCCCTCTCGACCATTTCGACCGATGCGTCGACGCCCGTGACGCGTCCGACCGCTCCGACCAACCGTCTCGCGGCTATGGCAAGCGTGCCCGTACCGCAGGCGACATCGAGCATCGCCTCGCCGGGCTGGAGCCTTGCCAGACGCAGCATGAATTCACGGAACCGGTCCTCGCGGCCCCAAGTCAGGACGCGCGCAAGCAGGTCATAGCCGACCGCCCTATGCAGGACGATGCCGATGCCCCTTTCGCCGGCGCCATGCGCGCCGGCAGTCCGCATGTGATGGAAGCCGCCCCAGAGTGCGAATGCCGCGACCGCAGCGAGGATGAGGCCGTGGACTGCAGCCGTCCAAGCACCGGCATTGAGATAGCCGTCCCCGAAATGAAGCATTAGTAGAAAACCGCTGACCAGCGACAGTTTGACGAGCACGGCAAGCATAATAACACCCTTTCGCGAATGCTGTCCGTTTCCAGCCCGATGACCAAATTGGTGCATTTCCTTTTGCCTCCTCGTCCGTTTCCGGAGTGCTCAAGGCATTCTTGAGCTTCTGGACTCGGCGTATCATACTGGACAGATTGTCCATTAGCGCTGTTGCTGGACAACGGACCGCTGAACGTCCCAAACCGCACGGTGGAAAGAGCAATGACCATTAAAATCGAGCGGCCCGACGACAGGGGTACAATCGACCGTCGTGTCGCGCGCACGCGCGCCATGCTGCAGGACGCGCTGATTGCTCTGATCCCAGAGTGCGGCTATGCGGCTCTCACCGTGGAAGACATCTGCCAGAAAGCTGATGTCGGCAGGTCGACCTTCTATACGCACTATGCCGGCAAGGACGAATTGCGCAGCGCGGCCCTTGAGGCGCATCTGCTGTCGCTGAGCAGGCGCGTGTCGGCAGACGAAAAGACAGGCAATCGCCTGTTCGAATTCAGCCTGCCGATGTTCGAGCACGCGCGGGCGTTCCGGTCGCTTCACAAAGCGCTACTTGCGAGCAGCGGCGACACGATCCACGATCAATTGCGTGAACGCATACGGCGCGCAGTGCGAACCGAACTGTCTGGCAAGCGGATCGGCGACGCGGGCGTGCCGCTGGAATTCGTCGTCCAGTTCATATCGGGAGCCTTTCTCTCGGTGCTTGCCTGGTGGATCGCCGAGGACTCCAGCCTATCGCCGGCCCAGGTCGACGACCTGTTCCAGCGGATGGCGGGTTCAGCTCTTCCGGGGCGGTCACCCTAGCAAGACCTTCCAAATCCAGATCTCGCGCCGGTTGAGGCTAACGTTCCTCGGGCGGCCGAATCTTGCGAAACGTCATGAGCAAAGGATTTCGTAGATGGTGTTCAAGCCACCGGCGACGAGAATTGGTCAGCCGAAACCGGAAACGGCAAGCAGGGGTCCGGCGACCATCGGACTGACCGCCGAACCGCGTTCGGCCAGAGCCCCACTCGGACCGCCAATCTTCGTCGATTCAAAATCGCATGGCAACGAGTCGAGCTATTTCGGCCGGCGCTTGATCGGGGATGGCAAAGACCGAGCTGACGTTGATCTCACAAAGCGCATACGTGTCTTCACCTGACACAGTCCGTGGTCCGTAGAGAAAATCGGCATCCCAAATGATCGGCAGCGACCTGGCATCGACGCCTAGCACAGCCATCATTTGCGGCGTCCACCCGGTTTCCATATTGGTCCGCAGCGACTGAAACGGTTCGGCCGTGGCGGGATGCATTATCCGCGGCCCTGGTTGCGCAGCCTCGGAATCTGGCCCTTCAGGAGGTGGCGGGATTAGGGCCTTGATGAACTGGTGGCCAAAGCCGACCACCTTGTCGGCGCCCATGTAACAGCGGATCATCCCGTCGGGTAAACGCGGTTGGAATGGCTGATCCACGATGCAGCCATCGGGTGTCAAATACACCTCGCAGCGCGCCATGAAATCCGGCAGTGCGAGTTCTTCCGGCGTACTGCCGCGTCGCGCGTGCAGCACCCGAACCGCCGGCTCTCCGCCAGGAAGCGAACCGATCAGCTCGACCTTCCATACTCCCTGGCCGCCATTGCCGCGGTTCTGCTTCAGCACCCGTGGACCGGCCGTTCGAAGCCGCTCCGGAAACGCCTCGCGAAAAGCCTCGGCGGAGCCGTAGAGGTAAGTATCGGTTCCCCATCCGAGATGCTTCGTACGGTGCAGAACTTCCTTCACGCCCATTTTCAGGATCACGTCTGGATGTGCACTCACCCAGGGGCCGCGTGCCGCCACGTCGCGCAGCAGCGGGTCAAGCACCGCACGGGTTTTTCCCTCGTGCAAGGGATCGACCCAGACCAGCACGCCGTCCGTCGCCAGGAGCTGGGTCCGAACCTCCTCGGCAAACTCTTCGTCATAAACGGCCGGTTCGGCGTGAACACCGATCGCAGCGAGTTCCTCGAACACGCGATGAAACCGGTTGTTCTGCGGTGTCGCCGTGCGACGCGCCTCCCGGTCACCGCGCCAGACCACAGCCACTCGCCTCGTGCCCATTATACCTCGCCTCCTACTTGCTCGCCCATCAGGCAGCCCCGATACGAAATAGACTGCGATGCTCGCATCCGAGCAGAAAGATCGCCCTAGACCGAGCCCGCCGCGACGCCGAAAAGCACGCCCAGGATCGAACATGCCGCTAGCATCGGGATCACGCCGACCTTGAAGCGGAATACCGCCAGCATCGCACCGAGGGTCAGTACGAGAGACGGAATGTTGAGGGAACCGAGGACTGGCACGTCGAGCCTCATGCCCAGCAAGCCGATCTCATGCAAATCGCGAAACAGGACATGAAGCGCGAACCACACCGCGAGGTTCAGGATCACTCCAACCACCGCTGCCGTGATGGTCGACAGTGCGGCTGACAGGGCCTTGTTGCTGCGCATCGTCTCTATGTACGGCGCGCCGAGAAATATCCACAGGAAGCACGGGACGAAGGTCACCCACGTCGTCAGAAGGCCGCCGAGCGTTCCAGCGACCAACGCGTTAAGAACCCCCGGCTCCCGGAATGCTCCCATGAAACCAACGAATTGAGTGACCATGATCAGCGGACCCGGCGTTGTTTCGGCCATGCCGAGGCCATCCAGCATTTCTCCAGGCTTCAGCCAGCCATAGTGCTCGACTCCTTGCTGGGCGACATAGGCAAGCACCGCATAGGCCCCGCCGAACGTCACCACCGCCATCTTGGAAAAGAAGATGGCGATGTCGGTGAAGACATTGCCTTGCCCAAGAAACAGCAACAAGAAAAGGACCGGAACGAACCATAGCAGCAGAAACACCGCCGCAATCTTCAGCGACCATTCGATGGATGGCCGGGCATGCGCCGGCATCCCTTCGCCAAGCGCCGAGTCGACATCATCGACCTGCTTGCCACCAAGCTTGCCATGTCCATTGCCTGGCTGGAATGCGGCCCAACCCATCTTGCCCCCGACGTAGCCGATCACGGCCGCAACCAGGATGACCAGCGGGAACGGTGCATGGAAGAAGAACAGGGCGATGAAGGCTGCCGCAGCGAGGCCGACCATCACATTGTTCCTGAGCGCCCTCCTGCCGATCCGCAGGACCGCTTCGAGCACGATGGCCAGAACCGCCGCCTTCAGGCCGAAGAAGAGCGCCTGGATAGCGCCAACGTTGCCGAAGATGGCGTAGATCCAGCTCAGGACCATGATGGCGACCGCGCCTGGCAGCACGAACAGGATTCCCGCGACGAGGCCGCCTTTGGTCTTGTGCATGAGCCAGCCAATATAGATGGCCAATTGCTGCGCCTCCGGACCGGGCAGCAGCGTGCAGTAGTTGAGCGCATGCAGGAATCTCGTCTCGCCGATCCAGCGCTTTTCCTCAACGACGATCCGATGCATCATGGCGATCTGGCCGGCCGGGCCGCCGAAGCTGAGCATTGCAACGCGGGCCCATACTCGCATGGCGTCCGCAAACGAAATGTCATGGTCGTGGGTTTCGGCCAGAGATGGCGGCGTCGTGACGGACTGCTCCAGATTGGCCATAGTTTGAGTCCCTGCGGTCATCCGCGTTTCTTGCGGAAATACTGATAGAGGTTGTCGAAGACAGGAGCGCCCTGCGCGATCCGCTGTTCGTCGCTCTCGTTCGCCATGGCGATGCCTGCAATCAGACTGGCAATCCCAGTCGCCTCCTCGCGACCGAACTTGTTGTCCTTGAGGTCGATGTCATGGACGATCTCGGCGATGGCCTGGAGTGCCGGATCATTGATGCCGGCGCGGGTAAGCAGAACTTCGAAGCTGCAGCGATCGCCCTCATGGGTGATTTCGCCTTCGAACATGTCGAAGCGCAATTCCCCCTCCTTTGGCACGTATCCCTTGCCCGCTACGAAGCGGATGATCGCGTCAGCATCGATGAACCGGCGGATCAGCCAACTGCAGGCGATGCGGTCGACATGCACGTCCCGGCGCGTGACCCAGATTCGGCCCTTGAGCTCGCTCGGCTCGGCGGCCTTCTTCGGTTCCTTGGTCATGGCCTTGTCCTCTGTAAGCTGTGTTTCAAGTTCGGCGATCAGTCCCTCGATCGTGAGGCGACCGCTGGCACCAAAAAAGTCGATCATCACCACTTCAGTGAGCCGCTTGCGCAAGCGACCAAGTTGCGGACGCGCTTCTGCGTGTTTTTCCGATGTCGCGTCGGCCCCAATCGCTGCAGCCAGCTCGCGCGCTTCCCCAGCGATCTCCGCATAGTCGGCATCACGGGCCGCGTCGAACATCGCCCGCACCTGCGCGTCCGACAGACCGTCGACAAGGCGCGCCTCGCAAATCATGGCCTCGCCGCCGCCGGCGACGATCTCCTTCAGAAGCCATTCGAAATCCTCCTGCATCTCGGCATTCGCCGGCAGGGCGTAAACGGTGCTTTTGACTGCGACCGCGCCGATGCCTTGCAACCGTCGCCAGATCTTCACCCGGAAATAGGCGGGCTTGCTTGGCAGCTGATAAATCAGGAGCAGCCAGCGCTGCTCCTGCGATTGCCCCTCACTCATAAGTGAACCGTATCATGGACTGAATTAGATGCAACACTTGTATCATGGCTCATGCGCAAACCATACTAAATGGCCAAAATCCGCAGAGACACCATACTTCAATGCGGGCGAAGCTCATCGTCGGTTGTCGAAGCGCCCCAGCGCACTTCCGGGCGAAGAAAGAAAGCTCATGTGGCGCCCCTCGAACGTCGTCCGGCAGGAATGGAGGCCCCGGAAGTAGTGGCGACGGCACCTTCGTGTACACAGTTACGGACAATCGCATCACACGCCTCGCCATCAAGGCTGGTGTCACCGACAACGGTCGCGTCGAGGTGACCGCGGGCCTTTCGGAAGCGACATCGGTGGTGGCAACCACCCAAGGCGTGCCGCCCCTGAGGACTGCGGTTCAGCCGCAGATGGTTCGCTCCTCGTCCTTGGTGGAATACCCGGCGCAGCTGGGATCGATCCCCTCTCGCCCATAAGTGACCGGTATCAAACGCCCGAGCAAGATGCAACACTTGTATCATTTCTCGTTTGGGCATAACGTGCGCCTGCTCACGGATGGCCGTGCCGCCGAGCGAGGAAATCCAATGCCGCACCAGATCATGCCGCTGCCGTTCAAGCCGCCCAGGCTCGTCGGACTGTCCGAACGCCTGCTGGCCAGCCATTATGAAAACAATTACGGCGGTGCGGTTCGCCGCCTCAACGCTATCGAACAGCGGCTCGATGAACTCGACTGGGGCGCAGCACCCGTCTTCGACATCAACGGGTTGAAGCGCGAAGAGCTGGTCGCGGCAAATTCGGCGATCCTGCACGAGATCTATTTCGATGGGCTCGGTGGTTCCGGCGATGCCGGAGGCGATCTTGCCGCAGCACTGGAGCGCGACTTCGGCAGCGTGGCGGCATGGCGCGCCAAGTTCATGGCTTGTGCTAAGGCGCAGGCCGGAGGCTCGGGATGGACGCTGCTGACCTGGTCGGAGCGCCGCGATCGGCTGACGATTCAATGGGCGGCGGATCACACCAATTGTCTCGCCGGCGGCATGCCGATCCTCGCGCTCGACATGTACGAACATGCCTACCACCTCGATTTTGGCGCCAAGGCTGGCGCCTATGTCGACGCGTTCATGAAGAACATCCATTGGGAGCGGGTTGCCGCCCGCCACCGGCGGGCTGTCGCGCAGCGCGATCCTTCAACAGGACCTGCATCGGACAATAAGGTTCCAACTGTTGCGCCAGAGGAACTGCGGGCCCGACTCGACCAGGGCGAAGATCTGGTCGTGCTCGACGTCTGCCTGGCCGACGATCTGGCAAAACGCAGCGATATGCTGCCGGGCGCCAAGCTCCGCGCTCCCGAGACCATTGCCGATTGGGCCGATGAACTGCCGAGGGACAGGCCTGTCATCGTCTATTGCGTCTACGGCTTCCAGGTCAGCGGCGACGCAGTCGCCGAACTGCGTCGCCGCGGCGTCGATGCAACGGCGCTCTCAGGCGGCATCGCCGCCTGGCACGCCATCGGCGCGCCAACCGTCCCTCTGGTGATGAGCGAAGAAAGGATTGCGTCATGAAATGGGTTACCCGTGAACGCCCGGTCATCGACCGCATCGCCTGCCCCTGGCTGATTGCACGCTTCATCGACAAGGAACCTGATTTCCTGTTCGCGGCACCTGATCAGGTGATCCGTGTTGCCCAGGAAGCGGGCGCGACACCCTACGACGTGCCCGGCGTCGAATTCACCCATGTCGGCGACGGTTGCAGCTTCGACACCTTCGTCTCGAAATTCGGCCTCGATCGCGACCCGGCGATCGTGACCATTGCCGCGATCGTGCGCGGCGCCGACACGGATCGGCACGATCTCACGCCACAGTCTGCAGGACTGCTCGCGATCTCCATGGGGCTGCGGGACGTGACGCCCGACGACCACGAGATCCTGAAGCACGGCTTCGTCATTTACGATGCGCTTTATGCCTGGGCCTCACGACGCAAGGCGGAGACCCATAGCTGGCCACCCGTCACGAAGCCGGCGGCGGCCTGAAGTAGCGGGCAACGAGGGCAGATCAAGTCGGCACTCAAATCACCGGCCGCCGCTCGCCGTCGGCCAGGTGGCAGGCCGCGACCCCGCCATGCGGCACCGAGCGCAACATCGGCTCCTCGGTCCGGCAGACATCGATCGCCACAGGACAGCGGGTGTTGAAGCGGCATCCCGGTGGCGGCGCGCTGGGGCTTGGAGGGTCGCCCGCGAGGATGATTCGGCGACGGCCGGCCTCGATACGAGGATCCGGCGAAGGAACCGCCGAAAGCAGTGCCTGGCTGTAGGGATGGGCCGGCTCGCGAAACAGCGGCCGCGTCACGCCGGCTTCCGCGATGCGGCCAAGATACATCACCGTCACGTTTGAGCAGACCTCGCGCACGATCGCCAGGTCATGCGCAACGATGACGATGGTAAGGCCAAGCTGTTTCTGCAATGATGTGAACAGGTTGACGATCTGCGCCCGGATCGAAACGTCAAGCGCGCTGAGCGGTTCGTCGCAAACCAGGATCGATGGCTTCAGCGCAAGCGCGCGAGCGATCGAAACGCGCTGGCGCTGGCCGCCGGAAAGCGAACGCGGCAGGCGGTCGAGCACGGTCGCTGGCAGCGCCACCAGATCCAGCAGCTCGCCGATACGGCGCCGGCGCTCGGCCGGAGATCCGAGGCGATGGATCTGCAGCGGCTCTTCCAGCGTCTGGTAGACGGTCTGGCGACGGCTCATCGAGCCCAGCGGATCCTGGAAGACGAACTGGACCTCGCGGCTGAACGATTTGCGGTCCGACTTCAGCCACTGGGCGCGATCCCGCCCCGAGATCAGCACCGTACCCTCAGTCTCCTTCTGCAGGCCGACGACGCTGCGAGCCAGCGTGGTCTTGCCACAACCGGATTCGCCAACGATGCCATGGAAGGCACCACGCGGAATGGTCAGGTCGATGCCGTCGACCGCCCGCACGGCGCCTGTTCCGGAGCGGTTGGCGAAATGGACCTTCAGGCCCTTGACCTCAATCGCCGCAATGTCAGCCATGGATTGCTATCCCTTCCCGCCTCAGCACCACCGGGCATCCCACCTTGTGCGGCGTCCCGCCCGTCGAGATCGTCTGGAGCGGCGGCCGATGCACGCGGCATTCGGGCTCAACCAGTTCGCAGCGGGCAGCGAAACGGCAGCCCGGCTCCAGCCTGATCTGGTTCGGCGGCAAACCTGGTATTTCCTTGGTCGCGGCGCGTTCGTCGGCGCGGAAATCCGGTACAGAGGCAAGCAGCCCGCGTGTATAGGGATGCGTCGGCCGCGTCAGCACATCCATCGCGGTCCCCTCCTCCGCCACCTGCCCGGCATAGAGCACCATGACCCGGTCCGCGACCGAGGCGACGACGCCGATGTCGTGCGTGATCAGCACGACCGCGATGCCTTCCTCGCGCTGGATCTGGCGGATGAGCTCCAGGATCTGCGCCTGCACCGTGGCGTCCAGCGCAGTGGTCGGCTCGTCGGCGATCAGCACGCGCGGCCGGCTTGCCAGGGCCAGTGCGATCATGGCGCGCTGCAGCATGCCGCCAGACATTTCATGCGGATAGCGATCGTAGCGGTCTTCCGGGTCAGGGATGCCGGTGCGGGCGAGCAGCGAGACCGCTTCCTTGCGGGCATCCGCATGCGAGAGATTGGCAAAGCGGCGCGCCTGGCGCGCCAGTTGCGGTCCGATCTTCAGCATCGGGTTCAGCGCGCTCATCGGGTCCTGGAAAATGACGCCGAAATAGCGGCCGCGAAGGTCAGACAAGCGCCTGGACTCCATTCCGACCAGTTCGCTCGCTTCGGCTCGGGCCGATCCCTTGATGTCGACGGTGACGCCCTCGGGCAGCAGGCCGAGCGGCCCAAGCGTCATGACGGTCTTGCCCGAACCGCTCTCGCCGACGACGGCGACTGTCTCGCCGGGACGGACGTTGAACGACACCCCATCGACCGCGCGCACGGAAACGGTCGTGGCGTAGAGATCAATGACCATGTTTTCTATGGAGTAGATCGGCTCGTCGCTCATGGCGCGGCTGTTCCCGTTTCGACGGCGTTCCGCTCCGCTTCCTCAACGGCGCGCGCCTTGCGACGCTTGCGCAGCAAACCGCCGCGCACCGGCCTCGGCACCTTTTGCAACGCGAAGGTCTCGCCCAGCAGATTGAAGCTGACCACCACCAAAGTGAGCGCAAGGCCCGGAAGGACGACCAGCCTCGGGTATTCCTCAATGTAGCTCATGCCGTCGACCAGCATCTGGCCCCATTCCGGCGCCGGCGGCGCGACGCCCAGGCCGAGGAAGCTCAGCGTCGCGATGGCCAGGACAAGGGCGCCAGCATCGGCGCTGGCATAGACCACGACGAGGGCCAGGACATGCGGCAGGATATGGCGCACAAAGATCCACAGATGGCTGGCGCCCATCACCCTTGCCGCTTCGATATAGGGCTGTTGCAATTCGGCGGTGACCACGGCGCGGCTCATGCGGGCATAGTTCGCCCACCACGCCAGCGTCAGCGCCGTGATCATCGACCAGTAGCCGGTGCCGAGAATGCCGATCAGCGCCAGCGCGATCACCAAGCTTGGCAGCGCCAGCGCGATGTCGATGAGGCTGATCAACACCAGCTCGACGCGCCCGCCGACATAACCGGCGAACGAACCGATGCTGACGCCGATGGCAAGTGCGGCCACCAGCACGATCACCATCGCCACCAGCGATATGCGGGCGCCGCCGATGATGCGGCTCAGAATATCGCGGCCGAGATAGTCGGTGCCCAGCCAGTGAGCCCAGCTCGGTCCCGCAAGCGTGACGTCGTAGTCTTGCGCGCCGGGATCGTAAGGCATGATCGAGGGACCGAGCACACCGACCGCGACAAAGAAGACGACTGGCAGCAGCACCAGCCAGGGCCAGTCCTTCATGCTCCTGAACAAGGAAGTGTTCATCGGATCAAGCTCCTCTCGCCCTACGCATGCGCGGGTCGACAAACATGCAGATCACGTCAACCATCAGGTTGACGACAACGAAGAACACCACGAACAGCAACAGAACCGACTGCATGCCGACGAAGTCGCGGAAGCGGATTGCATCGATAAAGAAGGCGCCGACGCCGCGCAGCGCAAACACCGTTTCAACCACGATCGAACCGATGATCATCAGCGTGAACTGGGCGCCGAAGGTGGTCAGGAACGGGGTGGCGATGTTGGGCAGAGCCTCGCGCATCAGCACCTGTGTCCTCGTGTAGCCCTTCGCGAAGCCCGTCGTGGCGAAGGGTCGCGACATGGCCTCCTGGAGGTTGACGCGGACGACGCGGCTCAGCACCGATGCCGGAAACAGGGCGATTGTCACCCACGGCAAGAGCCACGAGGTGAAGCCGCTGACGCCGAAGGTGGGCAGCCAGCCCAGCATCACCGAAAAGACGATGACCAGCAGCGCCGCCACGAAGAAGTTCGGCGTCGAGGCGCCGACCAGCGAGAAGGCGTGGAGGAACCGGTCCAACGCGCCACCATTGCTGACCGCACCGGCAACGCCGAGCGCCAGCGACAGGAAAAAGGCGAGAATGCCGCCGCCCGCAAGCAGCGCCGCCGTCATCGGGATTCTGGCGGCGAATTCCTGCGCGATCGGCTTGCCGGTGCGCAGCGAGACGCCGAGATCGCCGGTGATAGCGCTGAAAAGCCATCGGCCGTAGCGGACCGGCAGCGGATCATAGAGCCCGAGGTCCTCGCCGATCTTCTTGATCATTTCGGCATCCGCGCCCGGGCCTGCCGCACGCTCGGCCATGAGCGCGGCGACGTTGCCCGGCGCCGCGGCAACCAGGGTAAAGGTCAATGCCGATGCCGCCACGACAAGCAGACAGGCAAGCAACATCCTTCGCAGAATCGTGCGTCTCATCGGAACTCCCCCAGGAGATTCGAGGCGTTCAGGCCTTCAGCGTGATCGCCTTGAACGGCAGGTCGTAGTCCGTCGCGGGAAGCGCGAAGTTCTCGACGCGAGGATTGTGCGCCCACAGCCGCTGGCTGACAACGAGCGGGCAGATCGCCCGGTTGTCGTGCAGCCAGTCGTAGAGCGCCTGCATCTTGGCTTCGCGTTCGTCGCCGCTCGCTTCGAGCGCGGCCTTGACCACGCCATCAAGCTCCGGGGAAACATAGATCTTGCCGTCCGGCCCGCTGTCGGCGGTGGATACGAACGCGTTGCCGAGCGTGCCGTGCGGATCATAGGGCGCGCCATAGGTGGTGAAGAAGGCAAGATCATATTCGAACGCCGGGCGACGGTCGTGCATGGTGGCGTTGTCGACTGACGAGACCTGAACCTGGAAGCCGACCTCGGACAGCTGACCCTGGATCATCTCGGCGATGCGGCGCGAACCCGGCAGCGATTCCTCCGATACGAGGAAATCGATCGCCAGCGGCGCGCCCTCCTTGCTCCAGGCGCCTCCGCTTTCGCTCCAACCGCCATCGGCAAGGATTTTCCTGGCCGCGGCGACGTCGCGTACCGGCACGTTATGCCGCTTGCCCGAGGAAGGCACGTTGGCCGGAAAGAGATCCGCCGCCGGATCTGCGTAGCCTTCGAACAACACCTTGGCGATCGCGGCGCGGTCGACCGAGACATAGATGGCCTCGCGCACGGCCTTGTCGGCCATCATCTTGGCCTTCGGCGAATAACCGAGCAGCATGGTTGCGGTGCCGGCCTCGGCCACCACTTTCATGCCGTCCTTTTCAAGCGCGCGGGCGCGGCGCGGCGACAGCGTCGCCACCCAGTCGCCGCCGATCACGTCGAGGTCGCCGGAACGCAGCGCGTTGGCGCGGGCGAGTTCGTCGGGAACCACCTTCAGTTCCATGCGAGCAAACAGTGGCTTCTCGCCCCAGTATTTGTCGTTGCGCATCAGCACGGTGCCGGAGGAATCGTAGCTTTCGACGATCCACGGTCCGGTGCCGACCGGAGCGGTCTGCTTGCCGCCGGCGTCGACCGCCTTCGGCGACAGGAAGCGCACCGGACGCACTATGGTGAGCTCCAGCAAGGCGGCGGGCACCGGACGCTTTAGCTTGATCGTCAACTTGCTGGGTCCATCGGTGACGATGCTGTCGAATGCGTCGGACACACCGATCCATGAGAAATCCGCGACGCCCAGCCAGCGTTTGAGATTCCATTCGGCGGCGGTCGAATCGAAGGGCGTGCCGTCACTGAAGGCAACACCTTCGCGCAGGTCGAAGGCGATCGAAAGCTGGTCGCCGGCGACAGCCCACTTGGTGGCGAGCCCGGGCTCGAGCGCGCCGTCCTGGCCATAGTGTATGAGGGCGTCGAACACGACCGTGTAGGAACTCAGCGTGGAGACGTTTTGCAGCAGGTCGAGATCGCCGGTTTCGGCGGCAATGGCGACCTTCAACGTTTCATGCCCCTCCGAGTACGCGGCGCGTGGAAACGCGGCAATGAAGGCCAGGCCGGCTGTGGAGGCCAGGAAATTGCGGCGGTCGAGAGTCATCATGTTAGTTCCCCTTTTTGTTTGATTGGCAACGATCATGTGCACGCTTGCTAATTTGTATAGACATAAGACATAAAGTCGGAAAACCGTTTGAGAGTTTTACCCCAGCGACCCACTTGGTCGCGGTTGCGGCCTACAGCCAGTTCAGCGCCGCCGCCGAGAGCGCGAGATAGCGGCCGGCTTTCGCCATCGTGACGATCGCAACGAAGCTCCAGAGCGGCTCGCGCAGAACACCGGCCATCATCGTCAGCGGATCGCCGATGACGGGAACCCAGCTCAGCAACAGGCTCCATCGTCCGCAACGGCGGTAGCGCGCCGCGGCGCGATCGAGCGCAGTGGGCTTGACCGGAAACCATTTGCGGTCGCGAAAGCGGTCGATGCAGCGGCCGAGCAGCCAGTTGACAACCGAACCAAGCACGTTGCCGATCGTCGCGACCAGGATCAGCGCCGCCGGTGACTGGCTTCCGGTCAGCAGCAGGCCGGCCAGCACCGCCTCTGACTGCAGCGGCAGAATTGTCGCTGCGGCGAACGCGGTGAGGAACAGCGCGCCGAAGGCACCAACATCTCCCAGCATTGGGGCCGCTCAGCTCGCTTTCGGCCATTTTGGGTGCCTATCGTTAACGACATAACCATGCGCATGCTCGAAGCCTGCTTCGGTCCAGACGGCGTCCTCGAGGTGCGAATGCCCGTCAGACAGATCGTCATGGGCGTGGCTGAGAACGTCGGGATCGTGACGCGGCCACAACCACATCGCGGCAAAGAGTGCCGCGGCGCCAATGACGCCAAGCAGGATAAAGGTGAAGGGCAGGCCCATCGCCGCGCCGACGAGTCCGGCGATCGGATAGGTGATGAGCCAGCAGGCGTGCGAAAGCGCGAATTGCGCGGCAAACAATGCCGGCCGGTCGACGGGATCGGCCGAGCGCTTGATCAGCCGCCCAGACGGGGTCTGCGCCAGCGAATAGCCGAGCCCGAGCACGAACCAGAGCGGCAAGAGCAGCTGATAGCTGATGGCAAACGGCCCTGCGAACACGCCGGCAACCAGCAGGCCGGCGCCTGACAACATCGCAACCCGATCCGGGATGCCGTCCAGCAGCCGCGGCAGGACCAGCGCCGCGATCATCGAGCCGCCACCGAAGGCGGCAAGGGCAAATGCCGTGTCGCTCTGGGAGAGGTCGAATTTTGCCTGCACCAGGACCACCGTGTTGACGATCACCATGGCGCTGGCCGCCGCGACGGCAAGATTAAGGGCCAGCAAACCGCGCAAACGCGGCGTCGTCAGATAGATGCGGATCCCGCCCGTCGTGCGTTCATAGATGCCGCGCGGCTCGGAGGGCTGCGGGCTGGGCAGCACCACGGAGACGACCAGCGCCGCTGACGCCAGGAACCCGACAACCGTGCCGGCGAACAGGCTATGGAAGCTTATGACCGAAAGCAGCGCCGCCGCGAGGAGGGGGCTGACGACGCTTTCCAGGTCGTAGGCCAGTCGCGAGAGCGACAAGGCCCGTGTGTAGTCCTTCTCTTCGGGCAGCACGTCAGGGATCGAAGCCTGGAAGGTCGGGGTGAAGCCGGCTGACGCCGACTGCAGGATGAAGATGAGAAGATATATCTGCCAGACTTCGGTGACGAAGGGCAGGAATACGGCAACCCCTGCCCTGATGAGGTCGAGCGAAACCAGCATGGTACGGCGTGGTAGGCGCTCGGCGAACGCGGCGGCAACGGGCGCCACGCCGACATAGGCGATCATCTTGATGGCAAGCGCCGTGCCGAGCACCGCGCCGGCATCGGCGCCGGCAAGGTCATAGGCCAGCAGCCCGAGCGCCACGGTGGCAAGGCCAGTGCCAATCAGGGCGATGACCTGGGCCAGGAAAAGATGGCGATAAGTGCGATTGGCAAGGACTTGCAGCATATGTCTGTCTTCTTGGAGGAGCGATGGGTCGTTGATCCGTGGCGATTGAATGGCGGGCCTGATCTCAGTGATGGTGGCCTTCCGGCTCGACCATTTTGAACGGCAGCACCTGCTCGCGACCCTTCGCGGCCAAGACCAGCCTCGCCTGGAACTCATGCGGCTCAGCAGGAGCCACGGTGCTCTCAAGGCGATGATGGTTGTCGGCGATGGGTTCGAGGCGAAGCGTCTCCGGCCCGCCAGGCCTATCGATGATCACCGTTGCCATCAGATCGTCGGCATGCCGGTCGATGGTCAGCCGCATCCGCTCGCCAGCCGGCGTGTCGACGATTTCCAATGTCCCGGCAGCCAGATCGCAGTCGACCTTGAAGGGCTCCGGCGCATGATGACCATGTGAGTGAGAGGGTTCCGTGCCCGTCGCGGCAGACCCGGCCGAACTCTCCAGACGAACATTCGCTTCAGCCAACGCCGGCAAGTGGGCGAACAGTTCCTCCTTGAGGGCTTCGGTGACGCCCATCACGTCCTTGGCCGTCGCCGCGTCGGCGACACTGATGGCGACGTCGGCATGCAGGCGATGGCCGATCCAGCGCGCCTGCACGCTTTGGACACGTTCGATACCGGACACATGCTCGGCGGCATGATGGATTTCATCGACGATGCCGGGCTCGACACCGTCGAGCATGCGCGTGAGGACTGCCTTCGAAGACTGCCAGACGATCGCGAAGATGGCCACCGTGATCAAGAGCCCGATGATCGGATCGGCCAGCGGAAACCCCAGCCATACGCCGATAGCACCCAGCACAACCGCCAGACTGGTAAAGCCGTCGGTGCGCGCATGGTAGCCGTCGGCGATCAGCGCCGCGCTGTTGATCTCGCGGCCGACCCGGATACGGAACACTGCAACGGCCTCGTTGCCTAAGAAACCTATAATGCCGGCTATGGCGACCCAGCCAAGAAATGCGATCGGCTGCGGATTGATCAACCGGTCGATCGCCTCGTAGCCGGCAACGATGGCGCTGAACAAGATGATGAGGACAATCAGAATGCCGGCCAGATCTTCGACGCGACCCAGCCCGTAGGTGAACGTCTTGCTCGGTTTGCGACGGGCCAGCATGAAGGCGACCCACAATGGGATGGCGGTGACCGCGTCGCCGACATTGTGGATCGTGTCGGCCAGCAGCGCCACGCTGCCGGAGAGGAACACAACCACCAACTGCAGCGCCGCCGTGATGGCCAGAACGACGAATGACCATTTAATCGCCCAGATGCCGCGCGTCGTCGTGGCGATCGTCGGGTCGATGACGCCATGCGTGTGGCCATGGCCGCCCTCGCCGTGATCATGTCCGTGGCCGCCCATGCCTTGCGTCATCGGGCCGAACCCGAACCAATCGCGAACTTTGTCCATCATGGCGCTTCTCACAGGTACTTGGTGATATCCTTGAACTCGTCGATCGAGCGGCGCTGCTCGAGCGCCAGCGGTCCGACGACGTCTTCAAGGCAGTGGTTGAGGTGGTCCTGGATCAGCGTCTTCTTGGCCTGGGCGATGGCCTTCTCCACGGCATGAAGTTGCTGGGCGATGTCGAGGCACGGTCGCCCGGCCTCGATCATCTCGACGATCCCGCGCAGATGGCCGTCGGCGCGCTTCAGCCGCTTGATGATGGCAGGATGGGTTTCGTGGACGTGGGGACGCTCATTCATGCCCTTGATGCTATCCCCCCCGAGAGGATATTCCAAGCCTCAAAGTGGCCTCGATTCTGGTGCATGCCACCATTCGTTAGGATTTTAGAGAATAATCGTTAAGCATGCCGAATTGGATCCCTAGCACAGCCTTTCGTCTCATCGTCGCGTTCGCGATGACTCTCGGCGTGCTGCTCTCCCCAGTGGGTAGTTCGGCCTCGCATAGCCCGATTGCGCTCGCTGCCGCCGAGGCAGCGCGTCACGCAGAGCTGGCAGCACAGATCGGAAAACACGGCCACAGCCATGACGATGGCGAAGCCGATGAGCAGAGCTTTGGTCATACCCACGGCCACAATCCGGCCGACCACACCCATGAAACGGCGAGCACGCTTCCGGGCTTCGCGCAGCCAGCACCGCCGATAGGCCGGAGCTGGCTGGTTTACCCGCCTTCGTTTGCCGACCTAGAAATCCGTTTCCGGCTTGAGCGCCCTCCCAGGCAGATCGTCATCGCATGATCGCGGCCGCACGCGCGGCCATCCTCAACGACGACGATTGGAATTCTCATGCAAGGATCCTTCTACAAGGGTCCGCCACGCACGCCTTGCGCGCGCTGGCGGTTTGCCCTTCCTGTGCTCATTGCTCTCCTGACCCTCCCATTGCTTGGGTGGACTGCCCTCGCCCATGCCGTTGCCGAAGGCGACAAGGGCTATATCCAGGAGATCACGGGCATCAATCTGCTGCCCTTCATCTATCTCGGCGCCAAGCACATGGTGACGGGATACGACCACGTCCTGTTCCTGTTCGGCGTGATCTTCTTCCTCTACCGGATGAAGCACATTGGCATCTATGTGAGCCTGTTCGCGCTCGGCCATTCCACGACCATGCTGCTTGGCGTCTATTTCAACGTTGGCATCAACAGCTACATCATCGACGCGATCATCGGCCTGTCGGTCGTCTACAAGGCGCTCGACAATATGGGTGCCTTCCAGAGGTGGCTCGGCTTCCAGCCGAACACCAAGATCGCGACGCTGATCTTCGGCTTTTTCCACGGCTTCGGCCTGTCGACGAAGATCATCGAATACAACATCTCGCCCGACGGGCTCGTGCCCAACCTACTTGCCTTCAACGTCGGCGTTGAGGTCGGTCAGCTTCTGGCGCTCGCTGCTATCCTTATCGTCATGGGCTACTGGCGCCGGACCGACAGTTTCTGGCGCCACGCATACACCGCCAACACCATCATGATGACCGCCGGGTTTGTGCTGATCGGCTATCAGCTCACCGGCTGGGTCGTCTCCTGAACCTCCAAGTAAAGATCAAAAAAGGAATTCTCCCATGTACAACACAGACATCCCGACCCGCGCTGAACTGCCGACATCCATGCAGCTCCTCCGATCTACCCTCATCGCCATTGTCGCGGCAGCGGCTATCCTTGTGACCATCGTGCTGCCGGCCGAATACGCCATCGATCCCACCGGCGTTGGGCGAGCGCTCGAGCTCACCGAGATGGGCGAGATCAAGACACAACTCGCCGAAGAGGCCGAGCAAGACCGCCTTCGCGAATTGCAAAACGGCACGCCGACCGCAGTGCCAGGCCAAGATCAGCAGTCGAGTCTTCTGGAGCGCGTCTTCGCTGAACTGGTGATTGGTTCCGCCTCTGCCCAGGAACTGCGGACGGACGAAATGTCGGTCACCCTCAAGCCCGGCGAAGGAGCTGAGATCAAGCTCGTCATGGCCAAGGGCGCAAAGGCAAACTACTCTTGGACAGCCAATGGCGCGGCGGTGAACTTCGACACCCATGGTGACGGCGGCGGCGAAAACATCTCATACGAGAAGGGACGCGGTGCTGCAGAGGACGAGGGCGTACTTGAGGCAGCCTTTGACGGCAATCACGGTTGGTTCTGGCGCAACCGCACCGGTGCCGACGTCACCGTGACGCTGAAGACGAATGGCGCGTACACCGACATCAAACGCATGATGTGATCGATACGGCACGTCTTATCCGGCGCCGTTTGGCGCCGGGGGAGATCAAGCAGGTGAAATAGCCAACTCGGACCAACACAGTTTGATAATATCCAACCTGTGTTGGTCCCCTTCGGATGTCGTTGGTTAGAATCAGCTCGCAATGATGTAACAGGAGCGTCGCGCTAGCTTCCTCAAAGCGTAATCACGCCGCATTGGCCGCGAGCGCGCTCAAAACCCCTTGCGGCAAAGGGCTTCAAGATCCGTCTTTGTCATGTTCTCGATGCCGAGCCCAGGAAGAATATCATTATCTCCCTTGAGATCCCGGCCATAAGCCGCCGACAATATGGAAATTCCGGATTCATGGAGAACCGCCGGATTTCCGCTGATCTTCCCCAGGACTGCGGTTGGTAACAGGCCGAACGGAACGTCCTCGAGAATATAGCGGCTCTCGATAGTCGTCGGGCCAAAGCCGCCACGACCTTGGCGATCCATCTCCAGGTTCATTTCCGAAACGGTGCTCATGGGGACGTGGAACGACAATGAAAAATGTTCCTGGACGGTACGAACCGCGATACCGAAATTGCCAGCTATGGCCAATCGTTCGGCATCCAGAGCCTCGATGAAGCGACCAACGGCAGGAGTGACATTTCCCCCCTGGCTCCATCGCTCGGCCCTCTCCATTCGTGTGAGATTGAGAAGGGCAATTCCCAGATGGTTCTGCGGATTGAGGTTGCTGAGCGCAATTGCCAGCAGACCATCGCGCTTGACGAAACGATCGCCGAACAAGGCCGTGCAAAGCTTGTACCCTTGATCGAGCGCATCGAAAGGCAGCGTCGCAACATCAAGCTTCTGGCGAATGGAAGTGACCTGGACTTCTGTTGGTCCGAGCTGGCGGCCGGTCAAGAGCGTTGTGCCCCAAACGACGATCGGCAACCTGACCTTGCGCTCGGCTAACCGCTTGGAGAGATACAGCGCGCCGAACGAACTGTGCGAACTGACGATGACAGGAATACCATCTGCCAGGTGAGGGACCGCGGCATCCATCACCATCTTGTGGCCGTAAGCGGGAAGCGCGATCACCACCACATCCGCGTGATCGATGGCATCTTTACAATCATTGGCAATACGCACCGGCACCGTCGCCTCGATATCCCCCGTCGCCTTCAATAATTCGCCAGTCGCCAACGTTCTGGTGCGGTCTCCCGACGGTGACCAAAGTGTTGGCGTATGTCCCGATTGTGCCAAATAGGCCGCAAGGCCATAGGCAATTGCTCCAGCGCCCAGAATACTCACGCGCATAACATTCCTCCTGTCGCCGGCTTTATGGTTCGAGAATCCTTGCCGTCCCCGCCTACAAGTTTTTTCATCGGGAGGATCCGAATTGAAGTCACGTCGGTTGCCATCAGCCGTTTCGATCAGGACTCCGGCTCTGAGCCGGCAAACGCCGCAACGACTATTAGTTTCCGCTTGACATATATCAAAAATGAATGAGACGATGTCAATCATACGAATTACGCATGTAGGGAGAACATGGAAACCCGGGACCTTCAGACCTTCCTTGCGGTTGCTGCCAGCGGCAGCATCACCAAGGCGGCTGACATGCTCGGGCGTTCCCAACCTTCGGTGACACGCACCATTCAGGAGCTCGAGGCCGAACTTGGCTTCGAATTGCTGCATCGGATCGGTCGACGGGTGCAGCTGTCTGAAGAGGGTGTCGCATTCGAGGAGGAAGCGCGGCGATTGTTGATGTCTTTCACCGAACTTGCAGCGCGGGCCAAGATGATCGCCGCCGGCCGTGGGCGGATCCTGCAGATTGTCACAACCTCCGCGATCGGCACCGGCTTGATCCCGGCGGCCCTGGCCGAGCTCAAGGGTGTCGAGCTTCCGCACGAGACGCATCTCGGGCAGTTTCTTCCCTCGATCGTCGCCCAGGAAGTGCGCAGCGGACGTGCCGAGATCGGGTTTTCAAGCCTGCCGCTCGATACGCCCGGTCTGGATGTCCTACGGCTCTATTCGGCGCCTGATGTTGCTGCCGTGCGGGAGGACGATGCGCTGGCTGAACTTGATGTCATACCGCTTTCGGCTTTTGCGGGTCGTCGCGTGGCTACGTTGCTCAATCCGCTGCGGTTTCAGTTGCATGTCGCCAAGGCACTCGCTGCCCGGGGCATCGACACCGGCCCGGTGATCCGGACCAATACTGCCTACGGCGCGTTGCAGATCGTGCGCCATACTGGTGTCGCGGCCGTCATCGATCCCCTCACGGCCTATGGCGTCGCCCTGCCTGGGGTCGTCATTCGCCCGATCGATGTAACCGTTCTCTTTTATTGGGGCGTTGTGGCTGCCTCAAAACGTCCCCTTCGCCCAGTCGCGCAGGCGCTGATGGATGCGGTCGAAGCGGTGGCTGAACGGTCGATCGTCGGTTTCAAGAAGCTCGATCCAGCTTTGGCCAGCCAATTGGTGAACGATCCCGCGTCGGGCACAAATAACGGAACTGGAATATGAAGCATACTCCCACCCCGGCAGCATCGACGGGCCTTGCCGCGTTGGAAGCCCAGCTTGCGCAGGATCTCGACTTTGTCGAGCTGCCCGCCAAGCCCTGGGTCCCCACACGCATGCATGAGGGCGCCCCGGTCCGTGATGTCGTGGTCATTGGCGCTGGCATGTGCGGACTTGCTGCCACGGCAAAGCTGGTGCTGGCAGGGATCACCAATGTCGTCGCCTATGATGCGGCGCCGGCTGGGCTCGAAGGACCGTGGATAACGTTTGCCCGCATGCAAACACTCCGGTCGCCGAAGACCCTGCACGGTCCGTCGCTCGGCTTGCCGCAATTGACGTTCCGCGCCTGGTTCACGGCGCAATGGGGCGTCGACGCCTGGCGGTCGCTGGACAAAATCCCCAAGGGCCAGTGGATGGATTACCTGGTCTGGTACCGCAAGGTTCTTGCTCTGCCTGTGCGCAACGGCGTGCGCATGACCGGCGTCGCACCGGTTGGTGATCTGATTGCGATCGATATCGAAGGCGCGGAATCCGGCCGGGTTCTCACCCGTCATCTCGTTCTGGCCACCGGCCGCTCTGGTCTGGGCGGTTTTGCCGTGCCCGATTTCCTCAGGGGCATCGATCGCGCTTATTGGGCCCATTCTGCGGACGAGATCGATTTCGACGCGCTGCAAGGTAAGCGTGTGGCGGTCATCGGCGCCGGTGCCTCGTCCATGGACAATGCCGCAACCGCACTCGAGGCGGGCGCCGGATCTGTGGACATGTTGATCCGGCGCAAGGAAATGCCGCGCATCAACAAGCTGACCGGAATCGGCAGTCCGGGTGTTGTACTCGGCATGCATCAGTTGCCCGATGCCTGGAAGTGGAAGTTCTTCGACTACACCGCCTCAACCCAGACGCCGCCGCCGCGTTCATCGACGCTTCGCGTTTCTCGCCACCCCAATGCCCGGTTCTTTCTCGACTGCGGCATCGTCGCGGTCACGGAAGATGCGGGAGGCCTGCTTATCGAAACCACCCAGGGGCTGATGCGCTACGACTTCCTGATCGCGGCAACCGGCTTTTCAAACGACTTCAACGGCCGCCCGGAATTTGCAGCCATCGCGCCACATATCCGCACCTGGTCGGATGGCCGATATACACCGGACATGGGGCCGGCGCGTGCAGGCATGTCCGACGCACCGGACCTAGGTCCCGCCTTCGAGTTTCGTGAGCGCGTCCCCGGCTCCTGCCCGATGCTGTCGCATATCCACTGCTTCAACGACGCCGCCATGCTGACGCACGGCAAGGTCTCCGGTGATATCCCAGCCGTCAGCGCGGGTGCCGACCGTTTGGTCCGCGGCATTGCCGCATCGCTGTTTGCCGAAGATGTCGAAACCCACTTCGCCAACCTGATCGCTTACGACACGCCCGAACTTCTGGGCGACGAATGGGTCGATTCAACACCCTTGTTGGAGAAGGAGGCCGCGCTGTGATCGACGCAATGGACAAGGCCGCCGGTCTATCACCGCACGATGCGCTTTTCAGCGCGCGTCGGTTTCGGCCTGAATTCGTGCTGGGGGCCGAGGAATGTCGCCTCTCCGTCCTGCAGCCAGCAAATGACCAAGGGCTTGCGCCTAATTTGCGGGTTGCTCTGGCCCGTCGCATGGCCGCTCTGAATGCCGATCCGGTCCTGATGGCCGAATTTGATGTGCAGCTGGCTCAGCTCGATCCGACTGAGCAGCTTCTGGCCTTAGCCCAGGGGGAAACGGATTTGGAAGAGCCATTGGCGACCATCGCACGTCATGTGGACCTGATTACGCTGACACCGAAAAAGGCGGAAGCGGGCCACATCGCCCTGCTCGCCCAAGCTGGATTGAACAATCCTCAGATCGTCGCCCTTTCCGAGCTCATCGCCTTCGTCAATTTCCAGACGCGGGTGGCAACCGGCCTGCGATTGTTGAGGACGGCATGATTTCCGCGGTGCGCCTGAAGCCATTGAATTGGCATCCGTACATAGCGCCAGTCGAGCTATCCGAGGCCACGCCGGAACAGCTTGAAGCGATGAAGGTCACGCCATCAGCCAAGAAAGTTTCGGAATATGTGCGCACCCTTGCGCATGACCCTGAGAGCTACCTTGCCCGCACCATCTTGTTCAACGCCATCATGTATGTCGAAGGCGGGCTTGCCCGCCCTGACCGCGAGCTTGGTGCATTAGGTGCGTCCATCGTCAATGGCTGCAAATTCTGCGCCGTTGTTCACGCCCGCAGGCATGCAGAGCTGACCAAGAACGACGAAGTGGTCACCGCGCTCTATCTCGATAAACCTGAAGCGCTCGGCCCACGCGATGCGGCAATCTACAGTTTTGCCCGCCGCCTGTCGGCGGCCCCGTCGGAAGCGACGGCAGACGATATCGCCGCGCTTCGATCAGTCGGCATGGACGACCGCGAGATTATCGACCTGATCCACGCCATATCGATCTTCGGCTGGGCAAACCGGCTGATGCACGTTCTCGGCCATGCGGAGAGCGGGTGATGATGTCGCATGCGGTCGAAGCAGTCCGTCTCACACTTTCCGAAGGGACAACCAGCAATGCTTGAACTCAAAGATGTAAAGCTGTCTTACGGAAGCACGCAGGTTCTGAACGGCGTCAATCTCTCGGTAAAGCGGGGTGACGTGGTTTCGATCATCGGCCCCAGCGGCACCGGCAAGACCACGTTGCTGAAATGCATCAACTACCTGGCCAAGCCGTCGTCAGGAACCATCGCGTTCGATCAGATCCGGATGGATTACCAGCGTGCCGACAAGGTCGCTGTCCAGGCGATCCGGTTGCGAACGGCGATGGTCTTTCAACAATTCAACGTCTTCAAGAACATGACGGTCCTGCAGAACGTGATGGATCCACTGGTCGTCGTGCAGCGCAAGTCCGCGGACGAGGCGCGGGAGATCGCCTTGCGGGAGCTCGAGCGGGTCGGCCTCACCCCGAAGCGAGACAGCTATCCCTCCCAACTGTCGGGCGGCCAGCTCCAGCGCACCGGCATTGCGCGCGCCCTGGCAGTTCGTCCCGACGTGATACTCTTCGATGAGCCTACGTCATCGCTGGATCCAGAACTCGTCGGTGAAGTCCTGAAGGTGATCAAGGACGTCACCTCGTCAGGGATCACTTCGCTGCTTGTGACCCACGAGATGCAATTCGCAAGGAACATCTCCAACCGGATCGTCTTCATGGACCGTGGCGTGGTCGCCGCCGATGGCAGCCCGGCTGATATCTTCGACGCGCCTTCCAGCCCACGACTTGCTCAATTCCTGCAGTCAGAACTCGCTTTTCAATAATCCAACAACAAGGGAACCTAAGAAATGTCTGTAATCACATCCCGCTTTTCCCGTCGTCATGCCCTGGCTGTCGTCGGCGGCATCGCAATAGCCCTTGCAACCGCAGGAGTCAGTTATGGTCAGACCGTTCGGACAATCAAGATCGCGACGTCTGCCGAATCCAAGCCGCTGGCATGGGGCGCGATCGGCGTCGAGCCGCAAGGCTATGAGCCCGATCTCCTGAGGGCGATCAACGCAAAGCTGCCGCAATACAAGTTCGAGATGGAAGGTGTCTCTGACATCGCGCAGGAAACTGGCCTCGCCACGGGCAAGTACGACATCGCGGTGGGTGGCTACTACAAGTCGCCCGAGCGCTCCAAGCAGTTCTTCATTCCGGAAAATCCCATGGGCGCCAGCCTGATGAAGATCTACAGCAAGAAAGACAGCGGCATCAAGGAAATGAAAGACCTGGTCGGCAAGAGGATCGTTCCGACCACGGCCGGCGGTGGAACCTACAAGTTCATCATGAACTGGCAGAAAGAAAACCCGCAATACAAGCTCGATGTCACGGCATCGAGTGCAGGCATTCCCTACCCGAACCGGCTGGACGAAGTTCAGAACGGCAAGTTCGACGCTCTCGTCTTGCCGTCCAATCTCGGTGAGCAGACCGTCATCGAGCAAAAGAAACTCGATATCGTGGCGTCCGAACCAGTGTTCAGCAACAACACCTACATGCTGATCCACAGATCAGACGAGAACAAGGTTCTGGCTGACGATGTGAACAAGGTTCTCAAGGAATTGAAAGACGACGGCACGATCGAGAAGCTCTCGCAGAAGTGGTTCGGCGAGGGCATCGTCCAGTACATGAAATAGCACGGCCGTTGAGGGCCATATTCGCTAGTCAGCGGCAAGGCTGAATTGCAAGAAGGAGCGTTTCAAAGTGGATGTATCTGCTATGATTCCCGAGTTGCTAACGGCACTGCCGCTGACGCTCGCCATCACGTTTACGGCCCTCATTTCCGGGTTCTGTCTGGCTCTCATCGCGACAACACTCCGTGTTCGCAGGGTGCCACTGATCAGTCACCTGGTGGACCTCTACGTGTCCTATGCCCGGAGCGTTCCTGTCGTCCTGCAGCTGTTCGTCGCGTTTTATGGGCTTCCGCTGTTGGTGATCCTGTTCGGCGCCAAAGATTTTATTTCGCCGACGATGGCTGCCATGGTGGGGTTGAGCCTCTACCATGGAGGATATCTGTCGGAAGTCATGCGGCCTGCATATCTTGCCGTCGATCGCGGCCAGCACGATGCGGCCGATAGCCTTGGATATACGTTCCGGCAGAAAATTACTCGCGTCGTCGGCCCGCAAGGGGTGCACTTCGCACTACCGGGCTACGGGAACTCCGTCATCTACCTGATCCATAACGTTGCGCTGGTCATGTACATCGGCGCCGCCGACGTCATGGCGACTGCGCATTTGATCATGGAGCGCGACTACAACCAGTTCCAGTTCGAAACCTACCTCGTCCTGGCGGTCATCTATTCGCTGATGTGCCTGGTCGCATGGCTCATCGTGCGCTTCTTCGAGCTTCGATCACCGATGCAAGCGCCAGAGGCAACGACAACAACTCAGATCAAGAACGAGCTCCTCGCGAGCGTCTGACGTAAGGGTATTCAACCAT
Source organism: Mesorhizobium sp. P160187 (assembly GCF_057766425.1). Lineage (NCBI taxonomy): Bacteria > Pseudomonadati > Pseudomonadota > Alphaproteobacteria > Hyphomicrobiales > Phyllobacteriaceae > Mesorhizobium > Mesorhizobium sp. P160187. Next base: position 392,377 of record NZ_JBYMDX010000003.1, read on the forward strand.
GTTTGATACCGATATTTTGCTCCAGGACACGCAGGAAATTCTGAGTGCCGTACCCGTGACCGTTGGAATGGCACTCTTGATTTTCGTCCTGTCGACGATAGTCGGCAGCATATTCGCGCTGATCGAATACAGACGGGTGCCGGTTCTGCGAGAGCTCATCATGACTTACAAGATCGTCTTCAAGGGCGTTCCAATGGTCATCGTGATTTTCCTCGCCTATTTCGGTCTGCCGCCCGCATTCCAGTTCCTGTTCTCGTTGCTCGGGATCAACTTCAACGCTCACGAAACCCCCAATTGGGTCATTCTTGTCGTTGCGATTACCGGCTGTGTCGCCGCGTTCCAATCCGAGATTATCAAGGGAGCCCTGAATGCATTCGACACCGGTCAGTCGGACGCGGCCCATTCGCTCGGCTATACGGGCGGCCAACTGTTTCGACGTATCCTGTTTCCCCAGGTGGCCCTCACGGCAATTCCCGACCTGACGACTTCGATGATGGTCATCATGAAGGCGCTTTCTCTCGGATTCGCCATCGAGGTCGTCGATATCTTCGCCCAGTCCCAGCTGACCGCCGCCCTGAACTACTACTACCTCGAAGCCTTCGTGATTGCCGTCGTGATCTACATGGTGATTGCCTATATCGTCACACAGATTGCCGACAGGCTGGAGCAGGCGTTGAGGGTGCGGACGTGAGGCGAATGTGGGATAGAATCGTCAAGCTTCGGATATCGAGCCGCACCTGGGAGGCAATTCTTTCGGGGATGAAAAGCTTGAGGAGAAACCCAAGTAGCCGATGCATGTACCGCTGAATGCCGACTGAAGCACCGATCGCGCCGACGCAACGTTGCGACTGTGCCGACCAGAGGAATCCGGTCTCCGGCTACTGGCATGGAGATCCCCAAGCCGTATTCGGCGCCGCGAGTACGCATCAATATTGGAGAACCTGGGCCTCTCCGTCTCCCACGCCGGTTTATCCGACTTGTCTCACGTCGTATTCCTGCAGGATACCCGCTTTGATCCGACCAGCGAAATGACAACTTGCGAGATTCGATTCCGACAAGCTGTTGACCGGAGGCGATGTCTCACAAACACTTTGCACGGCAGGGCAGCGCGTACGAAAACGGCATCCGGTCGGCGGATTCACAGGGCTTGGCACATCTCCCTTTAGAATGATCCGCTGACGTTCGCGCTCCTCAACTGGATTTGTCGACGGGACCGCGCTGAGCAGCGCCTGTGTATACGGATGTGCGGGCTGGCTATAGAGCGCGCCGCTCTCACCTTCTTCCATGACGCGGCCGAGATACATCACGTAGACGCGCTGTGCGGCCTAGCGAACGATGGCCAGATCGTGCGCAATGAGAAGACATGACATTCCGAAATCATCGCGCAGCTTCAGAAACAGGTTCATGATCTGCGCTCTGACCACGCATGCGCATCGGCTTCACCCCTCGGGAGATTTGCGCTCGCTTGTCGGGCCTTGCCTTCGATCTCGATCTTGCTCCGCGCTTGAAGATCGAAGCGCACCGTTACGGTGCGCATGCGTGCATGCAGCACATCGTCCAGCGTGCCGCGCATTTCATGCAGATAGGTCAGAGACGACTTCCCAACCTTTTCGACAACCGAGCGAATGGTGACCAAGGTTCCAACCGCGGTTTCGTGCGCATAGTCGATCTCCATCCTGACGTCCGCCCAGCCGAGAGTCGGCGTTAGATTGGGAGCGGCAATCCTGCCCAGCAGTTGAAAGCTGGCATCATCGAACATGGCGACGTAGTGACGAACGTTGAGATGGCCCATCACGTCGCACATCCAAGGGTGCACGACGCCGACATAGGTTTCAATGCCGGGCGCGGTCAAAACCCGACCTCGTTGCCACCCTTGAGATCCAGCAGCTGCCGCGCCTCTTCGGGCGTCGCTATTTCAAGCGAGAGTTCGCCAAGGATTCGCTTGATCTTGGCGACCTGCTCGGCATTGCTCTTGGCAAGCGCGCCCTTGCCGACATAGAGACTGTCTTCCAGCCCAACCCGCACATTGCCGCCCATGATCGCTCCCATCGTGCAAAGGTTCATCTGATGCTTGCCGGCTGCAAGGATCGACCAGAGATAGTCGTCTCCGAACAGTCGCTCCGCCGTCCTGCGCATATGCATCATGTCTTCGGGGTCAGAGCCGATTCCACCTAGAAGTCCGAAGATCGTCTGGACGAAAAGCGGTGGCTTCAGCAGCTTGCGGTCGAGAAAGTGCGCCAGCGTGTAGAGGTGACTGACATCATAGCACTCGAACTCGAACTTCGTCCCATAGGCCTGGCCGACCTCGACGATGATGCGCTCGATCTGCTGGAACGTGTTGGAGACGATGCCGTTCTTGGTGTCCTCGAGATAAGGCTTTTCCCAGTCGAACTTCCATTCGGTGTATTTTGGCGCGATGTGGTGCAAGGCAAAATTCATCGACCCCATGTTGAGCGAGCAGAGTTCGGGCTTGGCGGCATGAGCGGCTTCGAGACGTTCGTCGAGCGTCATCTTGAGGCCGCCGCCGGTAGAAATGTTCATCACCGCGTTGGTTTGCTGCTTGATGCGCGGCAGGAAGTCCATGAAGAGCTTGGGATCGGGGGTCGGTTTGCCCGTCTCGGGGTCGCGGGCATGCAGATGGATCACCGAGGCGCCAGCTTCGGCTGCGCCGACGGCGGCATCGACGATCTCTGACGGCGTTATGGGCAGATACGGGCTCATCGTCGGCGTGTGGATCGAGCCGGTGACCGCACAGGTGATGACGACTTTCGGCGATTTCTTCATGGTTAGAGTCTCCCTTGTCTGCCTTTTGTTGTTATCTATCGAGCGCGAGGCAATCCTCACGACCACAGCCCAGCCGGATCGCCGTACCTGGATCGAGCTTCGGCTGAGACGACGAAGTAGCAAGCTTGACGATGAATTTCTGGCCGCTCGCGGTCGCGGCGACGAGCCGGACATGATCGCCGACGTAGATTGATTGAACGACCGTCGCCGGAATCTCGTTGAGCGCCGTGACGCCGTCCTGCAGAACGGACAGGCGCTCGGGCCTTATCGACAGCGTCACCCTGACACCCGCAGAAAGCGCAGCACCGCAGGACATGGCGTTCAACACAACGTCGCCGTCGTCGAGGCGGACGGATACGCCGCCATCCTCGCTCCCGGCCAGCACGGCACCCAACATGCGGTTGCTCTCGCCGATGAAACTTGCGACAAAGCTCGCCGCGGGACGCTCGTACAGTTCGCGCGGCGTCGACAGTTGCTCGATGCGGCCGGCGCTGAACACTGCGATCCGGTCCGACATGGTCAGCGCTTCAGTCTGGTCGTGCGTGACGTAGACGAAGGTCACGCCCAGCCGGGCGTGAATATCCTTGATCTCGAACTGCATCTGCTCGCGCAGCTGCTTGTCGAGGGCGCCAAGCGGTTCGTCCATCAAGACAAGATTTGGTTCGAAAATCAGGGCCCGGGCAACCGCCACGCGTTGTTGCTGCCCGCCCGAAAGCTGCGCCGGCCGCCGATTGCCGAATTCGGGCAACTGGACCATGTCGAGAACGTTCCCGACACGTCGCCTGACCTCCTCGCGGCCAAGTTTGCGGACCTCGAGCGGGAAAGCCAGATTTTCGGCGACCGTCATGTGCGGGAAAAGCGCGTAGTTCTGGAACACCATGCCGATGCCGCGACGATTGGCGGGAACGTTGTCGATGCGCTGACCGTCAATGAGAATTTCGCCCTCGGTCGTATCTTCGAATCCTGCCAGCATCATCAACGCCGTCGTCTTGCCGGACCCGGAAGGGCCTAGCAGCGTCAGGAATTCGCCGCGCATGATTTCCAGGTCGAGCTGGCGCACCGCTTGGACCGCATGCCCGTAGCGCTTGCTCACGCCGCGAAACTCGACGTGAACCGGCCCACGCGGAGATCCGCCCATCACCGAGCCTGCGCCTTCGGATCACGGCGCACCGAAGTCGAGCGCTTTCGAGCAGGCTGCGCCTCAGCCGCCGCCGCGGCGCGAAGAATGATGTCGGCGGCCTCGCGCAGATCGGCCACCAAGGCCTTGCGCGCAGCCGCGCCATCGGCGCGACGCAGCGCCGCGAGCATTTCGTCGTGATGGTCCAGGCCCAGGCCGTAGGTCACGTCCGAGCGGACGATGTTCAAAAACGGTCCTGCCTGCAGCCACAATTTCTCGATGATCTGCTGGATGAGAGGTGACCGCGCGGCATGGTACATCGTGAAATGGAACCGCCTGTTCAGGCCGAGATAGTTAGCCATGACGTTGCTCTCGACGCACTCGCGCATCAGGCTGTTCAGCTTCGCCAATTCATCGAGTTCTTCGGGCGTGATGGTCGTCGCAGCCCATTCGGCCGCGGTCCCTTCGACGCTGCAGCGCACACGCACGAGATCCGAAATACGCGCCACCGTGGCCTCGGGGACGATGACGCCCCGGTTTGGGTGGTCGAACATCGCCTCGTCGCTGACGAGTTGCCGCAAGGCCTCGCGCACCGGCATGGCGCTGGTCCGGTACTGTTCGGCAAGCTGTCGCACGACCAGTCTTTGGCCGGGCAGGAAGTCACCGTTCATCAGTGCTTCCTTCAAGCCCGTATGGACACGAACATGAGCTGTCTTTTGCGCGGCCGAGCCGGCGGTGGCATCCTTGCGATCGAGCATCAGTTTGTCCGGCGGGGCAGTATTTTGAGGTTGCTCGACAGGAAATCGTCGAATGCGGCGGCGAAGCCGTCGAGTTCGGCGTCGCCAAATGGCAGTGACAACGCCAGCATGCCGCGCGGCGTCACGTAGTACCCTCGCAACAGCATCTCGATATGCCACAGCGCAATCACCGATGGATCGGCATCGTCGAGCCGCGCCGGCTTGTCCACCGGCCCCCTGACGAAATGCAGGTTCATCAACGACCCGCGCCCTATGACGATGCCCTCGACGCCATGTCGTTCAAGGGAGACGTTCATCGCTTCACGCAAGCGATCGCCGCGCGCATTGATGGCGCGGCTCGCCTCTTGCGTCAGCACCTGCGTCAGACCGGTGAAACCAGCAGCCATGCTGAGAATATTGTTGTTGAACGTCCCGCCATGCGAGAACGCACCAGGCAAAGCCGGATCGAAGCGGTCGACGAGGTCGGCGCGTCCACCGAATGCACCAAAACTCGCACCGCCGCCGATGTACTTTCCGAGCGTCACGAAATCGGGAAAAATTTCATGCGCACCATGGAGCGCTCGATAGTCGAGGCGCGAGGTCATGACCTCGTCGAAGATCAGCAGCGCGCCGGTCTCCTTCGTCGCTGTGCGCAGCGCCTGCAGGAACTCGCGTGTCGCCGGGATGCAGCCGCCGCCGCCCATCATCGGTTCGACGATGACGGCGGCAAGCTCGTCGCCCTGTTCCTTGATGAGCGCCACGGCGCCTGCACTATCGTTGTAGTCGGCGAAAACAAAGGGGAAAGGCAAATTGAGCGGTGAGCCGCCATGCGCAAAAGTCAGTACGCCGCCGTGATAGCCTTCCCGGAAGGCGAGTATCTTCGAACGCTTCGTGATGGCGCGAGCGGCGGAAATCGCCATGATGTTCGCCTCGGTGCCCGAGTTGCAGAAGCGCACGCGCTCGATGGCTGGAAAACGCTCGACCACCGCCGCTGCCAGGCGCGCCTCGTAGCGGTTGGGTGCACCCAGCATGATGCCGCCCTGTATGACGTCCACAAGGGCCGCCGAAATCGCCTTGTCGGAGTGGCCGTAGAAGCCGGCGCTGTATTCCGAGACCAGGTCGACATAGGTATGGCCGTCCAGATCGGTCACCCTGCAGCCCTCGCCGGAGACGAACGAAACAGGGAATGGCGGGTACCAAAGTACAGCCCTCGTATTGCCGCCCGGCAACGATGCCGCGGCCTCGTTCTGACGCGCCAGGCTGTTTGGGTTGGCGTCAGCGAAACACTGTCGCGCCTCGTCCAGAACAGCAGCGAGACTGACATTGGCGCGCACGTCTCTAGTGCCTTGCAGCATTCGATCAAATCCCCTTGTCTTTTTAACTTTTTTGCACCCTATCGCAAATTCCTGTTGCTAATCAATCCATTTTGCGTTTGAAATTTGATCAAATCCACAACGATAAGAAAGGGGAACTGCGATGAGGACTTATCTGCAAGCCGTATCTGCCGCCGCTATCTGCCTCGCGACCTCGACTTTTGCCGCGTCCGCGGCCGATCCCGTCACGGTGGTCGGCTGGGGTGGTACATGGGACAAGGCCTACAAGGATGGAGTCTGGGACAAGTATACCGAAAAGACGGGCGTCCCGATCATCATGGAAGAGTGGGGCGGCGAGGTCGCCAAGGTGCGTGCCCAAGTGCAGGCGGGCAACATTACCTACGACGTCGTCTCGGTGGAAGCGCCCGCCATGGAGGTCGGCTGCGCCGAAGGCCTGTTCGTCCCGCTGACGCCCGAGATCACCGGCGACGCGGCGAATTATCTCCCAGGCACCCTGCATGAATGCGGTGTCGCGTCCGACACATGGGCAACGGTTCTTGCCTACAACACCGATGTCTATAAGGGCGACGCCGCGCCAAAGAGTTGGGCGGACTTCTGGAACGTCGAGAAATTTCCAGGAAAGCGCGGCCTCTACCAGCAAGCGCAGTTCACGCTGGAAAACGCGCTCATGGCCGACGGCGTGAAACGCGAGGACATGTACAAGGTGTTGGCCACGCCGGAAGGTGTCGACCGGGCTTTCGCCATGCTCGACAAGATCAAGCCGAACGTCGTCTGGTGGTCCACCACGACGCAGGGCATCCAGAACCTCGACAGCGGCGAAGTGACGCTCAGCGACGCGTTCAATGCACGCATCACCAACGAAGCCATCAACGAGAAGAAGCCCTACGCCATCGCGTGGGACGCCGGCTTCTTCTACGGCACCGACTACTGGGCCGTGGTGAAGGGCGCACCGCACCAGCAAGGCGGGCTGGATCTCCTCAAGTGGTTCTCCATCCCTGAAAACCAGGCCGGCTTCTCCAAGCTCTATGCCTATGGCACCGGCCGCAAGGAAGCCGCCGACCTCATTCCCGCGGACTGGAAGGCCAACCTGCCGACGTCGCCGGAGCACCTCCAGTACGGCGCCGCCTATGACAACGACTTCTGGACCGAGCACAAGGAAGCGTTGGAAGAACGCTTCAAGGCCTGGCTCGCGAAGTAACTTGGGCATGTTGGTCGGGACAAAACCGGCTATGAAGCGACGCCAACGGGGCGGCATGCTCGCCCTGTTGACGGCTCCGCTTATATTATTCGTCGTCATTCTGTTTCTGTGGCCGGTGGCGCGCTTCCTCGCTCTGGCCGTCGACAACTCGGATTTCTCGAACAACCTGCCGCGCACCATTGCCGCTCTTGCCGGCTGGAAAGCAGAGAGCGGCCTGCCTGGCGAACCCGTCTTTGCAGCACTCGTCGAGGACCTGGCCGACGCGCGGCGCGCCGGGAAGGAAGGCGTCCTGGCGCAACTCGTGAACCAGCGCGTTGTCGGTAGCCGTTTCCTCGTCATCAAGACGGCAAAGGATGCGGCCGACGGCAAGCTCGGCATGCGCCCCGTGCGCGACGAGGTGCTCGCCAAACAGGCCGGCTGGAAAAACATCGATCTCTGGCAGGTCATAGCGCGTCAGCAAAGCGCGCGAACGGACTATTATCTGCTTGCGAGCCTCGACCTGAAGCGCGGCGCGGACAATTCGATCGAAGCCGTTTCGGCCGACCGCGCCATCTTCGTCGACGCGCTGCTGCGTACGATCTGGATCAGCATCGTGGTGACGGTCATCTGCGCGGTGCTCGCCGTGCCGCTGGCGCAGGCGATCGTCAGCGCGCCGCCTGCCTGGTCGAAGCTGATGTTCGCGCTGATCCTGTTTCCGCTCTGGACATCGCTGCTGGTGCGCACCGTCATCTGGATCATCGTGCTGCAGAAGAACGGTCCCGTGAATTCCACACTGCTCGGATTGGGTATCGTCAGCGAACCCCTCGACCTCATCTACACCCGCTTTTCGCTGTATCTGGCGATGGTTCAGGTTCTGCTGCCCATGATGGTCCTCTCCGTCGTCGCCGTCATGCGGCGGGTTCCGACCACCTACATGCGCGCGGCGCTGTCGTTGGGCGCGCCGTGGCTCACGGCGTGGCGCCGCGTGCAGTTGCCGTTGATCCTGCCCGGGATCCTGTCCGGCGGGGCGATCGTTTTTGTCTTCGCTCTCGGCTATTACATCACCCCGACGCTTGTCGGCGGGCCGACAGACCAGATGATCTCCAGCTACATAGCCTTCTACACCAACAGCACGCTGAACTGGGGCATGGGCGCAGCGCTTTCCCTGCAACTGCTGATGATCCTCGTATTGTTTGCGTTCCTGTTCTGGACGGCATCCGTCCTCTTCCGCAGCAAGGCGCATGTCGCATGAGCGCCGACCGCTTCCGGAAATGGCTGATGTATGCCTATGCGGCGACGTTGCTGGCTTTCATCATCCTGCCCCTGCTGATCGTGGTCCCCATGTCGCTGACCTCGAGCAATTCGCTGGCATTTCCGACGCCGGGCTGGTCGTTGCGCTGGTATGCCGAACTGTGGGTCGACGAGCGCTGGCCGAACGCGCTGTGGAACTCGGTCATCATCGGGCTATCCACCACGGTTCTGGCTTTGCTGCTCGGCATACCTGCGGCGATCGGGCTTGCCTGGGGTGATTTTGCCGGGAAACGGATCCTCTGCGCGATCATCGCCGCGCCTTTGGTGACGCCGGTCGTCATCGTCGGCGTCGCGGCCTTTTCATTCTTCGCCACGCTGGGACTCGTTGGCAACAAACTATCGATCATTTTGGTGCACATGGCGATGGCCGTGCCTGTGATGCTGACGACCGTCGTCGCCAGCCTTTCGACCTTCGACCGGACGTTGGTTCGTGCGGCGGCATCGCTCGGCGCCGGCGCCATGCGCACCTTCTTCAAGGTGGTGCTGCCGCTGATAGCGCCGGGCGTCGTTACAGGGGCCATCATCGCCTTCATCATTTCTTTCGACGAAGTCGTCGTCGCAAGCTTCCTCTCGACGGGCGCGGAGCGAACCTTGCCCCGCATGATATTCTCCGGGGTTCGCGAGTCCATCAGCCCTGCCATAGCGGCCGTCGCCGTGCTGCTGATCGCTTTCTCGGCGATCCTGCTTGGGGTCATCGCCATCCTGCAGAGCCGCTCGCAAGCTCTCCGCGCAAAGGCATCGGCATGAAACTCGATCCGTCGGTGCGGCAACTCGAGACCGAGATGACGGCGTGGCGGCGGCATCTCCATGCCAATCCCGAGCTCGGTTTCGAAGAGTTCGAGACGGCCCGTTTCGTGGCGGACAAACTGCGCGCGTGGGGCATCGAGACGACCGAAGGCGTCGGACGCACAGGTGTCGTCGGCACGCTCAGGGGCAGGCTCGGCGCTGGTCGCAGCCTTGGCATCCGCGCCGACATGGATGCCCTGCCGATGACTGAGGCACGGCCGCTGGTGCATGCGTCCCGCACCCCCGGGCGGATGCATGGCTGCGGCCATGACGGCCATACCACTATGCTGCTCGGCGCAGCCTCGGCGCTTGTTCGCTCGCCCGACTTCGCCGGCACGGTGCATTTCATCTTCCAGCCGGCCGAGGAGGGTCGAGGTGGGGCGCTTGCCATGCTGAACGAGGGCCTTTTCGAGCGTTTCCCCTGCGATGAAGTCTACGCGCTGCACAATTGCGAACGGCCGCTCGGCGAGATCGCCGTCCACCGCGGAACGGTGGCCGCGGCGGCCGATCGCTTCGAGATCGTCGTCCACGGAAGGGGCGGCCATGCGGCGATGCCGCATCTGGCGATCAATCCACTCCCCATCGCCGCGCGCATCCTGCTGGCAATCGAAGCCCTGCCCGGCCGCGTCACCGATGTGCATTCTCCCGCAATCGTCACCGTTGGCAGCCTGCGTGCAGGCGAAGCCTTCAACACCATCCCCGATACGGCGTTTCTGACCGGCACCGTGCGCACCTTCGACCACGAGGTTCAAAAGACGCTGGAGTCGGCAATCCGCCGCATCGCGAAAAACGAAGCTGAAGCTTTTGGCGCCGGCGTCGACATCCGCTACGAAACGCCCTTCGCACCGACGATAAACACTGCGGCGCAAGCCGACGCGATGATCGCGATTGTGAACGAGGTGATGGGACCGGCAAGTCTCGTCATCGATCCGCCTCCCGAGATGGGTTCCGAAGATTTCTGCTACATGCTGGAACAGCGGCCGGGCTGCTATTTCCTGCTTGGCCAGGCGGACGCTGCGCACCAGGCCGCCGCGCACGACACCAACTACGATTTCAACGATGCTATCCTGCCTATCGGCGCGAGCCTTTGGGTCAGGCTGGTGGAGCGCCGGCTGTCCGCGGCAGGCGCATCGTGATGCAGCTGCCGGAAAAGGACATCGTCTGGCGAAGCCACTGGCTGCGGCAAGCCCTGCCCGAGGACCCGAACCTTGCGCCTCCGCTCGAAGAGGCGACGCAGGCCGACATCTGCATCGTCGGCGGCGGCTATCTCGGACTGTGGACCGCCATTCGCCTCAAGGAGCACAATCCGGACTTCGACATTGTCATTATCGAGCGCGACATTTGCGGCGGTGGCCCGAGCGGCCGCAATTCCGGAATGGTACTTTCGGCATGGACGAAATACAGCGCGCTTGCCGCGCTGCGCGAGGGCAACGATGCGCTTTCGATCATCAAGGCGTCCGAAGCCGCGATCGGCGGCATCGAGGCTTTCTGCAAGGCCGAGGGAATAGACAGCTGGTTCGATCGCATCGGCTGGATCTGGGGCGCGACATGCGAAGCCCAGCTGGGGGCCTGGGACGACGCATTGAACAAGCTGGCGGCGCATGGCTACGTGCCTGCACGACGCGTTTCGTGCGACGAGATCGCGGCGATGGCCGGCACGACGAGCCACCTCGGCGGCGCGTTCGATGCGTCGTCGGCAACCGTGCATCCAGGGTTCCTGGTGCGCGGCCTGCGTCGGGCAGCGCTAAAGCGCGGCGTTCGGATCTATGAAAAGTCGCCGATGACGCGGTTTTCGCGCGACGGCACGCTCAAGGTGGAGACGGGGAGAGGCACTGTGTCCTGCGGCAAGATTGTGCTTGCCATGAATGCATGGTCCGGCGCCATTCGAGAACTGGCGCCGGCAATCTTCAACATCTCCAGCGACGACGCCATGTCAAAACCCATTCCAGACCTTCTCGACAAGGTCGGCTACCGCCGCGCGCCGCTGATGATCGATTCCCGCGTCTTCGTTGGCGGTTGGTCGCCGACCCGCGATGGTCGGCTGTCTGTTGGCGTCAGTGGCGGCGTCATCGGCCTCGGCGGCATCGTCGACCAGCGATTTCATGGCCAATCGCCACGGATTGCCGACATGCGCCGCGTGTTGCGGGACGGTCACCCGGCGCTCGCCGGCTTTCCGCTCGAGACATCGTGGAACGGACCCATCGACCGGACCGTCAGCGGCGTGCCGCTGTTCGGCGCCCTGCCCTCTAACCGCGACATCATTTACGGCTACGGCTTTTCAGGCAACGGTACGACGATGGCTTATCTCGGCGGCAAGATCCTGACCACCCTGTTGACCGGCGGCGAATCCGAGCTCACCCATTCGGCGCTCGTGCGCCCGGTGACGCGAGGCTTCCCATCCGAACCATTCCGGTTCGTCGGCGCGCATTTCGTTCGTGGCGCGGTGCGGCGGCGCGACGATCTCGAACATGCCGGCCGAAAACCCGACCTCTTGACCAGATGGCTCGCGGGACTGGCCCCGTCCGGCGTCACCCCTTCGAAAGCCAACCTCCGCGCAAGGAAAGGATAAACGGTGTCCAAGGCCAAGATCTTCAAGCACAGCGAATTGACCCTGAAGCCGTCTATCACACCGACCGGCACATCCTCGATTGCCCGCGTCATCAATGCCGATATCAGTCGGACCATGGGCGGCGGCATCGAGTATCTCGAGAACGCCTCGATCGACTGGACCGTGACCTACGACGAGGTGCTGTTCATCCACGAGGGCACCTTGACGATCGAACTGGACGACGGTCGCCATGAGTGCAATCCCGGCGATATCGTCTGGCTGCCAAACGGCACCCACCTGAAATACATCGCCACCGAGCGTACCGGCTATTTCTATTGCCTTTACCCGTTCGATTGGGCAGCGCGGCAGGGAACGGTAGAACCCTGAACTGACAGGCACTCCTTTTCCATGCGTTGGCCATCCGCAGCGCAGTTCCGAACCCGGGGCGTCCAGACATCGACTCCGGCTCCCACTCCTTGGGTTGTCACGTTCATCATATGTCATGCTGGCGCGCATGTCTGGCCGCAGATTGCAGCGACACAGCTCAGCCGCAGCACCTAAGCAGGAACCGGTAGTTCGACGAGTGGGGGGAAAGGCGGTAGCGCTCTCCCGCTACCAGTCCCTCACTAAGGGATTGATATCTCAGCAAGTCGCTGGTTTTGAACCTGTTTTTTCTCGCAGCTGGTACCTTTCTCTGGTACCTTTTCGGGATGGAAGACATGGCGAAACCTCGTTATCTGGTCGGCAAACCAGGTGACCAAAAATTCAAGCGTAACATCCCTGCACGGTTGCAATCCGTGGCAGGGCAAACCGCGTTCGTAGAAAGGGTGCGCGGCAATAGCGCAGCTGAAATACGACAGCAGGGCAGCTTGTTTGCCGTGATGACAGACGCCCAATTGCAAACCCTCGAAGCAAAGCTGGCATCAGGCGTTGGTCGGCCTTCTGAAACCGAGAGCGAGCTTAACCTGAGCGTGACGAACGCGCGTCAGATCGCGGTCTCCTACTTCTTGGAGCGTCACCAGGCCAATCTGCTCCGGGGGGACTACTTCGCTCTCAAGGATGACCCTGGTTTCCCCGATCTGTTGTCTGATGCAGGAGAGGCGGCTTCCGTGGCGCTACGTGTGGCTTCCGGAGCCGAGGTGACCACCGACCCGAACGCGCTGGAACTGCTTGTGAGACATGGAATAGTTTCCCGAGCGCAAGCTGACCGAATTTCGCCAGACAGGTGGCCAAGTAGTCTGAGAAATCACAAAGCGTTTCAGCTTTTGTGCCGCCTCATGGAGCACGCCGACCTGGAACTCGCCAATCGACGATATCGTTCGTTGAACCTGGGTACAGTGGCCCCCGTTCGAGACGAATTCTTTGCCAGTGCCGAAGGTGCTCCGTCACAGACGCTCCCGTCTCGCGCTATCGCGCCCACTAAATCGATCGTCGACCTGAAAAAGCTGTTCCTTGAAACGAAAACAGGGGTCACTCGATCCCGGTCATCCCAATACCGGATCCCGTTTCGGGTTCTGGAAGAGCAAATCGGGATTACCCCTTCGCTTGCCGACATCGACCGCGAGAAGTGCCGCGAGCTGATGAATTTCTTTCCAAAGGTGCCAGCGCACGCTGCGCAGCACTACCCCACGGCCACTCTTCAACAGGCGGCAGAATTGTACCGCGACAAGACGGGCGCCTATGCAAATCGACCTACCGAGGCACAAAAACACGTCGCAATTTTGAAGAGCGCTTTTGATCTCGCGGCTCAGGAAGGTTGGATATCCAACAATCCGTGGGACGGGCTCAAAGTGGCAATACCCCGGACAAAGAAGTTTGTCGCTAAGGGGAACACCTACCAACCGTTCAGCATAGCTGATTTGAACAAGTTGTTTGGGCTACCGCTGTTTACCGGTTGCGTGGACGACGGCCACGGCTGTCATACCCCAGGTCCAAATCTGCCCATGCGACATCGATACTGGGCTCCCATTCTGGCCCTTTGGACAGGCATGCGAATGAACGAAATATTGCAGCCTGAGAAGGCTGATATCTGCCGTTCGAGCGAAGGGATCGCGTACATCAGGATCACTGATCAAGAACATGGAAATTACGAAGGCAAAGCTTTTGCAAAGCGCGTCAAGACGACCAACGCGATACGCAACATTCCGCTCCACAGCCAACTTATTCAGATGGGATTTCTGGTCTGGGCGGATGCGTCTCAGGATCAGCGGCTGTTTCCGGAAGCTCTTGCAAAGGAGGGCGAGAAACCATCGGATGTCTATTCGAAGCGATTTCGCTACGACGCAGAATTCGCCGGGGTCTGGAAGGCCCGTCGACTTGTCTTTCATAGCTTCCGTAACAACTTCAATGACGCACTTCGGAATGCATCCGTCGAGGTAGAAATTCGCGAAGCTTTGAATGGATGGCGCGCCCAGGGTGTCATGGACAGCCGGTATGGCGAGGGCCAAACCATCAAGCGGCTTCATGATGCTGTGGAGCTGGTTCAGTACGAAGGCTTGGACGTCCGCCACCTAATAGCGAACGCGTCGCGCATCTGAACGAGTTTGCTGCGACAGTTGTCAGCCCCAGGGCGCGCCTTTGCCGGGCAAGGTCCGACTGGCACACTCCACCGGCAAGGTGGACAAGGACACAGGCCGCGACAACGGGCTCAAGTTCTCCCGCGCTGCGCTGCTCGTGGATACCCTGTTCTCCGAGGAAGGCTTCAAGCTCAAGCCCCGGGTCTGGACCCCCGGCACCGCCAAGCTCAAGGACGAAAGCCAACGCGTCCCCTCGACCTCCGCAAAGGAACACCTGCCCTACTTCACCTCACATGCGAAGCACGGGCCGTTCGTCGCCGACTTGATCGACTATCAGCGCCTCAGCAAGATGCGCTCGACCTACGTCGGCCACCCCACCCGCATCATCACCAACGCCAAGGGCATAGAGGTTACCGAGGAAGCGACCGGCTTTTGGAGGTACGTGCATGAAGGGCTCATCCACCCGAGCTTCCTCTTGCACGCCACGGTGACGGGCCGCTCCTCCAGCCGAGACCCCAATGCGCAGAACTTCCCCAAACGCGGCAAGGGCAACATGAAGGAAGTGGTGAAGGCGTTCCGTCGCGTCTTTACCGCACCCGATGGCTGGGTCGTGCTTGAGGCCGACTTGTCGCAGATCGAGCTACGCATCCTCGCGTGGATGTCCCGCGATCCTGTCATGCTGGAAATCTATAGGAACGGCGGCGACACCCATAGCGCCACGGCAGCGGCAGCAAACGGGATGTCCCTGTCCCAGTTCGCAGCGCTGCCACCAGACGAAAGAGAGAGGCTTCGCTTCCAAGCAAAAGCTAGCAAAAGCCCCGTAGAAATATGGCTTACGGCATGATACGTTAATATAGTTAACTAAATTGGAGATTTTATCGTGGCATTTCGTGCTGGAGAGCAGCATCCATTCTCTATCGATCTGAAAGAGCGGTTGATTGTTTTGAAATCAATGGACCTGGGCTCGCGTAAGATCGTTGGAGACGAGATAATTAGACAAGGTCGTTCGCGACAAATGATCAAAACGCTTTGCGGAAATTGCGGAACGACGAAGTTGCTGCACATAGACAACCTGCTCAAAGGAGCGTCGAGCAACTGTCCGTGTCAAAGGATAACGCAATATGGTCCGAAGGCGCGGATGTTGGCTTCGCGGTTCGATGCAATCTATCAACGATGTAACAATCTAAAAAATAAGTCGTATGCGAACTACGGCGGCAGGGGCATTATGTGTCTGTTCGAACGTAATGGATTTGTGAGGTACACGCTTCGCCTGTTTAAAGGCGTTGAGCTGTCCGGGCTCGACATCGACAGGATTGACACCAATGGGAACTATGAGCCTGGAAACTTACGATTGATCGATAGGGAAGGGAATTTGAATAATAAGCGCAGTACAGTCATGGTTTCTGTTTACGGCGAGGTAGTTCCCTCGTCTAAGGCTTACGACAGGATCCGCGCAATCAACCCAGATTTTCAGCTGTCCCGTGGGACGACTGCGAAACTAGCAAGACAGGGTGTTACCGTTGAGGAGTTAATTCGCCGAAAGCCGAGATCCAAGCGCGTTTAGTCCCGTGCGCTGATATTTTGGCTGGGCTCCTCGCATGCGCAAAATGACCATCATTAAAAGCGTGAACTCATCGCTCTCCCTTTGTAAGTGCTTTCAGCATAACCAGGGCCAGAGCCAATTCCTTATCGTCTAGCTGTTTCAGTAGGCGCCTGCCGACCGCCAACTGATCTTCTCCCTCATTGGTTGATGCGACAGGCAAATCGTCAAACAGTTCGTTGATGGTAGCACCCAGTGCCTCGGCCAGCTTCTCAACCGTCTCTGCGTTTGGCCAGTTTACGCCACGCTCAATCAGCGAGATGGTATCGACTGCCCTCTCCGCCCGGTATGCCAAGGCGTCTTGCGTCAAGCCACGCTGTCGGCGCAACGACTTGATCCGATTTCCAAAAGCTTCTTTCAAACCCATGCACGTATCATGGAGGCGGTTTTACGTGCGATGAACCGATCGTCGGTACGCCAAAATATTGATTTCCGTACCGTTGACCAGTATCCTGGAATAATTCCGGGCTTTAAGTCCGGCCAACTCCGGAGCTGAGAAATGAGATTGAAGCCGATCTTCGGCATGGCGCTCGTTGCCACGAACCTGGTGGGTATTTCACAAGCGGCCACTATTCTGAGCGCCACTCCACCACCAGGATATTGCGATACCATCCAGCAGTATGACGTGATTAGGAGCCAGGCGAACGAGCAGTTCGCCGAGGACGGTTCCGACGGCAAATGGGACAAGCGCCGGGCCTGGATCGAAAAGCGCGTCAAGAAGGTCGACGACAAACTGAGCAAAGCGTTAGGCGTGTCACGTGACGATTGGATCGTCGCGGCAGCAGAGAACAAATGGGGCAGCGCTTGTGAAAGCAAAGCGACCGGATTGGTCGAGATCAAATTGGAAGGCGTGTCGAATGTTACTGACGGCCAGGTCGACAGAGTGCGGGATGCAGTCGAGCTGGAATACCTCGCACGACTGCGCTCAGGGCACGACGCTTTCTTCGACCCAGACAAATACAGCGTGGTGAGTTGTCGAAAGGCCGATGTCGACGGCTACCGCTTCGTTGGGTGTAAGATGAAGGCATTCACCGCCGAGACTGACCCTGACGTGTATCTGGTGGGCCAGCAAGGCGGCACTGCGATTGCTATACCCTACGATGCCGAGGCAAAGGCACGTGTTGCTGACGCCACGACACTAGCGTCTGGAAATGAACGAGTAGAACTCGGGACCTACGTAGGCAATTTGCCGCTGGTCGAGTACACGAAAATACGGGACCGGGTGGACTAGACTACGGACGGAGAGCACAAACCCATTGCGGCTCCCTGCTCAGGTAATCAAGCCGAGACTTTGCAGTTTTTTTGCAGCCTCCGCCTTTTTGGAGAGACTGGCGGCAACGTCTTTGGCTGTATCCCCCTGATAAGGTCCCAAGCGATACTCTTTGCGCAGACGGAGTGCGAGGTTGATCGCAGTCTGCCCGACTGAGAGGTATCCGTCATCAGCCGTCTTGGTAGCTTCGGGTGGGTCCACGACCTCGGCTGTAATGCTTACATTCCGCTTAGCTTGTTGGATTTCGGTCTGTAGATCGGCAAGGCCTACGGCGATATGGCGAGGTAGGATGTCTAACGCCACGTCGTCTGGATATTTCAAAGGAGGCATATCGTAATGCCGAGGATCATTCCGATTTAATCGGTCGTAGTCGTTGTAGTCGTGGCGAGCATCGCACTCTAGAGCGAAGGTCGTTAGCACCTCCACTAAACCTATGGCACTGGTTGTCCCCCTTCGTCGATCGAACATCCGCGACTGCCATGCATCCTTCAGCGCAGCGGCAGCCTGATTAAACACAGCCGTAAATACGCCCGTAGTCAAACCTAGCTTCAGGATCAGTCCCCACGTAACAGCTGCCTCCGCAGTCTCTCCCGAAATAGTCATTCCGCCTCACACTGTTTTGCCGCCCTTGTACCACATGAGCTCGCTCATGTGGGACACTCGAAGCGCAGTATTTCAGCGTCTCACATACATGTCTTTTGACTTTTGAGACAATTGTCTCATAATGTCTTTGATCCTAATGGAGCGAATGAGATGCTTGTAGGTTATGCGAGAACATCGACGGCTGAACAGGAGGCCGGGCTCCTGGCGCAACACAGGGATTTGCGTGACGCCAAAGTGGAGAAGCTTTTTTCAGAGCAGGTCTCCTCGGTAAGCCATCGCAAAGAGCTTGACGCCTCGCTCGACTATGTCCGCGATGGCGACACATTGGTGGTAACCAAGTTGGACCGCCTTGCGCGTTCGACTTCTCACCTCCTTGCGATCGTGGACCGGTTGGAAGCAAAGAAGGTCGGACTTAGAATTCTGGATTTTGGCGGGGCTTCGGTCGACACCAAGTCCCCAAGCGGCAAGCTTATGCTTACGATGTTCGCTGCAATGGCTCAGTTCGAGAGAGAGATGATGCTCGAACGTCAGCGCGAGGGTATTGCGAAGGCCAAACTTGATGGAAAATACAAAGGCAGGAAGCCGACCGCCCGAGCGAAAACGGAGGAGGTTTCTAAACTCTACAGGGATGGGGTAGGTCCGACGGAAATTGCGAAGCGCTTAGGCGTGGGTCGGGCATCGGTCTATCGGATAATAAGGGAAAATCAGCAATGATATGCACATGATTTACACGTTGCTGACAAAACGACCCTTCACCGTAATTCTCGCTACGGTCATCACAGAGGCAGAGCATCGAGGTCACGGAGACCATTGCGTTTTGGTGGCGAGCTGTTCAGTTTAAATTTGGGAAATAACTAGAGTGAGCTCGATAAAATGCCTGGAAGCCTTTTAGCTACTCCGTATCCAACCGCTGACGAATGGAAGAAATTGGTCGAAGAGTTCTCCCCGGAAGCCATCGCCCACAAGCTGCTACTCGCCCACGTGCCATATGTCTTTCGCGACGAGCCTTTAAAATTTGCGCTTTTTAGAAAGACAATCGCTGATGCATTCGGTGTGGAACCGAGCAATGTATTTATCGTAGGGAGTGCAATGGCAGGGAGGAGTCTCAAGGGACCGAAGATTGAAAGTGTCTACTCCAGCAAGAGCGACATCGACACACTTATCATATCCGAGCATCTCTTCACCAGGTACGTGATGAAGTCACTAGCATGGGTAAAGGACATAACTCGCCCGGATTTCTCAGGAAAAGTACCCAAATCACCGAGGATTGAACCGGAGCAGACAAAATTTGTCGGTTGGCTAGCGGAAAGCGCTCACAAGGGCATTTGGCGCCCCGACAGCCTTCCAAATGACGCAGCAGCTCGTATCGAGTTTTTTGAGAAGTTTGCTGCAGTGTCTTTGAAAACCCTGGGCCTACAACTCTCGGAAGACACGGTGGCCAAAGTTAACGGCAGGGTTTCGCGGTCTTTTGAGGATGCAGTACGCGACCTGGGTTCCAGTATAGCCCGACTGCGTAAGGAGTTCCGCGGAGAGCAAGTGGAACCCGAGGCTGAGCCTCTGACAGCTCGCGCCTGAGGTCGGCCCTGCCGAAATCGCGCGCCACTCTGTTGCTAGGTCACGTGTTGGAATAACGCTTGCTGGATGAAAATCCGCAGTGAACCCGGGTACAATTGCTCCTTTGCGCCTGCGCCAAGGTTGTCATTGGCGTTTCCGCCGTCCTAAGGTCCGGTTAAAAGATTCGGGTGTGGGGAGCGATTGTGCCGCGAGGGAAAAAACCGTGAAGTAAGGATGCTGTCGCTAAGATTGCACCCACCGACCCTGCGATTGGGAAAACCCTTTTCGCGGCTGCAGACAAGCTGCGTGGCAACATGGATGCCGCTGAGTATAAGCATGTCGCGCTCGGGCTGATCTTTCTGAAGTACATCTCCGATCGCTTCGATGCACGCATTTCAGAGGTCAAAGCGAACCCGGAGGAGGCGTTTCTCCTCGACGATCCTGATGCCTCGCGCGATCTGATCATCGGCGCAGGCATCTTTTTCGCGCCCGAACGTGCGCGATGGACCTTCCTTAAGGAGAACGCCACCAGCACCAAACCTACCATCGGTGAGTTGATCGATCAGGCCATGTTCGCCATCGAGGCGGAGAACCCCACTCTTAAGGGGGTACTGACCAAGAACTATGCCCGGCAGGAACTTGACCAGACCAAACTCGGTGAGGTTCTGAAGCTCTTTTCTGATATCAAGTTCGAGGATGCGCATCACGGTCAAGACGTTCTGGGTCGCGTTTACGAGTACTTTCTTGGCGAGTTTGCAAAACTGGAGGGCAAGCGCGGCGGGCAGTACTACACGGCGGGCTGCGTGGTGAAGCTGCTCGTCGCCATGCTGGAGCCCTTCAGGGGGCGGGTCTACGATCCATGCTGCGGGTCGGGCGGAATGTTCGTCCAGTCGGAGCGCTTCGTCGAACAACACGCGGGAAAGCATGTCGACCCCAAAAAGGCGCGCGACCAGATCGCGGTCTACGGGCAGGAGTCAAACGCCACGACATGGCGGCTCGCCAAGATGAATCTTGCTATCCGGGGCATCGAGGCAAACCTCGGTTCCAAATGGGCGGACACCTTCCACGAGGACCTGCACAAGGGCCTCATGGCTAAGTACGTCCTTGCTAACCCGCCCTTCAACGACAGTGACTGGGGCGGCGACAAGCTGAAGGGCGACACCGAACGCTGGAAATATGGTGTACCGCCCGCTGGTAACGCCAATTTCGCCTGGCTCCAGCATATCATCTACCACCTCGCGCCGGATGGCTATGCGGGCGTGGTGCTCGCCAACGGCTCGCTTTCTAGCCAACAGTCCGGCGAGGGCGATATCCGCCGCAAGATGATCGAAGCCAATCTTGTGGATTGCGTCGTCTCACTGCCGGGGCAGCTTTTCTCCACCACGCAAATTCCGGTCTGCCTTTGGTTCCTCACGCGTGACAAGTCTAACGGCCTCTCGCGCGACAAGACGCTACGCGACCGGACAGCCGAAATACTCTTCATCGATGCGCGCGGACTGGGGTCTATGGTCTCGCGCACGCTGAAGGAACTGACGGACGAGGATATCGCCCAAGTCACTGAGACCTATCATGCATGGCGCGAGAAAGCTGGCGGATATGCGGACGTGCCGGGCTTCGCCAAGGCCGCCAGCATTAGGGAGGTGGCGGCGCAGGGCTTCGTATTGACGCCGGGGCGCTATGTCGGCACCGAAGCCGCGGAGGAAGACGCGGAAGGCTTCGATGCCAAGATGGCTCGGCTGACCAACGCGCTACGCGAGCAGATGGTCGAGGGCGAGTCGATCGACGAGCGCATCCGCAAGGCTCTGGTGGGCGTCGGCCATGGCTGGTGAGGCCGGCGCCACTCAAACGGGCGGACGACCTGCAACCGGTGGGACCATCAAGGGCCGATATGGCCTGTCGGTTGGAAATCCAGGCACGCCGCTGCCTGACGGCTGGACGTGGACAGCGTTATCCTCTGTCGCCCGCCTCGAAACGGGTCATACGCCAAGCAGGAAGCACCCCGAATGGTGGGGTGGAGAAATTCCTTGGATCGGCATCCGTGACGCCACCTCCAACCATGGCAGGATCATTTACGGGACGCGAGAATACACCAACCAACTCGGTATCGAGAACTCTTCGGCTCGCATTCTCCCAGCAAACACGGTGTGTTTGTCGCGGACGGCTTCGGTAGGCTATGTGGTCGTCATGGGTGTGCCCATGGCGACCAGTCAGGACTTCCTTAACTGGGTCTGCTCCGCTCGCCTGAACCATCACTTCTTGAAGTACGTTTTGCTCGCGGAAAAAGATGCCATTCTTCAATATGCCAGCGGAACTACACATCAAACGATATATTTCCCGGAAGCAAAGGCGTTTCACATTGCGCTCCCTCCCGTGCGCGAACAGAATATAATAGCCAACCTTCTCAACTCCCTGGACGATAAAATCGAGCGGAACCGACGCATGGCAGCGACGCTGCAGGAAATTGCGCAGGCCCTATTCAAGAGCTGGTTCGTGGACTTCGACCCAGTTCACGCCAAGGTCGATCGCCGCATCCTCAGCCTCCCCGCCGCCACCTTAGCTCTCTTCCCGGACAGGTTCGGTGAGAATGGGTTGCCAGAAGGGTGGCGGGAAAGTGCGTTCGGCGACGTGTTCGATATCAGGAACGGCAATACCCCTAGTACTGAGGAGCTTCGATATTGGGGAGGCGAGCACCAATGGGCAACGCCGAAAGACCTGTCGCCGCTCGTATCCCCAGTGTTGCTCAATACAGACAGGACTCTCTCGGACCAAGGCGTCGCCGTAGTCAATTCGGGCCTTTTGCCGCCTGGATCAGTGTTACTGTCGACACGTGCACCTATCGGCTATATTGCCTTCGCCACGCGTCCGGTCGCCATCAACCAAGGCATGGCGGGGATCGTCGGCAAGGAAATCTCTACGGCCCATGCTTGGCTGTGGTGCATAGCCAATAACGATGTATTCCTTTCTGTC
The DNA here is from genome assembly GCF_057766425.1 of Mesorhizobium sp. P160187. NCBI lineage: Bacteria > Pseudomonadati > Pseudomonadota > Alphaproteobacteria > Hyphomicrobiales > Phyllobacteriaceae > Mesorhizobium > Mesorhizobium sp. P160187. The sequence goes on from NZ_JBYMDX010000003.1 coordinate 414,681, forward strand.
GCTGGAGGTTCGACCTTCCCGGAGATCAGTAAGGGGACGCTCCGTCGGTTGCCAATGGTTGTCCCGAGCGATGATGTTTCGCGCTCCTTCTCCGCAAGCGTTGACCCAATCGTCGAGCGCCTGATCGCGCTGGCGGAAGAGAATGACAACCTAGCACTGCTACGCGACAGTCTCCTCCCCCGACTTATTTCCGGGGAATTGCGGATTAAGGATATTGAAGCCCAAGGGGAGGCGGCGTGACGCAATGCAGTACCGTCTCCAGATGCTGCATGCGCTGATCGAGGCCCATCCCGATAGAGCAGGCCGATTAAAGGTGCATGTCGATGCTCTGGAGTCGACCATCACAGGCGAACCAGAGCGATGCCTTGAGCGCGTGCGCGCATTGTTCGAGGCCACGTATCACACCATTGCTCCCCAACTGGGCTTGGGCTCTGTCGCAGGAGAGGACTTCCCAGCGCAAAACAGCCGGGTCATCAAAGCGCTCGACTTTACTCTTGATGGTCACCCAGAAGCCGAGCGAATTGGAGAGACGATCCGCAAGCTAGTAGGTAGCATCAACGGCACAGTCGGGGCACTAGCCGAGCTCAGCAACATCAGCGGCATGCGTCATGGTGGGTCACTCGACTGGAGAACGCTGCAACGCCAGCATGCGGTGATGCTGGGTGGGCTGTGTGATACCCTCGTCAGCTTCCTCTTTGATGCGGCTTGGAGCCGAGTGGTGGCGACAGAGGCAAACACGCCGGACTACGGCGAGCACGCAGAGTTCGACGGATATCTCGACTCGGAACACGATGTTGTCGAGATCGCTGGCGCTACTTTTGAGCCAAGCCGGGTCCTGTTTCAGCTCGACCGCACTATCTATGACGCCGTGCGGGTCGAATGGGAACTAGCGCAAGGTGCTGAGCAGGAAGCGGACAAAGAGGTCGCGGCATGACGCGCGTGGCTGTCAGCTCATGCGAGGTGCTGCATCGCGAGCGCAGCCGCTTCGTACTTGATCACCGGGAAGCGGCATGAGCGAGACCTACACTGCTGCCCCAGAGACTCCTCGCCTGGAACTCGCCGAAGAGGCCGTGGAATTGGCGGCGCTTTCCTGGTTCGAGTTGATAGGCTGGAAAAGCGTGCCAGGCGGCTATCTCGCGCCGGACGGCCCGATGGGCGCGCGCACAGATTATCGCGAGGCGATCCTTGAGCCTGAGCTGCGCAGCGCAATCGCGTCGCTGAACCCCGAGGCGACTGCAGACATGGTCAACGCGGCAGTCCTTAAGGTCAAGTCGTCACCCAGCCAGGACCTGACCGAGAACAATCGGCTGTTCCACCCTTTTCTCGTCAGTGGCGTGCCGGTTGAGATCAACGAGAAGGGTACGACTCGGACCATTGGCATTCGCATCATTGATCAGGAAAACCCGCTCGCAAATCGTCTGCTGGTGGCGAACCAGTTCATCGTCAAGGCTAATCGGGCTACTGTTCGCGCGGACGTGACGGCGTTCGTCAATGGCCTGCCTGTGGCCGTATTGGAGCTGAAGAGCCCGTCCGATGCAACCGCCACGCTGGAAAAGGCACATAATCAACTCACAACCTACAAGACCAAAACCCCGGAGCTAATGCGCACCAATCAGGTGCTGGTAATCAGCGATGGCAGCAATGCACGGGTCGGATCGCTGACCGCCGGACTGGACCGCTTCGCCCCGTGGCGAACAATTAGCGGCACAGAATACGAAGATGCGGGGCGCTCGGAGCTAGAGGTGCTTATCCGTGGCGTGTTCGCGCCAGAGCGGTTCATTGATCTGATCACCGACTTCGTCGCCTTTGAGGTTAAGGACGGGGCGGTTAAGTCCAAGAAGCTTGCAGGCTACCACCAGTTTCATGCAGTAAAGAAGGCGTTGGCCTCGACCCTCACCGCATCACAATCAGGCACCCGCAAGGGTGGGGTGGTGTGGCATACGCAAGGGTCAGGCAAGTCGCTGACGATGCTTTTCTTCGTGCGCCAGCTTCAGCTCGCCAAAGAGCTTAAGAACCCGACCATTGTGTTGGTAACTGACCGAAACGACCTGGACGACCAACTTTACGGCACTTTTGCGGACCACGGGGCGACCCTTCGTGGTACCCCTCGACAGGCCGAGACAGCAGAGGAAATGCGTCGCCTTCTGGCGGTTGATATTGGGGGCCTCGTCTTCACAACCATCCAGCGGTTCCGGGGTGAAGACGGTTCGCACCCACTCCTCACCGATCGCAGCAATGTGATCGTCATCGCCGACGAGGCCCATCGCACTCAATACGGAGTCAAGAAGCGCTATGTCGAGCGGGATGGCGGCATCCGAGAGGCTGTAGGTTTTGCAGATTACCTGAGGCAGGCACTACCCCAAGCGACCGTCGTCGGCTTCACCGGGACTCCCATCGAAGAACGCGACCGCGATACTTATGGCACTTTTGGTGAAGTTATCGACACCTACGACATGACGCGCGCAGTTGAGGATAAAGCCACCGTCCCGATCCACTACACGGCGCGGCTTGCCCGCCTGCATCTCACGCTAAGCGATGATGAGCGCGCTCAGCTCGACAGTCTCGCCGAGGAACTAGTTGAGGGAGATGACGCGGCGATAGAGCGCATCAAGGGCAAGCTCGCGCGCTTCGAGGAGGTTGTCGGGGCACCTGACCGCGTCGCACAGGTCGCTGCGGATGTGGTGAGCCACTTCGATACCCGCCGCGAAGCTATGGCTGGCGGCAAAGGCATGATCGTCACGGTTAGCCGGCGTGTAGCCGTGATGCTCTACGACGAGATCGCCAAGCTCCGACCAGGATGGGTCACAACCGATACCAGCGACGATAAGGCGGGATTGATCAAGGTGGTCATCACCGGTAACCGAGCCGATGATCCTCAGCCGTTACAGCCTCACCTGCGCACAAAGTCCCGCCTTGAGGCGCTCGCGACCCGGTTCAAGGACCCCACCTCGGGCTTCGATTTGGTGATCGTGCGTGACATGTGGTTGACCGGGTTCGACGCGCCGTCGCTCCACACACTTTACGTCGACAAGCCCATGCGTGGCCACGGCCTCATGCAGGCGATTGCGCGCGTCAACAGGGTTTGGGGGGACAAGCCCGGTGGTTTGGTTGTTGACTATCTGGGGATCGGATCCGAACTCAAGGCGGCTTTGGAAAAGTATACACAAGGCGACCGTGACCAAGTGCGGATGGACCCAAGCGAGGCGGCCCGCCAAACACTGACACTCCTCGAAACTGCGCTGGCACTATTGGACGGGGGGGGCAATTGGAAGGGTTTCTTCGCTGCACCGCCGACCACTCGACTGACAATCTTGAAACAGTGCCTTGAACACTTGTTGGCGACGGGCAAGCGTGACGCCTTTATCGAGGCCGGCCTCAAGTTAGAGCTCGCCTATGCTATCAGCGCAGGCGATGACCGGGTCATGGGCCGTGCGCATGAGATTGCTATGGTCGCGGCCCTGCGGGCAAATTTGGCGAAGTACACCACAGGCACGGGACACCGCCGCGCCACGGTCGAACGGGATATCCGCCAACTGCTTTCGAAGGCAGTGATGGCAGACGGCATCCTCGATGTGTTCAAGTCGGCCGGCTTGGATCAGCCAGACCTATCCATATTCTCAGACGAGTTCCTTGCCGAGGTCCGTGGTACTGCGCATAAGAACCTCGCTGTCGAGACGCTACGCCGCCTGCTAGCTGACGAGATCAAGGCGCATGCCAGGACCAACATCGTTCATTCTCAAAAGCTGAGCGAGCGACTGGATGAGACGCTACGCAAGTACCACAATCGCGCCGTCGACAGTGTGCAGGTCATTGAGGAACTGATCGCACTTGCAAATGACATACGCGCAAACGTGGCCCGTGCGGCGGAACTGGGGCTGTCTCAGGAAGAGGTCGCGTTCTACGAAGCACTCGCAGAGAACGGGTCAGCCCGCGAGCTGATGGCTCACGAGACGCTGCGCACGCTGGCGCGGTTGCTGGTTCAAACGATCCGTGAGTCGGCGACCATCGACTGGACGCGGAAAGAGGGTGTCCGCGCCAAGATGCGCATCGAAGTTCGAAAACTCCTAGCCCGATACGGATACCCTCCTGATCTGCAGAAAGCAGCAGTCGATTTGGTAGTGCGTCAAGCAGAAGCCATCGCCACCGACTGGGGTTGAGATAGTCCCGAGCTTACGCTGAACTCGGCTCCCAAATCACTCCGCTTTGTCTAGCAGGTCAATCGTGGCGATGGGCGAGCGGCTGAAAAACTGAGCCTCCAAGGCAGGAGGGTTTGAACCGGGTGGATAGTCGATCTTTTCTAAGGGATGCTGTTCGCACCACAACTATCCCCAGCACCGCTCGTCGGAGATTATCGGCTGATCGTCGACAAAGCAGTGGACACAGCAAGAACGTAAATAGCTTCTGCCCTAGATTGTGAGCAATCTTGCCAATGGAAGGGGGCACGATGTACAAGCCAGGTGGTACCATCAAGGACGCTCTACAGAAAATTGAGCAAAAACAGTGGGTTCTCCCTGCTATTCAGCGCGAGTTTGTCTGGAGGTCCGATCAAGTTACGGGTTTCTTCGATAGCCTTATGAGGGGGTTTCCATTCGGTACATTCCTTTTCTGGCGTATCGAGCCTGAACAAGTTGGCGAGTGGAAATTCTACGATTTTATGCGCGACTACCATGAGAGGGATGCCCGGCACTGCAGCGAGCTAGGCCCGGTATCAAGTCGCGCGCTCACTGCGGTGCTGGATGGTCAGCAGAGGCTGACTGCTCTCAATATTGGCCTTCGCGGATCAATGGCGCTTAAGCGAAAACACGCTCGAAAGTCTAGCGCCGACGCCTATCCAAGAATGACTCTCTATCTCAACTTACTATCTAGCGAGAAAGAAACTCCGGAAGGTCAGCTTGAGAAGCAGCGATATGATTTTCGGTTCCTTAGTGAACGTAAGGAATATGTTTCTGGGCAGGAATTTTGTTTCGAGTTAGTGAGATAATGGCCCTTCAAAGCGGCCCTAATATGCTAAACCTTCTGACCCAGAACGGCTTACAAGGTGAAGACCTCAACACCGCTTTTTCTGCTCTTGATCGCCTACACAAGGTCATTCATGTCGATCCTTTGATATATTACTACGAGGAACCGAGTTCAGATCTAGAGCGAGTTCTTAACATATTCATTCGTCTCAATAGTGCTGGAACTCTCCTGTCGCAATCTGATTTGCTCCATAGCATCATTGTTTCTCAGTGGGCTCATCTAGACGCAAGGCGCGAAATAGCGTCCTTAGTTGACGATCTTAACAGAGTTAAGCCAGGGTTTGCCTTCACTCAGAACTTTGTCCTGAAGGCTGGGTTGATGCTGACAGATGTTGCGAGTGTTGGGTTTCGCGTCGAGAACTTCACACGCTCCAACATGGCGCTGTTAGAAAAAAATTGGACAAACATTCGCTCGGCGCTGGTCTTAACAACTCATCTCGCAAGCCAATTCGGGCTCAGCGGGAGCAACCTCCGGGCGGTTAGTTCGCTACTGCCTATCGCGTACTATTTGTATCGGATACAGGCACAAGATAACTACCTCACGCACATGCAGTACGCCGGCGATCGCAGACAGATACGCAGATGGCTCATCGCGTCATTGCTAAAACCTTCCGGTATCTGGGGCAGTGGATTGGACACCCTGCTTACCCATCTAAGGACACCAATTCGCGATAGCGCTGAGGCAGGCTTTCCGGAAGCACATCTCCGCGAGATTATGGCAGCCCGAGGAAAGCCTTTGACATTCGAAGAGCGGGAGATCGATGCCATTCTTGGCTCAGACTATGGAAAGCCAGCCACATTCCTGGCATTGACGCTACTCTATCCCTTTGTCGACCTACGAAATCAGTACCACATCGACCACATATATCCAGAAAGTCTGACGAAGTGGTCTTCCCTTAGCAAACAGGAGTGGCCCGTCGAGGAAATAAGCTGGGTCTCGCAAAGGAGAAATCTTCTCCCAAACTTGCAACTACTGGATGGCGCTGAGAACAACGAGAAACGTGCTGCACTGCCGGCAGATTGGCTCGCAAAGCGCTTCTCTGGACACACAGAAAGGCAGCAGTACGAAAGCGCCCACGATATCGGAACTTCGGTTTCGATGGGCCTATTAGGCTTTCGGGAATTCTATGACGCAAGGAAGGAATTGATGAAGCAGCGGCTTCTGGCGGTACTCAACGAGTAACAGGCTCTAGGGTCGATTTTCGACTACATCGAGCGCTTCAACAACCCACGGCGGCGGGACCCGGTATTGGGCTCTCTGAAGCCCGTGCAGTTCGACGAGCTATGTCCGCTTAGGCGGGGCACCGGGCCACCATGCCGTACGGCTTTGCCCTCCTAGACGTTTAGTGCAGACTATCAAGGTGGGAGGAAGACTGTGCCGGTGATAGCGTGCTTAGGATGGGGCTCCTTGATATGGGATCCACGCGAGTTGCCTGTCCAAAGACAGTGGTTTGACGACGGCCCATTCGTCAGGATCGAGTTTGCTCGTCAATCTAGTGACGATAGAATCACTTTGGTGATTGAGCATTCCGCGAAGCCGGTCCGGGTGCTTTGGGCTGTTATGGACACGACCGACATCAACCAATCAGCAGAAGCCCTGCGAGGAAGAGAGGGAAAGCCCTCGAAAAATCACATTGGCCAATGGGTGCTCGGCGCACCTTCGCCCCAACACATACCGAGCTTGCCTGAATGGGCCGGAGCAAGGGGCGTTGACGGCGTTGTTTGGACAGCGCTTCCTGCCAAATTCCTGGGGGTCGACAGCAATATCCCGAAGATTGAGCAAGTGTTAGACCATCTGCGAACGTTGGTTGGCAGCAAGCGTGAAAACGCTGAGCGTTACATTCGGCTGGCACCACGACAAATCGACACAGAATTCCGGCGGCGCATCGAGGCGGAACTTGGCTGGACGGCTCTCGACAAATGGCGAGACCCTCAACCTTAAACCACTCGTGTCATGGATAGCTGCGTGGTATGGAGCGACTAATCACGTTGTTTTTTGCCTCTTTGGTCTTTGTAGCAGCAGCTTCGTAGTCAGCCCGTAGTCGACCAAACTCATCTTCTCTTCCGGCAGAATGAGCGAGGTCCGTAAGCCAGGTGAGGTTGCGCAGGGCGTGGATGTTTTCGGAGGGCTTGCTTCCTTGTCGTCGTGCTTGCCTGAACTGGTCGATGTTAAGGCGCGCAACACCAAGACGTTGCATTTCTCGAAGTTCTACCGTTGCTGGTTTGGACGCAAATTCTTCGAAATACTGATCGATAAGATCGCGCGTCGCAGCATGAATCAACGAAACGATGTCTTGCTCTTCACGATAGGCGGCCTTGTACGGCCTTTCTGATTCACGATTGGTCATTGTTCCATAATTGGATATCTCCCAATCGTCCGAGCATGCGCCGCAATTCGTTCCGTAGGAGCTGTGAGCAGAGCTCCATGGGTTGTCTTGCGTGGTGATGTACCTAAGGATTTTACCCCTCCCGCACGGGCAATCCATGACCGCAAACTCTGTCGTTTCAGAAGTGCTCATCGATCTCTCATTTGGCTGAGTAGGCTTGCTATATGGGGATCCTAGCGGAGCCTTTCTAGTTGCTAGGTGTCGTAAGCGTCTGCATGCTTTGTGTTACTCTTTCAATGATGGGGACGAATGAGCGGGAGCTACAATACGACGGCTGCGAAACCGGCTGCTTCCCCAAAAATCAGAAGCTCCTGTTAGGCAATTTTTGCGTGGCCTAAAAAGCGGCAACTCGATCGGAGACAATTGTCTCTTTACGACTTGACCACCCTGCCTATCGGGGCGAGAATTAATCATCGGGGTCGAGGCTGAAATGCTTCACGAACCGCGTCGCTAAGGCGATAGCTGATACCGCCGGCACACGGCGGACCGCCGACCACACCTGTCTGACCAGGTGAGGTTGTCGGTTGGCTCGCGACACCTCTTTTCCCAAGACCTCCTAGAGCCGAAGGAGAAGTTGGTATGTCGAAAATCATCCAATTGCGCCGCCACCAGGCAATAAGTGTCAAGGCCAAGGCGAAGCACGTTGTGAGACTTCGGGTCGCAGACCGAACATATCCCGAGGAAACACGTTGGGATGTTCAGCGACCCATCCAAAACGCCGGAAGCTTTCGCGCACTAGATGGCTTTGACGATCGCTGCGCTCGATCCGGTAAGTGGCATGTGTTCGAAGTGTCTCACCGGCTCATCTCGAGTTTTGCCCGGCAAATCGAACCCTACGCGGCGCGGAACCAGGTGGAGGTTCGGATCGACGGTCAGGCGGTCCGTATGGTGAAGAAGGTGCGTGCCTGATGACAACGCCCGGCTCCTAGAAAGACTAGGAGCCAGGCAGTGTCAAAGGCCTTCAGGCAATAACGTGTTTCTTTCAGGTATTGAGTTTTGGTACCTTTTCGGTACCATGGCTCTAAAGAAAATCGTTCAAAATCAATGTCGAAGGTAGCGGGATATCGTTTCCCTCTCCCGCTACCAGCCTACCTTAAGCTATTGAAATCATAGCAAAGACGCGGACCTATGGTAGGCGCCCTGTCCGAAAAAATCTTCAATGATTTTAGGACCTAGCCTGCTGCCATTGTGACGCCAACGAACGTGTTGCGACGCTTCGCAGACAACAAACTGCGCCTCGAGAGACTTGATTGCGAGAATTGGCTGAAATCTCGACCTGCGGACCCATTCGGTCTCGATTCCGAGGCGCAATCGACGCGGATTTTCGAATGGCGCGCCCGTGTCGCTCGGCGGCTTCTGCCCGAGTTATCCAGCTAAATTAAGCAGTCTCATCGGGCGGGCGCTCTGGATTCGCCGACGCCAATCCGCGTGAGCGTACGCGGATCGTCTGACAGATACGATCAGCGAGAGAAGCGAGCGCGCCCTGCACAGTGCGTGCCCCAAGAACGGATTGGAGGGTAACGGCCTGTGTTGCAAACCTATGTTTGAAGGCCTCTCCGCCACAGAGGAAATCGACCAATCCCAAGCCGTGATCAAACGACCACTGTATATACTCCGTAATCAGGACCGCACCCGGCGACGCTCGGCTAAAATCAGGGTCGTAGGTGGTAACGAATGCCATCATGACGTTGTGCTGGACGATGTTGATGGAAACCGCGACCATCGCACCATTGCATTCAAGTACGAAAATGCGCAGCACACCGGCGCGTGACAGCGCGTCGACCAGAGCGGCAAGAACCGGCTCGCCCTCTTCGAAAAGGTCGGATTCACGCGTGTGCTTTTCCAGCCATCTGCGCTTCAGCGCCGATAGTCGCTCCAGCAATGGCTGCAGCGGCTCGTCGGCCGACAGGAGGCGGAATTTCACTTCGCCTGTTTCTTCCAGTATCTTGATGCCGCGCCGATAGTTCTGGCGCATCTTTTTCGGCTGGTCCGCCAGCCACGCTGCTCCGCTGGCCCACTGTCCAGCGACGCGATAACTGACTTCCTCCCGGTGATTGGCGCGAAGCTTGACGCCGCTGGAAGAGGCCGGTGTAAAAATCCTGCGGGCTGCCGCATCCGGAGACAGACGATTGATAAAAGCAAGATCGAAGCCACCTGCCGAACAGATCCGGTTCCAGAGGTTCTGGAGGGCCGATAGGGAGCATTCCGGCGCGACAAGAATATCACCATAGTCCGTATAGCTATTGGCGGCCCATTCGAGGAGCCGAAGTCCTTTTCGTCTGCCGATCGCCAGGGGAATGACAGCGACCAGCCTGTCATCGCTCCATACCAGGCCGATCCGCAGCGAGCGCCGGTCGCGGTCACGCACGGTGCTCCACCATGCCGAAACCCAGGCATGGCTCTGAAAGATCAGTGCATGGGTACGATGCCATAGGTCTACCCATTCGGCTTCGATGGCGGCCAGGCGATCCGTCGAACTGACGATTTCCAGTCGCTCCGCACCAACAGCGTCAATCGAAGCCATTTTGTTCATGGTTGGAGACGGTCCTGCGGCCGCGCGACATCGATGCGCTTTTGAAAAAGTCGCATGATATGGTTTGCCATTTTCTTGAGCGGCAGCACGTAAAGTCCGAAAAGCGACTGATAGTCGCGTACGTCGCGATCTATCAGTCCAAACTTGAGGTCTTCGTCCGGATCCGGGATGAACTGCGTTCCGAATATGCGATCCCAGAATGAAAAAAGTAGCCCGAAATTCTTGTCGTAGTGGCGAGGGTCGACACTGTGATGCACCTGGTGCCAATGCGGACACAAGATGACGCCGTTCAACCGGCCGAAGGAAATCTTCAGATGCGTGTGGCGAACGAAGTCCATCATGAGAATGTTGCGAATGACATAGACGTTGATGCCAAATATGGCGATCTCGACCGGATCAAGCGCAATCAGGCTCCACAAGCCGAAACTGATCCCCGGTATGACGCCGTCCCAGATCCGGTTCATCAGATCGTCCAGGGGGTGAACCCGGTCCTTGGTGATCCCAACCATCACTTCGGCCGAATGATGCACCTTGTGCAATTCCCACAGGAACGGGAAACGGTGCTGGGCAACGTGATATAGGTAGTAGGAGATATCGTAAGCAACGAGCATGGTTGCGGTGAAGAGGATGATCGTCACTGGGCCGGCGGGGCCGGGTATCAGCGGTTGCGAGATGCTGAAGAGCCAGCCGACTGCCTGGTTTGTTGCATATCCCGTGGCGGCAACGAAGGTGACACCGGCGGGAATGAGCAGGAAGGGCATCACCAGCCTTTTCGTGATCCAGAACAATGCGTCCGCTCGCGCCGATGGGTGCATGATGACTTCCGCGGGAAAGGCGAAGTCGAAAAAGTCCCGGAAGGATTTCTGTTCGACCGTTCGCCAGTAGGCGACCACCGCGCTCCCCAGCGCCGTGAGCAACAGGAGACCGAGTGTCAGCAGATCGATGTGTGAGAGTTTTTCCACGATCACTCTGGCGAATTCCGAAAACATCGATGCAGTGGCTCCTAGGTGGTGAAATGGCGATCCGGCTCGTCGCGAAGCACATATTGCCAGGCCTATCATATGCTGCCCGCAACTGTGTATCGGGATGCGACTGGCAGAACAATCATGGCCAAATTAGCAGATCAACGGTGTCAAAACCGCTAAATATCTGAACGTAATTAATGTCGAACGCTGCGCCTGCAACCTGCCCGTTATCGGGTCTGCGGCGGACTTGGCGCGAGCCGGATGACTACTCCCTTTTCGCCTACTTGGCCACGCCATGCGAGGCGTTCGGCTGGCTGCCTTGCACCAAAACGCGGCGAAACCCAGCCGCCCTGGCCCGGTGTGTCGCCGCCGGAACGGATGTGGATCGCTGCGTCTGGAAAGTGGATAGTCATCAAAGGTTCAGCGCCGCGCAATATCGTGACAATGTTTCCATCCCTGTTGGCGTGGAGGTCGGCGGCGAGTTGGAAGACGATCTCAGCGACGCGGCTGCCGCCGAGCAGTTGGTCGGTCACGAGGATGCCGTCGCCATCGCGTGTCACGGCGCGTTGATGCACAACGCCGAAGCGGCCTTTGTACCCGTCATGTCGGGCACACAGCCTCCAGTGCGGCCCCGGCTCGCTCTCCACCAATGTCGCAACCGCCTTGTGCGACCAGTTGAACGCCCCGGAGATGATGCTTTGGCTTTTACCCTCTAGGTTCAGCGTGTTGTGCGCCGGCGTCGAGCGGAACCAGTCGCGCCAGCCTCCCCCCGAACCATAGAGCCATGTGCCGGGGTCGACCAGCACCGGATCGCCGTCAATGCACAGGGTGAGCGACAGCGCGTCGGCATGACCGTGCGCCGCTATCGAAAGGTAGCCCAGCGGGCCGTGGTCGTATGTCAGATGGACGTTGCGACCATTCATCTCGCCGCGCCAGACGGAGAGCCCGCCTTGCGTGAATGTATGCAATCCATTCGGCACCGGCGCCGGCCGCGGTGGCGCGCCGAAGAAAAGCGCACGAAAATCGCCAGGCTCCGGTGCGCTGCCCGGCATCCGTAGAAAACCACGGATGGCGGCCGCGACCGATCCGACATAATCGGTTTCGCCCCCCAGCGTGATCACGCGGCCTTCATCATTGTCGCCGAAGCCGCTGGTTTTCGGCGGGAGCCAGCCTGCGAAATTGGCGAAAGCGGCCAAACGCGCTTCGACGGGCTGGGGAAAAGGCAGTCCGGCCTGGCGCGCCGCCGCAGCGCACAGCAGGAAAAGTTCGGCACTGAAGGCGGCGTAGGTCGGGGTCTGCTCGGCCCCGGCGCCATCGGCCAGGATCTGTTTGAGCACCTCAGCCAGGAGCGACTCGCGAGCCACCTCGGCCCCGAAAGCCAGACCGATCAAATATTCGCCAGCCAATTCCGCGACGAGATGGTTGTTGGCGGACGAAAAACGGGAGGGAAACCGCGGCAGCCAATAGGCGCTTGCCGCCAGTATTTCACCGACTTTTTCTCGCGTCGCCGCGCCAAGCCGGTCGCCGACGAGGTCGAGCGTGACAATCAGGCTGATGGCTCGTAGCGCGACCTCGATGCCCGAGGCCCAGCCAACGCCCCGAAATGGTGGGTTGGCGAAATGCCAGCTCTCGATCGCCGCCTCGATGGCCGCACGGGATTGATCATCGCCGGTGAGAAGCAGATGGGCAGCCAGTGGCGGCAGTTGCTGCAGCCGGTTGATTTCCCAGACATATTTTACATCGCCACGGCCGGTGGCATGGCGAAAATCGATATCGAAAGTATGGGTCTTGGGGCCTGGCCAAAGCCGGCCGGTCACCGGATCAAGGCGCCAGAGCTCGGGTGGAAAGAGAGTATAGGGGTCTCGCTGTGGCCAGGTCTGCCCAAGTGCTGAAAACTGGCCCCGAAGAGTGTTTTGCGCAGCCGCCTCGATAGCTTGCCGCTGGGCTGGTGTCGCAGCGGCCGGCACAGCATTCCGCAATCCGTGCAGCACCGGGTGCAACTGCGGCGACGCATAGCGCTGCCAGCCGTTGTCGCGGCGGCGCGAAACGGTCCTCCGGCGCTGCTCGTCCAACCGATGCAATATCTCGGCCAACTCCATGCTGCGCAATCGGTTGAAATACCACCCGACCCTCATCCGCGCTCCGCCAAGATTTTGATCCTCATACACCATCCCGTCGAAAAAGCGTGTGGCGGCATCCTCTTTTCCGTTCCCGCGGTTAATATCTTCGGCCATGACGCGGAGTTTTGCGATGAGAAAAGTTGTCTACGTCATAGCGTGCGCGCTTGGCATGGCTTTGTCAGCCGAGGCGGCGCCGATCCCGCTTGAGCGCGGCGTTGGCGTCCATGAATGGCTCAACTGGTCGCCGGTGGAGAAAGATGGTTCCTACAAATGGCCGCCCTATCGCAGCGAGAAGGAATGGCTTGCGGGCGGCAGGCCGCTCACCGATTGGCCGGACGGCGACCAGTTTGGTCGCATTCGATCCATGGGCTTCGACTTTGTCCGGCTGAGTGTCGACCCTGGCCCTCTGCTTGCCAGCGAGGGCGCCAAACGACAACAGGCGCTGGACATGCTTGCCGCTGCGGTGCAGCGGGTGGTTTCAAGCGGGCTCAAGGTGGTTTTCGATCTGCATGGCGTCAGCCAGGTTCCGGCCTACAGCATGGAAATGATCCATGGCGGGGCCGACAGCGAGGGTGTTGCCCGCTATCGCAAAATGGTAGTGGCGGTGGCTGCCATGCTGATCAAAATTGGCGCCGACAAGGTCGCCCTCGAGCCCTATAACGAGCCCGCCTACTACCCTTGCGATTCAAGCGGCAGCGATGACTGGCAGCGGATCATGGCAGGCACGGTTCGCGATATTCGCGCCGTCAGCAGCGAACTCACCATCGTCGCGACCGGCGCCTGCGGCGGGAGCATCGCGGGACTGGTCAACCTGGACCCCAACTTCGACGACCCCAACGTCTATTACAGCTTCCACATGTATGATCCGCACAGCTTCACGCACCAGCGGGCCGATGACAAGAACGCTTTCTCCTCCGGCCTTCCCTGGCCTGCCGACGCCAGCACGCCCGAAGTGGTCGCCGAAACCCTCAAGGCGCAGATGGACGCCGCCGGCTTGAGCCAGATCGAAGAGGTGATGAACATGGCCTCGGCGCGTGAAACGATCGCCCGATACTTTGAGCAGAATTGGGGGCAGAGCCAGCTCGAAGCGGGTTTCCGTCAGGCGGTCGACTGGGCTGAAGCCCATGGCATAGCGAGCAGACGCCTGTTCGTGGGCGAATTCGGCGTTATCCTGATGTCTGCGGATGGCCGCATGGGAGCTTTCGATGCTGATCGCCTGCGCTATCTCATGGCAGTGCGCAGAGAGGCGGAACGCTTCGCGATGCCGTGGTCGGCCTGGGAATTCTCCAATCCTTACGGAATGAGTGTTATCCAACCCAAGGGGCCTGCGATCCCGGACCGGGAGATGTTGCGGGCACTGGGCCTGCCATAACTCGTCATCGGGTCAGGATCGGTTCGAGCGGTCTGCCTGGTTGCTGGCGATCAATCGCGTGAAACCCAAGGACTGTCGTCTCCAGTTGCAGCCGAGAGGGCCTGATCGAACCAAATCAGGCTCAGTTTTAAAATCACTCCACCGAGCAGCTATTTAATATATTCGCTGTAGATTGGTGTCCTCGATCATACGCAAACAAGGGAAAGAGGGCCAAGGGAAAGAATGTGCGGAATTGCCGGCTGGATTGGGCGCAGGGTCGAGAAGCCACAAGATCGGGCCGCCGGGATGTCGAATGCCTTGCAGCATCGTGGTCCGGATGCCGAAGGCATCGAACTCCTGGACCTGAACACAGGCGAGGACCAGTTGGCATTGGTGCATCGCCGCCTGGCGATTATTGACTTAAACGCCGATTCAAATCAGCCGATGCAGACCGAGGACGGACGGCTCCGGATTATTTTCAACGGCGAAATATACAACTACATCGAGTTGCGTGAGGAGTTGATCGGTCTCGGCCACCGTTTTCGCACACGCTCCGACACGGAAGTGCTGCTCAGGGCTTATGACCAGTGGCGCCTGGCCATGTTCGACCGATTGAGCGGGATGTTCGCTTTTGCGCTGTGGGACGCTCAACGGCGCGAATTGATCCTCGCTCGCGACCCCTTTGGAAAAAAACCCCTTTACCTCATGCAAGGCAGAAATTTGCTGTCGTTTGCCTCGGAGATCAGCGCGTTGTTGTCTGCGCAGCCAGATGGCCAGCAGCTCGATCTGGATGGAGTGCGCGAGTATCTGACCTGGCGTTACGTGCCTGGACCGCGGACGCTTTTCAAACAGATCCGCAAGCTCAACCCGGGAAGCTACGCTGTGTGGTCGCAAGGGGAAGTAACGGAAACGCGCTACTATGCGCCCCCGGATCAGACCGATCTGACAGCGGATATCGATCCAGGAACCGCCAAGCGGCGATTTCTGGAATTGCTCGACCGTTCTGTCGAGATCAGGATGCGCAGTGATGCGCCGTTTGGCGCCTTTCTGTCCGGGGGCCTCGACTCGTCGGCAATCGTTGCCCTGATGACCAGGCACAGCGACAACCCCATTCGTACGTTTTCGGTCGGTTTCAGCGAACAGGCTTACAGCGAGCTTCCATTCGCCCGGCGCGTCGCCGATCATTTCAAGACCGATCATTGCGAAATCGTCATCCAGGCGGATGACCTGATGAATCATCTGCCCAAGATGGTCCGCCATCGGGGGGCACCTGTTTCACAAAGTACGGACATTCCAATTTACCTGATGTCGGTTCGAGCCTCGCAGGACGTCAAGATGGTGCTTACGGGCGAAGGTGCGGACGAGATACTCGGCGGCTACCCCAAACATCGCGCAGAGTCTCTGGCGGGTGTCTACCGGTCACTTGTTCCAGCGTCGCTTCACAACAATCTCCTCGCCCCTTTGATGCGCGCATTGCCCGGCGCATCGGCCAAGTTCGATACATTTGCCCGAAGCGCGGGTGAACGGGACTTTGCCACCCGGATGATCTCCTGGTTTGGAGCCATAACGGCGCGGGAACGCGATTCGCTCCTCGGTGGGTTGGCCACTTGCGGCCATGACTGCAACGATTTCCCGTTCTCTTCGAGTGTGACGGAATCTCATCTGCGCCGTGTGTTGTTTTTTGATCAGACATCGTGGTTGCCCGACAACCTCTTGGAACGGGGCGACCGAGTGATGATGGCCGGTTCAATCGAGGGGCGAATGCCATTCCTTGATCGCGATCTGGTTTCCTTCGTCAGCCAACTGCCCGATCGTTACAGGCTGGGCTTCCTGCACAGCAAACAGATCCTGCGCGACTGCATGGCCGGCATGGTTCCCGACGAGGTCCTCAACCGCCCAAAGATCGGCTTCAAGGTGCCCGTCGCCGAATGGTTCCGCGGGCCGATGAGCGATTATGTACGGGACCATCTGTGTTCGTCCCATTCGGTCATCCGTAGCTATTTGAGCGCCAAGAAGCTGGACCAGATTGTCAGGGAGCACGCCGAGCGCGCCGCGGACCACGAAAAACTGATATGGGCGCTTTTGAACCTGGAGATATTCCACCGCGAATTCGCGCTTGGCCCGCCGCAGTGACGACAATGAAGGACAGCGTCAGCGCTTGACCGATCGCGCCTCGGACGCGACCGATCTCCAGACATCGCAGATCGCGTCGACAAACGGTGCAAGCTCAAGCCTTTCCCGGTGCACCGCCATGGCGGCGGCGCCAAGCCGCGCGCGCAGCGCCGTATCCTCGACCAGCCGAGTTAACGCCTCGGTCAACGCCGCCACATCGCCGGGCGGCACCAACAGACCGGATTGTTCGTGGGTGATGATGTCCTCGACCGCGCCAACCGGGGTGGCCACGACAGCCAGGCCGGCCGCCATGCCTTCGATCACCGACATTGGCAGATTTTCGGCGAACGAGGGGAGCACCAGAATATCGGCCGAAGCGATCAGTGATGCGACCTCGTCAGGTCCCACCCAGCCCGGAAAAGCAATACGGTCGGCAATCCCTAGAGCGACCGACCTCGCTCGTGCCGGCTCGACCTCACCATCGCCGGCGATCGTGGCACGCCAACCCCTGAGATGTTTCATCCGCTCCAGCGCCTCGCCCAACTGCGGCACGCCCTTTCGCTCGCCGATGCGGCCGAGGAACAGGATGTGCACGTGATCGCCTCCGCCGACATGCGCCAGGGAAGGAACTGCCGTGGCGTTGGGAACGATGACAATATTGCCGCCGTTCGCCGGTGCCCGGCTGGCGACGAAATCGCGCCAAAGCCCCCCCAGGACAATCACCCGGCCGGCATGCTCGAACAGAGCCCTGATACGGCGGCTCATGAAACTATGATCATCTTTCCAGAATGTCTGATACTGCGCCCCATGCAGATGAAGGACATATGGTATCGACAACAGCCTGGCGCAGGCGGCGATCATCATCTTGCGATAGGTGCTGCCGGAGACCGATATATTGATGTGAATGACGTCGGCGCGTCTGTCGAGGCGGGCCGCAAGCATCCGCGCGCAAAAACCAAGCATGTAGAAGATCGAAAGCCCGACATGTCCCGGGCCACGGCTGGAAAGAAAGCGCAGATCGATGTCGGCGATCTCTTGCCGTTCGAACTCCTGCTTCAGCGCCCCCATGATCCGGTCGATGCCGCCTTGTCCCGAAACGCCCGAGGGCGTTGCGACCAGGACATGTATTTTTCTATTGTGGGCGAGACGCTGCAACATGACACCATTTGGATTGCGGATGCCGGGTGACCGTAAAGCAAAGGTTCCAAAAAAGATTTACGACAAATCTTTTGGTTCAAACTGTATCCGTTCACCCTTTGCCGTCATCGTGCTGGAATTCCCGTCGGTCAACGATTAATCGACGGCAAATTTTCCGGGAACAACCCTTTGCTGCTCCGTTCCACACTCATCTATGGCCCAGCTATTATGCTGACGCGGGTTTCCGCTCTGCTCCTGCTGGTCGTCATGACGCGGCTGATCGACCAGACGGAGTATGGCCTGCTGACCCTGGTGGTCACCGTGGGCGAAATGACGGATGTTGCCGTTACCAACTGGCTGCGCATTGCCTTGTTGCGGCTTGGCGGAAAAGGCGACGTCAGCCGTGGCAGCCTGATGCTTGCCGGACAGGTATTGCTTGTCACCACGGTGCTGGCCCTGATCATATCCGTGATCGCCTCGGCGGTGATCGTGCCGGAGCGCTGGATCGAATTTGCAATCGCCGTCTGCAGCTATCTGATTGCCGGCTCCATCAGCCGGTTCGCGTTGACGGTGCTGCAAATGCAGCAGCGTCATTCCCTCTATTCGATGCTTGAATATCTGCGCGGCCTGCTGCAACTCGCCTTGCCGATCGCCGCCATCCTTATCTTCCAACGCTCGTTTCTGACGGTATCGCTCGGCTCGAGCCTCGCCGTGCTGATTGCCGGCATCGTGGCGTGCGTGGTGGCATCCGGGCGCGTTATTGGCGGCCCGCCGCGCTTCACCCACAAGGAGTTTTTTGCCCTCGGCGTGCCCCTGGTCATCATGGCGCTGGTCGGTTTCGGTCTCAACAGCGCTGAACGCGTCTTCCTCAAGCTCTACTACGATGCCGGCGCGGTGGCCGTCTTCGCAGCCGCCTACGCATTGGCTCGGCAGCCGATCGATATGGTCGCCAACGCAATCAACATGGGCGCATTTCCAGAAGTGGTCAGCCGCTTCGACGAAGAGGGATCCGAGGCGTCCGGGCGGTTGTTGTCGCAACTCATGGCCTTGATGATACGCCTTTGCCTGCCGGTCGCAGCAATGCTTATCGCGCTCAGCGGCGACATCACGCGACTCCTGCTGCCCGCGGAATATCATGGTCGCTTCGGCCTGCTGTTCCCGATCATCGCCTTCAGCGTTCTTTGTGCCAATCTCACAAGCTTCGTTTATGGCGTCGTGGTGCACGCACATAAGCGGCCGTGGTTGCTGATCATCGCCAATTCCTTCGGCTCGGTGGCAACGATTTCACTGTCTTTTCTGTTGATTCCCACCATGGCGGAGGTTGGCGCGGCGTTGGCGTTGGCGGGCGGATCGCTGGCAGGTCTTGCAGCCTGCATCGTCATCGCCGAGAGGCTCACGCCGGTGCCGGTGCCCTGGCGCGACATCGCTGTCTCAATCATAATTTCTATCTGCACCGGATTGGCCGCCAGCCTCGCCAGCACTGCGCTGGGCTATATGCCGGCGATCTTTCCGCTCGCGGCGGGCGGCGTCGCCGGCGCTGCGGCTTTCCTGGGACTGACCTGGTTGTTTCACCCCGCGGCCGTGACGCATTTCATCGGCAAGCTAAGGGCACGGCTCCGGATCGCATAAATCCCGCGCTATGAGGCATGCTTGTCTGAAAGTCGCGAGCTTACGGATTGACGTTTCGGCGTCCCCGGCGAGACCAGAACTCACGCCACAGCAGCAGTGCATAGGCGGTGTTGGTATCGTAATAGCGGCGCCACAAGCGTCGCGGCTCCTGCGCCACGCGGAACAGCCACTCCAGGCCGGCCGCCTGAACCAGTTTCGGTGCCCGGGCGACCTTTCCACCATAGACGTCGAAGCTGCCGCCCACGCCCATGACGAAACTCGGAGCGAGTACGTCGCGATAGCGCTTGAGAAAGCGCTCCTTGCTCGGCGTCGGCATCGCCACAAACAGGCAGTCGGCACCTGAAGCGTTGATGGCCTCGACGATCGCGGCCTCTTCCTCCGCCTTGAAATACCCATTGCGCCGGCCGGCAATGGCCAGGCTCGGATGATCTCTGGCAAGTCGGCTTTCAACTGCGTCGAGAATGTGCTGTTCAGCGCCCAAAAGGTAGGGGCGATAGCCACGCTTGGCGCACAGCGCAAGCAGGTTGATCATGACGTCGACGCCGGTCACACGCTCCGGCAACTCGACGCCGCAGAGCCGCGCGCCCCAAAGCACGCCTTTGCCGTCGACATTGACCATATCCGCCCCGACGACATCCTCGCGCAGTTCGGCATTCTTGCGCATGTTCACAAGCTTGGCGACGTTCACGACAACATGATGAAGCGGTCGCCGCGTCGCCATCGCCTCGTCTGCGATGGCCAGCGTCTCGGCCATGGTCAGCGCATGGATGGTCGCACCGAGAAACTCGCGGCGGCGTGATGCCAATAGAGAGTGTTGCGCCCATGCCGGGTCATGCGAGTTCATGCCGCTTCTCCGGTGCGAGCGAGAGACTGCGAGCGTTCCATTTCGGATTTCTTGCCTTCGATGCGGGCGTCGGGCTTGCGCGCCTTGCGCCAGGTCCACAGGCCCCGTGTGTCGACGAGCTTCTTGTCCTTGAGCGCTTCGGGATCGATCAGATTGAATTGTCGATGGTCGACCAGCAGGACGACGATATCGGATTGGTCAATAGCGGAAAGTGCATCGGTGAACATGACGCCGCTGCCCTCGAGCTCGTGTGGCAACTGACGCGCATTGGGCTCGGCAGCGACGATCTTGATATTGGGAATCTTGGACAGAAGCTTAACAACCTCGACAGCCGGGCTCTCGCGCATATCGTCGATATTGGGTTTGAAGCTGAGGCCAAGACAGGCGATCGTCTGCTTGCGGGTCGGGTCGAGCAATGCCTCGATGTCCCTGACCACCGACAAGGGTCGCTCGGAATTGATGCGCCGTGCCGAACTGATCAGCCGCGTATTGTTCGGTGCGGCGTCGATGATAAAATACGGATCGATCGCAATGCAGTGGCCGCCCACGCCCGGGCTCGGCTGCAGGATGTTCACGCGAGGATGCCGGTTGGCGAGATCGATTACCTCCCAGACGTTGAGCGACAGATCCTGGCACACCGCCGCAAGCTCATTGGCGAAGGCGATATTGACATCGCGGAACGCATTTTCAGTCAGCTTAACCAGTTCCGCGCTTTCGGCCTGGGTTATGAACAGGTCGCCGGCGACGAAGCTTGAATAGAGTGCCGCTGTCCGCTCCGAAGACTTTCGGGACAGTCCGCCGATCGAGCGATCATTGTTGATCAGCTCGGTCAGCACCTTTCCCGGCAGCACGCGCTCGGGAGAGTAGGCGACCAGGACGTCAGCTTCCTCGCCATGCGCAACGGGAAATTTGAGATCGGGTCGCAGTTCCGCGAGCAGCGCTGTCATGACACGCGTCGTACCGACCGGCGATGTTGATTCCAGCACCACCAGGTCGTCCCGTTTTAGCACCGGAGCGATGCTTCGCGCTGCCGCAAGCACGTAGCTGACATCCGGCTTGCGGTCCGGGGTGATCGGAGTTGGAACGGCGATAATATAGGCATCGGCCGGCTGAGGCGTGCTGAATGCCTTGAGCTTGCCATTGGCGACAACTTTCTGGATCAAACCATCCAGGTCCGGTTCGATGATGTGGATTTCGCCGCGGTTGACCTTCGCGACCACCGCCTCGTTGATATCGACACCGATGACATCGAGTCCGCGGCTGGCAAAAATGGCACAGGTCGGCAGGCCGATATAGCCCATGCCGATAACGGAAACGGTTTTGATTTCAGCCATGATTCAGCAATTCCTCAACGATCCGGCTCGCGGCTTGGCCATTGCCGTATGGATTGTGCCTCTCCGCCATGCCGCGATAGACGCTCTCATCATCGAGCAGGCTATTGGCATTGGCCAGAATTTTTTCGATATCGGTGCCGACCAGCCGGGCAGTACCAGCGGCGATCCCTTCGGGTCGCTCCGTGTTTTCCCGCATTACCAGCACCGGCTTGCCGAGTGAAGGCGCCTCTTCCTGCACGCCGCCGCTGTCGGTCAACACCAGGTAGCTCTGTTTCTGCAGGTACAGGAACGGCAAATAGTCCTGCGGGTCGATCAGGTGGATGTTCGGCACCGTCCCGATTTCGGCCTCGACCACGGAGCGCACATTCGGGTTGGGATGGACCGGGTAGATGATCTGCACATCCCTGCGCGCCGACAATGCCTTCAGCGCGGTGCAGATTCTCTGGATGCCGCCATCGAAATTCTCACGGCGATGACCGGTGACGAGTATCATTTTCTTGGTCGGATCGATGAAGGGGAAACGAGCGGCGAGCTTGGCGTTCATCAACTTGTCGGCATCGATCTCGCTGGAGAAATGCAGCAGCGTGTCGATCACGGTATTGCCGGTTACGAAGATGGTGTTCGCAGCCTTTCCTTCGGCGATGAGATTGTCGCGCGCCTCGGTGGTCGGCGCAAAATGCCAGGTGGCGATGTTGCCGGCAATCTTGCGGTTCAGTTCCTCCGGAAAGGGAGAGTTGATGTTGTGGCTGCGCAATCCCGCCTCGATATGGGCAACCGGAATGTGCTTGTAGAAGGCAGCTAGAGCCGCGGTCATCGCGGTGGTTGTGTCGCCCTGGACGACGACGATGTCCGGCTTCGCCTTCTCCAGCACCCCCGCCATTCCGAGGAGCACGCGCGAGGTCACGTCGAACAACGTCTGACCTGGCTGCATGATGTTGAGATCGTAGTGCACCGGCAGGCCCGTCAGTTCAATGACCTGATCGACCATCTCGCGATGCTGGCCCGTCACACATATTTCCGTGGTAAAGCCCGGATGGGCAAGCGCGGCGCGCGCCACCGGAAAACATTTGAGCGCCTCCGGCCTCGTGCCGAACACGATCAGCAGTTTTCGCCTTGAGGGCAATTTCGGATGTGAAACGGCGTTCATGGTTGACCCTGGTCACCGAAAGCGTGGGCGCCCGGCTGATATGTGCTTACAGCCTAACAATAGCGCCCTGAACCGCCTTCGTATTCAAAAAAATTAACGTATGATTAACGCTAGAGTCCGCAGCCCCCCTTGGGCAACCCTTGCCAGGAACAGTGGGGAAAGATACCAGAGCAAAGCCATTTTTTGCTTTAACGAGAATAACTTGGGTTGACTAATATTTTAATCATCGGCCACGCCGTCGCATCCCGGCGCTGGGAAAATGAGCTTTTTAAGCGGTTGGATGCGGCAGGTTATGTGGTCTCGAGTTGCAACGCGCCGGCGGCGGCGCCAACCGCTCGGGGGCTGGACACTGTCTTGGCGATCGAGAGCCGGCGTTTCGGTCCCTCGCTGGCGGGCCGGTCCGAGCCGCTGCCGCCCATCGATCGCGGCCCTCCGGACCTCGTCATAGATCTCACTGCCAGCGCAACGGGGCAAGGCGCGCCAGTCCTGAGGCTCGAATTTTGCGGCCGCAACAGCTTTCCAGCCGGCGTTGCCGCAATGTTGGCGAGCGGACAATTGCCTGAACTTGGCGCTCGCCTCGATGGCGTTGTCGTGGCCCAGGCTAGACCGATGCTGGCAGACAGGCTCTGGCTATCTCGAAGCTGCAACGACCTGCTCGCCGGCGCCATGTCGCTGATCATGCAAACCGTCGCCCGCTTCTTTGCGGGCAAGCTTGTGCCGGTAAGCGACAACCCGGTGCCGATCCTGAAGAACGACAGTTTTGTTCGACACTATGTGCCCCTTTTCGGCAGGGCTTTGATCGATCGCGCCGTGCAAAAAATCAGGCGGGGACGACGCCCCTTCTATTGGCAGGTTGCCTATCGGGTGATCGACGGACCAGGCATCGCCGAAACCGGGCAACTCGACGGCAAACCGTTCACAGTCCTGCCGGACGATGGCCAACGCTTCTATGCCGACCCGTTCGTCTTCGAGACCGACCGCCGCCATCATCTGTTTGTCGAGGAATTCCCCTACGCGACGAGTCGCGGCGTGATTTCCGTCGCCGAGCTCGGTGACGATGGCACTTTCGGTGTTCCAAGGGTTGTATTGGAGGAAGCGCACCACCTGTCGTATCCGCAGGTGTTCGCACACGATGGCGAGATTTTCATGATCCCCGAAAGTGGTTCGGCTCGCGAACTTGTGCTCTATCGCGCCGCGCAGTTTCCCGACCGCTGGGTCCGCGACACGGTGCTGATGACGGACAGGGATTTCAACGACGCGACGCTGCTCGAATCCGACGGTCGCTTCTGGCTGGTTGGAACGGAGCGGTTCGGCTACGGCAGCGCGTCGGACACGATGGCGGTCTATTGCGCGCCCTCGCTGCGCGGGCCATGGGTCGCCCATCCGCTCAATCCCATTGCCGTCGATCATTCGGCCACCCGGCCGGGCGGCGCCTTTATCCGCCAGGACGATGCCCTGGTGCTGCCGGTGCAGAACGGATCGAGGGCCTATGGCGGTGGTCTGGGGCTGATGCAGCTTGAGCGACTCGACGCGTCAGACGTCCGCTTCGCCTCGCCCCGGCCGATCGGCGCGGGTCCAGCATGGGCACGCACGGGCATTCATACGCTTAACCGCGCCGGCAATGTCGAGGTCGTGGACAGCGCGGGCTGACTGAAGCGCTGAAAGCCGTGAGCGTCCCGTTGCGTGACCTGCTTATTTGTTCTCCGTGGCAATATGAGGAAGCGGTGTGTTTCTCGTCTTCCTTCTGCCGTTCAGGGTCTGAAGAATCGGCTTCTCGATCATCTCGTAAATCACCAGACTGACGAGGCAGGCTGCCACGATGCTGACCACCGACACCAACCATACCGTTGTCGGATGCTCGTATCCGACGGTGCGTCTGGCCAGGTACGCCACAGCGCCGATCACGAAGATATGCGACAGATAAAGCGCGTAGGAAGCGTCGCCCAACTGCTCGAGAAGGCTCCAGTGCTTGAGTTTCGGCTCCAGAATGAGGCTGAGATGAAGCAGGCCCGCCGCCCACATTGCTTGTCCCGCGAAGCTGATCTGACCCAAGAGCGGCGTACCGTCATCGACGAATGAAAGCACCACGCCTGCAGCGGTCATTACGCCGAATATCCAGGCATGGCGTATGTCGGAAGTGAAATCACCGTCCAAATAGCGCCGCCCTATCCACATGCCGATTACGAATGCCACCGGAGAAGGGTTGAGATAGAACTGGATAACAGGGTTGGTGGGAGCCAGCCACAGCCCGGATATCCACATCGCAATGAAAAAGACCGTCAGCACAAATACGCGCGAGGTCACGGACAGGAATGCGAACACCGCAAAAGCGATATAGAAAAATACCTCGTAATTGAGCGTCCAGCCGAGTGAGAGGATTGGACTGGCGCTATCCCGTCCAGGCGCTTCGTGAACAATGAAGAGGAGCGACTGAAGATAGTGGGGCCATGTAAAGACGGTCTTCTGGAAGAGACTTGGCGCGAGCGCCGCCAGAACCGCGGCGAGGCTGGTGAAAAGCCAGTAAAGGGGGATGATCCGGATTGCTCGGCGTTTCAGGAAGGTGGCAGCGGAAAACGGACCATCTCCCGTAATATGGACCATTATGAAACCGCTGATGACAAAGAACAGAACGACGCCCAGGCGGCCCGCCGTCACAATAATCAGATTGTCCACGCCAATCTGATAGGAAAAGGCGTGTGCGAACAGAACCAGCAAGGCGGCGCAGGCGCGAAGATACTGAATCGAATAGAATTTCTTCACCTTGATCTCCTGCGCTTTGCCGGCGCCTGATGCCATTGTGCCGTCCACAGGCAGCGCGTCGGGCGCCGTGCAAAGCATCGCCATCAATACGACCGGCCAATTAAGTGTGGGTTACCGAGTTCACGAAATAGCGTAAATCCGGCTGCCGATGCATGTCGCGCAAGTGCATTGCGTGCATTCGTTCCCACGCGGCGCACTTTGGTGAGATTTCAATGAGCGGTGTCCGGCTTTTCGGCAAAGCTGACATGTGGCGGCCCATGCCCGGCATCGCCACTGTTAAGATCGGGTTATCCATATTCCTTTACGTTCGTGCAGGAAAATGTACCCGGGGGCGCGTTCGTCCCCTGCCATCTCAATCGCAAGCCGCAACGCTGGTCGGATAATCGTGAGTGTCACCCCCACAGAGCAACAGTTCGTGACCGCGCAGGCCAGCCGCCAAGACGCCCTCACACTCCTGTTCTTTCTCCTCGCGGCCTTCGCTTTCCTGCTCCGCTCGACCATCTCTCCGCAGTTGATGAATATGGTGATGTCCTATTCGACGGAGGGGGGGTCGTTTCCCGAAAAGCTGCATATCGGGACCTATGCCATCTTTCTGCTGCTTGTCGTCATCGCCACGACCCGGCCAATTCGGCTCGAAGGCGATGAAGTCAGGCTGTTCAAGGCGACATTGTTATATTCGCTGCTGCTGTTGTGGCTGGTGCCTTATCTCTTCGTGATAGGCCGTGCCGGCTCGGCCGGCTTCATAATCGATTCCTATCTGGTCTCTTGTGCCGCGGCGATGATCATGCTTGCCTTGGGTGACCATGTGCGCAGGGCGCTTGGCAATGTCATCGTCGGCATGATCGTCCTCAGCGCCATCATCGGAACGATCGAGGCCGTCACCCAGCATCGATTCCTGCCCTATCCCCTCGTTGAGCTGGACTTTCGGCCGATCGGACTGTCGGCCCATCCGCTGGCGCTGGGCGCGCTTTGCACCACCGCCATAGGTTTCGTTGCATTGACGCGGTGGCGTATCTGGGTGTGCGCGCTTTGCATCTTCATTCTCTTCATCGGCACGGCCGCTTCGGGCGCGCGCACCGCCCTGCTGCTCGCTTGCGGCGAGATCCTGTTCCTGCTCGTGTTCCTGCCTTGGCCGGACTTGTCACCCAGACATCAACGCCAGGCCAAACTCCTGGTGCTGATGCTGACGCTGGCCGGTGGCGCCATACTGATTGCGATACTCTTTTCGGCGGGGCTGCTGAACCGCTTCAGCAACACGCTCTTTGATCAAAATTACGACGCGCGCGTCAAGATCTACGATGTATTCAAGTTCGTTGAATGGAGGGACATCCTGCTTGGCATGAATCCCAACGAGTTGTTGAAGATCGTCAACGAAAAGCTCAACCTCCCCTTCATCGAAAGCACGCCGGTCGTTCTTACGCTTTTGTTCGGCCTGCCGATCGCCCTGCTCTTCGCGTTTGCTTTCTTCCGGTTCCTTTTCAAGCTCCTGCGCAATACGCCTCGGGCCGCCCATATCGCAGCGGCCGCGTCCATCCTCGCGGCATTGTCAAACAATGCCCTTTCTTCGAAGGCGCCGGATATCATGCTGCTCGTCATCTTGTTGCTCGCTTATCGAAAGCCGGATGGGCGCCAAACCGGCACGCCCCTTCAAGGCCAACCAGCATCAACAGCGACATGACGCCAAGCCCGCTCCTTGCGGGTGCCCTCGCGACGACCTCTTGTATTTCCATTTGAAACGCCTGCACGCTTTGCCAGGCTACGACGGGCGTGGCAGAATACCGACCAAGGGTGGATAGATCGCTGTTCCGGAACGCGCCTGACACGCCTGGAAAATGAAATGTTAACGATGTTTCCGTAAAGCAGGCTGTGCGTATTGAATATTAAAGGGTTAGCATGATGTCCGCCGCTTCCGGTCCTCCTCCAGCCGCGGCCGCCGCCGGCATTAGCCCCTATGAACGGATCGAAAATGCGCGGCGCGCCAGCAGGCCAAAGCCGCAACAAACCGCGCCGATCATGGCACATGCGGCGGCACCCGCTGTAACGTCGGCCCCTGTAACGTCGGCCCCTGTAACGTCGGCCCCTGTGTCGCCTGCACCCGTGGCGCCGCCTGTAGCCGAGCCCGTCACGACGGTGACGCTCAACAAGATCGGAACCTTTCTCGAACTCGATTTCGGGCGTCTGTTTGTCTGGCTGCGCGCCGGCCTCGCTCTGGTATGCCTGCTGGCAATAGCCGGCGGGATCATCGGCGGTGCCTACGCTCTGCTGAGCAAGCAGCGCTACACCGTGACCACGGACATCCTCATCAATCCCGCCAATCTTCAGGTTGTTCCGAATGATCTTTACCCGCAATCGGCCCAGGTCGATGGACAGCTGCTCAGCGCGCGCAGCAAAGAGCGCATCTTGACCTCGGGCAGCGTGCTTTCACGTGTTGTAGACGATCTTGACCTGGCCAGTGACCCGGAGTTCTTCGACGCGGACCGAAGCCGCACAGGGACGGACGGCGCCAAACCCGACCCAAAGCTTACCGCCCTGAAGAACCTGGCGGAACGGGTTAGCAGCATCGCGGATGAAAAGTCGTTTGTCACGACCTTGATGGTATCGGCGGAAACCCCCGCTAAGGCGATCCTGATTTCGCAGGATATCGTCAAGACTTTCCAGGAAGAGCTGGCCAGCGCCGAGGCTTCCGGCGCCAGCCGTGCCGCGGCCGCGCTGGACGGGCGGCTGGGCCAGCTCAAGAGCGATGTGCAGGCGGCCGAAGAGAAGGTCGAGGCCTATAGGCGCAGCCACAATCTGGCCACCAGCAATGGGCAGCTTGTTTCCTCGCAAACCATGACCCAGCTCAACGGCCAGATCGTGGAGACGCAATCGCGCGTCATCGCCGCGCAGGCAAGTTACGACGCCCTGCTTGCCGCCGGCGCAAACGGCACCAATTCCGGTCCCGCCACGTCGGAGGCGCTTGTGGCGCTGCGCGCAACGGCCAACGGCCTGCGCCAGCAGATCGATTCGCAGTCGATGACCTTTGGCCCCCGTCATCCGTCGATCGTCAGGCTTAAGACGGAGTACAACACGGTCAGCGCGCAACTCAGCGCCGAATACGCGCGCACCCTGCGCTTGGCGAAGGTCAATCTCGATGCCGCCAAAACCTCGTCGGCCTCCCTCAATGCCAAGATGAATGACTTGAAGGGCAACGTGTTCTCGGATAGCGATTCCGAGGTCGCCTTGCGTGAGCTTGAACGTGACGCCGCGTCGAAGACGGCTATCTATGAGAGCTTCCTGTCGCGGGCACGCCAGATAACCGAGCGCGAACAGATCGACAGCACCAATGTGCAGGTGATTTCCACCGCAGTGCCGCCAAAGGGCCGTTCATGGCCCCCGCGCACCGTCGTGATGATCGGCCTGGGGGCCATTGGCGGCATGATCCTCGGCATGTTGCTCGCCATTACCCTGGGTATCGTGCGCGACATGCGGCTTCCGCCGAACCGCCCGGATGTCATTGCCAGCCGCGCCTGAAATGGCGAAGCGGATTGTCTTTCACATTGCCAGCCTCAGGGGCGGCGGCGCCGAGCGTGTGTTCGTCCTGATAGCGAACGAGCTGGCATCGCGCGGCCACAACGTCACGCTTTTTACCTGGAACGCGCAGGGGCCCAATGCCGCCCTGCTTTCGCCTGCCGTGCATCTGGTCGATTTCGGCCTCCCCATTCGCGGCGAGGGTTATGGCAAGTGGGCGACATTGAAAGGCATCGTGCGAAGCGCGGGCCTGCTTGGCCGCCTTTCTCCCGACGCGATCTACAGCGCCCCGGAATTCGCCAATCTGGTCGTGGCGCTGGCGCTTTCCCTCGCGCGAAGCAGGGCGCGGTTCTTCCCGAGTTTCCACGCCGCCGCCTCATTGCCTTCCGGCAGCCTTGGCGCGAAAATGGCGGTCTGGCTTTCGGCCCTGGTTGCGGCCCGCGCCACCAGGGCCATCGCGGTTTCTGAGGGTGTCGGCGGCGATCTTGTGGCCCGAGGCTTCCCGAAATCCAAGGTCGTGGTCATCAACAACCCGCTGCCGCCGGCTGCGGCATCCCAGCAACGCTCCTACGCCTGGCAGGCAGAGCTCGCGGCGATGGGCGACGGCCCCGTCATCATCACCGCCGGACGCCTGGTGCCGGTTAAGGATCATTGGACGTTGCTGCGGGCCTTCGCTGTGCTGCGCGCCGGCCGCCGGGCCCGGCTTGTCATCTTCGGCGAGGGTCCGCTGGCCGACGAGCTGCGCGCCTATGCCGAAGAATCCGGTATCGGCGCAGACGTTCTGTTTGCGGGCTATGTCAATGATCCGGCGGCCTGCTACGCCGTAGCTGACTTGTTCGTCCTATCATCGACCAGCGAGGGCTTCGGCAATGTTCTGGTCGAGGCCATGGCAGCGGGGATTCCGGTGGTCTCCACGGACGCGCCGCACGGCCCGCGCGAAATACTTGATGACGGCCGCTTCGGCGCCCTGGTGCCGGTCGGCGATGCCGCGGCCCTGGCAGTGGCGATGGCCGGAATGCTCGACCAGCCGACAACCGCCGCGATCCTGAAAAGCAGGGCGGCGGATTTCGAAATTGAAAAGATCGGAGACCGGTACGAGGCGTTGCTCTGAATTAGCGCATGGATCGGCTTGCGGCGGCACAGGAATCCGCCATTGATGGGACAGGACGCCGCCAACATAGGCCGGTTACTCCCAATCCAATCATGATCTTTAACATCAATTTACCCGGAGTTGGTAACAACAGGGAACCCGCGTTTTATCCTCAGGATAGGGATTTTCCTTGCCGCAGCATCACAGCCTTCCTGCCGGCCGTGCAAACGATCGCAATTGGCCGCGATTGCACCGCTTCATGCGGGTTGAGCTGGAACTCGCGCCTGACGTCCTGGTGCCGCGAGCCGAAACGGAACTGCTTGGCCGGACGGCCGCGGCCATTCTTGGCGAACAGGCGCACGAAACGATCCTGATCGACATGTGCTGCGGCAGCGGCAATCTTGCCGTGGGCATCGTCAGCGAATGTCCTCGGGCTCGGGCATGGGCGGCGGACCTGACCGACAGCACGGTTTCGCTTGCCCGCCGCAATGTTGTGCGCCTCGCCCTGCAGGACAGGATCAAGGTCCGGCAAGGCGACCTATTTGCCGCGATCGAGGGTGACGGCCTCCGCGGCGCTGCCGACATGGTTGTGTGCAACCCGCCCTATATTTCCTCATCCCGTCTCGATAGCGAAAGCGCGCATCTGTTGGAGAACGAACCTCGGGAAGCTTTCGACGGCGGCCCTTACGGTATTTCGATCCTCCAAAGGCTGGTCCGGGATGCCGCAGCTTTCCTCAAGCCAGGCGGATGGCTGCTATTTGAGTTCGGCGAAGGTCAAGATCGGCAGATAGCAACCCTTTTATCGAGAACGAGATCCTACGAAACCCCAACCTTTGCCGTGACGGCCGACGGCCAGCCCCGTGTCGCCATGGCGCGCAAACATGGTGGCCGGGTTCCCGGAACCGGGAGCCCGGCGTGAGCGTCGTCCGCGCCCTCGATCAGGCCGACCTTGCGGCCGTCGCGGGCATGTTTCAACGCATGCTGCGCAAGAAGCGGGGGCCAGCGCCGGCCTCCCTCGTCGATTACATGAGGCGGTTTTATCTGGACGCACCCGACTGGGGCAGCGGGCTCCGTTCGCTTGTCCATGTCAATGACGCCGGCCAGGTTTCCGGGTTCGTCGGCGTTCATGCGCTGCCAATGAAATTCAACGGCCGGCAGCTCTACGCTGCCATCTGCAGCTCGCTGATGGTCGAGGATCACGAGACCGATCCGATGGCCGGTGCCCGCCTGTTGAAGGCCTTCCTCGATGGTCCGCAGGACATCTCCTTCAGCGAAACCGCCAATGATACGTCCGTGAAACTGTGGACGCGGCTTCGCGGCGTTGTGCTGCCGCAACACAGCCTTGACTGGGTTCGCGTGATGCGGCCGGCGACCTTCATGCTCAGCCTTTTTGCCAATCACATGAAGCTTGCCTGGATGTTCAACCCGCTCGCCCGGATCGTCGACCGGCTCTACCTTCGCAAAATGAAGGGCAGTCAACGACGCTGGACCGGCGTCGTCGCCAACGCATCGAGCCGGGGGGCATTTCGGGCCTCCGAGATCGACAGCGGCAGCTTTGCGGGGCTGCTGGAGCCGCTTTGCGCCCAATTTCCGCTACGTCCGCAGTGGGCGGAAGGTCAGCTCAACCATATTCTGGGCGATGCGGCGCAAAAGCCGGATTTCGGAGAGCTTGTCTACGTGTCGGTGGCATCGCCGAACGGCGCCAATGTCGGCGCTTTCGCCTATTACGCGCGACCGGACGGGATCGGCCGCGTGCTGCAGGTCCTCGCTCTTCCCGGCCAGGCCGGGCCGGTGATCGATTGCCTGGTCGAGCATGCCGCCCGGCGCGGTGTCTCCGGCTTGCGCGGCCGCGTCCAGCCCGCGCTTCTGGACGCCATGCTTGTAAGACGCATAGCCTTCATACCGGTCGCCTCGACCGTCGTGCATTCACGCGATCCCGAGCTTCTCGATGCCATGAAGAACGCGCAGGTCTTTCTGAACGGGCTTGCGGGCGAGCAGTGGAGCCAGTTGATCGGCGGCCGCTTCACCTGAAGCGTTCCGCCTACAGCAATTCCAGGAAAGGGTGCGCGGCTTTCCGTCCGGAATTGCGTAAAGACAAGAGCTTAGTATTTCTTTCATGCATGTCGTATCGCAAGACCGGATCACTTTTGCTCGATATGCATAGGTCAGGAGCCGACTTCGTCCACGCCGTCAACGAGCTGCGGGCGCAGGTGCAGATAGCGCGTTGCCTTTCGCTTGGCGGCGATGTCGGCCCAGACGCGTTCGATCTGTGAGGCGGTCAATCCCGCCGCTTGCCCTACCACCTCGGCGGACACGCCGTTGTTGAGGCCGTAGAGACACAGATCCATCCGATCGTAAGGCAGGGAGAAGTAGAATTCTTCCTGCGTCTGCGCCAGCGAGTAGGTGTCGGTGGTCGGCGGCCGGTTGCGGACCTCTTCCGGAATGCCGAGATAGGCGGCTAGCGCATAGACCTGCGTCTTGTAGAGATGCGCGATCGGCTTGACGTCGGCGGCGCCGTCGCCGTTCTTGACGAAGAACCCCTGGTCGTATTCCAGCCGGTTCGGTGTGCCGAGCACGGCGAAGTTCAGCCGGTCGGCATGATAATATTCGAGCTGCTTGCGGGTGCGCTGCTTCATGTTGGTGGCGGCAACGATGCCGAGATAGACAGCCACCGGCATCCGCAATTTCGTCTGCTTGCCTTGCGGGTCCTGCACCACCAGCGACGAGATGTTGTAGCCCTCGCCTTCGAGCACGTTCGCGATCACGATCTTCGAGGCCCAGCCCTTGCCATAGTCCGGGACCAATTCGCGGATGAAGGCGTCGCGGCGTTCATAGCAGCCCATTGCCCGCAGGGTCGGCCCGATATCCTCCACAACGGCCTCGACGCCGAAAGTGTCGGCGACCAGATGGCCGAGCCGCAGGCTTTCGGGGTCGGAATCGCTTTCCGGCATGAGGACGCACAGCACATTCTGGTGGCCGACGGCCCGCGCGGCCAATGCAGCCGAAACGCTGGAATCTACACCGCCCGAAAGACCGAGCACGAGTCCGCGCTTGCGAATGCCGCGCAACTGCTCGCGCAGGGCCGCCACGATCCTGTCCGTTTCGGCGGCGGGATCGATGGCCAGGGCTTGCGTGAAGGCCGGCGCATCCTGGGTTGAGCCGATGTTCATTGCTCGGCCTCCATCATCTCAGCCGCGAGCCGGCGGCTGACCTTGCCCGACTCCGTCTTCGGTAATTCGCTCCGGAACTCTATGATTTTGGGGACCATGAAATCCTCCAGGTGGCGCGCGCAGTGACGAATGATGTCCTTTCCGCCAAGCGCCGGATCGGACCGCACGACGAGCGCGCCAATCGCATGCCCCAGCACCGGATCCGGCACGCCGACGACCACCGCTTCCGCGATACCTGGATGGGCGTGGAGCACGGCCTCCACTTCCTTGGGGGCGACCTTCTCGCCACGCGTCTTGATGATGTCGTCCTTACGCCCGACAAAATAGAGAAAGCCGTCCTCGTCGGTCTGGAACAGGTCGCCCGTATAGAGCACCTTTTCCCAAGGGTTAGGCCCCGGCCGGAGCGCTCGTTCCGTCGCGGCCTTGTTGCGCCAATAGCCCTGCATCACGTGCGGACCGCGGATGACTAGCTCACCTGCCACGCCCGCCGGCACGCGTTGTCCAAGGTCGTCGACGACAAAGGCTTCCGTGTTGGGGATGGCTATGCCGACCGACCCTGGCCGGC
Organism: Mesorhizobium sp. P160187; assembly: GCF_057766425.1. Taxonomy (NCBI): domain Bacteria; kingdom Pseudomonadati; phylum Pseudomonadota; class Alphaproteobacteria; order Hyphomicrobiales; family Phyllobacteriaceae; genus Mesorhizobium; species Mesorhizobium sp. P160187. Next base: position 448,350 of record NZ_JBYMDX010000003.1, read on the forward strand.
GGTCAAGTTCCTCGGGTGGCAAATAGGTGCAGCGCTTGCATTCGGTCAGCCCATACATCGAATAGATCCGGACGCCGGGCAGCAGCGAGCGCAGGCGTTCTATGTGGGCTGGCGGCAAGGCGGCCGCGGTGTTGGAAATATAGCGGAGGCTGGGCAGGAAACCCGGCGCCAGATCACGCATCTGCAGGATCATCGCCGCCATGGTAGGCACCAGCGGAAGGCCGGTGACGCCCTCTTTGCGGATGCGTTCGAAGATCTCGTGCGGGAAGGCGAAGGACTTCTCGAGCACCAGCGTGGCCCCGAGCCTGACTGCCATCAGCAACTGGTAGAGGCCATAGTCGAAGGCAAGCGGGAGGACGTTCAGGATGATGTCGTCCGGCGCGTTGCGCAGATAGGTGGCGATCGACCCCGCGGCGGCGTCGCAATTGCGATGCGTCATCATCACACCCTTGGGCCGGCCGGTCGAACCTGACGTGTAGATCAGCATCGCAAGGTCGACGTCGATGCCGCGATGGTTTACCTCCGCGCCATCGAACGTCAGGCAGTCAGTCAGGGACGCGGCCCCTGCCGGGCATTGCCCGTCGGCCCCAGGGGTGGAAGCCACGAAGATGCCGGGCTTGCCTTGCGATGCGCAGGCTTCGGTGACCACGGGCATCAGCTTCGCCTGCGTCAGGACCGCCCTGGCGTCGCAATCGGCGATGACGTAACCGAGCTTGTCGGCCTTTGTGGAGGGGTTGATCGGACTGAAGGTCGCACCTGCCTTGAGTGCGGCAAAGATCGATACGGCGGCCTCCCAGCAATTGTCCATGAAGATCAGAACGCGGTCGTCGCGCCTGATCCCATTCATGAAGAGAGCGGTGGCCAGCCGGCTCGAAAGGTCGTCGAGTTCTTCGTAGCTCAGCCTTTTGCCCTTGGTGACCAATGCCGTCTTGGCCGGGTGGGCAGCAGCCTTCGCCACCAGAAAATGCTCGATCCGCACGGGACGTTCCTCGCCGTTGGCGCTTACGCTGCCAGCGTTTGTGCTCTCGCCTCGATGAAGGACGAGATGCGGTCAAGCGAGTCCAGGTTGGCCGGAACGATGTCGGCATCCACCATCGCGATGCCGAAATTGTCCTCGATGAAGGCCACCAGCTCAAGTACCGCAGTCGAGTCGATAATGTCGTTCTCGATCAGCGAGGCTGAATCCGACAGTTTGTAGGAGGTGTCGCCGAACAGGAAGTTGTCGACGATAAAGCTTCTGACCCTGTCCTTGATTGCCGTCATCATGTCTTTCCTTTTCCTCGCCGTCTCAGGCCGCTCTTGCCGCGCCGGCCGCTTGGCCGGCGAAATTCTTCTGCCACAGCTGCGTCGACAGAATGCCGACGAAGGCGGCGTTGTCGCGAAATCCGGTCGCGGTCTCAATGCGGCATTTCTCGTGGAGCTTGGCCACCGCCTTGGCGTTGAACAGGCCGCCGGCGGTAATGCTCGCCTCGCCCAGGCAGTCACGAACATAGTCTAGTTCCTCCGCCCCGACGAAGGAGCGGGCCTCCGGGGCGCGGTAAGGTTGCTTGGTGCGTTTACCGATCGCCGCCGGAAGGTGGTGCCTGGCCACCTTGCGCAATATGTGCTTCTCCATCAAGCCTTTCAGTTTCATCTCCGGCGGAAGTCTTGCCGCGAACTCTACCACGCGATGATCCAGGAAAGGAAACCGCCCTTCGATGCCGTGCGCCATGGCCATCCGATCGCCTTGGCTGGAGAGGATGTAGCCGGGCAGGAGGAAGCGGGTTTCGAGATATTGCGCCTGATGCAGCGGATGCCATAGGGAAAACGCCTCGGGTAGGCGGCTGGTCAGCTCTTCAGCTGCGTCATAACCCTTCAACGTCGCGCGCAGGTCGCCGGAAAAGAAGATTTTCGCCGCCGCCGTGGTCTTGAAGCGTGGCCGATGCGAGAACAGCGGATCGTCGAGGGCAGCGTTGCTGGTGCCGAAGAAGGCAGCCAGATACTCCACCGATTGCTGTTGCAGGCCCGGCAGATACGGGTAAAGCCGGCGGAACAGCTGCGGCCTTATGCGCGATGTGGGCTGCCGCCCGCAGAACCGGCGGACACGCGCCTCCTTGAAGACGTCGTAACCGGCGAAGACCTCGTCGGCGCCTTCACCCGTCAGCACCACCTTCAGGCCGGCCTGGCGAACCAGGGCGGACAATTTGTAGAGTGGCGCTGGCGCCGTGCGGATGATCGGCCGCTCGGCAAAGCGGATGACGTCAGGAAAGACGCTGGCGATATCGCGGGCGCCGCATTCTATGGCGTGGTGGCGCGTGCCGAGCGCCGAGGCCATTTCGGTCTGAAAGGCGCTTTCGTCATGCTCGGCGCTGTCGAAGGTTACGGAAAATGTCTCCAGTCTCCGAGGAGTCATGCCGGCGGCAAGCGCCGAAACGAGCGACGAATCGAGCCCTCCGGAAAGATAGGAACCGACCGGCACGTCGGCCCGCATGCGAAGCCTCACCGCATCGGTCAGAAGGGCTTGCAATTCCTCTGCCGCGTGGTCCTCGTTCGTGATCTTCGACGGCTCATCACGATGCGGATAGTCCAGGTGCCAGTACCGTCTGACCGTGACCTGCCCCTGCGTCGCGATCATCACACTTGCCGCTTCCAACTCGTGGATATTGCGGAACGCCGTGCGCGGAGCGATCGGCGCCCACAGCGTAAAGATCTGATCCAGCGCAATCGGATCAATTTCAGCGGAGACGCCCGGGACCTTCAACAGGGCTTTGATCTCCGAGGCAAAGTAAAGCACCCCGTCCTTACTTGTGTAGAACAGCGGCCGGACACCCATCCGGTCTCGTGCAAGCACCATTCGTCGCTGCCGATTGTCCCATATCGCCAAGGCGAAATCACCGTTCAGGAGAGACAAGCAGTCTTCGCCCATCTCCTCATAGAGCTGAAGGATGACCTCTGTGTCGCTCGACGTCCGAAAGTGTCGGCCCTTGGCGATCAGCCCTTCGCGCAGTTCTATGTAGTTGAAAATCTCGCCGTTGAACGCAATCGTCAAATTGCCGGCCTCGTCGGACATCGGTTGCTGGCCATCGCCGATGCCGATCACCGACAGCCGCGCATGCCCGAGCCCGGCATCGGGTGCTACGAATTTCCCTTGCTCATCCGGCCCACGATGGGCAATTGCGGCTACCATGTGCGTGAGCAAAGCTTCCGCATCCCGGATTGACCCGAAATAACCCCCGAATCCACACATCCCTTGAACTCATATTGAACGCTAAGGTACGGAACATAACCTCGATAGTGGCATCTGGGGTTAATCCGATATTTTCACCGAGCATGTGGTTAACAAGAAGTTGCCACGATGTGGTCTTCGTGGCTAGGACGCGATGGCTCTCCATCACCTCGCGGTTGCGGCCGTAATAGCCGGAACGGTAGCCCAGGCGCTCCGACGTGGCGAACCGCCTGGATACAAACGGGCCGCGCGCAACGTGCTGGCGATCTTGAGGCAAATTCAACCGCAGGCTGCTGGGCTGACTATTATCGGGGTAGGTTTTTTCAACGCTTGCAACGGCTTAGTGCTTTCCGACACGCGCCGGGCGCGAACGGACCAGAGCATTTCCAAAAAAGTGTGACACGGTTTTCTCTGCAGAAGCGCGCGGCGCTTCTGCAGCAATTTGCCTCGAAATCAAGAGATGACGGGGGTTTCAACCTGTCTGTGGAACGGTTGATCGCTCTAGGCCTTTTGTCCGGGTTGGCATGGCTGGACACGGGCGGCTAAGGCTGGAAATGTGATTGCACGTCTTCGCTGCCGGGGGGCTGGCCGGAGGACGAGGAGGATGGCGCTGAATTTCGAATATATTGCCGGCCATCCGGCGCTGCACCGTCATGTCGAGGCGCAGTCGAAGGCGCTGCTGCATATCTATGAAACGAGCCCACGCCTGGCCGCCGTGTTCGCTACGCAACAGCGCTGGCTGCTGGCTCACACCGGCCTAGCCCTGCATTTCGCCCGCGACCCGCGCGACCCCCGCACGGAACTGACACTGGCCCGCTTCATCGATGCCGTGCTTCACTATTCCGTCGCTAGCCGCAACACGGCCGAAGCCTTCATCAAGGAGATGCTGCACTATCACATCATCGAATACCTGCCGCACACCGGTGACGGACGAGCCCACCCGTTTCAGGTGACGGCAGCGACGCTGAAGGAATTCGACGGCTGGGTGGTTGCGCATCTGCGCACGCTCGACGGTCTCGACAGCGGCAGCCGCCTCGCCGCCTTTCTCGAGCAGCACGGCATGATTTCCAGGCTGCAGCCGCTGGTGGCGGAAGGCCTGCTCTCCTCCAACCCTGTGCGTGAGCCCAAGCAGACGTTTTCGCTGTTCATCTGGCTCAACAATGGCGGCATCGTCATGGATTGGCTGATGTCCGGCATCGATCCCGACAATGCCGCCCTCGACCGGATCCCGACCAGCGTGGTTTCGATCGGCGAATTCGCCAGTTGGCTAAAACTCTCGCGCACCCATCTTGCGCGCAAATTGCGCGACGCCGAAAAGCTCGGCAGCGTCGGCTGGCTGGGCCGGCGCGGGCATTCCGTAATGTGGGTCTCGAACAGCTTCTACCAGGAATACATGACCGTGCAGGCCGCCAAACTTGCCGTCATCGATGCCGCGTTCGAAGCCTGCCGACCGGCGTCGCCGCACGCTGGCTGAACGTTCGGCGCAGACGCTGTTGCGCAGCCGATCGTGCCGACCGCGAGGACCCGTCCGGGCGCATGGCCGAGGCGGCCTTTCCGCCGTCGGGATACGGACATCTGGACAGCGGGGGCGAAGCCTGAAAGCGGAACGATCCGCGCGAGCGGCAGCGATCCGCCCGACGGGTTCGGGTGGATCAACTGGTCAAAAGCCGGGCGCAGCATCTCAATCGATGTCGAATGACACGCCCTGCGCCAGCGGCAGCGCCTTGGAATAGTTCACCGTGTTGGTGGCGCGGCGCATATAGGCCTTCCAGGCATCGGAGCCGCTCTCGCGGCCGCCGCCGGTTTCCTTCTCGCCGCCGAACGCGCCGCCGATCTCGGCGCCCGACGTGCCGATGTTGACGTTGGCGATGCCGCAATCCGAACCATCGACGCCGAGGAAGCGCTCGGATTCCTGCAGGTCGCGGGTGAAGATCGACGACGACAGTCCGGCGCCGACCGCATTGTGCTCGTCGAGCACGGCATCGAAATCGGAATATTTCATCACGTAGAGGATCGGCGCGAAGGTTTCTTCGGTGACGGGAGCCACCTGCTTCGGCATTTCGACCAGCGCCGGATGCACGTAATAGGCATCGGGATGGCCATTCTCGACCCGCGAACCGCCGGTCAGCTTGCCGCCGTGAGCGGTGGCTTCCTTGAGCGCCTTCTGCATGGCGTCGAAGGCCGCCTTGTCGATCAGCGGCCCGACGAGCGAAGACGTCTCCAGCGGATTGCCGACCGAGACGCTCTCATAGGCCTTCTTCAGCCGCGGCAGCAGCGCGTCATAGACGCTGTCATGCACGAACAGGCGCCGCAGCGTCGTGCAGCGCTGGCCGGCGGTGCCCATGGCGCCAAAGGCGATGGCGCGCAGCGCCATGTCGAGATCGGCGGTCGGGCAGACGATGCCGGCATTGTTGCCGCCGAGTTCGAGCACGGCGCGGGCAAAGCGCTTGGCCAGACGCGGGCCGACATCCCGGCCCATGCGGGTCGAGCCGGTGGCCGAAACCAGCGCCACCTTCGGGTGGTCGACCAGGATCTCGCCGACGGAGCGGTCGCCAATCAGCACCGGTGCCAGGCCCTGCGGCGCATCTGCGCCGAAGCGCTTGACCGCGCCGGCAAAAATCGCCTCGCAGGCGAGCGCCGTCAGCGGCGTCTTTTCCGAGGGCTTCCACACCACGGCGTCGCCGCAGACCAGCGCGAGCGCCGCGTTCCACGACCACACCGCGACCGGGAAGTTGAAGGCCGAAATGACGCCGACGGCGCCGAGCGGATGCCAGGTCTCCATCATGCGATGTCCCGGACGCTCGGTGGCGATGGTTAGACCGTAGAGCTGGCGGGAAAGGCCGACGGCGAAATCGCAGATGTCGATCATTTCCTGGACTTCGCCGAGGCCTTCCGACGGGATCTTGCCGACCTCGATCGACACCAGCCGGCCAAGCTCGGTTTTGTGCGCGCGCAACTCCTCGCCGAGCAGCCGCACCAGTTCGCCGCGCCGGGGACCCGGCACCATCCGCCAGGCCTGGAACGCCGTGTGCGCGGCATCGATGGTCTTGGCCGCATCGGCCGGCGAAATCGTCTTCAGCGCCGCGATCTGTTCACCCGTCACCGGGCTGCGCACGACGAGGTCGCCGCCGGTCAGCGCGTCCTTGGCCACACCCAGTTTCGCCAGAAGTTCGGCCGTTTCCTTCGCTATCGTCATTTTTATCCCTTTCAGATCCGCTCGCCATCATAGGGCGGCGGTCGAGCCTTGGCGCCATTGTCGCCCGCATGCCGCGGGCGCTGTCATGGCGTGCCATTACTCGTTTCAGGGGAAAATCGCCACCCCGGCATGGTCCAAGCCGGGATTGCACGATTGAGCCAGAGGAGGAACAGGCTTAGTGCGCTGTCTTCGCCGGCGCCTTCACGGCTCCGTCCCGCATCAGCCGGTCGATATGCATGCGGATATGGGCGGCTTCCGCTGCCGTGTTGGCCAACGCAATGGCGCGATCGAAGGCGACACGCGCCTCTTCGCCACGGCCGAGTTGCATCAACAGACCGCCCTTTAGGCCGAAGAAGTGGAAATAGCCGGACAGCCTCTCGCCAAGCGGCTCGATCATGGCAAGGGCAGCTTCCGGCCCGCGCACCTTGGCGACCGCAACGGCACGGTTCAGCGTCACCACCGGCGAAGGTTGCATCGCTTCCAGCAGGCTGTAGAGCAGGTCGATCTCAGTCCAGTCGGTCTCCTCGGGGGTTGCCGCCCGCGCATGAAGGGCGGCGATCGCCGCCTGCACCTGGTAGGGTCCGGGCTTCTGGTGGCGCAGGGCCTTGTCGACCAGCGCCAGGCCTTCGTCGATCATCTTGCGGCTCCACAGCGAGCGGTCCTGGTCGTCGAGCAGCACGATCTCGCCATTCTCGTCGAAGCGGGCCGGCGCGCGCGCATGCTGCAGCAAAAGCAATGCCGTCAGGCCCATGATCTCCGGCTCGGTCTGGAACAGCCGCAGCAACAGGCGCGCCAGCCGGATCGCTTCCTCGCAAAGCGGCGCACGCGCCGGCGCCTCGCCGCTGTTTGTGGAATAACCTTCGTTGAAGATCAGATAGACCATGGCGGCAACGGCGGCGAGCCGCTCCGAGCGCTCGACCGCTCCGGGCGTCTCGAACGGCACGCCGGCATCGGCAATGCGCGCCTTGGCGCGCGTGATGCGCTGTTCCATGGCGCTTTCGCCGACCAGGAACGCACGCGCGATCTGCTTGACGGTGAGACCGGAGACGATGCGCAGCGCCACCGCGATCTGCTGCGTAGGCGGCAGATCCGGATGGCAGCAGATGAACAAGAGCCGCAATATGTCATCACGGTAGTGCGCGCCGTCCAGCCGTTCGGCGATATCGCTCTCGGCATCTTCCAGGTCCGAGATCTGGTCCTCTTCCGGCATCGGCGCCTGCTTGGCGCGCTTGCGCACCGCGTCGATGCCGGTGTTGCGGCCGACAAAGATTAGCCAGGCCGCAGGATCGCGCGGCGGCCCGTTCTGCGGCCAGTTCTTGAGTGCCCTCAGGCACGCGTCCTGGAAAGCTTCCTCCGCCGTATCGAGATTGCGGAAATAGCGCAGCAGCGCACCCATAGCCTGCGGGCGGGCAGCGCTGATCGCCGAGCTTATCCAGGCGAGGTCTGTCATGTGGCTACTCTGGTTGGGTTGAAGACGGAAACCGGTCGGATCTCATAGGATCCGCCGCTGGGATTGACCTCGGAAAGCTCGCGCGCGAAGTCGACGGCTTCGTCGAGATCGGCGCATTCCAGCGTGTAGAAGCCGAGGAACTGTTCCTTGGTCTCGGCAAACGGGCCGTCGATGACGACCAATTCGCCCTTGACCTTGCGCAGCGTCGTCGCGGCGGTGGTGGGCAAAAGCCGCGCCACCGGCCCAAGCCGGCCGGCTTGAGCGTATTTTTCCTGCACATGCATGAGCTTTGCCATGACCTCGTCATCCTGTGCCTTGCTCCAGGAGGAGACGACATCTTCGGAGGCATAGCAGAGGATAGCGTAGAGCATGGGACGTCCTTTTCTGTCTCAAAGGACGAAACAGTAGGGCCTATGCCGACATGGCGTCGACAAAAAAGTTACGCCATTTTTGTCAGCCTTCGCTTGCCTTCAACCATCTCAGCACAAGGGCCTCTTCATCATCGAGACCGTCGATCGCTCGCTTGCGCTTGTTGGCCTCGGTCATTTCGCTAAGCAGCCGCCCTTCCACCCAGGCTTCGAAAACCTGTGGATGGATGTAGCATTTGCGGCAGACGGCGCGTGTGTTGCCGAGCCGCTCGGCCACCTTGTCGATGACGGCGTTCATTACACGCTTGGTCTGCGCCTGGCTTTCGGGAAGCTCCGTCCGCGCAAACAGCGACGCGGCATGGATGGTGCCGCCCCAGGTGCGGAAATGCTTGGAGCTGAAATTGGCGCCGATCGCGTCGCGGATATAGCGGTTGACATCGTCGGAGCGCACTCCATGCCTCTCGCCATCCTCGTCGAGATATTGGAACAGTTGCTGCCCCGGAATATCCTGCGCGCCGCGCACGACCCGGGCGATGCGGCGGTCGACCAGCTTCAATTTCCATTCCTTGCCGGACTTGCCCTTGAAGGCAAAGCGCAGGCTAGATCCCTTGATGTCGACGTGGCGGTCGCGTAGCGTCGTCAGCCCAAAGCTCTTGTTGTCGCGGGCATAGGCGGCATTGCCGACCCGGATCATCGTGTTGTCGAGCAGCCAGACAATTGCCGCCACGACGCGCTCGGCCGGCAGGCCACGGCGGCGCAGATCGGCATCGATCCGGCGGCGCAGCTCCGGCAGGCTTTCGGCAAAGGCGACAAGGCTGGAGTATTTGGCGCCGTCGCGCTCGGCGGCCCACAGCGGATGGTAGCGGTACTGTTTGCGCCCGCGCTGGTCGCGGCCGGTCGCCTGGATGTGGCCGGCGGGATCGGGCGAGATCCACACATCCGTCCATGCCGGCGGAATGGCCAGCGCCTTGATGCGGGCAATGGCTGCCGCGCCGACGGCCTGTCCTTTCGCGCCCTTGTAGGAAAAGCCTTCGCCCGCCTTCAGGCGCCGGATCCCCGGTTCGCTGTCGCTGATATAGGTGAGCGAGGCCTGTTCGGCAGCGGTCTGCGCGCCGTTCTTCGGCGCCCCATCGTCCCCCTGTCCGGCCGCCGACCGGCCGGATGGCGTCCCAGATTTGTCCAGCATGCCCGCTCCACGAGATTTTCTCGTAGATAAGCGCCAAGCCGACTGCTGGTTCCGCGCTCAAGCTTTTTCCAGCGCGACCGGGATGACGTCGACGGCCTGGTCGCCGACCTGGCCGCCGGTGGTTTTCAGCACGCCGACGATCGGAGCCACGTCGGAATAGTCGCGGCCATAGCCAACGGTGATGTGGTCGTTGCTGGCCCGTATGCCATTGGTCGGGTCGAATTCCTGCCAGCCGGCATCGCGCCCACACCACACCTTGACCCAGGCATGCATGGCATCGGCGCCTTCGAGCCGCGGCTTCCCTTTCGGTGGAATGGTGCGCAGGAAGCCGCTGACATAACCCGCAGGAATACCTAGCCCGCGCAGGCCGGCGATCATGATGTGGGAGAAGTCCTGGCACACGCCCCGCTTCAAACGGAAGGCATCGCTGGCCCCGGTACGCACCGTGGTCGCTTCCCCGTCATAGGTGAAGTCGCGGTGGATGCGGTTGCACAGATCGATGGCCATGCCGACCGTCGAGCCGCCGGCGCTGTCGCGGGCATAGGCGGTGATCGCCGCATCGATGCCGGCATGATCGCTGGCGGCGAGAAAGTGATGCGGTGCATCCGGCGCCAGTGACCGTACGGCGCCGAGTTCTTCCCGCAGGCGCTGCAGATCGGGCGACACGTCGAGCCCAGGCTCCGGCCGTGACACCGACACGCGCGCGCTCATTCTGATGTCGAGCCCGTCATGGACGTCGCGAAAGGCGATCGCGGTGACATTGTTGCCGAAGAAATCGGCAAAATCCGTGCGCTCCGATGGGGTCGGCACAAACGAAAGCGAGGCCGCGATCACGCGCTGCACGCCGGCAATGGTCGGCGGCAATACACGCACCTGATGCCGGCTGCCGCCGGCCGCGGCGTCATAATCGTAGCTGAGATGAAGCCTGATATCGTACAGCATGTTAACCGAAATACGCTTTAGCCAGGCTGCTATAGAGGTTGCCGATCTCAGTTGCGAGATCGTCCAGCACCTCCGCCGACATCTCCGATGGCTCCATGACGGCAATTGCCGTGTTGAGCTGCAGGATTTCCTTGGCCGCGACCGACATATGCCCCTCCGGCCCAACCGATGGCAACAGGCCGATCTCCGCCTTCAGCCGTTCGAGCTGGAACAGGATCGAGCGCGGGTTGAGTGGGTCGAGCGCCAAGAGGTCGATCACCGTGCGCCGTCCGGCCCGCACCGGATATTGCCGGCGGTGGGTCATGACGCTGTCGCCGATCTCCAGCATCATGTCGAGCGAGCCGTCCGGCGCACCGGACCTTGTCAGTCGGGCTAGCGTACCGGCGATCTGGATGCCGCGCTCGATCCGCCGGCCGATCTCGAGGAAACGCCAGCCGGTGAAACGGTACATATTCTCGTGCAACAGGCCGGAGAAACCGGCGAGCTTGCGCAGCATGACCGTCATCGCCCGTGTCGCGTCGTCACCCGGCGCCACCGTGGTGGCGAACTGATGAATGGTCTTCGACAGGTCCTTCAGCGCCAGCCAGCCATCGGGCGAAAAGCGGTCGCGGATCTGTCCGGCGCTGTAGACGGCGCTGTCCAGCGTGCCGATCAATCCGGGCGGAATGGCCGCTTCGAGATCGACGCCGAAGGGTTCGAGATAGTCCCTGATATCGGCGAGCAGCAGCATGTCAGGATCGGACGTCTCGGCCAGCCGCACATGATAGGCGCGCAGGATGCGAACCGTATCCTCCGAGCGCTCGATATAGCGGCCGAGCCAGGTCAGGTTTTCCGCCGCGCGGCTGGGCAGGCTGCCCGGCATGGTGCGGACGAAGCTGTCATGCTCCTGCGGCAGCAGCGTCTCGCGCTCGACCGACCGGTCGCTGACCACCCAGACGTCGGCCGCCTGGCCGCCGCGCTGCATGGCGATGGCCGTCGGGTCGAGCGAAAGGCCGACACGGGCGAAACCGCCCGGCATTACCGTCCAGCCATCGGGCGTGCGCGCCAGATAAACGCGCAGGCTTGCCGGTCGCGGTTCCAGCCAGCCGCCGACATAGACCGGCGTCGTCGACAGCGTCACCGCTTCCTGGCCGACGAAACCGCTGCCATCGCTCTCGATGCGCGCGATCAGCGCGATGCGTTCCTCCGGCGTCAGTGCCGAACCGAGCCTGGTCTGGCCGTCATCCTCGAAGGCCAGCCGCGTCGACAGCGCCGGACCGATCACCATGCGATCGATATTGGCAAGCACATGGGCCCGTTCGGTTGCTTGCCCGCACCACCAGGTGGCGACGCTTGGCAACAGAAGTTCTTCGCCGCGCAATGCGCGCGAAATCTTCGGCAGGAAAGCGAGCAGCGCCCGGGTTTCCATCAAGCCCGAACCCAGCGCATTGACCGTCGAAACCGTGCCGCGGCGGATCGCCTCGACCAGCCCCGGCGTGCCGATATGCGAGTCCGACCTCAGTTCCAGCGGATCGGCAAAGGCGGCATCGAGCCGCCGCCACAGCACGCTGATCGGCATCAGCCCGGAAACCGTGCGCACCATCAGCTTGCCGCCGGAGACGGTCAGATCCTCGCCCTCGAGCAGCATGATGCCGAGATAGCGGGCGATATAGGCGTGCTCATAATAGGTCTCGTTGAGCGGCCCCGGCGTCAGAATGGCGACGCGGCCGTCATTCTCCTTCGCCATGCCGATCAGAGCATCGCGAAAGCGACGGAAGAAACCGGCCAGGCGATGCACATGCATCTCGCCATAGATGTCGGACAAAGCCCGCGTCGTGGCGACGCGGTTTTCCAGCGCAAAGCCGGCGCCCGACGGCGCCTGCGTGCGGTCGCCCAGCACCCACCAGCTTCCATCCGGCCCACGGCCGAGCTCGAAGGCGCAAAAATGCAGGAAATGACCGCTGGCCGGCATGGTGCCGACGACGGGGCGCAAATATTCGGGGCTCGCCGCAATCAGGCCTGCCGGCAGGATTCCCTTCTCGATCAGCCGGTTCGGCCCGTAGATATCAGCGACTATCTCCTCGAAAAGGTCGGCCCGCTGGACGAGACCGGCGCTGATCCCTGCCCATTCCTTGTCTTCGATCAGCAGCGGGATATGCGCCAGCGGCCATTCGCGCTCATTGGCGCCGGCCTTGTCATAGACGCGGTAATAAACGCCGGCGTCGCGCAGATATTGGTCGGCGCGGGCAAAGCGCTGGCCCAGCTTTTCGGGACCCAGCTCCTCCAGCGCCTCGATGAAGGGCGCCCAGGCCGGACGCGGACGGCCCGAAGCATCGACCATCTCGTCGACGACGCCGTCAATCGGCTGGTAGTGCTCCAGCAGACTGTGCCTCAGCGGCTTGCCGCGGATCTTTTTCTGATTCCCCTTTGCCATCGCTGATCAGAGTCTTGCTGGCCGCCTGAGGTCAAGGGTCATGGGGAAGTCTTCAGAGGCTTCTTCATTGCGCAGCACATAGGCCGACGGCGTATGGCCGCGCGGCTCGAAGCGGGCGAGACGCCTCGCCTCGGCCTCATTGCCGTTGACCGGGAACGTGTCGTAGCTGCGCCCGCCTGGATGCGCGACATGGTAGACGCAGCCGCCCACCGCCCGGCCCGACCAGCGGTCGTATATGTCGAAGACGAGCGGCGTGTTGACCGGCAGCGCCGGGTGCAGGCCCGACGAAGGCTGCCAGGCCTTGAAGCGCACACCGGCTACCGCGACCTCGCGATTGTCGGTGACCTTCATCGGCACGATTCGGCCATTGCAGACAATGGCATGACGTTCCGGGTTGAGGCCTTCGGTCCTGGCCTGCAGCCGTTCGACCGAGGAGTCGACGAAACGCACAGTGCCGCCGATGGCGCCTTGCTCACCCATCACATGCCACGGCTCCAGCGCCTGCCGCAGTTCCAGCTTGATGCCGGCATGCTGGACTTCGCCGCAGAACGGAAAGCGGAACTCCAGCTGGGCATCGAACCATTCCGGCCGGAATTCGAAACCGTTGAGCTTGAGGTCGTCGAGCACGTCGAGGAAATCCGCCCAGACATAATGCGGCAGCATGAAACGGTCATGGAGCGAGGTACCCCAGCGCACGAAGCGGCCATCAAGCGGGTTCTTCCACGCACTGGCGATGATGGCGCGCACCAGCAATTGCTGCGCCAGCGACATGCGCGCATTGGGCGGCATCTCGAAACCGCGGAACTCGACAAGCCCAAGCCGGCCGGTCGGGCCATCGGGCGAAAACAGCTTGTCGATGCAGATTTCCGAGCGGTGCGTATTACCGGTGACGTCAGTCAACAGATTTCGGAACAGTCGGTCGACCAGCCAAGGCAGCGGTGGGTTCCCCTGGCCCGGATGCGGCACCTGCGCCATCGCGATCTCGAGTTCGTAAAGCGAATCGTGGCGCGCCTCGTCGAAGCGCGGCGCCTGGCTGGTCGGGCCGATGAACAGGCCGGAGAATAGATAGGACAGCGACGGGCGCCGCTGCCATTGTAGCACCAGGCTCTTCAACAGATCGGGCCGGCGCAGGAACGGGCTGTCATTGGGCGTTGCGCCCCCGACGACGACATGGTTGCCCCCGCCGGTACCGGTGTGGCGGCCATCGATCATGAACTTGTCGGCGCCAAGCCGCGTCTGCCGTGCTTCCTCGTAGATCGCCGTCGTCGTCGCCACGCAGTCCTGCCAGTTGGCAGCCGGATGGATGTTGACCTCGATGACGCCGGGATCGGGTGCCACCCTGATAACGTTGAGGCGCGGATCGTGCGGCGGTCCATAGCCTTCGATATGCACGGGAAGGCGGATCGACTTGGCCGCGTTTTCTGCGGCTGCGACCAGTTCGAGATAATCTTCCAGCGCCTCGACCGGCGGCATGAACACGCAAAGCCGCCCGTCGCGCGGCTCGACCGAAAGTGCTGTACGCACCGCGCCGCCGATCTCGGTGATCTCCTGCTCCACCCGGTCTTGCTGGCCGGTCGTCGCAGTGAACGATACCGCCTGCTGGCGCCGCGCCATCTCGTCGGCGCCTTCCAGTTCGGCCGGAGCCGGTTCTGGCAGTATGGCTTCCCGCGCCGGCAGCGGTCCACGCGGCAGCGACGGATCGACCGGCACGATATAGGGGAACTGTGCCGGCGGCACATAAGGCAGCGTGCCCAGCGGCAGGCGGTAGCCGACCGGGGAATCGCCCGGCACCAGGAACAGCCGCCCGCGCCGCGTCTTCCATTTCTCCGAGCGCCAGCGCGGGTCCGATGCCTGGCTGTTCCAGCGCTGGACCGGCAGCACATAGCCGGATGGCTTGGTCAGCCCGCGCTCGAACACTTTCGCCATGCGGCTGCGCTCTTCGGGGTCTTCCAGTTTGGAGTTGGACGGATCGACATTGTCGGGCAGCTTACCTTCCTTCAGCAGCCATTCGGCCGGGTCCTCATAGGCCTCGCTGACCATCGCCTTGTCGATGCCGAGTTCGCCGGCGATTGCCGTCAGCAGGCTTTTCGCCTGCTGCGGCCCGACCTTCGCATCGCTCTTTTCGCGCGCGATCAGCGACGGATCGCTCCATACCGGCTGGCCATCGGTGCGCCAATAGAGCGAAAAGGTCCAACGCGGCAGGCTTTCGCCCGGATACCACTTGCCCTGGCCGTAATGGAGGAAGCCGCCCGGCGCGAAGCGTTCGCGCAATTTACGGATCAGCGCATCGGCCTTTTCGCGCTTGGTCGGGCCGACGGCGGCGGTGTTCCACTCGGCGGACTCGAAATCGTCGATCGACACAAAGGTCGGCTCGCCGCCCATGGTCAGCCTGACATCACCCGCTTGAAGTGCGGCGTCGACCTTGTTGCCCAGCGCATCCAGCGCCTGCCAGCTTTCGTCCGAGAATGGCTTGGTGATGCGCGGATGTTCGGCAATGCGGTCGACACGCATGTCGAAGCCGAACTCGACATTGGCAAAGCTCGCCATGCCGGAAATGGGCGCGGCGTTGCGGAAATGCGGCGTGGCCGCCAGCGGCACATGGCTTTCGCCGGTGAGCAGGCCGGACGTCGGATCGAAGCCGATCCAGCCGGCGCCCGGCAGATAGACCTCGCACCAGGCGTGCAGGTCGGTGAAATCGACAGCGGTTCCGGCTGGGCCATCGAGCGCGACCAGATCGGGCTTCAGCTGGATCAGATAGCCGGAGACGAAACGCGCGGCGAGGCCGAGATTCCTGAGGATTTGCACCAGCAGCCAGCTCGAATCCCGGCACGATCCCTTTTTCGCGGCCAGCGTTTCCTCCGGCGAGAACACGCCGGTTTCCATCCGCACGATATAAGCGATCTCCCGCTGCAGCCGCGCATTGAGGTCGACGACGAAATTGACGGTGTTGGTGGCGCTACGGTCGATGGTTGCGAGGAAAGCAGACAGCAGCGGCCCCGCCGGCTCCGGCGTGCGGTAGATGGCGAGATCGTCCCTGATGTCTTCGGGGTACTCGAACGGGAAGGTCTCGGCCGATGGCTCGACGAAGAAATCGAACGGATTGTAGATCGTCATGTCGGCGACGAGGTCGACCTCGATCTTCAATTCCGTCACCGGTTCCGGGAAGACGAAGCGGGCCAGGAAATTGCCGTAGGGGTCCTGCTGCAGATTGACGAAGTGGTTCGCCGGCCCGACCTTCAGCGAATGGCTGAGCACCTTGGTGCGGGAATGCGGTGCCGGCTGCAGCCTGATGACCTGGGGCCCGAGAACCACCGGCCGGTCATATTTGTAATGGGTCAGGTGGTAGACGGCTGCCAGTATTGCCATGGGGCCCCGGAGATCGGCGTTTCTTCAGCCGAACCCTGACACATCTATTGGCCATTCTCCAAGCAGAGATGTTGCGCTGCACCTAAATTAAGCAGCCGAAGCCGGCTACGCTGTGTCGAGATTCAGGTCAGGCCGAGTCGAAAATGGCTGATACCGAGAACCGGAGCAGAGCGTACTTTTGGTACGCGAGCACCGGAAGCGCAGGTATCGGCCATTTGCAGGCCGGCCTCACTTGAATTCGGCACAGCTTAGAAAAACGCCTGTATCCCCGTCTGAGCCCTGCCAAGGATCAGCGCATGCACGTCATGCGTGCCTTCATAGGTGTTGACCGTCTCCAGGTTCTGCGCGTGGCGCATGACGTGGTAGCCGATCTGGATGCCGTTGCCGCCATGCATGTCGCGGGCCTGGCGGGCGATGTCGAGCGCCTTGCCGCAATTGTTGCGCTTGACGATCGAGATCATCTCCGGTGCCATCTTGCCCTCGTCCATCAGCCTTCCGACCCGCAAGCTGGCCTGCAGGCCCAGCGCGATCTCGGTCTGCATGTCGGCGAGCTTCTTCTGGAACAGCTGCGTGCCGGCGAGCGGCTTGCCGAACTGCTTGCGGTCGAGGCCATATTGCCGCGCCCGGCGCCAGCAATCGTCGGCCGCGCCCATCGCGCCCCAGGAAATGCCGTAGCGCGCGCGGTTGAGGCAGCCGAACGGACCGCCGAGGCCCTTGGCGTTGGGCAGCAGCGCATCTTCGCCAACCTCGACGCCTTCCATCACCACCTCGCCGGTGATCGACGCGCGAAGGCTGAGCTTGCCGCCGATCTTCGGTGCCGAAAGCCCCTTCATGCCCTTTTCCAGCACGAAGCCGCGGATTTCGTCCTTGCCGTTGTCGCCCTTGAGCTTCGCCCAGACGACGAACACATCGGCGATCGGCGCGTTGGAGATCCACATTTTCGAGCCGGAAATCCTGTACCCGTTCGCGGTCTTCTCGGCCCGCGTCTTCATACCGCCGGGATCGGAACCCGCATCCGGTTCGGTCAGGCCGAAGCAGCCGATCCATTCGCCGGAGGCCAGCTTAGGTAGAAATTTCTTGCGCTGTTCTTCCGAGCCATAGGCATGGATCGGATACATCACCAGCGACGACTGCACGGACATCATCGAGCGGTAGCCGGAATCGACCCGCTCGACCTCGCGCGCCACCAACCCGTAGGTGACGTAATTGGCGCCGAGCCCGCCATATTCCTCGGGAATGGTGATGCCGAGCAGGCCGGCCTCGCCCATCTCACGAAAAATGCCGGCGTCGGTCTTTTCCTCGAGATAGGCCTCCTCGATGCGCGGCGCGAGCTTGTCGGCGGCAAAGGCGGCCGCGCCATCGCGCACCATGCGCTCATCCTCGGAAAGCTGGTTCTCGATCAGGAAGGGGTCTTCCCAGACGAACGCGTTCTTGTCGGCGGCCATGGCTTCGCTCTCTCCCAAAATCTTGAAGTGCTCGGGCTTATCCACCTCCGCTTCGGAAAAATCAAACAAAATTGCATCACCGATCAATGAGGTTTAGTAATGGATCATGAACGTCCAACGCCGGCTTTTGCCCAGCACCAGCGCCCTTGCCGCCTTCGAGGCCGTGGCCCGCCTTGGCTCCTTCACCGCTGCCGCCCAGGAACTCGATTTGACCCAAGGGGCCGTCAGCCGCCAGATAGCCCTTCTGGAGGAACAGTTCGGCCGCCGGCTGTTCGAGCGCGACAGCCGCAATGTTCGGCTGTCCACGGCGGGCGAAATCTATGCCGAAGCCGTGCGGGCGGCACTCGGGCAATTGCGCGACGCCGCGCTCGGATTGATGAGCAATCGGCATAGCGGCATGCTGAACCTCGCCATACTGCCGACCTTCGGCACGCGCTGGCTGATGCCTCTGATCCCGGATTTCGTCGCAGAAAACCCTGACATCACCATCAACTTTGTCACCCGCATCGGCCGCTTCGACTTCGCCCGCGAGCGGCTCGACGCCGCCATCCATCATGGCCAGCCCGACTGGCCGGACGCCGATTCCACATTGTTGATGCGCGAAACCGTGATGCCGGTGGTTTCGCCCGACTTCCTTGCCAGCCGCGATATCACCACGGCGGCCGACATCAGCCGCCTGCCGCTGCTGCACATGGCGACGCGTCCCGGGGCCTGGGGCGAATGGTTCGAGGAACAGGGCTTGAGCGCACCGATCGGACCCGGCATGCAGTTCGAGCAATTCGGCACCGTTGCCCAAGCCTGCATGGCGGGGCTTGGCGTCGCGCTCCTGCCGCAAGTTCTTATCGCCGGCGAATTGCAGCGCGGTCAGCTCGTGCCGGCGCCGGGACAGCCGATGCAAAGCCGCAGCGCCTACTACCTCGTCGTCCCGAACGACAAGCGCGGCCACCCGCCCGTCGTCAGCTTTCGCGACTGGCTGCTGGGCCAGGTTGAGAAGGAACCGGCCGTTCTGGCCTGGTAGCTACTTCCGCTTCATCGGCACGGTTTCCGGCTGGAAGCGCAGCGTTTTTGCGACTTGCGTTCGGCAACTTTCGCATCGAGCTTGCTTTTGATCCGGGCGAAAGCCTGGTCTCCATCGACCGAACTGCCACTCGCCATGCCCTCGTCCCAAAGACGCCCCAACTCTTGGACACTCACTTTCTCGAAACTTGCCATATCGCGCGTATCTCCACACAAGGATGGTAGATAACGCTCTAGCGATTGCAAGGAACCATTCGAGGCTACTTCCGCTTCAAGGCATCGGCCAGTGCTGCGCCAAACGCGCCTTGCTGTGCCGGTCGTTCCGGCTGACGCCGCGGCATCGGCGAAGGTTGCGCCGGCTTGCCGCCGCCATTGTCGCGCGGCCCCTTCGGCATCCCGCCCTCGCCGCCGTCCTTGCGCATGGACAGCGCGATGCGCTTGCGCTTGATGTCGACATCGACGACCCGCACCTTCACCACGTCGCCGGCCTTCACCACCTCATGCGCGTCCTTGATGAAACGATCGGCCAGTTGCGAGACATGCACCAGCCCGTCCTGGTGCACGCCGATATCGACGAAGGCGCCGAAGGCAGCGACATTGGTGACGGTGCCTTCCAGAAGCATGCCGGGCTTCAGATCCTTGATGTCGTCGATGCCATCGGCAAAGGTTGCGGTCTTGAAGCCGGGGCGCGGGTCGCGGCCGGGCTTTTCCAGCTCGGCAATGATGTCGCGCACCGTCGGCAGGCCGAACCGTTCGTCAACGAAGACGCGCGGATCGAGCGCCTTGAGCGCGGCACTGTCTCCCATCAGCGAGCGCACATCGCGACCGCAGGCGGCGACGATCTTCTTGGCCACGCCATAGGCTTCCGGATGGACCGACGAGGCGTCGAGCGGCTCGCTGCCATTGGCAATGCGCAGGAAGCCTGCGGACTGTTCGAACGCGCGCGGTCCGAGCCGCGCTACCTTGAGCAGCTCCTTGCGGCTGGCGAACGGCCCGGTCGCATCGCGATGCGCGACAATGGCGTCGGCAAGCGAAGCGCCCAGGCCTGACACGCGGGCCAAGAGCGGCGCCGAGGCGGTGTTGAGATCGACACCGACGGCATTGACCGCGTCCTCCACCACCGCTTCCAGCGAACGGCCGAGCCGATACTGGTCGACATCGTGCTGGTATTGGCCGACGCCGATGGATTTCGGCTCGATCTTGACCAGTTCGGCGAGCGGGTCCTGCAGGCGCCTGGCGATCGACACCGCACCGCGCAGCGACACGTCGAGCCCGGGAAACTCAG
Source organism: Mesorhizobium sp. P160187 (assembly GCF_057766425.1). NCBI lineage: Bacteria > Pseudomonadati > Pseudomonadota > Alphaproteobacteria > Hyphomicrobiales > Phyllobacteriaceae > Mesorhizobium > Mesorhizobium sp. P160187. The sequence goes on from NZ_JBYMDX010000003.1 coordinate 468,223, forward strand.
CCGCCGCTGTCGCCGAGGCCGAATAGACCGAGGCGCCGGCCTCGCTGACGATCACCTTGAGCGGCTTTGGCCCACCATCCGAAGGCATGTCGGACAGCATGTCGGCGACCAGCTTTTCAGTCTCGCGGCTGCCGGTGCCGTTGCCAATCGAGATCAGCTCGACCTTGTGCAGGCGGATGAGCTTGGCGAGTTCCGCCTGTGTGCCGCGCACATCGTTCCGCGGCGGAAATGGATAGACCGTCGTCGTCGCCAGCACCTTGCCGGTGCCATCTACCACCGCGACCTTGACGCCGGTGCGGATGCCGGGATCGAGTCCCATGGTCGGCCGCGAGCCGGCGGGTGCTGCCAGAAGCAAATCCTTGAGGTTGCGTGCAAAGACATGGATCGCCTCTTCCTCCGCCCGCTCGCGCAGATCGCGCATCAAATCGAGCGTCAGGTGCAGCGAAAGCTTGATCCGCCAGGTCCAGCCGGCGACTTCCATCAGCCAGCGGTCGCCCGGCAGGCTGCCGCCGATGGCGTAGGCATTGGCGATCATCCGCTCGACCGGCTTCACCGGCGAGGCATGGTCGGCATCGACCTCGATGTCGAGCGACAACACCTCTTCGTTGCGGCCGCGCAGCATGGCCAGCGCACGGTGGCTCGGAACATTTGCCCAACGCTCGACATGGTCGAAATAGTCGGAGAATTTCGCCCCGGCCTCCTGCTTGCCGTCGACGACACGGGCACGCATGAAAGCGCGCTCCTTCATGTAGGTTCGCAATTTGCCGACCAGATCGGCATTTTCCGCAAACTGTTCCGACAGGATGTCGCGTGCGCCTTCCAGTGCGGCCTTGGCGTCGGCCACATCCTCGGTCACATAAGCCAGCGCCGCCTGGGCGGGCACCAACGACCGGTTGGCCAAAATAGCCTCCGCCAATGGCCCCAGCCCGCGCTCCCGGGCGATCTCGGCCTTGGTGCGGCGCTTGGGCTTGTAGGGCAGGTAGATGTCTTCCAGTTCAGCCTTAGTGGCGGCAGCCACAATTTTGGCCTCAAGTTCGTCGGTCAGCTTGCCCTGCTCGCGAATCGAACCAAGGATCGTATCGCGCCGCGCATCGAGCTCGCGCAGATAGGCCAGCCGCTCGGCAAGGTCGCGCAATTGCGTGTCGTCGAGCCCGCCGGTGACCTCCTTGCGGTAGCGCGCCACGAACGGCACCGTCGCGCCCTCATCGAGCAGCCCTATAGCTGCTGATGCCTGCTCCGACCGCGCCCCGATCTCTGCCGCGATGATGGATGCGATGCGTTTGCTGTCTGCTGCCATGCTGGTCCCTGTCGCAAAGAGCGGCGACCATAGGCGCTGATGTCCGTCCCGCCAACCGCAGTGTTCTCAAGCGTCAAAGAGGTCCACAGGAAAGCGCCTTGCTTTGGCTCGTCCTCAGACCATCCCGCTCAGCGCCTCGAAAAAGGCAATGATCTCGCGTTCGAGCGGATAATCTTCAGGCACCGGCTGCGACCCCATTTTTGCAATCACCACTTCCATCTTCGGATCGACGTAGAGCCATTGGCCGTGGATGCCGATGCCGCAGAAAGCACCGTTTGCCGCACCCGTCTGGTACCATTTGTTGCGATAGCGGCCCTTCGGGAACAGATGCACCATCGTGCCGCGCTGCCAGGCCTCCGCGCTGCCGCCGGCAACGGTCGTATCGCGCACCCAGCCTTCCGGCACGATGCGCCGGCCATTGGCCGTGCCGCCCTGCCGCATCATCTCGCCGATACGCGCCAGGTCGCGCGGCGTCACCGAAATGCCGCCGGCGGTGCGCGCCGTACCTTCCATGTCGACGCCGATCGAAGCCTCGCTGACAGCACCCAGGGGTAGCCACAGTTTCTCGCGCATCAAGTCCGGGAAGCGCAGGCCGGAAGCTCGTTCGAGCAGCAGGCCGAGCAGATCGGAATTGGGCGAACGGTAGCGGAAGGTTTTGCCGTGCGGTTCTTCGAGCCGCTGCAAGGTCAGAATGAATTCGCGCAAGCTTTCAGTGCCGCCGCCCGGATTCCACAGCGTAGCGCGACGGTAACGGGCAAAGGCGCTTTCGGGATCGAGATAGGCCTCCTCGAAGTCGAGGCTGACGCTCATATCGAGCACATGCCGGCAGCTTGCATCGGCATAGGCCGAACCGGCGGCTTCCGGAATGTACTGGGTCACCGGCGCTTCCGGGTCGAACACGCCCTCGCCTTCCAGTATTCCGGCGATGATCGCGGTGACCGATTTGCTGATCGAAAAGATGATGTGACGGGCGCCGAAATCCATATTGGGCGCGAACCAGTCGCCGATGACCTTGCCAGCCTTCATCACCGCCAGCGCGTCGCTGCTCGAACGTGTGAGGAATTCGGCCACCGTTTCCGGGGCGCTGGCGATCGAAACCTTTTCGCCGAGCAGGCCGCTCAGGTCCCGCACCGGCGCTTCGACGCTTCCCGGCGTCGCCGCCACGGGAGCGGTCGGCACCAGTTCGCCAAGGTTCTGGAATGACCAGCGGTTGAACGGGTTTTCGCGCCAGTTGGAGAGCAGCACCTCATTGCGGGCAAAGCCGTAGCGGATCTCGAACGCAGTCTTGCCAGTCATGAACGTTTCCTCGGAGGGATGATTTGTTGTGGGTCAACCAAGCGCCTTGGCGATGGCGTGCACCGCCTTCAGCGTTGCCACCGAATAGGCGACATTGCTGAAATCCGGATAGCTTGAAAGCTTGACCACGACCATGCCGGTGTCCCAGTCGATATGGATCATCTGCCCGAACACGCCCCGGCACATCAGTGCGCGTGAGCGCGGGTTTTCGATCCAGAACTGGTTGCGGTAGCTGCCCTCCGGCAGGCTCGGATTGAAATCCGGCGCATGCCTGCCGTTGCGCGTCGCCTCGATCCAGTCGGCCGGCACGATGCCGCGGCCATTGTCGAGGATCAACTGGCCGAAGCGGGCGTAGTCTCGCAGCGTCGCGTTGAAGCCGCCATCGGCCAGCGCATAGCCGGCGCTGTCAACCGTGAAGCAGGCGCTCTCGTCGGCGCCGAGCTTTTGCCACAGCTCCTCGGACACCAGCTGCGCCAGCCGTTTACCGGTGACCCGCTCCATGATGAAGGCAAGCACGTCGGTCTCGATCGAGCGGTACTCGAACGCGGCGCCATGCGGCCGCACCTTGTCCTTCAGCTGCAGGATCAACTCGAACAGATGCGGCGGCCATTGGAAATCCGGATCGCTGTCCGGCGGCACCGGCTTCCAGCCGGTGGCGACATCGACCTGGCCGATATCGGAATAGCGATCGGTGTATTCCTCGGAAAAGCGAACACCCGTCGTCATGTCAAGCACATGCTGCACGCTGGCGCCGTCCCAGCCGGTCGCGCCGAGCTCCTGCAGATAGGCGGTCACCGGTTTGGCCGGGTCGATCAAGCCGCGCCCAACCAGAATACCGAACACGGTGCCTGTTACCGACTTCGCCATCGACTGCGACAGATGCAGCGTGCGCTCGGCCATGCCGTTGAAATAGCGCTCATAGGCGACCTTGCCGTCTTTGAGCACCAGGAAGCCGTCCGTGTAGGTCTCGTCGAGCAGGCCAACGAGCGTCGTCGGACGGCCCTTGCTGTCTTCCACCGGCAGCGCGTCGAGATCGGTCTCTGCGCGCTCAAGACGATGGCGATGGCCATTGCCGCGCCAGACCTCGATGGTCGGCAGGAATTCGCGGATGTGTTGGAAGGCCCAGCGATTCCATGGCGGCCGGTCCCAGTCGAGCTTCGGCAGCACCATTTGAGGCGGCGAGCCCCGCATGATCGACGGCCGCGGATCGCTGTTGCGATAGGAGTCCATGAAAGCCATTCCGGAAAAGAAAAGACCCGGCGGCGGATGCCGCCGGGTCTGTCAGACTGCGGTTATTTCTGCAGTTCGGTCCAAATCTTGGTGTAGATGTCCTGGATCTCAGGCGCGCACATCTTCTGGAATTCGCCTTGTGCCTTCGCAGTCTCCGGAATGACGACTTCCGGCGCATCCTTCATGTCGGCCGGCATGTACTTGTCCGAGCCGGTAATGGCGTTTGCGTAGCGATGGAAGGCCGAGAGGCCGGCCGCGTTTTCCGGATCCATGATGAAGTTCTGGAACAGCTTGGCGTTCTCGACGTTCTTGGCTTCCTTGAGAACGACGACGTTATCGCTCCACAGGCCGTAGCCTTCCTTCGGATAATTGTAATGGATGGCCGGATTGGCCAACCGCTGGCGTAGCGCCGAGCCGTTCCAGTCGCTGGTCGCCTTGAAGTCGCCGGCGCCCATCTTTTCGATGGTGTTGTATTCCATGGCGATCCAGTTCGGCTTGGCCGCGACAAGCGTGTCGCGCACCTTCTTCAGCACCGTCTTGTCGTCGGTGCACTGCTGGCCGCCGACATATTTGATCGCCGCGAAGATAACGTCATTCATCTCCGGAACGACATTGGTCTTGCCCTTCAGCTCGTCCGGCGTGTTGAAGATGATGCCCCAGCTGTCGGCTGGTCCCTTGTAGGCATCGGTGTTGACGACGACGCCGACGGTGCCCAGCGCCCACGGCACGGAATATTTGCGGCCGGGGTCGAAGTCTGGATTGGCCCATTCCGGCGCCACGTTCTTGAAGTTCTCCATCTTGCCCGGATCGGTCTCCTGCACGAGGCCCTCCTTGATCCAGATCGGCACGTAGGTTTGCGACGGAACGGCTATGTCGAAGCCGGTGCCGCCCTGGCGTACCTTGGCGAGCGCCGTATCGTTGGAATCGTAATCGGTAATGGTCACCTTGACGTTGTATTTGGCTTCGAACTTTTTGATCACGTCGGGGCTGGTATAGTTGCCCCAATTGTAGATGTTCAGCTCGCCATCGGCGCTGGCCAGGCTCGTCGTTGCGAGCAGCGCCAACCCCATGGCGGCTGTCGTTGTTTTCCAGTTCATGGTTTTAGCTCCCATTTGTCGGTTCAGTCTCTTTTCCTGCTGACGAAGAAAAACAACGTGACGATCGCGACCGAAAGCAGCAGGAAGGCGGTCGATATCGCGTTGATCTCAGGCGTGATGCCGCGGCGGATCTGGCCGAGCATGTAGGTGGGCAGCGTATCCTGGCCGCCCGATTTGACAAACTCGGTGATGACGACGTCATCGAGCGAGATGACGAAGGCCAGCATCAGTCCGGCCAGTATGCCGGGCCACAAAAGCGGCAGCGTGATGCGGCGGAAGGTCTTCCAAGGCGTCGCGTACAGATCGGCGGCCGCGCGCTCCAGCGTCAGGTCCATGTTTTCCAGCCGCGCCCGGATCGGCAGATAGGCGAACGGGATGCAGAAAGCCGTGTGCGCGGCGATCAGATAGCCAATGCCGGAATAGCCGGTGAAGATCTTGATGCGCGAGAAGAAGATCAGCAGCGCCACGCCGGTGACGATCTCGGGCACCATCAGCGGCTGGTTGATCGCCGCATATTTGAAGGTGAGGCCCGGATAGGATGCGGTGCGCGTGGTGGCGAGCGCGGCCATGGTGGCAAAGATTGTCGACAGCACCGCAGCGACGGCGCCGATCCGGAACGAGCGTAGCGTCGCGTCGATAACTTGCACGTTCTGCCAAGCCGACTGAAACCAGCGCATCGAAAAGCCGCCCCATTCCGACGTCGAGTTCGCCGCGTTGAAGGCATAGGCGACCAGCACGATGATCGGCAGATAGAGCACGATAAAACAGGTCGCAGCGATCACCGTGAAGCCGGTCTGGTGCTTGATGGAAAAGTTCTTAGCCATGCCGCGCCCCCGACTTGCCGGCATTGCGCACATAGGCAAGCAAGGCAACCATGACGATGATCATCACCGTGATCGACAGCGCCGAGCCGAGCGGCCAGTTGCGGCCTTGGCCGAACTGCAATTCGATCAGGTTGGACAGCATCATGTTCTTGCCGCCGCCAAGCACGCTCGGCGTCACATAGGCGCCAAGGGCTGGAATGAAGACCAGGATGGAGCCGGCAATGACGCCGGGTTTGACCAGCGGGAAAATGATCTTCCGCAATACCTTGAAACGGGTCGCGTAGAGGTCGTAGCCCGCCTCGACGAGGCGAAAATCAAGCTTCTCCATGCTGGCATAGATCGGCAGCACCATCAGCGGCAGATAGACATATGCCATGCCGATCAGAATCGCCGTGTCGGTGAAGAGGATCTGCACCGGCGCTGAGACGATACCAAGCTTGAGCAGGATGGTGTTGATGATGCCTTCGTTGCGGATGATCTGCAGCACGGCGAAGGTGCGGATCAGCAGGTTGGTCCAGAACGGAATGGTGATCAGGAACAGCCAGAGATCCCTGGTCTTCTCGCTGCGTGTCGCCATGAAATAGGCGGTTGGAAACCCCAATGCCAAAGTTGCGATCGTCGTTATCACCGCCAACTTGATCGAGCGCCAGAATATGGTGACGTGCGCTGCCGCAAGCGAAAGCGTATCGTCGAAAATGTCGCGTTCCATGAACACCGACAGCCAGGCATCGGGCGAGAACTGCCACTTCACATCGCCATAGGGGCCAGGCGTCAGGAACGAGTAGATCAGCACGATCAGCAAGGGGCCGGTCGCGGCGAGGAAGATCACCAGCAAGGCTGGCGCTGACAGCAGCCAGCGGTCGCGCACATCGCGTCGCTGCGCTGCCTTGGCGACTTGTTCCGCGGTCGCCATGATCAGTCCTTCAGCACTTGCGCGGCGTCGTTGCCGATCGTGATGCCGATCTGGCCGCCCTGCACGAAGCCGTCACCGGCGCCGCGGCTGTTCTGACGCCGCACGATGAACGGCTCGCCACCGGCAAGGCGCAGATGGAAGTGCGTGTCGGTGCCGAGATAGACGATGTTTTCGACGGTGCCGGACAGCGAAGCGCTCGGGCTGGCCGTGCCCAACTGCGCATGCTCTGGACGCACGACGATGGTGACCTTGCCGCTGGGGCTGAAGCCTTCCGGCAGCGAGGCTGGGATTTCCACACCAGACGGCAGCTTCACCGTCGCCCGGCCACCAGTCGCGCTAACCACATCCGCCTTGAGGAAGTTCGACTCGCCGATGAAGTCGGCGACGAAACGCTCGGCCGGCCGGTCGTAGATGTCGCGCGGCGAGCCGACCTGCAGGATTTTGCCCGACGACATCACCGCGATGCGATCCGACATGGTCAGCGCTTCCTCCTGGTCGTGGGTGACGAAGATGAAGGTGATGCCCGTCTCGTGCTGCAGCCGCTTCAATTCGATCTGCATTTCCTTGCGCAGCTTGTAGTCGAGCGCCGAGAGCGGTTCGTCGAGCAGGAGCACCTTGGGCTGCGGCGCCAGCGCCCGGGCGAGCGCCACGCGCTGCTGCTGGCCGCCGGAGATCTGGCTGGTTCGGCGACCCGCCAGCGCCTCCATCTTCACCAGTTTCAGCATCTCGGCGACGCGCGCCTTGATCTCGGCCTTCGGCTTGCCCAGCATTTCCAGGCCAAAGCCGATATTGTCGGCGACCGTCATATGCGGGAACAGCGCGTAGGATTGGAAGACGGTGTTGACCGGCCGCTTGAAGGGCGGCAACGGCGCGATGTCCTGACCGTAGAGGAGGATTTCGCCGGCGGTTGGAAAGTCGAAGCCGGCAATCAGCCGCAGCAACGTGGTCTTGCCGCAGCCGGATGGTCCCAGCAGGGTGAAGAACTCATTCTCGCGGATGGATACCGAGACCGTATCGAGGGCAGCGACCTGCCCCTCACCCGATCCGAAAATTTTACTGACGTTTACGACTTCAATTGCATTCCGATCCGGTTTTTCCGGCACGATACGCCTCACTGTTGACCCCGCTCTTGCTGGCGGAGTTTTTCCCCTGTTCGATGTGACCACACGGCCGGTTGGTTGGCAAGTCCGGCATTGAATCACAGTTCAGTCGGTCATTTCGTCTTGCAAGCGGCAAGCTGTGCAAGCCGCATGCCATTGTCAGGCCTGGTAGGTGACCTTGCCACCGCAGACCGTCGTCACCGGCCGCAGCTTGTGTAGATCGGCCGGCGCCGTCTTCTCGATATCGGCCGACAAAACCACCAGATCCGCCATATAGCCGGGTTTCAGAACGCCTTTGCGATGCTCGGCGAATTCGGCATAGGCGCCCTCGACCGTGTAGGCGGCAATCGCTTCCTGCAGCGAGAAACTCTGGTCAGGATCGCCTTCTGCCCATGGTTTGCGCTGCACTGCCGCCTGAATGCTCAGGATCGGGTCGATCGCCGCCACCGGCCAGTCCGAGGCGAACACGACATGGGCGCCGGCGCTTTTCAGGGTGCGCCAGGCATAGCTCAGCGGCCAGCGGGCCGGCCCGATGCGTGACACCGTCGGCTCCAGCGGAAAATCCATGGCGCCGGGCGGATGCGACGGCTGCATCGAGGCGATGACGCCGAGTTCGGCAAAACGCGGCACGTCGGCTGCTGTGGTGACCTCGATGTGCTCAACCCTGTGCCGGCTGTCGCGCTTGCCATTGACCTTCTGCGCCGCCTCGTAACCGTCGAGCACTGCGCGCACCGCGCCGTCACCGATCGAGTGCACGGCGATCTGCAGCCCGCGTTTGTCGATAGCCACGGCGAGATCGATAAATTGCTGCGGCGTGAACAGCGGCTCGCCGACCCAGTCGGGACGATCCGCATAAGGTTCGACCATAACAGCGGTCCAGGAATCGAGCACGCCGTCATAGAACACCTTGACCATGCCCGATGACAGCCACTCACTGCGGTAGCGCTCGGCCATGACGGATGCCTTCTCCAGCATGTCGAGCGTCATGAAGTTCTTGTAGTGGAATGGGATCTTGACGCGGCAGGGCAATCCCTCCTCGGCCTCGATCTCGGAAAGCAGTTCGAGCTGGTAGAGATTGCCGTCCATGTTCTGGATCGAGGTGATGCCGTGGCGCGCGCACCACGCAAGCCCGCGCCGCATTATGTCACGGTCGGCGGCCCGCTCGGCGGCCGACGGCATTGGGTCGGGCTCACCGCCGGTCGACAGCCCCAGCCGCACCCGGCTTTCGCCGGCAAGGTCGAGCACCGGACCGAAGGCCTCGCCCTCGCGCAATTCGCCCGCGGCCAGGCCGTCGCCACCCATCACGATCTCGTTGCCCGGACCGAGCGTGCGTCCTTTCAGGATGCCGGCTATCTCCAACGCCTTGGTGTTGGCCCACATCGTATGGTGGTCGGGCGCTGCCATGCAGAAGGGGCGGTCGGGCAGGATGGCGTCGAGATGATGGCGTGTCACCCGCTCGTCGCCGAGCACGGTGTAGTCGACGCCCTGGCCCACAAGCATTTTCGCCTCGGGCCGCGTCGTTGCGTAGTCGCGGATGGCGCTTTGAAGCGCCTCGAAGCCATGGATACCGCCGAGTTGAAGATGCGCGAGCTCGGCCCCTCCCGAGAACAGATGCATGTGGGCTTCGATGAAACCGGGCAGGACCGAACCGCCCTTGGCGTCGATCACCTCTGTGGTCGTTCCCTTGAGTTTTTCGATGGCGGCGTGGTTGCCTATGGCGATGATGGCGCCGTCCTTGACGGCAATCGCCTCGGCGGCGGGATTGTCATCGTCCATGGTCCGCACGCGACCATTGATGACGATCAGATCAGCATTTTGACCCGCACCCGTGACAGACATCGCGACTCCGCGCTTTTGACGACTGGCTGAGACCGACAACCCTCTTGTCCGACAAGCTGCCACTCCGCCGGAGCGGCTTTATCGGACGAAAACTGATGCCAGTGCGCTGTTTCGAAATTCCCCTTGTGATCTCTCAAAACAGCGTGGATAAAAGAATGCGACTAATTATTCGCGTTTGTCAACGTGCCGAATTTCGAATGTATTGTGGACGACACACCACGCCAATGTTGAGACCGGGACCTGTGTTGAAACCGGCAGGGAACGAAGGCATCAATCCGTGAAGCGCAGTCTCAGCCGCGAAACCAGGATGGCGCTCGAACCGCGCAAGCAGCCGCGGCAGGAACGGTCGAGCAAGGTCGTCGACAGGATACTCGACGCTGCGCTGACCCTGACGCGGGAGCAAGGAACCAAGACGCCGACGACGCTCGCCATTGCCCGGCGCGCGGGCCTGTCGGTCGGTTCGGTCTACCAGTACTTTCCCAACAAGGAAGCCATTCTCCTCGACCTCGCCCGGCGCTGGCTGTCGTCGTTTCCCGAGGTGATCGCCAGGCGCATCGAGGTCACCCCACCCACCAACCGCGACGAGTTTCGGCAGGAGGTGCGCAAGCTGTTCATCGATACCTCCAGAATATATCTCGAAAACGCCACCCTGATGCCGGTGATCGAGGCGATATCCGGCAATGCCGACCTCAGGCCGATCCAGGACGAATATGACGAGCAGATCATCGCGCTTTACGCCGCGTGGCTGCAGCATGTGAACCCGGCCCTTGAAGACAAGATCGCCAGCCGGCTCGGCGTGCTGATGATGGATGTCGGGCACGCCTGCCGGCTTGTGGGGTTGAAGCGGGATCGCAAGACATACGACCTCATCGAGGACGATGTGGAAAGAATGTGGCTCGCTTTGGTCACCCCCTATCTCAACCTTGACTGATTTCGCTATTTCGAGAGGAAATTCATGAAGACTGTCTATTCGCCGCTTCATGCCGGCCATGCCGGCCAGATGGAACTGGTCACGTCGGCAATCGTGCCGGGTTTCGAAAAGCCGTCGCGGGCGGAGTTCATCAAGGCGCGGGTCGAGAGCGAAAAGCTTGGGCCGATCGTCGGACCGGTCGAGCACGATCTCACAGCCGCCAAGCGCATCCACAAGGCCGACTATATCGACTTCCTGCCAACCGTCTGGCCGGCGTGGAAGGCCGCCGGCCTCGATGGCACGGCGATGCCCTTCACCTGGCCGACGCGCGGCCTGCGCGGCGACGTGCCGCCCAAGCGCATCGATGCACTGCTCGGCTATTATTCCTTCGACGCCGGCGCCACCTTCGTCGAAGGCACATGGACCGCGATCAAATCGTCCTATGACGTGGCGCTGACGGCCGCCGCCTTCGTCAAGGGTGGCGAGCGGTCTGCCTTCGCGCTCTGCCGCCCGCCCGGCCATCACGCCGGCGCCGGCTTCATGGGCGGCTACTGCTACATCAACAATGCTGCGGTCGCCGCGCAATGGTTCCTCGATCAGGGCGCAAAACGCGTCTCGATCCTCGACGTCGACTATCACCACGGCAACGGCACGCAGGAAGTATTCTATGAACGCGCCGACGTGCAGGTTCTCAACCTGCATGGCGATCCGATGGTCGAGTACCCGTTCTTCCTCGGCCATGCCGACGAACGCGGCTCCGGCGCCGGCGAAGGCTTCAACGTCAATTATCCCATGCCCTTCGGCACCAACTGGGACGCCTGGAATGCCTCGCTGGAGGATGCCTGCGTCAAGCTCGCCGCCTACGCCCCCGATATCGTCATCGTCTCCCTTGGCGTCGACACCTTCGAGAAGGACCCGATCAGCCAGTTCAAGCTGAAAAGCCCGGACTATCCGAAGATCGGCCATCGCATCGCAAAGCTCGGCCTGCCGACGCTGTTCGTAATGGAAGGTGGCTATGCCGTCGAGGAGATCGGCATCAACGCCGTCGGCGTGCTGACCGGCTTCGAGGACAAATAGGAAAGCAATTCCAGGATAAGTGTGAGGCGGTTTTCCGGCCGGAATTGTGCCAAAGAGATATGGGGCGGCTCCGGCCGCCCCGACCATCTAGGCGGCCGCAGCCGGGTTGGGTGCAACCACCGGAACGGCTGGCCTTCGCGACCGGCCGATGCGGTAGACAATCACCGCCGCAATCACGCCTGCCGCCAGGATGGCGAGCGCCAGCAACGGCCGGTACCAGAACCAGGCAATCGCGATCGTCACCGTGCCGACCAGGATCGCCAGAACGAAGGCGATGATGCCGGTGCCCATCCGCGCCATGCTGCCGAGGAAGGGTATGACGTCGAGGATCACCCCGATCGGGCTGAGGAACAGCGCAAAGCCTATGGTCAGCAACAGCAAGCCGGCGCCGCGCAGCAGCCAGGTGATCAGCGTGTTGGCGCTGACCGCGTCGGCGAACATCTTTTCGGCCGGGACGTTGCCGGTATCGACCATCAGCAGCGCATCGCCGGCTTGCGTCTGGTAGGGCTCGAAGCGGCTGCCGGCCTGGCGCGCGACGATACTGATCACGCCCAGCGGCGCCAGTTCGTAGCCGATGCGATAGTCACCCAAAGCGGGCGTCGTGTTGTCATTGCCGAGAAAAATCTTGCCATCGACGATGCTGAGCGGTTTCGTTCCGGTATAGGCAGCCTTTATCGCCGCCGACTGGTCGGCTGAGAGCGAATAGTCCTTGTCACCCTCGATGCGGTCCAGCACCGGCGTATCGAGATCGAAGGCGACAAGCTTGCCCTCAGGAATCTGGAAGGTCCGGCCGTGGATTTCCATCGGCGGATTCTGGTGGCCGTCCGGCTTCTTGAAGTCCGACGAGTCGATCTGGCTGTCGTCCCACACCTTGGAATAGCTGTAGGTGGTCACCGTCTCTTCGCCACCGCCGAGCTTCTTGGTCGTCTCCGACTTGGACTCTTCCTTCCACTGATACATCTCGACACTGCGCGACAGCCGCAGCCCTTGCGCCGCAATGCCGAAATCCGGATCCGCCAGGCCGCTGTCCGCCGTCACCAGTCCGCTGACATGAACCAGCTTGCCGTCATTGGCGGTATCAACGCTGTCGGCGCCGACCGAAACCACCGCTCCAGAACCTTCGGCCAGCGAGCGCGCCGTCTGCACGGCGCGGCCTTCGTTCCAGAACAGCCCGATCACCATCAGCACGATCAGGATAAGGCCGAAGATGACCCCGCCGACCGCGCGCTTGATCCGCCCGAACCACGAGACGGACGTTACTTCCCGAAATGAATCGCTCATCGTTTCCCCCGAAACAAAGTTGCCCAAGATTTAAACGCGGCCGGCGGCCGCCTCGTATCGATCAGTCGGCGTGGATCTGCGCGCCGCAGTCCCTATCGCCTGTACAGGAATGCACCGCCCGTGTCGTGCCGCCATCGCCGACCCGCCATGGCGATGCGGAGAGCGGCGCCTGGCGATTGCCCCCGAGAAGATCGAGCGCCCGCATCGCCGTCTCTTCGCCGACCTCGTCACGCTTGACGATCTCGACGTCCTTGAAACCGATAGCGGCAAGCTGCGGCATCACCACATCGGGGTCGCCCGCCACCACGATCAGCGACGGATCGAGCGACGCCAGGGCCAGCGCCTGTTTCTGAACCGCATCGAGCGTCAGCTTTGTGCGCGCCGCCATGCGGGTTTGCTGGTCCTCCAGCGTCGATCCGCTGCCGACCGCGCCAATCAGCGAGGAGAACAGACCAGCCGACGTCTCGGCCGATCCAGCCAGCGCCCGGCGATAGACAGTCACCGTGCGGTCGACCTCGTCCTGCGCCACCGGCAAGGTGGTCAGGCCGGCAAATCCTTTCAGGATTTCGGTAATCGCCGGCCCGGTGTTGGCGCGCTCGACGGTGGTTGCCACGACCAATCCCGAGCCGGCCTTCATCGGGCTCATCAGATAGCTCGACACGCCATAGGAGTAGCCCTTCTCCTCGCGGATCACCGAATTCAGCCGGCTGGAGAAATCGGCGCCAAGCAGGTTGGAGACCGCGGTCGATTCAGCGCGCTCGCTCTCGTCGGTGCCGGGCGCCGGCCGCGCCACGAACAGCGCCGACTGGCTGGCGCCGGGTTCGGGCACCAGCAGCACTTTCTGTCCCCCGTTGAAATGCGCCGCCGGCGACGGCTCGACGGCATAGCCGGCGGTGTCGCTTGTCCACGCGCCGAATGCTTTTTCAAGGCTGGCGGCGACGGTCGCGACCGGCATCGGGCCGACGCTGTAGAAGGTCACCGCCTTCGGCGTGAACTCCGCCTTGAATGCGTCCCTCGCCTCGTCGAGCGAGATCGAGGCCAGCGCCTTTGCCGACCAGTCCACCGCTGCCTTGCCCGGCACCTGCGGGATCAGCGTCGCCTTTGCCATGCGGCCGGCAACGCCGGGCAGATCCGCCTCGCGGCCGTTTAGCCAGTCGACCGTCTGCGCCATCAGCACCGTCCATTCGGTCTTGTCGAAACGAGGCTTCAGTACCGCGTCGGCGAGCAGGCCAATACCCTGGTCGAGCTTTTCCGGCGGCACGCCAAGCGTCATCATCGTGGTCAGCGTTCCGGCCTGGTGGCTGACGCCGGCGCCGATGTCGCTGGCCGCCTTGGCGAAATCAGCCGAGCCGCGATCGGCGGCCCCGCGTGTCGCCATGCTTGCTGCAAGCTCCAGCAATCCCTCCTTGCCTTCCGGCACGCTGTTCCAGCCGCCGGCGGCACTGGCCGCGACATAGACCATCGGCGCTTCCGGCATTGTGTAGTGGACGAGTTTGATGCCATTCGAGAGCGTCGCCGTTTCCATGGCGGGCAGTGTTGCCGAAGGCGCTTGCCCGGCCGCATGCTTCGGAATGTCGATCGCCGCTCGCTCCGGCGCGGTGAACGGCTGCGGTGTGCCGGACGAGCCGATCAGTGCATCGGGATAGCCGCCGCGCGGGCCGGGCTTCAGCACCAGCACGCTGGCGTCTCCCGGTTTCAACAGCCGCTTCATCGTTGCCTCGACATCCGCCACGCTGGCGTCCTTCACCCGCGGGTCGTCGACCAGCGCGCTCTGCGCATCGCCGAGCACGTCGGCATTGTAGGAGACGACGCCGGCGCGATCCTTCAGTGCTTCGCTGCCGAGCCGCGCTGCCTGCAAGATGCCGGTGCGCGCACGCTCGACATCGACCGGATCGAGCGGGGTCTTCAGGAAATCCGCAAACGCCGTTTTCATCGCGCTTTCCAGCGCTTCCGGCGCCACACCTTCGGCGGCACCCGCCTCGAAGGTAAAGCGGCCACCGAGCAGACCGCCGGTCCAGCTCGCGCTGGCATAGGTGGCAATGCCCAACTGCGAAACCAGCCGGTTGCGCAAAAACCCATATTCGCCGTTGCCGAGCAGTTCGGCGGCAATGCTGAGCGCACCATTGTCGGGCGACTGCGCCACCGGGCCACTGAAGCCGACCACGACGATGGGGCTTGGCACACGATCCTCGAGCACCAGCTTGAGCCGGGCCTGCGTCGGTGCCGGCACGGCGGGCCGCGCCACATCGGCGCCGCGCGCCACGCGGCCGAACGTGTCGGCAATCAGCGCCTTGGTGTCGTCGATCTCCAAGTCGCCGACCAGCACCAGCACCGCATTGTTGGGCAGATAGTAGCTGTTGAAGAAACCCCTGACATCGTCGAGCGTCGCCGCATCGAGATCGGCGACCGAGCCGATAACCATGCGGCTATAGGGATGCGGCTTCGGGAACAGCCCGGACCAGAAAGCTTCCCAGCCGGATGCGCCGGCCTTGTCGAGCACGTTCTGGCGCATCTCGTTCTTAACCACCGAGCGCTGCAGATCGAGCTTGGCCTGAGTCACCGAGCGGCCGATATTGGCCATGCGGTCGGCCTCCAGCGACAGGATCATCGGCAGTGACGACGACAGCCCGTCGACGTAATATACCGTGCCGTCTTCGGTGGTCCAGGCATTGATCTCGTTGCCGAGCGCGGCGTGCGCGCCGAACACGTTCGGCCAGGCCGGCGTGCCGGAAAACATCAGATGTTCGAACAGATGCGCAAAGCCCGAGCGTCCCGCGGGTTCATTCATCGACCCGACGCGGTAGCGCAGGTTCATCACCACCTTCGGCACGCGATGGTCGGGCACCAGCACCACCTGCAGCCCGTTGTCGAGCGCATAGCTAACGGTCGGCTCAGCCTTGGCGGGCGCTGCCATGCCGGCAAGAACCGCAAGCACCACCGTGAACGCCAGGAAAACCTGCTTCATCATGACCCCCGATGCTGATGGCCGCGAGCAAGCGCCGCCAAATCCGCCGTATGACCGAAGGGATGCCCACCCCTCCCGGCTGCCGAGACCCTATCGGAATCGATCGGCCCTCGATACGGCAGTATCGCAACACCCTCTGGCTTTTTCGTGTCGGCGTTTCAGGCCTTTTGCGGCGGAAAAGGCCGCGAAAGCCGCCCCTGAGTCGCTTGAGTCCAATAATATTGATTTTGTCAAATCGCGTTTGATGTCGGATTCATCTGCGGGTAGATTAGACCCGAATCAGCCGGTCCTTGGGGGGCGCGGCGACCACCCAAAGTCTCAAGTTCCGGCCAATGACCGGCACCAGACGCGGACGGCTTCGCGTTCCCTGAATGGATTCGGCGATCAGCGCGACCGCCGCGCCGTGTGAGTGCTTCGTAAACGTGATGCGTCTTCAAGTTCGGCCGCTGCCAACCCCAGCGTCCGGGCTCAAGAAAAGACTCCGGCCATGACATACAACCAAAGCATCCAATGAGCAGTTCCGCCGCGCTTCTCCAATCCGATACGTTAGGCTCGCGCCTCGAATCGCGCGGCGATCTCACCTCCTTTTTCATGCAGCTTGCCGCCGAGATCGGCGCCGACAGCTACATGCTCGTCGCCATCGTCCACGACCAGGACCGCAACGACGCCCGCATCGTCTCATCCAACTGGATCTTCGACGCCATTGAACTGATCGGCAAGCGGCTGATCGCCGGCCTTGCCCAGGGACCGCTGACCGTTGCACCTGGCATCCGCCCGAGGCCGCTGGTCGCCGCCGCGGCGCCCGACGCCGGCGGACTGCTCACCGGCGAAGAGGCGCGCCTGCTCGACGTGCTTGGCCATGCCGAAGTCTATTCACTGCGGCTCAATGTCGGTCGCCAGCGGCTGTTTGCGCTTTTCTCGGCGGCCGAGGCCGGCAGTATCGACCAGCCGGCGCTGATGAAGGCTCAGTTGAAGTGCTGCTACGCGCTGTCCGCCATCCCGCAATTGATCGCCGCCGTCGCCATGCAGGACCCGCTGTCCGACCGCGAGCGCGAATGCCTGTTCTGGGTGTCTGAAGGCAAAACCACCGATGAGGTCGCAGTGATCCTCGGGGTCTCGTCCAACACCGTCAACAGCTACATCACCCACGCCATCCAGAAATTCGCGGCCTCGAACCGCGCGATGGCCATCGCCACGGCGATCAGGAGCGGCATCATTTGAAACACGCTGACATCAAGGCGGCGGCCGAAGCCCTTTTCAACGAGCAGCGCAATCCGTTCGGCGCCTTCTCCATCGGTTCCGAGACGCACCATGCCGTTACCATCCCGGACGCGGTGCGCCGCTGCCGCTGGATCGCCGTCGACATCAACGCGTCGGCGTTTGGCCTCTATTTCGTCAGCCCCTCGCCGGAACGGGCGCGCCTGGTGCCGAGCTTCGATTCCGACTATCCAGCCACTGCGGTGACAACCAAGTTCATCGCCGGCGCCAATGGCGAGGAGATGGTGCGCCACAGCGGCGCCTCGACAGCGCCGCGCTGGTGGGCCGATGACGGCATCGCCGGCTCGGACGCCGTCTTCCAGAACCTCGCCTGGGCGGAGCGGACGGCGCCGCTGGCGCCGGGCACCAACGGCATCGCCTTTCCCGTCCATGCCGATCGCGGCCATTGCGGGCTGGTGGTGTTCCTCGGCTCGACGATCGCTCTGCCGGAGGACACGCTCTACGAAATCCACGCCCGCTGTTTTTCGCTGTTCGCCGCCGTCGCCCGCATTCGTCCGAACGATGCCGGCCGGATGCGGTCAATCTCCAAGCGTGAACTGGAGTGCCTGAAGCTGACCGCCAACGGCAACACCAGCGAAGAGATCGCCAGGCTGTTGAAGCTGTCGGTCCACACCGCCAACCAATATCTCACCCAGTCGACGCAGAAGCTCAACGCGGTCAACCGCAACCAGGCGGTGGCCAAGGCGCTGCGGCTGGGGCTGATCGAGTGATCCGAGTTGCCCAAAAAGCGGTTTTGGGAGAACAACGTTGAGCAATGACAAACAAGTCACGGGGAACATCGGCGTCTACTATGTAGCGTGGCAGCTGTCGCGGATTGGCTGGAATGTCATGCTCACGGTTCGGAACGCAAAAGGTGCCGATATGTTCGCCGTGTCCGAAGACGAGAACACCCAGCATCCGATTCAGGTTAAGGCTCATGCAGCAAAACCACAGGACACGTTCCTTGGCCTTCAGCCTGAGAAGCACGTTACCCGATGGTGGATGTTTGTCGCGTTTGCGCGCAGCGCCGAACCGGTGTGCTATGTCGTGTCGCTGGACGAGGTTCGTGTCCGCATGGGCCGCGATCCAGGTACCCGATCAGGCAAAACCGAACTTGAGCGCTCGTTCTGGCTTGATCGTCGCTACTACACCCCCGGATCAGACCGCGAGATGATCGAGGCGCGCAACGCTTGGCACCGTCTCGGACCGGCTAGGACGACCATATCGCAGATTTAGTTCTCTATGTCTGCCGCGAACGGTACCTGCCATACCCTGCGGGTACACGTCTCAGACTTTGCCGCTAAAATGCCAGCGGCTCGGTCCGGCGAATGCGCGCCTCTTCGATCACCGTCTCCAGCAAAGCGGTGTTGTGCTCGGGGTCCTCGCCCGGCTTTTCGAACGACACATAGTTGACCGCGACCGAAGACCTCTCCTCGCTCAGCGTCAGCTGGAAATAGACGGTGACGCCCGGCGGCCGAAGCTCGAGATCGAGCACGATGCGCGGGCTGCCGCTCCAGTCGACATGTGCCTCTCCGCCATGGCCGAGCCTGAGCGTGCCCGGCAGGAAAAAAAGCTCCACAGCCGAATCCACCAGATCCGACAGGCAAGCGAAATGCTCGAGCCGGATGAAGGCGATGTAGTCGGCGACGTCGATCAGCCGCAACTCGTCGACCACCTGCTCGATGGCCTTGGCGACGATGAGTTCGCGGGATTTTGCGTGCGGTTGGCGGTTCATGAAATTTGTCTCCGCTCAGCCTTTTTGGAGTAGACGATCCGCACCAGTTCGGCGACGGCCTGGTAGAATTGCGACGGGATCACGCTATCAACCGAAACTTGCTTGTACATGGAGCGGGCAAGCGCCACGTCCTCGAAGATCGGGATGTTGTGCTCCTTGGCAATCTCGCGAATCTTGAGCGCCACCAAGTCCTGGCCCTTGGCCAGCACCAGGGGTGCTGAATCCTCGTCGCGGACATATCTGAGCGCGATGGAAAAGTGCGTCGGATTGGCGATGATCAGCGTCGCGCGGGGCACCGCCGTCATCATCCGCTTGCGCGCCCGGTCACGCGCCAGCGAGCGCAGCCGCGACTTGATGATCGGGTCGCCCTCGGACTGCTTGAACTCGTCCTTGACCTCCTGCTTGGTCATCCGCAGATCCTGCTTCCAGTGGAAGCGCGACCAGACGACGTCGACCGCCGCGATCAGCCCCATGACGAAGACGATCGCCACCAATATATGGACGGTGATGCTTTTGATGACGAGGCCGAAAGCGACGGGGTTGGTGATCATGCCGGCCAGGAGTTGGCGGTAGTCCTGCGACAGCGTGAAGTAGAGCACGATACTGGCGAAGCCGAGCTTGCCTAGCGATTTCAGGAATTCGACCCAGCCCTGAATACCGAACATCCTGGTCCAGCCTTTGGCGATCGAGATGCGCGACAGTTGCGGCCGGATCCGCTCGCCGACGACTTGCGGCATGTTCTGCAGCACCGAGGCGCCGATGCCGGCCACCACCAGCAGCACCAGCAGGCTGACGACGGCATGGCCGATCTCCATCATCACGGTCTTGTAGAGCGCGATGACGTCGGTCTCGGTGTCCATCGGCCACGCCTCGGGCTTCTCCAGGAACATCGACAGGAACATGCCGAGATTGACGACCGCGTCCTTGGCGTAGAAGACGGTGAACACCAGTATAGCGATGAAGGACGCCAGAAGTGCGGCCTCCCTGGAATGGGGCAGCTTGCCCTGTTCGATGGTGTCGCGGATCTTCTTTTCGGTCGCGTCTTCGGTTTTGGAGTCTTTGTCCGCCGCTTCAGCCATTGTGGGGTCTGTTGCTCAGCGTCAGGCCGCTTCGCTCTGCTGCGATGAAGGGAGTTCAAATGCCCCCTCTCGCGACAGCCGGATTGTCGCCACGGCAACGGTCTTGCGCGCCGTCATGATGTCGGCAAGCTGGAGACCTTCCGAGCCTTGTCCGAGCTCGGACTCGATCATGCGCCGCGACCGGGCGCCGATCGCCGACAGCACCGACTCCGTCAATGCGGGCGCCGCACCGCGCAGCGCCAGCGTGATCAGTTCGGTCGACAGCCCGTCGAACAGGAGTACCCTCGCCTTCTGCGTCAAAAGCGGCAGATCGTCGAAGGCAAACAACCTGGAGCGGACACCGCCGAGGTCCGGCGTGCCGGCCTCTTCCAGATCCTGCATGACCTCTTCCAACTGAGGCTTGTCCATCTCGTTGAGCATACTGGCGACGCGCGCCTGTCCCGCCGAGATGTCCTTGGTCGCTGTCTGCGCCAGCACGGTGGCGCGCAGCTGGTTCTCGATGATCCTGGTGGCCGCGTCCGGAATGGTCGCCATCGTCACCATGCGCTTGATGATCTCGCTGCGCATCGGCTTTTCCATGGTCAGCAGAATGTTGGCGGCGGTCTGCGGCGCAAGCTTCGACAGCACCATGGCCGCGGTCTGTGGATGCTCGGCGGCAAGGAACGTGCCCAGACGCGTCGGTTCGAGCTTTTCCAGCTCCGGCCAGATCGGCGGTGGTCCTTCCGGCGCAACCTCGAAGCGCTTGTCGCCCATGATGGCGCTCATCTCTTCGGGCGACAGCGATTCATTGAGGATCGTGTCCATCCGGTCGGCGGAATCGAGCAGGCCCGCACCTTCGGTGAACTCGGCCTCGAATTCGGCGACGATGCGTTCGAGGTCGCTTTGCGGAATGGTGCGCAGCAGCCGCGCCCCTTCGATCAGTGCCTTCAGTTCTTCCTGTTTGAAGAATTTCAGCAGCCGGCTGGCCGAAGGTTTGCCCATCGCCACCAGGATGGCGGCGGCCTTTTGCGGGCGCGTGAGCGTCACCGGCGTCGTCATGGCATAAGCTCCGATCGCTGCTGAGACCGCATGTCGTCTAATCCTCAGGCGCTCTTGGCGGCAGCGATGATTTCGGTCAGCCTGATGCCAAAGCGCGACGGATCGCTTTCCAGCACGGTGATTTCGCCGCGCGCGATCTTGCGGCCGTTGACCACGACATCGACCGGTTCGCCGATGCGCCGGTTGAGCGCCACCGTCGAGCCCTTCTGCAGCGCCATCAGGTCCGACACCGGCATTTCCGTACTGCCGAGGATGATCTGCACATCGACCGGGATGCTCATGATGATGTTCGAATTGGCGCCGGACGTGGCAGCCCGCAAGGCGGCGTCGGGGCGCTTTTCCTCCTCCTGAAGGACGCCGCGCAATTCCTCGATGGCGCGGTCGAGCTGCTCGTCCGGCTGGTCGATATTGGCTTCCACCTTGGTCTTGGCCATAAGTCGTCTCCAAATGCTTGAGCTTGCCCGGCGTCAGCCCGGCATGAGCCCATCGATAAAATCCTGACCGGCATCGTAAGGATGCCTGATCCGAACGGTGTAGTTCTGCCCGAGTTTGCCGAACTCGCAGACAAACAGCGTCTTGTCGCGCGCGCTCAGCTTGGCATGCGACTGCGCGGTTTCCTCGAACTCGATGATCTGGCCCGGCTCGAAGCCGGCGAGGTCGCCGAGCGTCAGGCGGGCCAGCGGCATGGTCGCTTCGAGCGTCACCGTCGAGCGCATGACCTCTTCGGAAAAACGTGCCCGCCAGTCGGAGGTCGTGCCTTCGCTGTCGTGGACATCGGCGATACCGCGTGTGGCCAGCAGGATGCGCTGCGGAATCATCACCGTGACGGTTCCGCTGTCGGTCGGCGTCGAGATGCCGAAGACGATGCGCACCGCCGCGCCATCGCGCAGCACGCGACGCTTGGCTTCGCTGCCCGAAAGCGCCCGCGGCACCGGCAGCCGCAGCTCGAGCGAGCGCCGGCCCGATCCGTTCAACGCCTGCGCAACTTCCTGGAAGACCGTGGTCGCGACATCGGTCTCGATCTGCGACAGAGCGCGCTCGATCGGCGAAACCGGCTGATCCGGATCGCCGCCGAACAGCGCGCACACCATCACGGCGATGGCCGGCGCATCAGCCACCAGCGTCATCGCATCCGAAGACGTCGGCGATGCTATGATGGCCATGGCAAAGGCATCGCCGGCATTCGTGCGGGCATCGGGAACACGGCTGATCTCGACCGCGCGCAGGTCGACGGTGACCGGTGCGCCGAGCTCGCCGGCTAGGCTGTTCTGCAGCAGCGGCAGCGCGCGCTCCCCCATCGAGCGCCCGGTGCCGATGACATGAGCGGCCTCACCGCTGTCACCGACCAGACGCTCGATGATCAGCGAGCGGGCTTGCGAGGGGCTGCCAGGACTTGTCATGACGGCGTGCGGTCCTGTCTGTCGTCATGCATGGCTCAAGCCGCTTTCTTCTCGGCGGAAGCTGTGTTCATCGTGCTTTGCTCGACGGCATCGATCGTCGGCCGCTCATAGGACGAGATGGTCTTGCGACCGAACTCGATGGCCACCTGCGGCAGAGCGCCGTTCATGTAGGCAAGCAGCGTCTGCTTGACGATGATATAGAGGCGATTCTTCTTCTCGCGCACCGTCTTGATCTTGGTGGCAACCGGTCCGACCACCGCATAAGACAGGAAGATGCCGAGGAAGGTTCCGACAAGGGCGGCGCCGATCAGGCCGCCGAGGATTTCGGGCGACTGGTCGAGCGCGCCCATCGCCTTGACCACGCCGAGCACGGCGGCGACGATGCCGAGCGCCGGCAGACCATCGCCCACCGCCACCAGCGCGTGGTAAGCCTTCATCTTGTCGGACTTGATGGTCTGGATTTCCTCGTCCATCAGCGCCTCGATCTCATGCGAGCGGGCATTGCCGATGATGATGATGCGGCAGTAGTCGCAGATGAAATTCGTCAGATCGTGATTCTTGAGCACGGTCGGGAATGCCTGGAAGATCGCCGATTCCTCCGGATTGTCGATATGCGCCTCGACCTCGCTGCGCGACTTCGAGCGCAGTTCGCGCATCAGGCTGTGCAGCACGCCCAGCGTCTCCAGATAGTCGCGCTCCTTCGGCACCGCCTGCTTGAACGCTTCGAGGATACCCCTGCCGGTGTCCTTGACCGTCTTCATCGGGTTGGCGACGAGAAAGGTTCCAAGTGCGGCGCCACAGATGACCACCGCTTCCCAAGGCTGCATCAGCACATGCAGATGGCCGCCCATCGCCATGAAGCCGCCGAGAACACAGCCGAGCGTCACCACAAGTCCGATCAGAATGCCCACGCCAGATCCTTCCGCATCACGTCAGGCCTAACCGATAGCCCCCGTGCCTTGTGTGAGGCTTGAATCATGCAAGGTGAAGCGATTCAGCCTCGCGCAAGCAAGTCCGCATAGTCTTGCTTTTGAAGCTGCGACCGGAGGCATGTCGTGTTGAGCACTTTTACCAGCTACCAGCTCATCGCCAGGGACATCCCCAAGGCGATCGACCGCATCGAGGCGGAGCCGATCACCAAGCGCGACACCGACTACTATCTCGCCAACATCGGCAGCGTGAAATCGATCGACGATTTCGTCAAGAACGACCGGCTGTTCAAATATGCCATGAAAGCCTTCGGTCTCGGCGACATGGCTTACGCCAAGGCCTTCATGGTCAAAGCGCTGAAGGAAGGGGTGTCGGATTCCGACAGCTTCGCCAACAAACTGAGCGACAAGCGTTATGCCGAGTTCGTGTCGGCCTTCAATTTCGCCGCAC
The DNA here is from genome assembly GCF_057766425.1 of Mesorhizobium sp. P160187. NCBI lineage: Bacteria > Pseudomonadati > Pseudomonadota > Alphaproteobacteria > Hyphomicrobiales > Phyllobacteriaceae > Mesorhizobium > Mesorhizobium sp. P160187. The sequence continues at coordinate 491,941 of NZ_JBYMDX010000003.1, forward strand.
TTGGCGCTAATGCCACGAGCTACAATTCGGCACAGCAGGGCGTGACCAACAATTACGGCCTCCAGGTCTCGGTCGGCCCTTCGCAGAACGGCTTCACCTACTACAAGGGCGAAACCTCGTACTACCTGAGCAACATCTCCAACGTAAAATCGATCGACGACCTGATGGGCAACGATCGCCTGCTCACCTATGCGATGGCCGCGTTCGGCCTGGACGCCGACGCCGAGCCGGCTGCGACCGTGCGGGCCATGCTGGAAGGCGGCGTCACCGACCCGAACAGCCCCGCGAACACGTCGACAAACAAGGGCTATGCGGCTTTCGTCGCGGCTTTCGACTTTGCCCAATATGGCGACCAGGCTACGGCGCGCGACGCCGTCCAGCAGGCGGTGCCGAAGGCTGTGATCGGCGGAACCGGACTGTTGCTCGTCAAGCCGACCGCGCAATACATCAAGGGCGAGGCCGACTACTACGCAGCCAACATCTCCAAGGTGAAGTCCATCGAAGACCTGCTGAAGGACAAGCGCCTGCTGACCTTCGCCATGGCTGCCTATGGGCTTGATGCATCGACCCAGACGACGAAGCAGATCCGCACCATGGTCAATGGCGGCGTCACCGATCCGTTGAGTCCCGCCAACCTGTTGACCGACAAGAGCTACGCCAACTTCGTCAGCGCCTTTGATTTTGCCCAGTATGGCGATCAGACGACCACGCGCGACGCGGTGCTGAAGACCACGCCGAAGCTCTACACGACCGAGTCCAGTCTTGGCCTCATCAAGCCGAATGCGGACGCCGTCCAGGCCGAGACCAGCTACTACCTCGCCAACATCACCAAGGTGAAATCGGTCGACGACCTGATGGCCGACAGCCGCCTTTATAACTATGCTCTGTCCGCAAGCGGGCTCGATCCGGCGACCACCAACAAGGATCTCGTCCGTGATGTCCTTGAGGGCGGTGTCCGTGAGCCCGCCAGTGTCGCCAACAAGCTCTCCAACAAGGCCTATGCCAGGCTCGCCACCTCGTTGAATTTCGAGGCCTACGGCGAAGCGGCAACGACCCGCAGCCCGTCGCAGCAGCCGGTGGTCGACAAATACATGCGCCAGACCCTGGAAGAAGACGCCGGCAAGACCAATGAGGGCGTGCGGTTGGCGCTCTATTTCGAGCGCAAGGCCTCGACCATCACCAACTGGTACGACGTGCTGGCCGACACGGCCCTGACCAGCGTGGTACGCACCGCCATCGGCCTGCCCGATTCCTTCGCTGCCGCAGATATCGACAAGCAGGCGCAGGCCTTCGAGGCAAAGCTCGACCTCACCGATTTCACCGACCCGGCCAAGCTCGAGAAATTCCTCACCCGCTTCACCAGCCTTTGGGAAATCAATCATCCGACCTCGACCGCCCAGACATCGATCGGTGTGCTGTTTGCGCAGCCGACCACCGTCGGCATCTCGACCGATCTGATGATGGCCATGCAGAAACTGAGATTCTGAGAACACCATGCAGGACAGCCTTTACGTCGCCCTTTCCTCGCAGATCGCGCTTGAGCGCCGTCTCGACACCATCGCCGATAATGTCGCCAACGCCTCGACCATCGGCTTTCGCGCCACCGGCGTGAAGTTCGAGGATGTCGTCTCCGGCAGCGGCCCCAAATCGGTGTCCTTCGCCTCCTCCGGCAAGACCTATTTGTCCGGCGCGCATGGCGCGATGACGCAGACCGGCAACCCGTTCGACTTCGCCGTCCAGGGCGATGCCTGGTTCGGCATCGACACCCCGGCCGGCACCGTGATGACGCGCGACGGACGTTTTTCGATGAACGAGAACGGCGAGTTGATGTCGCTCGAGGGCCATCCGGTGCTGGATGCCGGCGGCGCGCCGATCCAGCTTGACCCGCGCGACGGTCCGCCCAAGGCGGGCGCCGATGGCTCGCTGCGCCAAGGCGACAAGCTTGTCGGCGCCATCGGCCTGTTCAATTTCGACCCCGGTCCGAACTTCGTCCGCTACGGCAATTCTGGCATCGTGCCCGCGCGTGCGCCGGAGCCGGTCACCGACCGTTCCGATCTCGGCGTCGCGCAAGGCTATGTCGAGGAATCCAATGTCAATCCGGTGCTCGAAATGACGCGCCTGATCATGGTCCAGCGCGCCTTCGAGAACACCGCCGCGCTGATGCGCCAGACCGACGCCTCGACCGACGACGCCATCAAGACGCTCGGCTCCAAGTCGTAGCAGCATGTCGAGCAGCAAATCATCGATACGCGCGCTTGAACGGCAACCGGAGACAGCACCGGAAAACCGGCTGGCTGCGCTGGAGCGGATCTGGCGCCGCTTCGATGACACCGAGACGTTGCTGCGGCGCGGCGGCCGTGTTTCGGAGGTTTCGCCAACGCATTACAAGGTGCGCGGCCTGTCTGAAGTCGCCAGGCTTGGCGACCTCGTCGAACAGCGCGGCAATGCCGGCACGCGCCGCGGCGAGATCGTCAGGATCGGCCGCGACGAAGTCGTCATCGCCCCTTTCGAACGCAGCGCCGACGCCGGCATCGGCGACGCCGTGTTTCGCCGCGGCCCGCTGACGGTAACGCCGCATGCTTCGTGGCGCGGGCGCGCCATCGACGCGCTGACCCGCGTCATCGACGGCGGCCCGCCGCTGATCAGGATCGGCGAGGCTGCGAGCGGCGACGGCACAACGCCCGGCGCCATGGCGCGGCAGCGCGTCGGCACCGCCTTCACGACCGGGGTCAAGGTGATCGACATCTTCACGCCGCTCTGCCTCGGCCAGCGCCTCGGCGTCTTTGCCGGTTCCGGCGTCGGCAAGTCGACGCTGCTCGCTATGCTGGCCGGCGCCGACGCCTTCGACACCGTGGTCGTGGCGCTGATCGGCGAGCGCGGCCGCGAGGTACGCGAATTCCTCGAAGACACGATCGGCGCAGAGAGCATGGCCAAGACGGTCGCCGTCGTCGCTACCAGCGACGAGAGCGCCATGATGCGCCGGCGCGCGCCGGATACCGCCATGCGCGTTGCCGAACATTTTCGCGACCAGGGCCATCGCGTGCTGCTGGTGCTGGATTCGATTACCCGCTTTGCCCATGCGCTGCGCGAGGTAGCGACCGGCACCGGCGAGCCGCCGGTCGCCCGCGGCTATCCCGCTTCGGTTTTCACCGATCTGCCTAAGCTGCTCGAACGCGCTGGCCCGGGCGCTGAAGGCCCCGGTATCAAAGGACAGGGATCAATCACTGCCATCATCTCGGTGCTGGTCGACGGCGACGACCACAACGACCCGGTCGCCGATTCGGTACGCGGCATCCTCGACGGCCATGTCGTGCTCGACCGCGCCATTGCCGAACAGGGCCGCTACCCCCCGGTCAATCCGCTGTCGTCGATCTCGCGCCTCGCCGACAAGGCATGGAGCCCCGAGCAACGCATGCTGGTGACCAGGCTGAAATCGATGATCTCGCGCTTCGAGGACACCCGCGACATCCGCCTGCTCGGTGCCTATCAGGGCGGCGCCGACGCCGAGCTCGATATTGCCGTGCGCCAGGTGCCGCTGATCTACGAGGCGCTGACGCAGTCGCCCAGGGATCGCGCCTCGAGCGACGCATTCTCCGACCTCGCCCGTCATCTGAAAGGCAAGCAAAGTGTCGATGCAGGAGACTGAGCTTCAGTACACCGAGCGGCTTTTGCGCGAGATGATCGCAGAGGCCAGTGCCGCCGAGGAAGCCCGGGCCAACGAAGCGAGAGCTGTCAGGGCAAAGGCCGATCTCGACAAGGTCGCCAAGGCTGAGGCCATTCTGGCCAGGGCCGCCAGGCCAGTCTTGCCCAGGGTAGCCAGCGTAGTCGAGTCCACTGTGCCTCGCTTGGCCGAGCCTGCCTTGCCCAGCGTCGTCAAGCCTGAATTGCCAAGGGCCCCTCGCGCCGGCCCCAAAGAAGCGATCGAGACCAGTCGTGACTCGCTTCTCGACGGGCTGTTCCCGGTCACCGAATGGCCGCAGCCGACAAGGCCGCAATATCCCAGGCTCGACAAGAAATCCGACCGCCGCAGTGATATCGTCTTTGCCGCGCTCGGCATCACGCTCGGCCTGATCTGCGCGCTGTTTCCCTGGTATATCTTCTTCAATCAGGACCAGTTCGGCGTGCAGGCGATCAAGTTCGGCGGCAGCGGCACCAATGCAGGGCGGGTCAGCGGCGGCTCGCAGATGGAGAACAGCGGTCAGCCGCTGACGGCAAACGATGTTCCCGATGTCGACCTGTTCGCCACCGGCACGCTGCAGGACCCCGAGGACAAGACCCGGCCTCCCGGCGTCGACGAGCAGCCCTTCCCGGCGGACGCCAAATTTCGCATGGTTCATGTCGCCAATGGCCGCGCCATGATCGAGGACGATGCCGGCCTGTGGATCGTCCAGCGCGGGTCGAAGCTGCCAGACTCCAGCGTCGTCTCGTCGATCGAGCAACGCAGCGGCAAGTGGGTCATGGTCACCAGCACCGACCAGGTGATCGAACTCTCCAAATAGCGGCACACCGGGTTACCCCCCGGCTCGCGCAAGGTCCGCGCAAGACTGGCAGCCTAGTCTTGTTCGTACCAGCCCGGAGATCCCCATGGAGCCCGTCAATCTTTTCGATCTCGCCGCCAAACAGTCGCAATGGCTGTCGGTGCGCCAGTCCGCCATTGCCGGCAACATCGCCAACGTCAACACGCCCGGCTACACCGCCGGCGATGTCGAGCCGTTCGAGAAGGTGCTCGACCGCACGGCAGTGTCGCTGACCGCCACCCAGGCAGGCCACCTCGGCACTGCCGCCACCAATGCCGGCTTCACGGTCAAGCCAGAAGAGACGACCGGCGCCATCATGCCCTCGAAGAACACGGTAGTGGTCGAGAACGAACTGATGAAGGCCGGCGAGGTCCGCCGCTCGTTTGAACTCAACACGGCGATCGTCAAGGCCTTCCATTCGATGATGATGATGGCGGTGAAGAGCTGACCATGGACGCCTTGACCTCAGCTCTCAAGATCGCCGCGTCCGGCCTCAGCGCCCAGTCGGACCGCTTGCGCGTGGTGTCGGAAAACCTTGCCAACGCGCAGTCGACCGGCAACACGCCGGGCGCCGACCCCTATCGCCGCAAGACCATCAGTTTCGTCTCGGAACTCGACCGTGCCTCGGGTGGCACGACGGTTGAGGTCAACTCGATCGACCGCGACCCCAGCGACTTTCCCGTCGAGTTCCAGCCCGGTAACGAGGCCGCCGACGACAAGGGCTACGTCAAGATGCCCAATGTCAACGTGCTGGTCGAGATGGCCGACATGAGCGAAGCCAACCGCTCCTACGAAGCCAACCTTCAGGTCATCAAGCAGGCGCGTGATCTGATCTCCATGACCATCGACCTGATGAGGAACCAGTAATGATCAGCGGCATTGGCGGTATCGGATCGCTTCCCCTCAAGCCGGAGATCGGTGGCGCCGATACCACGACCGACCTGTTCCAGGGCACCAGGGCGCCGATGGCCGGCAGCGAAATCGGCGCCACCTTCGCCGAAGCGCTGAGCCAGGCTGCTTCAAAGACCGTCAACACCTTGCAGAACGCCGAGCAGGTCTCGATCCAGGCGCTCAAGGGCGACGCCGATACCCGTCAGGTCGTCGACGCCGTCATGAGCGCCCAGCAGGCCCTGCAGACCACGATCGCCATCCGCGACAAGGTCGTCTCCGCCTATCTCGAAATCAGCCGTATGGGCATCTGAGGAGACTTGCCGTGAAAGCACTCGCCATCGCAGCGACCGGCATGAATGCCCAGCAGACCAATCTGGAAGTGATCGCCAACAACATCGCCAACATCAACACCACCGGCTACAAGCGCGCGCGCGCCGAATTCTCCGACCTGCTCTACCAGGTCGACCGCACGCAGGGCGTGCCCAACCGCTCCAATTCATCGCTGGTGCCGGAAGGCGTGTCGATTGGCCTTGGCGTCAAGACGACGGCGGTGCGCAACGTCCATACCCAGGGCGAACTGACCTCGACCGGCAACAGTTTCGACATGGCGCTGACCGGCCGCGGCTGGTTCCAGATCGAGGGCGCCGACGGCGGCACACTCTACAGCCGCGCCGGCGCCTTCAACACCAACGCCACCGGCCAGCTGGTGACCGTCGACGGCGCCAATGTCATCCCGGCCATCACCGTGCCGACCGATGCCATCGAAGTTGTCGTCAACAAGACCGGCCAGGTCTTTGCCCGCATCGACGGCCAGACCGACCTCCAGCTGCTGGGCCAGCTGCAGCTCGCCAACTTCGCCAATGAAGCAGGCCTCGCGCCGCTCGGCGACAATCTGTTCCAGGAGACGCCGGCCTCCGGCCCGGCCAATGTCGGCGTGCCCGGCGATCCCGGCTTCGCCTCGGTCGAGCAGGGTTATCTCGAGGCCTCCAACGTCGATCCGGTCAAGGAAATCACCGAGCTGATCTCGGCGCAGCGCGCCTATGAGATGAACTCCAAGGTCATCCAGGCCGCCGACGACATGGCCTCCGTCGTGTCCAAGAACATCAGGTAAGATTTGATGGTCTCTCCGGCCTTCCGCTCCGCGCTTTGCCGCACCGCGCTGATCCTGGCGCTGGTGGCCGGCGGTGTGCCGGCGTTTGCCCAGGAGAGCGCAGACCAGCAGACCACCACTCAGGTCGCGAGCAGTCAGGCAACCGGCGAGATCGTTCTGATCCCCAACCGGGTCATTTATCCCGGCGAGATGATCGACACCGGCGTGCTGAAACCGGTGACGCTGCTCCCCGGCAAGCACAGGCCAGATGCGGTCGCCACGCGGGCCATGGAACTCCAGGGCAAGGTCGCCAAGCGCACGCTGCTGCCCGGCCGCTATATCCCGGTCGCCGCCATCCGCGACGCCTGGCTGGTCGAACAGGGCGCCGACGTGCAGGTCTATTTCATCGCCGGCGACCTCACCATTTCGGCCACGGCGGTGTCGCTGCAGCCGGGTGCCGCCGGCGATTTGATAAAGGTCCGCAACACAGACAGCGGCAAGATCTTTTCCGGCACGGTGATGGCTGACGGCACCATCCGGGTCAGCGCGTCATGAGACGCGGAGCTGCCCTTCTGCTCGCGGCCGTTGTCGGCCTGCAGCCGGCGCTGGCCGACGGTCTTACGCCGAAGCAAAAGCGCGATCTTGCCGGCCAGAATGGCGGCGCCTTTGTCGATCCCGAATACGATCCGGCCACCACCAACCGCATGTTCAGGGTCTCCAACGGCCCAAGCTCTCTGCCACCCGGCCAGGTCGCATCGCGCATCAAGGACATTGCGCAGCTGCAGGCTTCGCGCGACAACCAGCTCATCGGCTACGGCCTCGTCATCGGCCTCGCCGGATCGGGCGACAGCCTGCGCAATTCGCCCTTCACCGAACAGTCGATCCGCGCCATGCTCGAAAATCTCGGCATCGCCACCGAAGGTGGCAGCGCGCGGGCCAAGAACGTCGCCGCCGTCATCGTCACCGCCAACATGCCGCCTTACGTGCAGTCGGGCGCCCGCATCGACATCGACGTCTCCTCCATGGGCGACGCCACATCGCTTGCCGGCGGCACGCTGATAATGACGCCACTGAAGGCGGCCGATGGCGAGATCTATGCTGTCGGGCAAGGCTCGGTCATCGTTTCCGGCTTCACCGCCCAAGGCGATGCCGAAAAGCTGACGCAGGGCGTGCCGACGGCCGGCCGCGTGCCCAACGGCGCCATCGTCGAGCGCACTGTGCGCGCCGAATTCGAGGACCAGGCGCTGCTCACCTTGCAATTGCGCAACCCCGATTTCTCCACTGCCGTTCGCATCGCCGACGCCATCAACGGCTACACCTCGCAACGCTTCGGCATGCGTGTGGCGGCGGAGCGCGATGCACGCACCGTGCAGATCAGGCGGCCGAAGAATGTTTCGGCGGCGCGCTTCTACGCCGAGATCGAGAATTTGGTGGTCGAGACCGACACGCCGGCACGCGTCGTCATCGACGAACGCACCGGCACCATCGTCATCGGCAACGAGGTCAAGATCTCGCGGGTGGCGATCAGCCACGGCACGCTCACCGTGCGGATCACCGAACAGCCGAAGATCGTCCAGCCGGAACCGTTCTCCAAGGGCGTGACAGCGGAGGAACCCTTCACCACCATCGATGCCACGCGGCCTGACGCCCGCGTCAATGTGCTCGACGGACCGAACCTCGAAACGCTGGTGTCGGGCCTCAACCGTCTCGGCGTCAAGCCGGACGGCATCATTGCCATTTTGCAAGGCATCAAGTCGGCCGGCGCTTTGCAGGCCGATCTGGTTCTCCAATAGGCCATGCCGATGATCGATTTCTTTTCCCAAAAGCAGCACCGCCGCAGCGCAGCCTTGGCAGCTTGCGTCATCGCCGCCACCGTCCTTGCCGGCCGCACTGTCCGCGCGGAAGAAGCGGTGCGGCAGGTTCTGCCTGGCGGGCAACAGCCGGCGGCAGTGCAGCAGCTGGTCCGCGAGAAGGTGCCCGATGAAAGCGAGATCCAGCGCTTCTGCTCCAACATCGCCGACGCCGCCCGCGACCGCCGTTACGCGCTGCAGGCCGAAGAGCTGAAGCAGCTGCAGGCCGGCATCGACCTCCGCATGAAGGCGCTGGACGACAAGCGCGCCGAATACGAGCAATGGCTGAAGCGGCGTGAAGTTTTCCTGGCCCGCGCCGAGGATGGCGTCGTCAAGATCTATGCCGGCATGAAACCGGATGCCGCGGCCGAGCGCCTGGCCATGGTCAACACCGATCTCGCCGCCGCCATCCTGATGAAACTCGATTCGCGCAAGGCCGGCGTCATTCTCAACGAAATGGACCAGAAGGCGGCAGCCACGCTCACCGGCATTATGGCCAGCGCGGCGCGAAGGGTAGACCCGTCATGAAGTCGCATATACTCGCCCTGGTCGCCACCGCTTCACTTGCCGGCTGCGCCTCCGACCCCAGGGAGATCGGCAGGGAGCCGGCGCTGTCGCCGGTTGGCACCGGCATTACCGGCAGCGTCAATGCGCCCTACTCCTATCCCGAAACGCCACCCGCGCCAGTGAAGAAATTCTCGCTGTGGGATGATCGCCAGAGCCGGTTGTTCACCGACCCACGCGCGCTGCGCGACGGCGACATCCTCACCGTCAGGATCAAGCTCAACGACAAGGCCAACTTCAAGAACCAGAACGACCGCAGCCGCACCGCCGGGCGCAAGCTCGGCTATGACGTCAACCTCGGATGGGAAGGTGCCACCACCAGCGGCAAGGGCGACGCGGGGCTGAGCTCCACCACCGAAACCAATGCGGACGGCGAAATCAAGCGCTCGGAGAACCTCGAGCTCAACGTCGCCGCCGTCGTCACCGAAGTCCTGCCCAACGGCAATCTGATGATCCGGGGCTCACAGGAGGTGCGCGTCAATTACGAGCTCAGGGTGCTGACCATCGCCGGCATGGTGCGTCCATCCGATATCGGCGCTGAAAACACCATCTCTTATGAACGCATCGCCGAGGCGCGCATCTCCTATGGCGGCCGCGGCCGCGTCAGCGAAATCCAGCAGCCCGCTTACGGTCAGCAGATCCTCGACCAAGTCCTCCCCTTTTAGGACTGGAGAACGGCGCCGTGGCAAATGTCGAACAGGTTCAGCAAAAAAAGGGCCCGTCGCTTGTCATCCAGCTTGCGATGCTGCTGGCGGTGACGGGCGCCGCGATCGGCATGGGCTGGATGTCCGGCGGCTATCTGAAGGGCGTCGGGGGACCGGTGCCTGTGCCCGCCGCACCGGAGAACCAGTCCAATGCCGAGCAACCGAGCAAGGCGGCCGAACATGCTCCCGGCACCGGGCCGACGCTTGTCCAGCTGGCGCCGATCACCACCAATCTGGCTTCGCCTGCTGACACCTGGATAAGGCTGGAAGCGTCGGTGGTCTACGATGCGCCGCAGCCGCCGGAACTTACCGAAAGCATTCACCAGGACCTGCTTGCCATGGTCCGCACCCTGAAGATGCATCAGATCGAAGGCGCCAGCGGCTACCAGCATTTGAAAGCCGACCTCGAGGAGCGCGCCGCAATCCGCAGCGGTGGCCATGCCAAACAGGTTCTGATCAGGACATTGCTGCTCGAATGAGAAAACTCGTCCTCGCCGCCGCGATCGTCGTCGCCGCCACCTCTGTCGCCGCCGCCCAGCAGCTCGATCTCGGCGGCATCGGCAAGGCCGACGGCGCCACCGTCGGCTATATCATCCAGATGTTCGGTCTGCTCACCGTGCTGTCGGTGGCGCCGGGCCTGTTGATCATGGTGACGAGCTTCACCCGCTTCGTCATCGCCTTCTCGATCCTGCGCGCCGGCATCGGCCTGCAGTCGACGCCGGCCAATCTGATCCTGATCTCGCTGTCGCTGTTCATGACCTTCTACGTCATGGCGCCGACCTTCGACCAGGCCTGGAACACCGGCGTCAAGCCGCTGATGGACAACCAGATCAGCCAGACCGAGGCGTTCGAAAAGATTTCGGACCCGTTCCGCACCTTCATGCTGCACAATGTCCGCGACAAGGACTTCGACCTGTTCGCCGATCTCGCCCGCGAACGCGGCCAGGTCGTTGCCAGGGACACCGTCGACCTGCGCATCCTGGTGCCGGCCTTCATGATCTCCGAAATCCGCCGCGGCTTCGAGATCGGCTTCCTGATCGTGCTGCCGTTCCTCGTCATCGACCTGATCGTCGCCACCATCACCATGGCCATGGGCATGATGATGCTGCCGCCGACCGTCGTTTCGCTGCCCTTCAAGATCCTGTTCTTCGTCCTCATCGACGGCTGGAACCTGCTTGTCGGCAGCCTGGTGCGCTCCTTCACCTGACCGTCCGCGCCCTTGGCGCCTTGCTAAAATTTTATGCAATATATTTCCGGTTAACCGTCCCGTTTAGCCCTTTGGTAGGGACTTGCCCGCATATTGCTCGCAGATGGCGGGTGATCGGGTCTCACGATCATTGGCATGATGCCGCTCCGTCATACCGGAAAAGCCGGTATGTCAAAAACACCCTGTAAAAATCAAGGTACGAGTAGCCATGTCCAGTATCATGACGAACGCCTCGGCGCTGACCGCGCTGCAGAGCCTGAACAACACCAACAAATCCCTCGAGCAGACGCAGGCCCGCATCTCGACCGGCTACCGCGTTGCCACCGCTTCCGACAACGCCGCTTACTGGTCGATCGCGACCTCGATGAAGTCCGACAACAAGGCCAACTCGGCCGTGCAGGACGCCCTCGGCCTCGGCGCCGGCAAGGTTGACACCGCCTACACCGCCATCAACGACGTCAAGGACCAGGTCGACCTGATCAAGACCAAGCTGGTCACTGCCCGTAGCGCCTCGAAGGAAGACCAGCAGAAGATCGCGACCGAAATCAACGCCATCCAGGCGCAGATCAAGTCCTCGGTCGCTAACGCCAACTTCGCCGGCTCGAACCTGCTGCAGAACGACGCTGCCGCTGCGTCCGACCTGAAGATCGTTGCGGCTTACAACCGTACCGGCGCGACCGTCACCATCGACACCATCGACGTCAAGGCTGCCGATACGCAGGTTCTCGATGTCGCCGGCACGGGCGGCATCGTCGGCGGCCTGCTCGCCGCTGCCTTCTTCGACCCGAGCACCACGGCGGTTACCCCCGCCGCCATCGACACCGCGCTCGGCACTGTTGAAACCGCGCTTGCCAAGCTGTCCACCGGCGCTGCCTCGCTCGGCGCTGCCAAGTCGCGCATTGACACCCAGAAGAGCTTCCTGTCGAACCTGTCGGACTCGATCGACAAGGGCGTCGGCGCTCTGGTCGACGCCGACATGAACAAGGAATCGACCCGTCTGCAGGCCCTCCAGGTCCAGCAGCAGCTCGGCATCCAGGCGCTGTCGATCGCCAACGGCAACTCGCAGTCGATCCTGTCGCTCTTCCGCGGCTGATCTCTCGACATTACGACTGACACCATCCGTCGGGCCGCGCCAACAGCGCGGCCCGATTTCTTTTTGCGGCTGTTGATTTTCTTGCTAAATGGCTGCCGATTTTTGCTCTTGGCCAGCGCCCTGAATGGCTTGGTTTAACAGGCCGTTAACCATATCCCGGTAGTCATGGTTAACCATTCCATGGCGGGCAGACCATACGGTCGAGGGCTTATGCCTACCCCCTTGATGAAGTTGATCCGGCGTGTTCGGGACACGCCAGTGTTTGAAAAGGGGTAAATATCTTGGCTAGCATCATGACGAACGCTTCGGCTCTGACCGCGCTGCAGAGCCTGAACAACACCAACAAGCAGCTTGAAACCACCCAGTCACGCATTTCGACCGGCTACCGCGTCGCCACCGCCAGCGACAACGCCGCCTACTGGTCGATCGCCACCACGATGAAGTCCGACAACAAGGCGCTTTCGGCCGTTCAGGACGCGCTTGGCCTCGGCGCCGGCAAGGTCGACACCGCCTACACCGCCATCACCGACATCAAGGACCAGGTCGACCTGATCAAGGCCAAGCTGGTCACTGCGCGCAGCGCCAGCAAGGACGACCAGCAGAAGATCGCGACCGAAATTAAGGCCATCCAGGACCAGATCAAGTCGTCGGTCACCAACGCCTCCTATGCCGGCTCGAACCTGCTGCAGAACGACGCTGCCGCGACCTCCGACCTGAAGATCGTCGCGTCCTATAACCGCACCGGCACGACCGTCGCCATCGACACCATCGACGTCAAGGCGGCCGACACGCAGGTTCTCGATCTTCCTGGCACTGGCGGCATCGTCGGCGCTCTGCTGGCGACGACCTTCTTCGATCCCAGCACCACCCAGGTCCTCCCGGCGGCCATCGACACCGCACTCGGCGCCGTTGAAACGGCGCTTGCCAAGCTGTCCACGGGTGCCGCCTATCTCGGCGCCGCCAAGTCGCGCATCGACACCCAGAAGAGCTTCCTGTCGAACCTCTCGGACTCCATCGACAAGGGCGTCGGCGCGCTGGTCGACGCCGACATGAACAAGGAATCCACGCGGCTGCAGGCCCTACAGGTCCAGCAGCAGCTCGGCATCCAGTCGCTGTCGATCGCCAACGGCAACTCGCAGTCGATCCTGGCGCTGTTCAAGCAGTAAGCCTGACCCGGCTTTCTCCTTCTTGAATTGAAGGGCCGCGCCGACAGCGCGGCCCTTTCGCTTTGTGGCTGTGTTTTGACGCATGTCGTTGACCCGGAACCGCTGCACTTCCGGGCGACATGCTCTATCATCTTCGCACAAGCTTCGCGGTCTAGTGTTCCCACGGAATATCATGCTGGGAGCGCTTGAATCGTGCCGCAACAGATCCAGAGCATCATCTCGAATCTCAGGGCATTTGGCGTCAGGCGCCTTGCCATGCTGGCCGGCATTGCCGCATTGGTGATGGCCGTCATCGGCATCGGCTCGGTCTATCTCAACCGCCCGGCCTATGAGACGCTCTATGTCGGGCTTGATCGCTCCGACGTGAACCAGATCGGCCTGGTGCTCGGCGAAGCCGGCATCGGCTTCGACGTCGGCTCCGACGGCACCTCCGTGCTGGTGCCGGCCGGCACCACCGCGCAGGCGCGCATGCTGCTCGCCGAAAAGGGCCTGCCGACCAGCGCCAATGCCGGCTACGAACTGTTCGACAATGTCGGTTCTCTCGGGCTGACCTCCTTCATGCAGCAGATCACCCGCGTGCGCGCGCTGGAAGGCGAGATCGCCCGCACCATCCAGTCGATATCCGGCATCAAGGCCGCCCGCGTTCACATCGTCATGTCCGAGCGCGCCAATTTCCGCCGCGACGAACAGCAACCCTCCGCCTCGGTGGTCATCCGCTATTCCGGCATCGACGCCGAAAAGAGCGCCATGTCGATCCGCCATCTCGTCGCCGCCGCCGTGCCGGGCCTGTCGGCCGACAAGGTTACCGTGCTCGATTCCAACGGCAACCTTCTCGCCGCCGGCGACGATCCCTCCAACACAAGTGCTGCCCGCACGCTCGGCGTCGAGCAGACCGTCGAGGCGCAGATCGGCGACAACATCCGCCGCGCGCTGACGCCTTATCTCGGCCCCGACAATTTCCGCGCCAGCGTCAAGGCCGATGTCAACACCGACACCCGCCAGACCGAAGAGACGATCTTCGATCCGGAGTCACGCGTGGAGCGTTCCGTGCAGTCGGTGCGCGCCAACGAAAACAGCAATCAGAGGCAGGCCTCGACCCCGGCCACCGTCGAGCAGAACCTGCCCGAGACCCAGGCGACCAGCACCGATGGTCCGCAGACGTCATCGGAGAATGATCGCAAGGAGGAGATCACCAATTACGAGATCAACTCCAAGAAGATCGCCACAGTCTCGAACGGCTATTCCGTCACCAAGATGTCGATCGCCGTCGTCGTCAATCAGCAGCGGCTGATGACCATCCTCGGCAAGGACGCAACGCCCGAGCAGATCGCCAAGCGCGTTGCCGACATCCAGAAGATGGTGGCTTCGGCCACTGGCTTCGACGACAAGCGCGGCGACATCATCGATGTCTCGGCCGTCGAGTTCATCGACGGGCTCGACGGCGAGGCGGTCGAACAGCCGGGCATAATGGCGTCGATCGGAACCCATGCCGGTACGATGATCAACGCCGGCGCTTTCATCGTCGTGGTGTTCCTGGTCGCCTTCTTCGGCCTGAGGCCGATGGCCACCGCGCTGAGCGCGCGGCCGACGCCGGCACTTGCCGGTCCGAGCTTCGACGACGTCCAGCGTTCACTGCCGACACCCGAAGCCGCCAGCGCCGAACAGGCGCCGGCTGCCTTGCCCGGCAGCCGCCCAGGCCCGACTCCACTCGACGATCTTCGTCAGAAGATCAGGCCGGCGCCGCAGGAGCGGCTTGCCCGCATGGTCGACATCAATGAGGAGCGCACCGCGCAGATCCTGCGCAAATGGGCGGCCCAGGAAGCAGCGGTATAGACCATGGCCTCGGCAGCGCTTTTCGACCTTTTGCCGGATTTCGGCGCACGCAGCCAGCGTGCCGGCCAGCCCTCGCTCGCCGCCATGGCCGAGCCAAGGCCGGAGACGTCGGCGCCGCAGGCCGACATCGGCGCGCTGATCGCCGAAGCGGTCATCGATGCCGAAGCCGCCCTTGAAGCCCGCCTTGCCATCGCCCACCAGGCAGCGCTCGAGGCGCAGAGACAGGCCAACGCCGATGAAGCAAAGGCCTTTCTAGAAAGTTTCGGCGGCGATCTCGGCGCGGTCGTCACTGCCCGCATCGAGATCATGGAGGCCAAGGTCAGCGACCTCGTCGGCGCCACCATTGCGCGCATCATTGGCGGCCTTGTCAGCGACGATCTGCAGAAGCGTTCGCTGGAAACCCTTGCCGGCACGATCCGCGAAGCCGTCGGCGACAGCGAGGCGGTGCGCATCGCCGTGCGCGGACCGCTGTCATTGTTCGAGACGCTGAAGGCTTCGCTCGGCCCACGCGCGGCCAATCTCGATTTCGTCGAGGCGCCCGGCTTCGACCTTACCGTCGCCATTGACGAAGCGGTGTTCGAAACCCGCATTGCCGAATGGTCGGCCGCCTTGTCGGAGGCCCTGTCATGAGCGAGGGCCCTCTTACGAACGAGTGGACGTCATGAGCGTTGTCGAGGCCGCAGACGCCAGGCATGAGATCATCATCGTGCGGCGCAACCACGACGACCACGACGACGCCCACCATGGCGGCGTCTGGAAGATCGCCTTTGCCGATTTCATGACTGCCATGATGTGCTTCTTCCTCGTCATGTGGCTGATCAACGCCGCCAACGAGCAGACCAAGGCAGCCGTCGCCAGCTACTTCAATCCGGTCAAGCTGGTCGATCGCAACGCCAGCCGCAAGGGCCTCGAAGACCTCGGCGATGGCCCGAGCAAGGTCGGGCTGACGGCGGACGACCCGCGGGACAAGACCAGCAAGGCCGGACAGGACGGCGTCGGCGGCGCCGGTACTTCCGACAAGAAGCAATCGAAGGAATCGGCGCCAAAGACGGATCTTTCCGACGAGCATCTGTTTGCCGATCCCTATGCGGTGCTGTCGGAAATCGCCACCGACACCGGCGTCATGCAAAATGTCAGCGAGAAGGGCGATGGCGGCGCGCAGGCGTCCGGCCCGGCTACCGGCGCATCCGGCGGCCAATCCTACCGCGACCCGTTCGCGCCGGATTTCTGGTC
Source organism: Mesorhizobium sp. P160187 (assembly GCF_057766425.1). Taxonomy (NCBI): domain Bacteria; kingdom Pseudomonadati; phylum Pseudomonadota; class Alphaproteobacteria; order Hyphomicrobiales; family Phyllobacteriaceae; genus Mesorhizobium; species Mesorhizobium sp. P160187. The sequence goes on from NZ_JBYMDX010000003.1 coordinate 508,089, forward strand.
GCAGCAGGTGGCTGCACCAGGCGCCGAAGCCACCGCCGAACGCACCAAGATCGAAGGCGATCCCCTGAAGCCGGGTGACAAGGCGGCACAGACGCAAGTGGCGGAGGTGAAGGCCGTGCCGGCCGCGCCGCCAGTGGCCGCGGCGCCGCTCGAGCCGCTGGCGAAATCCGTTTCCGATAAGCCGCTGACCAAGGCTGAAGCCAAAGCAGAGGCCAAGGCTGAAGCAGCGAAGGCCGAAATTGCAAAGGCCGAAGCCGCCGAAGCACAACCCGCACCCAAACCCGAAGCCGCGGAAAAAGCGCCGACGGCCGCCACTGTTAGAGCCGCGGCGCAGGTCAAGCAGGAACTGGCCGAGGCCTTCAAGCCAGGCGACAAATTGCATAATGGCGTCTCCGTCGAAGCCACCGACAAGGGTGTCGTCATTTCGATCACGGACCAGTTCGATTTCGGCATGTTCGAGATCGGATCGGCGGTGCCTAGGCGTGAACTGGTGCTGGCCATGGAAAAGATCGGCCGCATCGTCAACGAGCAGAAAGGCACGATCAGCATCAACGGCCACACCGACGCGCGGCCGTTCCGCAGCGACACTTACGACAATTGGCGGCTGTCCACGGCGCGCGCCCATTCCGCCTATTACATGCTGGTGCGCGGCGGCGTCGACGAGCGCCGCATCACCGAGGTCGCCGGCTTCGCCGATCGCGAGCCGAAAATTGCAGCCGACCCGATGGCGGCCGCGAACCGCCGCATCGAAATCCTGATGGCGACCGACGGATGAGGCGCGCCGCCATCATCGGCCGCGCCGTCGGGCTGCTGCTGCTGAGCGCTGTCCATCCGCCATCGGCCTTCGCCGAGGACGGCTTGCAGCCCTATCAGCTGGTGCGCTCGCTGCAGCTTGTGCAGGACCGCATCGCCGCCGGCGATCACGCCGCGCTGCCGATGCAGGCCAAGCTGCTCGAAATGGCCGACACAAGGCTGCGCGCGGCGGACGCAGATGATTTCAGCGACCCGAAGAATTTTCGCGCCTTGCTGGTCTATGGCATGAGTGGCGGCAACCCCGTCACCGTCGAGGCGGCGGTGTCGCGCGCCAAGACCGACCCGCAAAGCCTGACCATCGCCAAGGGCATTGTCGATTATCTGAACGGCCGGCAGGCGGCTGCGATCGAGGCGCTGAAGCCGATCGATCCGATGACCCTGCCCCCCGATGTCGGTGCCTTTCTGGCGCTGGTCAAGGGCTCGCTTCTCGCCACCGAGCAACCGGTCAGCGCGCTTGCGCTGCTCGACGATGCTCGCCTGCTCAGCCCCGGCACGCTGGTCGAGGAAGCAGCACTGCGCCGCTCGGTCGGCATCGCCGCCGCGCAAGGCGACGGTGCGCGTTTCGCGCTTGCCTCAACCCAATACGTCGAAGACTACCTCTATTCGCCCTATGCCAGCCAGTTCGCCGACGCCTTCGTCTCCGGCGTCATCACGCTGCACATGGCGATCAGCCAGGACAAGCTCGCCGACATCACCGCAATGATGGATCCAGAACGCGAGAAGGTGATCTATCTGCGCATCGCCCGCCGCGCCGCGATCGACGGCTTTGCCGATCTCTCCGCCTTTGCCTCGGCCAGGGCTGAACGGGGCCGCGACGGCATCCACAATCAGGACGATCCGCGCGCCCAGCTCTATTCCAGCCTGTCCACGGTAACGTCCGGCACCATCGGCGAGGTCCGCGCCAAGCTGGACAAGATCGATCGCAACCAGCTTTCGCAAAGCGACCGCGACCTGCTCGATGCCGCGCAGGCCGTGGCGGGTGAAGTCATCGCCCCGCCGGCGCCGCTGCCTGCCGAAAAGCCCGCACCTGCCGCGGCCAGGCAGGAGCCGGTCAAGACCGCGGCCGTGGAAAGACCCGACGAGCCAGAGCTGCCGCCGGTCGAAGGCGCGATGCCGGAACAGCCAGCCGCCACAACGTCGAGTGAACAGCCCGCAACCGACCAACCGAAGGCGGCAAGTGAGCCGGCCGCGCAGGCACCGAGCACGCCCGAGCCAAAGGCGGCGGAAACGCCTGCAGTCGCCTCGGCCAGCGATGCGGCTCCGGTCGTGCCGGCATCGGTGCCGGCCCCCGCCGCAGTAGAGCCTACCGATCCCACCGACGCCGCCATGGCGAGGACGCGTCACCAGCTCGATTTGATCGACCAGATGCTTGGAGCAGCCCCGAAATGACCACCAATGTTGGCCAGGCCCTGCCGGCTCCCGCGCACGCCGGATCGAAGCAGTCGGCCTCAAACGCCAAGGGCGGCGACAAAAGCTTCGGCGACATGGTGCGCGGCGACGACGATGCGCCGACACCGATAGGCCAGGGAGCAATTGAGGCCGCGTCGCACGAGCTGCATTGGGCCAAACGCAGCCCTGCCGGTCCCGGCAAAAGCGAAATCCCACACACCCAGTCTGGCAAAACGGGGACGAAATCCGCTGCCGGCAAGGCCGCAAAAGAACATGCCGATAGTGGCCCGGACAAACCATCCAAGGACGCTGAGGTGGCCGGACGAGACGCGGATGCAGGATCGCTGCAGGATCATTTGCCACTGGTGCTGGCGCTGCACGATATCAGGCATTTCTCAACGGTCCGGACAAGCGGGAACGGCATCGCGACGAATGGACAGACTGGGCAACCGGCGCCCGCTGGCGAGGCCACTTCTGCACAGACGTCGCCTCTGAAGAGACACCGCGCAGCGTCCGGCATTGACAACAGACTCGACACGACGACGCGATCGGAACGGGCCAAGCCCGGTACCAGCGTTTCCGCACAGGATCAGGGGCAAAAGCTGCCCGCGATCGGGCTCCAGTCCGGCAAACTGCCGCACCAGGATGGTCCGACGCCTCCTCTACCGGCGGGCCAGACGGCAAGCGACGTTTCGGCACCCGAGGCAAAACGGTCCGCGCCGTCGGCGAAGTCCGTCGATGGAGCCCATTCCGCGGCATCGTCCACACAGGGAAAACAGCCGCCATTCGCTGCGCGCGTCGACATTGTCGCCGAACAGAGCTTCCCCGCGCCGGCGCATAGTCCGATAAACCAAACGACTTCGGCGCTTATCGACGCGCTGGCTTCGGATAACGGCCTGCGGCAAGCGGTTTCGACGCCGTCGACGACCGCCCAGACGGCCGGTTCTGTTGCCGTTCCGACACATATATTGAAGATCGAGCTTCACCCGGCAGAGCTCGGCATGGTCACCGCCAGTCTCAGGCTTTCCGGAGAACAACTTTCGATAGAATTGAAGCCCGAAACCCATGAGGCTTACCGCCGTCTCGCCACCGACAGCGACGCCATCGTGAAGTCGTTGCGCGGGCTCGGCTTCGATGTCGACAAGGTGACCATCCTGCAACCCTCGATAGCGATCCACGCAGCGGCCCGCAGCGATGCAGCGAACTCGCATCCAATGCCGCAAGGCCGCGACCAGTCCGCTTTTCAGCCCGGAAACTCGAGCGGCAACAATACGGGTTCGGGCGGCCACCAGTCGGGAAGAAACCGCAATGACGATGCCCAGGAATTCGGCCGCGCTGGCGCGCCTGCTCGCGAGCGTGCTGGCGACGATATGTTTATCTAGCCTCGCCACCAAGCCGGCCACCGCCGCCACCAACCCTTGCGAGCCCGAGATTTTGCGTGCCGCCGATCGCTATGGCGTGCCGGCCGGCATCCTCTATGCGGTCGGACTGACCGAGACCGGCAAGAAGGGAAGCCTGCAGCCTAATGCGTTGAATATAGAGGGGAAAGCGGTATTTCCAAGGAACCGCACCGAGGCCCTGGCCGCCTTCGAAGCAGCCCGGCGCGAGGGCAAGACACTCATCGATCTCGGCTGCATGCAGATCAACCATCACTATCACGCCGCGCATTTCCGCAGCGTCGACGACATGCTGGACCCGCGCCAGAATGTCGACTATGCCGCGCGCTTCCTGGCCAGCCTGCATGCGCGTCATGTCAGCTGGTCGATGGCCGTCGCCCGCTACCACGCCGGCCCCGACAATGACCCCGCGCAGAAATTCTATGTCTGCCGCGTCATCGCCAATATGGTCGCCACCGGCTTCGGCAAATGGACCCCGAACGCCCGCAACTTCTGCAACCATTAGGTGAATCATCTCTTGCGAACGGCTGCAAATCCACGCCCGGCGGGTGACGTGCCACGTCACCCGTTCGGCAACCAACGATACAACCTCCTGATTGCGGTTATTTCGAAACTCGAAATAACTCCCAAGAAAATAGCTACAAGAAATGATGGTTGTTCAGGATTCCCGGCACCGGTTACGGCTCTTCCCACGGGGCAGATGATCTGATTCGGAGGCGGGGCCGATGATTGTAATCGTTGACGAGCGTGAGCTCGTAACTGAAGGCTATAATTCACTTTTCGATCGTGAGGGCGTCGCCTGTGCAGGCTTCGCGTCCGGTGAATTCGGCGAGTGGGTGACATCGGCCGCCGACACGGATTTGCGATCGGTCCGAGCCTTCCTCATCGGCGACTGCCGCGAAGGCGCCATCTCGCCACGCCAGATCCGCGACCGCACCGGCGCTCCGGTTATCGCGCTCAGCGAACAGCACTCGCTTGAAAATACGCTGCGGCTGTTCGAGAGCGGTGTCGACGACGTCATCCGCAAGCCGGTCCATATCCGGGAGATCCTGGCCCGCATCACCGCCATCCGCCGCCGCGCCCATGAGGACGTCAGCTATACCGAGATCGGCGCCATGCGCATCTTCATGGACGGCCGCGATCCCGAGATCGATGGCCAGCCGTTGCCTCTGCCGCGCCGCGAACGCCGCATCCTCGAATATCTGGCGAGCAACCGCGGACGCCGCGTCACCAAGACCCAGGTCTTCAACGCCATCTACGGCATCTTCGACGAAGAGGTCGAGGAGAACGTCGTCGAGAGCCACATCTCCAAATTGCGCAAGAAGCTGCGCGAAAAGCTCGGCCAGGACCCGATAGATTCCAAGCGCTTCCTTGGCTACCGGCTGGTGTTCTGATGGCGGTCTGCGCCAGCCTCGCGCAAGACAGAAATTATATCCTCGCGACCACAGATGGGCCCAACGATGTTGGGCATTGAGGAGACGTTCGATGAGCCTTTACGGAATGATGCGGACCGGCGTTTCCGGCATGAACGCGCAGGCCAACCGCCTTTCGGCCACAGCCGACAACATCGCCAATTCCGACACCACCGGCTACAAGCGATCCTCGGCCGAGTTTTCGACGCTGATCATGCCGCAGGTCGGCGGCGCCTATAATTCCGGCGGCGTCAACACCACCATCCGCTCGGCCATCAGCGCCCAGGGCGTGCTGCAGTACACGACCTCGGTTTCCGACCTTGCGGTCAACGGCAACGGTTTCTTCGTCGTCCAGGACCCCAGCGGAACGCCTTTCCTCACCCGCGCCGGCGCATTCGTTCCCGACGCTCAGGGCAGACTGGTCAACGCAGCCGGCTACCAGCTGATGGCCTACAGCTACGCCAACGGCACACCGGCTGCCACCGCCAACGGTTTCGAAGGGCTGGTGCCGGTCCAGATCTCCGACCAGGAAATGACCGCGACGCCCAGCACCGCGGGCAACTTCAACGCCAATCTGCCGGCCGGCGCCACGCCGCCCGCCGGTCCGCTGCCGTCCACCAACAGCCCGACGGCGGAATACACGTCGAAATCCTCGATGGTCACCTACGACAATCTCGGCAACAAGAAGCTGCTCGACCTCTATTTCACCAACACCGGGACCGGCACCTGGTCGGTCTCTGTGTTCGACCAGTCCCAGGCGACGCCGGGCACATCCTTTCCCTATACGGGCGGCGCGCTGGCCACGGCCAACCTGACCTTCGACACCACCACCGGCAAACTCACCGGCGCCGTCGATTCGATTACCATCCCCGTACCGGGCGGTGCGTCGCTCGACCTCGATTTGTCCAAGCTGACTCAGCTCGGCACCGGCTTCACGGTCTCCGAAGCCAAGGTCAACGGCAACGCGCCCAGCACGATCGAAAAGATCCAGATCGGCGAGGACGGAGTCATTTACGCCCAGTATCAGGACGGCTCGACCAAGCCGCTGTTCAAGATCCCACTGGCCGACGTCCAGAGCGCCGACAACCTCACCGCACTGCCTGGCAATGTCTATGCGCAGTCCACCGACTCCGGCACCGTGCGCATCGGCTTCGCCAATGAAGGCAAGCTCGGCAGCATCATCTCCGGCGCGTTGGAAAATTCCAACGTCGATATCGCCGAGGAATTGACCAACATGATCGCGGCGCAGCGCAGCTACACCGCTAACTCGAAAGTGTTCCAGACCGGTTCCGACCTCATGGATGTCCTTGTCAACCTGAAGAGATAAACGACGGGCGCCAGGGGAATGAACCCAAACCAGAGCAGCGCGGTGCGCGGATTTCGAATTCAAGGCCACACCGGCAAACCGGCCGGGGTGGTCTGGAATTGCAGGTTTCCGAACGCCGACGCCGCCGACAGGGCAGAGACGTCATCCCCTCCCCACTGGCCTCGTGAAAGACCCGCATGTCGCTGACTTCCGCATTGACCATAGCCCAACAGTCGCTTCAGACCACATCGAAGCAGACCAGCGTCCTTTCCCGCAATATTGCCGACGCCAGCAACCCCGACTATGCCCGCCGCACGGCGGTCGTCGTCAGCAGCGCGCCCGGCGCCCGCTCGGTCGAGATCCAGCGCGCCACCAACGCCCTGCTGTTTCGCCAGAACCTTAGCGCGCAATCGGCATGGAGCGGCCAGAGCACGCTTTACAGCGGAATTGACCGCCTCGCCGTTGCCGTCAACGGCGTCGACAACGCCTCCTCTGCCTCGACCGCGATCGGCAAGCTGCAGAACGCGCTGCAGCTTTACGCCGCTACGCCATCCAACCAGAACCTCGGCTCCAGCGTCATCGACGCGGCCCAGCAGGTGGTGCGCGCTCTGAACGACGGCACCAACGCGATCCAGGATTTCCGCACCCAGGCCGATGGCGAGATATCAACGGCGGTTAACGATCTCAACTCGCTGCTTAGTCAGTTCCAGGACGCCAACAAGGCGGTCATCTCCGCAACCCGTTCGGGTACCGACGCATCCGACGCGCTCGACCAGCGCGACGCTTTGCTGAAGAAGATCGCGGACTATGTGCCGGTGTCGACCTTCACGCGTGGCGACAACGACATGGTCATCACCACCAAGGATGGCACGACACTGTTCGAGACCATTCCGCGCTCGGTAAGTTTCACCCCGTCGGCGGGCTACACGGCCGGCACACCAGGCAACACCATCTACATCGACAATGTGCCGGTCAGCGCCGGGGCTGGCGGCAACACCAGCGCCGACGGCAAGCTCGCCGGGCTCATCACCTTGCGCGACGGCGTCGCGGCGACGATGCAGAGCCAGCTCGACGAAGTGGCGCGCGGCCTCATCACCGCCTTTGCCGAAACAGCACCTTCGCAGCCCGACCGAACCGGCCTGTTCACCTGGTCGGGTGCGCCCGCCATTCCGGCCGCCGGCACGCTGATCGACGGGCTTGCCGGCTCGATCAAGGTCAACGCCGCAATGGACTCGAGCGTCGGCGGCAATCCGGTGCTGCTGCGCGACGGCGGCGCCAATGGTGCGGCCTATATCGCCAACACTGCCGGCAACGCCTCCTATTCGCAGCTCTTGATCGGCTATGGCGACAAGCTCGACAAGCCGATGCCTTTCGACGCTGCGGCCGGCATCACCGTCACGTCCAGCGTGTCCGACTACGCCGCCAATGCCATTGGCTGGTTCGAAGGCCAGCGCCAGCAGGCCTCGAGCAACGCCGACGCCAAGGAAGCGCTGGCATCGCGCACCGCCGAGGCGCTGTCCAACGACACCGGCGTCAATGTCGACCAGGAGATGTCGCTGCTGCTCGACCTCGAACACACCTATCAGGCCTCGGCGCGCATGATGAAAACCGTCGACGACATGCTGTCGGCCCTGCTCGATGCCGTAGGATAAGCCATGAAAGCCACATCCGTCTCATCAGCCGCCCTCTCCAACGCCGCGCGCTATCAGCAGATGCGCATGCAGGCCGAACTGGTCAAAGCCACCAAGGAATCGACGACCGGCACCGTCGCCGATGTCGGTCTGGCGCTCGGCGCGCGCACCTCGCAGGCGGTCACCTTCTCGCGCGACCTCGACCGGTTGAACGTCATCATCGATTCCAATTCGCTGGTCACCGCGCGGCTGTCCTCGACGCAGGCTGCGCTTGGCCAGCTTTCCGACACTGCGCAGAATTTGCTGACCGCGCTGACCGCCGCCGGCAATTCCTCGAGCACCATCACGCAGCAAGCCGGCAAGGCCGCCGTGCAGCAGATGACCTCTATCCTCAACGCCAGCGTCAACGGCGAATATCTGTTTGCCGGCACCAACACCGACGTCAAGCCGATCGACGATTTCACCGCCGCGGGCTCGCCGGCCAAGGCGGCGTTCGACGCTTCCTTCTCGTCGTATTTCGGCTTCACGCAGGCCGATCCGCTCGCTGCCAACATCACCGCCGCCCAGATGGACGGCTTCATCACCAGCAATGTCTTGCCGCAGTTCATGGGCTCCGGCTGGCAGGCCAACTGGTCGAACGCCACCGACCAGCAGATCGTCAGCCGCATTTCGCTGGGCGAAACCACCCAGACCTCGGCCAGCGCCAATGACGACAGCATCCGCAAGCTCGCCATGGCTTCCGCCCTGATCACCGGCCTGCTGTCCGGCAATATCAGCCAGGCGGCGAAGACCACCGTTGTCGGCCGCGCCCAGGCGATGGTCGGCGAGGCGCTGGGCGGGCTAGGGCAACTGCAGGCCGAGACCGGCCTTGCCGAGAAGCGGGTCTCCGACGCCAGCGACCGCATGAAGACGCAGGTCGACCTGTTCGAGCGCCATATCCTTGATCTGGAAGGCGTCGACCCCGCCGAGGCAGCCACCCGCGTCGCGGATCTGACGCAGCATATCGAGACGTCCTTCGCGCTGACCGCGCGCCTGCAGCAGATGAGCCTGCTGAACTACCTGACCTGACAATCTCAACCGCAACGGTAGAGCCAAACGATGTACCAATTCTCCTACGCCGACATCCAGACCGACTCCGTTGCCGATGCGAAAGATCGCGAGCGGCAGCTTTTGACCCGCTCGATCGAAATGCTGGCGGCGGCGGCGGCGGTCGGCCACACCTCGATGGAGGCGGTCGAAGCGCTGCACTTCACCAACCGGGTCTGGACCACCTTCGTCGAGGATCTCGGTTCCAGCGACAATGTCCTGCCCAAGGAACTGCGCGCCAACCTCATCTCCATCGGCCTGTGGCTGCTGCGCGAGGCCGAGGACATCCGCCAGGGCCGCACCGACAATTTCGAAGGGCTGATCGAAGTGTCCCAGATCATCCGGGACGGCATTCAATGACCAACACGCTGAAGATATCGCTGAAGCCGAACGAGAAGATCTACATCAACGGCGCCGTCATCCGCGTCGACCGCAAGGTCACCGTCGAGCTGATGAACGACGTACAGTTCCTGCTCGAGAACCATGTCATCCAGGCCGACGATGCCTTGACGCCGCTCAAGCAGCTCTATTTCATCCTGCAGGTGATGCTGATGAACCCGGCCGGCGCCATCGAGGCGCGCGCCATGTTCCGCCGCTCGCTGCCCTTGCTTTTGGCAAGCTTCGAGGATGAGCAGATCAGTGGCGCGCTGAAGCAGATCGACCGCATGGTCGGCGAAGACCATATCTATGAAGCGCTGAAGGCTATCCGTGCGCTTTATCCGCTCGAACGCCGCGCACTTGGCGGCAATGACGATGTTCAGGGTGCGAAGCGCCCGCTGGCCGTGGGAGCACAATACTGATGAATGTGGACATGACGACGACGATCCCCACGGGCGCCAACCAGGGCACCCAGCAGACGTCGAAGACAGCGGTCGACTACCAGTCGTTCCTGAAGCTGTTGATCGCCGAGATGAAGAACCAGGATCCGACGAAACCGATGGATTCGACGCAGTATGTCGCCCAGCTCGCCACCTTCTCGCAGGTAGAGCAATCGGTGCAGACCAACACCAAGCTCGACCAGATCATGCAGTCCTCGGCGCTGTCGCAGGCCGATGCCTTGATCGGCCGCTCGATCACCTCGGCCGACGGCAAGACGACCGGCGTCGTGGCCTCGGTCAGGCTTGCAAGCAACGGCGTGATCGCCGTGTTGCAGAACGGCACCGAAGTGCCGGTCGGCGCGGGCGTTTCGATAAAGCCGGCCAGCTAGACAGTTCCATAGAGGCGCGCTCACATGAACGAGGCCGACGCACTCGACATCGTCCAGTACGCGGTATGGACGGTGCTTGTTGCTTCCGCGCCGGTGGTGCTGGTCGCCATGGTGGTCGGCATCGGCATTGCCCTGATCCAGGCCCTGACCCAGATCCAGGAAATCACCCTGACCTTCGTGCCCAAGATCGTCGCCATCATGCTGGTCGTGGCGCTGACCGGTCCGTTCATCGGCAGCCAGATCTCGGCCTTCACCAACGTCATTTTCGAGCGCATTGAAAACGGGTTCTAGGCAGCGCTTGCAGGCGGCTGTGTTCCGGCTAGATTGCAGGCCATGACTCAGGCAGAACTCACCGGCAGGCCATGTGCGGAATAGCCGGCGTCTGGCGCAAACGAAACCCGATCGACGCCAACGACCTGTCGGATGTCGCCAGCATGATGCAGGCGTTGGTACATCGCGGCCCCGACGATCATGACAGCTGGCACAACAATCGGCTGGCGCTCGGTCACCGCCGACTTACCATCATCGATCCCTCGCCCGCCGCCCGTGAGCCGATGCTGACTTCTTCCGGCGATGGCGTTCTCGTCTACAATGGCGAGGTCTACAATTACCGCTCGCTGCGCGAAACGCTGCAGGCGCAAGGCGTCGTCTTTCGAACCATCTGCGATGCCGAAGTGGTTCTCGAAGCCTTGCATCACTGGGGCCCCGAAAAAGCCGTGCCGCTGTTCGACGGGATGTTTTCCTTCGCCTATTTCGACGCTCGCAGCAGTGCGCTGTGGCTTGCGCGTGACCGTCTTGGAATCAAGCCGATGTCGGTGGCCGACACGCCGGAGCGAATCCTGTTCGCCTCGGAGGACAAGGCGATCCTCGCCTGCGACGGTTTTCCGCGCGACATCGACAGCCGCGAGATCACCTTGCGGCTTGCCTGGCAGAGCCGCGATTCCAGCTACAGCCTGTTCGACCGCATCGAGCGCCTGCCGCCCGCCGGCCTGTGGAAGATCACCGATGGCGTTATCGAGAAGCGCCGCTTCTGGCATGTGCTGGACGTGCTGGAGACCGCGCGCATTACCGGCGATGCATCCGCTGATGCTGAACACATGGCGACGCTCGAGGCGTTGCTCAAGGACAGCGTCGGACTTCACTGCATCGCCGATACCAGCGTTGCCACCGCCTGCAGCAGCGGTGTCGATTCCGGCCTGATAACGGCGCTGGCAAAGCGGTTCAGGCCGGAAGTCCACGGTTATGTCGTCGACCCGCAGCTCGGCAACAGCGAGGCCGAAGACGCCGAACGCACCGGCCGCCATGTCGGCGTGCCCTTGCGCCGGGTGCCGGTCGACAGGAACCGGTTTTTCGAACTTTGGCCAAGGGTAATCTGGCATCTTGAAAGCGATGGCTGGCACGCCAGCCATGTCGCACTGCTGGCGCTTGCCGAACGATGCCGGGCCGATGGCGTCAAGGTGCTGCTCACCGGCGAAGGCGCAGACGAATTGTTTGGCGGCTACCCCTTGCAGGCCTTGAGCATGAAGAAGTGGCGTTCCTGGTCGTGGCCCCGGCGCCTGGTCCATTCGAAGCGCTCGCTCGACCGGAGATTCGAGCAACAGCGTCATGCCCCCTACAAGGTCTCGGCTGGAAGCCACTCACAAATGGATCGCAGCATGGTCCTGCGTGCTTTGTCGCCGGAGCTGAATTTTCTGCAAACCGAGATCTTCGACCGCCTGGAGCCGGTTATGCCGCCCGCGGATCGCGCCTTTCTCGGTAGTTGCCTCTACGACCTCTATTCGCATCTGCAGGACATCCTGCACCGGCACGACCGGCTGAGCATGGCGGCGTCCGTGGAACTGCGGGTCCCGTTCCTGGAAAACCGCCTGATCGACTTCGCCATCCATTTGCCGAGGCGGCAGAAATACCGCGACAAAACAGGAAAATGGCTTTTGCGAAAGGTCGCTGAAAAGCATATTCCGCGCCAGAACGTCCAGGCGCGCAAGATCGGCTTCGAGATGTCGTCGCAATTTTCGGCCGGCACGGAGACTTTGCTACGCGGCGGTTTCCTGCGCGATGCCTTGAAATGGCCCGCCGCGAATTTGGAGGACATGGTCCAGTTGGCGCGGCGCGAGCAACCGTCCAGGCTGCGGCTTGTCGGCATGGAGCTTTTCCTGCGCCTTCACGCCGGCGGCGAGACGACAGGCACGCTGACCGAAGCCTTGCATACCGCTGCCCGGGACAGAAGCTGACTTCGCGCGCGGCCGACAGCCCCGCGCAGTGGACCAATGAGAACATCGCTCTGGGTAGCGGACCATTCCCGGCTGACGTATTTTCGCCTTGCTATCCTGTTGTTGGACCATGATCTTTTTCGAAGACGCGTTCGCCCTTTTGGATGTCGTGCTCTATTTCAAACGGATGCCATGATTGTCGTCCCCGCGGACGAAACCAGCACGTTAAGGTGGGACAGGTCTGATGATCGATGACGAGCCGGACAGCGAACGCGTTTCGGCGCTGGCGCCGTTCCGGCACGGCATCTTCCGCGCCGTCTGGTCGGCCAGCCTGGTGTCGAATTTCGGTGGCCTGATCCAGGGCGTCGGCGCCGCCTGGATGATGACCACCATCGCCACGTCGCCCTATCAGGTGGCGCTGGTCCAGGCCTCGGCCACTCTGCCGATCATGCTGTTTGCACTCGTCGCCGGCGCCATCGCCGACAGCTTCAACCGGCGCAAGGTGATGCTGATCGCCCAAATCTTCATGCTGGTCGTCTCTGCACTTCTAACGCTGTTCACCTGGAACGGCTGGATGACGCCGTGGACGCTGCTTGCCTTCACCTTCCTAATCGACAGCGGCACGGCGCTCAACAACCCGTCCTGGCAGGCATCGGTCGGCGACATGGTGCCGCGCAACAAGCTGCCGGCCGCGGTTGCACTCAATTCACTGGGCTTCAACCTGACACGCAGCGTCGGCCCGGCGATCGGCGGCATCATCGTTGCCGCCGCTGGTGCGGCTGCTGCGTTCGCCGCCAATGCGCTGAGCTATATAGGTCTCATCATCGTGCTCTTCCGCTGGAAGCCGGAGCTGCCGGTCTCGACGCTGCCGCGCGAGACGCTGGGCGCCGCCATGGGCGCCGGCCTGCGCTATGTCGCCATGTCGCCCAACATCGGCAAGGTGCTGGTCAGGGGCTCCGCCTTCGGCTTCAGCGCCGGCGCGGTTTTGGCGCTGCTGCCGCTGGTGGCGCGCGACGTCGTCAAGGGCGATGCCTTGACCTACGGCATCATGCTCGGCGCCTTCGGCATCGGCGCCGTCGGCGGCGCGCTGATAAGCGTGCGTCTCAGACAATTGCTGTCCAGCGAGACGATGGTGCGGATGGCCTTCGCCGGCTTTGCCGTCTGCGCCTTCAATGCCGCCATCAGCCTCAATGCCTGGCAGACTGCGGCGGGTTTGCTCATCGGCGGCGCCTGCTGGGTGATCGCGCTGTCGCATTTCAACGTCACGGTGCAGATGTCGACGCCGCGCTGGGTCGTCGGCCGGGTGCTGTCGGTCTACCAGACGGCGACCTTCGGCGGCATTGCGCTGGGCAGCTGGATCTGGGGCGTCGTTGCCGATGCGCATGGCGCCGAAACCGCGCTGATTGCGGCGGCCATCGCGATGCTTGTTGGCGGCGCCATCGGCCTGTTCCTGCCGCTGCCGCAGCAGACGACTCTCAACCTCGACCCGCTCAACCGCTTCAAGGAGCCGCATCTCGGCCTCGACCTGAAGCCGCGCAGCGGCCCCATCGCCATCATGATAGAGTACATTATCCGCGACGAAGATGTACCCGAATTCCTCGCCACCATGGCCGAGCGCGGGCGCATCCGCCGCCGCGACGGCGCCCGCAACTGGACGCTGGCTCGGGACCTAGAAAATCCCGCAGTCTGGATCGAACACTACCACACGCCGACCTGGCTGGAATACATCCGCCACAACCGGCGCGCCACCCATGCCGACGCCGTCGTCGGCGAGCGGGTGCGGGCGCTGCACAGCGGCGACGAACCGCCGCGCGTGCGCCGCCTGATCGAGCGCCCGACGACCGCCGGCACCGCGCTGGTCTCGCCGAAGGGGCCGATCGATCACTGAGCTCGCCATAGCCGTAGCGCCGGTCAGCCGGCGCTCTGGATCATGTAGAGCTTGCGCGTGGTCTCGCGTATCAGCCACTCGCCCTTCCAGCCCTGCGGCAGGACGAGGAGATCGCCCGGACCGAGTTCCCGCACCTCGCCATCGATGCGGCTCAGTTCCACGCGCCCCGAAATGATGTGGCAGATCTCCGACGAGTCCGAACGATCGGCGGTGAAGCGGCCGGGCGTGCATTCCCAGATGCCGACATCGACAGTCCCGTCAGGCGATTGAAAGAACGAGCGCACGGCCTCGACCTGATCGCCTTCAATCGAGCTTGGCTTAGGAGAGAACGCGCCGATCTCGGCCTTGGCGAGATCGTGGAAGGTCGAAAGATCGATCAAGTCTAGCTCCATGGATAAGAGCAATTCCAGGAAAGGGGTCTGCCCCGGAATTGCGTGAGAACAAATGGCTTTAGTGGCCGGTGATGCTGTCGGCCAACGCGGCCAGCTTCGAGGTGCGCGCAAGCCCTGCCGCCTCGCGGCCATCGGCAATGCGATAAAGCTGGTACATCGAATGCACGCCCAGCCAGCGGAAGGGCTCCGGTTCCCATGGCCTGACCTTGCGGTTGACCCAGGGCAGCTTCGTCAGCTCGGTGTTTGCCCCGAGAACAAGGTCAGCCAGCGTGCGCCCCGAAAGGTTGGAGCTGGACACGCCGAGGCCGACATAGCCGCCGGCCCAGCCGATGCGGGTCGCGGGATCGAGGCCGACCG
This sequence comes from Mesorhizobium sp. P160187, assembly GCF_057766425.1. Lineage (NCBI taxonomy): Bacteria > Pseudomonadati > Pseudomonadota > Alphaproteobacteria > Hyphomicrobiales > Phyllobacteriaceae > Mesorhizobium > Mesorhizobium sp. P160187. The sequence continues at coordinate 523,177 of NZ_JBYMDX010000003.1, forward strand.
TGGTGCACCAGTCGCGCGGCACGCCGAGCACGCCGCACCAGGCGTGATCGATGCGGCATCCCTTGGTCTGCGGCAAGAGCGTCGTCAGGATCGTGTGCAGCTGGTCGATCGTGGCCTGCTGCGTCTGGCCGTTGACGTCGGTGCGCGAGCCGTAGCGATAAGGCACGCCGCGTCCGCCCATCGTGATGCGTCCCTCACGCGTGCGCTGGGCATAGCAATAGGCATGCGCCGCATTGCCGAGCAGTTCGTGCCCTTCCCAACCGATGTCGCGCCACAGGTCGGCAGGCAGCGGCTCAGTCACGATCTGCGCGCTGTTGAGCGCCAGCCAGGTCCGCTCCTCGCCGGGGATGCCTGATGTAAAACCCTCGGTCGCGCGGATGATCGTCTCCGCCTGCACCGTACCGCGGTCTGTCGTCACGCTGCCCTTGGCGATGCTTGTCACCGTCGTCTTCTCATAGATCGGCACGCCCAGCCGCTCGACGGCATCGGCAAGCCCGCGCACCAGCTTGGCCGGCTGCACCCGCGCCTGGCCATGGACGACGAAGCCGCCCATGACGTTACGGATGTTGATGCGCGTGCGCGTTGAGGCGGCGTCCAGCATCTCGACGCGGTTCGGGTCGACATCCCAGGAACGGATCGTCTCGCATTCTTCGCGCACGCGCTCCAACTGCGCTGCGTTGGTGGCCACCGTCAGATTGTCGACGCGGCGAATGTCGGCGTCGATGCCTTCCTCGGTCGCGACCCGGATCACTTCATCAACGCAGCCTGCCATCGCCGCCTGCATCGCCATCACGCCTTGGCGGCTCGATGTCTTGAGATATTTTTCGCGCGACCAGCTGAAGCCGCCCGACAGCCAGCCGCCATTGCGCCCCGAAGCGCCGAAGCCGGCAAATTCGCGCTCGACGATCACGACGCGCAGCGATGGCTTCGCCTTTTTCAGATAGTAGGCGGTCCACAGGCCGGTATAGCCGGCGCCGACAATGGCGACATCGGCCTCGATGTTTCCAGGCAAGGACGGGCGCGGAACGGGAACCGCCCCCAGATCCGCATACCAGAACGATATGTCGCCGTTGCGCTTGGCTTGCATGGAATGACTTTCAGATGGGATCAGGCCAGATGGGATCAGGCCAGATGGAATCAGGTGAGTGTGGTGTCGGCGCTTGCGTCGTCCGCGAGCAGCTTGGCATCGCTGCCGTCGAAGCAGAGCTCGACCTTGTCGCCGAGGCCAAAACTTTCGCCGGTCAGCGGTGAGCGCACGATCGCGGCCGAGCCGTCGGCGAGCTTAACTTCGTATTTCGATTCCGAGCCGAGATAGATGGCTTCCGCGATCGTCCCCGACAGGCGGTTGGCGCCATTGGCAGCACTTTGGCCGGCTCTTCGGATCGCGAGCTTTTCGGGACGCAGCAGCATCACCGGGCTGGCTTCCCCCGACAGCTTACGCGGTACCGTCACCGTCTCGCCGGCGATGCTCAGCGCGGTGCTGTTGCCATCGCTGCGCGCCTTGCCGCGCAGCACGGTGGAATCGCCGATGAAGCGGCCGACGAACAGCGTTGCCGGCTCGTCATAGAGCTGGCGGCCGGTGCCGACCTGCTCGATGCGCCCGCGGTTGAACACGGCGATGCGGTCCGACAGCACGAGCGCCTCTTCCTGGTCGTGCGTGACATAGACGAAGGTGGTGCCGAGTTCGCGATGGATGCGCTTGATCTCGAGCTGAAGCCATTCGCGCAGCTTCTTGTCGAGCGCGCCGAGCGGCTCGTCCATCAGGAGCAGCGGCGGGTCGAAGACGATGGCGCGTGCCAACGCCACGCGCTGCTGCTGGCCGCCCGACAATTCGCTGGGATAGCGATGCGCGAAATCGCCCATCTTGACCATGTCGAGCGCCCTTGCCACGCGTGTCTGCCGCGTCGCCTGGTCGACGCCGCGCAGCGTCAGCGGATAGGCGACGTTGCGGCCGACGCTCATATGCGGGAACAGCGCGTAATGCTGGAAGACGACGCCGATGTTGCGCTTGTGCGCCGGCACGCCGACGACGCTTTTTTCCCCGACCAGAAGCTTGCCGCTGGTGACATCGGTGAAACCGGCAATCACGTTGAGCGTCGTCGTCTTGCCCGAGCCGCTGGGGCCGAGCAGCGTCATGAACTCGCCGGGCTCGATGCGCAGCGACACGCCGTCCAGCGCCTTGAAGCCGCCATAGGCCTTGCTGATCGCTTCGAGATCGATCGCCGCGCCCTTGCTTGTCGGCTTCGGATTCATTGGCGTCCTTTCCGCTCGCGGCCAAGAAGGAGCATGCCGCCGCCGATCAGGATCGTGGTCGCGAAAAGCAGGATCGTGCCGACAGCCGCCACCGTCGGATCGGCGTCGCGCGTGATCGAGGCAAAAATCTGCACCGGCAATGTCTTGAGATAGGGGTTCGTGATGAACAGCGACACGACAATCTCGTCGAACGACGTGGCGAAAGCGAACAGCAGGCCTGAGAGCACGCCCGGCGCGATCAGCGGCAGCGTCACCGTGCGAAACGTGGTCAGTGCGCCGGCGCCCAGGCTCGCGGCGGCTGTCTCCAGCCGGCGGTCGAACACTTCGAGACTGGCCGAGACCGCGATCAGCACGAAGGGCAGCGCAAGGATGGTGTGGGCCAGCACGAAGCCGAGCAGCGTCCCGACGAGCTGCGTGTCGAGATAGACGGCATAGATGCCGATCGCCAGCACCACGCCCGGCACCACCATCGGCGTCAGCATCAGCATACGCAAAAGGTTCGCCGGCCGCGCCTTCATGCGGTCGAGGCCGAAGGCGGCAAGCGTGCCGAGCACCGTCGCCAGCACCGCCACGATCGAGGCGACCTTCAGCGAATTCAGGAAGCTGTTCGACCAGTCCGGATTGGTGGCGAAATTCTGGTACCACTGCCAGGAAAAGCCTTGCGGCGGAAAGGCCAGCGATTTGTTTTCGTTGAACGACATCGGCACCACGACCAGCGTCGGCGCCACCAGCCATATCGCCACCAGCAGGCAGACGAGCCCGAGAAGAACGCGGGTGAGCGGCTTCATCTCCATCAGCGCCGCCCCGCTTCCCGATGACTGGACCGCATCACAGGTGCTGCCAGCGCCAGCAGCACGAAGGTGGTGACCAGCAGAACGACGCCCATGGCGCCGCCCCTGCCCCATTGCAGCAGGCTGAGCACCTGCGTCTGCACCAGCGTCGACAGCATGGTCGAGCGCGGGCCGCCGAGCAAAGCAGGCGTGATGTAGAAGCCGAGCGACAGGATGAAGACGATGATCGCGCCGGCATAGACGCCGGCCAGCGACAGCGGCAGATAGACGGTGAAGAACGCGCGCGACGGCCGCGCACCGAGGCTTTGCGCCGCACGCATCAGCCTGAGGTCGATGCCTTGCATCACGGAATAGAGCGGCAGGATCATGAACGGCAACAGCACCTGCGCCATGCCGATGACCACGCCGGTCTGGGTGCGGATCAGCTTGACGCCGCCGAACCCGACCGAGCGCAGCAACGAATTGATGACGCCCGAATCCTGCAGCAGGATCACCCATGACAGCGTTCGCACCACACCACTCACCCAGAACGGGATCAGCACGCAAAGCACAAGCATCAGCCGGACGCGCGGCCCGACCGCGGTCATCAGATAGGCATAGGGATAGGCCGCGATGACGCAGACCAGCGTCACCCAGGCCGAAATGACGAAAGTCCGCTGCAGCACTGTCAGGTTGACCGGCGCGCCGAAGAACCAGGCATAGTTCTGCAGCCCCCACTCAGGTTCCGACAGGCTGCGCAGCACGATGGTGAGCAGCGGATACCCGATCACCGCGACGAGCAGGATGAGCGCCGGCGCCGTGAGCGCGAACGGCCGCCATGCCCGACCCGGCCGCGCATCGGCGGCGGGTTGGGCGATGGGTTCGGACGCGCTCACGGCCTGGCTCTCGCTTGGCTGTTCAGTTGCCGGCCATCAGCGCCGACCACTTCTCCTGCGCCACCGGGAAGTTCTCGACCCAGAATTTGATGTTCTGCTTGTAACCCTGCTTCTGGCGCTCGGGCGTGTTGGTCAGGAAGGCGGCGACCGACGCATCGACCTTGGGCTGCGCGTCATTGTTGATCGGCGTATAGGAGGTCTGCTGCGCCAGGATCTCCTGCGGCCCCTTGCCGAGATAGGCATTGAGCAGCGCATAAGCCGCATCCGTATCCTTGACGCCGACCGGAATGGTCATCTGGTCCATCACCACCAGCCAGTCCTGCCAGGCCGGCGCGTATTTGGCGCCGTTCTTCACCGCCGTCATGGCACGGCCCGTCCACATCATCAGCATGTCGGCCTCGCCGGACTCGGCGAGTTGCTGCGATTCAGCACCGGTCTTCCAGTAGATCGTGTCGGGGCCGAGCTTGCGGATCACGTCGATGGACTTGTCGATGTCGGCCACCGTCATCGCCTTTGGATCGCCGCCCGACACCTTCAACGCCTGCTCCAGCAAGCCGCCGGTCGGATCGCCCGAGCCGTCGAGCGCGCGTGTGCCGGGGAACTTTTCCGTGTCGAAGAAATCGGCCCAGTTCTTGGGCGGGTTATCCCCATACTTCTCCTTGTTGTACATCAGCACGACGCCGTAGTTCATGGCCGGCACCGAGCATTCGCCGACCTGGCCCTCGGGCACCTTGGAGACGTCGAGCTTGCTGAAATCGAGCTTCTGGAACAGCTTGCCGCAATAGACGTAAGGCGGCAGGTCGGCGGTGTCGACGACGTCCCAGGTGACGTTGCCGGATTCGACCTGCGCCTGCAACTTGGCGATCTCTGTCGGCCCGTCATTGAGCAGCGTGGCGCCGGACTTTTCGACGAACTCCTTGAGCGCGGCGGCCTGGCCGTCCTGGTAGATGCCGCCATAGGAAACGAGCGTCAGCGTCTTGCCCTTCAGCGAGCCTTCCTTGACCTCGCCCGCCACCGGCTTTTCCTGCGCGAACGCTGCGGTTGCCAGAACGCCGAGCGCCAGCACGGCGCCAAGGCCCAGATGTCTTGATTTCAGCATGATTATTGTTCTCCCATTTGACCCGCATGGATTGAACCTACCTGGCTGCGAGCGGTTTCCAGGCCCTGTATTGATCGAGTTCGGCGCGCACCGAAGTCGGCGGCGCAATGATCCACATCACCTCGGCTCGGCCACTACCGATGTTCTCTGAGCGATGTGCTGTCGATGTCGCGTATTCGATGCTGTCGCCCTCTTCCAGCACATGCCTGACATCGCCGAGCGAGACCTCGACAATGCCACGCAGCACGACCAGCATCTCGTGCGCGTCGCCATGCGTGTAGAGCGCGGGTCCGGTCGAGCCGCCAATGTCGAACTCGCCGATATAAACTTCCATATCACTCAAAGGAGGGCGCGAGAGCAGCATCTTGCGGCAGCCGTCGCTGGGCGGCAGGCTCGGCCGCTCGCTCCGCAGCAAGACCCCGCGCTGCCCGGCGGCACTATCCTCGAACAGCATCGCCACGCTTACGCCCAGGGCCGAGGCCATCTGGTTGAGGGAGGCGGTGCTGGCGCCGGTCAGGCCGCGCTCGAGCTGGCTGATGAAGCTGGCGCTGGTCCCGGTCAGCTCTGCGAGTTCGCGCAGCGAAAGCCGCCGGCCGAGACGCAGGCTCTTCAGCCGCTGGCCCAGCATATGATGGGCATGCGTCGCCGTCGAGGCGACGCCATTCTTGACTGGAGCCTGGTCGGTGCTCATCCCGTCTTTTTCTCCCACTGAACAATTTGTACAGTGACACTGTACACGTGGCAAGCGCCGAGTAGGGACATTTAAGATGCCGGCCGAGGCCTAGTCTTCGCCCGACAGGTCGCGCCGCGCCTTGTCGAGTTCCTCCGCGTAGCGCCGCATCAGATGGCCCTCGGTCAAAAGCCCGACAACGGCCCGGTTGTCGAAATCCTCGACCACCGCCAGTTCCTCGGCGACGGCGCGCTGGAAGGTTTCGGCGGCCGACTGGACGTTCATGGTCGGCACCAGCACCGCATGCCGGAATTTGGCCAGCGCCAGCACCGGGGTCTCGCCATCGGACGGATCGCTGTGCAGTTCGGCGACGATCAGCACGCCGACATAGTGCCGGCTGCTTGCGGCGCCATTCTGGCGCTGAGGCGCAGTCAGGCTTGCCGCCCCCGCTTCAATTCCCCGCGAGCGTGTCGAGGTATATGAGCGATCGCTTACGCAATCGACGCAGCTGTGTTATTTTTGGCCGTCTCTATTTCCCTCAAGGAGGAGAAGATGAGTGCGCGGGGATTTTTTTCATTAGCTGTTGGCATGATTTTTTTGAGCTCGTCTGCGGTGAGCAATTCAAGCATGGATATGCCGGTTAGGTCTGTTGTGTCACACCCGATGTCTCTTTTGGCGGGAGGCAATCCGGAAAACCAAAGCCGGCCGGCAAAGGAATTTATCCAGACTGCACAACAAGATGTTTGCTGTCCTGGCGGCTACCCTTGGTATCGCAATTCGACGAACACCTGCTACGGCAGCTATGAAGACTGCCACGATACCGATGGCGGCGGATGGTCCTGCAGACAGGTCAACGCCTGCTAGACTTTCTTGGGCCCACGCCTTCTTGACTGTGCCCGGTCCTCAGATCGGCTTCGGCTCGCCGGCCTCATAGAGCATGAGGTTGCGCTCGCCTATGCCGAGCGATGCCCAGCTCGCCCGCCAATCGGCGATGTGAGGCGAGCGGAAATGCGCGTCGAGCGCGGCCCTGTCGCTCCACACCTCGGTTACATGGATGAGCCCGACGTCGAGCACGTCCTTTGCGTAGGAGTATTCGATGCAGCCGGGCTCCGCACGGCTGCCCAGTATCATGCGCTGCATGGCCGGCCTTGCCTCGTCGAGCCGTTCCGCCGGCAGGCGAATGGTGCCGATGATCACCAGCATGATCTCTCTCCTCAAGGCCTCTATCGTCCTGGCAAGTAACCAGTCCTCCCACCCTCGCGCAAGCTTGACCGGTTAGGCTCGAAGGGCTGTCGCGTGCTCGGCAGGCTTGTGATTGGGGACGATATGGCCGTCAGCGAAAGCTTAGCGACAGGAACAGTGGCCAAGAACGGCCGCGATGTCTTCTTCGCCATCGGCATCGTCATCATCCTGGCCGTGCTATTCCTGCCGATCCCGGCCTTCCTCATCGACATCGGCCTCGCCTTCTCGATCGCACTGTCGGTGCTGATCCTGATGGTGGCGCTGTGGATCCAGCGGCCGCTCGATTTCTCGTCCTTCCCGACCGTGCTGCTGATCGCCACCATGCTGCGGCTATCGCTCAACATCGCCACCACGCGCATGATCCTGTCGCACGGCAATGAGGGCACGCACGCCGCCGGCTATGTCATCGCCGGCTTCTCCAAACTGGTGATGGCCAGCGATTTCGTCATCGGCCTGATCGTCTTCATGATCCTAATTGTGGTCAACTTCATCGTCATCACCAAGGGCGCCACCCGTATTGCCGAAGTCGGCGCCCGCTTCACCCTCGACGCCATCCCCGGCAAGCAGATGTCGATCGACGCCGACCTGTCCGCCGGCATGATCGACGACAAGACAGCGCAACTGCGCCGCCGGGAGCTGGAAGAGGAATCCTCCTTCTTCGGCTCGATGGACGGCGCCTCAAAATTCGTGCGCGGCGATGCCATTGCCGGCCTCATCATCACCGCAATCAACATCGTTGGCGGCATCGCCATCGGTTACATCAGGCACGGCATGGGCATGGGCGAAGCCGCCGATGTCTTCATCAAACTGTCGGTCGGCGACGGCCTCGTCACCCAGATCCCGGCGCTTATCGTTTCGCTCGCCGCCGGCCTGCTTGTGTCCAAGGGCGGCACGCGCGGCTCGACCAACCAGGCGGTGTTCGGCCAGCTCGGCGCGCATCCGCGCGCGCTCTATGTCGCGGCCTCGCTGCTCGTCCTGCTCGGCCTGATGCCCGGCCTGCCGTTCTTCCCGTTCTTCACGCTGGCTGCAGGCATGGCCGGCCTTGGCTACGTCATCCCGATGCGCGCCAACCGCGAGGCTGCCGCCGCCGAAGCGATCAAGGATCTGGAGAAGGCCAACAAAGTCGAGGAAGAGAAGAACTCGGTCAAGGCTTCGCTGACCACCGCCGAGATCGAGCTTCTGATCGGCAAGCAGCTGTCGACAAGGCTCTTGGTGTCGCATCAGGAACTGGTGTTCCGCATGGCCAAGATGCGCAAGAAATTTGCCACGCAATACGGCTTCGTTGTGCCGGAAGTGCGCGTCGCCGACGATTTCGGCATTCCGCCGAAGAGTTATCAGATCAAGGTCCACGGCACCGTCGTCGCCGAATACCAGATGCGCGTCGGCGAGATCATGGTGCTGCTCGGCAACCGGGATTTGCCCGACGTCCCCGGCGAGGAAATCCGCGAGCCGGCCTTCGGCATGCGCGCCTTCTCGGTGCTGGAAACCTTCGCCGAGGATCTGAAGCGCGAGAACTATACCTTTGCCGACAACATGTCGGTGCTGCTCACCCATTTGTCCGAGGTGATCCGCAACAACCTGCCACAGCTTCTGTCCTACAAGGACATGAAGGCGCTGCTCGAGCGCCAGGATCCGGAATACCGCAAGCTCGCCGACGAGATCTGCACCTCGCACATCTCCTATCCCGGCCTGCAGGCGGTGCTGAAACTGCTGCTGGCCGAACGCGTATCGATCCGCAACCTGCATTTGATCATCGAGGCTATCGCCGAGATCGCACCGCATGTGCGCCGCACCGAGCAGATCGTCGAGCATGTGCGCATCCGCATGGCCCAGCAGATCTGCGGCGATCTCTCCGAGGGCGGCATGCTCAAGGTGCTGCGCCTCGGCAACCGCTGGGATCTCGCCTTCCACCAGAGCCTCAAGCGCGACGCCAAGGGCGAGGTGCGCGAATTCGACATCGACCCGCGCCAGCTGGAAGAATTCGGCCAGGACGCGACCAAGGCGATCCGCAAGCATCTCGAGGCCGGCGAGCGTTTTGTCCTCGTCACCGCGCCCGATGCTCGCCCCTATGTGCGCATGATTATCGAGCGCCTGTTCACGACGCTTCCCGTTCTCTCCCATGTCGAAATCGCCAAGGGCGTCGAGATCAAGGTGCTCGGGACGATCTCGTGAACATACTGTCGCAAGGCGTCGTCATCGCCGCCTTCCTCGCCTTCTGTCGCATCGGCGCCTGCTTCATGCTGATGCCGGGCCTGTCCAGCGCCCGCGTGCCGGTCCAGGTCCGGCTGTTCGTGTCGATCGCCGCCACCGGTGGCCTGCTCGCCTTCCTGTGGGACAAGATCTTTCCCTTCGTCGATGCGCGACCGCAGGTGCTGGCGCCGATGATCATCTCCGAACTTTTGGTCGGCGGGCTGATCGGCGCGATGACGAGGCTCTACATGGAGGCGCTGCGCTTCATGGGTTCGGCCATCGCCATGCTGATCGGCTATGGCGGCACCGGCGGCCCCGCCATCGAGGAGCCAGAGCCGCAGGCCGCCCTTGCCGCGATCATCTCGTTTTCAGCGTTGCTGCTGCTCTTCGTCTTCGATTTCGACCACGAGATCATCCGCGCTCTGGTCGCCTCCTACACGGTGGCGCCGGTCAACGTCTTCTTCAATCCCCAGGCCGCCCTGGTCGATCTCACCGACACGGTGTCGGACGCCTTCTTCCTGGTCATCCGGCTCGGCAGCCCGTTCATCGCCTATGCCATTCTGGTCAATTTGACCATCGGCTTCGTCAACAAGCTGACGCCGCAAATCCCGGTCTACTTCATCTCGCTGCCTTTCGTCATCGCCGGCGGCATGATCATCTTCTACTTCGCCATCGGCACCATGCTGTCGCTGTTCGTCGACGGCTTTGTCGACCTGACGCTGGCGAGGTGAGATGAGCACGCGCAAGGAACGGCTGAAGAAACTGGTCAAGGTGCAGGAGCAGCTGAAGGCCCTGCACGAGACGCGCCATGCGGCCTTCCTGGCGGCAGCGGCAACCGCCGAAACCGAGGCCAAGGAACTAGTCCAGCATTTCGACGCCGACCAGTCGATGGCGGTGCTGTTCCCTGACCTCTACCATCGCCGCATCGCGAATGCGCTGGTCCGGCAGGAAGCGAGCTTGGAAAGCGCCAGGCAGGAGGTCACGCTCATCGCCACTGCGACGGCGCGCACCAACATGGTCGAGCGCGCCTACAAGGACGTGCGCCGACAGGACGAACGCGAACGCTCCGACCGCGACCGGCTCGATCTGGTCGCGCAGAGGCGAGGGCAGGAATAATCGGAAGTTAGAGCCGGGTCACCTGCGGACGGCGTTCGGTTTCGTTCCGTGCGGCGGGCTGTGTTGGGTGTACGGCGCCGTGTTCGGCCTCTGCGCCTACGCCACCTACGATCTGACCATGGCGACGCCGGCAGCGCCCACCGCAAACGACCAGATCGCATCGACCCAGCCGGAGTTGCCGCTGCTGATAGCAATGCCTAGCATCCGGCGAAGGATTTCGAGCCGGCAAGCCTGCCACAAGCTTGCTGCGGCATGGTCGCTCAGGAAACCCGGCAAAGAGGCGGACTTTCTTGGCGATTTCTCCACCCAGCGACATCGTTCTCGATGTTGCCCGAGCCGTCGACCCGACGGATATCGAGGCTGCCCGTGCCGCGCTGGCCAAGCGGGCCAACGGCGTTGGCGGCGCCTTTTTGGTCGACATGGCGGCTTCGGTGGATACCGGCTCGATCTTGTCGCGTGCCACGGCCGACAAGGCCGCGGCAGGCGCCGATCCCGCGGGAAAATTCAAGAAGTTCGAGGCCATGGTCTTGCAGACCTTCATCCAGAACATGCTGCCCAAGGACACCGAGGGCGTCTACGGCAAGGGGCTAGCCGGCGACATGTGGAAATCGCAGCTTGCCGAGCGTGTCGCCGACGTCATGGCTGAGCGCGGAGGGATCGGCATCGCCAAATCGCTGCTCGCCGACCACTACAAGGACGGCAAGCGCACCGTGCCGATCGGCCCGGTGTCAACCGGGCCGCACAAGACCGAGATCGACCAGCAGACCCGGCTGTCCACCTCGCTGGTCGAGGAATTGCAGCGCAAGGCCGCACGGTCGATGACCGGCGACGAGACGACCATCAAAACCGAAATCAAGATCTAGACCAGGATTTTCAATGGCCGATTTTTCAAAATACTCTTCCAACCTGCCGGCGCGTACGTCCGAAGCGCCGATCCCGTTTGCACGGCCGGGCAACCTTGCCGCCATCATCGGCCGCATCGAGGAAGCGGTCGAGGAAGAGACGGCCGGTTTGAAGAACGACACCAGCTATGACCTCAAGGCCTCCAACGCCCGCAAGAGCCGCTACCTCTATGAGCTGACCCGCGCCATGAAGGGCGCCAACGAGATCGAATTCCTGGAACAGCATCGCGACAGTCTGGCGCGGCTGCGCCAGAAGCTCGCGAAAAACGAGGCTGCAATCCTCGCCCACCTCAACGCGGTCAACGAAGTCGCCACGCTGTTGAAGAACGCCATTCAGCGCGCCGAAGCCGACGGCACCTATTCGGCCGGCGAATTCGGTTGGGCGAGCTGATGATCTCGGCAACAGGCGGGAACAACCGGTGATCAAATTCATCGCTGCCGCGATCTGGATCTGCGCCGCCACGCTTGGCGCGGTGTTCTATTCGTTCCAGGCGGCCGGTGAGCGCGGCGTCGGCGAGACGCCGAAACCGATGCTGGGTGGTCTCGACTACGTCAAGACCGACATCATCTCGGTGCCGCTGATCCGCGATTCCAAGATCGACGGCTATTTCCTCACCAAGCTCGTCTACACGGTCGAGCCGGCCGAGATAAAGAAGATGTCGATCCCGGCCGAAGCGCTGATGACCGATCAGGTCTATTCCTATCTCTACTCCAATCCTCAGATCGACTTCACCAAGAAGGAAACCATCGATCTCGATGCCTTCCGCAAGGCCATACGCGACACCGTCAACGCCCGCGTCGGCGCCGACCTGGTGCATGAAGTGCTGATCGACCAGGTCAACTTCCTGACCAAGGACGAAATCCGCGACAACGCCATGCGCCGCCGCAAGGATCCGGCCACGCCGACCGAACCGGCCCCGGCGGAATCGGCCCAGGCCGAGGCGGCGAAGCCCGCTGCTGAACACTAACCTTCGTCGCAGGGCGAATGTTCTCTGCCGCATTCCTTCCGACTGAAACGAGATGACGCATCGCGCGTTGACGTTTACGTCAACTCGAAGCTATATGCGCCAAGCGACCAGGATCGCGGTACGCGCGAGACAGCGACTTCGGCGGAGGCCGGTCACTGAAGCGCGGCAAAACGCAACGAGACCAGGAGAACAGTCATGAGCGTTCAGGATATTGCCGAGAAGATGAGGTCGCGCGTGGCGAGCGCCGGGTTCGAACATTCCGTGAAGTTCGATACCGGCAGCAACGGCGTCATCGTCATCGACGGCGCAACCGTCTCGACCACCGACGCGCCGACCGACTGCACCATAAAGCTGTCGCTCGACGATCTGGATTCGCTGATCGCCGGCGACCTCAACCCGACCATGGCGTTCATGTCCGGCAAGATAAAGGTCGAAGGCGATATGTCGGTCGCCATGGCGCTCAGCCAACTGATCGGCTGAGCCCTTCGCAAAAACAAAACGCCGCCCTCGCTGAAATGCAAAGGACCGGCGGCGTTTGTTTTTGGACAATCAGGCGGCCAGCGACAGCCTCTGTGCCTTGAGCTTGCGACCTGCAGCCTTCAGCGTGCCATGCGCGCCGTCGAGCGCACCATCGATCAGTTCCAGCGCCAGCAGGCGGTGCCGCTCGTACGGACCAGGCATGGCGAGCGCGCCGGTCTTCTCCGCCGAGAAGCCGAAGCGGCCATAGTAAGGCGCATCGCCGACCAGCAGCACCGCGGCATGGCCGAGACGCGCGGCCTCGGCCAAAGCATGGCGCATCAGCGCCGAGCCGATGCCGGCGTTCTTCAGCGCCGGATCGACGGCGAGCGGTCCGAGCAGAAGTGCTCCCGGGCCACCCTCGCCCAGACGCACGTCCCACAGCCGCACCGTACCAGCAACCGCGCCGGTTGCATCGCGCACGACAAAAGCGAGGCCTTCGGAAGGCCGGCGGCCACGCCGCAGCTTCTCCGACGATTTCTTGCGCCGCATCGGCCCCATGGCTCGATCGAGCAACGCTTCACGCGATGCAATGTCTGCCGCAGTTTCGGCGACGACAACAATGGCGCGGGCACTCTCCCCCCTCGAGGGGGAGATGTCGCCGAAGGCGACAGAGGGGGTCGGCACGACCTGACGCGACACCGCGTCGTGGACGAGGGATGCCGGCGCTTCACGCGAGACGACCCCCTCTGGCCTGCCTGCCATCTCCCCCTCGAGGGGGGAGATTCCCACGGCACCATCAATGTAATTTACAATGTCCATTTCCGCGATCCTTCACGAGCGGAGCTTGTTCCACAGGCGAACCCGAGCGGACGCAAACGTCCACCTGAGGTGATCTGAAGGCCGAAGCCGTCAGATCACGTAGGATCGGAGAGGCTCGAAGCCGTTGAAGGCGACCGCCGAGTAGGTGGTCGTGTAGGCGCCGGTGCCTTCGATCAGCACATCGTCGCCGATGGTCAGCGACAGAGGCAGCGGATACGGCGTCTTCTCGTACATCACGTCGGCCGAATCGCAGGTCGGGCCGGCGAGCACGCAAGGTGCGGTCTCCGAACCGTCATGGCGGGTGACGATCGGATAGCGGATCGCCTCGTCCATCGTCTCGGCCAGACCGCCGAACTTGCCGATGTCGAGGAACACCCAGCGCACATTGTCGTTTTCGGCCTTCTTCGAGATCAGCACGACTTCCGACTTGATGACGCCGGCATTGCCGACCATGCCGCGACCCGGCTCGATGATGGTCTCAGGGATCGCATTGCCGAAATGCTTGCGCAGCGCCGAGAAGATCGCCTGGCCATAGGCCTGGGCCGCCGGCACGTCACGCAGATAGCGCGTCGGGAAACCGCCGCCCATATTGACCATCTTGAGGACGATGCCTTCGTCGGCGAGCGTGGCGAACACCTTCTTGGCGTCGGCCAGCGCACGGTCCCACGCCGTCAGGTCGGTCTGCTGCGAGCCGACATGGAACGACACGCCATAGGCGTCGAGGCCGAGCGTCCTGGCGTGGCGCAGCACATCGACGGCCATCGCCGGCACGCAGCCGAACTTGCGCGACAGCGGCCACTCGGCGCCTTCGCCATCGGTCAAAACGCGGCAAAACACGCGCGCGCCGGGAGCGACGCGGGCGATCTTGTCGACTTCCTCGACGCAGTCGACGGCAAACAGCCGAATGCCGAGCTGGTAGGCGCGTGCAATGTCACGCTCCTTCTTGATAGTGTTGCCGAAGGAGATACGGTCCGCCGGCGCACCGGCGTCCATCGCCATCTCGACCTCGGCAACGGAAGCGGTGTCGAAGGACGAGCCCATCGCAGCAAGCAGGCGCAGGATTTCCGGCGCCGGATTTGCTTTCACCGCATAGTAGATCCGGGAATCGGGCAGCGCCTTTTCGAAGGCGCGAAAATTGTCGCGCACGACATCGAGGTCGACGACGAGGCAGGGGCCGGACGGACGTCGGGTGGCGAGGAAGTCAAGGATGCGCTGGGTGGCCATGGGGTCTCTCCATATACGCCTTGCGGCGCGCAATAAGGCTGCGGACGCGGGGCTTTCGGCCTCGCGAACACGCGGTCAAACAAAGGCGGGACGGAAATCCATGGAACCAGCCGGTGGAGACCCCGGAACCATGAAACGCCATCTCGCGGCGGTGAACCTTGGCCTTGCCCGGCCTCGGTTCGCTTTGTCTGCCTTGGCTTGGATGGGAGACCCGTCCGCACTGCCGGCAATGAAGGTGTGCCTCTTCAGTAACCCCGGTCTTTGGACGACCGGCAGAACACCAGAAAGGCCCGCACCGTCGTTGCTTCAAGGTGTCCTCGGGCTGGCGGTTGGCCGCTAGACCGACTGGAGGGGTTAGCTCCAGTTACCTTACCGATTTCCCTCACCATTCGAGGATCGGCGGACACCCACAGGCACGTGCGACTTTGGGCAAGCGCGATATAAGATCGAAAGATTTCACAATCAATAAAAATCGTATCCCAGGTTGTAAAATTTCCGGCATCGAACAATGCTGGGCCTACTGTATACGGATATCGAACGATGCCAGGCACGCACGGCCCGCTCAACGCCTTTCTTGACCTGCGCCGCATGCCGGTCGCCAATGCGGAACTGGGGCCGCTGGCCGGGCTCAGGCTGGCGGTAAAGGACATTTGCGACGTCGCCGGCTACCGCACCGGTTGCGGCAATCCGGTGAAGTTCGACGAGGCGCATGCCGCGTCCAGCACGGCACCGGCCGTGCAGATGATTCTCGACGCCGGCGCGCGCTTCATCGGCAAAACGCAGACCGACGAGTTCGCTTTCTCGCTGATGGGCCAGAACGCGCATTTTCCGTTTCCGGTGAACCCGGCCGCTCCCGATCGCGTCACCGGCGGCTCGTCCTCCGGATCGGCGGCGGCGGTGGCCGGCAAGCTTGCCGATATCGCCACCGGCTCCGACACCGGCGGCTCGATCCGCGCCCCGGCGAGCTTTTGCGGGTTGATCGGGCTGCGCACCACGCATGGCCGCATTTCGCTCGAAGGCACGATGAAGCTGGCGCCGAGCTTCGACACATTCGGCTGGTTCGCCGACGACATCGAGACCTATGAGACGATCGGCAAGCTGTTGCTTGGCCGCGACCCGCATCAGCATCCGCTCAACCGGCCGCTTTCGATCCGCTGGCTGGACGCTTTCGTGGCCGGCCCCGCCGAGGCAGCCGAATATGCCAGGATGAGAGCGCTGGCCGCCAGTCTTGTCGGTGAGCCGGCGCCGGTAGAGTACAGCTTCGCCTCCTTCCCCGACGAGCTCTACTGGTGCTTTCGCCGCCTCCAGGCCGCCGAGGCCTGGCAGCAGCATGGCGCCTGGATCATTTCGGGCGAGCGCGATCTCGGGCCGGGCGTCGAGGAGCGCTTTGGTTTCGGCCGGACAATCGACGAAAAGACCGCGCGGGCCGAGGCGGTGCGCCGCTTGACGTTCCGCTCCGAGCTAGCCGCGCTGCTCGGCCAGGACGGGTTTCTTGTCCTGCCTACCGTTCCAGGCCCCGCACCTCTGGTCAAAAGCGAGCCGCAGCAGCTCCAGGCCTACCGCGAAAGGGCCTTGCATCTTTTGTGCCTTTCGGGTCTTTCAGGCTTTCCGCAAATCACCCTGCCGCTGGGCTCGGTTGACGGCGCCCCTTTCGGCCTCTCGCTGCTCGGTCCTCCCGGCAGCGACATTGCCCTGATACGGCTCGGCCGGCGAATTCTCGATGCGGCACGAAAGGCTTGATGATGGATACACTGACCCGCATGCGCGCCTTCATCGACGTCGTCGAGGCCGAAGGCTTTTCGGCGGCCGCGCGCAAGATCGGTCGCTCCAAGGCGCTGCTGTCGAAATATGTGCGCGAACTCGAGGACGAACTCGGCGCGCTGCTGCTCAACCGCACCACGCGGCAGTTCTCGTTGACCGAGGCCGGCCATACCTATTACAGCCGCGCTTCGGAAATCGTGCGCGAGGTCGACAGCCTGGCCGACGCCGTGCGCGAATCCTCCGGTGACGTGCGCGGCAGGATCAAGCTGTCGGCGGCGCGCACCTTTGCCGATGCACCGATCGGCCAGTCGCTGATCGACTTCGCCAAGCAGCATCCCGACATCGTGCTCGACATCCATCTCGACGACCGTTTTGTCGATCTGGTCGAGGAAGGTTTCGATCTTGCCGTGCGCATCTCGCGCCTGGAGAACTCATCGCTGATCGCCCGCCGCCTGGGGCCGTTTTCGATCAAGCTTTGCGCCTCGCCGGAGCTGATCGCCAAGCACGGCAAGCCGACGCGCCCGCAGGATCTCGCCAACTTGCCCTGCATCGTCGACACCAATGGCCGCTCGCTCGCCAACTGGCGCTTCAGGGGCGATGGCGAGGAGCCAGTCAGTGTCAACGTATCGGGTCCGATCGAGGTCAACAGCCCGATGGCCGCGCGAGCCGCCGCCGTGTCGGGTCTGGGCTTCACCATCCTGCCGGATTTCATCGCCGCACCCGACCTCGCATCCGGGCTGCTGGTGTCCTTGCTCGACGACCGCATCCAGTCGGGCAGCGGCATTTTCGCCGTCTACCCGCACCGTCGCTATCTTCCGGCCAAGGTCCGTGTCTTCGTCGATTTCCTGGTGCAATGGTTCAAGAACCGCGAGAGCGCTTGAGCCGGTCCTGCCGTGCCGCGGTCCCAATTTCGCCCCGTTTCTGGTAACCTCTCGAAATCTCTCCGAGGCCGATGGAACAGCGACCGAGAATGCATCTGAAACGGCACGCAATCATGCTGGCTTCGGCCCTGGCGACGACTTTTGCCTCCGTCGGAGCGGCTGGCGCGCATCCTCATGTATTCGCCGAGGCCCGCCTCGACGTGATCCTCTCGCCGGATCACCAAAGTGTGAAAGCGCTGCGTCACCTCTGGCGTTTCGATGATCTGTTTTCGAGTACGGTGATGATGGAGTTCGACAAGAACTCCGACCTGAAGCTTGACGACAAGGAGCTGAAGGATGTCGCCGACACAGTTCATGCCTCGCTGGCCGAATTCAACTATTTCCAGCTCGTCACCGTCGACGGCAAGGACGTGCCTATGACGCCGCCACCGCATCTGATGGCCAATTTCGACAACGACCAGTTGATCATCCTGTTCGAATCCGAACCCAAGGTGCCGATCAAGCTCGCCGGCAGGATCGATTTCGGCGTCTACGATCCAACCTTCTACACAGCGATCGACTTCACCGAGGATAGCAACATCACGGTGGAAGGCCTGCCCTCGAACTGCACCAAGAGCGTCATCCGGCCTGATCCAGACGAGGCGATCAAGGAAAACCAGAAGACCCTGACGGACGCGTTCTTCAACGACCCGACAGGCACCGACATGAGCAAGATCTTCGCCACCAAGCTCGAACTGAATTGCCCGCCAGAAGGATAGATCCGGTGATGAAACCGTCCCTGCGTTTGGCATTCGGCCTCGTGGTCGCTGCCCTGCTGATGACGCACTTTCTCGGGCAGGCCCATGCCCAGAGCTCACTCGGCATCGGTGTCAATGACGGCATGGCGCCCACCACCGGCCCGTTCGCCCACATCCTGATGTGGATCAATCTGCGCCAGCAGGAATTCTACCGCGCATTGGCTACGGCGATGAAAGCAATGCGCGAGGACGGCAGCAAGATGTGGCTGCTGATCGGCCTGTCCTTCGCCTACGGCATTTTCCACGCCGCCGGCCCCGGCCACGGCAAGGCGGTGATCTCGTCCTACATGGTGGCCAATGAAGTGGCGCTCAGGCGCGGTATCCTGCTGTCCTTCGTCTCGGCGCTGCTGCAGGGCCTGACCGCGATCCTGGTGATGCTGCTTGCCTATTTCGTCCTGCGCGGCACCGCCATCTCGATGACCGACGCAGCCTGGTTCATGGAGATCATGAGCTATGTCTTCGTCACTTTGTTCGGCGCCTGGCTGCTGTGGCGCAAGCTCGGGCCTACGGTCCTGCGCTGGTTCGGCAAGGCGCCCGCCTACAGCCTGTCGGCAGCCCACGCCGGTCATTCCCATGGCGGCCATTCGCATGCCGCTCACAGCCACGCGGCGCATGCGCATTCGCATGCCTTGCATGTGCATCACGACCATTCGCATGATCATCACGATCACGCTGCGCACGACCACGACACACACGATCGTTCCCATCACGACCACGCTCATCACGATCACGCCGCTCACGATCACCCAGCCGGCGAGGTCTGTGATACGTGCGGCCACTCACATGCGCCCGATCCGGCGCTGCTGTCGGGCGACCGCTTCGACTGGCGCACGGCCTGGTCGGCTGTAGCCGCCGTCGGCATCCGCCCCTGCTCCGGCGCGCTGATTGTGCTGAGCTTCGCTTTGCTCAACGGCCTGTGGCTCGGCGGCCTGCTGTCGGTGCTGGCGATGTCGATTGGAACCGCCATCACAGTCTCGGCGCTGGCAACGATCGCAGTCACCGCCAAGAACTGGGCGGTCTATTTCGCCGGCGACGGCCGCATGGGCAACCGCATCCACACAGTCGTCGAAATCGGCGGCGCCGCCTTCGTCTTCCTGTTCGGGCTGTTGCTGTTGTCGGCGAGCCTGTCCGGAGCTGTGTGACCTCGGCGGGTCAGGCCTGACCCGCGATCATTCCGCCCAGCTCATCCTCGATATGAGCGCGGATGATTTCATCGAAACTGTTTTCGGCGCTGAAGCCGAGGTCCCTTGCACGGCGCGCCTCGAAGCGCGTCGGCCAACCCTTGACGATCGCCCAGATCGTCTCGTCGGGCTCCTCACGGATCAGGCTCGCCACCTCGGCGCCTGCAGTGCGCTCCAGCGCCTCGATCTGCTCGCCGACGGTGACGGCAACGCCGGGCATGGTGAGGTTGCGGCGCGGCCCGACAGCGGCACCGTCGAGCCCGGCGGCATGGATCAGGAAACCGACCGCAGAGCGCGGGCTGGCATGGGTGTGCAGCACCGAGCGCGGCACCGGCAGGATCGCCTCGTGGCCGCTCAGCGGCTCGCGGATGATGCCGGAGAAGAAACCTGACGCCGCCTTGTTCGGCTTGCCGGGCCGCACGCAGATGGTCGGCAGCCTTATGCCGATGCCGTCGAAGAAGCCGCGCCTGGAATAGTCGGCCAGCAGCGCTTCGCTCATCTGCTTCTGCGTGCCGTAGGAGGTCAGCGGCGTCGGATGAAAGTCGTCCGGGATGACATCGGGGAACGGCGCGCCGAACACCGCGATCGACGAGGTGAAGACGAGGCGCGGCGCAAAGTCTGCCAGCCGCACGGCGTCGAACAGCGCCCGTGTGCCGTCGAGGTTGACGCGGTAGCCGAGATCGAAATTCGCCTCCGCCTCGCCCGACACGATGCCGGCGAGATGGAACATGACGTCGGGGCGTGAGGCGACCAGGCTCTCGGCAGCACCGGCGTCGGCAAGGTCGCCCGTATGCGTGGCGATGCTGACGCCATCCATCGCCGGCGCTTGCGGCGGCACGATGTCGTGCAGGTCGAGCCCGGTGATCTTGCGGCCGTTGAGCGTGCCGTCCTTGGCCAGCCGGTCGACAAGTTTGCGGCCGACCATGCCGGCGGCGCCAGTAATCAGGATGCGCATTTCGAAAGCCTCTTATTTGCCCTTGTTCTGGTTGCGGCCCCGCAACCAGAACACCAGAAAAAATGCCAGCACGAAGGCGATGCCGACGATGCCGGCAAGTACGGTCGAGACATTGCCGACGGCCAGCATCACGGTCGGCAAATAGAACGCCGCGATGCCGAACAGCAGCATGATCCAGGCTGCGGCAATCAGCGCGTTTCGCGTGTCGCGGTCCATCATGCGGTCCCACCACAGCGGGAACTCGTCAACTCGGATGCCAATGCCATGAAATTCCCTGTCAGTGATAATGGCCGTGATGCGGTGGCGCACCATGGTCGTGGTCATGATCGTGCTCGTCACGGCTGTCGGCGCACTGGCCGAATTCCGGTTCAACCGTGGCGTGGCTGATGCCGTGTTCGGCGGCGAGCCGCTTCTTGATGGCGCTGACCGCCTGGTGCGGATCGACGCCATCGTTGAGGCAGGCATGCAGCGTCGCCATGTTGCTGGACCCGTCGAGCGACCAGACATGCATGTGATGCACTTCGCGCACGCCGTTGACGGTGCCGGCAATGTCCTTGGCGATGAGGTCGCGGTCGAGGCTTGCCGGTACGCCTTCGAGAAGGACGTGGGCGGCTTCGCGCATCAACGACCATGCGGTGGACAGGATCAGCACCGAGACCAGCACCGACAGAATCGGGTCGATCGGCGTCCAGCCGGTGGCCAGGATGACCAGCGCCGCCACGATCGCCGCCGCCGAACCGAGCAGGTCGCCCAGCACATGCAGGATGGCGCCGCGCATGTTGAGGCTGTCGTGGTCGCCGCCATGCAGCACGAAGAACGAGGCGAAGTTTACCAGAAGGCCGGCGATCGCCACCACCAGCATCGGCCCGCCCAGCACCGGCGCCGGCGTCATCAGCCGGCCCCAGGCTTCGTAGACGATCCACAAAGCAATGGCGAAGATGGCGATGCCGTTGGTGTAGGCGACCAGCGTCTTGACCCGGCCGAAACCATAGGTCAGGCGCACTGTCGCCGGCCGTCCGCCAAGATGGAAGGCGTACCAGGCAAGGCCAAGCGCGATCGAGTCGGCGAGCATGTGGCCGGCGTCGGCCAGCAGCGCCAGTGATCCCGTCAAAAGGCCGCCAAGCACTTCGGCCACCATGAAGCCGGCGGTCAGGCAGGCTGCGATCAGCACACGCTTCTTGTCGGTCGAGCCATGCACGTGGCCGGCGCCATGCCCAGCATGCGAACCATGATCATGGCTGTGCGCCATCGGAAAAAACTCCTGTTACGCGCCGAACTCGGCGCGGAAATCCTCGAGCCGCCGCTTCTGCCGGCCTTCGCCATCGAAATTGGCGGGATCGAGCCATGCCTCATAGGCTTTGCGCAGCGCCGGCCATTCCTTGTCGATGATCGAGTACCATGCGGTATCGCGGTTTTCACCCTTGACCACAAGATGCTGGCGGAAAATGCCCTCGAACTTGAAGCCGAACCGTTCCGCCGCGCGCTTTGACGGCTCGTTGCGGTTGTTGCATTTCCACTCGTAGCGGCGATAGCCGAGCCCGTCGAAAATATACTTCATGAACAGGAACTGCGCCTCGGTCGCTGCCGGCTTGCGCGAGATCAGCGGCCCCCAATAGATGTTGCCGATCTCGATGACGCCATAGGTGGGATCGATGCGCATCAGCGTCTGTCGCCCGGCGACCTTGCCGCTGGCCTTGTCGATGACGGTGAAGAACAGCGGATCCTCGCTCGCCTCGACCTTGTCCAGCCATGGCTGGAAATCGGCGCGGGTTTGCGGCGGGTAGTCGGGCAGCCAGGCAAAGCGTCCATCGATGTCGGGCACGGACGACGCCTCGTACAACCCATCGCCGTGCTTTTCGGCGCTCAGCGGTTCGAGCCGGACATAGCGGCCGTCAATGGGCTTGCGCTCGGGCCGCGGACGCGCTTGCCAATCTTTGAGATTTTCCGACACGCAAAACTCCAATCCGTTTGACTTTTGTGAGCAGACGCTCACAAAAACGCGACCTAACAGCAAGAACCACACGGACGGGAAAAATGCTCCACACGATTTCGGCCTTCGACCGCCTCGGCGAGGAAAACGCCTTTGCCGTGCTGGCGCGCGCCACTGCACTGGCTCAACAGGGCCGCGACATCGTCAATCTCGGCATCGGCCAGCCCGACTTCAAAACGCCGCAGCACATTGTCGAGGCCGCGATCAAGGCGCTGCGCGACGGCCACCATGGCTACACCCCGGCCAATGGCCTGCTGGCGACGCGCGAAGCGGTGGTGCGGCGCACGCTGACCACTACCGGCGTCGAAGTCTCGCCCGAGAATGTAATGATCCTGCCCGGCGGCAAGCCGACCATGTTCGCGGCCATCTTGATGTTCGGCGAACCCGGCGCCGAGATCCTCTATCCAGACCCAGGCTTTCCGATCTACCGCTCGATGATCGAGTTCACCGGCGCCGCGCCCATTCCGGTGCCGATCCGCGAGGAGAACGGCTTTGCCTTCTCGGCAGAAGAGACGCTGGCGCTGATCACGTCGAAGACCAGACTGCTAATCCTCAACTCACCGGCCAACCCGACCGGCGGCGTCACGCCGCGCGCCGAGATCGAGAAGTTGGTGGATGGGCTGCAAGCGCATCCGCAGGTCGCTATCCTCTCCGACGAAATCTACGACGTCATGACCTATGACGGCGAGACGCATTTTTCGCTGCTCAATTTTCCGGAAATTCGCGACCGGCTGATCGTGCTCAACGGCTGGTCGAAGACATGGGCGATGACCGGCTGGCGCATGGGCTGGTCGATCTGGCCGAATGGCGACAAGGGCGGGCATCTCTACGACAAGGTCCGCAAGCTGGCGGTCAATTGCTGGTCCTGCGTCAACGCGCCGAGCCAGTTCGCCGGCATCGCCGCCATCGACGGCCCGCAGGACGATGTCGACAAGATGATGCGCGCCTTCGACAACCGCAGGAAGATCGTGGTCGAGGGGCTGAACGCGCTGCCCGGCGTCTCCTGCATTACGCCGAAAGGCGCATTCTATGCCTTCCCGAATGTTTCGAAGACCGGCTGGAAGGCCAAGAAGCTCGCCTCGGCACTGCTCGAGGAGGCCGGCGTGGCGCTGATCGGCGGCCCCGATTTCGGCATTCTCGGCGAAGGCTACATCAGGCTTTCCTACGCCAATTCCGAAGAGAACATCTTGCACGCGCTGGAGCGGATCGAGGCGTTTTTGAAGAAGTAGGCCTTCGGCTGTTCACCCACGCCCCACGAACGGCATCTTGGTCGCCATCACCGTCATGAACAGCACGTTGGCGTCGAGCGGCAGGCTGGCCATGTGGACGACGGCGTCGGCGACGCGCTGGACGTCCATCACCGCTTCGGCGGCGATGGTGCCATTGGCTTGCGGCACGCCGACCGTCATGGCATGCGCCATATCGGTCAGCGCGTTGCCTATGTCGATCTGGCCGCAGGCGATATCATAGGGCCGGCCGTCGAGCGCCAGCGTCTTGGTCAGCCCCGATATGGCGTGCTTGGTCGCGGTGTAGGGCACCGAGCCCGGCCGTGGCGCATAGGCCGACACAGAGCCATTGTTGATGATGCGGCCGCCCATCGGCTTTTGCTTGCGCATGGCGCCGAAGGCGGCGCGGGCGCACAGGAAGGATCCGGTGAGATTGACGCCGACAATATCGTTCCAAACCTCGACCGGTATCTCGTCGATCGGCGTCGACTTGTAGCTCATGCCGGCATTGTTGAAGAGCAGGTCGACGCGGCCGAAGGCTGCGGCCACCGTCTCGAACAGATCATCGACTTCGCCGGCCTTGCTGATGTCGCAGGCAACTGCCAGCGCCTTGGCGTCCGCTTTCCCGGCTTCGGTAATGGCGGCGTCGAGCACCGCTTTGCGGCGGCCGCAAAACACCGTGTTCCAGCCCGCCTTGAGCAGCGCCGTGGCGACGCTCTTGCCGATGCCGGTGCCGGCGCCGGTGACGATGGCGGTTTTCTCTGTGAGGGCTGTCATGGATTTTGCTCCTGCGCGCCGCGCATCCCCGGCACAGATCGGGGTGCATCCGAATGCACCGACCCATCGCAAATGAGGGCGATCATGGCAAGCCGGACACTAATGCATGTCGCTCAAAAGTGGCCCCGGTTCTAAGAGAACGACATGCATCAGGACAAAAACATGAAGCGCCACGCGCTTTATGTGATCGGTCCAACAAAAAGGGCGGTCATTGGCGACCGCCCCCTGATCTGAACCGGGCTTGGGAGGAGGAAAAGCCGATCCGACTGACTAAAATCATGCGCTTCCTCGGTAAACGAGACGTTAACGCATTTTTCCGGCCTCGGCCCCCCTGCCCCAGGCGCGCGGCTGCGTTGTCTACCAGCGCGGGTTCGGCGCCGTGCCTGACGGAACCGGCACCTTGGCCGCCGACACCGTCGCCTCGACATGATCGACGAGCGCATCCGGCAGGCCGAGCCGGCCGGCGAGCAGGTCGAGATAGCCGCGTTCGGCGCGCGTATCGGGGTCAATCGTCAGTCGCGACGCCGTGTAGAGCTCGAGCCTCTGCTCATCGGTCTTGGCGCCGGCGACCAGCGTATCGAGGTCGAGCGGGCTGTCCAGCTCCGCCATCAGAAACTTTTCCGCTTCCGTGCCGATGCCGGCCAGACTGAGCTTGCCGGCGATCTTTTGGCGCTCCGCGTCATCGACATGGCCATCGGCCTTGGCCGCCGAGATCATCGCCCGCACCAGGGTCAGCGTGAACTCGTCCTCCCCCTGTGGCGCCTGTGAAGGATGAAAGCCGGTGTCGGCGGGCGGCGGCAGCAATTCCGGCTGGCCGGCCGCCGGCGCCTGCTCGGGTGCATTGCCGGCCTTGTAATTCTGGTAGGCCTTGTAGGCGAGACCGCCGATCGCAGCCAGTCCGCCGAGCTTCACGGCCGTGCCGGTGAACTGCCGTCCCGTGCCGGTTCCAAGCAGCACCGCAGCCAGCGCACCGGCGGCCAGCGGATTGTCCTTGGCCATCTGCACAGCCTGCCCGGCCTTGTCGCGAACGGTGCCGGTTGTGCCGGGAACTTGCGAGCCGAGCAGATTGTCGAGAAGCTTCTTGGGGTCGAACATGGTGCCTCCAGAAAAGGGCCCGCGCCAAACGTGAACGGGCAGGTTTTGGACGTTGCAGAGGTAGGTCCCGCACACTGACATTACAATGACGGAGACGCGCTTTGCTATCGGCGCCGGCAATGCCCCAAATCGGTGATCGGTGTGTCGATACCGGCCTCGGCTTGCGCTAATGTCGCCGCCGCATTGCCGAGGGAGGAACCTTGCCGTGACCGATCAACCTGGCCGGGAACCGGCGCGCGATCCGCAGGATCTGGAACGTTTGTTGATCGACCGGCAGTGGGCCGGAGACATTGACGGCATGGTGGCGCTGTTCCAACCCGATGCCGCCATCGACACCGGAGCAGCCGAATTGACGCGTGGCCACGAGGCGATCCGCGCTTTGCTCGAAGCCTTTGCCGCGAGCGGACGAAAGTTCCAGCGCGGCGAGCAGCGCCCGGCGGCCATTAACGGCGACCTCGCGTTGACGTCGACCAGGCTTGCCGACGGCTCGATAACCTCAGAGGTCGCGCGCCGGCAGGCCGACGGCACATGGCTGTGGGTGATCGACCGCTATTCTGTCGTGTGGTGATCCAGTCAGGGCGTCGGCGGCACTTAACTGCCGATATGTCCCCTGCCCCGCGCCTGCGCAAGTTCGACCTGGCGCTGGCGCTCGGCATAGCGGGTGCGATCCTCATCCGAGCGTGCCTCGTAACAATGCGGGCATGACACGCCGGTGGAAAAATGCGGCGACAGCCGGTCCTCCGGCGTCAGCGGATGCCGGCAGGCGCGGCAGAGTTCGGCCTCGCCTTCGGTCAACCCATGCGACACCGAGACCCGCTCGTCGAAGACGAAACACTCGCCCTGCCACAGGCTGTCTTCGGCCGGGACCTCTTCAAGATATCTGAGGATGCCGCCCTTGAGATGGAACACATCCTCGAAGCCGAGCGACTTCACATAGGCCGTCGCCTTTTCGCAGCGGATGCCGCCGGTGCAGAACATCGCGACCTTGCGGCCGTCGAGTTGGTCGCGGTGTTTTTCCACCCAGGCCGGGAATTCGCGAAAGCTCGACGTGCGTGGATCCACCGCACCCTCGAACGTGCCTATCGACACTTCGTACGCGTTGCGTGTGTCGATGACGATGGTGCCGGGGTCCGAGATCAGCGCGTTCCAGTCGGCCGGCGCGACATAGGTCCCCGCACCCGTCGCCGGGTCGAGGTCTTCGACGCCCATGGTGACGATCTCGCGCTTCAGCCGCACCTTCATGCGATGGAACGGCATTTCGGCGGCAGTGCTGTATTTGACCTCGAGATCGGCAAGACCCTCGATGGCCTCGAGATAAGCGATCAGGTCGGCTATGTCGGTTTCGCTGCCGGCGACCGTGCCGTTGATACCTTCCTGCGCCAGAAGCAATGTGCCCTTGATGCCGCGCCCGCAGCAGAAGGCGGCAAGCGGCGTGCGCAATTCTCGCAGCGCGTCGAAGTCGCCCAGCCTCGCAAATTTGTAGAGCGCAGCGACGCGCACGGGTTCACGGTTGGTCATCGCCAAGCCACTAAACCGTGGTCAAAGCGGATTCAAGGCAGAGCTAAAGACACCTTGTCGGTATTCGCCAGCAGGCTCGTTGGCCGACATGTGACATCGCGGCAGGCCGGGTTTCGTGGACTCGGAATCGGCCTTCTGCTAATCGGTTGAAATCACCTAGGGAGAGACAAGCCAATGCCCAGCAAGACCGAAAAGCTCCTGTCGCTGCTCAATGGCCAGCCGGTCATTCCGGTGCTGAAGATCGCCAATGTCGCGGACGCCGTCCCGCTCGCCCGGGCGCTCGCCGCCGGCGGCCTGCCGGCGATCGAGATCACGCTGAGAACCGCCGATGCGCTGGAAGCGATCCGCCGCGTCGCCGGTGAGGTCGAGGGCGCCATTGTCGGCGCCGGCACAATTCTCGATGCCAAGCAGTTCGACGAGGCAGCGGCCGCCGGATCGAAATTCATCGTCAGCCCCGGCATCACGCGAGAGTTGCTGGCGGCGACCAAGGACAGCGACGTTCCCTTGCTGCCCGGCGCCATCACGCCCGGCGAGATCATGGCTGCCCGCGAGGCCGGCCTGCGGTTCCTGAAATTCTTCCCGGCCGAACAATCCGGCGGCATCGCCTCGCTGAAGGCCTTTGCCTCGCCGCTGGCCGACGTGAAATTCTGCCCGACCGGCGGCATCTCGGCCAAGAACGCCGCCGACTATCTCAGCCTGTCCAACGTTATCTGCGTCGGCGGCTCGTGGGTGGCGCCGGACGAGTTGGTCAAGGCCGGCAAGTGGGATGAGATCGAGGCGCTCGCACAGACCGCGAGCAAGCTCGGAAAATAACCTCCGCTACTTTGTCTTTGCGCAATTCCCAAGGGAAGCGCTCCGCGCTTTTCCGGGAAAATCACAGTGTTCCCGGAATTGCACTCGGCACAAAAACCCGCCAGCTGCGCCGACCGGGTTTGCTACGCGTTGAGATTTTGGTTCCCGCTCATGGGCTCGAACCACGATTCACGCCTTCAAAGGGCGCTGTCCTACCATTAGACGAAGCGGGAATGCAGCTTGGTGGTTAGCATTCTGTGGCGATGGAAGCCAGTGCTCGAGATCTCGCTAAAAACAAAAGCCGCACAGGTTGCCCAGCGCGGCTTCGAGTCGATAACGCCCCGGTCACGCCCTTACTTCGTCTGGAAGCGGGCGACCGAAAGGAATTTTACGGCATTGCCGGTGAAGCGGTTGGCATCGGCCATCTGGTTGTCCGCCTGAAAGCCTGCGGTGTAGACCTCGCTCGGCGGCGTATGCACGATGTTGTAGGCATAGCGCGGCGCTGTCGTCGGGCTGGAAACGGTGGCGATGTTGTCGCCGCTGCTCAGCGCCCAGCGGGCCGCCTGCGGTTCGGCCGCCATCACCACTGCCTTCGGTCCTGGCTTCAGGTCGCGGGCCGAAGCCCTGGCTTCCTTGCGTGTCGTCTTGACGCCGGCGCCGATCACCGAGGCTGGATCGGTACCGGCGGGACGGGCAGCAATAGCGCCGCGCGGCGATGCGGCATCGACACCTGACGGATCGTTGAACGCCGAGCGCGGCTCAAGCGACGCAACCTGATAGTCGTCGGTAGCACCGGCTGTATCGGCGGCGCTGGCCTGTTCGAGAACCGCCTTGACCTCGTCCGGACGCTGCGACGGCAGCACCGAGAACGCGTCGGTTGCGGTCTGCTTGTGGGCAGCCGTATCGGCCAGCGCCAGCAGAACGCCCTTGTCCTGCGGCGCAAGCTCAGCCGGCGGCGAAGAGCGGTCGGGACGCCAGGTCGGCAACGGGACGTTGACCGCGACCTGCGCCGGAGCGGCAGCTTGATCGGCCCCCTGGTCGGCATTGCTCGCATCGGCCGTGCCGAACGGCACATTGGCCGGCGCCTGCGCCGTCGCCACCGTCTGTTCGGTGGTGGCATCGGCCACGCCGAACGGCACGGTCTCAGGTTGTTGCGCGCCGACATCGGCCTTCGGCCGCGGTGCGAAAGCGGGCAGCGGCACTTCCTTGGCGGGCAGCGCGGCGATGATCGTCTCCGGCGTGTCCTGCGGCTCCGCATCGTCAGCGCTGTCGTCGGCAAGCTGCGGAATGTTGGCGCGCTTGGCGTTCTGCGGCGACACGATCGCGATGCCAGGCAGATTGCTGTTGTTGTTGCTCGTGGCAGCCAGCACCGGCTTCACGCTTCTCGGCGGCGGCGCGGCGGTAGCGACATCGGCGCTGTCGTCGGCTTCGTCTTCACCGCCACCGCCAAAGAAAGCGGACAGGAAGCCACCGGATTTCTTGGTGCTGCCGCCTGCGCTGGCCATCATGATGGCAGGAGAACCGGCGCCCTTGCGCGCCTTGTAGGAGGCGAGCGCCTGGTCATAACCCGGCAACGGCCTGCCGTCGCTCGGCACATGCAGCGTCTTGCCATTGGGAAACAGGCTGACCAGTTCCTGGCGGCTGATGCCTGGCCAGTGCCGCACATTGCCGACGTCCATGTGGACGAAGGGCGAACCCGACGACGGATAGTAGCCGACGCCGCCGCCCTGCATCTTCAGGCCGATGTTGCGCAGCTTCTTCAGCGGCACACCCGGAATGTAGAAGTCCATCGCCTTGCCCAGCATATGCTGGCTTTCCTTGGCGACACCGCGGCTGCGGCTGCGCAGCATCGAATTGGTCGACGGCGAGCGATAGCCGCAAACGACCTGGATATAGTCGGTGGCGCCGGCCTGCCGGTAAGCTTCCCACACCAGATCGAGCAGGCGCGGATCCATCTTGGTCGGTTCGTTGCGACGCCAGTCGCGCAGGATGATGTTGATCTTCCTGAGGCCTGCCGGATCGTAGCGGCCATTGCGCTTGTAGACGATCTCGGCCTTTTCGTGCGTGTGGAGGTGATAGAGCTTGAGCGAGCGCGTTTCAGCGCTGGCGCCGGCAGCAGTAGCGGCAAGGAAAGCGAACGCAACGATCACCGCTGCCAGCCATCTCGGCCAGACGCCCATGTGATCGCGCCGCCCGTTTCTGTGTCGTTCGACTTTGTTCAAATCAAAAGGCCTTGCAGGCTGCCGTTTGTCCCCGGATTTGTCCAAACGGATGCGTGGTTCTTACATCCGAATATCGATCCTAATGGTTAATCATCGCTTATTGAAGCCGAAATGCGGTAACACCGTGGCGATATCCCGTCAAAAATAATACACAGGATTTCTTGGTAAACTGCTGGTTTAGATCAAGATTCAGCCTTTTCCCGCTACACGATCTGTTACCGCTGGCCTTAATGCGTGAACAACGCTGTCCGCATCAGTCATATTCCCGCCCCAACCCTTATGCAGCGCCGGATGTGGCATGGCAAGCTGGTCCCGGCCTTGCGTTGGCAAGCTGTGGAATTCGGCGTTCAGGAGGCAAGGCGGTCGAGGCGGCCGGTTTCCGGGTCGATGCCGTATTCCTTGAGCTTGCGGTAGAGCGTCGAGCGGCCGATGCCGAGACGCCGCGCGACCTCGCTCATCTGGCCGTTATAATGGTCGATGGCGAGCTTGATCATTTCGAGTTCGACATCGGCCAGCGCACGCACATTGCCACGCTCGTCCAGCGCCCGCAGCGTGCCGAAACGCTGAAGCAGCCTCGCCGGAGGGGCGGGCTCGGCAGCTGCAGTACCGGCGTCGTCAGTCTGCGCGCCATCGCCTTGCGATCCGGTGCTCAAGGCCATGCCGGGGTCCGACAAGGACGCATCGGCGTCGAGATTGACGGTGCCGTCGACCTGCGCCCGGATCTGCGGAAATTCGTCAGTCGTGAGCACATCGCCTTCGGCAAGCACCGAGGCCCTGAACACGGCGTTTTCCAGCTGCCTGATGTTTCCCGGCCAATCATAGGCCTGCAGCATGGCCAGTGCGGCATCCGAGATGCCGTGCAGGCGATTGCCCGCCGGCGCCACCTTGTCCATGAAATGCTTGACCAGATAGGGGATGTCGTCGCGGCGGTCGCGCAGCGGCGGCACGACGATCGGGTAAACGTTGAGCCGGTAGAACAGGTCCTCGCGAAACTTGCCGTCCTTGACCTGCTGCAGAAGGTTGCGGTGCGTGGCCGAGATCAGCCTGATGTCGACCCTGACGGTGGAACGGCCGCCGACCGGATCGACCTCGCCATCCTGCACGGCGCGCAACAGCTTGACCTGCACGTCGAGCGGCAGGTCGCCGATCTCGTCCAAGAACAGCGTGCCCGAATGCGCCTCGACGAACTTGCCGGTATGCTTTTCGGTGGCGCCGGTGAACGAACCTTTTTCGTGACCGAACAGGATCGATTCGACCAGATTGTCGGGGATGGCGCCGCAATTGACGGTGACGAACGGTTTTGTGCGGCGTTCGCCGCTGCCCTGGATGGCGCGCGCCACCAATTCCTTGCCGACGCCCGATTCGCCCTCGATCAGGATCGGGATGTTGGAGGCCGCAGCCTTCTGGCCGAGGCGGATCACCCGGTCCATCGCCGGGCTATGCGTGATCATGTCCTTGAATGTCAGGTGGCCGCCCCGACGCCGCGACGTGCGCTTGACCTCGTCCTCGACCGCCTCGACCTTGAGCGCGTTGCCGATCGCGGTCTGCAGCCGGTCGGGAGACGCCGGCTTGACGACAAAATCGAAGGCGCCGTGGCGCATCGCCGAGACCACCGTTTCTATGCCGCCCTGCGCAGTCTGCACAATGACGGGAACAGTGATGCCGCGCTCGCGCATCGCCTTCAGCACGCCGATGCCGTCGAGGCCCGGCATGACAAGGTCGAGGATGACTGCCGAAATATCCCTCGCATTGGGTCCGTCAAGCGCGCTCAGACCGGCCTCGCCGCCATCGGCAACGATGGCGCTGTGGCCGAATTTCGTCACCGCCGCTTCGAGCAGCCGGCGCTGCACGGGATCGTCATCGACTATAAGAATGGAACCTGTCATGACTGATTTGAGTTGCCCGCCTGGGAAATTCCCATGGATCATCTTGGCACAGGGTTCTAAACAAGGTTTCAAAAAACCCGGTGAACGAATTCCTTAGGATTTGACCGGCTTGTCCTTTCCCCTTGATTCCAGAAGGTAATTGTTGATGAGCAGGATTCTCGGTCGGCAGCTTGCGGCGGTAGCGTCCGGTCAGGGCGCGGCGGAACTTGGCGACCTGCCGGAATGGAATCTCGCCGATCTTTATTCCGGCATGGAGGCGCCCGAACTGAAGCGTGACCTTGCCAAGGCGGCGGCCGACGCCGTCGCCTTCGAGAACCGCTGGAAGGGCACACTGGCTGCGGAGGCCGGGCGCGGAAGCGCCGGCAGGCTTGGCGAGGCGCTGACAGCCTATGAGGCGCTGGAGGAACTGATCGGCCGCATCGTCTCCTATGCCGGCCTGATCTATGCCGGCAACACCGCCGATCCGCAGCGCGCAAAGCTCTATGGCGACATCCAGGAAAAGATGACCGACGCCAGCGCGCATCTTCTGTTCTTCGCGCTGGAACTGAACCTGATCGATGACAAGGCGCTCGAATCCGCCCTCGCCGCCGACGCCGGCTTTGCCCATTACCGGCCCTGGGTGCTCGACCTCAGAATGGACAAGCCCTACCAGCTCGAGGATCGGGTCGAGCAGCTGTTCCATGAGAAGTCGATCACCGGGCGCGGTGCCTGGAACCGGCTGTTCGACGAGACGATGACCGATCTGCGTTTCGACATAGACGGCGAGGAACTGACGCTGGAGCCGGCGCTGAACCGCCTGCAGGACGCCGATGGGGAGGTCCGCCGCCGCGCCTCCGAAGCGCTGGCCACAACCTTCCGCAAGAGCCTGCGCACCTTCACGCTGATCACCAACACGCTGGCCAAGGACAAGGAGATTTCCGACCGCTGGCGCGGCTTCGAGGACATCGCCGACTCACGCCATCTCGCCAACCGTGTCGAGCGCAGCGTGGTCGACGCGCTGGCATCGGCCGTGCGCGAGGCCTATCCGCGCCTGTCTCATCGCTACTACGCGATGAAGGCGCGCTGGCTGGGCATGGAGGTGATGAACCACTGGGACCGCAACGCGCCCTTGCCCGAAACGCCGCAAGCGGTGATTCCTTGGGATGATGCCAGGAACACTGTGCTATCGGCCTATCAGCGCTTTTCCCCCGACATGGCGGAGATCGCCCGCACCTTCTTCGACCGCAACTGGATCGACGCGCCGGTCAGGCCCGGCAAGTCGCCCGGCGCCTTCGCCCATCCGACCGTGCCTTCGGCGCACCCTTACGTGCTGCTCAACTACATGGGCAAGCCGCGCGATGTGATGACGCTGGCGCATGAACTCGGCCACGGCGTGCATCAGGTGCTGGCCGGCGGCCAGGGCGCCCTGATGGCTTCGACGCCGCTGACTTTGGCCGAGACGGCCTCAGTATTCGGCGAGATGCTGACCTTCCGTTCGCTGCTCGACCAGACCACCGACAAGCGCGAGCGCAAGGCGATGCTCGCCCAGAAGGTCGAGGACATGATCAACACGGTCGTGCGCCAGATCGCCTTCTACGAGTTCGAGCGCAAAGTGCATGCAGAGCGTAAGAACGGCGAACTGACCTCCGACAAGCTCGGCCAGTTCTGGCTCGAGGTGCAGGCAGAAAGCCTGGGGCCGGCGATCAAGCTGCGCGAGGGCTATGAGGTCTTCTGGACCTACATCCCGCACTTCGTCCACTCCCCCTTCTACGTCTACGCCTATGCCTTTGGCGACTGCCTGGTGAACTCGCTCTACGCGGTCTACCAGAACGCTGAGCATGGCTTCCAGGATAAGTATTTCGAGATGTTGCGCGCCGGCGGCACCAAGCATCACTCGGAGCTTCTCGCGCCCTTCGGCCTCGACGCCACCGACCCCGCCTTCTGGCAGATCGGGCTTGGCGTGATCGGCGGCCTGATCGACGAGTTGGAAGCGCTCGACAGTTAATGCGCGCACCCATTGGACCGATGGCGCAGAGTGGCAGGTTCAGCAGCGGCCTCGACTTTGCAGAATCGCAGAACAGTTTAGCCGGAATGCATGTGACGGCAGCTCTGTTCTTGTTCTAAATATCTGTTCTTGAATAACTCTCCGGCGAAAATTCCGTTAGCTTTCCCGAAGCCGTATGATAGCTTTCCGACTGAAGCTCAGCCGGGCGCGCGGCTTAAGGCCGGACAGTATCCCGGCCCATGGCAGCGGTCTGACGAATGCGACAGCGACGGTTGGCAATGGGCGGAAAGCCGAACGCCGACACTCGACGACAGACCGGCTGTTCCCTGAGCCGCCGAACCACATTGGATGATCCGATCTGCCAAGGTCATGACTTGGGACGGCGGCGGACGGATCCGACTGGAGAGAGACGATGACCTTCTTTTACATTGTCCTGGCGTTCCTTGTAGGTGTGTTGGTTGGCTGGTTTATCTGGGGCCGGCTGCGCGGCGAACTCGACAGCCTGCGCGGCGATCTCGACCGCACCCGCAGCGAGCGTGACAGACTGCGCGCCGACGCCGATCGCCTGACTGGCGAACTCGACGCCTGCGGCAAGACCCGCGCCGATCTCGAACGCCGGCTGCGTGAAACATCAGCTCCATCCGCCAAGCCTTCAAGTTCGGCGCCGGCCGCGCTGGTATCGACAGCGGCAAAGGCCAAGTCCGCCCCGGCCGCGAAACCGGCCCCCGCCAAACCCGCCGCGGCCAAACCAGCTGCGGCCAAATCGGCGGCCGCAAAACCAGCGGCCAGCAAACCTGCCGCCGCCAAGGCCGCGCCCAAAGCCGCTGCTTCAAAGCCCGCCGCCGTCCCGAAGAAAGCCGCCCCGGCAGCTGGGAAGGCCGATAATCTGCGCCGCCTGATCGGTATCGGCCCGGTCAACGACAAACTGCTCAAGGGCCTTGGCGTCACGACCTACGCGCAGATCGCCGGCTGGACCGCGGCCGACGTCAAGCGCATCGAGGACACGCTGAATTTCGACGGCCGCATCGCCCGCGAAAAGTGGGTCGAGCAGGCCAAGCTGCTTGCCACCGGCGACGAAAAGGAGTTCGCACGCCAATTCCCGAGCGCCGGGACCGCCAACAACAGCTGATCCGTCATCGGCAACATAACCAGAAGGCGGCGCTTTCGGGCGCCGTCTTTGTTTTTGCATTCGCCACTGTCTTTGCGCCCTGCGACGCCGCTCCCTCGATTGCACGCCGCCCGGCCCCCATATAGAGCGGTTCTGGCGTCATCGACCGCAGTACCCGAGCCCCATGCCCCTGCCCTCTGCCATTTTCCGCAACGATGAAAGCGGCCGTCAGTTGGTCTTCGACCACCAGGCCGACATCATCATTGCCTATGATGCCAAGGATTTTCTGCCGGCGCTGGTGGCCGCGCAGGCGGCGAGCGATGCCGGCAAATGGCTGGCCGGCTATTTCTCCTACGAAGCGGGCTATCTGCTCGAACCGAAACTGGTGCCGCTGCTGCCTGAAGGCCGGCGCGCGCCACTGGTTTGTCTGGGTGTGTTCGATGCTCCGGTCGAAGAGGCCGTGCCGCGCAACGATGCGCCGGCCACCAATGGCCCCATCTTCGACGCCAGGGCCAGTTGGTCCGCTCAGGACTACGCCAGACGCTTCGCGCGCCTTCACGACCACATCCGCAAGGGCGATTGCTACCAAGGCAACCTGACCTTTCCGGTCCGTGCCCAATGGTCGGGCGATCCGCTTGCTGCCTTCGACGCACTGACAGGACGCCAGCCGGTCAAGTATGGCGCGCTGATTTCGCTCGGCGATCCCATCGTCTTGTCGCGTTCGCCCGAGCTGTTCTTCGAGATCAATGCCGAAGGCATGATCGAAACCCATCCGATGAAGGGTACCGCACCGCGCGGCGCGACCAAGGCCGAGGACGCGCGGTTGAAGTCCTTCTTGCGCAGCGACGAAAAGAACCAGGCCGAGAACCGAATGATCGTCGATCTCCTGCGCAATGACATCTCGCTGATCAGCGAGGTCGGCACGCTGGAAGTGCCGGAACTGTTCCGCATCGAGAGCTACCCGACCGTCCATCAGATGGTGAGCCGTGTGCGGGCGAAGCTTCTGCCTGATCTCGGCATCCGCCAAATCTTTGGCGCGCTGTTTCCCTGTGGCTCGATCACCGGCGCGCCGAAAATCCGCGCCATGGAAATCCTGCACGAGCTGGAAGAGACACCGCGCGACGTCTATTGCGGCGCCATCGGCTGGATCGCGCCTGCCGGCATGATGCGCTTTTCGGTGGCGATCCGCACCATATCGCTCTTTTCCAGTGGCGAGGCCGTTTACAATGTCGGCGGCGGCGTCGTCTTCGATTCGACGGCGCAAGAGGAGTATCAGGAGTGTCTGCTGAAGGCGCGCTTCGCGACGGGGACACCGCCGATTTCGAGCTGATCGAGACGATGCGCTGGGAGCCCGGCCAGGGCTTTCTGCGCTTCGAACGCCATCTCGCGCGCCTTTACGGCTCGGCGGAAGAACTCGGCTTTGCCTGCGATCCGCAGCGGATCGGCGAGGTGCTGGCGAATACTATCGGGGCGCAGCAAAAGGCGCTGCGCACCCGGCTCGTCCTGCAGCGCAATGGCGAAGTGACCGCCTCGGTCCAGCCCTATGAGCCGTTCGCCGCCGACAAGGTCTGGCGGCTGCAGCTGGCACGGGTGCGGCTCTCCTCCACCGACACGCTGCTGCGCCACAAGACCGGCCGGCGGCAAGTCTACACTCACGCCCGCTCCGAATATCTGATCACCCAGGCCGACGAAGTGTTGCTCGCAAATGAGCGCAGTGAAATCTGCGAAGGCACCATCACCAACGTCTTCGCCGATTTCGGTGATGGCATGCTGATGACACCCAGGCTCGACTGCGGCCTGCTGCCTGGCGTATTGCGCGCCGAGCTGCTGGACGAAGGCCGCGCCCAGGAGGCGATCTACAGCTATGACGAGTTGAAATCCGCCAAAACACTGTTCGTCGGCAATTCTCTGCGCGGCTTGATCCCGGCAACATTGGCCTGATACGAAGCGGCTGCGAGAATAACCGCCGGCATTGGACACTTTCTAGCGAAGCATGAATTCTCGTCAGCCCACGCACACGCCCTATGATGGCTCCTCAAAGCTCTTCACCATCGGGCTGAAGCCGCTCGAACTCGACAAGTGGATCGAGGTCGACCGGTATCTCTTCGACCATCTCGCCGAAAAGCGCCGGCTGTATGCCGAAATTCCCGACAAGGTGTTTGTCGAGGAAGACGGCACGCGCGACGCCCAGCGCGAAGTGCGCGGCCTCATCGAAGCACATCTGCTGTCGACATTTCCCGGGATGTACCGGCGCACCAATGCCGGGGTTGAGGTCATTGGCGCCAAAGCCGACTCTGACGCCACCTTCCCCGATGCCCCGCTGGTCGCAGCGTCGCTGCTCGTCCAGGAAGACCTGATCCTGATGCGCCGTGACGACACCGGCTGGCGGCTCGCTGCCGGCTCGCTGTGTTTCCCGTCATCCTGGTCGCTGGTCGAAAAATTCGGCCGGCCGCTGCAGCAGATCCACGCACCGGTGCCGGGCTTCGGTCCGGGCACCAGGCCGGCCGAGCTCATCAACCGCATGTTCGACGGCCTGCAGGGTCAGGCTGTCGAACGCTTCAACTGGTCGATCCAGGCCGACGACGCGCTCTATCATCCGCTCTCCAATGTCGAGCGCATCGACCGCGCCACCAACCGCCCCTCGCGATTTCCCGACGGCGACGTCAACGCCCACGCCTTCATCCGCGTCGAGCGCCAGACGCTGCGCAAGCTCCCCGTCTCGCGCGACATCCTGTTCACCATCCGCATCCATCTCGACCCGCTGAAAGTGCTGGCGCGGCATCCCGACCGGGCAACGCTTGCCGCCTCTTTCGCGGCGCAATTGCAGGCGCTGGATGAGGCTCAACTCGACTACAAGGGGATGACATCAGACCGTGACCGGCTGGTGCAACGCCTGCAAACCATGGCTCAGGAGTGACGATGATCCGACATGTTCTGAAGCTAGCCGTCCTGCTCGGTGCATTGCTGGCGTTGCCGGCAACAGCGCATGCGGAACCGGTGACCTATGCGGGGAAGCTCGGCAACATCGACATCGTCGTCGAGTTTACCGGTGATCCGGCGACGGCTGGAGAGGCACTGGCGGGCCGCTATTTCTACCGCTCCAAGGGCGTCGATATTCCTCTGCAGGCGAAGTCGAGCAAGGGCGTCACCTTTCAATTGGCCGAGGAAGAAGCCTGCGATGCCAAGAAGTGCGGCGACGGCCAGGCTCCACCCATCGGCGCCGTCTGGCGATTGAGTTCCGCCGACAATGGCAAGACGCTGGAAGGCACCTGGACGGCCAAAAAGACCCTGCCGCTGAAGCTGACAAGGATCGCCAGCCGTGCCCAGACGGAGACGCCGGCGACGACGCCACGCGATCTTTATGATTTCACCGACATGACATTCTCGGGTGACGATGCGCCGATCACCATGGCGGCATCGCCCTACGACTATCTCAAGCTGGATTTCGCGCCCGAGGCAGACGCCAAGGAAGGTTGGCCGGATGCAGCCTACAACTATGTCACCGATCCACGCACCAAATTCGCCAGGCCGCGCATCGTCGATCTCGCCGGCGGCGCGCCGATCGAAGCCGCCAATGCCTTGCTGCAGAACCGCCATTGGCATGACAGCCTCAGCGCCTTGACCTGCGCGGCGCTGCAATACGCCGGCTTCCACGATGGACCACCGATGGAGGGCATGGATGACGATTCGCTTGGCGGCTACGAAGACACGACGTCCAAAGTGACGTCATTGACGCCGAAGCTGATGAGCTGGTCGGAATCCGGCAGCCTCTATTGCGGCGGTGCGCATCCGAACAACTATTCCGACGCCTATGTCATGGACGTGCGCCGTGGCGCCTTGCTTACCCTTCAGGACATGTTTTCCGATACGGGCGACGGCAAGCCAGGCCCCTCGCTGGCCGCCTTCGTCAGGGAAAACCGCAAGAAGCCAAGCGACCAGACCGAGGTGGATTACGAGGCCGAATGCGGCATCGACGATTTGATCAGCGACTATCTAGGCGCCAGCCTGAAGCGCGATGGCGACAGGCAGGTTCTGGTCTTCGGGCTGCAAGGTTTGCCCAACGTCATCCAGGCTTGCGGCGACGATCTCGTTGAAATGCCGGTCTCCGAAGCACAAGCGCTGTTCACACCGGAATTCGCGAAACTGCTCGAACCGTAGGCGCGCATCTGCGCCGTCGGGAACTAACCTTATCCCTGCTTTTCGCTTTATTGTGACAATGATCTATGGTTTGTCGCGCGGCGGTCGAACGGCCGTTTTGGCGCGTTGCTTGAAGGAGTGCTCGATAAAATGGCGAATGAAAACTGGCCCGTTTACGGTGAAATCACCGGCCCTGTCGTGATGATCGGCTTTGGTTCGATCGGACGGGGAACGCTGCCTCTGATCGAGCGCCATTTCAAATTCGACAAGTCGCGCATGACGGTCATCGACCCGCTCGACACCGACCGCAAGCTGCTCGACGAGCGCGGCATCGCCTTCGTGCAGGAGCACGTGACCGAGAAAAACTACAAGAAACTGCTGACGCCGCTTTTGACCAATGGTGGCGGCCAGGGCTTTTGCATCAATCTGTCGGTCGATACCGGCTCGGTCGACCTGATGCGGCTCTGCCGCAAGCTCGGCGTGCTCTACATCGACACCGTCGTCGAGCCGTGGCTCGGCTTCTATTTCGACGCCAAGGCCGACAATGCCAGCCGCACCAACTACGCGCTGCGCGAAGCCTTGATCAAGGAGAAGCACGACAAGCCCGGCGGCGCTACCGCGGTTTCGACCTGTGGCGCCAATCCGGGCATGGTCTCGTGGTTCGTCAAGCAGGCGCTGCTGAACCTTGCCGGCGACCTCGGCCTCGAGTTTTCCGAACCCGCGCAGGACGACCGTGACGGCTGGGCGAAGCTGATGAAGAAGGCCGGCGTCAAGGGCATCCACATCGCCGAGCGCGACACCCAGCGCACCAAGAAGCCGAAGCCGATGAACGTGTTCTGGAACACCTGGTCGGTCGAAGGTTTCATCTCGGAAGGGCTGCAGCCGGCCGAGCTCGGCTGGGGCACGCATGAGAGATGGATGCCGAAGAACGGCAAGGAGCACAAGCATGGCTCCAAGGCTGCGATCTATCTCGAACAGCCCGGCGCCAACACCCGCGTGCGCTCCTGGTGCCCGACGCCGGGCGCGCAATACGGTTTCCTGGTGACGCATAATGAGGCGATCTCGATCGCCGACTTCTTCACCGTGCGCGGTAAGAAGGGCAAGGTCCAATACCGCCCGACCTGCCACTATGCCTATCACCCCTGCAACGACGCCGTGTTGTCACTCCACGAAATGTTCGGCGCTGCCGGCAAGCCGCAGCCGGTCCACCATGTGCTCGACGAAAACGAGCTGGTCGACGGCGTCGACGAGCTTGGCGTGCTGCTCTACGGCCATGCCAAGAACGCCTACTGGTACGGTTCGCAGCTGTCGCTGGCCGAAGCCCGCAAGCTGGCGCCCTACCAGAACGCTACCGGCATGCAGGTCACCTCGGCCGTGCTCGCCGGCATGGTCTGGGCGCTGGAAAACCCGGAAGCCGGCATCGTCGAGGCCGACGAGATGGACTACAAGCGCTGCCTGGAAGTGCAGTCCCAGTATCTCGGACCGGTCAAGGGCTACTACACCGACTGGACGCCGCTCGATAACCGTCCGGGCCTGTTTCCCGAAGACCTCGACAAAAGCGACCCGTGGCAATTCCGCAACATCCTCGTTCGATAGCGGTTCCATACCCCTGCCTCACTGCCTTGCAATCGCCCGGAAATCGGGCGATTGAAGGGATGCGGACGAGAGCAGTGTGCATCCATTTGGACGCACGAGGGACGGCTCTGGAAACTTGAGGCCACGCACATCGTGTTCCCCAAAACGTCGTTTGACGATTGGGCCGATGCGTCAGGAGAGGATTTGATATGACGATTGCGCGCAAAATTCTTTCTGCGGGCGCGGCGGGCGTTCTTGCGACGATGCTTGCCGCCTGCACCACCGGCGGCTCCGACGGGCCACCGATCTCAGCGCAGGCGCGAGGCGTCGAAGGCTCATGGCTGAACGCCGAAGGCAAGGCGGTCTCGACATTGAACGGCGGCGTCTTCACCACCGTTTCGGCGGAGACCGGTGAGAAATTCGCTGACGGCAGCTACACCAAGACCGGCGCCACCTCGGTCGAGATCAACGGAACCTCGCTGATCCGGCAGCAGCCAATCGCTTTCAACTGCCTGCTGGTGTCCATAAACCAGCTGAATTGCACCAGCTCCGCCGGGCAGAACTTCGTGCTGACCAGGCGTGGCTGAACCTTTCCCATGCGGCTTTGCGGATGGCGGCGGCGCGATGCCGCCGCCTTTTTTATGCCGGCAAACCGATGCCGGTTATCCGCCCTGATTCTTCTTGCATCGCCACAACCGCGATGTGAACATACCCGAAATGCTGGCTGTTATCCTGCAGTCGGGCAAGAGCGTTAAACGCCTTTGATCATATCCGGGAGACGAAGATGAAGAAGCTCGCCGCCATTGCCGCCCTCTCTGCCTCGACACTCGGCCTGTCGGCCGCACCATCCTTTGCCGACTACACGTTGAACATCCTGCATTTCAACGATTGGCACAGCCGCATCGAAGGCAACAACAAATACGAGTCGACCTGCTCGGCCGAGGAAGAGACCAAGGGTGAGTGCATCGGCGGCGCCGGCCGGCTGGTCACCGCGATCGCACAGGAGCGCAAGAAGCTCGAAGGCCAGAACGTGCTGCTGCTCAATGCCGGCGACAGCTTTCAGGGATCGCTGTTCTACATCACCTACAAGGGCACGGCGGAGGAGGAATTCCTCAATCAGATCAAGCCCGACGCGGTGACGCTCGGCAACCACGAATTCGACGATGGCGAGAGCGCGCTGGTGCCTTATCTCGACAAGGCGAAGTTCCCGATCGTCAGCGCCAATGTCGTGCCCAACGACAAGTCCGGCGCCGCAGGCAAGATCAAGCCGTCGATTGTGCTTGAGGTCGGCGGCCAGAAGATCGGCATTGTCGGCGCCGTGACCAACGACACGCCGGAACTCGCCTCTCCCGGCCCCAACATCACCATCGCCGACGATGTCAAGTCGATCACCGCCGAGGTCGAGAAGCTGAAGGCGCAAGGCGTCAACAAGATCATTGCCGTCACCCATATCGGCTACAGGCGCGAGCGCGATGTCATCGCCAAGATCCCGGGCATCGATGTGGTGGTCGGCGGCCACAGCCATTCGCTTCTGTCCAACACCGACCCGAAGGCTGAAGGCCCCTACCCGACGATGGTCGACAACCCCGACGGCTCCAAGGTGCCTGTGGTGCAGGCCGCGTCCTATTCGAAATATCTCGGCGAATTCAAGGTCGTGTTCGACGACAATGGCAACGTCAAGGAAGCCAGCGGCGACCCGATCTTCCTCGACAAGTCGATCACTCCCGATCCGGCCGTTCTTGCCCGCATCAAGGAGCTTGGCGCGCCGATCGAGGCGCTGAAGAACAAGGAAGTGGCCGAGACCACCGAGGCCATCGACGGCAGCCGCGAAAGCTGCCGCACCAAGGAATGCGCGATGGGCAACCTCGTCTCCGACGCCATCCTCGACCGCGTCAAGGGACAGGGCGTCGAGATCGTCGTCTCGAATGGCGGCGGCCTGCGTGCTTCGATCGACAAGGGCACCGTCACCATGGGCGAGGTGCTGACCGTGCTGCCGTTCCAGAACACGCTGGCGACCTTCCAGATTTCCGGAAAGGATCTGGTTGCCGGGCTGGAAAACGGCGTCAGCCAGGTCGAGGACGGCGGCGGCCGCTTCCCGCAGGTGGCAGGTCTCAAATACTCCTTCGACAAGTCGGTCGCGCCCAATGCCGGCCGAGTCAAGTCGGTCGAGGTGATGCAGAACGGTGCCTGGGCGCCGATCAATCCGGACAAGGACTATCTGGTCGCCACCAACAATTACGTCCGCCAGGGCGGCGACGGCTACAAGGTCTTCGCCGAGAAGGCCAAGAACGCCTATGATTACGGCCCGGGCCTCGAACAGGTGGTCGCCGACTATCTCGCCGCGCACCGGCCCTACACGCCCAAGCTCGACGGCCGCATCACCGAGGTTGCCGCAACCGTAGCGGCTGCCCCGGCCGCCGAGCCGGCAAAACCAGCCGAACCGGCACCTGCTCCAGCGGAACCGGCAAAACCGGCCGAGGCTGCACCGGCGGAGCCGGCGATTCCCGCATTGCCGGCAGGCTCCGGCGACATCACCACCACGCCGCCGACTGTCCCGGCGGAAACCGCCCCGGCAACGCCGGCTCCGGCCGAACCGGCAAAACCGGCCGAAGCCGCACCTGCTCCGGCAAAGCCGGCTGACGCCGCCCCGGCCGAAGCCAGCCATGTCATCGTCGCCGGCGATACCTATTGGGATCTCGCCAAGAAGGCCTACGGCGACGGCGCCAAATGGAAGGTGATCTCCGAGGCCAACAAAGGCTACGAACCACGCCGGCTTCCTGTCGGCGCGACCTTGACCATTCCGGCGAAGTAACCTCGCTTCGCACTCACGACCAGCAAAACCCGTCCGGGTAACCGGACGGGTTTTTGGCTTTCAGGGTAAGGTGCGGCCAGACGCAGCATTGAAAACTTGCTCCGCATCGCTAGGTTCGCCCGACATCGTCGGTTTTCGCGGTGTCGGGAGACCTTCATGACGCTTTCCACGCCTGTCGACCCCAAAGCCGCGAAAGCGCTCGACCCGCTACCGGCCGGACATCCGCCGGTAAAGGCAGGCAAGATCGGCGTCATGTTGGTAAATCTCGGCACGCCGGACGGCACCGATTTCAAGCCGATGTGGCGCTATCTCCGCGAATTCCTGTCCGATCCGCGGGTCATCGAGCTCAACAAGGCCGTCTGGTATCCGATCCTCTACGGCTTGGTGCTGACCACGAGACCGAACAAGTCCGGCGCCAATTACGCCAGGATATGGAACCGCGAGAGGAACGAGTCGCCGCTGCGCACCTACACCCGGGCGCAGGGCGAAAAGCTGGCCGCAGCGCTCATCGACCTACCCGATGTCGTGGTCGACTGGGCGATGCGCTACGGCAACCCCTCGACCGCGAGCGTCGCGCAAAGGCTGGTCGAGCAAGGCTGCGACCGCATCCTGTCGTTCCCACTCTACCCGCAATACTCCGCGACCACCACCGCGACCGCCAACGACCAGCTGTTTCGCGCCTTGATGAAGATGCGCCGCGCGCCTGCCGTGCGCAGTGTTCCGCCCTACTATGACGAGCCGGTCTACATCGAGGCGCTCGCCCATTCGATCGAACGGCATCTGGCAACGCTAGACTTCGAGCCCGAGGTGGTCATCACCTCCTATCACGGCATCCCGAAGCCCTATTTCGAGAAGGGCGATCCCTATCACTGCCACTGCC
The DNA here is from genome assembly GCF_057766425.1 of Mesorhizobium sp. P160187. Classification (NCBI taxonomy): domain Bacteria; kingdom Pseudomonadati; phylum Pseudomonadota; class Alphaproteobacteria; order Hyphomicrobiales; family Phyllobacteriaceae; genus Mesorhizobium; species Mesorhizobium sp. P160187. Next base: position 567,362 of record NZ_JBYMDX010000003.1, read on the forward strand.
AGAAGACGACACGGCTGTTGCGTGAACGACTGGGGTGGGATGAAAAGAAGCTGATCATCACCTTCCAGTCGCGCTTCGGCGCCCAGGAATGGCTGCAGCCCTACACCGACAAGACGGTCGAGAAACTGGCGAAGGACGGCGTGAAATCGATCGCCATCGTCAACCCAGGCTTTTCCGTCGACTGCATCGAGACGCTGGACGAAATCGGCCGCGAGGCGGCCGAGACCTTCCATCACGCCGGCGGCGAGAAATTCGCCCACATCCCGTGCCTCAACGACAGTGCAGAAGGCATGGCGGTGATCGAGGCGATGGTGCGGCGCGAGCTGTCGGGCTGGGTCTGAGGCCGCCACGTTGCGGCGATCGATCGCCGCAGTTGCGCTATTCCATGCACTAATAATCAACGATCACCTGATTGTAACATTATTGAAACACACCTAAGTGTTTGGTGAAGTCGGTTGCATGGAATCAACGCCATGGCCGGCATCTGAGGGAGATTCAAATGGACTTCAGTGGTTTCGGTATTGCGATTGGTGCGCTTGCCTTTCTGGTATTGGTGCTTCTTATCAAAGGCATCCGGACAATCCCGCAAGGCTATAATTATACGGTGGAGCGCTTTGGTCGTTACACCAAAACACTAAGCCCCGGCCTCAACCTCATCGTGCCGTTCGTCGACCGAATCGGCGCCAAGATGAACATGATGGAGCAGGTGCTCGACGTTCCGAGCCAGGAAATCATCACGCGCGACAACGCCATTGTCGGCGTCGACGGCATCGCCTTCTACCAGATCCTCAATGCGGCGCAGGCCGCCTACCAGGTCGCCGGCCTGGAGAACGCCATTCTCAATTTGACGATGACCAACATCCGTACCGTCATGGGCTCGATGGACCTCGACGAATTGCTGTCGAACCGCGACGCCATCAACGAGCGCCTGCTGCGCGTCGTCGACGAAGCGGCGCATCCGTGGGGCATCAAGATCACCCGCGTCGAGATCAAGGACATCAATCCGCCGGCCAACCTCATCGAATCGATGGGTCGTCAGATGACGGCTGAACGTAACAAGCGTGCGCAGATCCTCGCCGCCGAAGGCCTCAAGCAGTCGCAGATCCTTGAGGCCGAAGGCCGCAAGGAAGCCGCCTTCCGCGACGCCGAGGCACGCGAACGCTCGGCCGAGGCCGAAGCGCGAGCCACCCAGGTTGTATCGGAAGCCATCTCCAAGGGCGACGTGCAGGCACTCAACTACTTCGTGGCGCTCAAATACACCGAAGCGATGGGCAAGATCGGTACCGCCAACAACAGCAAGGTCGTGCTGATGCCGATGGAAGCCTCGGCGCTGATCGGCACGCTCGGCGGCATAAGCGAGATCGCCAGGGAGGTGTTCCGCAGCGAAGGCACCGCCGGCGCCGCCAGGCAGGCCGCCCGCGCTCCGGTGGTTCGCCCAGGCGAGAATTGAGGCTAGCTGAGAACTGAGATCATAGGAGCGCACTCCCATGTTCGACCGCATCATTTCCGAACTTGGTCCGTGGAACTGGATGGTTCTGGGCTTCGTCCTCCTGGTGATGGAGGTCATCGCGCCAGGAATATTCATGCTGTGGATCGGCATGGCCGCATTGGTGATCGGTGTGATTTCCCTGCTCGTCTGGGACGCAAGCTTCTGGGCCTGGGAAGTCCAGGTCCTCGCCTTCCTGGCCCTGTCGCTGGTCTCGGCCTTTGCCGGAAAGAAGCTGGCTGGTGGGCGTAATACCCCTAGCGACCAGCCGCTGCTCAACCGGCGCGGCGCGCAGTTGGTCGGCAGGATGGCAACGCTGGCCGAGCCGATCAAGGACGGTCGCGGCCGCATCAAGCTCGGCGACACACTGTGGCGCGTCTCCGGTCCCGACCTGCCGGCCGGCACGCAAGTGCGCGTCGTCAGTTCGGCCGACACCGATCTGGAACTGACCGTCGAGGCAGTTTGACATTTCGAAAGCGCATGGCGCTTTCGATCCGGAAAATCAGGCCGCGTCGCCTAGGGCTTCCCGAACGCGACGCGTCCTTTGATTTTTTCAGGCGGCGCCGATGCGCAGCAGGTCGTGCAGATGAACCAGTCCCACGAGCCGCCTGCCTTCGACCACCATCAGGCTCGTAATGGCCGAATTGTTGATAATCTGCAGCGCCGTCGCCACCAGCGTGTCCGGTGTGGCCGTCTTCGGCTTTTTCGTCATCACCTGATCGACGCTCATTTCCATGAGATTGCTGCCGATGTGACGCCTGATGTCGCCATCGGTGATGATGCCCACCAACGCGCCATCCGCCGTCGCGATCGCCACGCAGCCGAAGCCCTTGTTCGACAATTCGAGGATCGCCTCGCGCATGCCCGTGCCGGAAGCCACCAGCGGCAGCCTTTCGCCGACATGCATGATCTCGTGGATCTGCGTGAGATTGGCGCCGAGCTGGCCGCCGGGGTGGAACGTGCGGAAATGGTCGGGCGTGAAGCCGCGCGCTTCGAGCAGCGCTATGGCCAGCGCATCGCCGACCACCAGTTGCAGCAGGGTCGATGTCGTCGGCGCCAGACCGTGCGGGCAGGCTTCCGGCGAGGACGGCAGGAGCACCACCACGTCGGCCGCGCGCGCCAGCGCCGAGGCCGCGCCCGCGGTAATCGCAATCAGCGGGATCGAGAAGCGCCTGGAATAGGCGACGATGCCCATCAATTCCTTGCTCTCGCCGGACCATGACATGGCGATGATGGCATCGTCTCTGGCGATCATGCCAAGGTCGCCGTGATTGGCCTCCGCCGGATGGACGAAGAAGGCAGGCGTGCCGGTCGAAGCCAGACTAGCCGCGATCTTAGTGCCGATATGGCCGCTTTTGCCGACGCCGGTGACTATGACGCGGCCATTGATGCGCGACACCATGTCGACGGCGCGGGCGAAAGGTTCGGCCAGTTCGTTCTCCAGCGCGGCGGCCAATGCCGCCACGCCGGCCTGTTCCGTGGCTACCGTTCTCAGCGCCGAGGCGACCGAAGCCTCCAAAGGCTTCTTTTCTGGGGATCCCGCATGCATGGCTGATGCGATTAGCGCTTTGCCGTTCGCCTGTCCAACAGAATTGCCGTCCAGCCATGTCGTACAGGCACACCTTCAACCCTCCGTTAACCATCCCCGTTTACGGTTCGGTAAGTATGGCGCGCTTGCGCCGCGCAAGCAGTGGTGACGATGTCGCGGGCCCAGCCTCAAGAGAAAAAAGGTCGAACGGGCAGAGCGTTTTGCGCTCTGCTTCTGGCGACGAGCGTGCTCGCTTTGCTGCGGCCAACTGCGCTTCATGCCCAGGAGACCGAGCTGCGCGGCGAAGTTTCGGAATCGGCGATCCTGTCCGACCAGCAGCGCCGGGCCAGGCAATTGAGCAAGGCCAACACGCAGGTCAAGACCGCCCCTGCCGACACCGCCCCCACGGGAAACACGCCAACCGCTTATGTGCCGGCCAGCGACGGCGCCTTGCCTGACGACACCGACCCGTCACAGGCCGGCGCAAACAGCATTTTCGACCCGCCGGCGACCATCGACAATTCGTTCGTCGACAAGCCGCCAACCGTCCAGCCACGCCGGCCGTCGACGGCAAAGCAACGCGCCGCCGCGGATGCAGACAAGGCCAAGGACAAAACCAAGGCTGCCGACAAAAAGAAGCCTGGCAAAGCCACGGACCAGACCACCACCGGAACGACTCCGGACGGCACTGCGGCAGACGACGCCGATCAGGACACAGCCAACCGCCGTGTCCTCACCGTCGACAGCGTCGACCGGCAGAAGCTCGACCCTGGCGCCGAGCGCACCGACGCCATCGAGGGCCAAAAGAAGAAGCTCGAGGACGACCCGTACGCGGCAACCGGCATCAAGGTCGGCTCGTTCCTGCTGCGGCCGACGCTCGAGCAGGGCGTTGCCGTCACGTCGAACGCCGATTCCAGCGCTGGCGGCAAGTCGGCGGTGCTGTCCGAAACGGCGCTGCGTTTTTCCGCCGCCTCCGATTGGCGCGAGAATTCGGCGGTCATCGACGGCTACGGCAATTTCCGCAACACCATTTCGGGCCAGAAGATCAATGAGGCACGCGGCCGTATCCAAGGCACGTACAATGTCGACCTCGACAATGAACTGCGTGCCATCGCCAAGCTCGGCTACGAGATTGCGCCGGAATCGGCCTCCGCGCCCGACGCCATTGCCGGCGTCAAATCGCAGCCGATCCGCCAGACGGTCGACGGCAGCCTCGGCGTCGAGAAGGACGTTGGCAAGATGCGCTTTGCGCTGACCGGTGCGGTCTCCCACGACATCTATGGCGACGCCAAGCTAACGGACGGCACCGTGTTGTCGCAGAAGGATCAGGACAACACGCTCTACACCGCAACGTTGCGGACCGGCTATGAAATTTCCCCGGCTCTGACGCCCTTTGCTGAGATTGAGCTCGGCCGCCGGGTATATGACCAACGGATCGACAACAAGGGCTTCGAGCGCTCTTCGACCCGGCTTGGCGCACGCGCCGGTATCGAAGTCGACATGGGCGAGAAGCTCAAGGGTGAGTTCTCGGCCGGCTGGGTGAGGGAGGCGATCGACGACAAGAACCTGGAGGCGATTTCGGGAGCCACCATCAATGCCGACCTCAAATGGTCGCCCGAGCGCGGCACCATCATCGGCGTCACCGGGCGAACCACGGTCGAAGGCACAACGAATGCCGGTGAGAGCGGCGACATCCTCTATTCCGGCCGCCTCACCGGCGAGCGGCAGATCCGCGCCGACCTGACCGGCAACGCAGCCCTTGGGCTCGACTGGCGCAATTACACCGGCTCCGACGGCCATGACATGACGCTAAGTGCAGAGGCCGGGCTGACCTGGTGGCTGAACCGTTACGTCGGTCTCACCAGCCGCGCTCGCACCGAAAAGCTGACCAGCAATCTGCCCGGGCGCAACTACACCGCCAACAGCATCTATTTGGGGCTGAAGCTGCAGCGGTAGCTAAAAAGCAGCGCCGCGACGCTCGGACGGCTTCATCTCATCGAGCAGCGTGCGGATGACGCCGGCCATGTTCTCGTTCATGTCGCTGCGCCACAGCGCGAAGGCGACATTGGCCTCGACGAACCCTTCCGGCGAGCCGCAATCGAAGGTGCGGCCCTGAAAGTGGTAGCCAAAGAAGGGCTGCTGCTTTTCCAGCTTCAGCATCGCGTCGGTGAGCTGGATCTCGTTGCCGGCGCCCTTTTCCTGGCTTTCCAGGATCTTGAAAATCTCGGGCTGCAGGATGTAGCGGCCGTTGATGTAGAGATTGGACGGCGCGGTGCCGATCTTCGGCTTTTCGACCATCTCGGTGATGCGGAAGCCGTGATGCGTGTCCTCGCCGCGGCCGACAATGCCGTATTTGTGGGTTTCGGCCGGATCGCATTCCTGCACCGCGATGATGTTGTTGCCGGTCTCCTCGTAGAGCTCGACCATGGCCTTCATGCAGCTCTTTTCGGACTGCATGATCATGTCGGGCAGCAACAGCGCGAAGGGTTCGTCGCCGACCAGTTCCCGGGCGCACCAGACGGCGTGGCCGAGACCCATCGGCACCTGCTGGCGGGTGAACGAGGTCTGCCCCGGGCCCGGCTGCAGCCGCTGCAAGCGGGCCAGCTGATCGTCCTTGCCGCGCTGTGCCAGCGTATCATAGAGCTCGAACTGGATATCGAAATGGTCTTCTATGACCGCCTTGTTGCGGCCGGTGACGAAGATGAAATGTTCGATGCCGGCCTCGCGCGCCTCATCGACGACATACTGGATGACCGGCCGGTCGACGACGGTCAACATCTCCTTGGGAATGGCCTTGGTGGCCGGGAGAAACCGTGTGCCGAGACCGGCGACCGGGAAAACTGCCTTGCGAACTCGCTTCATGCGTCAATTATCCGTTTGAGGGCGTGCCCGGCAATCCCGCCTCGCGACATTTTCGCGCCGGAATTGGGGATTATCGGGCCATTGAGGGAAACATCAACCGGTAAAGCATCCAGGTGTCTTTTCGTTCCAGGCGCCGCCTATGGTAAACCAATTGCTAACCCGGTTCGGCGATGAATGGTCTTTCCTGAGATAGAGAAAGGGGAAAATATGTCCGTTCGCAGTGCCGCAAAACTCTTTACCAGCGTGCTGACGGCGGCCAGCCTCTCGCTCGCCTTGCTGATGCCGGCCGGACCGGCCTTCGCCGATGCCGGGTTTCGGCAATGGGTCGCCGGCTTCCGCGCCACGGCCGTGGCGGGCGGCGTTTCCGGCGCGGTCTACGACCGAGCGTTCCGGGGCATCAATGAGCCCGACCCGGTGGTGCTGGAAAAGGCACGCACCCAGCCCGAGTTCACCGCGCCCGCCTGGGACTATTTCGACAACCGCGTCCATGACCAGTCCGTTGCCGTCGGCCAGCAGATGGCCAGGAAATGGAAGCCGTGGCTGGACCGGATCGAAGCCAGGTTCGGCGTCGACCGCTACATCCTGCTCGCCATCTGGTCGATGGAATCGAATTATGGCGAGATCCTCAAGCGCGACGACATCATGCGCAATGTCATCCGCTCGCTGGCAACCCTCGCCTATGGCGACGCCAAGCGTTCGAAATTCGCCCGCACCCAATTGGTCGCCGCGCTGAAAATCCTGCAGACCGGCGACATCGACGAAAGCCACCTGATGGGCTCCTGGGCCGGCGCCATGGGCCAGACCCAGTTCATCCCGACCAGCTACCAGCATTATGCCGTCGACATGGACGGCAACGGCAAGCGCGACATCTGGAATTCGATCCCCGATGCGTTGGCGACATCAGCCAATCTGCTGAAGAAGAATGGCTGGCAGGGCGGCAAGACCTGGGGCTACGAGGTCACCATTCCAGCCGGCAAACTGCCTGCCGGCTCGAAGACATTGGCGCAGTGGCAGGCGCTCGGCGTCGCCAGGGCCAATGGCAAGCCGTTCAAGAACGCAACCGACACGGCGACGCTGAAAGTGCCGGACGGCCGCGGCGGACCGGCCTTCCTGATGATCAAGAACTTCTCCGTCATCAAGGCCTACAACAACGCCGACAAATATGCCCTGGCCGTCGGCCTTCTTGCCGACGAAATCGCCGGCTCTAATGGTCTGGTGCAGGACTGGAAGCGGCCTTTCACCAAACTGTCCTTCGAGGAAAGGCAGGAGTTGCAGAAGCGGCTTTCGCAGCACGGACTTTACGACGGCAAGTTCGACGGCAAGATCGGTGACGGTACGAAAACCGCCATCATGACCTATCAGGCAACGGTCGGCTTGACCCAAGACGGGTATCCGAGCATGGAAGTGCTCAAATGGCTCAGAAAGAAATAGAGCCGACGACGGCAGCGCGCATCTGCGACGCGCAAGGGATGCCGTAGCATCGGTCTGTGCATGATCCCCTGCGAGGGCCATGCACCAAGTGATGGAGAGGGTGCTTGGTTCCGGCAGCGCGTATCCGTGTGATCGTTTTCCGCTTGCCGATCCTCATTCTGGCCATCGTCGTCCTGGCGACGGGGGTCGCCGGCAGTTTCCACACACCGGCTTTGGCGCAGGAGCAACCGCAGAACCGCGGCTGGTCGCTGCGCGACCTTCTGTTCCCGCGCCGCAGCGAACGCATCGAGCCGCCGCTCGACGTCCGCAAGGCAAAGCCGAAGGTCAAGAAGAAGCCCCGTGCACCCGTTGAACCTTCCGCTCCGATTGTCGAGAAGACACCGGATGCCCGCGTCATTCTGGTGATCGGCGATTTCATGGCCAACGGCCTGGCCGAAGGCCTCGAAACAGCCTTTGCCGACAATGCCAACGTCAGGATCGTCGAGCGCGCCAACGGTTCTTCGGGTTTCGTGCGCGATGATGTCTACAACTGGCCCGAACAGGTCAAATCGCTGGTCGAGACCGAAAAACCCTCCGTGGTCGTCGTCATGCTCGGCTCCAACGACCGCCAGCAGATGCGCGTCAACGATGTGCGCGAGCAGCCGCGCTCCGAGAACTGGACCAAGGAATACGAACGCCGGACCGAAGCCTTGGGAAAGGCACTGGCGGCGACCAAGGTGCCTTATCTGTGGGTCGGCATGCCAGCCTTCAAGACGCCGAAGATGACCTCCGACATGCTGGCATTCAACGACATCTACCACTCGGCAGCCGAGAAGAACGGCGGCGAATTCGTCGATGTCTGGGATGGGTTCGTCGACGAGAACGGCGCCTTTGTCTCGACCGGCCCCGACATTAACGGCCAGGCCGTGCGGCTGCGCTCCGACGACGGCATCAACGTCTCGAAAGCCGGCAAGCGAAAGCTCGCCTTCTACACCGAAAAGCCGCTGGCCAAGATCCTCGGCCTGGCAGCGCCGGGAAGCGTGCTGACGGCTGCCGCGCCGGCCGGCGCCCCGGTCGAGGCGCCGTCGCTGCCCGCCGCCCCGATCGTGGTCGACCGCACCGTTCCAATGCTGCTCAACGATCCGGCGCTCGACGGCGGGACCGAGCTTCTCGGTGCGGCGGCGGCGCCGAAAGCCAATCCGGATCTGCCCGGCGAAAAACTAATCCTCGAAGGCAAGGCGCCCGAGGCCTCGCCCGGCCGCGCCGACGACTTCTCCTGGCCGCCCAAGGCCGCTGCCGCGACGGATACGACGACGGCGATCAACCGTTAACGGGGGAGTACCGTCGACCCCATCAGCGCTTCATCGATCGAGCGCGCGGCCTGGCGGCCTTCGCGGATCGCCCACACAACCAGCGACTGGCCGCGGCGCACATCACCTGCGGCGTAGAGCTTGTCGACGCTGGTCTTGTAGTCGCGATCGTTGGCTTCGACATTGCGGGAACGGCGGCTGTCGGTGGTGATTTTCATCTCACCGTCCAGCTCTTTCGCGACGCCGGCGGCAGCCGGTCCGGCAAAGCCGATGGCGATGAAGGCGAGGTCTGCACGGATGACGAATTCGGTGCCGGGGATAGGCTTGCGCTTCTCGTCGACTTCGCAGCATTTGACGCCGGTCAGCTGGCCGTCCTCGCCGATGAATTCGAGCGTCGCCACCTGGAATTCGCGCTCCGCACCTTCGGCCTGTGAGGACGAGGTGCGCATCTTGGTCGCCCAGTAAGGCCAGACCGAAAGCTTGTCTTCCTTCTCCGGCGGCTGCGGGCGGATGTCGAGCTGGGTGACGCGCACCGCGCCCTGGCGGAAGGCGGTGCCGACGCAGTCGGACGCGGTATCGCCGCCGCCGACGACGACGACATGCTGGCCGCCGGCGATGATCGGATGCGACGGCCAGGCCACCGACTGGATCGGCTCGCCGCCGACGCGACGGTTCTGCTGCACCAGATAGGGCATGGCGTCATAGACGCCGCCGAGATCGTCGCCCGGAATATTGGCCGGACGCGGCGATTCCGAACCGCCGCAATAGAGCACCGCATCGTATCCGGCGAGCAACTCTGCCACCGGCTTGTCGACGCCGACATTGACGCCGCAACGGAAGGTCACGCCCTCGCCCTGCATCTGCTCGATGCGGCGGTCGATATAGTGCTTCTCGATCTTGAAGTCGGGAATGCCGTAGCGCATCAGCCCGCCGGGACGGCTCTCACGCTCATAAACGCTGACCTCGTGGCCGGCGCGGCCAAGCTGCTGCGCCGCCGCCATCCCTGCCGGGCCGGAGCCGATGACAGCGACCCGCTTGCCCGTCTTCTTCTCTGGCGGATAAGGCCGGATATGGCCGGTTTCATAAGCCTTGTCGGCGATTGCCTGTTCGACAGTCTTGATGGCAACCGGAATGTCCTCGAGGTTCAGCGTGCAGGCTTCCTCGCAGGGCGCGGGGCAGATGCGGCCGGTGAACTCGGGGAAATTGTTGGTCGAATGCAGGTTGCGGATCGCATTGTCCCAGTCGCCATTGTAGACGAGGTCGTTCCAGTCCGGGATCTGGTTGTGGATCGGGCAACCGGTCGGCCCGTGGCAGAACGGGATGCCGCAATCCATGCAGCGCGCCGCCTGTTTCTCGACCTCCTTGTCCGACATCGGCAGCGTGAATTCACGAAAATGCCGGATGCGGTCGGAGGCCGGCTGGTACTTGTGCACCTGCCGGTCGATTTCGAGAAAGCCTGTTACCTTGCCCATAGTCCAGTTCCTGCTGTCCAGATGGTGCGGTTTTCGCACCCGTTAACCCCTTGAGGCAGCCGTGGCAACCTTGCATCCGAGGTCAAACTGTCGCTGAAAGTTCCGCCGGGAAGCCTGCGCCTCCCGGCAAGTCGAAAAACCTATTCCGCCGCCACGCCCATGCGCATGCGTTCCATCTCGATCAGCGCGCGGCGGTATTCGACCGGCATGATCTTGCGGAATTTCGGCCGGAAGGTCGTCCAGTCGTCGAGTATCTCGCGGCCGCGTACCGAACCGGTGAAATGGACGTGGTTCGAGATAAGCTGGTAAAGCCGTTCCTCGTCATGGGTGGTCATGTCACCCGAGACGTCGACGCGACCCTTGTGGTCGAGGTCACCGCCATGATGCAGCAGCCTTTCCATCAGATCGTCTTCTTCCGGAACCGGCTCCAGCTCGACCATCGCCATGTTGCAGCGCGCGGCGAAATCGCCGGCCTCATCCAGAACATAGGCCACGCCGCCCGACATGCCGGCAGCGAAGTTGCGACCGGTCTGGCCGATGACGACGACGATGCCGCCGGTCATGTATTCGCAGCCATGATCGCCGACGCCTTCAACGACGGCGGCGACGCCCGAATTGCGCACCGCGAAGCGCTCGCCGGCGACACCTGCGAAATAGGCCTCGCCCTCGGTCGCGCCATAGAGGACGGTGTTGCCGACGATGATCGATTCCGCCGCGACGATCCTGGACTCCTCCGGCGGCCGGATGACGATGCGTCCGCCCGACAGGCCCTTGCCGACATAGTCGTTGGCCGCACCGACGAGATCGAACGAGATGCCGCGCGCCAGGAAGGCGCCGAACGACTGGCCGGCGGTGCCGGTCAGCTTCACCTGGATCGTGTCCTCGCGCAGGCCCTTGTGCCTGAAGCGCTTGGCGACTTCGCCCGACAGCATGGCGCCCGTGGAGCGATCGACATTGCGGATGTCGACCTCGATCTTGACCGGCTGCTTGCTTTCGAGCGCGGGCTTCGCCAGTTCGATCAGCTTGCGATCGAGTACATCGTCGATCGGGTGTTTCTGCCGTTCGGTCCAGTGCACCGCCTCATGCGGCGCGTCCGGCTTGAAGAACATCTTGCCGAAATCGAGCCCACGCGCCTTCCAATGCTGGATCATCTCGCGCTTTTCCAGCAGGTCGCTGTCGCCGATGATCTGGTCGATATGGGTGTAGCCCATCTCGGCCAGCAGCCCCCTCACCTCTTCCGCAACATAGAAGAAGAAGTTGATGACATGCTCGGGCGTGCCCTTGAAACGCTTGCGCAGAACCGGATCCTGCGTCGCGACGCCGACCGGGCAGGTGTTCAAGTGGCACTTGCGCATCATGATGCAGCCGGCCGCGATCAGCGGCGCGGTCGAGAAGCCGAACTCGTCGGCGCCGAGCAGCGCACCGATGATGAGGTCGCGCCCCGTGCGCAAGCCGCCATCGACCTGCAGCGCAACGCGCGAGCGCAGCCCGTTCAGCACCAGCGTCTGGTGCGTCTCGGCTAGGCCCATTTCCCACGGGCTGCCGGCATGCTTGAGCGAGGTCAGCGGCGACGCGCCGGTGCCGCCATCATAGCCCGATATGGTGATGTGGTCGGCGCGTGCCTTGGCGACGCCGGCCGCAACCGTACCGACACCGACTTCCGACACCAGCTTGACCGATACGTCGGCCGCCGGGTTGACGTTCTTCAGATCATAGATCAGCTGCGCCAGATCCTCGATCGAATAGATGTCGTGATGCGGCGGCGGCGAGATCAGGCCGACGCCGGGCGTCGAGTGCCGGACCTTGGCAATGGTCGCGTCGACCTTGTGGCCGGGCAGCTGGCCGCCCTCACCGGGCTTGGCGCCCTGCGCGACCTTGATCTGCATGACATCGGAATTGACGAGATACTCGGCGGTGACGCCAAACCGCCCCGAGGCGACCTGCTTGATCGCCGAACGTTCGGGGTTCTTGCCGCCGCCGGGCAGCGGCAGATAGCGGTCGGCCTCTTCGCCGCCCTCGCCGGTGTTCGACTTGCCGCCGATCTGGTTCATGGCACGCGCCAGCGTCGTGTGTGCCTCGCGCGAGATCGAGCCGAACGACATCGCCCCTGTCGAGAAGCGCTTGACGATATCGGCCGCCGACATCACGTCCTCTATCGCCACCTTCTTGCGGCCGGTCTCTTCCGCAAGCTTGATCCTGAACAGGCCGCGTATGGTCTGGGCACGGGCCGTCTCGCTGTCGATCTGCGCGGAATACTCCTTGAACGTCTCCCACGAGCCCTGGCGCACGGCGTGCTGCAAGGTGGCGACGGCGTCGGGCGACCACATATGGGCTTCGCCGCGCATGCGGTACATATACTCGCCGCCGACCTCGAGGCTGTTGCGCAGCACCGGATCGTTGCCGAAACCGTCGGTGTGCCGGCTGAGCGTCTCAGCCGCGACCTCGTCCAGGCCGACACCTTCGATCAGCGTCGCTGTGCCGGTGAAGTACTTCTCGACGAAATCCGACTTCAGCCCGATGGCGTCGAATATCTGCGCGCCGCAATAGGACTGGTAGGTGGAGATGCCCATCTTCGACATCACCTTGAGGATGCCCTTGCCGATCGACTTGATATAGCGCGAGACCACCTCGTAGGCGTCGACCTCCGCCGGCAGTTCGCCACGCTTGTGCATGTCGAGCAGCGTGTCGAAAGCAAGGTAGGGGTTGATCGCCTCGGCGCCGTAGCCGGCGAGACAGCAGAAATGATGCACTTCGCGGGGCTCGCCGGATTCGACGACCAGGCCGACCGCGGTGCGCAGACCCTTGCGGATCAGATGGTGGTGCACGGCAGCCGTCGCCAGCAGTGCCGGAATGGCGATACGGTCGGGACCGACCTGGCGGTCGGACAGGATGATGATGTTGTAGCCGCCGGCAACGGCCGCCTCGGCGCGCTCGCACAGACGCTCGACGGCGCCCTGCATGCCGGCCGCGCCCTCGCTCGACCCGTAGGTGATGTCGATGGTCTTGGTGTCGAAACGGTCCTCGGTGTGGCCGATCGAGCGGATCTTTTCCAGATCGCCATTGGTCAGGATCGGCTGGCGCACTTCGAGCCGCTTGCGGCGCGAATTGCCGACCAGGTCGAAGATGTTCGGCCGCGGCCCGATGAACGACACCAGACTCATCACCAGCTCTTCGCGGATCGGGTCGATCGGCGGGTTGGTTACCTGGGCGAAGTTCTGCTTGAAATAGGTGTAGAGCAGCTTCGACTTGTCCGACATCGCCGAGATCGGCGTGTCGGTTCCCATCGAACCCACGGCTTCCTGGCCGGTGGTCGCCATCGGCGACATCAGCAGCTTGGTGTCTTCCTGGCTGTAGCCGAAAGCCTGCTGGCGATCGAGAAGGCTGACATCCTTGCGTAGCGCGCGCGGCTCGACCGGCTTCAGATCCTCCAGGATCAGCTGCGTGTTGTTGAGCCAGGTCTTGTAGGGATGCCTGGTGGCGATCTCCGACTTGATCTCCTCGTCGGAAATGATGCGGCCCTTGGCAAGGTCGATCAGAAGCATGCGGCCAGGCTGCAGCCGCCACTTCTTGACGATCCTCTCCTCCGGCACCGGCAGCACGCCGGCTTCGGACGCCATGATGACGCGGTCGTCGTCGGTGACGATGTAGCGCGCCGGGCGCAGCCCGTTGCGGTCGAGCGTGGCGCCGATCTGGCGGCCGTCGGTGAAGGCGACCGCGGCCGGCCCGTCCCACGGCTCCATAAGCGCTGCATGGTATTCGTAGAAAGCCTTGCGATCGGCATCCATCAGCTTGTTGCCGGCCCAGGCTTCCGGGATCAGCATCATCATGGCGTGGCTGAGGCTGTAGCCGCCCTGGAACAGGAATTCGAGCGCATTGTCGAAGCACGCCGTGTCGGACTGGCCGTCATAGGAGATCGGCCACAGCTTGGAGATGTTGTTGCCGAACAGTTCGGAATCGACCGAGGCCTGGCGCGCCGCCATCCAGTTGTTGTTGCCGCGCACCGTGTTGATCTCGCCATTATGCGCGACCATGCGGTAGGGGTGCGCGAGCTTCCATGACGGGAAGGTGTTGGTCGAGAAGCGCTGGTGGACGAGGATCAGCGCGGTCTCGAAACGCGGATCCGACAAATCCTTGTAATAGGCGCCGACCTGGTAGGCCAGGAACATGCCCTTGTAGACGATGGTACGCGCCGATAGCGACACACAGTAGGCGCCGATATCCTTGTTGTTGTTCTCGGCGTAGATGCGGCCGGAAATCACCTTGCGCAGCAGGTACAGCCTGGCCTCGTATTCCTCGTCATCTGGAATGTCCGATGTGCGGCCGATGAAGACCTGGCGATGGAACGGTTCGGAGGCCGCAATATCGGGCGCCTTCGACAGCGATGAATTGTCGACCGGCACGTCGCGAAAGCCGAGCAGCGGCAGCCCTTCTGACTGCGCCGATTCGGCGATGATCTCTTCGATATGGGCGCGCAGTGCCGCATCCTGCGGCATGAACCAGTGGCCGACGCCGTATTGGCCTGCCGCCGGCAGTTCGACGCCCTGGGCCGCCATCTCTTCGCGGAAGAAATGATCGGGAACCTGCACCAGCACGCCGGCGCCGTCGCCCATCAGCGGATCGGCGCCGACAGCGCCGCGATGCGTCAGGTTTTCGAGCACGAAGAGCCCGTCCTTGACGATCTGGTGCGACTTCACGTTCTTCATGTTGACGATGAAGCCAACGCCGCACGCGTCATGCTCGTTGCGCGGATCATAGAGACCCTGCGCGGCCATGCCATTGGTGGTCAGGCCGTTGGTGGTCTGGCCTTCTTTGGTCAGAACGGTATTTTTAACGGCTGCCGCTTTCGTCTGCGCGGCCTGGCCGATAATCGCAGATGGCGTCAGTTCCGTCATCGTCCTGTCCTCCGTTCCGGCCCCTTGCACGTCTAGCATTTGGGGCGCTGGTCTACCTTGGGAAGCGACTGGCTTCCGCTCTCATTCTTGCGGCACGTCTTTTCGAAATCCTTGGCGGACCGTGCGGTGCACCGCCGGTTCGTATCCGGTATCGTACAGGCCACAGCCGAGCCGTCTACCCGTCGCTCGCGGCAACGGCCGGAGTGGCCCAAATGATACGCCAATCCAGCCTGACTTGTGCGACAAAATAAGACAGCACTACTGTCCTAAATTTTTATGGCAGAAATCCTGGGCGCGCACAAGACCGATTCACCAAATTCTTGGACGTTTGGCGACAGAAAATTACGTCAGGCGCTGTTGAAACGAAATTTCGGTCCCGGCACTCCTTCGTGATCGCCTTTGGCTTTACCGCTTTTTCAGCCCTTGGCCCTTGCGCGTCAAACCCCGAAACGGCCATGGTCGCGCTCTTGTCGCAACCAGACTTTCTCAACCAGGCAGGGACTTTGCTGATGTTCTTTGCATCCGACAACTGGGCGGGCGTCCATTCCAACATTGCCGCCGGGCTGTCAGCCAATGCCGGCGGCTTTTCGACCGCCTATGGCGATGGCGATCTCGACCGCGCCGTCTACCAGCGTTTTAGCGAGATCTTCGAACGCGAGGTCGCGGTGTTCTTCGTCGCTACCGGCACGGCGGCCAACTCGCTGTCCCTGGCCGCTTACAACAAGCCCGGCGGCATTTCCTTTGCGCACCGCGAATCGCACATCATCGAGGACGAATGCGGCGCGCCGGAATATTTCAGCGGCGGCTCGCGTCTCCATGCTGTCGACGGCGCCCTGGGCAAGATCGATCCGCACAATCTTGAACGCGCCGTCGCCCGTTTCGCACCCGAAATCGTCCATTGGGGACGCCCGACGGCCGTCTCGATCACCCAATCGACCGAAGTCGGCACAGTGTACGGGCTCGACGACATTTCCACCATTTCGGAGATCGCCAAACGCTTTTCCCTGCCGCTGCATATGGACGGCGCCCGTTTTGCCAACGCATTGGTCGCGCTTGAGACGACGCCGGCCGAAATGACCTGGAAGCGCGGCGTCGACATCGTCTCGTTCGGCGGCACCAAGAACGGCTGCTGGTGCGCCGAAGCGGTGGTGCTGTTCGATCTAGACCGCGCCAAGGAGTTGTCCTTCCTGCGCAAGCGCGCCGCACAGCTGTTCTCCAAGTCGCGCTTCATCGCAGCGCAGTTCGACGCCTACTTCACGGACGGCCTGTGGCTGGACACGGCCCGTCATGCCAATGCCATGGCCGCGCGCCTGGCGGCTGCGATCGAGGATTCGGCAACGGCGAAGCTCGCCTGGTTGCCGCAGGCCAACGAGGTGTTCGCGGTGATGAAAAAGGCGGAAGCCGAAAGGCTGCAATCCGTCGGCGCAGCCTTTTACGACTGGCACAGGCCGCACGGCTTCGACGGCCATGTCGGCGAGGACGAGTTGCTCTATCGCTTCGTCACCAGCTTTGCCACGACTTCAGATGAGGTCGATCGCTTCGGCCAGATGATCGCCTGAACCCGCGAGACCGCGCCAATGACAAAGCCACCTCTCGGCTCAACCATGCGGCTGGTTCGCCCGGCGCCAAACGTGCTCGGCTTCTACGATGGCCGCGTTGACGGCGTTCGCGCCTGGTCGGACGAGCCGAACTGGCTGGACGACGGCGCCTATGCCCTCGGCATCTGCACCTATGCGATCGTCGATGGTTCGCAGGCGCTTGTCTACGACACGCATATTTCGCTGCCTCACGCGCGCTTCATCAGGCAGACGCTCGAAGACATGGGCGCAACATCGATCCGGGTCGTGCTCAGCCACTGGCATGACGATCATATTGCCGGCAATGAGGTGTTTCAGGATTGCGAGATTATCGCCAACACGCTCACCGCCTCGGCGCTCGCGAACAACCGGGCTGAGATCGAAAGCGGTGTTCCACCGATCAAGCCTCTCGTGCTGCCGAACAGGACCTTCGCAGGCAGTCTTGACCTCGCCGTTGGATCGATCGCCGTCGAACTGCGTCAGGTCGAAATCCACAGCCATGACGGCACGGTGCTGTTCATGCCCGAAACCGGCCTGCTCCTGGCGGGCGACACGCTCGAGGATCCGATCACCTATGTCAGCGAGGCGGATCGGCTGGCGCAACATCTGGTCGATCTCGAACGCATGGCCGGCTGGTCGATAGACCGCATCTTGCCCAATCACGGCTCGCTCGAAGCGATTGAGCGAGGCGGCTACGACAAAGGCCTCATCGCCGCGACGCAAGCCTACGTTCAAAAACTGCTTCGCTGCCGGCGTGAGCCTGATCTTGCGAAGCAGGATCTGAAAACCTGCGGCGCCGACATATTCGCCACGGGCGCGGTCGAGTACTTCGCGCTGTACGAGCCCGTCCACCGGCAAAACGTCGAGGCCGTTCTCGCAACCGGCACCGATCGCTAAGCAAGGAAAGGCCGCGCCAAAAGCTCGAGGCCAAGCAAGATCAGGAAAACAAGAAACCAGCGCCGGAAGGTCGCCGGGCTGATCCGCTGTCGGAGCAACTGTCCGAGCCACATGCCGAGCAAGGCCGGCGCAACCGCCAGCGACGACATGGCGACATGCCCGACCTGGAACGCGCCGTGCGAGGCAAGGCCGGCAGCGAGCGCGATCGTCGACACGGTGAAGGACAGGCCGAGCGCCTGGATCAGATCGTCACGGCTCAAGCCCAGCGCCTGAATGTAAGGTACAGCGGGCACGACGAACACGCCGGTGCCGCCGGTGACGATGCCGGTAAGGAAACCGACGATGGGCGACGACCAGCGCTCGGCTGACGCGGGAACCGTCAACTGCCGCGCCAGCAGCGTATAGACGGCATAGACGATCAGCGCCGCCCCGAGGCCGGCCGTCGTCCATTTGACATTGTCGCTGGCCAGCAGCCATGAGCCGGCCAGCGTGCCGGCGACGATGCCGACCATCATCAGCCACAGCCGCCTGAGGATCCATCCGAAGCTCGGGCCGGCAAACAGCTGCCAGATATTGGTGACGAAGGACGGCACGATCAGCAGCGAAGCCGCGGCGACCGGCGGCATGATTGTGCCCAGCAGCCCCATCGCCAACGTCGGCAGTCCCATACCGGTAACGCCCTTGACGATGCCGGCCAGCAGGAAGGTCACCGCAATGGTTGCCGTTAGGGCCAGGGAAAAATCAGCCGAAAGATCAGACATCGCCCTTCATGGGAAGACGGCGCCCGCCGCAAAAGAGCCAGAACTCTTCGGTTGGGGTGACAGAGGCTGCGGCGAAAAAAAGCGGCGCCTCGCGGCGCCGCTTTCGTCTCGGGAGGAGACGCTTTCAACCTTGGGCGTTGTGACGCCGCCGTCTTGATCACGCGGCGTTCTTGGCCTCGATCTGCTTGGCGTTGGCCGAAGAGGCGGTAATCGCGATCTTGCGCGGCTTCAGCTCCTCGGGGATGTTGCGCTTAAGGTCGACGAAAAGCAGGCCGTTCTTCAGGGTGGCGCCGACGACCTCGACATGGTCGGCAAGCTGGAAGCGGCGCTCGAACGAACGCGAGGCGATGCCGCGGTAGAGCAGCTCGGAGCCTTCGCCATTGCCCTCTTCCTTGCGCTCACCCTTGACGGTCAGCACGTTGCGGTGGGCTTCGATCGAAATCTCTTCGTCCGAGAAGCCGGCAACCGCCATCGAGATGCGATAGGCGTCCTCGCCGGTGCGCTCGATGTTGTAGGGCGGATAGGTCTGCGCGCCATCGGGCTGGGCCAGCGAGTCGAGCATGGTGAACAGGCGGTCGAAGCCGACGGTCGAGCGATAGAGCGGGGAAAAATCAACGTGACGCATGAGGTGTTCTCCTGTTGAGCAACATGTTTGCGTGTGGCCGGTGCGAAACCCTGGAAAGGCGTTTCGGGTGGACCAGCAGCCCCGACATCGGCGGCTGCATCCGACATTTGGGGAGCGCAAAAGCGCATTTCAAGGATTTTTGAAGAGCGCCAATCGAGGCGTCGATGAACGGCAGATGAACCGCTGCTTCGGCGCCCGTTCAGCCGGCCGGCGCTAGAGTGCCCCCAGGATAAAGAACCAGGCGGCGCCGGATGAAAGCGCCGCGACGAGGCCGACCGGGTGTAACGTCCCTTCCTCCCGGATCGACAGAGGCCGGAAGCACGCCGCCGCAGGCTGCTTCCGGCCTTGCTTGTCGTTCGTCCGCCCCCTTGGCGTCCTCCCTTTGCTTTTCATCCATTGGCGTCTATCACCATGCCGACGCCCTGCCGGGTGAGACACCACGAAGACGCAAGCGCCTAATGACGGATCTCTTCCATCCCACGCCAGGCAATCCGCCGCCGCAAAATGTCGCCGGCGGCTTTTTCACCACGCGCGACGGCAAGAAGATCCGCTACGGCCTGTTTGCCGCGGTCACCCGGCCGCTGAAAGGCACCGTCGTGCTGCTGCCCGGCCGCAACGAGTGCATCGAGAAGTATTTCGAAACCATCCGCAACCTGACCGACCGCGGCCTCGGCGTCGCCACGCTCGACTGGCGCGGCCAGGGCGATTCCGACCGGCTGATCGCCGATCCGCAACGCGGCTATGTCCGCTCTTTCTACGATTACACCGGCGACCTCGAACAGTTCTTCGAGGATATCGTGCTGCCCGACTGCCGCGGCCCGTATTACATCCTCGCCCATTCGATGGGCGCCGTGATCGCGCTGCTCGCGGCGCCGTCGATGGTCAACCGGGTGCGTCGCATGGTGCTGATTGCGCCTTTCCTGACGGTGCCCGACTCGCCCGTGTCGGCAAAAACCGCGCGCCGCGTCTGCTCGATATTGTGCTTTCTCGGCCTCGGCCGGCTCTACGCCGCCTGGGGTCCGCGTCCCAGGGAAACCCTGCCCTTCGCCCTCAACAAGGTGACATCGGACCCCGGGCGCTATCAGCGCAACACGAAAATCTACGAGCACTATCCGCAACTGGCGCTCGGCGGGCCGACGATCCGCTGGCTGCAGGCGGCAATCAAGGCAGGCGAAGCCATCAGTGAGCCCGACTTCATGGCCAGGATCCAGGTGCCGCTGCTGATGATCGCCGCCGGCGCCGATCAGGTCGTCTCGACCAAGGCCGTGGAAGCCTATGCCAGGCGTCTGCGTCTGGGCTCGCTGCTGATGATCGATGGCTCGAAACACGAGATCCTGCAGGAGGCCGATGTCTATCGCGAGCAGTTGCTCGCCGCCTTCGACGCCTTCATACCCGGCAACGGCGACCCGACAGCCTGATGCCGCCGGCGCTGCATGTTGCGGCGCCTTGAGCTTGCGTCGCCTGCTGACAGCCTTCTGTCAGGAGCAGCGCCGGCAGCACCCAAAGAGCTAAAGATTCTGACAGCCGGTGCCGCCCCGGAATGCTCATCTCTCCGGGTCGAACCGAACGCCAAGGAGATGACGTCATGACCGAGAAAACCTGCGCTGCCTGCGATTGCCAGCTGGACGCCAACCCGATCCGCGTCAAGGTCGGCGGCAAGACCGTCGAGGTCTGCTGCGAGGAATGCGCGATTGCGCTGAACGAAGCCGGCGCCTCAGTGGCCGGCGCCGGCAACGGGGAAGCCTGAGCGATGCGCCCCGATCATGCGGCGCAATGCCTCGCACATCAGCCGACAACTCAAACCGCGACGTTCCGGCGGTCCTTGCGGACACAAGGCATCGCGGCGGCCAACTGGATCGGCCGTCAATTGGAAAGGCGCCGAAGCCGCCTTGCCTTGCTCGAAATGACCGACGAACAGCTCAAGGACATCGGCCTGTCGCGCAGCCAAGCTCACTGCGAATACATGCGCCGTTTGTGGGACTGAGCCATGGCCGTTACAAAGGGCCCGACAGGTGAAGTCTCCTGACAGGTTTGGACAGGTCAATCGCCTAATGTGCCGGAGCAGCTTTCGGTGCAAGGGTAGAATGCCACGGCCATGTCTCAGCTCACCATGTCGCAGTTCACGGTACAGACACTTCTGGACACCGGCACCGTCATGGTGAGGGATGTCCTCTGCAGCGGCGAATGCCGGCACAAGAGCGAAGAAGAGTGCACCGCTGCCACGCATCTTGTGTTTCCCTATCGCGGCGTCTTCGTGCGCCATGTCGGCCGCAACGATGCGGTCGCCGAAGCCAACCAGTTGTTGTTCTTCAACAACGCCGAAGGCTACCGGATCAGCCATCCCGTCGAGGGTGGCGATTCCTGCCTCGATCTCGTTGTCGAGGAGGCGCAACTGCAGGAGCTGACGCCGAAGGAGCAGTTGCGCTCGGGCAGCGCCGTGGCGTTTCGTCGTCAGCGCCGCCGCATCGACCCGCGGGCTCAGGCGCTGGTGGCGGTGCTGCGCCACAGCCTGAGCCGCAACATTGCCGAAACGCTGGAGGCCGAAACCCTGGCGCTGACGCTGGTGCGGCGCTCCCTCGGCGAGCGCACCTCGCATGCCGCCGGCGCAAGCGCTGGCCGGCAGAAGCTGGTCGATCGCGCCAAGCTCGTCCTGTCCTCGGATCTTTCGCGGCGCTGGACGCTGGCCGAGATCGCCGCTGAAGTCGGGGTATCACCGGTTTATCTCACGCAGGTTTTCCAGCAGGTCGAGGCGATGCCGCTCTATCGCTACCATCTGCGCCTGCGGCTGGCGCGCGCGCTCGACCTGCTTGGCCGCTACGACAATCTGACCACGCTCGGCCTGGACCTCGGCTTCTCCAGCCACAGCCATTTCAGCTCAGCGTTCAGGCAGGTCTACGGGCGAACGCCGGCGGAATTCCAGCGCTCGATCAAGCCGCGCTGATCGGGTCGACTATCAGCCCCGCAGGGCTGCCATTGCAGCCGCGTGAAGCTCCGGCGTTGCGGCGGCCAGGATGTCGCCGCCCTTTTCCGCCGGACCGCCCACGAATGTGGTGACGACGCCGCCGGCCTTTTCGATGATCGGGATCAGCGCCACGATGTCGTAGGGTTTCAATCCGGGATCGGCGACGATGTCGACGCTGCCCGAGGCAATCATGGCAAAGGCGTAGCAATCGGCTCCGTAGCGGGCGAGCTGGATCTGTTTCTCGAACGCGTCGTAGCGGATGCGCGCCTCGCCCTTGAAAAGCGCCGGCGTGGTGGTGAACAAGGTCGCCTCGTCAAGCTTCGTCCTCTTGCGGGTCGACAGCTTCCGCGGCCCACCGGGGCCTTCGTAGTGGGAGCCGGAAGCGTTGGCGTAGAACAGCTCGCCGGTGAACGGCTGCGCCATCATACCGGCGACGGCGTCACCGTCGACCGTCAATCCGACCAGCGTTCCCCACACCGGCAGGCCTGAGATGAAGGCGCGGGTACCATCGATCGGATCGATCACCCAGACATGCCTTGAGGAGATGTTTTCGCTGCCATGTTCTTCGCCAAGGATACCGTGATCGGGATACTCAGCCGAGATCAGCGCCCGGATGGCGCGCTCGGCCTCGCGGTCGGCCTCGGTGACCGGGTCGAAACTGCCTTTTTCCTTGTTGGCCACCGCGCCCTGTGCGCGAAAACGCGGCAAGGTTTCAGCCGCCGCCGCTTGCGCGATCCGGCGCATGAAATCGATGCTGATGTCCACGTGATTCTCCCGCATTGCAGAGTGCCAACCCGGTCTGCAGGCACTTTCCCGCCAAAACAAGCCGGTTTATCGATTTTAGAGACATCAGCGTTGCCGAAATGTCACACATCGGCGCCATCGAAACGCATTTTCACATCAGAGTGAATCAAAAAAGCGTGGGATCGATTGACATTTGTGCATCGCACAATAAATTTGTTCTCGGACAGGTTTTCCTGTCCATGCCCTCCTTGGGCGTTTCCTCCCTAGACTTCGACCGTGTCGTGCAAACGATGCGGTCTTTTTTTACGCTGCGGGATGGCCAGCGCGGGATCTCATGAACAGCCGCCGCTCCGTGTCATTCGGCGGCCAGCGGCAGGTCTATGAAGTGGTGGTCGGGCATCGCCATCAGGTCGGCCGAAAAGCGCGCCATATCGTCGGCCAGCGCATCGAAGCCGGCCGATTTCTGGAACGTCCGCTCATTCATGTAGAGGCCGCGATTGACCTCGATCTGCAGCGCATGCAGATGGCGCGCCGGCCGGCCGTAATGCTCGGTGATGAAGCCGCCTGCATAGGGTTTGTTGTGGGCGACGGTGTAGCCCATGCCGATGAGCAGGCCGATCGCCGTCTCGGTCAGGGCTGCCGTGGCCGAGATGCCGAAACGGTCGCCGACGATGAAATCCGGCCGCAGGCCGCTGTCGCCCACCCTGATGCTCGCCGGCATCGAATGGCAGTCGATCAGCACGGCATAGCCGAACCTGGCATGGGTTCTGGTCAATAGCCGCTTCAGCGTCTCGTGATAGGGTTTGTAGACCGCCTCTATGCGCTGGACGGCCTCCGCCAGCGGCAGACGGCCGGAATAGATGTCGAGCCCCTCACCCACCAGCTTGGGCACGGTGCCGAGCCCGCCGGCAACGCGCGCCGAGCGGATGTTGCAGAAGGACGGCACCGGCTCGGCGAACATGCGCGGGTCGAGTTCCCAGGGTTCGCGATTGACGTCGAGGTAGGCGCGCGGAAAATTCGCCGCCAGCATCGGCGCGCCCAGCACCACCGCGCTGCCGAACAGCTCGTCGACATAGCAATCCTCGGAGCGGCGGATGGCGTTCCGGTCGAGCCGCGCCATGGCCAGGAAGCGGTCTGGATAATAGCGGCCGCTATGCGGTGAGTTGAAGACGAAGGGAACGCGCTGCTCGGCGCCCGATCGGATTTCGAAGGGTGGAACGACCGAAAAATCTTCGGCTGCCGTCGTCAATTTGAACGAACCCGGAAACAGCAATGCATCATGATGGGAAACTGCCACCTCATCGGCCGCATGTCCAGCATTTCGGCATGTCAGGAACCCCGTCAAATCAGGATTAATGCCGCCAACGTTCACTTGATGTTTACCGTCAGCTCCTCATATACAGGATGGTTAACGGGCTTGCCGGACGGCAGGCTTGGCTGGGGTGATTCGGACGGGACAAGATGGCACGCATTCTGCTGGCGGAAGACGACGACGACATGCGCCGGTTCCTGGTCAAGGCACTGGAGCGGGCCGGCTACCACGTCAGCGATTTCGACAATGGCGCCAGCGCCTACGAGCGGCTGCGCGAAGAACCTTTCTCCCTGCTGCTGACCGATATCGTCATGCCGGAGATGGACGGCATCGAACTCGCCCGCCGCGCCACCGAGATCGATCCCGACCTGAAGGTGATGTTCATCACCGGTTTCGCGGCCGTCGCGCTCAACCCCGATTCCAAGGCGCCGAAAGACGCCAAGGTGCTGTCCAAGCCCTTCCACCTGCGCGATCTCGTCAACGAGGTCGAAAAAATGCTGCAGGCCGCCTGAAGCACGCACAGTGTGATCTCGCCGCTTCGTCGGCGGCGCGACAAAACGAGCCTTTCTTTCCCTTTCCGGCTATTGACGCGCTGGACCAAAAATGGTGTATGCGCGGCTTCGGATGGGCGTGTAGCTCAGCGGGAGAGCACTGCATTGACATTGCAGGGGTCACAGGTTCAATCCCTGTCACGCCCACCATCCTTTCAATAACTTAGCCAAGCCCGTTTTTGGCTGACCCCTTCGACGACTTAGCCGGTAAGGCGGCCACCGCTTGTGGCAGCCGCCTCGTGTTTGTGGACATTCTAATGCATGGCGCTCAAAAGTGGCCCCGGTTTTGAGACGACATGCATAAAAACAAAGACCTAAAGCGCGTCGTCTGAGTCCGTTCAAACGCGACGCGCTTTAGACGTGGTGCGGGCTTAGCGTCCTTGAAGGCGCAGGCTCGATGCCGTCCTCCATAAGAATATCCTTCTTGCGAGCGAACGCGACGAAGACGCCTCGTGCTGTCTCGGGTTCCACATCGCCAATCAGAGCGGCTTTGCAAGCGCGAATAGCAGCTCTCTGCTCCGGGCTGTTGCCACACCATTCGGATGCGAATTGATAGGCATCTGCGACCGTGTTGAGTTGGCGGGGAAAGCCCAATCCCACCCACACCCGGACTGGCTTTTCAAAAGGTTTCGATAGCATCATGACCTCCTTTCCTAATGCATGTCACCCAGAAGTATGCCGCGGTTCTGGGACAACGACATGCATCAAAACAAAGACTTAAAGCGTGTCGCATGAATCCGTTTCGCGACGCGCTTTAGGCAGTCACTCCTCCGCCTTCGCCACCTCTGCCCATCATCCACGGCATTGTCTTGGATACTTCCTCAAGGATTCTGGCTGCTTTCGCAAAACCGCTGAACGCGTCTCTGGCTGCGGAAAGCGGATAATCGCTATCGAAAGCTCGCTGGCAGGCCCGCAATGCGGTTTGGTGAATGGGGCCGCGCCTGTCCTTCGGCCATTCATAGAGGAACTCCAGAGCGTCCTCGAGACACGTGATTTCCTGAACAAGGTTGTCGCCGCTTTTCACGAAAACGGCGCTGTCAAACATCCGATCGTTCATATGATCCTCCAAATTGAACGAACCATTGAGTTTCATGGTTTGCGCGGTCCAGGCCAACTGCAGGCGCGCGACAGAGGCGCGCCAGTACGTCCTGCAGTGATCATCTTCGTTTCTCCGCAATCACAGCCTCCCGGCCGGAACCGGGAGGCGGACCCGCAGTTCAAAGTGTGACAGATCGACAGGATTACGCGGCTTTACGCGCGCGGTCCGTGTCTTGCGTGATCTGAGTGGCGGCCGTCGGCGTGTCGCCGACGCCGATGCTGATGCGGCGCGGTTTCAGCTCTTCGGGAATCTCACGGACGATGTCGATCGAGAGGAGGCCATTCTCCAGTTTGGCTGCCTTGATCTTCATGTGGTCGGCAAGCTTGAACGTCTGCCTGAAACTGCGATAGGCGATGCCCTGGTGCAGCAGCTGGCGTCCGCTCTGATCATCAGCCTTCTGGCCTACCACGACCAGTTCGGGTCCATGCTGGGTCAGCTCGACCTCATCCTGGCTGAAGCCTGCGATGGCCATCGAGATACGGTAATCGTTCTCGTCGACCTTCTCGATGTTATAGGGCGGCCAGTCTGGACGCGTGCCGCTGTCGAGCATGTCGAAAAGCCGGTCGAAACCGACGGTGGTCCGATAGAGGGTATCAAAGGTTCTCATAGCCACATCCTCCTTGAAGCAACATGGGTACAAGGACGCCGCCCCGTGCGGCGCCGCCATTTTTTGCCGAGCCTTATGGCCTTGGCGGAAATCGAATTAGGAGGCGCCCCAAATGAGTTCAAGAGCATCTCGAATTTTTTTTAGTAGCATCCTTCGCATCGACGGAAAGCGAAATCTGAGTTTCTACGGGACCTTCCCTTCGAACAGTCGAACAGCCCCTTGAAGTACATATCCGGCGGGAAGTTTTCGCGCGATCTGCGCGACCGCATCGTCTACTGCCCCGCCGTCCCGTTTCGTATTCAAATGCCGGCCAGCAAGGAACCGGGTAGCGGCCTTCCGATCCGTAAATCCACCCTGTCGGGGGCGAAACGTCCCGGCGCGTGCCGGGACGTTTCTGGCTCGCGGATCACTGTGGCCGCGGATCGGGCCTGTCGGGCTTGTCATGAGGGGTGTTGTTGCCTTCACGGCACGGTGTGCCGATGCCGCAGCATTTGCCGTTGTAGGTGACACCGGGCTTGGTCTTCTCGCATTCCCTCGGCGGTGCCGTCTGACACCCTGCCAGCACCGAAACCGCGATGGCGGCGAGAAAGACGTTTCTTGAAGTGATAAACATTGACGTTCTCCTTGATGGACCGTGTTTGCTACACACCGCTTGGTCGCGGGCGGCAGCGAAATGGTTCAAGGAAAATTGGAATCAGGCCGCGCCGAGGCGGACATCACCCTTCTCAACATGGTTGAGAAACCACGCATATGTCTGTTCCAATCCACCGCGAAGCGCGTAGCGGGGGCGCCATCCCGTTGCAAACAGCCGCGAAACATCCATCAACTTGCGCGGCGTGCCGTCTGGCTTGGTCGTATCGAAGGCGATATTAGCCTCGACGCCGACGACCGATGCGACGGTCTGGGCAAGCTCGGCAATGGTGACATCCTCTCCCGAGCCGACATTGACGTGGCCGTCGCCGGCACAATTCTTCAACAGCCAGACCAAGGCATCGGCGGCGTCGTCGACATGCAGGAATTCACGCCGCGGCGTGCCCGAGCCCCAGACCTCCAGGCTGCTGCCACCGCTCAGTGCCAGCGCATGCGCCTTGCGCATCAGCGCCGGTACGACATGGCTGGACTGGAGATCGAAATTGTCGCCAGGACCGTAAAGGTTGGCCGGCATCGCCGAGATGTAGTCGACGCCATGCTGGCGCCGATAGGCCTGGCACAGTTTGAGCCCGGCGATCTTGGCGATCGCATACCATTCATTGGTGGGTTCGAGCGGACCGGTCAGCAGCGCGTCTTCCCTGATCGGCTGCGGCGCGAGCTTTGGATAGATGCAGGACGAGCCGAGAAACAAAAGCTTGCCGACCTCGCTGCGAAAGGCGCCGTCAATGACATTGCCCTGCATAACCAGGTTTTGCTGCAGGAAATCGACAGGGAACCGGTCATTGGCCAGGATACCGCCGACTTTGGCGGCCGCCATCACCACCGCATCCGGCCTGTGGTCGGCCATCCAGCGCCGCACCCCCGCCTGGTCGAGCAGGTCGAGCTTGTCGCGCGATATGGTGAGTATCTCGCAGTCCTCGCTCGCCAGCCGGCGCACGACGGCCGAACCGACCATGCCGCGATGCCCGGCGACGAAGACACGCTTGCCCTTCAGTTCAAATGTCGCGTCCATCGGCCTGCCTCACGCAGAACGGCTGTTCTGCCGCGTGCCGCCGGCCGCGCGTGCCAGATCGGCCTGCACCATTTCCGTCACCAGATCCCTGAAGCCGGTCGTGTGCGACCAGCCGAGTCTTGCCTTGGCCTTGGCGGGGTCACCGAGCAGCAGATCGACCTCGGTCGGCCGGAAATAGCGCGGATCGATACGGACCAGGACAGTGCCCGAACCGGCATCGACACCGACTTCATCGACACCCTCGCCTTGCCAGCGGATGCTGCGTCCGGTCTCGGCAAAAGCCAGTTCGACGAATTCGCGCACGGAATGCGCCTCGCCGGTCGCCAGCACGAAGTCATCGGCTTCGCTGTGCTGCAGAATGCGCCACATGCCCTCTACATAGTCGCGCGCATGGCCCCAGTCACGCTTGGCATCGATGTTGCCGAGATAGAGCGTGTCCTGCAGGCCATGATAAATCGAGGCGACGGCCCGTGTGATCTTGCGAGTGACGAAGGTCTCGCCGCGTGTCGGGCTTTCGTGATTGAACAGGATGCCGTTGGCGGCGAACACGCCGTAAGCCTCGCGGTAATTGACCGTGATCCAGTAGGCGTAAAGCTTGGCCGCGGCATAGGGCGAGCGCGGATGAAAGGGCGTGGTCTCGCTTTGCGGGACCTCGCGCGCCTTGCCATAAAGCTCCGACGTCGAGGCCTGATAGAAGCGCACCGACTTCTCCAGGCGCAGGATGCGGATCGCCTCGAGCAGCCTGAGTGCTCCCAGCGCATCGGCATTGCCGGTGTATTCCGGCGTCTCGAAACTCACCTGGACATGACTCTGGGCGCCGAGATTGTAGATCTCGCCGGGCTGTGTCTCCTGCACCAGGCGAATAAGGTTGGTGGCGTCGGTCAGGTCACCATAATGCAGGAAGAAACGCGCACCGCGCTCGTGCGGATCGACATAGATGTCGTCAACGCGCTCGGTGTTGAACGAGGACGAGCGGCGTTTGACGCCATGGACAATATAGCCCTTCTGCAGAAGCAATTCTGCGAGATAGGCCCCGTCCTGCCCGGTTACACCGGTGATGAGCGCCACTTTTTCCGTCATTGCCGCTCCGTCCGCATCCAATCCCGGCAACCGAATACAGATTTGGCGCGAGAACGCAAATCCCCCATACGGGGGACAGGTTTCAGCCAGCGATTGTGTCGTTCTCAGGCACCTGCAACCGCGCAGAAATGCTTCATCCTGGCCAGCGCAAGCTCGGGATCGGCGAGCAACCCTGCCTGGTCGGCAAGGCGGAAGATGTCGGCATAGTGCAGGATGCCGCGCGCCGACTGCATGCCGCCGACCATGGCGAAATGGTCCTGATGGCCGTTGAGCCAGGCCATGAAGACGATGCCGGCCTTGTAATACTCCGTCGGCGCCTCGAAGATCTTGCGCGACAACGGCACTGTCGGCGCCATCAGCGCGTCATAGCCGGCGCGGTCGCCCTCAGCCAGTTTCGCCAGCGCCGCACTGGCGACCGGCGCGATGGCATCGAATATGCCGAGCAAAGCGTGCGAGTGCCGCTTCCCGTCGCCGGCAATCAGTTCGGGATAGTTGAAATCGTCGCCAGTGAACATGACGACGCCTTCCGGCAGCCGGTTGCGCAAGGCAACTTCCTTGCCGGCATCGAGCAGCGATATCTTTATCCCCTCGACCTTATTAGCATGGCGCTCGATGATGGCGACGACGGTGTCGAGCGCAGCCTCGAAATTCCCACTGCCCCAATATCCCTGCAACGCCGGATCGAACATGTCGCCCAGCCAGTGCAGGATGACCTTGCCGGATGCCTGGCTGAGGATGCGATCGTAGACCCTGATATAGTCGTCCGGATCTTTTGCGACCGCCGCCAGCGCCCGGCTGGCCATCATGATCGCCTTGCCGCCCTCGCCTTCAATGAAAGCGAACTGCTCCTCATAGGCGGCGATCACATCTTCGAGTGATCTCGAATTGGCCGGCGCCAGATGATCGGTGCCGGCGCCCGAGGCGAGGTCTGCGCCTTCGACGCTGCGCGCCTCGGCGATCGAGCGCCGGATCAATTCCTGCGCATTCGCCCAGTCGAAACCCATGCCGCGCTGCGAGGTGTCCATCGCCTCGGCGATGCGGAAGCCAAGCCGCCACAAATGATGCCGAAACGCCATCGTCTTGTCCCAGTCGACCGCAGGCTTCGACCAGGGGTCGGTCATCGCGAAAGGGTCGGCGACGACATGGGCAGCGGCATAGGCGATGCGCGGGAAAACCGCACCGATTACGGGCTCGACCGGACTGCCCGCGAGCTTGTAGCTGACGCGGCCGCCATTCTGCGTAGGCAGGGTGATATCCATGGCAACCTCCGTTTTCGGCATCCTATAAATGGAACGTTCCAATAAATCAAGAACCTTTATGATTCAGGCGATTGAACCGGTCCAAATGCCGAAGAAGGCTAAGAGCCCTTGCTTGGAACCGCATTCCTCACCTTTTCGATCTCCGCAAGAATCCCGATTGACTCTCGTTTGGCAGAGTGATTAGAACGTTCCAATAGATTTGCTCATTCAGGCGGAGGAAACCACCGACATGGCCAGCCGGCCCAAGGCAACGATCCTGGACATCGCCCGCGAGGCTGGTGTGTCCAAATCGACGGTGTCGCTTGTGCTGCAAGGCTCAGGGCTGATCCGGCCTGAAACCGCGGTCAAGGTTCGCAAGGCGATCGAGGATGTCGGCTATGTCTACAACCGCGGCGCCGCCAATCTGCGCAAAGCCCATTCCAACGTCATCGGCATGGTCATCAACGATCTCACCAACCCCTTTTTCGCCGAGCTGGCGGTCGGCATGGAGCGCGTCTTCCAGTCAGCCGGCATCGTGCCCTTCATCGCCAACACGGCGGAGAACCCGGTGCGCCAGGAAGAAGTGCTGAAGTCGCTGATGGAACAGGGCGTCGCAGGCCTGATCGTGTCACCGGCACGCGGCACCACGCCGGGCGCCTTCCGTCGCCTCGAGATGGCGGGCGTGCCGGTCGTCTTCGCCATGCGCCGCCTGCCGGACAGCCGCATCCCGGTGATCGCTCCTGACAACCATCGCGGCGCGTATCTCGCCGCCGCCCATCTGATCGGCAAGGGCCATCGCCGGCTGGCCTTCTTCGGCGGCACCTCCGACCTGGTCGTCTATCAGGAGCGCCTGGGCGGTTTTCGTGAAGCTTGCGAAACATTGGGCATTGCCAGGCGCGACGTGCTTGTCGTCGAAGGCGAGACCAGCCGCAGGGGCGGCATCGCGTGCCTGGAAACCGCCCTTGCCATGGCCGAGCCGCCGACGGCGGCACTGTGCTTCAACGATGCCGTCGCCTTCGGCGTCATGCTGGCGCTGCGCAAGCGCGGGCTGGAGCCCGGCGCGGACTTTGCCGTCGTCGGCTTCGACGACGTGGTCGAGGCCGAGCATTATATGCCGGCGCTGACCAGCGTCTCGGTCGACACACCCGGCCTCGGTGAACGCGCCGCCCACGTCATGCTGAAGATGATCCAGTCGCGCACCACGCATGCCGAGGACCATATCGGCGCCGTCAATCTGGTCGTCAGGGACAGCTGCGGTCCCGGTCGCCGCGCCCAGAACACATCAGCAGGAATGGGAGACGCGGCATGAGCGTCAGATGGGGACTGATCGGCGCCAGCACGATCGCC
Organism: Mesorhizobium sp. P160187; assembly: GCF_057766425.1. NCBI lineage: Bacteria > Pseudomonadati > Pseudomonadota > Alphaproteobacteria > Hyphomicrobiales > Phyllobacteriaceae > Mesorhizobium > Mesorhizobium sp. P160187. Next base: position 598,785 of record NZ_JBYMDX010000003.1, read on the forward strand.
AAACAGTTCATGATCAACGCCATCCGCGCACAAAAGGATGGCGAGATATCAGCGGTGATGAGCTCCAACCCGGAGCGCGCCAAGACCTATGCCGCAGAAAACAACATTCCTCTCGCCGTCTCGACGCTTGACGATTTGCTCGGCGCCGACATCGACGTCGTCTACATCTCGACCACCAATGAACTGCATCTCGAACAGGCGCTGGCCGCGATAAAGGCGGGAAAGCATGTTCTGTGCGAAAAGCCGCTGGCGCTGAACAGCACTGATGCGCGCACGATGGTCGCCGCCGCCAAGGAAGCCGGCGTGGTGCTTGGCACCAACCATCATCTGCGCAATGCCGGCGCCCACCACGCCATGCGCGACGCCATATCAGCCGGCCGCATCGGCAAGCCGATTGCCGCGCGTGTGTTCCATGCCGTCTATCTGCCGGAGAACCTGCAGGGCTGGCGCATCACCAGACCGGAAGCCGGCGGCGGCGTGGTGCTCGACATCACCGTGCACGATGCCGACACGCTGCGCTTCGTGCTCGGCGACGACCCGATCGAGATTTCGGCCTTCACCCAGTCGGCCGGCATGGCCGGCAGCGGGCTGGAAGACGGTGCCATGTGCATCTGGCGCTTCAGGTCCGGTTTGATTGCCCAGTCGCATGAAGGCTTCACAACCAAGTTCGCCGATACCGGCTTTGAGGTGCATGGTTCCGAAGGTTCGCTGATCGCAAAAAATGTGATGACGCAGAAGCCAGTCGGCTCGGTGCTGCTACGCACCGCCAAAGGCGAGGAAGAACTGAGCTTCGACCGAGAAGACCTCTACGCCAGGTCGCTGCGCCAGTTCCATGCCGCCATGCGTGGAGAAGGCCAGCCCTCCGCCACCGGCGAGGACGGCGTCTGGTCGCTGGCGTCGGCCGAAGCAGCGTTGCTGTCCGGGAAATCCGGCAAGGCGGTTGCCATCGAGCCGAAACTCGGGAGCGCCAAGTGAGCAAGCTCGTCTCCGCTCAGCAGGCCGCCAACCTCATCAAGGACGGCATGACCGTGTCGGTCTCGTCGTCGAGCGGGCTCGGCTGCCCGGACGCCGTGCTCGCCGCCATCGGCGGGCGCTTCGACGCGGAAGGCCATCCGAAAAATATCACCACGCTGCACCCTATCGCCGCCGGCGACATGTATGGCATCAAGGGCATCGACCATCTGGCCAAGCCCGGTTTGTTGAAGCGCACGCTCTGCGGCTCCTATCCCTCGGGCCCCTCCTCGTCCGAGCCGCCGCAGATCTGGAAGATGATCGGCGACAATTCGGTCGCCGCCTACAATGTGCCGTCGGGCATCCTGTTCGACATGCACCGCGAGGCCGCCGCCAAGCGGCCGGGCGTGCTGACCAAGGTCGGCCTTGACACTTTTGCCGACCCGCGCCACCAGGGCTGCGCCATGAACGCGGCTGCAAGCGAGCCGATCGTCTCGGTGCAGCAGTTCGACGGCGAGGAATGGCTCTATTTCCGCTCGATCGTGCCCAACATTTCGATCATCCGCGCTACCACCGCCGACGAGCGCGGCAACCTGACCTATGAACATGAGGGCGCCTATCTCGGCGGCCTCGAACAGGCGCTTGCCGCGCGCAACAATGGCGGCATCGTCATTGCGCAGGTCAAGCGCGTCGTCGAGAACGGCACGCTGAAGCCGCATGACGTGCGCGTGCCCGGCGTGCTGGTAGACCACATCGTGGTGGCGCCGGACCAGTTGCAGACGACGCTGACGCCTTACGACCCGGCGATTTCGGGCGAGATCTTCCGCCCGCTGTCAAGCTTTCGCAACGCCGAAATGAACATCCAGAAAGTAATCGCGCGCCGCGTCGCCATGGAGTTGCGCGATGGCATGGCCGTCAATATCGGCTTCGGCATCTCGGCCAATGTGCCGCGTATCCTTCTCGAGGAAGGCCAGCACGGCAAGGTCACCTGGGTGATCGAGCAGGGCGCGGTCGGCGGCGTGCCGCTGCTCGACTTCAAGTTCGGCTGCGCTTCCAACGCCGAGGCGATCATGCCCTCGCCGCACCAGTTCATCTATTTCCAGGCCGGCGGCTTCGATGCCTCGCTGCTCTCCTTCTTGCAGATCGACCGCCATGGCTCCGTCAACGTGTCGAAACTCTCGGCCCGGCCACATGTCACCGCCGGGGCCGGCGGCTTTGTCGACATCACGGCACGGGCGAAAAAGATCGTCTTCTCCGGCTTCTTCAATGCCGGCGCAAAACTGTCGCTCGCCGATGGCGGCATCCGCATCGATGCAGAAGGCAAGGTCAAGAAGGTGGTCAACGAGGTCGAACACATCTCCTTCTCCGGCAAGCGCGCCGTCGCGCAAGGGCAGGACATCACCTACGTCACCGAGCGCTGCGTGATGAAGCTGACGCCGGACGGTCTGATGGTGACGGAACTGGCGCCCGGCATCGACCTCGAACGCGATGTGCTGGCGCAGTCAGAGATTCCGCTCGGCATCGCCAACGATCTCAAGGTCACGCCGGCGGCTCTCTATCAGGACCGGCCGATCGGCCTGTCGCTGAATGGTGGCGCTTCGCTCGGAGGCGCGCATGGCTGAGCGCCTCGTCACCTTCGAGCAGGACGGCGCCATCGGCATCGTCACGCTGCGCCGGCCGGAGAAGTTCAACGCGCTGGACATTCCGATGCTGCGCGCGCTCGAGACAGCGCTCGACGAAGCCGAAATGGCTGAAGGCGTGCGCGTCGTGCTGATCCGCGGCGAAGGCAAAGGCTTTTGCGCCGGCGGCGACGTCGAGGCCTGGGCACAAATGAGCGCTGCCGACTTTCAGGTGCAATGGGTGCGCTACGGCCACCGTGTCTTCGACCGACTGGCGCGGCTGCGGCAGCCGACCATCGCGGTGCTTTCCGGCCATGCGCTGGGTGGCGGGCTGGAGCTGGCGGTCGCCTGCGACTTCCGTGTCGCCGAAACGCAGGTGAAGCTCGGCTTTCCCGAGACATCGATCGGCGTCGTCCCCGGTTGGTCCGGCACGCAGCGCGCCGTGCGCCGCTTTGGGGCCCAGATCGTGCGCCGCATGGCACTCGGCGGCGAGCTCTTTGCCGCCTCCGACGCGCTTGCCCTCGGCGTCGTTGACCGCGTGGTCGAGACCGGCCAGGCGCTGGCAGAGGCCAGGACTTGGGCCGAAAAAATCGCCGGGCGCGGGCCGCTCGCAACCGAAGCCGCCAAGCTGATGATCGCAGTCGCCGAAGGCGAGGAAAGTGCGGCCGCCACCGAGGCGCTCGCCAGCGGCTTCGTTGCGCTGACCGGCGACCTCAAAGCCGGCGTGAGCGCCTTCAAGGCCAAGCAGAAGCCGGCCTTTTCAAGATCCTAGAGAAAGCATGATGAACGCACCGCTCAACATTTCCATGCCGGCCGAGGCGTCCAAGGCGCCGAAGGCTTACAAGCTCCTGATCGACGGCAAGCATGTCGATGCCCGTGACGGCCGCACGATTGCGCGCAACAGCCCCGGCCATGGCTTCACCGTTTCGCGCTATGCGCAGGCCGGCGAGGCCGAGGTGGAGGCGGCCATGCAGGCCGCGCACAAGGCATTCGAGACCGGCCCGTGGCCGCGCACGAAGGCGGCCGAGCGCGCCGCGATCTTGCTCAAGACGGCTGACCTGATCGAGGCCCAGCGCGAAGACATCGCCCGCCTCGATGCGCTGGAATCCGGCAAGCCGATCGCCCAGGCGCGCGGCGAGATCGGCGGCGCCGTCGACATCTGGCGCTATGCCGCCTCGCTCGCCCGCACGCTGCACGGCGAGAGTTACGCCAATCTCGGCGACGCCATGCTGGGCGTGGTGCTGCGCGAGCCGATCGGCGTCGTCTCGATCATCACCCCGTGGAATTTCCCGTTCCTGATCGTCAGCCAGAAACTGCCCTTCGCGCTCGCCGCCGGCTGCACCGCGGTGGTCAAGCCGAGCGAAATGACCTCGGCCTCGACCTTCGTGCTCGGCGACATCCTGATGCAGGCCGGCCTGCCCGCGGGCGTCGTCAACATCCTGGCCGGCCTCGGCGCCGATGTCGGGGGGCCGATGGTCAGCCATCCGCTGGTCGAGATGGTGTCGTTCACCGGCTCTACCCGCGTCGGCAAGATGACCATGGCTTCCGCCGCGCAGTCGCTGAAGAAAGTCTCGATGGAGCTCGGCGGCAAGAACGGCCAGATCGTCTTCCCCGATGCCGATCTCGAGGCGGCCGCTGACGCAGCAGTGTTCGGCGGCTTCTTCAACGCCGGCGAATGCTGCAATGCCGGCAGCCGGCTGATCGTGCATGAAGCCATCGCCGACGATTTCCTCTCCACTGTCAAGGCCCTGACCGCCAAGGTAACGGTCGGCGACCCACTCGACGACCGAACCAAGGTTGGCGCGATGATTTCCGCCGACCATCTGACCAAGGTGGCGGATTACGTCGTGGCGGCAGCAAAAGACGGCAGCAATGTCTATACCGGTGGCGGCCAATTGGCGTCCAATGCCGGCCAGTACCTCGATCCGACCATCATCCGCGGCGTTACCGAAGACATGGCTATTGCGCGCGAGGAAGTGTTTGGCCCGGTGCTCTCCGTGCTGACTTTTGGATCGATTGAAAAGGCGTTGCACATCGCCAACAACACGCCCTATGGTCTGTCTGCAGGGGTGTGGAGCGCCAGCATCGACACTTGTATGTCGGTGGCGCGTGGTGTGCGTTCGGGGACCGTTTGGGTGAACACATTCATGGAAGGCTTTCCCGAGTTGCCATTCGGGGGCTACAAGCAGTCCGGCATCGGACGCGAACTCGGCAAACGCGCTGTCGAGGATTATACCGAGGAAAAGACAATCCAGTTTCATCGCGGCCAGCGCACCGGTTGGTGGGTCGGCTGAGTTTGGAAGAACCCGGTGGGGCTTCCACCGGTCGTGTAATGCAACAAGGGAGGTAGAACATGTTGCGCAAACTGCTTATCGGAACGGCTCTGGCGACGGCCTTTGCTTTCTCGGCCCATGCCGAGGACGTCAAGGAAGTGCAGATGCTGCATTGGTGGACGTCGGGCGGCGAAGCGGCTGCTCTCAACGTCCTCAAGGGCGACCTTGCCAAGGAAGGCTATGCCTGGAAGGACGTGCCGGTGGCCGGTGGTGGCGGCGACGCCGCCATGACTGCGCTGAAGGCGATGGTCGCGGCCGGCAATTACCCGACCGCGTCGCAGATGCTCGGCTACACCGTGCTCGACTATGCGGCGGCCGGCGTGATGGGCGACCTGACCGAGACGGCGAAGAAGGAAGGCTGGGACAAGTCGGTTCCGGCAGCCCTGCAGAAGTTCTCCGTCTATGACGGCAAGTGGGTCGCTGCTCCGGTCAACGTCCACTCCGTCAACTGGCTGTGGATCAACAAGGCGGTGATGGACAAGATCGGCGGCACCGAGCCAAAGACCTTCGACGACTTCGTCGCCCTGCTCGACAAAGCCAAGGCGGCTGGCGTCATTCCGCTCGCCCTTGGCGGCCAGAACTGGCAGGAAGCCACCATGTTCGACTCGGTCGTGCTGTCGACCGGCGGACCTGAGTTCTACAAGAAGGCCTTCAACGACCTCGACGACGAGTCCCTCAAGTCGGACACGATGAAGAAGTCGTTCGACAACCTCGCCAAGCTCGTCACCTATGTCGACCCGAACTTCTCGGGCCGCGACTGGAACCTTGCCACCGCCATGGTCATCAAGGGCGATGCCCTGGTGCAGGTGATGGGTGACTGGGCCAAGGGCGAGTTCAACGCCGCCAAGAAAACGCCGGGCACCGACTTCCTGTGCTATCGCTTCCCGGGCACGGAAGGCTCGGTGGTCTACAACTCCGACATGTTCGGCATGTTCAACGTTCCGGACGACCGCAAGGCCGCCCAGGTCGCGTTGGCCACCGCCACCCTGTCGAAGAGCTTCCAGTCCGCCTTCAACGTCGTCAAGGGTTCGGTTCCCGCCCGTACCGACGTTCCGGACACCGACTTCGACGCGTGCGGCAAGAAGGGCATCGCCGACCTGAAGGCTGCCAACGAAGGCGGCACACTGTTCGGCTCGCTTGCCCAGGGCTATGGCGCGCCTCCGGCGGTCGCCAATGCCTACAAGGACGTCGTTTCGAAGTTCGTCCACGGTCAGATCAAGACCTCGGACGAAGCCGTGACCGAACTGGTCAAGGCAATCGACGACGCCAAGTAAGCGCTGGCCAGCAAGACACCTTCCCCGCTTCGGCGGGGAAGGTTCGCCTCAGGATTGGCCGGCTGGCGCAATTCCAGGAAAAGTGTGAGCGGTTTTCCGGCCGGAATTGCGTGAACGAAAGAGTTAGAGAGGTTCGCCGTTTCCGTGAAACGGTGAAACCCTTTTGAACACCATGCCGACCAGAGACCCGTATGCACGGGGCCGCCTTGCCGCCTGACGGCAGGCACGGACGACCCGAACGGGAGGAGCCCTATGAGCAGTGTAGCGACAACCCAGATCAAGCTGACGCCCGAGCGGTCTCGCCCCTCCGTGCGCGCGCGATTGCAGGACGCGCTGCCGAAGATCGTGCTGGCGCCGAGCTTCGCCATCACCATCGTCTTCGTCTATGGCTTTATCCTGTGGACTGTCTATCTGTCCTTCACTAATTCCAAGACCTTCCCGTCCTATGTCATTACCGGACCACGCGCGTATCTACGGCTGTGGGGCTGGACCTTCGACTCCGACCCGCCATCGAGCTGGTACACGTCGATCGTCAATATGGGCATTTTTGGCTTTCTCTACATCGCCATCTGCCTGGCGCTCGGCCTGTTCCTGGCCATCCTGCTCGACCAGAAGATCCGCGGCGAAGGCGTGCTGCGGCCGATCTATCTCTACCCGATGGCGCTGTCCTTCATCGTCACCGGCGTTGCCTGGAAATGGTTCCTCGACCCGGGCCTCGGCCTCGAACAGACATTGCATCAATGGGGCTGGACAAGCTTCCATTTCGACTGGATCAAGAACAAGGATTTCGTCATCTACACGGTGGTCATTGCCGGCGTCTGGCAGGCCTCCGGCTTCATCATGGCGATGTTCCTGGCCGGCCTGCGCGGCATCGACGGCGAGATCATGAAGGCGGCGCAGATCGACGGTGCCACCACCTTCCAGCTCTATCGCCGCATCGTCATTCCGCTGCTGCGGCCAATCTTCCTGTCGGCCTTCATCGTGCTCGCCCACCTCGCCATCAAGTCGTACGATCTGGTGGTGGCGCTGACCAGCGGCGGCCCCGGTGGCTCGGCCTGGCTGCCGTCCAACTTCATGTATGAGTACACCTTCAAGCGCAACGAAATGGCCGTCGGCTCGGCCAGTGCCGTGATCATGCTGATGACCATCGTCGCCATCATCGTGCCTTATCTCTATTCGGAACTGCGGGAGAAGCCGCGATGAGCGCTGTCGCCACCCCTGCCCGTCCCGCTGCTTCCCGACAGGCCTCCGGCGGCATCAGCACCAAGACCCTCAACCGCATCGTCATCTACGGGCTTCTGGCGCTGTTTGCGCTGTTCTATCTGATGCCGCTGTTCGTCATGCTGGTGACCTCGTTCAAGACCATGGACGAGATCCAGAACGGCAACATGCTGGCGTTGCCCAAGGCGCCGACCTTCGACCCGTGGCTGAAGGCCTGGGGCGAGACCTGCGTCGGCCTAACCTGCGCCGGCATCAAGGGCTATTTCTGGAACTCGATCAAGATGGTGGTTCCAGCCGTACTGATCTCGACCATGCTCGGCGCGCTCAACGGCTACGTCTTGACCAAATGGCGTTTTCGCGGCGCCACGCTGGTGTTCGGGCTGATGCTGTTTGCCTGCTTCATTCCGTTCCAGTCGGTGCTGCTGCCGATGGCGACCATCCTCGGCAGCCTGGGACGTTTCGGCGTGAAGCTGCAGAATGCGACGGGTACGACCTTCGGTCTCGGCAATCCGACGGTCAACCTGGTTTTCGTCCATGTCGTCTACGGCATCGGCTTCACCACGCTGTTTTTCCGCAACTATTACGAGGCGTTCCCGAACGAACTGATCAAGGCGGCGCAGGTCGACGGCGCCTCCTTCTTCCAGATCTTCCGCCGCATCATGCTGCCGAACTCGATGCCGATCTTCGTCGTCACCGTCATCTACCAGTTCACCAACATCTGGAACGACTTCCTGTTCGCTTCGGCTTACGCCGGCACAGGCGACTCCATGCCGATGACGGTGGCGCTCAACAACGTCGTCAACACCTCGACCGGCGTCGTCGAATACAACGTCAACATGGCGGCCGCGATGATCGCGGCTCTGCCCACCCTGATCGTCTACGTCGTCGCCGGCCGCTATTTCGTGCGCGGGCTGATGGCTGGCGCGGTCAAGGGCTGATCAATTCGGAAGGAACGACCATGGCTTTTCTGGAAATTGATGGGCTGAAGAAGCGCTTCGGGAATGTCGAGATCCTGAAGGGCATCGATGTCGAGCTCGAAAAGGGCGGCTTCCTGGTGCTGGTCGGCCCGTCCGGCTGCGGCAAGTCCACCTTGCTCAACACGATTGCCGGCCTGGAGCAGATCACCGAGGGCGAAATCCGCGTCGACGGCCGCGCCATCAACGATCTGCACCCATCCAAGCGCGACATCGCCATGGTGTTCCAGAGCTATGCGCTCTATCCGAACATGACGGTGGCCGGAAACATCTCCTTCGGCATGGAGATGCGCGGCGTGCCGGCCGACGAACGCCAAAAGGCGATCGACAAGGTGGCCAAGGTCCTGCAGATCGGCCACCTCCTGCAGCGCAAGCCGAGCCAGCTTTCCGGCGGCCAGCGCCAGCGCGTCGCCATGGGCCGGGCGCTGGTGCGCGACCCCAAGCTGTTCCTGTTCGACGAGCCTTTGTCCAACCTCGACGCCAAATTGCGCGTTGACATGCGCATCGAGATCAAGCGCCTGCATGCCACCACCGGCACAACCATCGTCTACGTCACCCACGACCAGATCGAGGCGATGACGCTGGCTACCAAGATCGCCGTCATGCGCGACGGCGAGGTGCAGCAGTTCGGCACCCCGGCCGAGATCTACAACAACCCGACCAATTTGTTCGTCGCCGACTTCATGGGTTCGCCAGCGATGAACCTGATCCCGGCGACCATTGCCACGTCGGGAAATGCGCTGTCCGTCGTGTTGGAGCGCGAGGCGCGCGAGCCGATCACGCTGCCGATGGCCAACGCGCCGGCGGGTCTTTCGGCATTCCAGGGCAAGCCGATCATCTTCGGCGTGCGCCCGGAAGCGCTGACCGATCCGGAAGGTGCGGAACGCAACGCCTCCAACATTGCCACTGCCGACCTGCACATCGAAGTGGTCGAGCCGGCAGGGTCCGATACTTTCGCGGTGACCAATCTCGGCGGCAAGGGCGTGGTGGCGCGGTTGCGGGCCGACGCCAACATCCAGCCGGGCACCAGCACGCCGCTCGCCTTCAACCTGACCAAGGCCGTGTTCTTCGATCCGGCGACCGAACACCGCATCCGCTGATCGAGATGGTCAGCCCCGATATCGTCATCATCGGCTCCGGCATCGGCGGCGCTACGATCGCCTCCGGTCTGGCGGGCAGCGGCGCCTCGATCCTGATGCTGGAGCGCGGCGAGCCCTTGACGGCAACGCCGCATGCCCGCGACACGCGCTCCATCTTCGTCGACGGCCACTACCGTCCGAAGGAGATGTGGCGCGAGCCCGGCGGCGCCGCCTTCAACCCCGGCAATTACTACTATGTCGGCGGCAATTCGAAATTCTACGGCGCGGTGCTGATCCGCTACCGCAAAGAGGATTTCGCCGCCGTGGAGCACTTCGGTGGCGTCTCGCCGGCATGGCCGTTTTCCTACGATGAATTCGAGCCTTGGTATTCGAAAGCCGAGCAGCTGTTTCGCGTCCGCGGCTCACTTGGCGAGGACCCGACCGAACCGTTCCACTCGGTCCCCTATGCCTTCAAGCCGGTGCCCGACGAAGCGCCGATTGCGCGCGCCCGCGCCGAGCTGAAGGGACTGGGCCTGCACCCCGCCTCGCTGCCGCTCGGCGTCGACATCGACACCTGGCTGAAGGAGGGCAAGACCGGCTGGGACGCATTCCCCAACACCGCCCAGGGCAAGGTCGATGCGCAGACCGGACCGCTGACGGCTGCACTTAAGGACAGCAATATCCGACTCGAAACCGGCTGCCATGTCGAATATCTCGAAGCGTCGTCCGACGGCAAAAGCATCGCTGCCGTTCACTACCGTCAGAATGGCGAGCTGAAGAAAGTCGCGCCGAAGCTGGTCATCCTGTCCGCCGGCGCGGTCAATTCCGCCGTCATCCTGCTGCGCTCGCCTTCACCAGATGGCAAAGGCTTCGCCAACCGCTCCGACCAGGTCGGCCGCAATTTCATGAACCATAATTCGAGCGCCATGCTGGCGATCGATCCGCGCCGCAGGAACGACAGCGTCTACCAGAAGACGCTGATGCTGAATGACTACTATCTCTCCGACGGCAAAGGCGGCAAGCCGCTCGGCAACGTCCAGCTGCTCGGCAAGATCGACGGCAACATGTTGAAGGCCAACGTCAAACGCGTGCCGAAATTCGCGCTCGATTACATGGCCGGTCACGCCGTCGACTGGTATCTGATGTGCGAGGATCTACCCGATCCGGAAAGCCGCATCATGGTCGACGGCAAGGACATCGTCATGCAATGGCGGCGCTCCAACATGCAGTCGCTGGACGGGCTGACCAAGCTGATGCGTGAGAACTTCCGCGCCTGCGGTTATCCCATCGTGCTGTCGCGTCCCTTCGACAAGCGCACGCCCTCGCACCAGTGCGGCACGGTGAAAATGGGCGACGATCCGGCGACGTCGCCGCTCGACCCTTTCTGCCGCGCCTTCGACCACCCGAACCTGTTCGTTGTCGACGCCAGTTTTTTGCCGAACTCGGCCGCCGTGAATCCGGCGCTGTCGATTGCGGCACAGGCGCTCCGCGTGGCCGAGCATATTCGCCGAACGGACCTCGCGGCATGACCCGCCCCGCAGCAATCGTCACCGGCGGTGCGCGGGGTATTGGGCTCGCCTGCGCCGAGGCGCTGGCCGGGGCCGGCTTCGACATTTTGATCGCCGACCTTGCCGAACAAGCGCCGGACGAACTGGCCGCCAACATCACCGCACGGGGTGCGGAGTTCGCCTATGTCCGTTGTGATATCGCCAACCTCGAGGATCACACGGCCCTCGTCGACGCCGCCATACGTGCCTTCAGCCGCATCGACTGCCTGGTCAACAATGCCGGCATCGGCGCCGTGGTGCGCGGCGATCTGCTGGAGCTGAAGCCCGAGAATTTCGACCGTGCGCTGGACGTCAATCTGCGCGGCACAGTCTTCCTTAGCCAGGCCGTCGCCAAGGCGATGCTGGCGGCTCCCAGCAATCATCCGCGCTCGATCATCACCATCACCTCGGTCAGCGCCGATATGGCCTCGCCGGAACGCCCCGACTACTGCATCTCGAAAGCCGGCCTTTCGATGTGGGTGAAGAACCTGGCGCTACGGCTTGCGCCGGAAAACATCGGCGTGTTCGAACTGCGGCCGGGCATCATTCGCACCGACATGACCGCGAGCGTATCAGCCAAATACGACGCGCTTATCGACAGCGGCCTGGTGCCGGCAAAACGCTGGGGCGAAGCATCGGACATCGGCGCCGTGGTGGCGACGCTTGCCGCCGGCAAGCTCGGCTTTTCCACAGGCTCGATTATCAATGTCGACGGCGCGCTCTCCGTGCCTCGACTGTAGGTGGATAGAGTTATGACCGACTACATCATCGTAGGTGCCGGCCCGGCCGGCTGCGTTCTGGCCAACCGGCTGAGCGAGGATTCAGCGAATTCCGTGCTGCTGCTCGAGGCCGGCGGCAAGGACTGGCACCCCTACATCCACATGCCGGCGGGCTTTGCCAAGATGACCAAGGGCATCGCTTCCTGGGGCTGGTCGACTGTGCCGCAGAGGCACATGCAGGACCGCGTCTTCTGGTATACGCAGGCGAAGGTGGTCGGCGGCGGCTCGTCCATCAATGCCCAGATATACACGCGCGGCAACGCTCGCGACTACGACGCATGGGAGAAGGAAGAGGGCCTCGCGGGCTGGGGCTATCGCGACGTGCTGCCCTATTTCAAGCGCGCCGAGAACAACCAGCGCTTCGCCAACGATTTTCACGGCGACCAGGGGCCGCTCGGCGTGTCGAACCCGATTTCGCCGCTGCCGATTTGCGAGGCCTATTTCCGCGCCGGCCAAGAGATGGGCATCCCCTTCAACCCGGATTTCAACGGCGCTAGCCAGGAAGGCGTCGGCTACTACCAGCTGACCCAGAAGGACGCCCGGCGCTCATCCGCTTCGGTCGCCTATTTGAAGCCTATCCGCGCCCGCAAGAACCTGACGGTCCGAACCGATGTGCTGGTCACCCGCATCGTCGTCGAGAAAGGCCGCGCCATTGGCGTCGAGATCGTCGACAAACCCGGCGGCGAGAAGACCATCATGCGCGCCGAGCGCGAAGTGATCGTCTCGTCCGGCGCCATCGGTTCGCCGAAGCTGTTGATGCAGTCGGGCATCGGCCCGGCTGATCACCTGAAATCGGTCGGCGTGACGCCGGTGCATGATCTGCCCGGTGTCGGCTCCAACATGCAGGACCATCTCGATTTGTTCGTCATCGCCGAATGCACCGGCGACCACACCTATGACAACTACGCCAAGCTGCACCGCACCGCGTGGGCCGGCTTGCAGTATCTGCTGCTGAAGAAAGGGCCGGTCGCCTCCAGCCTGTTCGAGACCGGCGGCTTCTGGTACGCCGATCCGACCGCCGCCTCGCCCGACATCCAGTTCCATCTGGGACTCGGCTCCGGCATCGAGGCCGGCGTCGAGAGGTTGAAGAACCCCGGCGTGACCTTGAACTCGGCCTTCCTGCGCCCGCGCTCGCGCGGCACGGTGCGGCTGAGCAGCGCCGACCCGGCCGACCACCCGCTGATCGATCCCAACTATTGGTCGGACCCTTATGACCGCGCCATGTCGATCAAGGGCCTCAGGCTTGCGCGCGAGATCATGCGGCAGAAGGCGCTTGCACCTTACGTGTTGCGCGAGGTGCTGCCCGGACCATCGCTCGCCAGCGACGACGAGCTGATCGACTATGCCTGCCGCACCGCCAAGACCGACCATCACCCCGTGGGCACCTGCCGCATGGGCCATGACGATATGGCGGTGGTCACACCGGACCTGCGCCTGCGCGGCATCGAGGGCCTGCGCGTCTGCGATGCCTCGGTGATGCCGCGCGTGCCTTCCTCCAACACCAATGCGCCGACCATCATGGTCGGCGAAAAAGGCGCCGACATCATCCTCGGCCGCGAGCCGCTGCCGCCGGCGGTGTTCTCCGGCAATCGGGCCGCATAGCCACTTGGGAGAACGAACCAATGATCAGACACTGCGTCTTCGTACGCTTCCGCAGCGATGTGCCCGCCACCGAGCGCACCGCAATCCACGCCGATCTCGAAGCACTGCGCTCCGTTGTCGACGGCATGGACACGGTCCATTTCAGCACCAATGTCAGCCCGGAGCCGTTCGCGCGCGGCTTCAGCCATGCCTTCACCATCGACTTCCGCGATGCCGCCGCCCGCGACGCCTATCTCGTGCATGAAGCGCATCAGCGCGCCGGCGCCCGATTGGTCGCAGCGCTCGAAGGCGGCACCGACGGGCTGATGGTGTTCGATCTCGACATTACGAAAAAGTGACCGCGCTTCTTTCGAAAGCCGGCTGACGCCTGTTCTCTTTTGCGCCCCAAGGAACATATCGTTCCCCGGGGGCGTTTAGGAGGAACGTCGTGGCTCTCACCGCGCAGCAGAAGAAAACCGTCCTTGCCTCCTTCCTCGGCTGGACGCTCGACGCTTTTGATTTCTTCCTTCTGACGTTCCTGCTCACCGATATCGCAACCTGATTCAACACTGACGTCCCGGCAGTCTCCAAAGCGTTGTTCCTGACGCTGGCGACACGCTTCATCGGCGCCTTCTTCTTCGGCAGGCTGGCCGACAAATATGGCCGCAAGCCCATTCTGATGCTCAACATCGTCAGCTATTCGGTGATCGGCGCGCTGGCTGCCTTCTCGCCCAATCTCGGCATTTTCCTGGCGCTGCGCGCTCTGTTCGGCATCGCCATGGGCGGCGAATGGGGGCTGGGCAGTTCGCTCGCCATGGAGTCCATTCCGCCCAGTGCCCGCGGCATGGTCTCGGGCATCCTGCAATGCGGCTATCCCACCGGCTACCTTCTGGCGGCCGTGGTTTACGGCGTGCTTTACGAGCAGACGATCGGCGGTTACACGATCGGCTGGCGCGCCATGTTCCTGCTCTCCTTCCTGCCGGCACTTATCGTGCTCTTCATCCGCTCGCATGTGCCGGAATCGCCGGCCTTCGTCGAGGCGCAGAAATCCGTCAGACCTGGCCTTCTTGAAACGCTGCGGAAGCACTGGGGCGTCGCCGTCTATGCGGTCGTGCTGATGATGTTCTTCAATTTCTTCAGCCACGGCACGCAGGACCTCTACCCGACCTTCCTCAAGAAGCAGCATGGCTTCGACCCGCACACGGTGAGCTGGATCACCATCGTCGCCAATATCGGCGCCATCGTCGGCGGGTTGGCGTTCGGCGCACTGTCGGAGAAGATCGGCCGCGTCAACGCGATAACGCTCGCCTGCCTGATTGCCTTGCCCTCGATTCCGCTCTGGGCCTTCAGCTCGACACCGTTCATGCTGGCCATCGGCGCCTTCGTCATGCAGGTCGCGGTGCAGGGCGCCTGGGGCGTCATCCCGGTGCATCTTAACGAGCTGTCGCCCGGCGCCGTGCGGGCAACCTTGCCCGGCTTCATCTACCAGGCCGGCAATCTCGCGGCGTCCTATGGCGGTCCCTACCAGGCCGGCATCGCCGAGACGTCTGGAGGCAGCTATGGCTACGCGCTGGCGCTGTTTGCCGGCGTGGTCGCCGTCTGCATCATCGTCGTCATCCGCTTCAGTACGGAACGGCGCGGACAGGTGATGACGGTGCTCGGCTGAAGTATCAGGCTCTCAGCCCAGTCTGAGGGCCACGACACCGGCGACGATGCCGAGCGCGGCGGCGCCGCGCCAGCCTGTCATCTTCTCGCCGAGCGCGAAAACCGAGATCATCATGGCAAACAGGATCGACGTCTCGCGCAACGACGCCACCGAGGCGATCGGCGCCTTGGTCATCGCCCACATGACGATCCAGTATGCCGCGCCGCTGAGCACGCCGGTGAACAGGCCTGCCTTCCAGTCGCGCGCCAGCACGGGCAGCGCCTTGGGCCCGCGAAAGATGAGGCACAGCACCAGCGCCCACGTGGCATCGCAGATGAACAGCCATGCGGCATAGCTCGTTGCCGTTGCGGCCAGCCGCGCGCCGCTGCCGTCGGAGAGCGTGTAGCTGGATATGAAGATCGAAGTGCCGAGCGCAGAGCCGACCGCCCGCACATTGATCCGCTCCAGATGCGCGCCGCCGCGAAACGACATCACCAACGTGCCGGCCGACAGCAGCAGGATGCCGAGGATGGCGAAAGGCGCCGGCATCTCCTGCACCACGACAACGCCGCCGAGGGCGGTCAAAAGCGGCGCCGTGCCGCGCGCCAGCGGATAGGTCTGGGCGAAATCGCCGGCCTTGTAGGCGCCGATCAGGAAAGTCCGGTAGCCCATGTGGAAAATCACCGAGGCGATGATGAAAGGCCACACTTCGGCCTTCGGAAACTCGACGAAGGGCAGCACGAAAAGCGCGGCAAACCCCATGCCCAGTGTCATCAGCGTGATCGACAGGAAGCGATCGAGATGGACCTTGACCAGCGCGTTCCAGATCGCGTGCATGGCGGCGGCGGCTAGCACCGCGAAGAAGACGAAAAGCGTCATCGAGGGCTCACCGATCTCCTGAGCTCAAAGGCGTTTCGAGATCGATATCGATCCGGACCGGAAAATGGTCTGAAGCGATCTCGCCTATATCGGCACTGACCGAGCGCACACGGTCCGCGAACATACCGCCGACGAAGCAATGGTCGAGCCGGCGTTTTGCCACTTTCCCGTCGATCGTTTTCACATGGGTGTGGAAATCGGCAGCCGGCTCGCTAGCGACGGCAGCGGCATCAACAAAGCCGTCGAGATAAGCTGCCCCGCGATGATAGGGCGTGCTGCCGACGATGCGGCTGTATTCGGCGCTGCCAGGCTCCATGTTGAAATCGCCCATCCAGATCGCAGCTGTCGGGTTCTCCGGCTCGGCCTCGCCGCTGGTCCAGTTGCGCGAAGGCTCATCGTCCGCGCCGCTCCACGGGCCGCCCTCGGACGGCGCGCGGCGATGCTCGGCCAAGAGATAGTCGATCTGCTCCAGCCGCTCCTCCGCCGCGACATGGGCGAGGTGCAGCGACAGGACCCTTACCGGTCCGGCGGGTGTGCGGATCATGCATTCGAGCGCCGCATTGCGGGTGTTGAGCGGCTTGAGCGTGCGGCGCATGGGCAGCGCGTGCAGCCGCGACCAGGCGATCGGCAGCTTCGACAGCAGCATGGTGCCGAACTGGCGGCGGCGGTTGACGACCCGGCCGTCGCGCCGCTCACTGGCGTCCATGTCGAAGGCCGGGCCATAGACCCAGTAATAGCTAGGCAGCAGCTTGGACAGGACCTCCGGCTGGTCGTCCTCATTGGTGCGCTGCCAATGCCGCTCGACCTCCTGCAGCGCGATGATATCGGCGCCGTCGACCAGCTTGGTGCAGCGCGAAAGATCGTAACGGCCATCGCCGCCGAACCCGTACTGGATGTTGTAGCTGACCAGCTTCATTGCTTATCCGGCTCAATTTCGCTTTGGCAGTAGCGGTTCGGCAGATGGGTTGCAATGTACCGGCACGACGGCGGAACTGGGCCAGCGTCTATGATGTGGTCAGCGGCTGGAACCGGCCCGCCGGCGATGCCGCCAGTTCGGCCCAGTCGATCTCTTCCTCCAGCCGGTGGTAGGCTTCGTCGCCGATCGTGCCGTTGCTGCGCAACTCCTCGAGCGTGTCGCGCTGGCGGTTAATGGCATAGAGGCGCAGCCGGTCGTATTCGGTCGCGGCCTGAGCGTCCTCCGGGTTTTCCGCAATCAGGCGCTGCGCTTCATACTGTTCGCGCACGACGGCGGCGGCCGCAGATGTCTTGCGGCTCAGCACGTCCAGTGCTGCCTGCATGATGGCGACGCGCGCCTGCGCCACCTCATTGTCGACGGTTCTATCGGGGTCGAAGTTGATCCAGCGCAGCAGCGGCTTCAGCGTCATGCCTTGCAGCACCAGCGTGCCCAGCACCACCGCGAAGGCGGCAAGCACGATCGGGTCGCGGCCGGGAAAATCGGCCGGCAGCGCAATGGCGACCACCAGCGTCACCAACCCACGCATGCCGCACCAGCCGACAATGACGGCGCCGCCGAATGTCGGCAATTCCCGCCTTGCCTCTTGGCTGCCGAAGCGAGCAAGCCACCGGATGATCGCGACGTAACTCGCCACCCAGACAAGGCGCGCGACGATAACGACGACCAGCACCGTTGCGGCGAAAAGGAATGCTTCGCCTTGCCCGTCGCCGGCCAGCCTGCCAACGATCGTGCGTGCCTGCAGGCCCATCAGCACGAAAGCCAGCACGTTGAGCACGAACACGGCCGACTCCCAGACCGAATAGGTGCTGACGCGGCGTCTCGCCGACGACTGGCGCGGCGCCCTGCGCGCAATGGTCATGGCATAGACGACGATGGTGATGATGGCGGAAAGGCCCAGCCTGTCGGCGATGATCCACACGGCGAAGGTTCCGGCAAACTGCACCACCGTGCTGCTCGCCGCATCCTCGATGCGGCCGAGCGACAGCAGCGAGACGCGGCCAAACAGATAGCCCGCGATCACACTGCCGATCGTTGCCAGCAGGATCACCGGAACGGCGTTGCTGAGCATGATCGTGCCAAGCGCCGCCGAAACCGCCAGCCGGTAGATCAGCAGCGCCGTGGCATCGTTGAGCAGGCTCTCGCCCTGCAGGATGGCGGTAATGCGGTGCGGTACCTTGAACTGGCTGAGCACGGCGGATGCGGCCACCGCATCCGGTGGCGCGACGATGGCGCCGAGCGCGATTGCCGCCGCGATCGGCAGGCCGGCCATCTTCCAGCCGACCAAGGCAACCACCACGGTGGTGAAGACCACGGCGCCTAGCGCCAGCAGCGCGAGCGACAGCCGGTAGCGCTTGAGGTCGCGCAGCGACGTGTCATAGGCGGCGTCGAGAAGCACCGGCGCGATGAACAGGGCAAGCGCCAGCTCCGGATCGATCTCGATCGTCGGCGCACCGGGTACGAAGGCAATCGCGACGCCGGCCAGAGCCAGCAGGGACGGATAGGGAATTTCCAGCCGCCGCGACAGCGCCGTCAGCGCGACGGCAGCCAGAAGCAGGATGAGGGTAAGTTCGAATAGCGCCATGGCCCATCGTAGCGGCGAAGCGGCATCATGGGCAGTGGCTGGATGGCAAGATGCTGTTGATTATCCAGCACTCGGGGTCCGGCAATGATACGGCCGTTCATCGCGCCAGCTTGAATCGACCGCCTCGGTCGCCCCAGGATGCTGCTTTGCTAGTGCAGCACCAGCATATCGCTCGATGAGAACGATATGTCGGCCTTCTCGCCGACAGCCGGCGGTGGCGTTGCCGGGCTGTTGAAGGTGTCGAGCGACACCGTGTTGCCGCCGATGCCGACGCGAACGCGAATGACCGAGCCGAGGAAGTGCACTTCGGAGATTTCGCCCGACAGGCTTGAATCGCGACCGGGCTGGCGTCCGAGCGAGATCGCCTCGGGACGCAGCGCCAGCGACAGCGTGTCGCCCGACTTCGAGCCGTTGAGCTTGCCCTTGAGCGAGACTTCCTGCGTGTTGACTTGCACCGTGCCGGCCGCGGCGTCAGTGACCTTGCCTTCGAGCACGTTCAGCGTGCCGACGAAGTTGGCGACGAACTTGGTCGCCGGCCGGTTGTAGATCTCGAACGGCGTGCCGACCTGCTCGGCCTTGCCGCCATACATCACCGCGATGCGGTCGGAGATCGACAGCGCCTCTTCCTGGTCATGGGTGACGAAGATGGTGGTGATGCCGAGCTTCTTCTGGATCGAGCGGATTTCCTCGCGCAACGACACACGTACCTTGGCATCGAGCGCCGACAGCGGCTCGTCGAGCAAAAGCAGCTTCGGCTTCGGCGCGATGGCGCGGGCCAGCGCGATGCGCTGCTGCTGGCCGCCGGAGAGCTGGTAGGGATAGCGGTCGGCCATCTGCGGCAGCTTGATGATGTCGAGCATCTCGGCCACGCGTCTGTCGATGTCCGCCTTGGGCATGCCGGCGACCTTCAGGCCAAAGCCGATGTTTTGCGCCACCGTCAGGTTGGGGAACAGCGCATAGGCTTGGAACACCATGCCGACATTGCGCTGGTTGGGCTTTAGCCTCGTGATGTCCTTGCCTGCGACGACGATCTTGCCCGCCGACGGCTCTTCGAAACCGGCGACCATGCGCAGCACGGTGGTCTTGCCGCAACCCGATGGCCCAAGGAAGGAAACGAACTCGCCCGGCTCGACATCAAGATTGAAATCTTCGACCACGGTGGTGGCGCCGAAGGATTTTCGCACATGCTGGATGGAGAGGAATGGTTCGGCCATGGCTTTTTCTTTCGATCAGTACTTTGTCGATCAGTTCGGGCGGTTCGCCGATCTCGGCGCGAAACGGGACAGGATCTGGATCAGCGACATACAGCCCCAGGTGATGGCGAAGGCGATGATGGCAAGCGCCGCCGGCTCATAGGCGCGGTTGGCGCCAACGTTTTGCAGATAGGGGCCGAAGGCGGGCCGGTTGAGCAAGCTGGCCATGGTGAATTCGCCAATGACGATGGCGAAGGTAAGGAAGGCGCCCGACAGCACGGCGATCAGCACATTGGGCAGGATCACACGACCAATGATCGTGCCCCAACCGGCGCCAAGGATCTGCGCCGCTTCGGTCAGCGTCCTGACGTCGATGGTGCGCAGTCCGGTATCGACCGCGCGATACATGTAGGGCAGCGCCAGCATTGCATAGCCGATGACCAGCAAGGCATTTGTGCCCATGTCGGTCGCCAGGAACGGCAGCGGCGAATTCGAACCGTACATCCTGATATAGCCGAAGACGATGACGATGGCGGGAATGACCAGCGGCAGCAGCGTGATGAACTCTACGATCGGGCGCAGTTGCGGCAGGCGCAGTCGAATCCAGTAGGCGGCGGGCACCACGATCAACACGCCCAGAATGATGGTGAAGATGGCGGCAAGCACTGAGTAGCCAAAGGTCGCCTGAAAACGAGGGTCGCCAAGCACGATCTGATAGGCGTCGAAGGAATAAGCGCCGCGCCGCATGCGCAAGGAAAATTCCACCGTCGCGATCAGCGGAATGAAGAAATAGGCCGCGCCCAGCCCGAAGACGACCCAGGCCCAGAATTTTCCGGACTTCATTTCAGCCACCTCTCCGAGCGCGTCCGGAACCAGATGTAGAAGACATTGGCCAGCCCGGTGATGACGATCATGCCGAAGGCGATCGCATAGCCGAGATGGGCATTGTGCAGCACGTCACCGCGTATCTGCGCATAGAGCAGGATCGGCACGATGTTGAGTGAAGAGCCGGTCAGCGCATAGGCGGTGGCGATGGCGCCGAAGGCATTGGCGAAGAGCAGGATGACCGTGCCGAGGAAACTCGGCCAGATCACCGGGATGACCACCATGCGCCAGTATTGCGTCTGGGTGGCGCCAAGCGTCGCCGCAGCCTCGCCCCACTCCTTCTTCAAGCCGTCGATCGCCGGCGTGATGATGACCACCATTAGGGGAATCTGGAAATAGACATAGGTCAGCGTCAGGCCCCAGAACGACAGGATGTTGAAGCCGTGCGCGTAGATATTAAGACCGAAAAAAGTGTTCAGCATCACCGTGGCAAGGCCCAGCCGGCCGAGCGTGGCGATGAAGGCGAAGGCCAGCGGTACGCCGGCGAAATTGGAAGCCACGCCGGAGAATGTCAACGTCGCCGAACGTATCCACTCCGGCAGGCCGCCGCGCACGATGGCGATGGCGATGCCGAGACCTGCGAAGGCGCCGATCAGCGACGAGGAAAGGCTGACCTTGAGCGAGATCCAGTAGGCGGCGACAATCGATGGCTGCGCCAGTGCTGCTATGTTTTCGAACGTGAATTCGCCGGCATCGTTCTGGAATGCACCCAGCATCAGATAGAGCGTGGGTAGGATCAGGAACATGATGGCGAAGATGAAGAATGGCGCAACGCCGAGCCATTGCGTCGGCAGTCGCATTGCACGCGCCTCGCTGGGGGGCGCGGTCTTCCCGGCAACTGCGTGATCGGAAAGCGAGATATCTGTCATGCGCCGGCTACCGTCTCCGAGGAACACCGGGCGGCCGCGAGGCCGCCCGGTTGGTTTCAAGCCTTACTTGACGTTGGCGCCGACGACGGCATCCCAGTTCTTGGTGACGGCTTCCTTTGCCTTGCCCTGCTCGTCCAGCGTCGGGAACACCGCGGCAGCGTAAGCCTCGGCCGGCGGCAGCTTGGCCATCACGTCCGCCGGGAGCTTGCCGTTCTTGGCAAGATCGTTGAAGCGGATCGGGTGGCAATAGCCCTTCAGCCAGCCGATCTGGCCTTCGTCGGAGTAGAGATACTCCAGCCAGAGCTTGGCAGCGTTCGGATGCGGTGCGAAAGCACTGATCGCCTGCACATAGACGCCGGCAACGACACCGGTCTTGGGCACGACGACGTCGACGGGCGGATTGCCCTTCAGCGTGTCGCGACCGGCAAGTGCATTGTAATCCCAGGTCACCAGGATCGGCGTCTGGCCTTGTGCCAGGGTCGCCGGTTTGCCGATGACCGGCACGAAATTGCCGGCGGCGTTAAGCTTCTTGAAGAAGTCGAGACCAGCAGTGCCAGCAGCTTCGCCGGCAGCCGCACCACCGGAAATGCCGGCCGCGTAGACGGCCTGGATGGCCTGGTTCGAGGCGCGCGGGTCGCCGGCAAGCGCCACGGTGTTGGCGAATTCCGGCTTCAGCAGGTCAGCCCAGTCAGCAGGCGCTTCCTTGACGAGGTCCTTGTTCACCAGGAAGGATAGCACGCCATAGTAGTCGCCGGTCCAGTAACCATCGGCATCCTTGGCGCTGTCGGGGATCGAGTCCCAGGTCGACACTTTGTAGGGCTGGATCAGGCCGTCAGCCTTGGCGGTCGGGCCGAAGGACAGGCCAACGTCGATGACGTCGGGCGCCTGCGGGCCCTTGTTGTCCTTGTTGGCCTTGATCGCCTCGACCTCGTCGCCGGAGCCGGCATCGGGGTTGAGTTCGTTGATGGTGATCTCAGGATACTTTGCCTTGAAGCCGTCGATGACGGCGCCGTAGCCGCACCAGTCATGCGGCAGCGCGATGGTCGTGAGCTGGCCTTCCTTCTTCGCAGCGGCAACCAGTTCATCCATGGACTGGGCCGACGAGATAGCAGAGGTCGCCATGAGGGCGACGGCCGAAAGGGAAAGCACTTTCCCTGTGAACTTGAACATGTGTTCTCTCCGTTGAACTGGCGTCCTGGACGCCTGCGATGCGGTATCGGTTTCATATGACAGCCAGATGAAAGCTTTTTGAAACTGGCCCCCGGCGGTACGAAAAGTTAACTCTTTTTAACCGGCTGTAGCAATTAGCCTCGACTTAATTTCCCGGCTAATGGTTTATTGCCTTGCTTTTTGCCCCCTTGCCCTTCCTTTCCTTCGTTTTTAGATCACGTCCGGCGCAGAAACCGCCTCAGACAGTGCCGGCGATAGTGTTCTCGAGCAGCGTCAGCGCCGCCTTTTTGGTCAGCCTGACCGGGTTGCCGCCGGCGGTCGGATCGACCACCGCCATGTCGGCGATCAGCCCTTTGCGCTTCTTGTCCATGTCGAGCCCCTTGATCAGATCGGGCAGCGCATGCGGCACCTTCAATTCCTTGCGCAGCTTGATGATCGCTTTGGCAAAGCCGTCGAAGCCACCCTTGATGCCGCAATAGGCAGCGAGCCGGGCAATCCGCTCCTCGATGGAGTCGCGATTGAAGGCCAAGACATAGGGCATGAACACCGCATTCGTCATGCCGTGATGGGTGTCGTAGAGCGCGCCGATCGGATGCGACAGCGAGTGGATGGCGCCAAGACCCTTCTGGAAGGCGGCAGCACCCATGGCGGCCGCACTCATCATGTGGGCGCGCGCGACAAGGTCCTTGCCGTTGGCGTAGGCCTTGGGCAGGTTCTCGAACACCAGGCGCACACCTTCCACCGCAATGCCGTCGGCCATCGGGTGATAGCCCGGCGCGCAATAGGCTTCGAGGCAGTGCGCCAGCGCATCCATACCGGTGCCGGCGGTGATGAAGCCGGGCATGCCGACCGACAGTTCCGGATCGGCAATGACGATTGCCGGCAAAAGCTTCGGATGGAAGATCACCTTCTTAGTGTGCGTCGCCTCATTGGTGATGACGCCGGCACGCCCGACTTCCGAGCCTGTGCCGGCAGTGGTCGGCACGGCTATGATCGGCGCGATGGCATCCGAATTGGCGCGCGTCCACCAGTCGCCGACATCCTCAAAGTCCCAGATCGGCCGCGTCTGGCCAGCCTGGAACGCGATCAGCTTGCCGAGATCGAGCGCTGAACCGCCGCCGAAGGCGATGACGCCGTCATGCTTGCCCTTCTTGAACACGGCGATCCCGGCGGTGAGGTTGGAATCGACCGGGTTCGGCTTCACCTCGGAGAACACGCCATAGGATACCTTGGCGTCGTCGAGGATTTTCAGCGTCGAAGCGACGACCGGCAGTTTCGCCAACCCCGGATCGGTGACGAAAAGCGGCCGCTTAATGCCGGTGGCCGCGAGCACCTCAGGCAGTTCCTTGATGCGCCCGGCACCGAAGCGGACGGTGGTCGGGTAGTTCCATTTGGAGATCAGCTTGGACATGTCTTGTCTTTCAAAAAATCAGATGGCTTCGCGCAGATGGAAGGATTTCGGCCGGGTCAGATTGTCGTAGCCGAGCGCCGAAAGGGCAACGCCTTTGCCGGTGTCCTTGACGCCGGTCCAGACCAGCGCCGGATCGAGGTAGTCGCAGCGGTTCATGAACACGGTGCCGGTCTCGACGCGGTCGCCGATCGCCACCGCATGCTCGATATCGTCGGTCCAGATCGAAGCGGTCAGCCCGTAGGGGCTGTCGTTCATCAGCGCGATCGCCTCCTCGTCGTTGCGCACCTTCATGATGCCGACGATCGGGCCAAAACTTTCCTCGCGCATGACGCTCATCTGGTGGTCGACGCCGGTCAGCACTTCCGGCGCCAGATAGGGCGAGCCGGCCTTGTCGTTAGCCACCTTCATATTGATGTGTGCGATTGCACCCTTGCGCAGCGCCTCGGCCTTCTGCTCGCGGATCAGGTCGGCAAAGCGCGCCTGCGCCATCGGCCCCATTGTCGTCGCCTGTTCCAGCGGATTGCCGACGACATAATTCTTCGTCTCGGCGATGAAACCTTCGACGAACTGGTCGTAGACCTTCTCATGCACATAGACGCGCTCGATGCCGCAGCAGCACTGGCCGGAATTGTAGAAGGCGCCGTCGACCAGATTGGCCACCGCATGGTCGAGCTTGGCGTCGGGCAGCACATAGGCCGGATCCTTGCCGCCGAGTTCGAGCCCGAGCGTCATGAAGGTGCCGGCCGCCGCCTTCTCGATGGCGCGGCCGCCGCCGACCGAACCGGTGAAATTGACATGGTCGATCTTGCCCGAGCCGAGCAGCTTCTCGGTCTGGGCATGGTTGAGCACGACATTCTGGAACACGCTCTTGGGCAGCCCAACCTTGTCGAAAGCCTGCTGGAAACGTTCGCCGACCAGCAGCGTCTGCGCCGCATGTTTGAGGATAACAGTATTGCCGGCCATCAGTGCCGGCACGATGGTGTTGACGGCGGTCAGATAGGGATAGTTCCACGGCGCGATCACCATGACGACGCCGAGCGGATCCTTCTTCACATAGCGTCGGAAGCCGTCCTTCGGGTTGGATGCCGGCACGGATTTCAGCGCGGCTTCAGCGATCTCGACCATGTAATTGGTGCGTTCCCTGACGCCGCCGAACTCGCCGCCATAGCGCACCGGTCGCCCCATCTGCCAGGCGATCTCCGGCACGATCTCGTCGGTCATCGCGACCAGCGCTTCGAGCATCGCCAGCATAAATTTGCCGCGCTCGACGATCGGCTTCAGCGCCCACTTCTCCTGCGCCGCTTTGGCGCGCTCGACCGCGGCATTGATCGCCTGGTCGGTCGCGATCGGTCGCTCGGCATAGATCGAACCATCGATGGGCGATTTGAGTTTTACGGTTTCCAAAGGATGCTCCAGTTTAGCAGGCTAGCGTACGCAGATGGCCGTTGCGGCCATAGCGAAGGATGGGCTCGTCACGCGTCACCAGAACCATGTCCAACGCTCTCGCACTTGCCATCAGTATCCGATCCATGGGATCACCATGAGGCGGACCGGGCAGGTTGGATGACGCAATCAGAATGGCTGGTGAGATAGCGCTGAGCTTTGCCGACATTCGCTCGATGAATCGCTCCACGAAGTCGAGTGGCGCCAATGGCAGATTGAGCCGGCCCTTGGCTACGCCAATTCCGATCTCCCATGCCGACATCGGCGAAAGATACAGACGGCCGTCATAGGCCGCTTCCGAAATCTCCCGGCTTGCGTGCGGATCGATCAGACTATCGTTGGCGACAAAGATCATCGCACATGTATCCAGAAGCAGGTTTGGCTCTTCGCTCATTTACGCACCGCAAGTTTGCCGTCGCGCGCGTCAGCCTCACCGCCCAGATAGCCCCGGTCCCATGGCTCGTCATCGAAAGGTTTGGTGATATCAAATCCGGCTTCGATTGTTATCAGGCCCTTCATGAAACCAAAACCGGGGTGGCGATCCGCGCGCGCCTCCTTTGGCGCGGCAGGCACGCTACCACTGGGCGGCGCCGAAATGGGCACTTTGCGAACGCGGCGAAATACCAGTTTCCCACTCCCTATATTGACGGATTCGGTCTCGAACCCAGCCTCAAGCCACTCCCTTGTCATGGGATTGTTGCTCGGATTGTTGCTCCACCATGCAGGGTATTGCTTCGATGCGGGCAGCGGCAGATTGAGCACTCTCTCGATTTCGGCGAATGACATCGGAACGCGATCGACATTTTGGGCAATGAGAAAGTCCTTGAGCGGCGCATATTTGGACATTGCAAACTCCTCAATGTAGCGCACTGCAGTTTACAGGTACCATATGGCACTAACTTCACTACATTGTCAACATTAAAGCTGTATAAAGTTTTAATACCGCTCGAACCCCCTGTGCAGTTCCCAATCCGTAATGCGGCGGTCGTATTCGAACTGCTCCCACTTTGCGGTGTGGACATAATGTTCGAGCACATCGTCGCCGAGCGCCTGCTTCAGCATCTTCGACTTGGCCAGCGTCTCGGTGGCGTCGCGCAGCGTCTTCGGGATCTCCGGCAGGCGCGAGGCCTGGTAGGCATCGCCGACGAACGGCTTCTGCAGTTCGAGCTTCTCGTCGACGCCGGCAAGGCCGGCGGCGATCAGCGCGGCGAACGCGAGATAGGGGTTCAGGTCGGCGCCGCCGATGCGGCATTCCATGCGGATGCCCTTGGTGCCCTCACCGCACAGGCGGAAGCCGGCGGTGCGGTTGTCCTCGCTCCACATGATCTTGGTCGGCGCGAAGGTGCCGGCCTGGAAGCGCTTGTAGGAGTTGATGTAGGGCGCCAGGAACCAGGTAAACTCCCTGGCGTATTTGAGCTGCCCAGCCGCCCATTGCTGGCCAAGCGTGGACAAAGTCCAGTCCGCCTTCTTGTCGAAGAACAATGGCGTCTTGCCGTCGGCGCTCCACAGCGAATTGTGGATGTGGCTGGAATTGCCGGCGAGCCCGTAATTGTATTTCGACATGAAGGAAATCGACTTGCCTTCGGACTCGGCAATCTCCTTGGCGCCGTTCTTCAGGATGACGTGGCGGTCCGCCATGTCGAGCGCCTCGGCATAGCGCACATTGATCTCTTCCTGGCCCGGGCCCCATTCGCCCTTGGAGTTTTCGATCGGAATGCCCGCCGCTTCCATCTCGTTGCGAAGCCGGCGCATGACGCCTTCTTCCTTGGTGGTGATGCCGATCTGGTAGTCGCCGATATAGGGCGACGCGGTGTCGAGCCCCTGCCAGTGCTTCTTGCGGGCGGAATCATAGGTCTCGTTGAACAGGTAGAATTCGAGCTCCGAGGCGAAGTAGCCGATATAGCCGCGTTCGGTGAGCCGCTTGACCTGCTTTTTCAGGATGGCGCGGGGCGAATGCGGCAGGTCGTCATGGGTGTGGTGGTCGAGCACGTCGCAGATCACCAGCGCCGTCTTTTCCAGCCACGGAATCCGCCGCAGCGTGGCAAGGTCCGGCTTCATGACGAAGTCGCCATAGCCCTTCGACCAGCTCGCCGCCTTGTAGCCCGGCACCGGCTCCATATCGATGTCGGCGGCGAGCAGATAGTTGCAGCCATGCGTCTCGTCATGGGCGGAATCGACGAAGTACTGCGCCAGGAAACGCTTTCCCGCCAGCCGCCCCTGCATGTCGACGATGCAGGCCAGCACCGTGTCGATCTCGCCATTGGAGACCGCTTTCTTCAACTGATCGAACGAGAAATTTCCGGCCATTCCTTTGGCACTCCAGCGCTGGTCGTTGATGACAAAACCATGGCCGGCACGATGCCGGCCATGGCCATGATGGTTTACGTCAGTGGCCGGTTTCGCCGACGGCCTGCTCGGCTGCCTTGATGGCTGCCTGACGCGCCGCGATGATGTCGCCCAGCGGCGGACCCTGGAAGCGATTGCGCTCGAAAGCGAACCAGATAATCGCCGTCAGGATGAAGAAGCCAACGGTGATGTATAACGCCCAATCGTTCGGCGGCTGGATGCCGATGATGAAGATCAGGATCATCGACAGGATCGACAGCACGGCAAACAGCATGAAGATGCCGCGACCCATGTTCCAAGGGCCCATCTTGTCCCACTTCGGCGTTCCCCAGGCCAGCATGCCGAGCACGATCGGCACGGTGAAGGAGAGGAACAGGAAGATGACGGTGCAGGACACGACGATGGTGTAGGCCGAGGTACCGGCGACGGAGACCAGCGTCGAACCCCAGACGAACAGCACCGATAGGACCGACGCCGTCCAGATCGCCGCCACTGGCGTGCGATAGGTCGGGCTGACCTTGGCCAGCGCCGCCGAGCCCGGCAGGCCGCCGTCACGCGAGAAGGCGAAGATCATGCGCGAGGCCGAGGTGACGGTTGCGAGACCGCACAGCAGCTGGGCGATGAACACCACGAGGTAGACGAACTCCTTGAGGCCGGGGCTGACGCGCTGGTCGAAAGCCCAGAAGAAGACGTTCCAGCCCTGCTTGGCGGCGTCGTCCATATTCGGGATCATCAGCACGAAAGCGGCCAGGAACAAATAACCGAAGACCGCCGACCAGATGACCGACATGACCATCGCGCGCGGCACCGATGAGGCCGCCTTGATGGTTTCCTCGGAAGTGTGTGCCGAAGCATCGTAGCCGGTGATGGTGTAGATCGGCAGCAAGAGGCCGAGAGCGAACACCCAGGCGTTCGAGACGGACGGCCAGACGCTGGCGCCGGCCTCACCCGAGTAGTTGTGGAAGGTGAAGAGCCGGCTGAAATCCCAGGTCTCGGCGGAGAACAGGCAGACGACCGCAATCAGGATCGAGCCGAAGAAGATCAGGTAGCCCGAAAAATCGGTCAACCTCGCCGTCAGCTTGATGCCGAGATGGTTGATCAGGGCCTGGGCGCCAGTGATGATGACCAGGAAGATCATCTGATTGGTCAGCGTACCCTCGATGCCGAGCGTCGGCCCGAAGGCGCCGATAAAGAACGTCCAGGTGCCGACGTTGATGGCGCCGAGCACGGTGATCAGGCCGAGCAGGTTGAGCCAGGCCGTCACCCAGCCGGTGCCGCGATTGCCGAGGATCGAACCCCAGTGATAGAGGCCGCCGGCCGTCGGATAGGCCGAGCTGATCTGCGACATGGCGACCGCGAAGGTAAGCGAGACGAAGCAGCCGACCAGCCAGCCGATGCCGATGCCGATACCGCCGGCGCCCGACGTTGCCTGCGCCAGCGAATTGATGCCGCCCGACAGGATGCAGATGATGGAGAAGGAAACCGCGAAGTTGGAGAAGCGGCTTAGCCGCCGCTCAAGTTCCTGGGCGTAGCCCATGGAGTGGAGGTGCTTTACGTCTTCCGCCTTGTCTGTGTCTGAATAACCCGGTGCTGCCATTGTAGTCCCCTTTGCGTTCTTAGCTGGCCGGCCCTGCCCCGGTCGGCTTGCGCCGGCCGGAGCATCTAGTCTTGCTGTTAACCGGCCGTCTGGCCGACGGCTGCTTCCGCGGCCGCGATCTCCGAAGCGCGGCGAGCAATGTCGGCGCCGATCGGCGGGCCTTTGAAGCGGCGCGATTCGATGCCGAACCACAGCACCACCAGCAGAACGATCAGGCCGATGGCATAGTTGATCAGGATGTCGAAGGGCGGCTGGATGCCGGCATACATCAGCACCAGAACGCCAAGCACCGTGATGACGGCGAACGGCTTGGACCAGATGCCGAGGCGGAACGGGCCGAATTCGGTCCAACTCTTGCCCTCGGCAAGCAGGCCTGCGGCCACCGGCATGGCGTAGGACACGTAGAGGAACAATGCACAGCCGGCCGCCAGTGCGGCGAAAGCCGGCGAGTACAATGTCGCTGCGACAGCGAGCACCGCTCCGAGCCAGATCGCCGCCACCGGCGTACGCCATGTCGGGCTGACGGTTTTCCACACCGACGAACCGGGCAGGCCGCCGTCACGCGCGAAGGCAAAGATCATGCGCGAGGTCGACGTCAGTCCGGCGAGCGCGCAGATGAAATTCGCCAGCACGATTGCGATGGCAATCATGCTCTTCAGCAGGAATGGTGCCGGCAGATTGTTGAAAAGATTGAACCAGGCATTGGCGCCATCCTTGGCCGTCGCTGCCAGATCGGGGCTGGCCAGTACGAACGAAACGGCCATGACGAAGCCGAACACCAGCGACCACAGGACCGAATGGATCATGCCGCGCGGCACCGCCACGCGGGCATTGTGGGTCTCTTCGGACGTGTGGGCCGAAGCGTCGAAGCCGGTGATGGTGTAGAGTGGGTAGAGCAGGCCGATTAGGAAGGCGACGAGTGCCGTCCGTGCGGTCGGAACGTAGCCTGCGCCTGGATCACCGGTGTTGTTGACGAAGGTGGTGAGCCGCGAGAAATCCCAGCTTGCGCCCCAGATCAGGAACATCGCGGTCAACACGACGGCGACGACCAGAATGAGGTAGCCCGAGAAATCCGTCAGCATGGTGGTGAGCCTGATACCGAAATGGTTGATCAGCGCCTGCGCGACCGTGATGATCACAACGCCGATCACCTGCTCCTGATAGCCCCACGCGGAGACGTCGTGACCGAACACGCCGGACCAGACAAGGTCCTTGAACAGCGCATAAACGCCGACATTGACCGAGGCGACGACGAAGACCAGGCCGAGCAAGTTGATCCAGGCCGTGGCCCAGCCCCAGCCGCGCCCGCCGAGAATTGACGACCAGTGGTAGAGACCGCCGGCCGTCGGATAGGCCGAGCCGATCTGGCCAAGGGACGCGGCAACGACAAGTGCAAAGACGCCGCCGATGACCCAGCCGACAGTCGCCTCGAAGCCGCTGCCGGTCGCCATGGCCAGCGGGAAGGACGTGATGCCGCCCGCCAGAATGCAAATGATCGAAAAGGAAATAGCGAAGTTCGAGAAGCCGCTCATGCGGCGAGCCAACTCCTGGGCATAGCCCATGCTATGGAGGGTTTTTACATCCTCCGATCTTTCAGCGTCTGATTTGTCCGGTCCTGCCATTTTCGTCCCCTGTTTTTCTAGCTGGCCGATTGAACTGACTTTCCCACTGCGTGTCGCCGGGAACCCTTTGCCTCCTCGGGTTCCAGGTCAGAAAAAATGCCTGTGAGCAGATCCGCCCATTTCCGCTGCCCGGTCTCGCCGGAGATCTCGTCGTTGCGGATTTCGATCATTGCGCAGGCAAGGCCGCGCGAGCGTGCATGGCGCTCCAAAGTGAAATAGACGCGGTCGGCCGGCGAATATGGCTCGTTGATGCCGACACTGACGCCGGAGAGCCGCTGCAGCGCCGCTATGAGCGGCGACGCCAGCCGGCGGTCGTCATCGTGGATGATGCCGATATGCCAGGGCCGGTTCTTGCCCTTGTAGACCGGGGTGAAGGAATGCACCGACACCAGCCGGGTCTCCTGCCCACGCGCCTGCCGGTCGTCGATGATCGATGCGATCGTGTCGTGGAACGGCCGCCACGACAAAGCGATGCGCTCGGCGCGCTCACTGTCCGACAGGCCGGCATTGCCCGGAATGGCCGTCGTCTCGCTGACCGGCGGCACCAGGTCCGGTGCGTCGAGCGGACGGTTGCAGTCGATGATCAGGCGCGAGATGCGGGTTTCGATGAGCGTCGCATCGAGGGCGGTCGCGATGCGGCGGGCCACCGGCAGCGCGCCGGGGTCCCAGGCGATGTGGCGGGAGAGATCTTCGGCCGGCAGGCCAAGCGTGCCGAATTCGGATGGCAGGAAGTTGGAAGCGTGGTCGCAGGTCAGCACGAAAGGGCTGGACCCGCCGGGGTTCGTCACCCCTACGATATCAGACGATGCAAGGCTGGCGGGCCGTGCTCTCTCCATAGTCTGCCGTCCCCTGGGGAGCGCTGTATCTTATGTTACGTATTTTGCGTCATTGCGTCCCTGTGGATGATTTCATACAGTTTGTCCGGCTTTGTCAAACGCGATTTCGGGGAAGCGGTCTGGACGGGCTCAGGGGTGGGGAAAACGATGATTTCCAGCATTGCCGAACTGATTTCGGACCGCATCGGCACGATGCCGGCCGGCGAGCGCCGCGCCGCGCAAACGCTGATTGCCAACTATCCGCTGATCGGGCTGAAGACGGTCGCCGAGTTCTCGACCGCCGCCGGCGTATCGTCGCCGACCATCCTGCGCTTTGTCTCCAGGCTGGGGTTCCAGAACTATCCCGAATTCCAGTCGGCGCTGCAGGACGAACTGGCGGCGCAATTGCAGTCGCCGGCATCGCGCACGCTCAATCCGGCCTCACCGGGCAGCAGTGCCGTGTCGCCAATGCTGGAGGCGACGCTGGACAATATGCGCGAGACCTTCAGGCATCTGTCCGACAGGCAGCTTGCCGACATCGCCGAAAGGCTCGCCGAACGGCGCGGCAAGACATTCCTGATCGGCGGCCGCTTCACCGATCCGTTGGCGCGCTACATGGCCGCCCACCTCGCCATCATCCAGCCCGACGTTTATCACCTCGCCGGTCAGGAGAGCATCTGGCGCGACCGGCTGATCGACATGGGCAAGCGCGACGTGCTGGTGATCTTCGACATCAGGCGCTACCAGGACAGTCTGGTACGCTTTGCCGAGACCGCGCATCAGCGCGGCGTGCAGATCGTGCTGTTCACCGACCAGTGGCTATCGCCGATCGCCCGCTTCGCCCGCCATGTCATTGCAGGACGCACCGCCGTGCCTTCGGCGTGGGACTCTTCCGCCGCTCTGTTCGTTGTCGCCGAGACGCTGATCGGCGCTGTCACCAGGCAACTCGAGGCCGACAGCGCCAAGCGCATCCGCGACCTGGAAAGCCTGCGCTGACACGCTCAATCCCGGCCGCAGGTGCGCAAAATTACGCAGATTTAATGTGCATGGAAGCGGCAGAATTGCCATAAAGCCATGATATTGCGGCGGCTTCGCACATACCGGGTGCGTCGCTGCGCGTTTTTTTGCTTGGTGAAACCGGTAGACGTTTTGCCAACCGGAGTGTCGATGGTCGCCTGGAAACAGATCGTTTTTGCGCTTGTGATCCTGGTCGCGGCTGTCCTCGCCTGGGCGCGATTCTTCCCGGGCGCGCCGGAGGTTCTGGCACGCTGGGGCATCGACTGGACCTATGCTTCGGCGCCCGCCACAACCGGTGCGGTCGACACGACAAAACAGGCAGGCGGTCGCAACGCTGCCGGCCGCCCGGCAAATGTCGTCGCCTTGCCTGCGGCCACCGCCACCATCAACGATCGCCTGCAGGCGATCGGCACCGGCCGCGCCAACGCCTCGGTGACGGTCAACCCGTACAGCTCCGGCCGGCTGGTTGAATTCCTCGTTCAGTCCGGCACCCGCGTCGACAAGGGGCAGATCATCGCTGTTCTCGATTCCGAGACCGAGGTGATCTCGCAGGATCGTGCCAAGCTCGCCTTGCAGGATGCCCAGGACAAGCTCGAGCGGGTGAAATCATTGAGGGCCTCCAACGCCGCGACCCCGGTCGCCGTCGCCGATGCCCAAGTGGTGCTGGCCGGCGCCAAACTGGCGCTGCAGGATGCCGAACTCGCCTTGCAGCGTCGTTCGATCGTCGCCCCTATCGCCGGCACGGTCGGCATCCTGCCGATATCGGCCGGCAATTACGTCACCAGCCAGTCGGCGATCGCCACGCTTGACGACCGCTCCTCCATCCTGGTCGATTTCCTGGTGCCCGAGCGCTTTGCCGCCGCCGTCAAGGTCGGCGCGCAACTGTCGGCGACGCCGATCGCCAATCCGAGCAAGGCCTATACCGGCACCGTGTCGGCCATCGACAACCACATCGACGAAAAGAGCCGCACTCTGCTGGTCAAGGCTGCAATCGCCAATCCGGCGGATTCGCTGCGCGCCGGCATGTCGTTCGGCATCACCATGCGCTTCCCCGGCGACACCTACCCGGCCGTCAGCCCCCTGGCGATCCTGTGGGGTTCCGACGGCGCCTATGTCTGGCAGGTCGAGGACGGCAAGGCCAGGCGCGTTCCCGTGCGCATCATCCAGCGCAACACCGAGACGGTGCTGATCGACGCTGAGATCGAGGATGGCGACATGGTGGTGACCGAAGGCACCCAGAGCGTCAGCGAAGGCGGCGCGGTCCGCATCGCCGGCCAGGATCAGCGCGCCGCGGACGCGGCCGAAGGCTCATGACCGCGCCTGTCAGCACCGCCAGCGAAACCGGCTTCACCGCTCTCTTCATCCGCAGGCCGGTCATGGCCTTCGTGCTGAACACGCTGATCGCAGTGGCCGGCCTTGCCGCTTTCTACGGCGTCGAAATCCGCGAACTGCCCGATGTCGACCGCGCCGTGGTCACCGTGTCGACGGCTTTCGAGGGTGCCGCCGCCGAAACCGTCGACCGTGAACTGACCGACACCATCGAGGGTGCGGTCGCGCGCGTATCCGGCGTCAAGTCGATCTCGTCGACCTCGTCCTTCGGCCAGAGCCGCGTCACCATCGAGTTCAACGACGGCGTCGATTTGAACGTCGCCGCTTCCGACGTGCGCGACGCGGTCGGCCGTGTCGCCAACATGATACCGGAGACCGCCGATCCGCCGCGCATCGTCAAGGCCGATGCCAATTCCGATGCCGTGATGCGACTGGCCGTCACCTCCGACACCATGTCGGTGCAGGACATGACGGTGATTGTCCAGGACCAGATCGAGGACGAACTGGCTGCCGTGCCTGGCGTCGCCGACGTTCAGGTCTATGGCGACCGCGACAAGATCTTCCGCATCGATGTCGACCAGAACAAGCTCGCCAGCCTCGGCTTCACTGTCGCCGATCTGAGGGCAGCGCTTGCCTCGGTCGCTTTCGATTCACCAGCCGGTTCGATCACCACCACCAACCAGGATCTCATCGTCCGCACCACGGCCGATGTGACGACGCCGGAAGAATTCGAAAACATCATCATCGGCGGCACGACGCGCATCCGCGACGTCGCCACCGTCACGCTTGGTCCCGACATCGGCCAGACCTCGTTGCGCTCCGACGGCAAGACCGGCATTGGCCTTGGCATCATCCGTCAGGCGGAATCGAACACGCTGGACATTTCCACCGGAGTGAAGGCAGCCGTCGCCAAGCTGCAGGAAAACCTGCCCAAGGGCATGTCGATTAAGATCACCAGCGACGACGCAGTCTTCGTCAACGGCGCCGTGCACGAGGTCGAGATCGCGCTCGGCCTGTCGATCTCCATGGTGCTGATCGTCATCTACATCTTCCTGCTCGACTGGCGCGCGACGCTGATCCCCGGTCTCTCAATGCCGGTCGCCATGATTGGCACCATCGCCGCCATCTATCTCGCCGGCTTCTCCATCAACATCCTGACGCTTCTGGCGCTGGTGCTGGCGACCGGCCTTGTCGTCGACGACGCCATCGTCGTTCTGGAAAACATCGTGCGACGGCGCAACGAAGGCATGGGGCCTCGTGCCGCCGCCGTGCTCGGCGCCCAGGAAGTGTTCTTCGCAGTCATCGCCACGACGCTGACGCTCGTTGCCGTTTTCGTGCCGATCTCCTTCCTGCCGGGACAGACCGGCGGCCTGTTTCGCGAATTCGGCTTCGTCCTCGCCATGTCGGTGCTGCTCTCCTGCGTGGTGGCGCTGACGCTGTGCCCGATGCTGGCCTCGCGCATGTTGACCGGCGCATCGCTCCACCATGAAGGCGGTCACGGCATTGGCGCGCGCGTCGGTGGCGCGCTGAACGCGGCCTACAAGCGCGCCCTGCATGCCTGCCTTGGCGCGCCGTGGATCGTGCTGCTGGTTGCGGTGCTGTTTGCGGGCGTCGCCTTCAGCCTGTTCGGCACCATCCGCCAGGAACTGACGCCGAGCGAGGACCGCGCCGTCGTGCTGTTGCGCATCAACGCGCCGCAAGGCGTCAGCCTCGATTACACCACGCAGCAGATGCAGAAGATCGAGCGGCTGATCCAGCCGCTGCGCGATTCCGGTGAGATCGTCTCGACCTTCGAAAACGCCGGCCAGAACGGCGCCTACAATTCCGGCTTCATGGTGATGACGCTGGCGCCGTGGGACGAGCGCACGCGCAGCCAGCAGGAGATCATGGCGCAGATAAGCCAGCTGACCCGGCAGGTGCCATCCGTGCGCATCTTCCCGGTGCAGGCCAATAGCCTCGGCATTCGCGGCGCCGGCAACGGCCTGCAATTCGCGCTGGTCGGCAACGACCGCAAGGCGCTCGGCGACGCGGCGGTGAAGATCATCGCCCGGATGCAGGCCGATCCGCGCTTCCAGACGCCGCGGCTTTCCATCGACCCGACGCAGCCGCAGCTGGCTGTCGCCATAGACCGCGAGCGCGCCTCCGATCTCGGCATCGACATATCAGGGCTCGCCAACACCTTGCAGGCGATGCTCGACGGCAACGATGTCGTCGATGTCTACATCGCCGACCGCAGCTATGGCGTGAAGCTGGTCTCGACCACCAACCCGATCAATGATCCGACCGATCTGGAAAACATCTTCCTGAAGACCGCCGACGGCCGCTTCGTGCCAATGTCGACCATCGCCACGCTGACCGAGCGCGCCGTGCCGCCGTCGCTGACCCGCGAACAGCAGCAGCCTTCGGTGGCGATCACCTCGAACCTGAACGGCAATTTCGCACTGGGTGACGCGCTCGGCGTTGCCGAGCAGATCGCCGCCCCGCTGCTGCCGCCGGGCAGCCGCGTCCTGCCGCTGGCCGAAGCCGCGACGCTCGGCGAGACCAACAGCGCCATGATCACCATTTTCGGCTTCGCGCTGGTCATCATCCTCCTGGTGCTCGCAGCCCAGTTCGAAAGCTTCGTCAGCGCCGTCATCATCATGGCGACGGTCCCGCTCGGCCTTGCCTGCGCAATCTTTGCGCTGCTTTTGTCAGGCACCAGCCTCAATGCCTACAGCCAGATCGGCCTCGTGCTTCTGGTCGGCGTAATGGCCAAGAACGGCATTCTCATCGTCGAATTCGCCAACCAGCTGCGCGACCGCGGCCTCGGCGTGCGCGAGGCGATCGAGCAGGCCTCGATCATCCGCCTGCGGCCGGTGATGATGACGATGATCTGCACCATCCTCGGCGGGGTCCCGCTGGTGCTGGCCGCCGGCGCCGGTGCCGAAGCGCGCATCGCGCTCGGCTGGGTCATCGTCGGCGGGCTGGGTCTCGCCACCGTCTCGACGCTATTCCTGACCCCGGTCGCCTACCTCCTGCTCGGCCGCTTCGTCACGCCGAAGACGCATGAGGAAGCGAGGCTGAAGCGGGAGCTTGAGGAAGCGGCGTACACGAATGTGGAGCCGGCGGAGTAGCTCCGCTTACCCTCCCCCTTGTGGGGAGGGTCGGACCGCAGGTCCGGGGTGGGGGTGCAGCGCCAACTAACGTCGGTGCAGCGCTCCCGCGAATAACAGAGGTAGGAGCCAAGACCCCCACCCCGACGAAAGAGCAAAATTGCTCTTTCGTCGACCCTCCCCACAAGGGGGAGGGTCGAAAGTCACGGCCTGATAAACACCTTCCCGTTCGGCTTGGCCAGCTCCGCCGGGACCTTCGCCATCGCCTCATCCAGCGGTAGCACCGCCGTCACGTCGGTCGACCAGCGCCCATCCGAAAAGCGCTTTTGTGCTTCCATGATCGCCGGGCCGCGCTTGTCGCGGAAGTGGCGCATCCATTCGACCAGCCAGAAGCCTTCAATGTGCTTGTGTTGGAAGATCATCTGGCCGGGCTCACGGATGACAGTGGTGTCCGGATCGAGCCGTCCATAGATGATCCAGCGCGAGCGCTTCGGCATGGCGTCGAAGATCGCCGAGGCCAGCGGCCCGGTCACGGCATCGAGGAAGATGCGCGGCTGCTCGGCCTTGACCACATCGCGTAGTGCTGCCTTGAAATCCGGCGCCTTCTCGTTGAGCACATGGGCAGCCCCGATCTCCTTCAACAGCGGAATCTGCTCGTCGCGGCGCACGGTGACGATCGGCCGGAACCCAGCCTCCTTGGCGAGACCCGCGATCAGCTTGCAAAGCTGGCTGGCGCCGGCGGTCATGATGAAGGCTTTTTCGCCCGTCTCCTTGACGATGTCGAACATGGCGAGCGCCGTGAGCGGGTTGACGATCATCGCCGCGCCATCCTCGTCGCGGACCGTGTCGAGCAGCGGAATGCAGCCGGCAGCTTCGGCAACTGCATAGTCCGCCCACGCGCCCCAATTGGTGACGCCTGTGGTGAAGGCGATGCGCTTGCCGATCAGGCTTTTCGCATAGGGCTCGTCGCCGCTGGCAACGACCGTGCCGACACCCTCGAAGCCGGCCGGCTGGCCCTTGGCGCGCGGCTGACCGTACTGGCCCTTGATGAACATGACGTCGGACGGGTTGATCGAGGCGAGGCTGACCTTGATCAGAACCTGGCTCGGTCCGGGCGTCGGCACGCCGATGCTGCCAAGCTTGAGATACGGCTCCATCGCCTCCAGCACGCTGCCGGAGGGCGTCCTGGTGTAGCCGTCGCCGGTCAGCAGCAGTGCTCTCATGTCTGAAGGTATCGGCATGGCGGGGCTCCTTAACGTTTGAGGATGAGCTTGCCGGATGCGCCACGGCCAAGCACGCGCGTCACCACGGCGGCGGCATCGGCCAGCGGATAAGTGCCTTCGATGGCCGGCCGAACCTTGCCGGCGAGATGCCAGCCGACCAGCTCCTTCAGATTGTCGGCATGGACGAGCTGGTCGAGCGGCGCGAAATCGCGGGCGATGAGGGTTTTCATCCACTCAGAACCCTTTCCTGCGTGTATTTCCTGAGCTCCGTGCGCGCCACCTGCCGGCGGTGCACGGCGTCCGGCCCGTCGGCGAGGCGCAGGGTTCGCAGATGCGTCCATGAGCGTGCCAGCGGCGTGTCCTGGCTGATGCCTTGCGCGCCGAACATCTGCACTGCCTCGTCGGTGACCTTGAGCGCGACGCGCGGTGCGATGACCTTAATCTGGCTGATCCAGGGCGCGGCTGCGCGCGCATCGCCCTGGTCGATCATCCACGCCGCCTTGAGGCAGAGCAGCCGCGCCATCTCGATCTCCATGCGGCATTCGGCGATGATGTCGAAATTGGCGCCGAGCTTGGCCAAGGGCTGGCCGAAGGCCTCGCGGCGCACCGAGCGCTGGCACAGCAGCTCCAGCGCCATTTCGGCCTGGCCGATGGCGCGCATGCAATGGTGGATGCGGCCGGGGCCAAGCCGCCCCTGGGCGATCTCGAACCCCCTGCCCTCGCCGAGGATCAGGTTTCCGGCCGGCACCCGCACATTGTCGAAGCGAAGATGCATGTGGCCATGCGGCGCGTCGTCGTCGCCATAGACCTGCATCGGCCGCAGCTTGGTCACGCCCTTGGTGCCGGACGGCACCAAGATCATCGAGTGGCGGCGGTGCTGCGGATCGGCTTCGCCGCCGGTGCGGACCATGACGACATAGATGGCGCAGCGCGGATCGCCGGCGCCTGATGCCCACCATTTCTCGCCGTTCAGCACATAGTTTTCGCCCTGCCGTTTGCAGCGCATGGCGATGTTGGTGGCGTCGGAGGACGCAACGTCAGGCTCGGTCATCAGATAGGCCGAGCGGATCTTGCCCTCGAGCAGCGGCTCAAGCCATGCCTGCTTGTGGTCGTCCGAGCCGTAGCGCTCCAGCACCTCCATATTGCCGGTGTCGGGCGCCGAGCAGTTGAAGGTCTCGGCGCCGAGATGCGCCTTGCCCATCTCCTCGGCCAGATAGGCATATTCGACGGTTGACAGCCCATAGCCGCGCTCGGAGCCGGTCAGCCAGAAATTCCACAGGCCGCGCTCCTTGGCCGTTTTCTTCAACCCTTCGAGGATTTCGGTCTGCCGCGCGGTATAGACCCAGCGGTCGCCGCCCTTGCCGACCTCGCTCAAAAACTCATGATCGAGCGGCATGATCTCGTCGCGCACCATGGCGGCGACGCGGGCGTGGATCGGCTTCAGCCGCTCGGTCATGCCGAGATTCATGTCCGCCATCGGTCTCCAACCCTTTCACGCATCCAGGCACTTTACCCGTGGCAAGGATGACCGTACTTCGGATAGCCTTGTCAACGCGAACTCTTGCCGGGCGGCAAGGAAGAGGCGGAGGATCGATGAGCTATCTCGACGAGTTGTTCTCAGTGGTCGGCAAGACCGCGCTCGTGACGGGAGCCGCGACCGGCATCGGCCGCATGGTGGCGACCGCTTTGGTCCAAGCCGGCGCCACCGTGATGATCGCTTCGCGCAAGGGCGAGGATTGCATCAAGGTCGCCGCTGAGTTGAACGGGCTCGGCGGCTCCGGCAGTGCCGAAGGCTTTGCCGGTGACGTCTCGAGCGAAGCAGGCATTGCCGCGCTGGTCGGCGAGGTCAAGGCGCGCACCGAGAAGCTGCATATTCTGGTCAACAATGCCGGCATATCCTGGGGTGCCTCCCTGGAGGATTTTCCCTATAGCGGCTGGGCCAAGGTGTTCGCCGTCAACGTCACCGCCGTCTTCCATCTGACGCGCGAATTGCTGCCGCTGCTGGAAGCTGCGGCCAGCGATGCCGATCCGGCCCGCGTCATCAATCTGGGCTCGGTGATGGGCACGCAGCCGCTGGCCGACGATGCCTATTCCTACACGGCCTCCAAAGGCGCCGTTCACCACCTGACGCGCACGCTGGCGATCGAGCTCGCGGCGCGGCGCATCACCGTCAACGCCTTTGCGCCCGGCCCCTTCCAGAGCCGGATGACCGCCTTTGCCACCGGCACCGAAGAAAAGGCCAGACATGTCGGCAGCCATGTCCCCATCGGCCGTATCGGCGTGGCGGATGACATCGGCGGCGCAACGCTCTATTTGTGCAGCCGTGCCGGTTCCTATGTCACCGGCGCCATCCTGCCGATCGACGGCGGGCAGTCGGTGCAGCATGGGCTGACATTGTTCAAGGAATGAGCCGCGGTCGGCGGCAAGGGGAGGACACCGCAGTGGAACCGATCAGTCTCGATGTGCTTCTGGCCAGCGTCGGCAAGGAAGTCGGCGTCTCGCCATGGCGCGAGGTCACACAGACCATGATCGACCAGTTCGCCGACGCCACCGACGACCACCAGTTCATCCATTGCGACCCCGAGCGGGCCAAAAACGAGACGCCGTTCGGCGGCACCATCGCGCATGGCTTCCTGTCGTTGTCGCTGCTCTCGGCGATGACCTTCGAGACCATGCCGCCGCTGGAAAAGGGCAAGATGGGCGTCAACCACGGTTTCGATTCGCTGCGCTTCCTGGCGCCGGTGAAGACCGGCGCGCGCATCCGCACCCGCTTCGTGCTGGCCGACGTCAAGGTCAGGCCGTCGGGCTGGGTGCAGACGGCGCATGACGTGACCATCGAGATCGAAGGCTCGAAGAAGCCGGCGCTGACGGCGCGCTGGCTGACGCTGACGCTGATCGAGCGTGAGCCGGAGACCGCATGAGCGGCGACGCCAACGCGCTGGACCAGACGGCACTAGCGCCCTATCTCGAGGCGCACATCCCGGGATTTGCCGGGCTTCATTCCATCGAAAAATTCAAATCCGGCCAGTCGAACCCGACCTATCTGCTGACCGCGGCCAGCGGCCGCTATGTCCTGCGCGCCAAGCCGCCGGGCCAGTTGCTGAAATCGGCGCATCAGGTCGACCGCGAATTCACGGTCATGAAGGCGCTGGCCGGCACCGCCGTGCCGGTGCCGGCGATGCTGCATCTGTCGGCGGAGGCGACGCCGATCGGCCGCATGTTCTACGTCATGGATTTTCTCGACGGCCGCATCTTCTGGGATCCGGCAGTGCCGGAGGCCGCTGGCAACGATGAGCGCGCCACCCTCTACGATGCTATGAACGCCACGCTGGCGGCCCTGCACGATGTCGATGTCGAGGCGGTCGGGCTCGGCGATTTCGGCAAACCCGGCAATTACTTCGAACGCCAGCTGGCACGCTGGACCAGCCAGTACCGCGCCTCGGAGACCGGCACGGTCGCCGACATGGACCGGCTGATCGCCTGGTTGGAGACGCATACGCCGGCCGATGACGGCCGGATATCCCTCGTGCATGGCGACTACCGGCTGGACAACATGATCTTCGCAGCCAGTGAGCCGAAAGTGCTGGCGGTGCTCGACTGGGAACTGTCGACACTCGGCGATCCCTTCGCCGACATCGCCTATCAATGCATGCAATGGCGCCTGCCGCACGCCTCGGGCTTTCGCGGTCTTGGCGGCGTCGACCGCGCCGCCCTCGGCCTGCCCTTGGAGGAAGCCTATGTCGCGGCGTATTGCCGTCGGCGCGGGCTGGCCGGCATCGACAATTGGAGCTTCTTCCTCGCCTTCTCCTTCTTCCGCCTGGCGGCCATCTGTCAGGGCGTCTACAAGCGGGCGCTCGACGGCAACGCCTCCAATCCCGAAAAGGCCAGGACCTATGGCGAAGCGGTGAAGCTGCTGTCGCACCTTGCCGCCAAGCTGATCGACCGAACCTGACTCGACAATGAGATATTGTGGTCGGCGCGATTTGATGACAGATCGGATCAGTTCCGTTCCCCGACCGGGGAGCAAGCCCATACGGAGGTGGCAACCGGCCTGGAAACAGGACGCAAACCGATCACCGTCTGTACAAAGAGCATGATGCCGAAAGTGTGAAGCGGTTTTCGGACGACATCATGCTCTATCAATTTGATTAGACCCGGATTCAGATTTCAGGTCAATTCGACCTGAAATCATCCTGCTCTAGCGCGCATCGCTGGAAATGAACTTCATGTGCCGGCTAACTTGCAGGGCGATGTAGACGACCAGCGAGCATCCGATCGGAAACACGATCTCAATGAGGCCGGTGGCGACAGCCTGCGGCAATGCCAGCGCAATGTCCTTGGCTGCGGCAGTCTCGATCGTTAGCGCCGTGATCCCGCCGCCGAACACCGCGCCGGCCAAGGCACCCGCCAGCATGAAATGCAGCGAGCGAGGTTCTTCCTTGGATGCCAGCGAAGCCAGCATCCAGCCCAGCAAACCATACTCGATCGCCCGCAACATACCGAGCGTGGTGAGCGACAGGATCACGGGCTTTGCCGATACATCAAGCGCGCTCACCATCACCTTTTGCGTACCTTTGGCGATGCCCATGGCCAGCGGCCCCGAGATCATGGCGATAAGGCCGCCAAGCGAGGCTCGCACCTTGGTGATCGCCGTGCCGAGGCTGACGCCGGCGCAGACGAAGAATGACCAGGTCACGCCTTGCGCCAAGTCTATCAGAACCTGGGTTGGCGCCGGGTGCGAACCTGCCGCAAATCCGGCAGTCAAGATAAGCGCTTCCATGGCGAAGCCGATTGCGATCGCCAGCCATGCGACTATCACGACCCGCCTGAGCGCTAGCCTTGCGCCATGAGAAAGTGGATGTGCGCCCGGCAGCCCGGACGAAAGCTCTATCGAAGCCATAGAGGCCCCCCAAAACCGAAATTTCTTGCAGAGCCGCCAAATAGGCTTTGTTTGTAACAGTCCGATGTTGCCTGCGTGCGCCCAGGTTACACATGCTGTGACATAGATGCTGGCGAAATGGACCAGAACGGGCACGACTATTCGAGAGAAAGCTTGAGGTCGCTTTTTGATGCCCCTGACAGCGCCCTTGCCCGTTTCCGTACAGCGTATATATTTA
Source organism: Mesorhizobium sp. P160187 (assembly GCF_057766425.1). Taxonomy (NCBI): domain Bacteria; kingdom Pseudomonadati; phylum Pseudomonadota; class Alphaproteobacteria; order Hyphomicrobiales; family Phyllobacteriaceae; genus Mesorhizobium; species Mesorhizobium sp. P160187. The sequence continues at coordinate 642,354 of NZ_JBYMDX010000003.1, forward strand.
GTCATGCACAACCAACCAAAGGCACCGGATCTTGCCACTGAGCGTCCAGAAACGCCGCGAGAAACAAAAGGCCGAACTGCGTTCCGAACTGCTCGACGCAGCCCACAAGCTCGTCAAGGAAGAGGGCTATGAAGGCCTGACCATCCGCAAGTTGGCCAAGCGGGTCGGCTATGCTCCGATGTCGGTCTATTCCTACTTCGCCGACAAGCAAGACATCCTGTTTGCGCTGGCCGAGGATGCCTTCGAAACACTTGCCCGCCGCATCGAGGAGCACCCTTCCGACGATCCGATCGAGGCTTTGCGTGCGGTGATGACCGAATATTCTGCCTTCGGGCTCGGCAATCCCAACGAATACCGCACCGTGTTCATGACCGAAAAGACCAAGCTGCCGGAAGGCAGAAGCTATGAGGACATGGAAGAGGCCAACCCGGCGATGAAAGCGCTGATATCCAGGGTCGAGGCCTGCGTTGCCGCAGGCAAGCTGCAGGGCGATCCGCGCGCCATCGCCACCATGCTTTGGGCAGTCGGCCACGGCACCATCTCGCTTTTGATCACGTTCCCGTTCTACCCCTTCGGCGATCCGCAGGCTTTCGTGACGCGGATGTGCGATTTCACACTCGCCACGCTCAGCACTCAGAATGTGCCGCCGCTGACCGAGACCCCGGTCGACTGCTGAGCATCCCCGCCCCTCCAATTCAACGTCCGGCCTGACAGCTTCGGCTGTGTCAGTGCGCCGCAATTTTCGGCGTTCAAAAAGATTTTTCGTACGCGTACGTTTTCCGACTTGAAAACCCATCTCGGTGGACGTATGTGTACGTTGTATCGTACATGTACGAAAAAAATTTAACCGATGGAGACAGACATGAACAAGACCCTTCTCGCTCTCGCCACCGTGCTGGCTCTCTCCGGCTCGGCTTTCGCCGCCAACAACACACACTCGACCAAGCAGGCCCCCGCCGCCACCTGCGTCGACACCACGACCAATGCCAAGCTCGATTGCGCCGTGACCGGCTCGGTCGAAAAGTCCGACGTCAAGGCCAAGAGCCCGCGTTTCGGCATCGAGATCAACCCGTGGATCGTGCCGAGCACGTTCTAAGTTGATCGGGCTCGACCACAGCACAACGACTAACTTAAGGGCGGCAGGATAATCCCGGCCGCCCGTTTTTTCCTCAGCGCCCCCATTTCCTCAGCGCAAGCCGGCTTTTCCTGAGTTCAAACCTGGCGTAGCCGAACGGTTATTTCTTGCGCGGTTTGCGACCCGGCACCGTCTTGGCCCTGCGGGGTCTTGCCGGCGCGCCTGGGATGGCGGTCGAGGTGATCGACACCGGATCGCTGGCCGGAAACGTGTCCTCGAGGCCTTCCTCGAGTTCCTCTTCGGCAGTCACCTCGTGATGCTGCTCATGTTCGAGTGAGCGCACGGCGGACGTCTTGCCAGCTGACTTCGGCGGCGCTTTCGACGGCATCGTATGTTCTCCCTGATGAGGGAAGCAGAACGGCTTGACCCGTCAAACGTTCCTACGCCGCCGCGTCGCTGGCTGCTTCCGACAGGAAAGTAAAGACATAGTCCGAGAAGGAACGCCAGCACTCGACCCGGAAGGCATCGGCTGCCGTGCGCAGCAGCAGGATTTCGCACTTGCCGAGAATGGTGCGCGACGCCGCGCCCACCGGAAAAGCCTCGAGCGACAAATCCTGCGGGCAGCCTGCATTGATCGCGGCGGCCGCCGCTGGGCCGGTGACGGCGAAGGCGACGTTGCGGTGCGAGATGCCGACCGCCGAATGCAATGCGGCAACCCCAGCACAATCGGCCAGCGGATCCTTGCCGGCCTCGTCGATGACCAGCCACTCGTCAGGGCCGAGCCACAGCGCCGTGCGGCCAGCCTTGGCCGCCGAAGTTTTCGGCTGCTTCGGCAAGGTCAGGCCGAGCGCCTTCGACAGCGCCGCGACGGAAGCCTCCGGCGCGCGCAGCGACATGCGCTCCGCCGGCGGCAGCACCTCGACCTTGACATCCGTTGCGGAAACGACGCGTTCAGCCAGGGCCGGGCGGCGCTCGACCGACGGCGCTGCAGCTGGGGCCGTCTTCTTTGCAGCAGCCTTAGCCATTGAGGCGCCCTCCCGTCTCATCGAAGAACACCATGCCGGTAACCTCCACTTCGATCATCCCGTTCGGCATCGGCACATAGAGCGTGTCGCCCATCCGGTCGCGCCCGCCGGCAACCAGCGCCAGCGCGATCGAGCGACCGCAATTTTCCGACCAGTAGCTGGATGTGACGTGACCGATCATCTTCATCGGGATCGCCTGCTTCGGGTCGGCGACGATCTGCGCGCCTTCCTCAAGCACCACTTTCGGGTCCTTGGTCTTCAAGCCGACCAGCTGCTTGCGGCCCTTGGCGACCAGATCGGGCCGCGTCAGGCCGCGAATGCCGACGAAATCGGTCTTCTTCTTGCCGACCGCCCAGTCGAGCCCGGCATCGTTCGGCGTCACCGTACCGTCCGTGTCCTGCCCGACGATGATGTAGCCCTTTTCGGCGCGCAGCACGTGCATCGCCTCGGTGCCGTAGGCAGTCGCGCCATGCTTTTGGCCCTCGGCCCACAGCGCTTCCCAGACGGCCTGGCCGTGATCGGCCGGCACGTTGACTTCAAAACCGCGCTCGCCGGTGAACGACATGCGAAACAGCCTGGTCGGCACGCCGCAGATCTTGCCTTCGCGCACCGACATATGCGGCAGCGCCTCGTCCGACATGTCGACGCCTTCGACCAGCGGTGCAATGATGTCGCGCGACTTCGGCCCCTGCACGGCGATGACCGCCCATTGTTCGGTGATCGACGTCAGCCAGACATTGAGATGCGGGAACTCGGTCTGGAGATAGTCCTCCATGTGGTTCATGACGCGCGGCGCGCCGCCGGTTGTCGTCGTCACATGGAAACGATCCGGCGCCAGTCGGCCGACGACGCCGTCATCATAGATGAAGCCGTCCTCGCGCAGCATGATGCCATAGCGGCAGCGGCCGCGTTCCAGCTTCTCCCATGGATTGGTGTAGAGCAGTTCCATGAACCTGGCCGCATCCGGTCCGACCACTTCGATCTTGCCCAGCGTCGAGGCATCGAACAGGCCGGCATTGCTGCGCACAGCGACGCATTCGCGGTCGACCGCCTTGTGCATGTCCTCGCCGGGTTTGGGGAAATACCAGGCGCGCTTCCACTGGCCGACATCCTCGAACACCGCGCCTTGAGCTTCCGCCCAGGGATGGATCGCGGTCTTGCGTGTCGGGTCGAACAGCGGACCGCGCGAATGGCTGACGATCGCGCCGAAAGTGACAGGCGTATAGGGTGCGCGGAACGTGGTCAGCCCGACCTCGGGGATCGGCTTGCCCAGCGTCTCGGCGGCAATCGCCAGGCCGTGCATGTTGGAGGTCTTGCCCTGGTCGGTCGCCATGCCGTTGGTGGTGAAGCGCTTGACGTGCTCGATCGAGCGCATGCCTTCATGCACCGCCTGGCGGATGTCCTTGGCGGTGACGTCGTTCTGGAAATCGACGAAGGCCTTGACCGTCTTGTCCGGCCCGGCGCCGGGCGCCGCGCCCAGCATGCCGCGCGACCAGCTTTCCGACGCGTCGACCTTCGGCTTAACGCCCTTGGCCACTTTGCCGCCCGCATCCTTCGCCGCCTTGGCGCCGGCCGCATAGGCTTCGTCGATCGACGCCGAGAGCCCATCCGTACCGTTGCAGGCGCCGACCGAAACGCAGTCCTGCGCATAGATGCCCGGCACGAAGCGCTTGGTCTCGTCATTGAAGGCGACCTTGCCGCGCGACTGTGAGAACAAATGCACCGACGGCGTCCAGCCGGCCGACATCAGGATGGCGTCGACCGGAATGGTGCGCTCGCCGCCCCCATTCTTCGGCTGCACCGTCATCGAGGTCACGCGCAACTTGCCGCCGGCGCGGATCACCGCGCGGCCGAAATTGACCTCGATCCCGAGCGCCCTCGCCTCGTCGATCACAGGTCCGGTCGGATGGTCGCGCAGGTCAACGATCGCCGCCACGTTGACGCCGGCCTTCTTCAGGTCGATCGCGGCGGAGTAGGCCGAGTCATTGGCGGTGTAGACGCCGACATTTTTGCCGACCGCGACACCGTACTGGTTGAGATAAGTCCGCGCCGCCGAGGCCAGCATGATGCCGGGCCGGTCATTGTCGGCAAACACCATATGGCGTTCGATGGCGCCGGTCGCCAGCACCACGCGCTTGGCGCGTACCTGCCATAGGCGCTCGCGCGGCAAATCGTGGCCGGGGTTTTGCAGATGGTCGCTGACCCGCTCGACCAGGCCGACGAAATTCTGCGCGTAATAGCCGAACGCCGTCGTGCGCGAGAGCACACGGACATTGTCCATGGCGGCAAGCTTGGCTACCGCTGCTTGCGCCCAGCCAAAGCCGTCATGGCCGTCTATCCTGGCGCCGCTCTCGAAACGCAGGCTGCCGCCGAAGCCGGCCTGCTCGTCGACGAGGATGACACGCGCGCCGGTTTCGGCAGCGGCAAGCGCTGCCGCGATGCCGGCCGCACCGCCGCCCAGCACCAGCACGTCGCAATGCGCATAGCGCGAGGAATAATGGTCGGGATCTGGCTTGTCGGGCGAAACGCCGAGACCCGCCGCGGCGCGGATCTTCGGCTCGTAGAGACTCTTCCAGGCCGCCTTCGGCCACATGAAGGTCTTGTAGTAGAAACCGGCCGAAAACAGCGGCGATGCCAGATCGTTGACCGCGCCGACGTCGAAGGCGAGCGACGGCCAGCGGTTTTGCGAGTTGGCGACGAGCCCGTCATAGAGCTCCTGCACCGTGGCGCGGATGTTGGGCGCCTTGCGTGCCGCGTCGCGCTTGACCTCGACCAGCGCATTTGGCTCTTCCGCTCCGGCCGACAGGAAGCCGCGCGGACGGTGATACTTGAACGAACGTCCCACCAGATGCACGCCATTGGCAAGCAGCGCCGAGGCCAGCGTGTCGCCTTCGATGCCGGTGTAAGACTGGCCGTCGAAAGAGAACCGCGCGGTCTTGGCCTGGCTGAGACGGCCGGCGCTCGGAATGCGGAACGCGCCGCTCATTTGGAAGCCATTTCGTTGGAGTTTTTGGGCAGCTTGGACGGTTTCGGCTCGCCGGCTTTGTAAGTCATGACGAACTTGTCGGTGACGGTGTCGCGCACCGCGTTGAAGAAACGCGCGCAGCCATGGATGTGGCGCCAGCGCTCATAGATGATGCCCTTGGGGTTCGAGCGGATGAAGAAGAACTTTTCGAAGTCGTCGTCGCTCTCGCCCGCCATGTTGGCCGAACGCGCAATATGCGCCTCGCCGGCGTTACGGAACTCGAGCTCCGGGCGCTCTTCCTCGCAATAGGGGCAGCGGATGAGAAGCATTATCGTTCGTTCCTACAATTCGCCGTGGCCGACATGCGCGCCGGCCGGTTGGTTGCAAAGCCTCTGGCCCATCGCCGCAAAAGGCGCGACGAGCCGAATGCGCTCCTCTACACTTGCGGCGGGGCGAAACAGCTCGCGATACGCCATGTTGCCGATCGTGAGCTGAAACGGATCGGTCGTTACGATGACGCTGCGCGCATCGAATGTGTCGTCCTCGCCGAGATCGGAGGGCCTGTTCTCCATGAAGATGACCACCTTCTGGCCACCGCTCCACACGCATGCCAGAATGCCGGCGTCGATCGAAAACGGCCAATTGGCTTCGTTGCCGGCGCGGCTGATCGGCTGCGTCCGCACCTCGTCCGGTGACGGAAAATGGAACAGGTCCTGCTCCCCCGCCAGCACCAGCGGCACCGCTACAGCCAGTTCCACCATCATCAGTGCGCCACCGCCGCCGCTGCTGCCTCGTCGATGAGGCGCCCGGTGCGGAAGCGCTCGATGGTGAAGGGCGCGTTGATCGGATGCGGATCGTCCTTGGCAATCGTGTGGGCAAAGACATGGCCTGAGCCGGGCGTTGCCTTGAAGCCGCCCGTGCCCCAGCCGCAATTGACATAGAGGCCTGATACCGGCGTCTTGGCCAGGATCGGCGAACGGTCGGGCGTCACGTCGACGATGCCGCCCCACGAGCGCAGCATCTTCATGCGGGTGAAGATCGGGAACATCTCGCAGATGGCGTCCAGCGTATGCTGCAAAATGTGCAGGCCGCCGGTCTGCGAATAGGAGACATACTGGTCGGTACCGGCGCCGATCACCAGTTCGCCCTTGTCGGACTGCGAGATGTAGGCGTGCACCGTGTTCGACATCACCACGCAAGGCACCACCGGCTTAACCGGCTCCGACACCAGCGCCTGCAGCGGATAGCTTTCCAGCGGCATGCGCACGCCGGCCATGTTCATGATCACCGAGGAATGGCCTGCAGCCACCACACCGACCTTCTTGGCGCCGATGAAGCCGCGCGTCGTGTCGACGCCCATGACCGCGCCATTGGCCGCCCGCTTGACGCCGGTGACCTCGCAATTCTGGATGATGTGCACGCCGCGCGCCGAAGCGCCGCGCGCATAGCCCCAGGCCACCGCATCGTGACGCGCCGTGCCGCCTCGCCGCTGCAAGGCGGCGCCGACAACGGGATAGCGCGCCTGCCTGGAAATGTTGAGCGGCGGGCAGAATTCCTTCGCCTGCTCGGGCGTCAGCCATTCATTGTCGATGCCGTTGAGACGGTTGGCATGGACATGGCGCTTCAGCACCTGGATGTCGTGCACATTGTGCGCCAGCATCATGACGCCGCGCGCCGAATACATGACGTTGTAGTTGAGTTCCTGGGAGAGCCCATCCCACAGCTTCAGCGCATGGTCGTAAATGCCGGCGCTCTCGTCATAGAGATAGTTGGAGCGGATGATGGTGGTGTTGCGCCCGGTGTTGCCGCCGCCTAGCCAGCCCTTTTCCAGCACCGCGACATTGGTGATGCCGTGCACGGTGGCGAGATAGTAAGCGGTGGCCAGGCCATGACCGCCGGCGCCGACGATGATGACGTCATATTCCTTCTTCGGTTCCGGCGAGGACCATTGTTCCTCCCAGCCCTTGTGGCCGCGCATGGCCTCGCGGGCGATGGCGAATACCGAATATTTTTTCAACGTTCCAGCCTCGCAAATGGCGGTGGGGTATTTTACGCAGCCCCGGCGCGCGAGGTGTATCACTAGCGAAACGGCGCTTCCACCCTTGCGCTGTTTGCGACGGCGCTTGCCGTTTTGCGCCGCGGTGGAAAAGACCTGCCCGGGCTGGCAGGCATGGCTGCGTTCGGACACACTGGCGATCGCGAGACTCTGGAGGACGTATATGGGCAACGCCTGGTGGAATCTGACCTTGCGTTTCCTGCTGGAACTTGCCGCCTTGCTTGGCCTCGGCTTTGCCGGCTGGAGCCTCTCCGGCGGATGGTGGCGCTGGGTCCTCGCCTTGGCCTTGCCGTTCATTGCAGCTGCGCTGTGGGGAACCTTCGCGGTGCGCGGCGATCCGAGCCGGTCCGGACGCGCGCCGGTTCCTGTACCAGGCGCAGTCAGGCTGGTGCTTGAACTGGCCATCCTGTTTGGCGGTGCAGCCGGATTCTATGCCGCCGGTCACACGACTACGGGCGTTGTCATCACGCTGCTCATCGCCATCAGCTACGCATTTTCGCTCGATCGCCTCGGCTGGCTGCTGAAGCAATAGTCCGGCGCGCGGCGCTTGTGCCGCTGCGAAGCCATTCAGCAAGTCGAGCACGTATCGGGTGGCTAGCACCGTCTCGAACTGCGATCAACATCCCGGTTGCCGGCACAGCCGGCGCGATGAAAGGATGTAAGAAAATGTTCGCACTCGCCAATAAAGCCGCCATCGTCACCGGCGCCAGTTCCGGCATCGGCCGCGCCACCGCAAAACTCTTCGCCGAAGAAGGCGCCAGGGTCGTCATCGCCGCCCGCCGCCAGGCCGAACTCGATGCGCTGGTCGTCGAAATCGAGGACGCCGACGGCACGGCAGTCGCGCTTGCCGGCGATGTCCGCGACGAAGCCTATGCAAAAGCCCTCGTCGATCTCGCCGTCGAAAAATTCGGCGGGCTCGATATCGCCTTCAACAATGTCGGCTCCGTCGGAACGATGGGTCCGATTTCGGAACTGTCGCTGGACGGATGGCGCGAGACGCTCGACGCCAATCTGACCAGCGCCTTTCTCGGCGCGAAATACCAGGTGCCGGCGATGGTCGAACGCGGCGGCGGATCGCTGATCTTCACCTCGACCTTCGTCGGTCACACAGTCGGCATGCCGGGCATGACCAGCTATGCCGCGAGCAAGGCCGGACTGATCGGCCTGACGCAGGTACTGGCCGCCGAATACGGCCCCAGGGGCGTGCGGGTCAACGCGCTGATGCCGGGTGGCACCGACACCCCGTCGGCAACATTCAAGACGCCGGAATCACGCGCTTTCGTGGAAAACCTGCATGCCTTGAAACGTGTCGCTGTGCCTGAAGAGATCGCCCGCGCTGCGCTCTTCCTGGCATCGGATGCGTCGAGCTTCACCACAGGATCGGCGCTGTTTGCCGATGGCGGCGTCTCGATCACCCGGACGTGAAGCATTTCGCGGGTCATCGCCCGCGCCGATCAGCCATAGAACCCGAAACCGGACTTGCTTTTTCCACGCGATTTGGCGATTCGGTTTCGGGTGAGGAGGACGGACATGCTGCTGATCAGGACCTATGTCGCCCAGAGCGCAATCGAAGGCGTCGGCGTATTCGCCGCCGAGCCGATCAGGAAGGGCGCCTCGATATGGCGGCTCGATCCGGATTTCGACCGGCTGATCCCGATGGACAAATACGAGGCGGCGCCGCCGCACCTCAAGGAATTGCTCGACCGCTATGCCTATCCGAGCCCCGACCGTCCCGGCTTCATGGTCTATGAAGTCGATAATGGCCGCTTCATGAACCACGCCGAGCGGCCGAACACGGATTTTTCGCAATATGGCGGCGCCACGGCCACCCGAGATATATCAGCCGGTGAGGAAATTACCTGCGATTACGGCGAATTCTTCGAGGATTTCGCACGGCTCCATCTGGCCAGCGCCTAGTTGGCGCCCTATCTCGGGGCTGCCGTGGCAAATTGGCGGTTGTCCTTCATTTCCAGTGTGGACAGCGCGGCCTGATTCTGCTATCAGCCGCCACAATTCGTGGTGTAAAGCGCCGCGGAGGCATGTGGCTATGGCCACTTGCCTGTTGATATCAAACCCGAAAGACAGGATTGCCCGTGCAGGTACTCGTCCGCGACAATAACGTTGATCAGGCGCTTCGCGCTCTCAAGAAGAAGATGCAGCGCGAAGGCATTTTCCGCGAAATGAAGATGCGCGGCCATTACGAGAAGCCTTCCGAGAAGCGCGCCCGTGAAAAGGCCGAAGCCGTTCGCCGCGCCCGCAAGCTGGCCCGCAAGCGCGCCCAGCGCGAAGGCCTGCTGCCGATGACGCCGCGCCCGGTTGCTGCCGGCGCCGCCGGTGGTCCTGGTGGTGCTCCGCGTCCACCGCGGTTCTGACGCCAATTTTTCGTCCTTTTCGAAGGATACTCTGAGGTGGCGCGATGCGGAATCGCCGCCACCTTTTTGTTTGGAGCGCCGCCATTCTGTTAGAGGCCGTTCCCTTGAACGCGCAAACGGCGTTCTAGATTTTGTTACGACAATCTGTGACCCGGCCCGGAGGGGGACCTGGACGGCGCGGCTGAAGTGAGGACAGGGCAGACATGAACGCAATCGGCGTAGAGCGCAGAACCACAATGCGCGGTTTGGCCCTGGCGGCAGCCCTGATGTCCGGCCTGGTGCTGGCCGGTTGCCAGAGCGTTCCGACCGGCGAATTCAACAACATCGACAAGGCGCAAGGCTCGAGCGAGAACATCTCCTCGCTGTCGGCGGTGATCCAGCGCAATCCGCAGGATCCGGAAGGCTACAATGTGCGCGGCTCGGCCTATGGCCGTGGCGGCCAGTATCAGGCGGCGCTGAAGGATTTCGACACCGCCATCCAGCTCAACCCGAATTTCTACCAAGCCTATTCGAACCGAGCGCTGATCCAGCGCTTCCTCGGCAACCAGGCGGCCGCCCTTGCCGACTACAACCGCTCGATCCAGATCAATGCAAATTATGACGCCGCCTATATCGGCCGCGGCAACCTTTATCGCAAGGCAGGCCAGACCCAGCAGGCCTTCAACGATTTCCAGAAGGCGATCCAGCTCGACACCACGGATGCCCGCGCCTACCACAATCGCGGCCTGATCTATCAAAGCCAGGGCCAGCACAAGTTTGCCATCGAGGATTTCTCGACCGCCATCTCGCTGGCGCCGGACGCCGCCGAACCCTACAACGGCCGCGGCCTCTCCTATCTCGCCATGAATGACGAGGACAACGCCTTCTCCGACTTCAACATGGCCATCAAACTCGACGGCAAGAACGCCGAAGCCTGGTCCAACCAGGCGCTGATCTACGAGCGCCGCGGCGACAAGGTCAAGGCCTCGAAGGCCTACCGCGAAGCCGTCCATCTCGACCCGACCTACCAGCCGGCCAAGGACGGCCTGTCGCGCACATCGGGCGCCACCGCCGGCTGAGATGCGGCCGGCGCGCCGCCATCCGCGGCCTTTTATAACAACGTTCCATTCCTGATGCGGTGCGCCGCGTGAGCGGTTTCTCCCCGGGAAAGCGCAGAGCGCTTCCGCTAGGGATGCGTGTCCAGAAAACCCCACTATCACCCAATCTTAACCACCGGGGCAAAGCGTTAACCCCTGCCTTGATCGCGCCAAGTTTTCAGCGGAACGCTCCGGGCCATTCAACCGTTGTTGAAGGCATTTTCGAAAGGACTGACCCATGATCAAGAAAATCATCTGTGCCGCGGCACTTGCCACGACGCTGCTTGCCGTTCCCGCCAGCGCCGGCAAGCTTCAGCTCGGCACGCTCGATTGCACCATCGACGGCGTCGGTTACGTCATCACGTCGAACAAGGGCGTCGACTGCACGTTCCGCCCTTATCACCATGGGCCGTCCGAGAAATACACGGGGATGATCTCCAAGCTCGGGGTCGATCTCGGCCAGACGCATCAGGGCCAGCTGGTGTGGGCGGTTCTGGCCGCCACCCGCGGCCATGACGAGGGCGACCTTGCCGGCCATTATTACGGCGTCAACGCCGAGGCGAGCGTGGTGACCGGCGGCGGCGCCAATCTGCTGGTCGGCGGGCTCGACGGCGCCTTTGTGCTGGAGCCGCTCAGCGTCCAGGCGCAGACCGGCGTCAATGTAGCGGTCGCCGTGACCTCCCTGGAGCTGATCCACTCGTTCAAATAAGCGTCGGCAAATAAGGATCGACTGATCCCTCTACGCGCGGCGCGGAACAGGTTACTGTTTCGCGCCGCATGCTTTTTGGGGGATCCGCCGTGCTGAAACCAGCCATCGCCGCCGCTATCACCATCATCTGTACCGCCCAGGCCCAAGCGCAAGACCAGGGCATCGAACTCGGTGTGCTCGATTGCGCCATCGGCGGCGGCACCGGCTTCGTTTTCGGCTCCAGCAAGGATCTGAGCTGCACCTTCACGCCGGCCGACAAGAGCTTTTCGCCGGAAGCCTATTTCGGCGCCGTCAACAAATACGGGCTCGACATCGGCACCACCAAGCAGACCGTCATGCAATGGCTGGTGCTGACGCCGCTGAGGAACATCTATGCGCCCGGCGCGCTGGCCGGCGACTATATCGGCGCCAGCGCCGAAGTGACCGCTGCGGTCGGCGCCGGCGCCAATCTCCTGGTCGGCGGCTCCTCGCAGGCCCTCACCCTGCAGCCGCTCAGCCTGCAGACGCAGACCGGTATCAACATCGCGATCGGCGTCAGCCAGTTTCAGCTGCGCAGCATTGAGAACTGACCGGCGCATCAAGCGGAGAGGCTTCCGGCCAATCTCGACCGTTTGCACTTCGATAAAAAGCCACTTGAGCTCAACTGCGCTTGAGGTTTTACAACTCGCCTGACTGAAACAGCGCGCATGGCCCCGCCGGAAAGCCCCCACTGGCTTCTGGCGCCATGCGCCGGCATCGAGATATGCAAAGGCAGGGTAAAAGAATGACTGAAATCACCAGCAACAAGGTCGACTGGCGGGCATTGTGGGCAAGCGGCGACCTCGCGCGCTTCTGCTTCATCAGCCTCGGCATCCTGCTGCACGCCACCAACGAGACGATGGTGGCGACGGTCATGCCGGCCATGGTCGGGGACCTCGCCGGTGTGCAGTTCGTCGGCTGGTCGCTGGCCGTCTACGAGCTCGGCGCCATTGTCGCCGGCGCAGCGGCCGGGCGGCTGGTCAGCTATGTCGCTCTACGCTCCAACGTCACGGTCGCCGCCCTGCTCTATGCCGTGGGCGCCCTGATCTGCGCCACCGCGCCGTCCATGCCGGTGTTTCTTGCCGGCCGTCTGGTCGAGGGGCTCGGCGGCGGTGCGCTGGTGTCGCTGGCCTTCGTCTCGGTCGTGCGGCTGTTTAACCGCAACATCTGGCCACAGCTGTTCGGCATAATGTCGGCGATCTGGGGCGTCGCCGCGTTCAGCGGCCCGATGCTCGGCGCGATCATGGTCGAGCTCCTGTCCTGGCGCTGGGCCTTCGGCGTCTTCGTGCTGGGTGGCATTGCCATGGCATCGGCAAGCTTCATCGTCCTGAACACGCCGGAAGCGACGAAGCCGCAAGCCGCCGCCGGCACCTCGCCGCCCTTCCCCTATGCAGCACTTGGCTGCCTCGCCATCGCCGTCGTGCTGATCGCCACCGCAGGCGTCGACGTCGCCTTGCTTCGATCGTCGCTGCTGCTGATCATCGGCCTCGCCGGCCTGGCGCTGTTCGTTTTCGTCGACGCCATTAAGCCGCAATCGCGACTGTTCCCGTCGGGCCTGTTCTCATGGCGCTCGCCGGTCGGCAGCGGCATGACCATGGTTGCCGCCTTCTCGGTGGCGACAGTCTCTTTTTCCATCTACGGGCCGCTTCTGCTTACCACGCTGCACGGCATCCCGATCCTGACCACAGGCTACATCATCGCCGCCGAATCGATCGCCTGGTCAATCCTGTCGATCGCCGTCGCCAATGCGCCGCTGCAGCGCGAACGGCAGATCCTCGTCATCGGCGCGCTGATGATTGCAGCCGGCCTCGCCGGTTTCGCCTATGCCATCCCCGCCGGCTCGATCCCGCTGATCCTGCTCTGCGCTTTGTTGCAAGGCGGTGGCTTCGGCGTGTCATGGCCCTTCCTGACCCGCATCATCGTCGCCTCGGCCCGCGACAGCGAGCAGACGATCGCCTCGGCCGCCGTGCCGACCATGCAGCGCATCGGCTACGCCGTGGGCGCCGCCATGGCCGGCATCATCGCCAATGCCAGCGGCTTTTCGGACGGGCTGAACCGCGAGGCAGCAGCGCACGTCGCCGGCTGGCTGTACCTGGCCTTCGTGCCACTTGGCATTGTCGGTTGCCTGGCGGCGTTGAAGATGGCTTTGGAGGCACGCCGGCCGCAACTGGCGCCAGGCTGAGGGCACGGCCGATCGAGAATTTGGCGACAGCATTCCGCCGGCGCTGTCGACGTCAAATGCCCTCGGCCACAAGGCTGCTTGCAAGACCATGGCCTGCCCGATTGCGGAACCGGCGGCCGCTCAGGCTTGCAAACGCTCGGCGATGAGCGCGGCGAGCCGCGCCGCCACCTCGCCCTTGCCCATCTCAGGCCATTCCTCGACACCGTCCTTCGAGACGATGCGCACCTTGTTGCGGTCGCCGCCCATGACGCCGGTGGGGCCGACGCCGCTTTCATGCGAGACATCGTTGGCGACAATGAAATCGGCGCCCTTCTTCTTCAGCTTGGCCTCGGCATTCGCAATCAGGTCCTGCGTCTCGGCGGCGAAGCCGACAACCAGCCCCGGCCGTTGCCCGTGATGACCGACGCCGGCGAGAATGTCGGGGTTTTCGACCATTTGCAGCGCCGGTGGGCCCTGGCCCGCCACCTTCTTGATCTTCTCGCCGGCCGTGCCAGCGGTGCGCCAGTCGGCGACGGCAGCTACGAAGACCGCGGCGTCCGCCGGCAACAACTGTTCGACGGCCGCCTTCATCTCGGCCGCGGTCTCGACATGCGTCGTCACAACGCCGGCCGGATCGGCAATGCTGACCGGACCGGAGATCAGGCGTACATCCGCGCCCAGTCTTGCCAGCGCTGCCGCAATCGCATGGCCCTGCTTGCCCGAAGAGCGGTTGGCGATGTAGCGCACCGGGTCGATCGGCTCATGCGTCGGCCCCGAGGTGACGATGATCCTGCGGCCGGCCAGCGGCTTCGGCCTGCTGTCGAGCAGTGCCTCGATCACTGCCACGATGTCCAGCGGCTCGGCCATGCGGCCTTCGCCCACCTCATTGCTCTCGGCCATCTCGCCCCTGGCCGGGCCGACAAAGGCGATGCCGTCCTTGGCGAGCGTCGCCCGGTTGCGGCGCGTCGCGGCATGCGACCACATTTTCGGGTTCATCGCCGGCGCCATCAGCACCTTCTTGTCGGTGGCGAGCAGCACCGTCGAGGCCAGATCGTTGGCATGGCCGTTGGCGAGCTTGGCCATCAGGTCGGCGGTGGCCGGCGCCACCACCAAGAGGTCGGCCTCGCGCGACAGGCGGATATGGCCAACATCGTGCTCGTCACTGCGGTCGAAGAGTTCGGTGAAGACATGGTCGGCCGAAAGCGCGCCGACCGAAAGCGTGGTGACGAACTCCTGCGCCGCCGATGTCATCACGACGCGCACCGCCGCACCGCGCTCGCGCAGCCGGCGGATCAGGTCCAGCGCCTTGTAGGCGGCGATGCCGCCGCCGATGATCAGCAGGATGCGCTTGCCGTCGAGGGTGTTGTGCGTTTTTGTGGATTGACCTCGCTGGGACAGATCGTTGTCAAAACCTCCATGAGGCTCAACCAGGCGGCGGATTGTTGCATAGAGGGTTTCGCTCTCGGGCATGCCGGCTTCCGCCGACAGCACGCTTTTGGCAAGCGCATCACGCGCCTCTTCCTCCATCGACACCCCGCGCGCCGCAGCGCGCTCACGCAATTTCTGCTTCACGTCGTCAGCTAGATTGCGGACAGTAATGGTGCCCATGACTTGCTCCGCGACATCAATAGCGCGACTGCAACGCTAGCACCACAGTTGCTAGCGATGCAAGCGATCAGAGCAGCTTCCACGCGATATACACCAGCGTCAGCGCGATCACCCATAGCGCCAGCCGGCCCGAGCGGGTGTAGCGCGCTTCGGCCTTACCGATGGCGCGCGATGTCGCTTCGTCGAAGCGGAGGCCGTGCTCCGCCATAAAATCGATCTCGCGTGACAGCCGCTCGGTGCGGGCGGCAAGATCGGGCGCCTGGCGGGCCAGCGCCAGCAGCGCCTTGGCGCCGTCGCGCGCGTCCATCAGCAGGCCGCTCGGCCCGAGATTGCCGGCGATCCACTGGCCGACCACCGGCTCGGCCGTCTTCCACATGTTGAAGGCCGGGTCGAGCGTGCGTGCGACGCCTTCGACCACCACCATGGTCTTCTGCAACAGGATCAGTTCCGACCGCGTGGCCATATCGAACAGTTCGGTGACCTCGAAGAGCAGCGTGAGAAGCTTCGCCATCGAGATGGTTTCAGCCGGCTGGCCATGGATCGGCTCGCCGATGGCGCGAATGGCCTGCGCGAAAGCCGCGACATTGTGCTGGCGCGGCACGTAGCCGGCCTCGAAATGCACCTCGGCGACGCGCAGATAGTCGCGCGTGATGAAGCCGTAGAGGATTTCGGCGAGGAACCGGCGCTCCTTCTTGCCGAGCCGTCCGGCAATGCCGAGATCGACGGCGACGATATTGCCATTGGCCTCGACGAACAGATTGCCTGGATGCATGTCGGCATGGAAGAAGCCGTCCCGCAGCGTGTGACGCAGGAACGACTGGATCAGGTTGGTGGCGATCGCCTTCAGATCGTGCCCCGCCGCAGCGAGCCCGGCGATGTCGTTCATCTTGACGCCGTCGACCCATTCCATGGTCAGCACATCGCGCCCGGTGCGCTCCCAGTCGACCGACGGCACGCGGAAGCCCGGATCGTCCTTGGTGTTTTCGCCCAGTTCCGAAAGTGCGGCCGCCTCGAGGCGAAGATCCATCTCGATCTTGGTGGTCTGCGCCAGCGTCTCGGTCACCTCGACCGGCCGCAGCCGGCGCGACGACGGGATGTATTTCTCCTGCAGCCGGGCGGCGAGGAAATAGCTTTCGAGATCCTGGAAGAAGCGGCGGCGCACGCCAGGCCGGATCACCTTCACCGCCACCTTGGTATCGACACCGTCATGCATGGCCTGCGCGGGATGGACCTGGGCGATGGAGGCCGCCGCGACCGGCCCGCCGAACTGCGTATAGAGTTCGCCGATCTTGCGCCCGAGCGAGCCCTCGATCGCCGCCACCGCTTCCGCCTGCGAAAAAGTGTGCATCTTGTCCTGCAGCATGGCGAGGTCGAGCGCCATGTCGTTGCCGACGACATCAGGCCGCGTCGCCAGGAACTGGCCGAGCTTGACGTAGGAGGGTCCGAGCCGGACCACCGCCTTGGCCAGCCGGTCGCTGCGCTCATAAGCGAGTGCGCGGCGGCGGGTGAAGAGCCGGGCCATGCGCCAGCCGAATTTCGGCAGGCCGCCGAGTTCGTCGCCCGGCAATGCTGCGATCACGCCTTCGCGAACCAGCACCCAGCCGGCCCGTGCGAGCCGAAAGGCGGCGCCGACGCTGCTCATCGCCTACCCTGCTGCTGCAAACTGTGGTGCCTCAAAGCTTCCAGCCCGAATGCAGGGCGGCAATGCCGCCGGAATAGTTGCGGAACGACACGCGCTCGAAGCCCGCGCGGGTGATCATGGCAGCAAAGTTCTGCTGATTGGGAAATTTGCGGATCGATTCGACTAGGTAGGAATAGGGTTCGCCCTCGCCCGTCACCATCTTGCCGATCTGCGGAATGGCGTTGAACGACCAGGCTTCGTAGACCTTGTCCAGCAGCGGCATCTCGACCTCGGAAAACTCCAGGCACAGGAACCGTCCGCCGGGCTTCAGCACGCGAAAGGCTTCCGTCAGCGCGACATCGATGCGCGGCACGTTGCGGATGCCGAATGCGATGGTGTAGGCGTCAAAGGTGCTATCGGTGAAAGGCAGTTCCTCGGCATTGGCCTCGACGAAATCGGTGTTGCCGGACAGGCGCTTTTTCTCCGCGCGGTCACGGCCGACGCTGAGCATCGAGCCGTTGATGTCGAGCACCGTGGCATGCGTGTTGCCATGGCTGGCGTCTACAATGCGGAAGGCGATGTCGCCGGTGCCGCCCGCCACGTCAAGCACTTTCCAGCCCGGACGTTTCGGCGGATTGAGCCATGTCACCATGGCATCCTTCCACAGCCGGTGCAGCCCGGCCGACATCAGGTCGTTCATCAGGTCGTAGCGGTTCGCCACCTTGTGGAAAACATCGTTGACCAGAGGCTGCTTGTCGCCTGGCCCTACCTTCTTGAAACCATAGGAGGTTTCCATGCCGCCCGCGGCCGTGGTTCTCTCAACTGACATTATTTTGATCCGTCATAAAACCGGCGGGACCATAGCCGATCGATGGTGCGGGCGCTATTGTTTAAGACGCGGTGTTCGGCCGCGCTTCCAGGTGGTGGGCTTTACGGCCTGGACTGATGAGACGGGATAACTGCATGCCTTTGAAAGCAGAACTGCACTGCCACATCGAGGGGGCAGCGGCGCCCGAACTCGTCATCCGTCAGGCGCAGAAATACGGCAAGGACACCTCGCCCTATATCCAGAACGGCTCCTTCGTCTGGCATGATTTCACCTCGTTCCTGGCGGCTTATGATTTTTCCGCCGACCTGTTCCGCACCGAGGAGGATTATGCCCGCCTCGCCGACCATTATCTGACCAGCCTTGCCCGCGACGGCGCCATCTATTCCGAGGTCTTCACCTCGCCCGACCATGCCGTCAGGGCCGGCCTGTCGCCCAAGGCCTATACCGATGCGCTCGGCGAAGGCATGCTGCGCGCCAAAGCCAAGACCGGCATAGAGGGCCGCATGATCGTCACCGGCGTACGCCATGTCGGCGTCGAATCGATCGAGCAGGCGGCGCGTTTTGCGGCGCGCTGCGGAAATCCGCTGGTCACCGGCTTCGGCGTCGCCGGCGACGAACGCATGGGCGAGATGGAGGATTATGTCAGGGCTTTCGAGATCGCCCGTGAAGCGGGTCTTGGCATCACCATCCATGCCGGCGAGTTGACCGGCTGGGAGACGGTGCAGGCCGCACTCGACCATATCCGCCCGTCGCGCATCGGCCATGGCGTGCGCGCCATCGAAAACCCCGATCTGGTGCGGCGCATCGCCGATGAGGGCATCGTGCTGGAATGCTGCCCCGGCTCCAACATCGCGCTCAAGGTCTACGACAGTTTCGCCGATCACCCTTTCCCTGCGCTGCAGGCAGCCGGCTGCAAGGTGACGCTGAATTCTGACGACCCGCCCTATTTCTGGACTTCGCTGAAGCGCGAATACGACATCGCCGCCGAGCATTTCGCCATGAACGAAAAGGCGCTGGCCGCCATCACCCGAACCGCGATCGAGGCGGCTTTCGTCGACAGGAAGACGAAAAGCGCGCTGCTTGCCCGGCTCGATGCGAAGAGGTGACTGGTGACTGGTGATTGGTTTGCCGGCGCTTCGGCCTGTCAACGGCAATGATCGATCCATCGGGACTCGCAAACCTGCTCACTATTCACTATTCACTATTCACTATTCACCATTCACTGGAGCAACCCATGCAGGGCGTCACCGTCGTCGACCACCCGCTTGTCCAGCACAAGCTCACCATCATGCGCAAGAAGGAGACGTCGACCGCTGGCTTCCGGCGGCTGCTGCGCGAGATCTCGCTGCTGCTCGGCTACGAGGTCACCCGCAACCTCGAACTGACGACGACGACCATCGAAACCCCGATGGAAACCATGGAAGCGCCGACGCTGGAAGGCAAGAAGCTGGTCTTCGCCTCGGTGCTGCGCGCCGGCAATGGCCTGCTCGAAGGCCTGCTCGACCTGGTCCCGGCGGCCCGCGTCGCCCATGTCGGCCTCTACCGCGATCACGAAACGCTGGAGGCGGTGGAATATTTCTTCAAGGCGCCGAGCGATCTCGCCGACCGGCTGGTGATCGTCGTCGATCCGATGCTGGCGACCGCGAACTCGGCCATCGCGGCCATCGACAAGCTGAAGGAGCGCGGCGCCACCAACATCCGTTTCCTTTGCCTGCTGGCGGCGCCAGAAGGCATCGAGCGCTTCACCAAGGCGCATCCGGATGTCCCGGTCTTTACCGCTTCCATCGACCGCCAGCTCAACGAGAAGGGCTACATCATGCCCGGCCTCGGCGATGCCGGCGACCGCATGTACGGAACCAAATGACGGCGGCTGGCAAGGCCAGCTGACATCCAGTCGTTTACCGCCCGTTTACGCAAAGCCGCGGTTTCGGGTTGGCGTTAAAGCGGCACACACCATACGTGGGCAAGAATGGGCCTTCACGAAGGTCCATTCATGCTGCGCAAGCTTGTCATTCTGGGCGTGTTCGCCGGAACGTCGGCATCGATCCCGATCGTCTATCAGTCGAATCCGCAGATTCTCGACAACCTGTTGAAGTCGACCGTCGCCGGCAAGCCGTCCGCGCAGCCTCAGCCCGAACTGAACATGGCCTCGGTTCCCGGCAAGCCGGCCGCACCGCTGCCCACTGGGCGCAAAGTATTGGTGGCGGCTGACGAGCGCGGCCATTTCACCTCCGCCTTCAAGCTCAACGGCCGCCAGGTCGACGGCATGATCGACACCGGCGCCACTTTGGTCGCCATCAACACCTCGACGGCGCGCCGCATCGGCATCTCGCTCAACCCGTCGGACTTCAACCAGCAGGTCAACACCGCCAATGGCGCGATCAGGGCCGCCGTGGTCAACATCGATCGCCTGCAGATCGGCAAGATCAGCGTCGACAACGTCCAGGCGGTAGTGCTCGACGACAAGGCTCTGCGCACCAACCTCATTGGCATGAGCTTTTTGCAGCGGCTGGCAAAATACCAGGTCGAAAACGGCACACTGTTGCTGGTGCAGTAGCGCGTTCCGCTACCCGCGCGGCAGCACGCGCCGGATGACAGTCTTGTCGGCGGCTGGTTTCGACACCCCGATCGTATAGGCCGAAAGCACGGCGGCTGCGGCCGCTTCGGCCTCCGCTTGCGTGCGGGCGTGGACGAGCGCCAGCGGCTCGCCGGCCCGCACCTCGGCGCCGAGCGGCAGCAGCCTGGTGATGCCGACCGCATGGTCGATCCTGTCGTCCGGCCGCGTACGCCCGCCACCGAGCCCGACCACAGCAAGGCCGATATCGCGGGTGGCAATAGCGGTGGCAAAACCGTTGCCTGTCGCCTTGACCGCAAACTCCACCGCCGCTTTCGGCAGGTATTTTTCCGGCTTCTCGACGAAATCGGCGGGACCGCCAAGGGCTGCGACCATACGCGCGAAGGCGGCTGCCGCGCGGCCGCCGGCCAGCGTCTCGGCCGCGCGCCTGAGACCGTCCTGATTGGACGACGCCAGCCCTGCCGATTGCAGCATCTCGGCGGCCAGCGCCAGCGTCACATCCTCCAGTCGCTTGTCGCGGAACCTTCCGGTGAGGAAATCGACGGCGTTGCGCACCTCGACCGCGTTGCCGGCCGCCGACGCCAGCGGCTCGTTCATACCGGTGACCAGCGCCGAGGCCTTCAGGCCGGCGCCGTTGGCGATCTCGACCAGGCTGTTGGCCAGTGCTGTCGCGTCGCGCGACTTCTCCATGAAGGCGCCATTGCCGACCTTGACGTCGAGCACCAGCGACCGCAGGCCGGCCGCGAGTTTCTTCGACAGGATAGAGGCAGTGATCAGCGGCACCGATTCCACCGTTCCGGTCACATCGCGGATCGCATAGAGCCGACGGTCGGCGGGCGCGAGATCGGCGGTCTGGCCGATGATGGCACAGCCGGTCTCGAGCACCGTCTTGCGGAAGCGCGCGATATCCGGCTGGCTGATATAGCCCGGGATGGCATCCATCTTGTCCAGCGTGCCGCCGGTATGGCCAAGGCCCCTGCCGGAGATCATCGGTACATAGGCGCCGCAAGCGGCGACGATCGGCGCCAGCATCAGCGAGACATTGTCGCCGACGCCGCCGGTCGAATGTTTGTCGGTGACCGGACCCGGCAGGTCGGACCAGTCGAGCACATCGCCGGAATCGCGCATGGCGAGCGTCAGCGCCACCGCCTCGTCGCGGTTCATGCCGTTGAAGAACACTGCCATGGCAAAGGCGCCGACCTGGCCGTCCGAGACGCTGCCCGAAGTCACGCCCGCGACAAAAGCCGAAATCTCCTGCGCGGACAGTTTCTGGCCGTCGCGCTTGCGGCGGATGATTTCCTGCGGAAGCATCAGGCGGCGCCCTTCGGCTCCGGCAACCCATCCTGGAACACATGCGCAAGGATCGTCGCCAGCCGTGCGCCGCCGATCGGCGCCATGTCCTTGGTCTCCTGGTGCGACAGTTCCGCCCCGGTCATCCCGGCGGCGAGATTGGTGATCACCGAACAAGCGGCTACGCGAAGCCCAAGGAAGCGGGCGAGAATGACCTCCGGCACGGTCGACATCCCTACCGCATTGGCGCCCATGACGCGCGCCATGCGGATTTCAGCAGGGGTTTCGAAACACGGACCGGAAAACCACATATAGACGCCCTTGTGCAGCGCCGTCCCTGTCGCCTTCGCCGCCCGTTCGATCGCCGCGCGCAAGCCGGCATCATAGGCTTCGGTCAGGCCGACGAAGCGGCGGTCGCTCGGCTCGCCGATCAGCGGGTTGGAGCCGGAGAAATTGATGTGGTCGGTGATCAGCATCACCGATCCTGGCAGCATGTCGGGATCGACCGAGCCGGCGGCATTGGTAAGGATCAGCTTGGTGATGCCGATGCCGGCAAGCACCTCCAGCGCCGGCCGCATTGCAGCAGCAACGCCGTGCTCGTAATAATGGGCGCGGCCGGACAGCATCAGCACCGGCGTGCCGGCGAAAAGCCCCGCGGCCACCTCGCCGGCATGGCCAGTCACCCCGCTGCGGGGGAAACCCGGCAGGTCGGCATAAGAGATGCGCACGGCATTTTCGACCTGGTCGACAAGCCCGCCAAGGCCCGACCCCAGCACCATCGCCGTTGTCGGCGCCAACCCGTCCAGCCTTTCAACGAGGTGGTCCAGAGCTTCCTTCATATCAGCCAACTCTCACTTCAAAATGTCGCCACGAAACCCGTAGGGCAGCATGTCGCCCATCGTCACGGTCTCGACCACGCCGGTGTTGTCGCAAAGATAGAGCTTCGTGTCCGGCCGGCAGAACTCCGCCAGCCTTTGCCGGCAGCCGCCACAGGGCGAGCATTTGGCCATGCGCGAGGCAATGACGGCGATCTCGACGATCTTGCCGCCGCCGCCCATGATGTAATGGCCGAGCGCCGTGGTCTCGGCGCACCAGCCTTCCGGATAGGACGCGACCTCGATGTTGGCGCCGGTGAAGACACGGCCGTCTTCGGTGCGCAACGCCGCACCCACCGGAAACTTCGAATAGGGCGCGTAGGCCTTGGCCATGGCCTCCTGCGCGGCTTCGAACAGATCATGCGACATCTAGACGTTCTCTCCGACGATCGTGGTCAAAACCCGGCCATTTGCGTTTTCCTAGCGCCTTTCGAGCACCAGCCGCATGTTCGACACAGTGCTCCTGGGCGCCCGGATCAACGTTCCTTGACATAAGGCACGCCGCCGGCGCGCGGCGGGATCGCCTTGCCGATGAAGCCGGCAAGCAGGATCACGGTCAGCACATAGGGCAGCGCCTGCATGAACTGCACCGGCACCTTGCCGATCAACGGCAGCGGCGAACCCTGCAGGCGGATCGCCGCCGCGTCGAGGAAGCCGAACAGAAGGCAGGCGAACATAGCGTTGACCGGCCGCCATTTGGCGAAGATCAGCGCCGCCAGTGCGATGTAGCCCTTGCCTGCGGTCATGTCCTTCACGAAGCCGCCATTCTGCACCATCGAGAGGTAGGCGCCGGCAATGCCGGTCAGCACGCCGGTGCAGATCAGGGCCCGGTAGCGCAGCCAGGCGACCGAGATGCCGGCGGTGTCGACGGCGGCCGGGTTCTCGCCGACGGCGCGTAGGCGCAGGCCGAAGCGGGTGCGAAACAACACCCACCAGGTGAACGGCACCATGGCGAAAGCGAGATAGACCAGGATCGAATGGCCCGAGAGCAGCTCGGAATAGATCGGCCCGATGATGGGCACATCGTGGATCGCGGCAGCACCAGGCAGAGTGATGGCCTCGAAGCGCTCGCCCGGCTGTAGCGCCGGCGTTCGCCCGCCCTGCTGGAACCAGGCCTGGCCCAGAATGATGGTCGAGCCGGCGGCGACGAAGTTGATTGCCACACCGGAGACGATCTGGTTGCCGCGATGGGTGATCGAGGCGAAGCCGTGCACCAGGGCAAAGGCGACCGACATCACGATCGCCATGCCGAGACCGAGGAAGGCCGAATGGAAGACCGAAGCGGCGGCCGCACCTGCAAAGGCGCCGACCAGCATCTTGCCTTCCAGCCCGATGTCGAAAACGCCGGCGCGTTCCGAATAGAGGCCGGCGAGGCAAGCGAGCAGCAGCGGCACCGACAGGCGTATGGTCGAGTCCAGGATCTGCACGATGGCGATGAAGACGTCCATCTCAGGCGCCCTTCCCTTTGACAGCTTCGATGCCGACCGACCTTGGACTGAACGAGGCGAACAGCGCCTGGACGTAGGGCCGGAACATGTGCTCCAGCGCACCGGCAAACAGGATGACCAGGCCTTGGATGATGACGATCATGTCGCGGGAAATCGCCGGCATTTCGAAGGCAAGTTCGGCGCCACCCTGGTAGAGCGTGCCAAACAGGATCGCCGCCAGCACGATGCCGACCGGATGCAGTCGGCCCATCAGCGCCACGGCGATGCCGACGAAGCCGGCGCCGGAGACGAAATCGATCGCCACATTGTGCTGGTCGCCCATCACCGGGTTCAGCGTCATCATGCCGGCCAGCGCGCCCGAAATCATCATCGCGATAATGATGATGCGGGTCTCCGAAATGCCGGCATAGCGCGCCGCCTTCGGGCTGTGCCCGTAGGTGCGCATCTCGTAGCCGAGCTTGGTGCGCCAGATCAGCAGCCAGACCAGGAATGCCATGAGCAGCGCCAGCAGGAAGCAGATGTTGAACGGCGCCGAGCGGATCTTGGCGCCGAACAGTTCGATGATCCAGTTGAGCTTGGGCAGTTCGGCGCCGGCGAGGAAGTTGCGCGTCTGCGGCGCCTGCGACGCTGCCGGCTTCAACGGCCCGACCAGGAGGTAGACCATGATCGAGGCCGCGATGAAGTTGAACATGATGGTGGTGATGACGATGTGCGACCCGCGCTTGGCCTGCAGATAGGCCGGGATCAGCGCCCACAGCGCACCGACGGCGGCTCCGGCGACGATCGCCAGCGGAAAGGTCAGCCACCACGGCAGCACAGTGTCGAAGGCGAGGCAGACCACACCCACGCCAAGGCCGGCAATATAGGCCTGGCCCTCGGTCCCGATGTTGAACAGGCCGCAATGCGCGGCCACCGCCACCGACAGGCCGGTGAAGATGAAGGTGGTGGCATAGAACAGCGTGAAGGCAATGCCGGTTCCCTTGCCGAAAGCGCCCTCGACCAGGATGACGGCGGCACGAAACGGGTTTTCGCCGACCAGCATGACGACGAAACCGGCAACGATGAAGGCCACTGACAGATTGATCAGCGGGATCAGCCCATAATCGGCCCAGGCCGGCAGTTTGGCGTAAGGCGTGCTCACTCTGCCGCCTCCTGGCGATCGACGCCTGCCATCAGCAGACCAAGCTCGCCTTCGGTCGCCTCGGGGCCACGTTCGCCGACGATGCGCCCGGCAAACATCACCAGGATGCGGTCGGACAGCGAACGGATCTCGTCGAGCTCGACCGACACCACCAGCACCGCCTTGCCCTGGTCGCGCATGGCAATCAGCCGCTTGTGGATGAATTCTATGGCGCCGACATCGACGCCGCGTGTCGGCTGGCCGACGATCAGAACACCGGGATCCTGCTCCATTTCTCGCGCCAGCACGATCTTCTGCTGGTTGCCGCCGGAGAAATTCGCCGTCTTCAGACGCGGATTGCCGGGACGGATATCGTACTTCTCGATCTTGTCCTTGGCATCGGTCATGATGGCGTCGATGTTGAGGAACGGCCCTTTGAGGTAGCGCGGGTCGTCATGGTAGCCGAGGATCGAATTCTCGTTCTCCTCGAAGGCCAGCACCAGGCCGACATGATGGCGGTCCTCCGGCACATGGGCGAGCCCACGGTCGCGCAACTCGCCGGGATCGGCGGCCCCGGTCAGGTCGATCGGCTTGCCATCGAGCATCACCGAGCCGGAAACCGCGCGCCTGATGCCGGAAATCGCCTCGAGCAGTTCGGACTGGCCGTTGCCTGCGACACCGGTAATGCCGACGATCTCGCCGGCGTGGATATCGAAGGAGATGTCGTCGACCATGGTGACGCCGCGCTGGTCTTTCACCGTCAGGTTCTTGACGGCCAGCTTGACCGCGCCGGCCTCCGTCTCGCCCTTTTCGACCCGCAGCAGCACGCGCCGTCCGACCATCAGTTCGGCCAGTTCGCCGACTGTCGTCTTGCTGGTCTCGCGCGTCGCCACCATCGTGCCCTGGCGCATGACCGAGACATTGTCGGTGATGGCCATGATCTCGCGCAGCTTGTGGGTGATCAGCACCACCGTTTTCCCCTGGTCCTTCAATTGCCTGAGGATGCGAAACAGATGGTCGGCCTCGGCCGGCGTCAACACGCCCGTCGGCTCGTCGAGAATCAGGATTTCGGCGCCGCGATAAAGCGCCTTCAGGATCTCGACACGCTGCTGCAGGCCGACCGGCAATTCCTCGATGATGGCGTCGGGATCGACTTCCAGCCCGTATTCGCGCTCGAGCCGCTCCAGTTCGGAGCGCGCCTTGGCGATGCTCTTTTTCAACAGCGCATCGCTTTCGGCGCCGAGGATGATGTTTTCCAGCACGGTGAAATTGTCGACCAGCATGAAGTGCTGGTGCACCATGCCGATGCCGAGCGCGATGGCGTCGTTGGAGGTCTTGATCGACGCCGCCTTGCCGCCGACACGGATCTCGCCGCTGTCGGCCTGGTAGAAGCCGTAGAGGATCGACATCAGCGTCGACTTGCCGGCGCCGTTCTCGCCGACGATGCCGTGGATGGTGCCGCGTGCGATCTCCAGATTGATGTCGCGATTGGCGCGAACGGCGCCAAAACTCTTGTTGATGCCGATCAGTTCGATTGCGGCTTGCGCCATGCAGCCTGTCCCACTCTTATTTTTTTATCGCTTGGTCAAAACGCCTAGCATGATGCCCCACCCGTGCCAATTGGCGGCGCAGTGGCCACTCTCGACAAATCCCGGTGCGCTTGTCAATTTCGAACGTGGCCGCAGACCTTCACATTCACTAATATGCAAGGCTCAACAGTCGCATCATGCTGCAACTGCGTGCACCAGGACCTGGGGAGTTTCGAATGATCATGCCTGTCGACCGGCTGACGACGCTGGAAATCCGCGCCGCCGAGCAGGAAAAGATCATCGAGGAACTGTCGGGCCAGATCGCCGAACAGTGGACGGCGATCGAACGCATGCAGCGCAAGCTCGATGCGCTGACCGGGCGCTTCATGGCGCTGGAGGAACAGTCGGCCCCCGACGTGCCGATAACCAAACCGCCGCACTGGTAACAAGGAGAAGCCGATGGCCGGTGAAAGCGATCGCGTTGCGCGGGCGGGCGACTATGTGCTTGGCCTGATGAACGATCGCGACCGCGAGCGTGCCGAGCGCGACCTGGAGATCGATCCCGCCTTCCGCGACACGGTGATGCGGCTGGCCGAGCGCATGCATGTCTTCGACCGCACGGGGCGGCCCTCGGGCGCCGGCGATCGCTGGCGGCTGATTTCGCAACGCATCGCCGAACTGCCGCAGATGCGTGTGGTCGGCCAGGACGAAGCGAAGCCGGTGATCGGCAGACTGGAGCGGAAGCCCTATGGCGTCGGCGTGCATTCGCTCGGTGGCCGACGCGGCGCCGTCATCGCCATCGCGCTGATGGTGGTGTTTGCGCTGGGTTATCTCTTGGGCTTGTTGTCGACCGGCGGTGCGCTTCTGCCCTGACGTCCAAGGCAATCGCATATGGATTCTTGCGAAGAAGGACCCGCAACGCCGGAACTGCCGATCTCCCTCCTTGCGGGGGAGATGGCCGGCAGGCCAGAGGGGGGTGTGAAGGATCCAACCTGAATGGCTCCAGAATGAACCGTAATTGGCTGTTAGGCCGAGGGACAGCACCCCCCTCTGCCTTGCCAGGCATCTCCCCCGCAAGGGGGGAGATCGGACGTCGCCGAGACCTCCGCCAATCCTCAACGTCCTTTAAAGCCCTCAAACAAAACCGCCGGGCTTTCACCCGGCGGTTCGTAAGCGAATTCTTATCAATCAATACGGGCAGGCGTTGTCGGCGGTGTAGTCGTGCACCTGGATCGTGCCGGCGATGATGTCGGCCTTGGCCTTTTCGACGGCAGCCTTCATTTCGTCGGTGACCAGCGCCTTGTTGTTGTCGTCCATGGCGTAGTCGACGCCGCCCTCCTTGAGGCCGAGATTTTGCAGGCCGCCTTTGAAGGTGCCGTTCTTGCCGTCCATGAAGGCGGTGTAGACGGCCACGTCGACGCGCTTCAGCATTGAGGTCAGCACCTTGCCGGGCTGCAGGCCGTTCTGGTTGGAATCGACGCCGATGCCGAGCTTGCCGGCATCCGCCGCCGCCTGCAGCACGCCGACGCCGGTACCGCCGGCCGCGGCATAGACCACGTCGGAGCCCTGGTCGATCTGTGTCTTGGCGATCTCGCCGCCCTTGGCCGGATCGTTCCACGCCGCGGGCGTGTCACCGGTCATGTTCTGGATGACATCGGTCGCACCGGCCGCCTTGGCGCCGCCGACATAGCCGCATTCGAACTTGCGGATCAGCGGAATGTCCATGCCGCCGATGAAGGACACCTTCTTGGACTTCGAGGCCATCGCCGCCAGGATGCCGACGAGATAGGAGCCTTCGTTTTCCTTGAACACAAGCGAGCGGACATTGGGCATATCGACGGCATCGTCGATGATGGCGAAGTTGAGATCGGGATATTCCTTCGCGACCACCTTCAGCGCATCCTCCCAGGCAAACCCGGCCATGACGATCGGGTTGCGGCCGTCCTCGGCGAAGCGGCGCAGCGCCTGCTCGCGTTGCGAGGCGTTCGACACTTCGAACTCGACATAGGCGGTGCCGGTCTCGGTCTTGAACTTTTCGGCGCCGTGATAGGCAGCCTCGTTGAAGGATTTGTCGAACTTGCCGCCGAGATCGTAGAGGATGGCCGGCTGGACATCCGCGGCGAAAGCCGGAAGAACCATTGCGGTTGCGGCCAGGAGGCCGAGAACGATACGTTTCATGTGATCCACACCCTGTCGGTTATTTTTTTCCGTTACGCGCCGTCCGCCTGCCCGGTTCTCCGGCAGGCATGCGGCATCAGCCAGGAGTGTACTCCCCTCCCGCTCAAGGCAATCTGGCACGGCCCGAAACAAAATTCACGCGGAATTTTGACCTTTTGGAAAAGCATGCCCCCCGTTGGAAAAACATGCCCAATGCGGTGACAGCTGTGGACGATTGCCGCGTTGTCGTCGCAAGTCCGCTGGGACAACCCATCAGCCCGGCGCGAATTCTCCGCCGCGCCGCCGGCGCCGGTAGCCGATCGCATAGAGGATGAAGGCAAGCACCGCGAACACGGCAAACCCCGGCTGGGCAAGCACCCAGGCGATGCCGCCATCCCATATCATCGGATTGACCTTGGCGCGCACGAAGGTCTCGAAGGCCGCGCGGGTGTCGGGCGAAACCGCCAGCCAGCTCGAATTCAGCGGCGTCATGACCAATGTGGAAGCCGCCACCGAGCGCGTCGCGTCGAGCACGGCCATGATGACGGCGACCGAGAGTGCGATCATGGCCGCGAGGCGAAACAAAAAACGCAACATCGAAATCTTCCCCGGTCCTCAAGTTCCTCCCGAGGACCTTCCGGTCAAGGCGAGGAATAGAATGCGCACGCCCGGCGTGCAATCACCATACGCGAATTTGAGCCTATCGCCCGCCTATATGGCCACCTTTCGGCTCCGCCGATGGACGAGCCAGACGCCGAGGACGCCGCCGCCAATGGCCCCGACCACCAGCCCGGCAAGGCCGATGAACACCGCGAAGTAGCCGCAGCCGCCTTCGAAACAGCTGATGTCGGTGGCTTCGGCGATCCCCGCGCCGAGCGCGAAGCCGGCGACGGCGCCGACGACGGCGCCGAGGGTGATGCCGGCCAGCGCGGCGACGATCGAACTGAAGGCTGACGGTGCCTGCGCTTCCGGCCTTGCATAAAAGGCCTTGGCCTCGTCGCGGCGGCGCAGCAGGTAAATGCAAAATAGGCCGATGACGATTTCGGTGGCGGCGATCGCAAGCTCCCTGGCGGAGACGGTGAAATCGGGCACGGTCAGCGCATAGACCTGCTCGGCCAGCCGCCAGGCGATGGTGGTGATCTGCCAGATGGTGAAATGACGCGGAAAGCGCGCGGAACGGCTGAAGGCGAGGCCGAGCAGATAAAGCCCCCACACGATGGTGACGATGTCGAAGGCCAGTCCGCCAAGCACGAAATAGAAGACCCTGTCCGGCAGGCCGGAACTCTCGAACAGCCACCGCGCCGAGACCAGCCAGTAGACCGACCATGCCATCACGAAGAGGAGCCAGACCACGGGCACGAAGGACAGCCCGCTGTCCGGACGCCCTGCGGGCGTCAGCCCGCCTGGCATGCCTCCGGCCGGCGTTCCGCTGGCTGGCTGTTCATTGCTCGATGTCATGTCGGACGATGCCCCCCGCAAAGCCTCCGCCGCACTCGACAGGTGGCGAGGGGCGAAGTCAAGCGCGGCCGGCCCTGCCGCTTGCACGTGCACACCATTCAGAACCGAAGCGCCTTAGAAGCGGAGCCGTTCAACGCCCCGCGAAACGATGCATGGCCGGCAAAGCGAATAGACTGCCGTTATGGCTTGGCATTCGGCGCCGGATCGACTAGATGAGCCCCGCGCCTGTTTGATTGACGGGCGCCGGGAAGGGCATCCGCTGGTTGGCGGTGTCCATCAAGCGGGTCTTCCCGCAAATCCCAAAGGGATGCATCTCCCCAACCCGCGTGGCAAAACCGGCCGGCGCGAATGCAAGGACGGAGAGGTGGCCGAGTGGTTGAAGGCGCACGCCTGGAAAGTGTGTTTACGGGAGACCGTAACGCGGGTTCGAATCCCGCTCTCTCCGCCATCGCCGTTGATTTTATTGTATTCTTTGACTATTTATCGATCTGCCATAACCGAGGAAACTCGACGGTAGCAACTCTTCGGAACCTTGCCCAGCCGGATATCTTGAGTCTCGTGGCGGCGGAGCATTTGTTTGTCCCTCACAGCGATGTCGGGTCTCGTAACCCTAATTCGCCGTCACGCCTCACACAAAGAAAAACCCCGCCGAAGCGGGGTTCTCATTTCGGTCAAAAATCTCAGTAGGGAGAATTGCACTCCCGACGAGGGCCGTAGTTCGGCTGGTAGGTGTTGTCCGAGGCGCGGTAGCTACGGTAATGATCGTAGCACCACTGCACATGCGAATCGCCACCCCGGTAGACGCGATGGTTGTTGTTGAGCGCGCCGGTAATCAGGGCGCCGGCAATGAATGCTCCGGCGGGGAACCAGAAATCGCCGTGGCGGCGATAGCCGTGTCGGTAATGGCGCGAGCCGCGATGGCCGTTCCAGTAGGGGCCGTCATTGTTGTAGCGCGAGAAATTGCGATCGCCGCGATGCTTCATCCACGGCTTGTAGTCCACCGCCTGCACATCGGACGACGCCGAAGGCGCCTGCGGCGTGAACATTTGCGCTGCACCTGCAGGCACAGCGGCGGTGGCCGCGAACGAAACTGACAGCGTGGCCGCCAGCATACCCGATACAATCTTATTCATGATCTTCTATCTTTCCGTTGCCGTCCCTTATGGGCTTTAAACGGTTTAAGAGCGTTCCGGTTCCGCCCGCCTGCCACAACAAAACCCCACACTTGGCGGGGTTCTGTCGTTTGCGATGCGGAGCGGTTAGGCGGAGAGCTTCGCAACCATCTCCGGAGTCAGAATGCAATGCGCCCATGCCTCGTCATCAATCGGCTTTAGGCTGTCCGCCAAGATCTATCCCGATTGGGATCCACGTTCATGAAGGATCGCACGCCGCAAATCCCGCGGACCTTGCTGGTCCTAACCCCTCCCATAACCATAGACGGCAAGATTTGGTCTTTGTGGGTTATCATTGCGCCGAGTTCGAATTTCCACGCTCGCTTAGTGGAGAGCTACGTAGCGCCGAAGCGGAAGACGCGACTTGTCGACAAGGCGTAGATCCCATGGTTGGCGGGGAGCGTTGGGCGTGTCCTTGTGCCGGCGCAGGGATGATGATTTGCTGCGATTCAACAAAGCGGGGGAACGCCATGGCGGACACGGTTATGAAGGCTCCGGTTCTGGATGTAGTTTTAGCATCTGGGATCGACGCCGCCTTAGGCACGGTGTCGGTCACATTTGGATCAATCGACACAAAGAGATTCCAACTCGATTTCTCCGCACAATGTGTTCCTTTGGCAATTGCTGCCCTCTCGGTCGAGATGGGAAAGCTCGTCGCCACTCTTCCTGCCGAAATGACCCAAAACTGCAGGGCATTTCTATAACGAGCACTCAACTGGCCATGAAAGAGGACGGCACTGTAGCCATCTTTCTCCGATTGGAGAGTGGAGCGGAACTGCCGCTTGATTTTCGGTTGGACGACCTCACCCGCCTGCGCCAACAAATAGACGAAGCGCTTACGCTGGCGGATCGAAAGACCCACCACTGATATAAGCTTCGTCCCGCTCTACATCCGCGCCTTGTCATCTCGCTGGTTGCTGCCGGCGTCTGGCGATTCCGGCAGCGCGATATAGTGGGCATGGCTTCCTGCCCCTGCTGGCCGGGCTCGGCACAACCGGGCTTAATGAAACAAACTGCGACATAGCGCGTTGAGGCTCATTCGCGGAGGGAGCTTCAAAAATGGATCCGGTAACGGCTGCTGTGCTAGTTTTGCTTTCTTGCAGCCCCGGCCAGGGAGTCTGCGAACCACTCGGTACATCACCGGCCGTTTTCGGATCCCTTGACACATGCCAGTTGACGCTAGCGAGGAGGCTCGCGGACGCGCCCAACGGAGAGATTGTCGGTCGATGCCGTTTAATCGATCCGATGGCTACAGGTTCCGTTCCCGCGGGATACAGGACCATTGTCGTCACGCGGGGCACAGGGGCGGATTCGGTGAGCCGTCGCTATATCGTCCCGCACAAGGACTGAAGCCCGCGACATCGCCCGCACCTCTTGCGTAGGGGAAAGAGGCGCGGGGCCGACCGGCTGTTTTGCCTTGCGCAAACGCTTTCGGCTGGCAAGTTCATCAACCGGCTACCCGCAGCAGCAGTTCGGGCCGGGGTTAATCTCTATGACGGCCGCGTCTATGGGCCTGGCGGCGAAGGCTTCATTCGCCTGAATGTCGGCTGCCCGCGTGCTCTGTTGCGCCAAGGGCTGGAGCGCATGTCCAGCGCGCTGGCATCCCTGTGATCGACCGCCAGGGTGCTTCGGATGCGAGCCTGGTACTTGATGCCGGCAGCCGGTAAGGAAACGTCCGAGGGCGACGAGCCGGGTGGCCCGCAAGTCCGGATTCCATAGCCGTGCCGGACACGACGCTCAAGCCAAAGTCGACATGTCCAGCTTGATCGCCGCTACCATTTCACAGCGAACCCGAGCTTGGCGCCCAGGGCGTGGCTATCGCCAAAATCCTTGAGGCTTGTCCGCGCTGTCCCTTCTCCGAAGACGGCGTAGCGACCGTCCGCCCAGCTCAGCGAGCCACCAAGGCCGACACCGCCCCACAGCGCCTGATTTTCGCTGACCAGTTTCGTGCCAGACACATCGACATCATTTCCGTCGAGGAAGTCGTAGTAAAGGTTGCCGAGCCCGTAGATGTGCGTGCGGCTGACTTGCCCCGCATCGTCCACCCACTGGTCTTCATAGTCCGCGGAGAGGCCGAGGCGGCCGACGAGACTGTTGCTGCTGCCGGGCGACACGACGGCGCCAAACGGGTCCGTGAACGTGTCGAAGTCGACCGACGAATAGGCAAGCTGGGCTTGGGGCGTCAGCGACCAGTTGCCGTTGAGGGCGATCTTCTGTCCGGCCTCGATGCTCAGCCCGTAGCCGAAACCGTTGTTGCCGTCCGCAAGCGTGGTGCCCAGCGTGGCCGACCGGATGTCACTGTCATACCATGTCGCCTCGGCCTGCGCGTCGACGTAGAAGCCACCGCTGCCGAACCAGGTGAGCGTGCTGCCGACGCCGTAGCCGGTGGCAGCGATCGACCCTGCCCCGAAGATCGAGGACACGTCCGACGACGCGGTTCCGTAGTGGGCCGTAATCCCTCCGATCAGGGTACCGGCGTCGCTTTCGTGCAGCAGGCCATCGACGCCGGCCTGCAGCTTCCAGGTGGTCACGTCATAGTTCGTGCCGGAGGTCGACGTCTCCGGCTTGATCTCGGCATGGGCAGCTTCGATGCGCGCCCATATCGCCTTGCCGTCGACCGAGCCCTGGCCTGGCAGGTCCGCACCTTGCGGTGTAGCACCCTCGCCCCACGACCGATTGCCGATGCGTTGCTGCATGGTGCCCAGTTCATTGAAGGCCTGCAGCACCCCTTCATAGGCCTCGTACAGCGGCACGCCGGGCGAATAGAGCGGCTGCGGATCGGGATCGCCGTTGACCAGGGCCGAACGCAGATACCAATCGCCGTCGGCCGGCGTGCTGACGCCGTTCTTGTAGAGCCTGTATGCGTAGGCGCCCGCGACGACCGCTGCATCGCCTTCGAAGGTATAATTGCCGTCGAGCGAGAAGCTGCCGTTCGAGACGCCGCCGACGTCGACGATCTTGATGCCTCCGACCGTTTGGGCGCCCGACCCGCCGAAATTGACGACCTGAAGGGTACCCGTCCCTGACGTGTTGCCGGCGATCACCAGCATGTCTGTCGGCGAACCGTCACCACCGAGCGCAGCGTTGAGAACGACGGCGCCGCTATTGCCGACATAGTCGCCGCTTACGGTAAGTGTGTCGCCTGGGACGCCACCCGCGATGCGCACCGTTCCGGCGTTGCTCAGCCCCGCAATCGTCTGGGACGTGCCGGCAAGATCGAGCGTGGCGCCCGAGGCGACGGAAAACTGCGAGGAGGAACTGAACGCGTTCGCAGCGCCCGCGGCAAGCGTGCCGCCGCTGACCGTAGTGGCGCCGGTAAAGCCTGAGTTGTCCAACGCAAGCAGCAGCGTGCCTTGGCCGTCCTTGATGAACGTACCGGCGCCCGAGAGCACGCCGGCATAGCTGGCGGAGGCGACTTGGTCGAATGTGAAGGAGGCGCCGGCGCCGATCGCGACATCGCCAC
This sequence comes from Mesorhizobium sp. P160187, assembly GCF_057766425.1. Lineage (NCBI taxonomy): Bacteria > Pseudomonadati > Pseudomonadota > Alphaproteobacteria > Hyphomicrobiales > Phyllobacteriaceae > Mesorhizobium > Mesorhizobium sp. P160187. The sequence goes on from NZ_JBYMDX010000003.1 coordinate 676,956, forward strand.
CGAAGCGCTCGGCTGCCGAGACGAGGCCGCCTTGATTGACGGTCCAGTCCAGCAGCGACGTGCCTGACAGCGTCAGCACGCCGGCGCCATCCTTCATCATTGCGCCGGTGCCGGAGATATCGCCGGCGAAGCTGGCGTCCGCCGCCTGGTCGAACACGACAGTGCCGGAATTGCCGATGTCGCCACGAATCGAGGTTGCATCGCCGACCAGCGTGCCAGCGCTGACCAACGTGTTGCCGCCATAGCTGTTCGTTCCCGTAAGCGTCAGCGTGCCGGCGCCGGCCTTGGCAAGACTGCCGGCGCCAGAGATCGCACCGGACAAGGTCAGGTCGGCCACAGTGTCGAAGGTGCCGCCGGCCGACGACAGCGTGACGTCGCGCGCCGAGCTGAACGCCGCTGTGTTGCGCAGCGTCCCGCCGGAGAGCGTCAGGCCGCCAGCGGCAACGCCGAGATTGTTGTCGGCTGAAACAGATAGCACGCCGCCCAGGACGGTGGTGCCGCCCGTGTAGGTGTTGGCGCCGGACAGCACCAGCGTGCCCGCATCGGTCTTGGTCAGGCTGCTGGTCCCGGTTAGCACGGAGGCGATGGTGGCGGTGTAACCTGCTCCGGCCACCGTGCCGTCGCCGACCCGAATGATGCACTCGCCGCCAGCGCCATCAAGCGTGATGGCTTCGCCTTCGATGCGGTAGCCATCGGCGGCGAATTGCATGCCCGTAATCGCAAGCGCGCCGGCGCTGCCGTCGGCGATGACGGTGCCGCCGAGCGTCTGGAAGATGGCGAAGCCGGGCTGCGGCTTCATCGCGCCAGTTACCAGGCCGGTGCTCGTCGTCCAGTTCAGGCTTGTCGCCGTCCACGTGCCGTTGCCGCCGTCGACCAGATCATTGTTGGCATTGCCGGCCGCGTCACCATCCCAGAAGAGCAAGTCGGTGCCGACGCTGCTGACGAGATTGACCTGGTTGGCGACGGAGGTCTGCACCGTCAGGTCGGCGGCCGTGACACCGGCCGGCAGATTGCCGAGCTCGAGACCATTGTCGGTGAGTGCGCCGCCATAATTGATTAGCCGGTAGACGCCAGGCCCGAAGCCGCCGACATCGGTGATGTTGAGGCTGCCGTCCAGCGTCAGCGCTCCGGTCACCTCGATCAGGTCGTTGACACCGCCGCCGACAATTCCTGCCTGGCCGAGCTCGTAGTCGAGCATAGAACCGGAGCTCAGGCTGAGCGATCCGACCGTAAGCGTACCCGGACTGGAGCCGGGGGCCAGCACGCCGCCATCGGCGACGATCACCGCGCCGCCTATCGAGCCGGAGCCGCCCAGCGTGCCGCCGCTGTTGACCGTCGTTTCGGTATTCCCAAGCGAACCTTCGACGACGAGCTTGCCCCCGTCGACCGTGGTGCGGCCGGAATAGGTGCTGTCGCCGTTGAGCACCAGGGTGCCGGCGCCCTCCTTGTAGACGCCGCCCACGCCGCTCAGCTCGCCATTCGCGGTCAGCGTCGTACCCGCCGCCGCGCGGAAGTAGCCATAGGCGGAAGTGAGCTTGACATCGCGGCTCATGGCGAAGCTTGCTGTCGTGCCGAGTTCGCCGCCGTCGAGTGTCAGCAGGCCCGTAGCGGCACCCAGATTCTGGTCCGACGCGACCGAGATGCTTTTGCCGGTCCCGACCTTGGTGCCGCCGCTGTGGGTGTTGGCACCGGTCAGCGTCAGCGTGCCGAAGCCTTCGATGTCGACGCTGCCCGAGCCGGAGATATTTCCGCCGAAGGTGTGGGGGCCGAGGTCGAGAAACGAGACAGCGCCGTTGTCCAGGATGTCGCCACGGATCGCCACGGTGTTGCCGGCAAGCGTTCCTGCATTGACGATGTTGCCACCGGTATAGCTGTTGGACAAATTGGTGACGTTGAGGGTGCCGGCGCCGCTCTTGACCAGTGTGCCGGTGCCGGTCACCTGGCCTGACACGTCCAACTGCGTGCCTGCCACCGTGTCGAACCCGCCGGTCGAATTGATCAGGACATTGCGATTGGTGGCGAAGCTGGTGGTCGTGCGCAACGTGCCGCCGTCGAAGGTCAAGCCGCCCGAGAGGGCGCCCAGATTGTTGTCACTCGAAATTTGCAGGGTCCCGCCGGACAAGGTCCAAGGCGTGACGGCAGTTGTCGTCCCCGTTAGGGTCCAGGTGCTGTTTCCGGTTTTCTCGTAGAACCCAAACCCGTCATATTTGGCGCCAGCGCCGATCTGCGACACACCGAAACTGGCGCTGATATCGCCACCCAGCTTGAATGTATCCGCGGCGCTGAAAGCGACCACATTGCCTGTGATGGTGGAGCCAGCCTGAATCTCCAGCGAATTGACGCCGCCGGTGAACTGGATGGCTTTGCCGGCTACCGGCGTTCCGCCACCCGCGCCAACGGCGCCACCTGTAATCGTGCCCGCATTGATGACGGCGATGTTGGCGCCCTTGATCCCAGCGGCCCCGTCGCCGCCGGCCAAGGAGCCCTGACCGCCACTGCCGCCAATAATCGTCGCACCTTGATTGTTGATGACGGTTCCACCTGAAAGCAGCAGAACGGCGGCGCCACCGTCGCCACCGCCGCCGAGAACAGTTCTTCCACCGGCGCCCCCGAGCAGATTCCCGCTGTTCTGGATTGTCCCGCCAGCGGTCAGGACGATGGCAGCTGCGCCGCCGCCACCACCTGCTTGGACCCCAACTGTGAGGAGACTCGTGCCGCCGGTAACGCTGCCGCCCGCCTCAACAACGACATTTGCAGACGAGAATATGCCGACACCGCCACCACCGCTGCCGCTGTTGCCACTGTTTCCGCCTCGGCCACCTGTGCCACCACTCACCGATCCTGTGCCCGTGACGGTAACGTCGGCCGTGGCACTGACGCCCACACCGCCACCACCACCGCCGCCGCTCCTGACGACGCTGTTCGTGCCAGGTGAGCCCAAAGCGCCGGCCCCGCCGCTGACGCTGGTTGCAACGGTCCAATTTGTGGAGATGACCAGACCCGTAGCACCAGTCGCACCGGCAACGCCATTTGGGTTGTTGGCTGTCGAGCTTCCCGATCCCGACCCTCCGGGCGCACCGTTGCCCGTCGTGAGGTCAACGCCGCCACCACCGCCGCCAGCGGCAGCGCCATTGGGGACATTCTGACCCGTGGCGCCCGATAGTGCACCGTCCACACCCCCTTGTCCGGCGCCTACGCCGACGCCATTGCCGCCATCGGCCCGAGCGGGCGCGGCGCTCAGTGCGAGGGTGACGGCAAGGATCGCAAAGGAGGAAGCGCTGGAGCGAAGCGACACGACTTGCCGCAAGCGCGCGAGATGCAAAACCCAAATCCCATCGCGCGCCAGAATCCGCTCCGCCATGCCTATGCTCCCTGATTCCTGAATGCGCCGAAGGCAGCATGAAAGCTATTCACCCGCAAGACGTTTATAGTCATGAGAGCTACCAAGAAGCTAACGGTGGTCAGTAAAATCAAGTCTGCGACGTTTGAGTGACAGGTAACACGTCAATATTAGATTTAGCTTATTAAAGAGAGACCTTACGGAATCGGGAGAACGATCCCGCCGCATGAATCTGTGCGGAAGCGTTCGGACCTCCTGGGCCCAGCCGATCCCATCGGGCGGAGGTGAGTTTCGCCTCTACGGGGGCGATGAGGCGCTAGGCTGCCCCTTGGGCGACCCCTCACTATCCTGCAAGAAGTGATTCTGTAATCGACTCCCACTCTGCGTCTAGCTTGCCAGTTGCCACAGGCTGCCCGGCGCGGCGGTACCAGTAGGCTGCATTAGAAAGGTCGCCTTCTTTGCGGTGCAGATAGGCATGAACCCATACAGAGGCCGGATCAGATTCGTTGGCCTGCACACACTCATGCGCCCGCTCCCAATCGCCCTGTCTATCCCACCATAGAGCGTGGAGCGCCATCCCAAGATTCGCCGGGGGCTCTACTCCCTGAAGGGTCGCACGGAACTCGTCGATGTCCATAGTTACCTCGCCTCTGGCTACGCCGGTTCTGTCCCGTTCCGTGCAACGAAATGCGCCCTCTGCCGGTGATTTGCTCTGTCGACTTTAGCAATGGCTCTGGCGATCTTTAGCGGAAACGGGGTTTTCGCTCGGCAAAGGCCGCATCAAGGGCTTCCAATTGACGAATGCTCGTTGCAGGGCTGCTTCCTGCTTCTAAGCTTCATGGACGGCAGAAGCTGCTACGGAAGCCAAAGGCGCTTCCAGGCTCCATGTTATGCCATGCGGACCGTGTTCAAGATTTCCCTGCCCACTGACCGCTGCGGGCGCAACCCGCTTCAGCACAACGGTTCCAAAGCCACCTTGTCCGACAGTCTGGACCTGCGGACCATCGGATTCGGCCCAGGTGAGGTGAAAGAGCCTCGAAGCACCGGAACCGGTGATGCCCCATGTGACCGAAATCCGGCCCTTGTCCCCTGAGAGCACGCCGTATTTGGCCGAGTTGGTCGCCAGTTCGTGGAAGGCAATCCCGAGATACTGAACTGCGTTGGGACTGAGCACCAATGATGGGCCCGACATTTCGATCACATCCCCCCGCGGGAAAGGCTCGACCTGGGCCGCCAAGAGGTCGCTGATCGTGGCACCCTTCCAATCCGCCGAAACAAGCAGGTCGTGAGATCGCGACAACGCCATGATGCGCTCGCGCACCTGGGTTTCAAAGTGTTTTGGCGTCTCCGATCGCTTGTTGGTCTCCCGGATCATCGACAGGATGACCGAATACTGGTTTTTCACCCGGTGGTTGACCTCGCGCATCAGCATGCGGATGCGGTATTCATTCTCCTTCGCCGACGTGATGTCTCGCGCTATCTTCGATGCGCCGGTGATCTGCCCGGTTGCGTTACGCACGGGCGATATCGTCAGCGAAACCGGAACCAGGCTGCCATCCTTGCGCAGGCGGGTCGTTTCGAATGGTTCGACGCGCTCGCCGCGGCGAATGCGTTGGAGGATGCGGGGTTCCTCGTCCTGATGGTCTTCGGGGATCAGCATGGTCACCGACCGGCCAATCGCTTCGTCGGCGGTATAGCCGAAAAGCCGTTCGGCGCCGTGGTTCCAGCTTTTTATGATGGTGTTGAGATCCTTGCTGACGATAGCGTCAAATGAGGATTCCACGATCGCTGACAGGTGCTGCCTGGTTTCTTCGGCACGCTGGCGGTCCGTCAGGTCCAGCAGCATGTTGACGGCGCCAATCAGAGCGCCGTGCTCGTCCCGCAGCGGTGTCGGGTAGGGCAGGAACGGAAAAAACGATCCATCGGGACGCTGCGCAACAGCTTGCTGATTGCGGACCGGCCTGTTCTCCTTGAGCGCGATGGCCATCGGGCATTCATCGTGCGGCAATTCCTTGCCGTCGGCACTGAACAGCTTGAACGTCACACACCATTTATCCTTGCCGATTTCAGGCTCCCTGCCTGCCAGATCGGCCGCGGCGCGGTTGTAGTAGGTGATCGTCCCATCCTGATCGGTCGTGTAGATGGCGACGGGTAGGCCGTCGAGTATCTGGTGATAGGTACTGTCATGCTGCCTGAGCTCCGAGCGGGTGTGCACCAAGTCGGTTACATCGACCGTGAAGCACCGGGTGTTGATCAGCTTGCCGTCCCGGAAATGTCCGCTTGAGGTGACTTCGACGTGCTTGATCGATCCATCGCTGGCCCTCAATCGCGCCGGATATCTTACGATCTTCTCGCCATTGGCAAGGCGACCCAAAATGTCCTCTATGACGTCCCGGTCGGGATAGAACTCGGCGATGTGGCAACCGAGGTAGTCCTCTGCGGGATAGCCGAGAAGGTCGAGCTCAGCCTGGTTGGCATGCACGATTACGCCGTCTGCGTTCACCAGATGGAGGGCAACGGCGCCGTTTTCGAAGAAATCCTTGTAATCGAAATCCAGACCGTCATTGCTGGACACCCCCGGGTTTTCGAAGGCGACAACATTCGCCTGTGTTGCTTCATGCATCCCAAACACCTTGTCCAGTCCAACCAAATATAATGCGGCTTGGATCAGTTGGTTCCCATTGCTCGCGGTCTCGACCCGTGCGTACGGGAACCGGACCCTAAAAGGGTCGTAGCCTCGACTCGTCTTCCATCTACAAACGTGCGATCATCCGCGCATGGGCAAACCCTTGGTCCTTGTCGTCGACGACGAAGCCTTGATAGCACTGGATATGGAGTCCACTCTTTCGGAGGCGGGCTTTGCCGTGGCATTGGCGGCGACATGTTCCCAGGCGAAACGTTTTCTTGCGGACCATACCCCCGCCGCAGCGATCCTGGACGTAAGGCTGTCGGACGGCGAGGCTGTTGACGCGGCAAAAACCTTGGCAGGGCGGGCGGTTCCTTTCATCGTCTATTCCGGCCTGGGGCTCGAGGAAACCCCCGAAGCGTTCTCGTCCGGCGTAAGAGTGATGAAACCCGCCGGACCTGCAGAGGTGGTCCGGGCTCTCAAAGCGATGACCGCCGGGCAGCAGAAGGCGACGGGATAGCCGTGCTCTGAGCACCTTCGGTCTAAACTAGCCAGGCGCTGCCGGAGCAGCTGCCGTGCCTCACGGAGCAGCGAATTGCGGCCGGTGCCGATCAGGCGAACAAGGTCGCGCGCTTGATCCTCGGTGATGCCGGTCTCTTTGGCAGTTGACAGCACCAGTGCTTCATTCCCTTCCACTTTCTTAGGGTTGTGCTCGTCCTTGCCCGTGCTGATCATGCCTTCTCCATCGGCTCAACGCCAGGATCTGAGACTCATTCTTCGACGCACGGTCAACCTCGCTGTGCCGCGTTTGAGCGACAGAGATAGCGGCTCAATTATTGCGTTGCCAGAAACGATCCTGGCAACAGCCAAGTGGCCGGGTCCGTTCGTACGATAAAGCGCCCCGCGCAGGGACGGCGCCAGCATGGGCCAGATCGACCAGACAGATTGACCGGTCCTATGCCTCTCCGAAATCGGTTTCGTTTCTTGACGTCGGTTGCCGCTCGTAGTCAACGGGCGGCGGCAGGAGCATGATTTCGGTCTCCTTGCGGCCGAACTCTCGGCCGATCTGGAACGCCGCGTAGATCGCGCCGAGGCGGATAAGGAATCTAAGCATGGGGGTTCTCCTTCGATGTTAGGAACCGCAAGGCCGCGAGATTGTTCCATGGTTTGCGAGTGGGGACGATCTTGCCGTCGCACCAGGCATTCCAGCGCCGGCGCGGCAATCTGAGACATGGCGGTGCGGCTAGGCTGTTGCGGCCGTTGCCTGGGCCGGGATCCGTTTTCGAGGGGCCGGACGGCGTCGATCGCGGCGTTTCGAAACGACTTTGAGGGGAACGGCCGGCGCTGGAGAAAGTGCGCCAAGCACAGCGTTGACCATGCCGTGCGCTACGAAATCGGCGCTGATGTCGGCGGCCAAAGCTTGCCTTTCTTGCCCGACATCGCCCTGCTCCGCGTCTGACCAGAACACAATCCCAATTCTCAAACCTGCCTTGGCGCGCTTCAGTCTCCGGACCAGAAAGCGGGCATGCTTGAGCGAATCCCGGTTCAGGAAACCGACCACGACGGTGTCGATCGCCTCTAGTTCGAGACGACGAATACCTGCCGGCTCCATATCGACAAAACTGGCCTTCGCCACCGTAGCACCTTGCACCTCCAGCACCTGAGCGAGCATGGCGGCAGCGGCATCGTCGAGTTCGCCGCGACCGCCGGCACAAAGCACCGACATGTCCTTGCCGTCGGGCAGCTCGATCTCTTCCTCTTCGACGCCATCTGTTTCCCTGCTCGCGCTCCCTTCCGCGGTGGTTGCCGGCGCATCTTCCTCGCTTGCCTCTTCCTGTGCATCGTCGGCAAGATTTGCCACAAGAATTTGGGCGCTCGCCGCCACCTGCCTTCGCTGTTGATCGCCCATCACGCCACGCATGCGGTCCTGCTCGCCCAACAGGAGAGCAGGAATGGCGACCGTGTCGTAGAAATCGATCAGGTACTTCTCCTCGAGGATCTCCTCGGCATGGTCAGTTGCCTCGTCGGGATCGCCGGCCAGGAGCCGTTGATAGAGCCGGGCGTGAGCTTCAAGGACGGGCTCGTTGCCAAACAGCACGTCGAGAAATTCGAACTGCGGAACATGTCGCCCGAGGACGACGAGGCAAACTGTCAGCGGCGTCGAAAGGACCAGGCCGAGCGGCCCCCACAACCATGTCCAGAAAATTGCCGCAACGATGATTGCCAAAGGAGAAAGTCCCGTGCGCGAGCCATAGAGCCACGGTTCGATGACGTTGCCGGTTACCAATTCCATGACGACAAACAGTGCGGCGGTCCACAGCACCAGCGACCAGCCGGGCGCAACCGCCAAGGCCAGAAACAAGGGCAGCAGCATGCCGATAACAGGGCCGATATAGGGAACGAAGCGCAGCGCCAGTGCCAGCAACCCCCACAGCAGCGCGTTGGGAATGCCGAGCACCCAAAGGCCAATTGCGATTGGTATCGCGTAGACGATGTTGACCACCAATTGCATGATCAGATAACGGCCAACCCGTTTGCCGGCATCCTGCAGTGCCTGCGTTGTGCGATGGAGGTCGCCATAGCCGACGAGGCGGATAAACCGGTCGCGCAGATCCTCGCGCTCAAGCAACATGAAGATGACGACGATGATGATCAGGCCAGCTGATGCCAGCGGGCTGATCAACGGTCCGATGATGTTCTGCAATACCTCCAGAGGTCTCTCGCGGGCGACGATCTCGACGGGAACAGGCTCGCGCCGGGGCTTGTCCGCCGCAGGCGGCGCCACATCCTGCTTGTCGATCTCCTGACCGACGCGCTCGATCACCCCGCTCAGCCTGGCAATTATGCCGCCACCAACGCCCGTCTCCTTGAGGGAACGTACCTTGGTCAGAATGTTTGTCTGGTAGACGGAAATGTTCTGAGCAAGCTCGCTTACCTGGGTCGCAACAATGAAGCTGAACAGGCCCAGGGCCGCGAATGCGCCAATCACGCTCAGAAGCACTGCGGGCAGCCGAGGCAAGCCGACACGCTTCAGTGCGGAGACCATCGGCACCAGCGCAAAGGTCAAAAGCAGCGCGATGGCAATGGGAAGGAACACCTCACGACCGAAATACAGCGCAGCTACTGTCGTGACGATGGTTGCCACGGTAGGCAGAGCTGTGCGCGGATGGGCATTGCCTGCCGCAAGAATCCGTCCTAGCCCCCGCTCGGACGATGAGATGTCGTTTCGACGATTGGCAGCCACGTGATTCCCCCCGTTTCCTAGCGATAGTTAGACCCATTCGCCTGCCGGGCAATGTTTAGCAGGGCCGAATACATACGTTTTGCGGTTTTGCGCCCTGGGCGCTGTGCTCCGACGGTTCAGTCGATATCGTCGGAGCCGCAAATCTGTGGTAAAGCCGCCGCCCAACCAACCAAAGGACGACATCTGTGAGCGAACCGACTGTGGCCGAAGCGACCGAAAGTATCTATGCCTCGCTGCGGGCGGACAATGCCGACATCGACGCCCATATCGCGACGCTCAAGGCTGCGCTGACACGAGAGGGCGCAAAACAGGCGGTGTTCGATCCGGCAAAATTGGCGCAGAACAACCGCTCGGGCCGTAAGTTGATGCAGGCTTATTTTCGCCAGCGCGGCGTGAGCGTGAGGTTTTCGGACCAGTAGCGCGCTGCAGCTTGGGGAACGGCGTCCCAACGGACGGTCCGTATCTCGCCCGCTCCGCCCTGCGGTGGACTTTCGTCAATCCTAGGCGAATGCCCGCATTGCCCTGCCCAGGTCGGTGTCGCCCCCTGCCCCTGCAGCTCTTGACGGAAACCGGTGCCTCCTGTTTGAGGTGGGCCAGGACGTTTGCTGCATGGGGAGATGGGCAAGGGTGGGCAAACAGTGAAGCGCGTTCTTCAGATGCTTGCCGCGGCGATCATCGCGTCCGGGGCGACCGGCTGCACGAGCATTTCCTACTACGCGCAGTCGTTGCAGGGTCACGCGCAGATCATGGCCGCGCGCAGGAATGTCGGGAAACTCATCCTTGACCCTTCGACGCCCGAGGCATTGCGCGCGAAATTGACGTCGGCCAGCGCGATAAGACGGTTTGCGACGGATGAACTGGCATTGCCCGAGAACAGCAGCTACCGCAGCTATGTCGACATCCATCGCGACGCCGTGACCTGGGCCGTTTTTGCCGCGCCGCAATTCTCGCTCGCGCCACGAACATGGTGCTTTCCGGTTTTCGGCTGCGTTCCATACCGGGGTTATTTCTCCCGGAAATCCGCGGCTGAAAGCGCTGTCGAGCTTCAAAGACAAGGCCTCGACGTCTATGTCTCGGGCGTCACCGCCTATTCCACGCTTGGCTGGTCGAGTGACCCGCTGCTGAGCACCATGCTGCGTCAGGACGACACCTATCTCGCAAGCCTTGTTTTTCATGAGCTGGCGCATCAGCGCCTCTATGTGGATGGCGATTCCGCATTCAATGAGGCGTTCGCCGTAGCCGTCGAAACCAGCGGCGTCAGGAAATGGCTCCGCGCCGCCGGCGATCGGGCCGGATTGCGCCGCTACGAAGCCGATCGCAAGCGCAGCGCCGATTTTCTCGGGCTGGTGGCGAGGACGCGCGACGAGCTAAGGCAGGTCTATGGTAGTCCCCGCACCCCGGAAAAGATGGCGGCCGCCAAGGCAGCAACCATCGACCGGTTGCGGGCGCGCTACCGGCAGATGCGCGACAGGCACTGGGCGGGATACCGTGGATACGACGCCTGGTTCGATGCCCCGATCAACAACGCAAAGCTCGCCGCAACTTCTGTCTACGGTGAACAGGTTCCGGCCTTTCTTCGCTTGTTCGACCTGTGTTCGGGCGACTATCCAAGGTTTTACGCTTCTGTCCGGCGGATCGCGGATTTGCCCAAATCGTCACGCGCCGAAGCGCTCAAGGCTGCGGACACGTGCAATTGACTTGAACAAGCACAGGCTGGTCCTGACGATCACCCCAGCGACAGTTCCTTCGTCTGGTGTCTCAAAACGAGGCCGACCGCGCCCAGCAAGGCATCGTTCTCGGTGTGCCTGCCAACGATGATGCGCGTGCGCAGCGCGGGAGCGACATCCCGGGACTTGATCAGCGTGTGGCGTTCATAGGACGCGATCAGCGGCGTCAACAGAATGTCCCCTGCCAAAGCCATGTGGCCGCCGATGATGATAAGCGGCGGATTGAGCACCGAGCCGATCAGGCCGAGACCCCGGCCGGCGATCTCGGCGGTATCCTCGATCATCCGCAACGCCCTGACGTCGCCCTGCTCGGCCATGGCGATGACATCGTCCATGGTGACTTGCCGCCCAACGACACGCGAAATCTGTTCCAGCGGCCGGGTAAAACTCGCGTAGAGCTCCAGGCATCCGCGATTGCCGCAGCGGCAAAGGTCGCCGCCGGGATCGATGCTGATGTGCCCGAATTCGCCGGCGCCGCCGGCGACGCCCGTCACCAGCCGGCCATGCTGGACAATGGCGCCGCCGACACCCAGATCGATCTTGAACAGCACGAAATCGTCCTGGCCGACGGCCGCACCCCACATCAGCTCGGCAATGGCCGCGCAGTTGCTCTCATTGTCGGCGAAGATCGGCTGTTCCAGAACGGGTCCAAACACATCTCGTATGTTGACGCCGGCCCATGTTGGAACCATGCTGGCGCGCAGCACCACTCCATCGCGGCTGACAGGGCCGGAGACGGAGACACCAACCCCCAGGAGCCCCGCCATCGGCAGACCATTTTCCCTGTAGGATTGGGCAATCGCCGATTTGACCGCCCGGGCCGCCTGTTGCGGCTGGTAGTCCAGCGCCATTGGAATATTTTGTTCGGCAATGACGGAATGCGAGACATCGGCGACGATGAGCCGTATCTGCTGAAGAGCCAGGTGAATGCCGACGCAGGTGCCCGCTGTCGGATTGAGCGTCACCGCCGCGGCTGGCCTGCCGATGCCTCTGATGCCGTCGCGGCTGGTCGGGGCTTCGATCACCATTCCAGACCTTTTCAAGCCGTTAAGCGCGGTTGACACCGTCGAGCGCGCCAGACCGGTGGCGCGTGCGATCTGCAACGCGGAGAGTGCGCCGCGCTCGCTCAGGCAGCGCACGATCATGCTCTCCGGCGACGCGGAGGGTCTGTCGATCAGCCAGGTTCTAAGCGAAGGTTTTGTCATGGCTCAACATAAACATCGTTGACTGATAGATCCAATATGTCATCTTGGAAAGAACTCGAGATTGACGCATCTCGCCGGCGGCGGCTTCAAACCGCGGCCATAAGCGGTCGAGACGAACCGTGCAACACGATATGGGAGTGAAACGATGAAGTCCGTCATGACCGCGCTTGCGGCCGCTGCTGCGTGCACATTTTTCGCCGGGGCAGCCTTCGCCGAACCCAAGACGAACCTTTTGCACCAGTGGGCGACCGGATCGGACGCCCAGGCGATCGCCAAGCTCGGCGAGATGTTCACCGCCAAGGGCGGCAAATGGGAACAGACCTCGATCGCCGGCCACACAGCCAATACGCTGGCCAAGCTGCGCGCCGACGTGATCGCCGGCAATGCCCCGCCTGCCGTGCAGCTCAAGGGCCCGGAAATCGCCGAGTGGAACGAGACCGGCATGACCGCCGATCTCGACGAGTTGGCGGCCTCGGAAGGGTGGGAGAAAGTGGTGGCGCCGGAATTGCTTCCGGTGATGAAGCCGACCGGCAAATGGGTCGCCGCGCCCATGAACATTCACCGCATCAACTGGCTCTGGGCCTCGCCCAAGGTCATGCAGGCGGCCGGCGTGGCGGAAATGCCGAAGACCTGGGCCGAATTCAACGCCGCCTGCGACAAGATCGTCGCCACAGGCAAGATCTGCATCTCGCATTCGACCGCCGACTGGACGGATTCGACGGTGTTCGAGGTCGTCCTCTACGGCCAGGACATCGATCTTTACCGCAAGGCCTTTGTCGAAGGCGATGTCGAGTCCATGCGCAGCCCGGGAATGGTCAAGGCCTTCACGCAGATGCGCCTGATGACGAGCAAATACATGGATCCGGGCATGGTCGGCCGCGACTGGGATTCGATGTCGGCGCTGGTCGGCAAGGGCGACGCGGCGTTCCACATCATGGGCGACTGGACGATCGGCCTTTTGACCGCCGCCGGCTTCAAGGAAGGCACCGACTATGTCTGCGCCCAGGCGCCGACCGATTGGGGCAAACCCGGCTTCATCCTCAACTCGGACTCGGTCGTGTTCTTCAAGCAGAAGGACCAGGATTATATCGACGGCCAGAAGCTGCTGGCCAGCCTGATCCTGTCGCCCGACTTCCAGACGGTCTTCAACCAGGCCAAGGGCTCGATCCCCGCACGCCTGGATATCGATCTGTCGAAGGGCTTCAATCCGTGCCAGCAGCTCTCGCAGAAGGATCTGCAGGCTTCGATCAAGGAGGGCACGCTGGTCCGCTCGATGGCGCACAACATGACCATCCCGCAGAAGATGCGCGGCGCGATCATGGACTCCATTACCGAGTTCGTGGCGACGCCGGACATGTCGCCCGAGGATGGCGCCAATGCGATGGCCGACGCGGCGGAAGCACAGAAATAGACGGGAATGGCCGGGCGCCATCCGCACCCGGCCGTCCGCCATCCCGGTCCCGCGCTCCGCCAGTCCTGTGCTCTGCCAATCTCCGTGCTCTGAATGTCAAATCACGACCTGATCCTGTCGGTACCGGCGCCCGCCCGCCCCTGGCGCGAGCGGCTGGGCTCCGCGATGCCCTTGCTGGTGCTCGGCCCCTCTCTCGTGGCGAGCTTCGTCTACGTCTTCGTGTTCACCGGCTGGACGCTCTATATCTCGCTGTCCAACTCCTCGCTGCTGCCGACCTACGGCTTCGTCGGCCTCGAGAACTACGCGTCGCTGTGGGCGAACCGGCGCTGGAACATCGCCTACAACAACCTGTTTTTCTTCAGCGCTTTCTACATCGTCGGCTCGATGGCGGTGGGACTGCTGCTGGCGATCCTGATCGACCAGCGCGTGCGCGGCGAAGCGGCCTGGCGCACGATCTTCCTCTATCCGCTGGCCGTCTCCTTCATCGTCACCGGCACGGTCTGGAGCTGGCTCTACAATCCGACCGACGGCATCCAGGCCATGGTGCGCGGTTTCGGCTGGGCGAGGTTCAGTTTCGCACTCGCCAGCGACCGGCACTATGCGATCTACGCGGTGATCATCACCGGTGTCTGGCAGGCCTCGGGCTTTGCCATGGCGCTGTTCCTGGCCGGCCTGCGCTCGGTGGATCAGGACCTCGTCAAGGCCGCGCAGATCGACGGCGCATCGACGTTCCGCATCTATCGCAAGGTGCTTCTGCCAACCATTGCGCCGATCTTCCTGGCGGTCGCCGTCATCCAGATCCAGTTCGCCATCAAGACCTTCGACCTCGTGGCGGCCCTGACCAAAGGCGGCCCGGGGATCTCGACCACCTTCCCCGCCATCTACGTCTATGACCTGATGTTCCAACGCGGCCAGATCGGCGAAGGTGCGGCCGCCGCCATCATGATGCTTGCCGCTGTTGCCGTGGTGCTGGTGCCCTATTCATTCTGGGTGGTCTGGCGCCGGCGCAAGGAAGCCGGCCATGGCTGACGTCTCCCTGGACCAGTCGCTCGACCGTCGCGCTGCCGCAGTCGCGTCGCGCCGGCATTTTCTCACCCGCTTCGCCATCTATGGGCTGCTGGTCGTCTTCGCGGCGATCTACCTGGTCCCGTTGCTGGTGGTGGTGCTGAATTCATTCCGCGACCAGCAGGAGATCGCGCGCAACGGGTTGATCTCGCTGCCGCGCAGCTTCCGCCTCGATGCCTGGGGCCAGGCCTGGAGCACCTATTGCATCGGCGGCACCTGCGAGGGCATGCAGCGCAACTTCTACAACTCCCTGAAGATGACGATCCCGGCCACGATCATCTCGACGGCGGTCGGCGCGATGAACGGTTACATCCTGTCGAAATGGCGCTTCAGAGGTTCGGAAGCTTTGTTCACCTGCATGCTGCTCGGCGTCTTCATTCCGGGCCAGATTTCGTTGATGCCGTGGGCGTTCATCCTCGGCAATCTCGGCCTCAGCAATTCGGTCTACGGGCTCGTCCTCATCCACGTCATCCAGGGCATTTCGTTCACCACTTTGTTTTGCCGCAACTACTACGTCAGCATCCCCGACGACCTGATCAAGGCGGCGCGCATCGACGGCGCCGGCTTCTGGCGCATCTTCCGCAAGATCATTCTGCCGCTCTCCTCACCGATCCTGATCGTCACGGTGATCTGGCAGTTCACCGGCATCTGGAACGAATATCTGTTCGGCGTCGTCTTCACCTCCGGGCAGCAACAGCCGATCACGGCAGCGCTCGTCGCGCTGACGGCAAGCGGCACCAATGTGCGCGCCTACGATGTCATGAGCGCCGCCGTGCTGATCGGCGCGCTGCCGCCGCTGCTGATCTATCTCTTCGGCGGCAAGTATTTTGTTCGCGGCCTGACGCAAGGTGCCATCAAATGAGGCGCGATCAAGTGAAGGGCATTGCATGTCGACATTGATCATCCGATCGCTGCGCAAGAACTTCGGCGCGGTCGAGGTGCTGAAGGGCATCGATCTCGAAGCGCGGAACGGCGAGTTCATCGCGCTGGTCGGACCGTCCGGCTGCGGCAAGTCCACTCTGCTGGCGATGATCGCCGGGCTCGAATCCGTTACCTCCGGCGAGATCCGCATCGACGGGCGGCTGGTCAATTCGGTGGCGCCGAAGGACCGCGACATCGCCATGGTGTTCCAGTCCTATGCCCTGTACCCGACGATGACGGTGCGCGAGAACATCACCTTCGGCATGGAAAGCCGCCGCGTCCCGAAGCCGCAGCAGGACGAGGCCGTCAAGCGGGTTGCCGCCTTCCTGCAGATCGAACCGCTGCTAGGGCGCAAGCCCGGACAGCTTTCGGGCGGCCAGCGCCAGCGCGTCGCCATGGGCCGGGCGCTGGTGCGCGATCCCAAACTGTTCCTGTTCGACGAGCCGCTCTCCAATCTCGATGCCAAGCTGCGCGTCGACATGCGCACCGAAATCAAGAAGCTGCATCACCGCGTCGGCAAGACCACGGTCTACGTCACCCACGACCAGGTCGAGGCGATGACGCTGGCATCGCGCATCGCCGTGATGCACCAGGGCGAGGTCCAGCAATTCGACGATCCCGCCACGATCTACAACCGTCCGGCCAACATGTTCGTCGCCGGCTTCATGGGGTCGCCGGCGATGAATTTTCTGCCAGCCGAACTGAGCCAGGAAGGCGGTCGCGCCACTGTTGTGTTGCAGACCGCCGACGGCAAGACGGCCAGCCTGCCGATGGTCCAGGCGCTCCCATCCGACACGCCGCGACAGCTCGTGCTCGGCATCCGTCCCGAGCACATCTACCGCTTCGATCCCGACCTTGCGCGCCGCAAGCCGGGCATCGCGCAGATCAATGCAGTGGTCGAACTGGTCGAGCCGACAGGCGCGGAGACCATGGCCGTCCTGCGCCTGGGCGGCAAGGAGATCACCGGCCGTTTCGACCCCGACGGCACGCCGCTTATGGGCGAGACGGTGACGCTCGGCATCGACATGGCGCGTGCCTGCCTGTTCGACCCGACGACCCAACGCCTGATCTGATCTGACCCGATCTGACCGAAGCTTGATCTGAAAAGAGTTCCGCCTTGTCCTTCGCCACCTATCCGAGCCTGTCCGAGCGTGTCGTGCTGATCACCGGCGGTGCGTCGGGCATCGGCGCCGACACGGTCCGCGCCTTCGCCGCCAATGGCGCACGAGTGGCGTTTCTTGATCTGCAGCAGGAGGCCGGCGAGGCGCTCGCGCGGGAACTCGCCGCCGCGGCAGCGCACGCGCCCCTGTTCCTGCGCTGCGATGTGACCGATATCCCCGCCCTCCAGTCCGCGATCGGCACGGTGCGCGACCGCCTCGGGCCTGTCGCAGTGCTGGTCAACAACGCCGCCGATGACAATCGCCAGCCGGTCGCCGACGTGACCCAGGCGACATGGGACCATGCCCAGGATGTGAACCTCAGGCACCACTTCTTTGCCGCCCAGGCCGTGCATCCGCACATGAAGGAAGTGGGCTTTGGTTCGATCGTCAATTTTTCCTCGATCGCCTGGCGTTTCGGCGCCTCAGAGATGGCGCCCTATGCGGCGGCCAAGGCTGCGGTGGTCGGGCTGACCTTCGCGCTGGCGCGGGCGTTTGGCCCCGACAACATCCGCGTCAACGCCATCGAGCCGGGCGCCGTCATCACCGACCGGCAGCGGGAGCTTTGGTACAAGACCCAAGGTTCGGTCGACCAGGTCGTGCAGCGCCAGGTGATCCGCAAGGTTCTGCTCGGCGAGGAGATCGCGCGCACGGTGCTGTTCCTCGCCGCCGACGACAGCCGCATGATCACCAAGCAGTCGATCACCGTGGATGCCGGCCTGAGATGACCACACCTGACTCAAAGGATCGCTTCATGCTCGAGGTCGGCCTGAACCCCTACGGCCTGACCTATCATCTCGGCCTCCAGGGCCGCGGCACGCCACGCGCCAATCCGCAGCCGGCGGGGCTCGAAGGTTTCATCGCGCTCGCGACCGATCTCGGCGCGCGCGTGCTGGAGATCTGGGTGCCATGGCTGACCGAGCTTTCCGACGACGCGGTGATCGCGCTGCGCGAACGGCTCGCCGGCCTTCGCATCACGCCGGTCGTCAGCGGCGGCCTGCTGGTGGGCGAACCGCTCGACGATGCGTTTCGGGCCGCGCGCCTGCTCAAGGCCAAAATCATCCGGACGGCGCTGACGCCCATTCTCTGCGGCGACCGCAACGCCGCCGGCGAAAAATGGAGCGAGTACGTCGGCATCATTCGAGAGCGATTGGTGGAATGGGGTCCCCGCGCGAATGCCGAAGGGTATGTCCTTGCGATCGAAAACCACCAGGACTTCACCAGCCGGGAACTCGTCGAATTCTGCGCGCTAGGTGGTGACAGTGTGGGCGTCACCTTCGACACCGGCAACACGTTCCCGGTCGGCGAAGCGCCGCTCGATTTTACGAAGGTGATCGCCCCCTATGTCCGCCATGTCCACCTCAAGGATTACCGCGTGCAGTTCACGACCGAAGGTTACCGGCTGATCCGTTGTGCCATCGGCGACGGTGCGGTGCCGTTTGCCGAGCTGTTCGCCATTCTTGGCCAACACCACGATCGCATGACCGCCGTTCTCGAACCGGGCGCCTTGGAGGCCCGGCATGTCCGCTATCTCAGCGACGACTGGTGGCGCGGCTATCCGCAGAAGACGGCACGCGAATTTGCCGCCTGCCTGGCGGCCGCGCAGCGCAACCGGCTGCCCGACGATGCCGACTACCGCACGCCTTGGGAGCGCGAAGCCGACGTCTCACTGGTTTCCTATGAGCTCGACATGATCCGGCGCAGCGCCGCCAAGATGCGCAAACTGATGGAGAATATCCGATGACGGCACGTGAACTCGATGGATTGACCGCCTTCGTAACCGGCTCCGGCCGTGGCCTCGGCCGCGTGATGGCCGAGCGCCTGGCCGAACTCGGCGCCAATGTCGCGATCCACGACATGGACGAGGAAGCGCCGGCGAAGTACGGCGAGTTCGCCAATCTCGGCGAAGTGGTCGAGCGCCTGAAGCGGCACGGCACGAAGGTCACGTCGGTGACCGGCAACATTGGCGACCAGAAGGCGGTGGCCGAGATGAAGCGCAGGATCGAGGCCGATCTCGGCGACGTCCATGTGCTGGTCAATTGCGCTGGCGGCGACATCGGCGCCAAGGGCGGCAAGCCGAACCCGAACAACGCCCTCGACATCGAACTGGACGACATCCGCGTGCTCACCGAGAACAATCTGATCGGCACGATGCTGGTCTGCCAGGCCTTCGTGCCGCCGATGAAGCAGCGCGGCGGCGGCTCCGTCATCAACATCGCCTCCGCGGCGGCACATCTCGGCTGCTCGCCCGAGGTCGTTTACTCCACCTTGAAGGCCGCGGTCGTGCATTACACGCGCTGTCTCGCCAAGGAACTGATCGACGACGGCGTGCGCATCAACGCGGTCAGCCCAGGCGCCACGAAGACGGCACGCTTCCAGGCGACCCGCACGGTCGATCCGGAGCGCATGGATTCGAGCAAGAAGTCGCTGAACCGCTATGCCGAGCCGGAGGAGATCGCCGAGGCGGTGGCCTTTCTAGCCGGCCCCCGCGCACGATTTGTCAATGGGCAGGTGCTCCGCGTCGATGGCGGGTTTACGATCTTTCCGGGGTGATGGCGGGGTGCCTCGGATTTCAATTTCGGGGCCGAAAGCGGAAGGTCCGTTTTCGGGATTCCTGGGTTAAATTGCCCCCTCACGCCTCGAGCTT
The DNA here is from genome assembly GCF_057766425.1 of Mesorhizobium sp. P160187. Classification (NCBI taxonomy): domain Bacteria; kingdom Pseudomonadati; phylum Pseudomonadota; class Alphaproteobacteria; order Hyphomicrobiales; family Phyllobacteriaceae; genus Mesorhizobium; species Mesorhizobium sp. P160187. Next base: position 696,299 of record NZ_JBYMDX010000003.1, read on the forward strand.
TTCGCAGCGTCAAAACGGCTGTGGAGGGATTGGCAGGCTATACCGCTGACGAAGCGCACATGTGACGCACCGAGGATAAGTAACCCCGCTTGGTCACGAGGGCGCTGCCGACCGGTTGGTCGAAACTGGCGCTGGTACTCGCTATTCACGAACTTGCCGATCACCCTGACGAGGTCCACTAAGCAATGGTGAACGTCATTTCTGAAGTCGCAAGCAACTCGGCCGCCCTACTCCATTGAGGTCAGCCATGCCTTCGCGGAGCCGACGCAATCTCTGCTGGAGCCTGCATGCTTCTTCAGGCGCAAGCGCTGTGTCTCAGTGCGGCATGAATCCTTTTCTCAGCCAAGCCAATATCTTGCTCCCATTGAGGACCCTGCGGACACGCCCGGCGGCCCAGCCAGCCTGCATGGTGGCGCCGGTGTGGCAACTGCAGACGATCTCATGCAACTGCCAATCGGAGAGTTCGAAGAAGCGTCTGGCTTCCCCGTAGGTATCCGATTGCATGCCCGATGCACGCAGCAGTGGATCGTCAAAGGCGACACTGATCGCCGATCCGACCGCGCGCGCTTCTCCGCGGACAGAGGGATGCAGATGCTCAGTCCCGGTGAGAGCCACAAGGGAGCGCGTAGGATTTCGATAGAGCAGTTCCGCCCACCGCTCTATCCGTTGCGTCCTTGTAGCCAGCAGAGCCGGCGATAGTGGACTGATGTCCGCGACTGACTGGAGTTGATCGAGTGTCTGGTGCTTCATGACTGCCTCCTGTTGGTCGTTCCAATCCCAAGGCCTTTGCTGCAGGATTGGCTCACACGCTAAGCCGCCTCGTAAAGGAGCGGCGGCCGATCAGGTGTTGCCACCAATCGCCCACAGGCACCACGCGGCGGCATCTGCAGCGACACCAACTGCATTCCTTCGCCAATGTTCCAGCGGGATGAAAAAAACTGTGCGGCCGGCCGACCCGACGGACCCGGCTGGCGCACGCAGGATCCTGAACTGCTGGACGATGATGACGCAGGCCTGGAAAGGCGGCTAGGTTGGACCTTGCTTTTCAGGCTTGACCATGATGTTTCACTACCCGCTCGGTCATCGCGGGAAGGCCAGGAGCAGAGCCGCTGGCGGCAACGATGAGTTGCGGACGAGGTCGGGCGGTGGAGGACGACGCCCTTGTGCCGCCAGGTCACTGAAGGACCAACCGAAGCGGCGCTTCGGGCGTAAAAGCGATGTCCTTGTAGGTCTGCAATGTCTGCTTATGGAGGAACGGCGGCAAGGCCTCTTTGACCGGCATGGGGCGCATTGCTGACCGGCAGATTTTCGGCCGACAGCAGACCCTCTGCTGCTTGGATACCCAGCACGCAAGCTGACATGTGAGACCTCGGTGCGAAGGCCGGGACCAGGCCCACTGCGAACGTACGTGTTGGTTCGCATGTTGGCGCTGAAGCGCCTTATCGTTCAGCCTCGCGGCACATAGATCATATGAACGGTATCGTCATCGATCAATGTGCTCGACACCAGTTGCAGCGGAGGCCTTGCCTCGTGGAAGAAAGGCTTGCCCTTGCCGAGCACGAACGGCCTCACGTGCAGATGATATTCCTCAATCAGGCCCAGCCCGGTCATAAGACCGCCCAGTTCCGGACCGGAAACGCTCAGGATACCCTCCGTGCGGGCCGCGATCTCGCGAATCTGCGTTTCAATATCGCCGGAGATGAGGGTGGCGTTCGGGCCGACCCGTGAAAGTGTGCGCGAAACGACCCATTTGGGCAGCTTGCGCCAGAGTGTCGCGAACTGGCGAAGCGAAGCATCCCATTCCGCGTGATCATCGTCCCAATAGCGCATGACCTCGTACATCCGGCGGCCATACACAGCGCCGGCATGGTTGCGAATCGTCTCGATCCAGTACTCGAAGTGCTTCTGGCTTGGTGCGCCCATGACCAGATTTCCGGCAAGGTCATCGACATAGCCATCGATGGAAACGTTCATTCCCAAGATAAGTTTGCCCAAAAGCAGCGCCTTCACCTAGTGGGTCCACGGACCAACCGCTTGTAATGCAAGCAGTCAGACGCTATAGCAACTGATTGCAAATCGCAAGCAGCATAGAAAGAAGCGTTCGTGCCGCAAACGAGCCCTGCCTTGTCCCATCAACCCTGCACTTGAACAGCTGGGTGATCCGTCCCGGCTACCGCCATCTACGCCTGCCGTCCCGAATCGAGTTGCACCCCAAGTCGCTCGTTCCGTCTCCACCGCACCACGGCGCGATAGCTGGTATGATCGACCGGCACGTGAAGCACGAAACGGTCGGGGATTGCGGTATCGGCCTTCACCCGCAGCTCCGCACCGTGAGCGTGCTGGTTGCAAACCAGACAATTGATACTGGCGTCGCCAACGCGGATTGTCGCTTCCTTCAGAACAAGATCACGGATATGCGACCGTCGCTCTATCGGTGGGTCAGCCGGCATTGCCTTATCCCTCTGATTTGACGACCTGAAACTCTTCTGAACCCGGAATGGAAAGCGCACTACCGGCCCAGCGGTTGCCTCGAAAGACTGACGAGCTCGGCTTCGTCGACCACGCCGGCCATATAGTTCGCGATAATCCGGGATGCGATGGCGTCGCGTGCTTCGGGCGACTGACCGTCGCGCTTAAGCTGCTCGAATACACGGCCCAACAGCTCGAGTTCGGATGGCTGCAAAACGCCGGCCTCGGTGGCTTTGCGTCGAATGGGCATTTGTGATCCTCCACTGCGGTCAACAACATACGACCGCGGCAGGGAAACTCAACTGTCAGGGCGCCGTCCAGGCGGCGCCGACCACAAATCCCGTTTACCCGAGCGGGGAGTTTTTCACTCAAAGCCACAGTGATCTGGCGTCCATACAAAGCCCGCCAGCAAAGCCGGCGGGCGCAATATTCATAAGATACGCCGCTAGAACCAGCTTCGGTCGCGTTCCTGGCTTTGCCCGAGCAGCATGCCGATCAACAACCCGGCAATGCCACCAAGCACGAAAGCGCTGCTGATGGTGCCGGGATTTTGCTGGACGGCTTCGGACACCGTCTGCGCCTGCGATCTCAGCTGCTGCGTTGCCCGTGCCGCGCGCTCGGTCGCGCTGCCGTACCAGCCGCCGGCTTCGCCGACGGCATCTTCTGCGCGGTCGGCAAGCGTCCGGTTGATCTTGCTGATCTCGCGCCTCAGCGATGCGACCTGCTTCTCCAGGGCCTCCTGGGCCTCTCGGGCGGAAATCTTCGGGGTGTCCTTGGGGGTGTCCTTCGCGGTGTCCTTCGGGGTGTCGTTGTCGGCCATGGCTGTTCCTTTCGTTGAGGCAGGGGGAACGGCCAACGGACAAGGATGGTTCCGCTGCCTGCGTCACAGTCATTCGCCCGGCCGGCCGCTAACTTTGGGAACACTCTCCCGATCCAACGGTTGTGGCTGATGGAGGGCACGCATTTGTCGAATCGATCGAGCCATGCTGAAACGCTGCGGACGGTCTCCGACCTGCTCCACCGCGCCCGCCGTGTCATTCGCGACGGCGGCCATGCGGCGGCGATGTTCGAAATAGACACGCTGCTGCAGGTCGCACAAACAGAGGTTGCGCGCCGCCTCGAACGCAACGATCGCTGAACCTCGATAGGTCACCGCGGGCGGTGTTCACTTGCCGGCGGCGAAGGGCCTCGTTTCCCTTTTTGATCGACTTGCAAGGCGCCCATCGAGCGGGTCGCCGTCCTCAGCGTCGGCATGGCAAAGGCGCAAAAAGCCGCTGACGAGGGGCCATCATCGCGGCATCGACCCTCCCGGCTATAACGCTTTGGCGGCGGAACAAAGCTTGGCCGCACTGGTTAGGCTCACAGCACGATGTGTGCCCCAACGAGGATTTCTGTCCATGAAAACACGTGTTCTTCTAGCTTCGCTGGCCACCGCCACAGCCATGGTCTTCGCCCTGCCCGCCTTCGCCGCCGACAGTGCTCAGGACTTTGTCGACAAGGCCGCCATCGGCGGCCTGTTCGAAGTGGATTCCAGCAAGATCGCAGAAGGCAAGGCCCAGGATCAAGGCGTTAAGGATTTCGCCAAGAAGATGATCGACGATCACGGCGCCGCCAACGCCAAGCTTGCGACCATCGCCGGCGAACAGAAGCTGAAAGTGCCGACGGAGCTGGACGCCAAGCACAAGGCCGATCTGGAGGCTCTGCAGAATGCCAACGATGCCGTCGACAAGCCCTATGTCCAGATGCAGCGCGATGCGCATTCGGAGGCGGTCACGCTGTTCGAGAGCTACGCCAAGGACGGCGACAACGCGCAGCTGAAGACCTTCGCCTCCGAGACCTTGCCGACGCTCAAAATGCATCAGGAAATGGTCGAGAAGATCGCTTCCGCCGACAATGCATCGTCGACCACCAGCTCCACCACCCCGGCCGTGAGCACGACCGACACCACCAATCCGGCCGCCCCGGTCCCGGGTGCCAACAGCTTCACCGAGGATCAGGCGAAGAGCCGCATTCAGGATGCCGGCTTCTCCGGCGTGTCCAAGCTGACCAAAGACGACCAGGGCATCTGGCGCGGTCAGGCCACCAAGGATGGCAAGACCACGACCGTGGCGCTCGATTATCAGGGCAACGTCGTTGCCGGCGCCAACTGAACCTCTGAACCAGATCGAGGAGATCAAGACCATGAAAACCGTAACCGGACTTTTCGACAACTACGATGATGCCTCCGATGCCGTCGGCGAACTGGAGGCAATCGGCGTGCCGCAGGCCGACATCAGCATCGTCGCCAACAATTCGGACGACTGGTACGACGATGGCGACACCTCCAACGCCGCCGAGGATGCAGCCGGCGGCGCCGGTCTCGGAGCCGTCATTGGCGGCGCCGGCGGGCTTCTGACAGGGCTTGGCATCATGGCCATTCCGGGCGTCGGTCCGGTCGTGGCCGCAGGATGGCTGGCCGCCACCGCGGTCGGCGCCGTTGGCGGCGCGGTCGTCGGTGGCGCTGCCGGCGGCATCGTCGGGGCGCTGACCGAGTCCGGCGTCCCCGAAAGGGATGCGCATGTCTATGCGGAGGGCGTTCGCCGCGGTGGCACGATGGTGACCGCCAGGGTCAGTGACGAACTCGCCGACGAGGCCGAGCGTATTCTTGGCGAGTCCAACTCGGTCGATCTGCAAGACCGCCGACGCGCCTATGAAGCCGGTGGCTGGACCGGCTTCGATGCCGATGCCGACCCCTACACCGACATCGAGGCCGAGCGCGACAAAACGCGCAACGCCAGCCCACTCTGATCATCGAGCCCCGCCGCCGTACGGCGGCGGGGCCGAGGGTGCTGTCGGCGCGCTGCAAGCGACGTTCAGATTCGGCCGTAAGGGGGCGGGTTCTCATCGGACCTGCCCCTTTTCGCTGTTGCCTTGGCTTTACCGGCTCTTGCCGTGTTAGCATCGAACCAACGAAACCAGCCCCAGGAAGGCATGAGCCCGTCCCCGCAACTGATTGCCGAATGGCCGTTGTCGCCGTCAGCGACACTCGGGTCCGCCGTGCGCTCCAAGGGGATCGAACGTGAAGTCAGAGCCCGCCTGCCATGGGCAGTCAGGAAGCACGTCAAGGCCGAGACGGGGCGCATCGCATTGCGAATGTCGAGATCCGAAGCGGAAGCGTTCAAGGCCGCCTCTGCCAGTATCTCCAAAACACTGGAGGGAGTGGAGGCGCTGCCTGTGCTTCCACGCGAGGTCGAGGATATCCTTACGATCTCTTCGCGCGAGCGCCACAAATGGCTCAAGGACGGTCGGCTGCAAAGCGCCGGCACACGCACGGTCAAGATGCGTGGGCGATCAAAGTCTGTCACCTTCCACGTTTTCGACCCACGCCACATCGAGGACGTCCTGGACCGCGATCTGGCAACCGTGTGGAGAGAGCAGGATGTCCAGGAAGTCGCCGAGAACAGGCGGCGCGGCGCGGGCAAGGCCGCGTTGACGCGCGCGGGAAAGGGCACCGACCAGGCTCGCACTGCGAGGAAGGCCCGGGACACGGACGGCCCGGCGCCCGGATTGAAGGGCTGGGATGCGTTCGAGGACGAAGGCCTGCTGCGATAATGATGCTGGCGCTTGCCCTTGTATTTTGGGCGTGTGCGGGGCGAGCCTCAGCCTCAGCGCATCAATCCCGCTGCCCGCAGCGCGTCCTCGATGACCTTGGTAATCCCGCCCGCCGGACCGCCTGGCGGATTGACAGGCTCCGGGGCCGGATCGACACGGACGGCTCGCGGTTTTTCCTTCGGCGAGAAAGGCTGCAATGCAGTGCCTGAACCGGCCTCGGCTTTCGCCGTGCGTCGTACCTCTGGCTTCGTCAGCCCCCAGAAACGGGCGATGTGGCGCGTCGAGGAAATCCCGGCATCCAACATGAACGGCCCTGCTTTGCCGAGAGCATTGTCGCCGCCCGCCTGCAATGGCGTGCCATGGCCCATGCCGGCAATGCTGTATGCCTCGACCACGTCGCGGCCTTTGCCATCGGACCAGACTTTGCGGCTCTGACCGTCGACCTTTTCCGTGCGTGTCGGCGCTTGAGCGAGGCCGTGCACGCCCTGCCATTGCGCCAGCACCGCGCCGGCATTGGAAGGCACCACGGTCGTGTCGGCCGAGCCCTGCCAGATCGAAATCCTCGGCCACGGCCCCTTGTGCGGCGAAGCCTCCCGCAACAGACGCTGCAGGTCGGTTCTGGACGGGCCGCCATGGCCACGCATGCGGTCGAAGGCTTCGGGGATGGTCGAGGCGCTGCCATAGGCAAGCCCGGCAATGATCGCGCCGCCGGCAAACACGTCCGGGTAGGTCGCCAGCATCACCGCCGCCATGGCGCCGCCGGCGGAAAGACCGGTGACGAAGATCCGCTTGCGGTCGAGACCGTGGGTGACCACCGCCGCCTCGATCATCTGGCGGATGGACAGCGCCTCGCCGCTGTCGCGGCTTATATCGCCCGGCACGAACCAGTTGAAGCAAAGATTGGCGTTGTTGGCGCGCTGCTGCTCGGGGAAAAGCACGGCAAAACCCTGCTCGTCGGCGAGTTCGGTCCAGCCGGAACCATGGTCGTAGCCGGCGGCAGTCTGGGTACAGCCATGCAGCACCACGACCAGCGCCGCCTGCTTCGGTAGGTTTTCAGGACGATAAAACCGCGCGCGCAAGGCGCCCGGATTGGACCCGAACCCTGTCATCTCGGACAGGTGGTCGTCCTTGCTCTGTCCTGTACCGGCTGGCCGGCCGCGTATCGCGCTCAGCCGGGCGATCGTATCGGATATGTCTCGCAAATCGGTATCCTTGCGCGCCGGAATGGGCAGACTCGTGCACACAACGCACACGCAGCAATATCGTTGCTGCACTGCACAATAACAAGCGGCGCGGTCGATTAAATGACCGATGGATCATGGAATCCGCTGCACGGCTTGTGACGGACGAACGCAATTTGGCCCGGCTGGCCTCTGGTCAGTCAGCCGGTCGAGGGCGGCAGGCGCCGGGTTACCAGCGCTGATGCACGTAGGGCTTGATGTTCTCGTCGTAGACCGCCTTCACCTTGGCCATCAACTCGGAGGACAACGGCGCAAGCTCCGCCGCTTCCGCATTGGAAACCGCCTGCGCCGGATTGCGGGCGCCGGGAATGACAACCGTCACCGCGTCGAACATCAGGATCCAGCGCAGCGCGAATTTCGCCATCGTGGTCTCGCCTGACACCAGCGGCCGCACCTTCTCGACCGCCGCCAGCCCGACCTCATAGGGCACGCCCGAAAACGTCTCGCCGACATCGAAGGCTTCGCCATTCCTGTTGAACAGGCGATGGTCGGTGGTCTCGAACTTGGTGTCCGCCCTGAACTTGCCGGACAACAGGCCGCTGGCCAGCGGCACGCGGGCGATGATGGCGACATCGTTCTTCTTCGCCTGGTCGAAGAACAGCTCGGCCGGGCGCTGGCGGAAGGCGTTGAAGATGATCTGCACGCTGACGACGCCGGGATATTGCATCGCCTTCAGCGCCTCTTCGACACGCTCGACGCTGACGCCGTAATTGCGGATCTTGCCCTGCTCCACCAAACGGTCGAGACGCTCGAACACCTCCGGGTGGTAGTAAAGATCGGTCGGCGGGCAATGCAGCTGCACCAGGTCGAGCGTGTCGGTCTCGAGGTATTTCAGGCTGCGGTCGATCCAGCCGTTGAGGTTCTCGACGCTGTAGCCTTCGACGGTCTGCTTCGGCAGCCGCCGTCCGGCCTTTGTGGCGATGAACGGGCGCGCGCCGCCACGTTCCTTCATCACCCGTGCGATCAGTTTTTCCGAACGGCCGTCGCCATAGACGTCGGCCGTGTCGAGGAAGCTGACGCCCGCATCGAGCGCGGCATGCAGGGCGGCGACCGCATCGTTGTCATTGACCTCGCCCCAGGCGGCGCCGATCGCCCAAGCGCCGAAGCCGATCTCGCTGACTGATCTGCCGGTACGGCCAAATTTCCGTGAATGCATCTCGCTGTTCCTGACTGCGGCTTCGCCGGCAATGCCGGCTCCATGATTGCGATTCTTCGGGGAGCCTCATACCGCATGGCAACGCGATTGACATCCCTCTTCCCTGGATTTACCAGATCACAGGGTTGTATGACAACCCGGTAAGATTGCAACGATTTCGAGCCGGGAGGAACATGTCGCTGATTCGCGAACTCGATCTCCGACGGGGTCGCCGGATGAGCAGTCCGTCAACCGTGGTTGGCTCCCTAATCGTGAACAGCCTTGTCGCGCAGATCCTCGAAGCGGGCATAGCTTTTGGTCAGATGGCTGCGCATAGCGCGGCGCGCGGCGTTGACGTCCCTGGCTTCGATGGCCCCGAGAATGGCACGGTGCTCGCGCTGCATGCGGTCGAGATATTTTTCCCGCTCGGCCTCCGTCATGCGGTCGAGCCGCGTCCAATGGCGCGGGACCATGGCGCTGCCGAACGTGTCGAACAGCCGGGTGAAATTCGGGTTCTGCGTCGCCGCGAGAATGGCGCGGTGGAAGCCGAAATCCTCTTCCGAGCCGGAGCCGCCGGCGCGCACCGCAGCCTCCAGCGCATCGAGCCGCGCGCTCATCTGCTGGAGCGCCGCCTCGCTGCGCCGCTCGGCGGCAAGGCCGGTCGCTTCGACCTCGATGCCCATGCGCAGTTCGAGCACGCGCAGCACCTCGTCGATCGATTCGAGATCGTCGGGCAGCACGGAAAAAATCTTCGGCGGCGGATCCTTGGCGACGAAGGCGCCGAGCCCCTGGCGCGTGGTGATCAGCCCGCGCGCACGCAGCGCCGCCAGCGCCTCGCGCACCACGGTGCGGCTGACGCCTGTGGCAGCAACAATCTCCTGCTCGGTCGGCAGCCGCTGCCCCGGCGCAAGGTCACCGGATTCGATCTGCGCGATCAGCGTGTTGACCAGACCCGTCCGCAGGTTGGGCGCCTGCGGTATGGCGTCGAAAGTCATGGGCTCCGCCATCGGTGGCACTCCGGTTCGATTCTTGTTCGAAGGCCGAATCTTATTCAAAGAATTGCATCGACAGGTGCCCGCCGCAAGGTGACGAAAGGTGAGCCCGCCGGTGTGGGTCCAAGGAGAATTACATGAAAGAACCCGAGGATTGCATGAAAGAACGCATCGGCTTCATCGGCCTGGGCAGCATGGGCGCCGGCATGGCCGACAATCTGTTGCGCAAGGGCTGGCCGCTGACGGTGCATGTCCACCGCAGCCGCACGGCCGCCGACCGGCTGATCGCCGCCGGCGCCACCGAAGCGCCAAGCCCGCGCGAACTCGCCACCGCGAGCGACATCGTCATCCTGTGCGTCACCGGTTCGCGCGAGGTCGAAGCGCTGGTCAAGGGCGCAGACGGGCTTGCTGCGGCCAAGACGCCGCTGCTGATCATCGACTGCTCGACCTCCAATCCGTCATCGACGACAGCACTTGCCGCCGACCTCGCGGAGCAGGGGATGACGCTGATCGACGCGCCGCTGGCGCGCACGCCCAAGGAAGCCACTGAGGGCAAGCTCGACGTCATGGTCGGCGGTCCGGCCGAGATCGTCGCCCGCGCCCGGCCGGTGCTCGAGGCCTTCGCCGCGCGTGTCGTCCACACCGGCCCGACCGGCAGCGGCCACACCATGAAGCTGCTCAACAATTTCGTTTCGATGGGCTATTCCGCGATCTACTCGGAAGCGCTGAGCCTCGGCGCCAAGGCCGGGCTGACGCCGCAGGTCTTCAACAGCGTCATCTCCGGCAGCCGCATGGATTGCGGCTTCTACCAGGCCTTCTTCGATTTCGTCTTGAACCGCAACGAAAACGCCCAGCGCTTCGCCATCGCCAATGCGCTCAAGGACATGACCTACCTCGCCTCCTTCGCCCAGTCCGCCGGCATCGCCAACCCGATCGGCGCCGTGGTGCGCAATGGGTTTGCGATGGCCGTCACGACGGGTCATGGCGAGAAGTTCGTGCCGGCGCTGTCGGATATTGTTGCGGGGTTGAACGGGGTGTCGTTGGTGGAGGCGGCAAAGGCGTGATGGGAACTGCACGCCGCAATCCACCAACCCTCGCCCCAAATCCCCTAAGGCCGAATTGAAGCGAAAGGGTAGTGTCTCAGGTTGAAATTGGAACCATGCCTGTTGGGAACGGTTCCTTTAATCCTGTGGGTCATCCTATAAGCGGGCATGCTGCATCGCAGCATTCATTGTGCGCCGCACAAAAGCCCCGTATTGTGCGTATTGTACATCGGGCATAGTGTGCCGATTCGAAGCTCTGGGGGCTTCTTCGGCTGGAACGCTGAGGAAGGAGCAGAAAATGGCAAATGTTTTCGACGTCGCGCAGTTCATCTTGGATGAGCAGGGTGAGTTGTCAGCCATGAAGCTGCAGAAGCTCGTTTACTATTCTCAGGCGTGGCACATGGTCTGGGCTGACGATCAGATATTCCACAATCGTATTGAAGCTTGGAAGGATGGCCCTGTCTGTCCAGATCTTTGGCGCGAGCACGCAAATACGTTTAAGGTTTCTCATATCGCAAAGGGCAATTCGGCAAATCTTTCCAAGCGCGAACGCCGCACGATTAAGAACGTGCTTAAGTTTTACGGCAAGCGCTCTGCCCAGTGCTTAGCGACCTCACGCACTCAGAAGATCCATGGCTTGATGCGAGGCGCGGTGCTTCCGCCGGTGACCGCAGCACCGCCGAAATCAAGCCGTCCGCAATGCATGAATATTATTCGTCCTTGACGTAAATGGCGCGCAAGCAACCCAAGTACGCAAAAAAACCACGGGCTGGGGATGTGCGGATTCAATCCGATCCTGAGTCATACCTTAAACAGACACCGGTTTGGCGCTTCATCGACTTTGACTGGGATGGTCCGTGGGGACACGCATGTTGCGTTTCTCACGTTGCAAGCATCCGTACGCATGTCGAAAACCATCTGGCCTCATTTGAAACAATGACCTGGGCTGAAATATTAAAAGCCGCAGGAGGAAAGGGAGAGGGCAAGGGCAACAACAGCCATGACATTTCCAGGGACAAATTCAAGAAAGTCGTTCAAGAGAGGTTAACGAGTAAGAGTATCTTGGCGGACACGTTGTTTTCGCTGCGCCTCGATGCTGGGACAAGAATATATGGCGTTCGCGAGCGCAATTGCCTGCGTATTGTGTTTTTTGATCCTCACCACAAAGACAAAGAAAAGTGTGCGTACGAATACTGAATTCGCGTTTGTCTTTTGTCGAAGTGTCCTCGGTTGCCCGGCTAATCGTCAAAAAGCGACAACTGGCCGTCACCCTTGCGGGGTAGCGCCTCGGGAAAGGCGCTATAGAACGACCGTTCAAACTGCTCTTTTGTTTTAACGGACCGCCCTATTCCGACGACCTGCCACATATGCTGCCGCAACGCCGGCAAGCCGACTTCGTCGCTCAGAAACTGAAATAGCTTAAACCTACGACCGCCGTTCGCGTAGACAACGGGGTTCTTTTCCTCAAGCTGTTCCAGTATCCCGCCATTGCTGTTGGCCAGCGGTACATAAATGTATTTACGCAGGAATTTCGCAAAAAAACGTGGGTGCTTTGAGCTATTCGGATTGATCCGCTTCAATCCATAGAGCTTGTACATCATGTCGAAGATGTCGTCCGGAAATTCGGCGTCTTCCCATTGCCGGAATTCGTCACGGATAAATTCCTGCCATAAGTTTCGGTATTCTTCCCGCCTTTTGTCCTCAATGAATCCCGTAGCCTCATCGATTAGAGCGATGATGCCGATCTTTGCCGCCGACCGCATGATAATCTCAGCTTGGCGCGCGAGAAACATCTGTGAAGGGAGAAGCTTGTCACGCCCTTCAATCAAAGCATCGCAAACCTCGATCAAAACGGTCGCTTCGTAGCCGTGGCCCGGATCCCCAATTAACGGCTTGAATTCAATGTGATTTTTGATTTTTTCCCATAGTTCATCGGGGATTATGGATCCTATTGTTTTACCCGAAAGCGTCTTCAGGAACGCGTTGCCGCCTTCCGATTTAAGCCCCAAGGCTTTTGCCATCGCTCGTTTCGAAACCAGGCGGCGGCGATCCCAAAGCACATAGACATCAATGTTAACGTCGCCAATTGGAAGCACACCCTCAGATCGAGCAAGGGGCAAACCTGTATCAAGATCCACCTTGGGGGCATGTCGCGCCAGCGCAGCGTTGCGGGCAATTTTCGTGCGTGTATCCGCAGACAGTTTGTCGGCCCGCGCCGATCCGCCGAGGCTCTGGGGAGTTTTCTTCGTTGCCATAGAATCATCTCCTGCTTGCTGCGCATAGGGGGTACTCTGCTTGCAGAAAATAGCAAGCAGAAAATTCAAACGCAGCCTTCGTTGCTTGCTGAGCTATCGGCCATCTCCGATGGCGCGATTGAGGCGCGGAAAGAAACCGCTGCCCTGAAGCTTGCTAGCAGCTAAACTTCCCCAGTTATGAATGCCCGCGCCCTGCACCGGCCCATCCATGTCAAATCGCAAGATCGGTCGAGCGCGATATGTGCGGAAGCGCTTATCTGGTGTCGCCACGCAGGACGAGACGATGAAGACGGCACTTGAAAACTACCATGCCCGGATGCAGCGGGTGCTGGACCACATCGACCAGCATCTGGACGACGATCTGGGCCTGGAGGCGTTGAGCGGCGTCGCGGCGTTCTCGAAATACCATTTCCACCGGCAGTTCACGTCAACCTTCGGCTTGTCCGTGCATCGCTATGTCCAGCTCGCCCGCCTGAAGCGCGCTTCGTATAGGCTTGCCGAGAGCGACGCCCAAAGCGTCACCGATATAGCGATGGATGCCGGCTACGACGCACCGGATGCCTTCGCCCGCGCCTTTCGGCAACGGTTCGGGCAATCGCCTTCGTCGTTCCGGAAATCTCCCGACTGGGGGTCGTTGCTCATGGCCTTCGGGCCGCTCGAAAAAGCAAGGACCACGCTCATGCAGATAATCTTCGAACCCGACGACGTCATGATACGCGATGTGCCCCCGACGCCGGTGGCGATCATGGAGCATCGGGGTGACCGGGCGACGCTCCAGGACACCATCCTGCGCTTCATCGCCTGGCGCAAGGCCGCCGGCCTGTCGCCCGAGACAAGCTCGACCTTCAACATCTTCCGTTCCGAAAGGGAGCCCGCGGTGCCGGCCGACTACAGCATGGACATCTGTGCCGGGACCGACCAGCCGATGGAGGACGCGCAGATGAAGGCCGGCGTGATCCCCGGCGGACGCTGCGCGGTGCTGCGCTACCCCGGCAACACCAACAATCTCGAGCCGGCAGCGCTTTACCTGTACCGCGAATGGCTTCCGGCCAGCGGCGAGGAGGCGCGCGACTTTCCGATCTATTGCCAACGGCACTTTTCGTCGAACGGACCGGTGCGCGAGGTGGTGCTTGAGCTGTTTCTGCCGCTGAAATAGCGCGGTGGGTGGCGGCCTATCTCCGGCCCTGAGCTGGTTGAGCCGACGACCGTGTGAAATCTGATATGGCGCTCCCCCACTCCGTCTCGGCTTCGCCGAGCCACCTCTACCCCCACATTCGTGGGGGAGAGGAAACCCAAGCTTTTGAAGGGCTGCGATCTCGGAGATTGGCATTTCCTCATCCCCCATGAAATGGGGGGTCCGAAGGACGGGCGAGACCCGTGGCTCGCCCCGGCAAGGTGGCTCGGCGAAGCCGAGACGGGGTGGGGGTCAGCGCTGCCATAGGCGATTGGCCCAGCGCGCGGATAAGGCAAGCCTATCCCCCAGCCTGCCCGCGCACAGCCTTCCGCAACCGCGAATGCCGCACCGGAGACGCCACTTCCTGCACCGGCGCACCAGGCTCCGCAGCTTCCCCCTCATGCAACCCCACCCGCAACGCCGCACCCGCCAGGTGGTCGCGCATCGCGGCTTGCGCCCCTTCGGCGTCGCCGGCACGGATCGCTCTCAGGATGCGCTCATGTTCGCCGAGCGTGATGCGGGCCATGTCGTCCGACTTTTGCTGGTTGCCGGCGGCGAGAATGCTTTCGCGCACCCGCTCGGACACGAAGACCAGGAATTGGCCCATGTAGGAATTGCGCGTCGCCTCGGCGACGGTGCGGTGGAATTCGAGGTCGCTGCGCAGCCAGGCGACGCTGCCATAGGGGGCGGCGCGCATGCCGGACAGCGCATCGCCCATGGCTTTGAGATCGGCGTCGCTGCGCCGTTTTGCGGCAAGGGCCGCCGCCTGCACTTCGAGGATGCCACGCAGTTCGAACAGATTGCGAAACGAGTCGGCGCGCTGCAGCGTCTCATGGTCGATGGTCAGCACCGTCGGGTTGTTGCTCTCGACCACGAAGGCGCCGCGCCCCTGCTGCGACCAGATTCGGCCTTCCGAGCGCAGCCGCGCGATCGCCTCGCGCACCACGTTGCGGCTGACCCCGAAAGTGGTTGCCAGCGCCGCCTCGGTCGGCAGCTGGTCACCCGGCTTCAGCCGGCCTTGCGCGATCTCGCGCGAGATGGAACTGGCCACCAGAGTGGAGAGGTGTGGGCCGCGATTGACCTTGTCGAGTTTCAGCGTCATCGCTCACCTATAGTCGACGGCGGGTGCGGACGCCAGAATGCGGCCGTTGCTGAGAATGTGGCGCGGGTCGAATGCGTCCTTGATGCCGGCGGCGAGGTTGAGCGTCACCGGATCGATGCGTTCGAGGAACGCCTTCTGCTTGACCCGGCCGATGCCGTGCTCGGCGCTGATAGAGCCGCCATAGCGATCGACGACGGTGAAGATCTCGGCTTCCGCCTGCTCGAACAGATGTTCCATCGCCTCGGTGCCCATGCCTTCCGGCGGCACGACGTTGAGGTGGATGTTGCCGTCGCCGACATGGCCGTAGGTGACGGCCAGCGCGTCGGGCCGGGCTTTCTCCAAGGCGGCCAGCGCATCGGTGACGAAATCGGCAAGCCTGGAGATCGGCACCGACACATCGGTGCGCAAGTAGCGCCCGCCCCTGCCCTGCCGCTCGACCATGATCTCGCGGTAGAGCCACAACCGCTCACCTTGAGCCCTGGTCGAAGCGATGACGCCGTCCTCGACGATGTCCTCGACGCTGCCGAGAAACCCCAGCAGCATGTTGGAGAGGTCGATCAGCCCGCCCGACGACACCTCGATCAGCACATAGACCGGATAGGGCTGGCTGAGCGGATCGGGAAAATCCTGGCCTTCGCGCATGGTGATCTCGATGCCGCCGCGCAGGATCAGTTCGAAGGCGGTGAGCAAATCGCTGCAATCGCGCCTCGCCCTTGCATAGAGTGCCATCGCGTCCTCGACGGAGCGCAGGCCAAGCAGCGCGGTTTCGATCTGCGTCGGCTTGGGGAATAGTTTCAGCGCCGCCGCGGTGACGATGCCGAGCGTGCCCTCCGAGCCGATGAAGATCTGCTTCAGATCATAGCCGCGATTGTCCTTGCGCAGCACTTTCAGCCCGTTCCAGATGCGGCCGTCGGCCAGCACCACTTCGAGGCCAAGCACCAGGTCGCGCGTCATGCCGTAGCGCAGCACGTTGAAGCCGCCGGCATTGGTGGCGACATTGCCGCCGATGCGGCAGCTGCCTTGCGCGCCGAAGGTGATCGGCAGCAGGCAGTCGCTCGCTTCAGCCTCACGCTTGGCGTCCTCGAGGATGCAGCCGGCCTCGACCACCATGGCAAAGTCGATCGGGCTGATCGAACGGATACGGTTCATGCGCTCCAGCGAGATGACGATCTCGCCGCCATCCGCCGCCACTGCGGCGCCCACGAGCCCGGTCAGGCCGCCTTGCGGCACGACCGGAATGCGCTCGGCATGGCAGAACCGCATCAGCGCCGACATCTCCTCAACCGAAGAGGGCCGCGCCACCGCCAGCGGCCGGCCGAAATGATCGCCCGACCAATCGCGGCTGTAGCGCGCCAGATCCACTTCCTCGGTCAGCAGCCCGCCATTCGGCAGCAGGCCGGCCAGGGCTGCGATCTGCGATGCGGAGGGCGCGGCATTCATGGATTGGCTCTGGGCCCCTCGGCAAAACGACTGGACAAATACCGACGTTGTCGTGTTATCATACAACCCTGATTGAGAACATCAAGCGAGGCCGTCTTGCCGCCAAGTGTTCGATGTGGATGATCAGACCCGCAAATCACAGAATTCGGAGGACTTCCCCAATGAGCGACGCCCCGGGCTTTCGCTATATGCACACCATGATCAGGGTGCTCGACCTCGACAAGTCGATCGCCTTCTACACCGAGGTGCTCGGCATGACCCTGCTGCGCCGCGACGACTACCCCGGCGGCAAGTTCACCAACGCCTTTGTCGGCTACGGCCCCGAGGACAAGGAAGCCGTCGTCGAGCTGACGCTGAACTGGGGCCGCGAGGAGCCCTACGAGATCGGCACCGGCTTCGGCCATCTGGCGCTCGGCGTCAACGACATCTACGCCGTCTGCGCCGAACTGGAAAAGCGCGGCGCCAAGATCCCGCGCAAGCCCGGCCCGATGCAGCACGGCACCACCCACATCGCTTTCGTCGAAGACCCCGACGGCTACAAGATCGAGCTGATCGGCCTCGACACGATGTGATCCGATCGGGCCGGACCGCATCGGCCTCGCGCCGATGCGGTCCCGTCCTGTCCGCGCTTGCCTGGGAGGCGGGATCACTTGATGACCGCGATCTTGCTGCGGTCGATGGTAATGGCGACGGCAGCGATCAGCACCGCGCCGAACACCATGTTTTCCAGGAAGATATTGACGCCGACAAAGGTCATGCCGATGCGCACGATCGAGATGATCAGCGCGCCGACCGCCGTGCGGGCAACGCCGCCGAGCCCGCCGGTGATCGCCGTGCCGCCGACGATGACGGCGGCGATGGCCGGCAGCAGCAGCTGGTTGGCCAGCACTGGCGAGCCGCTCGACAGCCTGGCCGCCAGCACGACGCCGGCGATGGCCGCGAGCATACCCGACGCGGCAAAGGCGATGATCTTGGTGCGGTCGACATTGATGCCCGCCGCCCACGCCGCCGGTTCGCCGGCGCCGACCGCAATCGCCTGGCGGCCGAAGCGCGTGTAGCGCAGCGCCAGAAAGGCGGCGATGCCGATCACCGTCGAAATCAGCACCACCACGGGAATGCCGGCGACAGTGGCGTTGATCCAGGCGGTGTTTTCGCGACCAGCCTCCTCGATGGTGATGGCGCGGCCATTGGAGACCCAGAGCGCCAGGCCGGTGACGACGCCGCCGGTGGCGAGCGTCGCCACGAAGGACGGCACGCGCAGCTTGACGTGAACGACGCCGCTCAACACGCCGAAGGCGAGCCCCGACAGGATCGCCACCGGAAAGGCGGCGAGGCCGAGCGAAGGCAGCAATTGCGCCAGGATGACGCTGGCTAGTGACGCCACCGCCTGGATCGACAAATCGATGCCGCCGAGCAGAATGGCGAAGGTGACGCCGGTCGCCAGGATGAACAGCACGGCGGTGTTGGCAAACAAAAGCGCCACGGTCTCGCCGGTCAGGAAGCCGGGCGCGGCGATCTCGATGATCAAAAGCAGGCCGACAAGCAGCACCAGTGGAATGGCGCCTTGCGTCCACTTGCCTTCGAAAACCCGCCTGATGGAGAACGCTTCATTCATCGGCTCACACCATTGCCCTGAGAAGATCGACCTGGTTCGGCTTGTTGCCCGGACTGGCATCGAAGCGCGCGGTGATTGCACCATCGCGCATCACCAGCACCTGGTGCGACAGGCCGATCGTTTCCTCCAGCGTGTCGGAAATCAAAAGAATCGCCACGCCTTGCGCGGAGAGATCGCGCACCAGCTCGTAGACCTCTTCCTTGGCTCCGACATCGAGCCCGCGTGTGGGATGGTCGAGCACCAGGATGCGCGAGCCCGCCGTCATCCAGCGCGCCAGCACCACCTTCTGCTGGTTGCCGCCGCTGAGCTTGCGGCAGGCGGCATCGGGGCCGGGCGCCTTGATGCGCAGCCGCTTGATCCAGTCGGCGGCAAGCCGGCGCTCCTTGCCATAATCGATGGCGCCATGGCGCATGACGCTGGAGAGATCGGCCAGCGAAATGTTCTCCGCGATCGACAGGAACATCACCAGCCCTTCGAGCCGGCGCTCGCGCGGGACATAGCCGATGCCCTTGCGCACCGCCGGTTCCGGCGAGGAGAAGCGCACGGCATCGCCGGCGATTTTCATCTCGCCGGCATCATGCTGGACGAAGCCGCCAACGGTGCGCGTCACCTCCTCGCGGCCGGAGCCGACGACGCCGGCAATGCCGACGATCTCGCCCGCCCGGATCGAGAGATCGACGCCGTGATAGAAACCGTTGGCGCCAAGGCCCTTGGCCTCGACCATCACGGTATGTCGCGGCGCCAGCTGGCGGGCCTCGCGATAATACTCGGCCTGCAGGCCGCGCCCGACCATGATCTCGTGCAGCTCAGGCGCGGTGACTTCGGCTGCACGATGTTCGGCAACGACGGCGCCATCCTTCATCGTGTAGACGCGGTCGGAGATATTGAGCACCTCGTCGAGGCGGTGCGAGACGAAGACGAAGCTGGCCCGGGATTTGAGCGAGCGCACCCGCGCGAACAGCACCTCGATGTCGGCGGCGTTGAGCACCGAGGTCGGCTCGTCGAGCAGGATGAGCAACTGCCGCTCGACCACTTCCTCCAGGGTCAGCGCCTTGGCGAGCTCGACCATCTGGCGCGCGGCGAAGGTGAGTTCGGAGGTGCGCGCGGTGACGTCGATGTCGATGCCGATCTTGGCCAGTTGCCGCCGCGCCGCCGCGTTCATGGCGCGCCAATTGACGATGCCGAAGCGGGTGAAGCGGTCCTCTTCGCCGAGATAGATGTTTTCGGCAACCGTCAGGTTCAGCACCAGCGACTGCTCCTGGAACACCATGCCGATGCCATGCCTGGCCGCATCACGGGCGTTGCGCATGCGCAGCTGTTCGCCATCCAGCGTGAGCGAGCCGCCATCCGGCCGGTAGCCGCCGGCCAGCACCCGCATCAGCGTCGACTTGCCGGCGCCGTTCTCGCCGATCAGCCCGACAACTTCATTGGGCCGCACCTCGATGGAGACGTCGCGCAGCGCCTGGACGCCGGGGAAATTCTTGATGATGTTGGACGCCTGCAGCATGGCGTTCACTTGACGATTTTCAGGCGGACACGGTCGAGCGACAGCGCCACCGCGGCGATGATCATCAGACCCTGCACCGTCTGCTGGATGTAGGGCGAGATGCCGAGCAGGATCATGCCATTGGCAAGCACGGTGACGATCAGCACACCGATCAGCGTGTTGACCACACCGCCCTCGCCGCCGGTCAAAGCGGTGCCGCCGACGACCACTGCGGTAACCGCGGCAAACAGCCTGCCGTCGCCGATGACGGCATGCGACTGGCCGAGCTGTGCCGCGGCCAGCACACCGGCAATGCCGAAGAAGAACCCGGCCAGCGCAAAGGCGATGATGCGCACGCGCACGACATTGACGCCGGAGAGCTTGGCGACATCCTCATCACCGCCGATCGCCAATATGTGGCGGCCGAGCTTGGTGTGGTACTGGATGACGGTGGCGAGCAGGAAGGCGCCGAACGCGACCCAGACCGCCACCGGCAGGCCGAGGAAACGGTGCAAGGCCAGGTCGCGGATCGAGGCGTCGTTCAGCTTGATGGCCGTGCCGCCCAGCATATAGACCGACAGGCCGAGGCCGATGAACCACATGCCGAGCGTGCCCATGAAGGACGGGATGCGCAGCATGGTCTGGACGAGACCGCTGACGAAGCCCATGGCGGTGCCGGCGGCGATGGCAGCGAGCACCGCCCACCAGCCATAGTCGTTGCCGTTGCCGTCATTGGCGGCGAGCAGCACAAGCACCATCGCCGCCACCGAAAGCGTGCCTTCGACTGCGAGGTCGATGCTGCCCATCAGGATGATGAAGGTCAGCCCCATGGCCAGCGTCAGCGGCACGGCGGCGGAATTCGCAAGCCGCACCAGATTGCGCAGCTCGATGAAATTGGGGTTGGCAATGGCGATGAGTACGCAGAGTACAATCAGCACCGCCAGCGGCGCCAGGCTGCGCCAGCGCCTGCCGCCCAGGAATGTCGCGATGCGGCCGGGGAACGGTGTCATGGGCGTCGTCCGCTCGATGTCCGAAACGGACTTCAGGGGTTCTGTATGGATTGTCAAGAAACCGCTTCCCGTCTGCTGGTGACAGCCGTCGCGACAAGGGGATCGCGACGGCTGCGGGAGGAAGCGGGCCGCCAGGGAGTTGCAGCCCACTCCGATGGATCAGGTGCGGATTGCTCCGGTGACCCGGCCCCACAGATCGTTCCAGTCGATCTCGGGCTTCGCATCGACATTGGTCTTGTAATATTCCTCGACATTGTCGTGCGAGATCAGCACCGCCTTGCCGTAGAACTCGCGGTGCTCCGGGGGCTCCTTGGTCGGGTCGAACTTGCCGATCTTGGCGTTGTAGCCGATGGCCAGACCCATGCCGCCCTGCCAGAACGGATCCGAAGTGACGGTGCAGGCGAACTCGCCGGTGCGCACCGCATCGACCGCCGTCTTGATGCCGTCGACGCCGACGATCGGCACCTTGCCGGCGAGATTTTCGGCACGCAGCGCTTCCAGTGCACCGGAGCCCATATCGTCATTGGCGGCCCAGATGCCCTTGATGTCGTCGCCGAAGCGGGTGAGCAGATTGCCCATCAGGTCGAAGGCTTCGGTCGACTTCCAGTTGGCGACCTGGAAGTCGAGCAGCTTGATGTCCGGGTTGGCGGCGAGCGCCGCATCGAGGCCCTTCTTGCGTTCGATCGCCGCCGTGGTCGAGATCAGGCCGCCGAGTGCGACGATGCCGCCCTTGCCGCCAATGGTCTTGAACAGGATCTCGGCGATGGTCTTGCCGCTGTCGATGCCGTCGAACTCGATATGCGAGACATAGTTCGGGTTGAAATCCTTCGGGTGCAGATCCCCAGGCTTGTTCCACTGCGTCACCACATAGGCGCCGGCCTTGGCGCAGGCCTCGACGATCGGGCGCGCATCGGGCGTGTCGTTGGGATCGGAATTCAGCACCATGTTGCCGCCGGTCTTGGCCAGCATCGCCTTGATGTCGGCAATGCCCTTCTCGCTGTTGCCTTCCGAAACCAGCGTGACGTGTTCCAGCCCGGCCCATTTGGCATACGCTTCCGCGCCGGTCTTCCACACCGCGTGATAGGGGTTGGACAGCGAGCGGATCGACGTCACCAGCGTCGGCTTGTCCTGCGCGCGCAGCACGCTCGGCATGGCGAGTGCCGCCACGCCGGCGGTGGCGCCCATCATCAGCGTGCGCCGGTTGACCGCAAAATTCTTCGTGTCGTTCATACCTCGAATCCTCCCGATTGAATTCTGTTCCGCCCGGCATCTTGCGCGGGGAGCGCGGCCGGGACCTCCTGGTGAGGGTCGTCAAGCTCCTCCACTTGTACGACAACCCTTCAACACGATAACCATACCCTTTCTCTTGACGTGGCACAAGCGACTTGAGATCGTCGCGCGCAAGAGGAAGGGGCGGTGATTTTCATCGCCCGCCGGAGCATGATCCCTAGAAGTGGGAACCGGTTTTCTCGGACAAATCGGGAAACCGTTTTGTCCGGAGATCATGCTCCAACAAAGAGAACCCGGGAGTGGAAATGACGGATTACATCATTGTCGGCGGCGGTTCGGCTGGCTGCATTCTGGCCGCCCGGCTGAGCGAGGACCCGGACGTGTCCGTCGTGCTGCTCGAGGCCGGTCCGCCCGACACCGACCGCTACATCCATTTGCCGGTCGGCTTCTTCAAGATGACGTCGGGGCCGCTGATCTGGGGTTATGACACCGCGCCCGGCAAGGAGATCGATGGCCGCACCATGGTCTATCCGCAGGCGCGTGTGCTCGGCGGCGGCTCCTCGATCAACGCCCAGGTGTTCACCCGCGGCTGCCCTGAGGATTATGACGGCTGGGCGACTGAGAATGGCTGTGCCGGCTGGAGCTATGCCGACGTGCTGCCCTACTTCGTCCGCTCCGAGGGCAACGACACTTTTGCCGATGCGCAGCACGGCACTGACGGCCCGCTCGGCGTCTCCAGCGGCGCGCCGCATCCGCTGACCCGCATCTTCGTCAAGGCGGCGCAGCAGGCGGGCCTTCCTTTCCGCGCCGACTTCAACGCCGGTGAGCAGGCGGGCGCCGGCTTCTACCAGACGACGACGCGTCGGGGGAAACGCTCGAGCACGGCGGTCGCCTATCTGAAGCCGGCGCTCGGCCGCAAGAATCTGACGCTACGCACCGACGCCTCGGTCAGCCGCATCGTGGTCGAGAACGGCCGCGCCATCGGTGTCGAGATCATCGTCAATGGCCGCACCGAACTGCTCCGCGCCGAGCGCGAAGTCATCGTCGCCGCCGGCGCCATCGGCTCGCCGAAATTGCTGATGCTGTCCGGCATCGGCCCGGCCGTGCATCTCGGCCATCACGGCATCGAGGTGGTCCACGATTCCAAAAACGTCGGCCAGAATCTGCACGATCACATGGACGTCGATGTCGTCGCCGAGCTCAACGGACCGCATGGCATCGACCGTTACAAGAAGAAGCGCTGGCAGGCGGTTGCCGGTCTTGAATATGCGCTGTTCGGCAAGGGGCCGGTGGCCTCCAACATCGTCGAGGCCGGCGGCTTCTGGTGGGGCGACCGCGCGGAGAAGACGCCGGACATCCAGTTCCATTTCCTGCCCGGCGCCGGCGTCGAGGAAGGCATCGGCTCGGTTCCCGGCGGCAATGGCTGCACGCTGAACTCCTACCATGTGCGCCCGCGTTCGCGCGGCAGCGTCACGCTCAAGTCCGCGGACCTGCGCGATGCGCCCATCATCGACCCCAACGCGTTCGCCGAGCGCTATGATCTCGAACGCGCCATCGACGGCATCGAGATCAGCCGCGAAATCCTGTCGCAGCCAGCCTTCGCCAGATACATCAGCCGCGAGCATCTGCCCGGCAAGGCGATGCAGGGGCGCTCAGCACTCGAAGCCTTCGCCCGAGAACATGGCCGCAGCGCCTATCACCCAGTCGGCACCTGCCGGATGGGCGGCGATGCCGACAGCGTCGTCGACCCCGAGTTGCGCGTGCGCGGGCTGCAAGGCCTGCGTGTCTGCGACAGCTCGGTCATGCCGAGCATCGTGTCGTCGAACACCAACGCCGCCGTGGTCATGATTGCGGAGAAGGCTGCGGATCTGATTGCGGGGCGAACGCTGCCGGTGGCGTAAGCAGGACAATCGCATGTGGTGGCGCCACGCGATTGCCCTGCCTTGAGCACCTGTCGCTGAGCGCATAGCACTCGAACCGCACTAAAAACGACAGCCTCCCGCAGCGCCTTCAACCGACGCTTGCGCAACCCACCAACCGACAGGAAACCCCCGGTTGCGGGCTCGTTGCCGACGCCTGCGCGGGGATGTGAAAGCGCTTTTGCGCCAGTTCCGCGATCACACCATATGAACCGATCCAAGCTCTGCTAGCTTGTGGGCGTGGGACTTGTCCCGCTTTGGCCGGTGCTTCAGGCAACCCCATCCCAACCCCCCGCCCCCTGCGGTACCGGCCATCCCCCTCCCCCTTTTGGCAGGCTTCTCGACCTGCCATCCTCAGCCGTCCCTGCCAACTTCGAGGTCGACGACGAGGCCTGATGCGTGGCATGCAAATCAAGACCATCGGCAGCGTATCGAGGGATTTCACATCGGCTGTCTGGACGACGTCCTGGAGAGCGACAGATCGGGGTCGAGCCGCCTCAGCTCCCGGTTGATGGCCGCCAGGCGCTCCGGTTCGCCCTTCCGTGTTGCAGACATTGAGAATAACGGGGCGTAAGCGCATAGGATTTTTCCTCAATGTTGAACGACCCTCGACGCACGCGACGCGGATAGGTGCCACGATAGGGTTCCGTGTCTGGTGACGTTCAGCGAACCACCGCCTCGATGCGTTCCACGCGGTGCGCGAAACGGCTTGGCCATCGGCGCGGTTCGGCTTGCCAAATGCCGCCATGCCGCCCATACACGGCTTGAACAACCGCCCCGAGGGTCCGCGCCCATTTTGCCAAAGGATACTCTCCGATGTCTGTGACGCCGTCGCCGTGGTCAAAACCGTGACGGCTTCCCTCGCAAGCCTGGGCTGGACGGATTTCTTCGGCGACCAGCTTGAAGCCGATGAGGCAGACCTCGTGCCGACGCGCATCGCCTCGGTGCACCGCGACCGCCTGGCCGGCCTGTCCCGGGCAGGGCCAGTGGATCTGACGCTGCCGGCCAATGCCAACACCGGCGACTACGCCGTCGGCGACTGGGTGCTGGTCGAGCAGCATACACATCTGCTGCGCCGCCGGCTGACCCGCAAGACGGTGCTGGAGCGCCGTACCCAGGGCGGCAGGATCCCGCAGCTGGCCGCGGCCAATGTCGACACGCTGTTCATCGTGACGTCCTGCAATGCCGATTTCAACATCGCCCGGCTCGAGCGCTATCTGGCGCTGGCCAACCAGGCCGGAACGACGCCGGTGATCCTGCTGACCAAGGCCGACACCGCTGACGATGCCGAGAGATACCAAAGCCAGGCCGCCGCCCTTCAGCGTGGTTTGCCCGTAGTGACGCTGAACCCGCGCGTCGCCGATGCCGCAGCGGCGCTTGCTCCCTGGTGTGGCGCAGGGCAGACGGTGGCGCTGGTCGGCTCCTCCGGGGTCGGCAAATCGACGCTGGTCAACACGCTGGCCGGATCGGCGCAGCAATCGCCGCAACAGACCGCGGGCATCCGGGAACACGATGCCAAGGGTCGCCACACCACCACAGCCAGATCGCTGCACGCCATTGCCGGCGGCGGCTGGGTAATCGACACGCCGGGCATGCGCACGCTGCATGTCAGCGACGTCGCCTCCGGCATCGACACGCTGTTTGCCGAAATCACCGAGCTCGCACCGCTGTGCAAATTCCGCGACTGCACCCATGTCCACGAACCGGGCTGCGCGGTGCAGGCTGCGTTGAAGGCGGGTACGCTCGACCCCGAGCGCCTTGCCCGCTGGCGCAAGCTGTCGGAGGAAAACCAAGGCAACACGCCGGTTCAGAGCGGGCCGCGCGGCAACAAATCGCCCGCGGGCCGCCCGAAGCGGCGTTGAGCGGATAGGAATTGAGGAACGAGACTTCGGAGGCCCGGCATGTGCCGGGCCTCCCTTTTTTCACTCTCCGCGCATCGTTGCCTGGAAGGTTGGCAGGTGCTTCTGCTGCGCCTCCAGCATGCGCTCGCGGTAGACGCCGTAGATGACGTCGGTGTCGTGCAGCGTCACGCCGGCAATGGTCGGCGAGGCGAAGACCGGCAGTTCGATGCCGCGCTTGGCGAGCTGCTCGGCGGTGCGCGCGATCAGCTCATGCGCCAGGATCATGGCAAGCACCGTCGACGAGCCCGACACCGGCCGGCTCCAGCCCTCGACCGGCACGATGGCGTCCTCGATCGGCGAACAGGTGTCGATGACGAGGTCGGCGGCATCGGCCAGCCGCTTGCCGGAGGAGTGCGTCGCCGGCTTGTCCAGATTGTTCTTGCTGGTGACCGCGACGACGAAGATGCCGCGCTTCCTGGCGTAGAGCGCGGTGTCGATGCCCGACGAGTTGCGGCCGCTATGGCCGAAGATGATGATCGAATCGCCCTTGTTGAGCGGCTGGTGGTCGAGGAATTTTTCGGCGTATCTTTCCGTACGCTCCAGCCACAAAAGCTCGCGCACGCCGCCGGCGCCGAGCACATTGTGCCACATCACGCGCGGGTCGGTCAGGGGGTTGAAGCCGACATAGCTGCCATAGCGCGGAAACACTTCCTGCACCGGCAGCACCGAATGGCCGGAGCCATAGAGATGCACCAGCCCGCCGCCCTCGAGCGAGTCGGCAAAGCGGCTGGCGGCCTGGCCAAAGGCCTCTTCATTGGCTTTCGCAGCCTGGTCGATGAGGGCGGCGAGACGGTGGATGTAGAGATCGGACACGTGGGTACTCCTGTTTGATGTGTCGGTCTGGAATGGATCAGCTTCTCGGATTCAGCGGCACGCGTCCGGCGCGCAGCGTCGAGCGGATTTCGTAGCGGTCGCCGCGCATGATCGAGACGGTGAATTCGAACGGGCCGCGCTCGTCGGTGGTGATGCGTTCGACGACGAAGGCCGGGCTGCCGACGGCGAGGTCGAGCAGTTCGGCATCCGCCGCGCCGACCGCGCCGACCCGGTAGTTCTCCCGCGCGGCCACCGGCACGATCCCGTAATGGCGCTCCAGCGCCTCGTAGAGCGAGCCCTGCAGCAGGCCGGCATCGAGGAAGCCCGGCACGCGCACCGCCGACAGCTGCGCCGTCTGGATGCCGATCGGCTCGTTGTTGCCGAGCCGCAGCCTGCGAATGCGCACCACCGGATCGCCCTCCTCGATCTCCAGCGCGCCGGCAGCCGCCGCATTGGCGGTGGTCAGGCTGCAGTCGAGCAGGCGCGAGCCCGCGACCACGCCCATATTGCCCATCTCCTGGGTAAAGCTGGTCAGCTCGCGCGTGCCGGCGACCAGCGTGGTCGAGCGCACGAACGTGCCGCGGCCATGTTCGCGCCTGAGCAGCCCGGCCTCCTCGAGATTGCGCAGCGCGTGGCGCAGCGTGATACGGCTGACGCCGAACAGGGCGCACAGCCTGTCCTCCGCCGGGATCTGGTCGCCCGTTGCCCATTCGCCGCTCTTGACGATGGCGCGGATCGCCTCTTCGACCTGATACCAGAGCGGCTCCGGCCGTCTGCGGTCCGGCTGCTGAAAGCTTGCTTCGCTCATCGCACATGCCTCCACCCTTGCCCAACGGCGCCGGCCAGCGCCGCGCCGACGAGGCCGGCGCGGGGACCGAATTTTCCGGGCTTGACGTCGATGCCGCGCAGATGCGGCGGCAGTTGGCGTCGCAGCGCTGCAAGCAGCGGCGGCCGGATCACATCCAGCGCCTCCGCCAAACCACCCGAAATCAGAACCGCTTGCGGATCGAGCAGCGCGACAGCGCCTGCAAGCGCGGTGCCGAGCTGTCGCGCCGGCAGTTCAAGCAAGGTGAGTGCAGCCAGCTCGCCGGCCTGGGCAGCGGCGATCAGCTGGCGGCCGTCGGCAAGGCCGATCTGTCCGGCAAGGCCATCGAGCGCCCGGCCCGACGCGACGCGCTCCAGCCAGCCGCTGCGCTCCTCGCCATGATCTTTGACGTCGGCGCAGGCCCAGCCGAACGAGCAGGCGCCGCCATGCGCGCCGGCAACGATGCGGCCATTGGCCAGCACCGCCGAACCGATGCCGGTGCCGATGGCGAGCAGGATCGCTTCCGACATGTTTTTCGCACTGCCTTCGACAGCCTCCGCCAGCAGCGCAATCTGCGCGTCATTGCCGAGCGCTACGCGCAGTTTGGGAAACAGCGGCTGGATATCGACGCCGTCGAGGAACGGCAAGTTGGGGATCCAGCGGCAGATTGAGCCCTCGACCAGACCCGGCACCGCGATGCCAAGCGCTGAGACCGACCCGGCCTCAGCGCACAGCGCGTCGATGCGCGCAATGAAGGCACCAAGGGTTGCCGGCGCCGGCTCGCTGCCCAGCGCCTCCAACGCACCGACATCGCCCGTAGATACGGCGGCGCGCAGATTGGTGCCGCCGAGATCGATGGCGAGTACCCGCCTCATCGACCGGACCCTTTGCCGAAGGGGAGCGAGAACAGGCCGCTGCCGGCATTCCACGAATGCGACGCCGCCGCGAAGGCCTGCGCATGGCGCGTGCCACGCAGGCAGCCGCGCAGCCGGTAGAGCGAACTGTAATAGTCGACATAGGGGAAGCTGCTCAGGCCGCGCGCCAGCTCATACTCCATGACCGCGTCGCGCCAGGCCTCGAACCCGTCGCTGACATCGACGAGATGCTCGGGCCGGAAGCCGTCATCGTCCTCCCAGTTCTCGCCGAACAGCAGCAGTTGCGGCGTGTGCGCCGGATGGTCGCTGGCAACGGTCGGCAGTCCGGCGAAGAAGATACCGGTCTTCGTCAAATGCGCGGCGGCGCGATGGTCCTTGTGCCAGCTGCCATGCCAATGGGTGATGACGATCTCGGGTTTCAGCTCGCGAATGATGTCGCCCACTTCGAGCGCCGTCTGATCGTCTGTGGGCAGGAAGCCGTCGCGCAGGCCAAAGCTACGCATGGCGACGCCGAGCCGCTCCGCCGCGCTGCCCGCTTCCTCTTCCTTCTGCACGCAATAATGCGCGGGAACCAGGTACGGATGGCCCTGCTCACCCATGGTCAGATGCAGGAAGGTCACCGTGGCGCCGCGCTTGACGGCAGCGGCCGCCAGCGGCCCGGCCATCACCTCGGCATCGAAGGCGTGTGCGCCGACCACCAGGATGGATTTCGCCGCATAAATCCTGTCTTCGATCATTTCATGCCCCCTCCGGTGCCGACGCCTTCGCGAATCTGCCGCGCCAGCAGACAATACATGATCAGGATGGGCGCCATGGATATCGCCAGCGAGGCGAACACCAGGCCCCAGTCGGTGCGGAACTGGCCGACGAAGACGCTGATCGCCAGCGGCACCGTCTTGTAGCGGTCGTCGAAGATGAAGATCAGCGGGAAGAAGAAATCGTTCCACACCGCGATCGCGGTGAAGATTGCCACGATCGACACCGCCGGCTTGACCATCGGCAGGATGATCTGGAACAGGATGCGGACCTCGCCGGCGCCGTCCATGCGCGCCGCCTCGTCCAACTCGGAGGGCAAGACGCGCATGAAATTGGCGAAGATGAAGACGGCGAAGGGAATGCGGATCGCCGAATAGACCAGGATCAGCCCGGTCAGCGAATCCAGCAGGCCGAGATTGCGCATCAGCGTGAACAGTTCGACCGAGGCCAACCGGATGGGCAGCATGATGCCGGACAGGAACAGGCCGAGCATGATGGCATTCCAGCCAAGCTTGTAGCGGCTGAGCGGATAGGCGGCCATCGCCGAGACGACGATGGTGAGGATGACGGCGCCGCCCGTGACGATCAGGCTGTTGATGAAATTCTGGCCGAGATCGGCGCGCGTCCAGGCATTGATGAAATTGTCGAAGGCAAAGCTTTGCGGCAGGCCGAGCCTGTTGTCGTAGATCTCGGCCGTGGTCTTGAAACAGGAGACGATGAGGATGTAGAGCGGCAACAGCACGGCCGCCGTCCAAACGACCAGCACCGTCCAGCCGGGCAGCCGCGCCAGCGGCCGAGAGATGGCCGGTCTTTGTGAAATCGCCAGCGCGCTCATAGCTGCACCGTGCGGCGGTCGAAGAAGCGCAGCATCATGAGCGTGCCGATGCTGAGGATCAAAAACAGCACGGTGCCGAGCGCCAAAGCCAGACCGATATCGGTGATGCCGACAGCACCTTCCGCGCCGAAGGCCAGCCGGTAGAAGTACGTCACCAGCGTGTCGGTCGAATAGCTCGGATTGCCCTGCACGCCCTGCATGACATAGACGAGGTCGAACTGGTTGAAGGTGTTGATGAACGACAAAGTCGTCAGCGTGCCCAGCGCCGGCATCAGCAGCGGCAGCGCGATCGAGAACAGCATGCGCGCATTGCCGGCGCCGTCAAGTTTTGCCGCCTCGAAAATCTGGCCGGAAATCTGCCGCAGACCTGCCGTGTAGATCAGCACCGGCAGGCCCATCCAGTTCCAGGCATCGACGGCGATCAGCATGGCGAGCGCGGTGTGGCTGTTGCCGAGCACAGTCAGGCTGCCCTGGTGCAGGCCGAGCCCGTTCAGCGCCCATTCGACGACGCCACCCGGTGCCAAAAGCAACCGCCACAGCGCGCCAATGATGACCGGGCTCAGCACCGCCGGAAAGAAGAACACCGACTGGAAGAAGGCCGCACCCTTGTCGCGCAGGAATAGCAGCCAGGCGAACAACAGGCCGAGGCCATTTTGGAAGACCATGATGCCGAAGAACCAGGCGGTGTTGTGCCACAGCGCGCCGTAGATCCGCGCGCCGCTGGGGAAAACGAACAGCCTTGAGAAATTCGACAGGCCGGCGAACTCGACCATGCGCAGCCCCTTCCAGACGAAGAAGCTGCCCCAGAGCGACATCCCCAGGGGATAGAGGACGAACAGCGCATAGACCGCCAGCGCCGGCAGGATGAACAGCACGGCCATGCGCTGCTGCGTGCGGCGAAGGCTGCTGGTGCGGCGAAGGGTGCTCATGCGCTTTTCTGGTCCGTGAGAGGCCGGCCGCTTTGCGACCGGCCGCGCCTACTGCTTCGGCTTGAACCAGGTGGCGACTGCGGCCTGCATGTCGGCCGCCAGCTTCTCCGGCGCGATGTTGCCTTCGACCATGTCGATGATCTCCGACTGCAGCACCGAAGACGCCGTCGGCGACTGCCAGCGGAAGCCGACCAGCGTCAGATAGGGCGTCGAATTCTTCGCCATCTCCATCATCGAGGCCAGCACTGGATCCTTCACCGTCACATCCGTGCGGGCCGGCGGCCAGCCGAGCTCGTCGGCGAACATCTGCGCGAACTCTGCCGAAGCCATGAAGCCCAGCACCTTGGTCGCGGCTTCCTTGTTCTGGCTCTCGGAGACCAGGCCATAGGAGCCGTCGGAGAAGGCCGAGGTGTAGAGTTTTGCCCCGGCATCGTCGGCGGGGAACGGGAAGATCGAGAACTTCAGCTTCGGGTTCTGCGCCTTGAAGCTGCCGTTCTCGAACGAACCGCCGAGGAACATCGCCGCCTTGCCGCCGATGAACTGCTGCGTGGCGGTGGTGTAGTCGATGCCGGCGAAGCCGTCGGGGAAATACGGCTTCAGCTCGGCGAAGCGCTTCAGCGCCGCGACATAGCGCGGATCCTCGAAGGTCGCCTTGCTGCTCATCATCTGGTCGTAGAATTCAGGACCATAGACGGTCGGGCCGACGACGCCGACGGCGATCTCCAGTTCCCAGGCCGAGCCGTTGGCGCCGCCGGTGGCGATCGGCGTGATGCCGGCCGCCTTCAGCTTCTCGCAGACAGCGGTGAAATCCTTGTAGGTCTTCGGTATCTCGATGCCCTGGGCGGCGAAGATATCCTGGTTGTAGAAGACGCCCATCATCGGCACCGAATAGGGCACGCCATAGAGCTTGCCGTCGCTGCGGCCGCGCGCGCCGCCAAGCGCCGCGTCCTCCATGTTCTTCAGCTCCGGCACGCTGTCGTCCAGCGCGTCGAGATAGCCGGCCTCGACGAAGGGCTGCAATTCGCCATAGGCCTTGAGCTGGGCGATGTCGGGCCCGCGCCCGCCGCGCAGCGCCGTGCTCAGCCGGTTCTGGTAGTCGGCATCGGGCGTGAACTGGATGGCGACCTTGATGCCGGGATTCTTCACCTCGAAGGCATCGAAGATGCGGCGCATCGCCGCCTCGTCCTCGGTGCGCCAGCTCCACAGCGTCACCATGCTGTCGGCGGCTCGCGCCGGCAATGAGGCAAAGACGCCGGCGCAGGCGGCGGCAAGGCCGCCGATCAGCCTAAGCGCTGCGCGCCGGTGAAGTGAAAGCATGCTCATTGCCAGTCTCCCATTGTTCTCTGTCCTTGGCGTCCCGCGGCGTTCCCGTGCCGTGAGAAGTCATTGGTTCGGCAAAAGTCATTATAACGACATAGCGGTATTCGCAAGAGGTCTGCTGCGCCTCAGGAATGGCGGCGTTGGCCCCCTCACGACATTGCAGTACCTGCATCCGTTTGTTTGCTAACGATAAATATCCACATTCCAGCGCCGCAAAGAAATCTGTGACCGTACCATGTGAGACTTTTTCGCCAGCAAGCCCTTGCGTCGCCGCGCTGACTTGTCATAACCTCATGTGAACCGATAGGGAGGATGAGGAATGTCGTTTGCCTGGACGTCGAAACTGGCACTGGCCGCAGGCCTCGCCATCCTGCCCGCCACGGCCTGGGCGCAATCGGTCAACATCTCCTATCTCACCCACTGGTCGCCGGAGACGGTGGCGCTGCTGGAAGCGGCGGCCAAGGATTATGCCAAGACCAATCCGGATGTCAGCGTCACCGTGCGCGCCGTCCCCTTCGGCGACCTCCTGACCACGCTGCGCTCGCAAGGCGGCGGCGCGGACGGCCCAACCATCGGCGGCATCTACGATCTCTGGTTGCCGGAACTGGCGCGCGACAAGCTGGTCGCGCCCGCTCCCGATGCGGTGGCCAGCGAGGTCATGGCCGCCTGGCCGGCGGGCATCACCAGCGCCGCCTCTGTCGGCGGCACGCTTTATGGCATCCCCAACGAAATCGACGTCTATGCGCTGAACTACAACAAGGCGCTGTTCAAGCAGGCCGGCATCGCGGCGCCACCCAAGACCTGGGCCGAATTCAAGGATGCGGCCAAGAAGCTGACCAACAAGGATGCGGGACAGCAAGGCTTCGGCATGATCAATTCATGGGCCGCCGGCGTCGTCCACCCCTTCGCCTCGCTGCTGGTCTCCAATGGCGGCGACCTGGTCAAGAACGGCAAGCCGGTGCTCGACAACCCGCAGGCCGCGGAGACTTTCCAGCTCTATGAAGACCTGATCAAGTCGGGCGCCAGCGTGCCTTCGATGGCGACCGCCGACGCCAACACCACCGGCCCCTTCCTCAACAATTTCGTCTCCGGCAAGACCGGCATGATCATCATGGCCAATTGGTGGGAGAGCGCACTGAAGGCCGGCATGGGCGACAGATTCGCCGACATTGCAACGGCGCCGATTCCCGTCGGCCCGAGCGGCGACAAGCCGCATTCGATCTCCTACTCCTGGATGACCGTGGTCAACGCCAATGCAGGTGCCGCCGAGCAGAAGGCGGCGTGGGACTTCCTCGCCTGGCTGAACAATCCAAAGTCCGGCAAGAACGGCGCTTCCGCGATGTCGGATATCCTGATGTCGATGGGCATCCTGCCCTCACGCCTCTCCGACATCGAGGCGCACAAGGACAAGCTCGGCTCGGAATTCCTCTCCGGCTATGTCAGCGTGCTCACCGACGCCAAGCCGTTCCCTGTCGTGCCCGGCGGCCAGGAATTCTCGGAATCGCTGCAGCAGACGCTCGAGGCGTTGCAGTATGGCCAGGTCTCGGCCAAGGATGCGCAGGCGACGGCGCAGGCCGACGCCATTTCGATCCTGGAGCGCGCCGCCAAATAATGATTCAGAGGTACCGTGCCTCGGCGGGCATCATGCTGGCGCCCGCCGTGACGCTGATCGGCATCTTCATCCTGTTGCCGATGCTGCTCACCGTCTGGCTGTCGTTCCAGGACTGGTCGACGCAGACGCCGTTTTCCAGCGCCGGCTTCATCGGCCTCGACAATTTCCGCGAGATTTTTGGGGTCTCCTCGGTTGGCCGCGATTTCAAGGCCGCGCTCGCCAACACAGCCGTCTACACCGCGCTCTCCGTCATCCTCATCCTGCCTCTGTCGGTGGCCTTCGGGCTGATGGTCTACCAGCAGGATGTGCCCGGCGGCACGGCGCTGCGCACGGTGCTGTTTGCCACCTACATGGTGCCGATGATCGCTGTCGCGCTGGTGTGGTCGAAACTCTATTCGCCGAGCGAAGGCCCGCTCAACCAGATGCTCGGCCTTATCGGCATCGGCCCGCAGCCTTTCCTGTCGTCGCCGCGCTCGGCGCTGATCTCGATCGTCTTCCTCAATGTCTGGCAACAGGTCGGTTATTTCACCGTCTTGGCGATCGCCGGGCTGACGCAGATTCCCGGCAGCCTCTACGAGGCCGCAAAGCTCGACGGTGCCAACCGCTTCGAGCAGTTCCGCTTCATCACCCTGCCGCTGATGCGGCGCACGCTTCTGTTCAGCGCCGTCATCGCCATCATCAACGCCGTGCAGGTGTTCGAGCCCGTGGCCCTGATCACGCAGGGCGGGCCGGTCGGCTCGACCAATGTGCTCACCTACCACATCCGCCGCGTCGGCATCGAGCGTGCGCAGGGTGGACTGGGTTCGGCCATGGCGGTCATGCTGATGCTTTCGCTGATTGTCGTCGTCTGCGCGCTGTTTGCCTTCGCCAACCGGACGAACGACGAATGAGCGCGGGATCGTCGAGCCGGCTGTCGCGCCGGCGCCCGTCCGGCCGCAAGGCGCTGCTGGCGACGCTGATGCTGCTGGTCGCCGTCGCCTCGGCCTTCCCGCTGGTATGGATGGTGCTGTCGAGCCTCAAGACGCCGGCCGAGAGCATGCAGGTGCCGCCGGTGTGGATCCCCCTTACGCCGAGCCTCGACGCCTATGAGAAGGTGTCGGGCGTCGTCAATGTCGGCCGCTCGATGTGGAATTCTCTGGTCATCGCCTCGATCACCACCGCCGGCATCCTGCTGACCAGCATGATGGCCGGCTACGCCTTCGCCAAATACCACTTCCCCGCCAAGTCGCTGCTGTTTTCTCTGCTGATCGCCACCATGTTCCTGCCGCCGATCGTGACGCTGATCCCGCTCTATCGCCTGGTCGGCTCGATCGGCCTCAACGCCAGCCTCGCCGGCATCATCGTGCCCAATCTCGCCAACGCCTTCGGCATCTTCCTGATGCGCCAGTTCATCTCCGGCGTGCCCGACGACCTGATCGACGCCGCGCGCATGGACGGCGCCTCGGAGTTCTTGATCCTCTACAAGATCGTGGCGCCGAGCGTCGCTCCCGCAATCGCGGCTCTGGCCCTCTTCGCCTTCGTCTACCACTGGAACAGCTATCTCTGGCCGCTGACCGTGCTGCAGGGCAATGCCGACGCCTATCCGATCGTCATCAGCCTGAGCCGGTTGCTGAGCTACAACAGGGGCGCGGTCAACACCGGCCTGGTGATGGCCGGCGCGACGCTGGCCGTGCTGCCGCCGCTCATCCTGTTCGTCTTCCTGCAGCGCTTCTTCGTCGATTCCATCGTCGGTTCGGCGATCAAGGGATAGCTCGCCTCACCCGAACCTTGCCGCCGTCCAAGCCCCGCCCGCAGCATTCGACTCCACCGCCGCCGCGACAAACTTCACCCCGCGCGCGCCATCGATGACATCGGGCACCTGTGCCGCGCGCGCCGGATCAACCGTCCCGCCCGAACGGTGCGCGCGAACGATATCGGCGGCGTCGCGGTAGAAATTGGCGAAGGCCTCGATATATCCCTCCGGATGCGCCGCCGGCATGCGCGACACGCGCTGGCTCTCAGTGGTCGAGCCATGGCCGCCGCGCACCAGCGTGCGGGTCTCCTCGCCGTAGATGGAGAAGCGCAGTTCTTCCGGCCGGCCGCCCGACCATTCGAGCCCGGCTTTGTCGCCATAGATGCGCACCGAGAGATCATTGTAGTGGCCGGGCGAGGTCTGGCTGGCGAGGATCGTGCCGCGCGCCCCGCCGGTCCAGCGCACCAGCACATGCGCATTGTCGTCGAGCCGGCGTCCCGGCACGGCAGTGAACAGATCCGCCGACACCGCCTCGGCCTCACAGCCGGAGATATAGCTTGCCAGGTTGAAGGCATGCACGCCGATATCGGCCAGCACCGCCGACTGCCCGGCGCGCGCCGGATCGGTGCGCCACTCCGCCTGCTTCTGGCCCTCGGCGTCGATCGGCGTGGTCAGCCAGTCCTGGATGTAGGCGCCATGCACGGACACGATGCGGCCAAGCGCGCCCGCCGCCACCATCTCGCGCGCCTGGCGGACCATGGCGTAGCCGGTGTTGTTGAGCGTGACGACGAAGCGACGCTTTTTCTCCCGCGCCAGCGCCACCAGCGCCTCGGCCTCATCCAGCGTCGTCGACAGCGGCTTGTCGCAGATGACGTCGATGCCGGCCTCGAGAAAGGCCGTGGCGATCGGCGCGTGCAGATGGTTGGGCGTGACGATGACCACCGCCTCGATGCCGTCCGGCCGCGCTGCTTCGGTTCGCGCCATCTCGCGATAGTCGGCATAGCTGCGATCCGGCGCGATGCCGATCTCGGCGGCCGATGCGGCGGCGTTTTCCGGGTCCGACGACAGCGCGCCGGCGACCAGCACGATCTGGTCGTCGAGGCGCATGGCCAGCCGATGCACGGCGCCGATAAAGGCATTGCGGCCGCCGCCGACCATGCCGACCCTGAGCCGCTTGCCCGCCGATCCGTCCGATGTTGCGTAGACCATGTTTCCTCCTGGGAAGACAGTTTTTGCCGTCGTCGAGTTCTGTCGCGCCCCCCTCTGTCCTACCGGACATCTCCCCCACGAGGGGGGAGATCAGCCACCACAGCGGCCTTCGCCAATCTCAGACGTCGCAAGAGGGCGCCGAAGGCGAAACTGCCAATCTCCCCACCCGTGGGGGAGATGTCCGGCAGGACAGAGGGGGGCGCCGTAGAGCGCTGCTTTTGACCGCTCGCATCAGTCACACTTTCGAACATGATTTCCAATTTTCATATTGTAAAACGATCGTATCGCGCTAGCCTGAAATCATGAGTGGGGCAAGCAAGGCATCCGCACGGTCCAGCACCGACGAGGCGGCGACGCGCAAGCGCGGGCGCTCTCTGGCCGCGCTCGGCTACATCCAGCCGCAGACCTATGAGGAGCTGCGCGCGGTGCTGTCGTCGGGCACGGTGCATTTCCCCAAGCGGCTGCGCCAGGTGGCAATCTTCCTGTGGCAGCATCCGAGCGACGTCGCGCTCGGCACCATCGCGCAGGTTGCGGCACAGGCCGGCGTGCAGCCCTCGACGCTGGTGCGCTTTGCCCAGATCTTCGGCTATTCCGGCTTTTCCGATTTCCAGGGCCTGTTCAAGGAGCACATCAAGGGCTCATGGCCGGAAGGGCGCGGCGAACCGCGCACCGAGACCGAGCCCAATCTGCATTTCCTGCACGGCATGGTCGGCGCGTCGCAGGCCTCGCTTGGCCGCATCGAGGCGGGCTTCGATGTCGCGAGTTTCGACAAGATGGTGGCGCTGCTGGCGGCCGCCGAGCTGATCTATGTCATCGGCTCCAAGCGCGCCTTTCCCGTCACCGCCTATCTCTCCCTGACACTGTCGCAGCAGGGCGTGCGCAATGTGCTGGTCGACAATGTCGGCTCCTCCGCACTCGACCAGATCGGCTGCATCAGCGGCCGGGATGCCGTGCTCGCTGTCTCGTTTAGCCCCTACAATTCGATCACGCCCGATCTCGTCGCGGTGGCGCATGAGCGCAAGGCGCGTATCGTCACCGTCACCGACAGCACCTTCAGCCCGCTGATCCCGCTCTCGGACAGCTGGCTGGAAGTGGTGGAATCCGACTTTGCCGGCTTCCGCTCACTGGCGGCCTCGCTCGCCGTTGGGATGGCGCTGGTCCATGGCGTGGCGGCGCGGCGCGGCGAATGAGGCGTCACTGGTCCAATTGACTATCGGGAATTGCCGTTCCATATTTCTCAAAATAGAAACTTTATTCCCGGGAGGAGGAATGGAGATCCGGCTTGACGGCAAGGTGGCTCTGGTCACCGGGTCGACGCAAGGCATTGGCCGCGCCATTGCCGAGTCGCTGGCGCGTTCCGGTGCCGCCGGGCTGCTGGTCACCGGCCGAGAGAAGACGCGTGGCGAGGCTGTGGCGGCCGAGCTTTCGCAAATGGGCACGCCGACCATCTTCGTCGCCGCCGACCTTGCCGATCCTGACGCCCCCACCCTTCTGGCGCAAGCCTGCATCGAGCGCTTCGGCCGCATCGATGCGCTGGTCAACGCCGCCGGCCTGACCGATCGCGCCTCCTTCCTCGACGCCAGCCTCGACGACTGGGCGGCGCTGTTTGCCGTCAACACGCGCGCGCCGTTCTTCCTGATGCAGGCGGCGATTGCCGACATGAAGCAGCGCGGCCAAGGCGGCGCCATTCTCAACATCCTGTCGATCAACGCCCATTGCGGCTCGCCGGAGCTTGCCGTCTATTCCGCCAGCAAGGGCGCGCTGGCGACGCTGACCAAGAACGCCGCCAACGCCCACCGTTTCGACCGCATCCGCGTCAACGGCATCAATGTCGGTTGGACGGACACGCCGGCCGAACGCATCATGCAGGCGGAGACTTTGGGCAACGGCCCTGGCTGGCTCGACAAGGCCAATGCCGCGCAGCCTTTCGGCCGGCTGCTGACGCCGAACGATATCGCCAGCCTCGCCGTCTTCCTGCTCTCCGACGCGGCCGGCCCTATGACCGGTGCGGTGATCGACCAGGAGCAAACGGTGATCGGGGCGAACCGGTGAGCGCTTCCACCGAAACGCTTGGGCCGGCGCTGCTCGACCGCTTGCCGGCCTCGGTCCAGACACCGTCCTATGACCGTACGCTCCTCTCGCCCGGCATGGCGCATCTCGGCGTCGGCGCCTTCCACCGCAGCCATCAGGCCGAATACACCGACGATCTCATCTCGCTGCGCTTCGACCGCTGGGGCATCGTCGGCATCAACATCCGTCCGCCCAGCCTTGCCGACACGCTGGGACGGCAGGGCGGGCTCTACACAAGGCTGATCCGCGAGAACAGCCATATCGAGGCACGTGTGATCGGCAGCATCGTCCGGGTGGTCGACAGCCAGGAGAGTGCGGCACCGGCGCTCGGCGTGCTGATCTCACCCGATATCGAGCTGGTGACGATGACGGTGACCGAAAAAGGCTATTGCCACGTCCCGTCCAGCGGCGAACTCGACCTTGGCCATCCCGACATCGTCCACGACCTCGCCAACCCCGAGACGCCACGCAGCGTGCCCGGCCTGCTGGTGCGGGCGCTGGAGCAGCGCAGGGCCACACATGAGCGACCCATAACGTTTCTCTCCTGTGACAACATCCCGACCAACGGTACTATTCTGAACAATGTCGTGCGGACGTTTGCCGAACGGCGGAGCAAAGGGCTGGCCCGCTGGATAGAGGCCAATGTTGCCTTCCCCGCGGCCATGGTCGACCGCATCGCGCCGGCGGTGACGCAGGATGACCTCGATAGTGTCGAGCAGTGGTTCGGCTACCACGATGCCGCCGTCGCTGTCGGTGAGCCGTTCCGGCAGTGGGTGATCGAGGAAAAATTCGCCGGCCGCATGCCGCGCTGGGATCTGGTCGGCGCCACCTTCGTCGACGACGTCACGCCGTTCGAGCATCTCAAGATGCGGGTGCTGAACGGCGCCCAGACGACACTGGCGACGCTCGGCGTGCTGGCCGGGCTCGAGCACACATCGGACGCCATAGCCAACCCACTGCTGTCGGACTTCATCCGGCGCATGCTGGTCGAGGAGACGCTGCCGACGCTGATGCCGGTGCCGGGCGTCCTGCCCCTTGCCTATGTCGAGCAGAGCCTTGCCCGGCTGAAGAACACCGCGATCCGCCACCGCAACCACCAGGTCGCCACCGACGGTTCGCAGAAGATCGTCCAGCGCCTGCTCAACCCGATCCGCGACCGGCTCGCGATGGGCCAGAGCATCGGCCTGCTATCGGTGCCGGTCGCCGGCTGGATGGCCTATCTGATCCGGGCCTCGGATCGCTTTGAAAGACGCTGGCCGGTGTTGGATCCCTATGCCGGCAAGGTCGCCGCGATCGCCGATGCGACCGGTCACGATGCCAGCGCGCTGGTGTCCGCCATCCTTGCCATCGGCGGGATATTCGACCCCGGCCTTGCCGCCGACGATACGTTCCGCGCGGCCGTCACATCGGCGCTGGGCGACCTGCTGTCGGACGATCCGATGGCGGCTGTCCGGCACAGTCTCGAACAAGATGAGGTCGCGAGGTTGAAGCGATCCAAACAATCGGCATTATAGTCGTCGGGGTCTAAGGGAGGCAGAATGAAACTAGGAGTGCTAACAGCACCTTTTGCGGAGACGCCGCTTGGCGAGGTTGCCGACTGGGCGCACTCGGCCGGCTTCGAGGCGCTGGAAATCGCCTGCTGGCCGAAGACCTCCGGCGCGACGCGACGCTATGCCGGCACCAGCCATATCGATGCCGCTTCCACCTCGCCCGCGCAGGCCAAGGAGATCGTCGCTTCGCTGACGGAGAAGAAGCTGACGGTCTCCGGCCTCGGCTATTATCCCAACCCGTTGCATCCGGACCCTGCCCATCGCGAGGCCGTCATCGGCCATCTGAAGAAGGTCATCGTGCTGGCCGCCAATATGGGCGTGCCGGTGGTCAACACCTTCTGCGGTGGCGATGCCTCGAAGACCGTGGACGTCAACTGGCAGGACGCGCTGAAAGTCTGGCCCGAGACCGTCGCCTATGCGCGCGATCACGGGGTAAAACTCGCCTTCGAGAACTGCCCGATGATCTTCACCTATGACGAATGGCCGGGCGGGCACAACATCGCCTATTCGCCGCTGGTCTGGCGGCGCATCCTCGAAACCTGGGGCGGCGAGGTCGGCATGAATTTCGACCCCTCGCATCTGGTCTGGCAGATGATCGACCAGGGCCGCTTCATCAAGGAGTTCGGCCCCTACATGCTGCATGTCCACGCCAAGGATTTGATGATCGATCATGATGGTTTGTATGAGCGCGGGATCCTTTCCGCCGGGATAGGCTGGCAGGTGCCGCGCATGCCGGGATTGGGCGATGTTGACTGGAGCGGCTTCTTCTCCGGCCTCTACCGCGCCGGCTATGACGGCTCGGTCATCATCGAACATGAGGACAGGCGGTTTGAAGGCAACGACGATGCGGTGAAGCGGGGCTTCCTGCTCGCCCGCGACGTGCTGCGCCCCTTCGTCAAATGACGAGGTGAATGACTTGGTCTGAACCTGCCGAAGGGTCTGACCCTGAGACGAAAAACAACAATGTGGAGGAGTACTGACATGAAGAAAATACTGACCATGGTCCCGTTGCTTGCGGGCGCTGCCTTGCTGGCATCGATGGGCGTGTCGTCGGCCGAAGCCAAATATACGATCGGCATTTCCAACACCGTGCAGGGCAATGGCTGGCGCGAGGAAATGGTCTGCGCCATGAAGGCGCAGGCGCTGGCTTCGGGCGAAGTGACGAAGCTCAACATCGCCCATCGCAACACCGATGCCGCCGGCCAGCTCGAAGACATCCGCAATCTGATCAGCGCCAAGGTCGACGCCATCGTCGTCAACCCCGCTGATCCCGCCGGCATCAAGGCGGGCCTGGAAGAAGCCACCAAGGCCGGCATCGTCGTCGTTGCCGTCGACCAGGCGGTGACCGAACCGTCGGCCTACATCATCTCCAACAACCAGGAACAGTATGCCTATCTCGGCGCCAAATGGCTGTTCCAGCAGATGGGCGGCAAGGGCGAAGTGTTCTACATGCGCGGCGCCGCCGGCGCCTCGGCCGACAGCGATCGCGACAAAGGCTTCAAGAAGGCGCTGGCCGAAAACCCCGGCGTGAAGGTGGCGCAGGAAGTCTTCACCGGCTGGCAGCAGGATCAGGCCAAGCAGCAGATGCTGTCGTTCCTGGCCACCGGCACGCCGTTCAACGGCGTGTGGACGTCGGGCATCGACAACGTCATCGTCGACGCGCTGGTCGAATCGCAGGCGCCGCTGGTGCCGGTGGTCGGCGCCGACAATGCCGGCTTCGTCGGCCAGCTGAGCTCGGTGAAAGGTCTCGTCGGTGCAGCCGTCACCAACCCCGGCTCGATCGGCGGCGCGGGCGTGACGCTGGCGCTGCAGATCCTCGACGGCAAGAAGCCGGCGCAGCAGACCGTGCTGGTCGACCCGCAGCTGTGGGACAACGCCACCGACGAAGGCAAGGCCAAGCTGAAGGCAGCCGCCGATCCGTCGCTCAGCCCGGAATGGCCGGTCTCGATCTCGATCCCGGAGTGGACGACCTACACGAAGGACCAGATCGTGGCCTGCAAGGGGCCGGGGGAGTAAGCCTGGTTTGAATGAACTGGCGAGGACGGCGAACGACCGTCCTCGTCACACAGACTAGCGCTCTACGGCGCCCCCTCTGTCCTGCCGGACATCTCCCCCACAGGTGGGGAGATTGGCTGTCATCTCGGCTTTCGCTAATTTTCTACGTCGCAATACGAGGGGCGGCGCCGGAACTGCCAATCTCCCCCCTTGTGGGGGAGATGTCCGGCAGGACAGAGGGGGGCGCCGTAGAGCGCCGACATTAGTTTCTGGAACCATCAATTTTGACAACAAACCATTTGACCACCAGCCCCCTCCTCGACGCCACCGGCGTCGCCAAGAACTACGGCGCGGTTGCAGCGCTTCGCAACGCGTCGCTCTCCGTGCTGCCGGGCGAGGTCCACGCGCTGATGGGCGCCAACGGCGCCGGCAAGTCGACGCTGGTGAAGATCCTGACCGGCGCCATTCCGGCGAACTCCGGCCGCATCCTGATCCGTGGCGAGGCGCGCGACATTCGCTCGCCCGCCGCCGCGCGCCGCGCCGGGCTGCTGCCGGTCTACCAGGAGCCGTCGCTGATCCCCGATCTCGACGTTCTCTCCAATCTCAGGCTCACCGGCACGCCGGTCGAGCCGTTCCGCGCCTGGGTGCGCGAGCTCGGCATCACCGACCTCGATCTGCGCGACACCGCGCGCGACATTCCGCTGGCCGTGCTGCGCGTGCTCGACCTGGCGCGGGCGCTCGCCGTCGAGCCGGACGTGCTGCTGCTCGACGAGATGACGGCGGCCCTGCCCGCCAACCTCGCCGAAAAAGTGCTGGAAGTGGTGCGCCGCCAGGGCGATGCCGGCCGCGCCGTGATCTTCATCTCGCACCGCTTCGTCGAAATCTCCGCACTGTGCGACCGCGCCACCGTGCTGCGCGACGGCGAGACCGTCGGTGTCGTCGACATCGTACCCGGAGTCGAGGAAAAGATCGTCGAGCTGATGCTCGGCACCCGCATCGTGAAAACTCATGTCGCCGCCCGCAGCGCCGCCGAGAAGGCCGCGCCCGCAGCTGCCCGGCCGCGCATCTCCGTGCGCAATCTCCGCGTCGGCGCCAAGCTCAGCGACGTCTCCTTCGATCTCGCCGACGGCGAAGTCGCCGGCGTCGTGGCGCTCGAAGGCCAGGGCCAGGACGAATTGTTCGCCGCCCTTGCCGGCTCGATCCGGCCCTCCGGCGGCACGATCGAAGTCGATGGCCAGCCAGTGAAATTCGCCCACCCGATCGACGCCATCCGCGCCGGCATTGCCTATGTGCCGGGCGACCGCTCCGAGGCGCTCGCCATGCAGCGCTCGGTCCGTGAAAACATCGCCCTGCCCTTCAGTGCCGCGCTGCGCAACTGGGGGCCGATCAACATGCGCCGCGAGCGCGCGACCGTGCTCAGCGCCATCGAGCGGCTGCAGATCGACACCCGCGCCCAGGGCGAAGTGCAGCGCCTGTCCGGGGGCAATCAGCAGAAGGTGACCATCGCCCGCTGGATCGCGGCGGATGCCCGCACCATCCTGTGCTTCGACCCGACGCGCGGCATCGATGTCGGCACCAAGCAGGAGATCTACAAGCTGCTGCGCGAACTCGCCGGCAACGGTAAGTCGGTGCTGTTCTACACCTCGGAGCTGGAGGAGGTGCAGCGCGTCTGCGACCGCGTCATCGTCATCTTCGGCGGCCGCCTCGTCGACATTTTTCCGGTCGAGGAGGCCGACGAGCCGGCGCTGATGCGCGCCGCCTACGGCCTGCCGCGCGGCGCCAAGGCCGACATCGGCATTCTGGCAGACCCGACCGCGAACACTTCGGCTTCGCCGGAGGCGACGCCATGAGCCATTTCCTGCGCCGCCAGGGCTGGGTTGTCGGCCTGTTTGCCCTGCTCATCGTCCTGTTCATCGCCACCAGGATCATCCAGCCGGCCTATGGCAGCAATGATTTCGGCTCGCTCGCCCGGGCCGTTCTGCCCTATGCCTTCGCAGTCGCCGCGCAGACGGTGGTCGTCATCGCCGGCGGCATCGATCTGTCGGTCGCCGCCATGATGGCGCTGACCAGCGTCACCGCGGCGTCGATGATGAATGGCGCGAGCGAGGAATACGCGCTGTTCGTGGTGCCCTTCGTGCTCGCCATGGGTTTTGCGCTCGGCGCGCTCAACGGCCTGCTCATCGTCGTCACCCGCGTGCCCGACATCGTCGTGACGCTGGCCATGCTGTTCGTGCTGCAGGGAGCAGCGCTGTTGGTGCTCGACGCGCCGGGCGGCGGCATCGCCGAATGGCTGAAGGCGCTGATCTCCGGCACGGTACGGATCCCCGGCCTGCCCGACGCCGTAGATGCCTGGGTCCCGAAGGCGCTGCTGGTGCTGATCGTGTGCCTCTGCGTCATCTGGATACCGCTGCGGCGCTCGCGCCTCGGCCTCTCCGTCTACGCCATCGGCTCGAGCGAACTGGCGGCGTTCCGCTCCGGCGTGCCGGTCAAGCGCACTCGCATCATCGCCTATGCGCTGTCCGGCCTGTTCGCCGCCTTTGGCGGCCTGGCGCTGACCATGAGCACCGGCATCGGCGCCCCCATCCCCGGCCCCTATCTGC
This sequence comes from Mesorhizobium sp. P160187, assembly GCF_057766425.1. Lineage (NCBI taxonomy): Bacteria > Pseudomonadati > Pseudomonadota > Alphaproteobacteria > Hyphomicrobiales > Phyllobacteriaceae > Mesorhizobium > Mesorhizobium sp. P160187. Next base: position 741,003 of record NZ_JBYMDX010000003.1, read on the forward strand.
TCGCCAGCGTCGCCGCCGTGGTGCTGGGCGGCGTCGCGCTCGGCGGCGGCAAGGGCGGCCTGCTCGGCCCCATCGTCGCCGTCTTCGTGCTGAGGCTGGTGCGCACCGACCTGACGCTGCTCGCCATCGACCCCAATGTCACGGCCATCATCGAGGGGCTGATTATGGTGGCGGTGGTGATGTTCGGGGCGTTTATCACGATGCGGGGGCGGCAATGATGGGTGTGCTGTCGCAGAGAGACGTCGGCGTTCCTTCGCGCCCCCCTCTGTCCTGCCGGACATCTCCCCCACGAGGGGGGAGATCAGCTGTCATCGCCGCTTTCGCCAGCCTTCAACGTTGCAAAAAGGAGCGAGGCGCTGGAGCTGCCAATCTCCCCACAAGTGGGGGAGATGGCCGGCAGGCCAGAGGGGGGCGCCGTAGAGCACTGTCCTCGCAGAACATTGGGCGCACCCCATGAGCACCACCGCCATCACCCCGGTCCCCTTCGGCCGCCGCATAAAGCGCTTCATGGCCGATCGCCCGCTCATCCCGCTGATCGTCCTGCTCGCCATCCTGGTTATAATCCTGCAGATCCTGCGCCCCGGCATCGTCAACGAGCGCTGGATCGCCAACACTATTAAATTCGCCATCCCGCTGGCGATCCTGGCGGGATGCCAGACCATGACCATGCTGACCGGCGGCATCGACCTGTCGGTCGGCACGGTGGCAACGATGAGCGCCTTCATCATGGCGACGCAAGTGGTCAACCAGGACCCGGCGGTGGCGTTCCTGCTGGCGATGATGCCGGCGGTGCTGATCGGCCTCGTCAACGGCATCGGCGTCGGTGTCTTCCGCGTCCACCCGCTGATCATGACGCTGGGCACCAGCCTGATCGGCACCGGCTGCCTGCAGGTCTACCAGCGCACGGTGATCGCGTCGGGCGCAAAAATCCCCGACTTCCTGGCTTGGCTCGGCACCGGCGTGACATGGGGCTTCCCCAACGCGCTGCTTTTGTTCGTGCCGCTCGCCGCCCTCATCGTCTTCACGCTCGCCCGCACCGGCTTCGGCCGCCTGCTCTACGCCGTCGGCGACAATGAGCGCGCGACCCGCCTGTCGGGCGTGCAATACTGGCAGGTCATCACCGCGCTCTACGTCACCTCCAGCGTGCTCGCCGGCATCACCGGCCTGCTCTATATCGGCCTGATCAAGGCGCCGTCGCTGTCGCTCGCCGAACCGCTGGTGCTGCCCTCGGTCGCCGCCGCCGTCATCGGCGGCACCTCCATCTTCGGCGGCCGCGGCGGCTACACCGGCACCATCATCGGCGCCCTGATCCTGACCGTGCTGACAACACTGCTGACCATCCTGCAGATGCCGGAGGGGGCACGGCGGATCTTGTTCGGGCTGATCGTGCTGTTCGTGACGGCGGCGTATTTGCGGATTGTGGAGGAGCGGTAGGGGCTGGCGCCCGACGCTGCATTGGGCGAAGCTTCCCCATCCAAGGTTCAGGCCAAGCGCACGGGAGCAAGTTCCCCCTCACCCGGATTGCCAACCGAATTGCGAAGGGCAATTCGGGGCAATCCGACCTCTCCCCGAGGGGAGAGGAGGGCGCCAGCGTCAACGCCAGCCTCTTCTCCCCAGCGGGGAGAAGGTGGCCGCGAAGCGGCCGGATGAGGGGGCTGGCGCAGCCATAGGCGATTATCATCGCCCCAGACGAGCTTACCCCACCGAGAACGCGAGGGAGCGCCCCCTACTTCAAAGAAATCGCCATCCCGCTCAGATCCGCATTCACCTGCAGCCCCACCTGCCGGCCCGTAAGCTCGAGCTGGGCGCCCTTGTCGTTGGTCATGACGATCACCTGCGCCCCCTTGCCGAGCGCGCCGCCACCGCCGGCCGCGCCATAAACCCCGGTCGCATCCCGCACCCTGCGGATATGGCGCACGGTGCCCCGGAAATAGGTCTTGGAAACCCCGAAGGCGAAGCCGCCCGAAACGCCGCCGATCGTGATGGGATAGGAGCGGCCGTGGAAGGTCAGCGTCCCCTCGCCGCCGGAACCGCCGACGAAGAAGGCCGCCTTGTACACGGCAAAGCGGATCGTGCCGCTATCGGCATGCGCGGCGCTGGCAGCGCTGACGGACACAGTTGTGATGGCCGCAACCGCGAGCGAACGAAAGCTGGACGAGATGGTCATGGTGCGAGCTCCTCAGGATCGCCGCTTGCCCAACCGGCAGGGCTCGTCGGCGTCTTAACAAACTTGAACAGGTTCAGGCCGGATTTGGTTCCAGGCAGGCTGTGACAAGATCCGACGAAACGTGACGTGGTGTACTTTCGGGTTGCGGAGGAGGCGGCGGCTATTTCCTCTTCCTGAGCACTTTTCGCAGCGTTAACTTCAACCGCCTCATCTGGTAATGGCGCCGCAACTTGGCCAGCGCCGACTGGTGGGCGGTGTCGATTGCAGCCAGCGAGCCCGCCTCGGTAGCCTGCGGCAGCGCGAGCAGCGCGTCGGCCTGAAGATCGGCAAAGGGCTTGGGGTCATAGCTGGCGAACGGCGTCGGCGGGTCGCTGAGCACGGTGGGGTTGCTGTTGATCTCGAACACTACAAGCCTGCCGTCCACGAAAGTGTAGTCGATGCGGCCATACTGCATGCAGGCTTTTTCGAAGACCTGCATGACCGCATTGGCGTCAGGATTCGTATCGACATAGGTCCTGATTTCTTCGATATGCGCCGGCAGCAATTGCTCGGGCGAATTCTTGACGAACCACGATTTCGACATGGCGCAATGCTGGCCGTAGATCGTATCGCCGACCCGAAACGCCGCGTACTTCCTGAAATAACCGTCCATTCCGGGGGTGCCGATCATCTCCACCACCATCGGCCGCACCAGATCGCTACCGTCCAGCCGGGCGATCGCGGCGTCCAGCGCCGGCCGGTCGTGCAGCAGCGGCGGCTCTCTGTAGAGTGCGCCCGTCTCGTCGCGGATGAAAACGGGATAGCGTATCGCCTCTTCCAGCTCGTCCGGCCTGAACACACGAAAAGCGTTGCTGCCGTCGGCATGAAGCAGGCGCAGCAGGTCGAAGCGCTGCAGGCTGGCGGTCGGGTGATTGAGCTGCGTCAGGCCGGTGTTGTCAGCCAGTTCGGCGCTGATGCCGGCCGCGCGGCTCAATTCGTCCGATGTCAGCCGGTCCATGTCGGACCAGATGACCACCCCGGCGCGAACGCCGCGCAGCAGCCCGGCATCCTCGTAGCGCACCAGCCGGAACCACGCCTCCAGGTCAGTCCGGTGATACAGAAGCACCACCGCCTGCGTGTAGGCGTGCTCCCGGTGCGCGACGTAAAATATCATGCGTTTCCGTTGTCCGTATGTAATTGCAAAGGGGAACCATGATAATTAGACAGGCTTGTGAAAGCCGTGAAATGGTTCTCGATCCGGCATGCGTCAAACAGGAGATAGAACAGGTTGACGTTTCCGTGAAGCTGCAAACCGCATTGGCAAGAAACTGCCATGCGCCATCAACGCGTTAGAAGTCGAGGCAGCCGACACATGAATTTAGACGATGTTGCGACACCCATCCGCCGGTTAGACCTGGAAGACATCCCTTTGCTGATGGAGCTTGAGGCTGCCGCCTGGGCCGCACCGCTGCAGGCGAGCGAAACGACCATCCGCCACCGGCTGGCACTCGGACACACCATGTTCGGCGCGATCGATGGCGATCTGCTTGCTGGCACCATCTGCTTTACCGAGACCAGCCAGGATCCGCTGGTGCGCGCCGATTTCCCCAGGAATTTCGATGCCTATGCATCGCTGCCGCGCAGCGAGCCGGTTTACGCACTTTACGCCTACAATCTCTGCGTCCGGCCGAGCCATCGCGGCTCCAACACGGCGGTGCGGCTCTTGAAGGAGATGGAGAGCCACGGCCGCCGCCTGGGCGCCAGCTGGCTGATCGGCGATGGCCGCTGCTCGTCCTATGCCGGCTCCTCGGGCGAAGAGTATGATCATGTCAAGGCCGATGCGCGGTTCCGCGCCACCATCGACCGCTGGAACCAGACCGGCACAAGACCGCCGCTGGAAGAGATCATCCGCGATCCGCTGCTGCGCATGCACTACCGCGTCTACGGATGCGAGTTCCTCTACGTCATGCCGGACTTCTTCCCGCAGGACGCCACGTCAGGCGGCTTCAGGGTCATTTCAGCCAAGAATCTCAAGGCATGAGATTCGCGCCGTCATGACAGCTCCGCATTTCGATCCGTTCGCGCTCGGCGACGACCCGTTTCCGCATTTCGCCCGCATGCGCGCCGCCGGCGGCATTGCGCGCGGCGTCGCGCCCTATCCCGAGCTGGCCGACGCGCATTATGTGTTCAGCCATGAGCTGGTGTCGGGCGCGCTGAAGCATCCCGCTCTTGTTCAGGCGCCGCCGGGTACATATGAAGAGGTCCGCCGCAAGCTCGTCGACCATGCGCCCATGGCTCTGCTCAGCCGCTCGGTGCTGCTTGCCGATCCGCCTCAGCATGGCGCCTTGCGCCGGCCGGTCGCTGGCTTTTTCTCACGGCCGGCCATCGAAGCGCTGACGCAAGGTCTTCGCGCGCTGAGCCACGAGCTGGTCGAGCGTGCGCTGGCGGATGGCCGCGTCGACGCCGTCGCCGGGCTCGCCGTGCCAGTGTCCTTCTGGCTGCTGCAGGAAATCCTCGGCATCGAGATCGAGGACCCTTGGGCGTTGAAATCGGTGACCCGCCGCATGGCCAGCGCATTCGACCTGCGAAGAGCGCAGCCGCCGGCAGAAAGCGCCGAGGCCTATCGCGAATGCCAGGCTTTTGTCGAGGAGCGGCTGGCTCGACAGGCCTACCGGTCGGACGGAATGGTTGCCGGCATGGTGCGGGAGGTTGCGCAAGGCCGCTGGTCGCGCGAGGACATGGTGGCCAACATCGTCTTCATGCTGTTTGCCGGACAGGAGACTGTCGTCGACGCTCTCGGCAACGCAATTGTTGCGCTGGATCGCTTTCCCGAACAGCGCGCGCTGCTCAAGCGCGGCGCTGTCGACTGGAGCAGCGCGGCGGCCGAACTGCTGCGCTATGGCGCCTCGGTGCAATACGCCGTCGCCCGCATCGCGGCGCAGGACATCGACCTCGGCGACGTCAGGATTGCGGCTGGCGAAGCGGTCGTGCCGGTGCTCGGCAGCGGCAATCGCGACGATGCCGTCTTCGCCGATGGCGACCGGCTGGACCTCACGCGCCCGCCAACCATGTCGATGACCTTCGGCACCGGCCTGCATGTCTGCCTCGGGCAGCATGTCGCCCGTATCGAGATCGCGGCGATGATAGAAGCCCTGTTCACCCGTGCGCCCGGATGGCGGCTCGATGCCGCAAATGCCGAGCGCCGCGCCTCGATGTCGTTTCACGGCATGGCTACCGCGCCGCTGATCCTCAACCCCGCTGCGTGAAAAGCGGCCGCGTCTGGGGGATGACCGCCGGGTCGAGCGACCTGACGATTTCCGAAACCTTTGCCCGCAAGGCGCCCACCGTCGCATCGTCGAGCGGATCGAGAATATCGTTCTGATCTCTCGATACCCGGTACTCGTCCAGCGACGGCGCCTCGCTCGACGGCGTGAAGCCGCCGCCGCGGGCATGCTTGTCGGCCAGTTCCTGCCTCGATTTCACGGCATAGTGGCGGATCCAGCCGATCTTCCATTCCATCGGCATGGCCGCCGGGTGCTTGTCGAGCGTCATGCCGTCGACCAGCGTCCTGCGGAGCGAGATGCGGAAACCGTGCGGGTGCGGCATGAACTGCCCGGGATCCCGCAGCGCCTTGCGCAGCACCGAGGACACGCGGGCAAACGACTTCTTCCAGCGCGCGGTCGGGGCGTCATGCGTGCCGCGCCTTTGAAACCGCACCGTCACCAGTTCGTCGTCATAGGCCTCTTTGCCGTCGCTGCCGAAATTCACCCAGCGAAAGGCGACGCTGCGCACGCCCGGGCGGCTCAAAAGCGAGCGGACCAGTTCGGCTCCGCTCCAGGGCGGCGCGTCGAGCGGCTCGAGGAACTCGTCGGCGTCCATGAAGCCCAGATAGCGATAGCCGTGGAGCAATGCCTGCCAGTAAAGATAGGAATAGGCCCGCCGCTGCGGCAGCACCGTGTCGTGTCGCCAGTCGACCAGCCGAATCCAGCCGGCATCGCGCAACGCCTGGAGCACCGCCGTCTGCGGTCCGGCGCTGCAGTTGTCGGCGATCATCAGGTCGAAGCCATGCAGCTTGTGCCAGGCGACCCACTCGATCACATAGGGCTGCTCCAGCTTCATGATCGCGCAGATCACCGGCCTGTTGACGGAAAACGGAATTCTCATCGCAACGCTTTCCCCGCGCCACCCGCTGCTGCTTGAGGCTCGACCTGCCGGAACGGGATCGCATCGCCATAAAATGCCGCAAGCTGCTCCGAAGAGCCCGTCCAGTCGCCCATGTCGAACTGGTGGAACCGATAGCGTGGGTCGTCAAGGGGCAGCAGGTCGATATCCGGCCTGATGCACCGGTCGAATATGCCGGCCACCGGCAGATGGATCGTCCGCGCCGAAGACAACCAACCGGCCAGCCAGGAGAAGCTGCTCACCCCCGTGACGAGATGGCTCGCCCGGCGCAGCGTCTCGAAATCGGTCAATGGCGACGCCTTCGGCGCGAAGACAGCATCGGGAAAACGCTGACGCAGGCGCCGGCAATAATCGTTGTCGTCATGGGTCTGGCCGACGAAGACCGGCTTGCGGCCGCTATCCTTGATGAGCGTCTCGAAGAAGCCGAATGGCATCGGGCAATAGTTGCGGTGGAAGCCGTCGAGGATGTCGCCGGCCCGCACATGGATGACGAGAAAATCGTCGCCATGGGTCGGCGCGGCGACGGCACGCCCGTCGAACAGCCCGGAGACCTCGTCCCGGTCATAATAACCCAGCCGCTGCGCGAAGCCCTTGAAGCGGATGCTCCGCGCCCGCCTGTCGCGGAACGCGGCTATGATCCCGTCGAGGTCGTAGCGGTGATAGCCGTCGACCCGAAGCAGCCGGTATTTCCACAACAAAGGCGGCCGCACCCTGGCGATGGACCATTCCGGCAGGTCGGCGTCGCAGACATAGCCACCGGGGATACGCTTCGCCAGCACATGGCAAAACATGTACTGGAACATCTTGTTCGCCATGCCGCCAAACGGCTGCATCACGATGGGCACTTGCCGCATTGGACCCCTTTCGCCAAAGACGGTCATTGTTACCCGAGCTGCGCGGGCCGGTCGACTGGCCTCTGACGCCAAGGGCGCATCATGATCGCCGCCGGCAAGCCACCCTCAGGGGTAATGCGTCGGCTTTGGCGCGTAGATCTTTGGATCGAAGTCCAGATCCCTCGGCAAGGGCAGGCTTGAGCACTGCAAATGCACCTCGCGTGCGAGCAGCCTTCGCTGCTTCTGCTCGTTCTCCTTGATGGCCGCCACGAGGCCCATGCTGTAGGGCCCCAGCACGACGCCGGCGGCCCATCCCGGATGCTCCTTCTCGCGCGCGTCGTAATTCATGGCATCGGTGCGGGCCTGCTGGCATTCCGGCGTCGCCCATTTCGGGTCTTGGGTCGAGAGCGAGGCTCCATACTGGACCGGAGACGATACGCACCCTGCCACTGTCGCAGTCAACGCGACGACCATTGCAATTCTCATCCGCAAGCCCCTCCTAATGTAGGAGGCGACTACAAGACGATTCCAGCGGGAAAAAGGCAGCTTCAGGATGCGGATTTTGCAGGGCCGCTCACCCCAGCAGGTTGCGCGCCGTGCGCATGAAGATCTTCGAACCGATCGGGATCAGATCGTCGGGAAAATCATAATCGGGATTGTGCAATGACGGGGTGCGCTCGCCCGCGCCGAGGAAGAACATCGCCGACTTCGCCTTGTGGCCGAAGATGCCAAAATCTTCCGAAGCGCGCATCGGCAGGGCTTCCTCGCTGCGCGCGACGCCCTCTTCGTCCAGCGCGTGGTTGAGATGTTCCACCGCGTCCGGCGCATTGACGCTGGCGACGAAGATTTCGTGATAGTCGCAGCGCACGGACAGGCGGTGCTCGGCCGCTATCCTGGCGGCCAGCGCCTCCGCAGCTGCGACCAGCTCCGCCATGCGCTCGTCACGCCTTGTGCGCAGCGTCGCCCAAACCTCGGCGTAGCCGGGCGCGATGCCGAACACGGCCTCGCCCATCGTCGCATGGGTGACGGTGACCATGCTGAAATCGTCATCGGCGAAAGTGCCGCGCCCCAGTGCCGGAAGCGCCGGCATCAGCTGGCTGATCGCCGGCATCGGCGACACGCCGGTTTCGGGCATGGAGGAATGCGCGGTCTTGCCGTCCAGCACGATGCGGATGCCGCGCGAGGCGCAGTTGACGACGCCGGGCTTGAGCCGCACCTCGCCGAACGGCACGCCCGGCAGATTGTGCAGCGAGAAGGCGAAGTCCGGCGCGATCTCGCCAAAGCGTGGATCGGCGACGACGCCGGCCGCACCATTGCCGGTTTCCTCCGCCGGCTGGAACATCAAGACGACGCGGCCGCGGGCCGGCCGCTCACGCCCGAGCTGGCGGCCAAGTGCGGCCAGGATCGCGGTGTGGCCGTCATGGCCGCACATATGCGATTTTCCCGGCACCTGCGAGGCATGCTCGACGCCCGAAAGCTCCTCGATCGGCAGCGCATCGATCTCCGAGCGGAACAGCACCGTCGGTCCCGCCTGGCCGCTGTCATAGACCGCCGCCACGCCATGACCGCCGAGGCCGGTCAGCACCTTGTCCGGCGCTGTATCGGCGAGGAAGCTGACGACTTCCTTGGCGGTCTGTTCTTCCTCGTTGGAGATTTCCGGGTTTTGGTGCAGCTTGCGGCGCCATGCCGTCAGCTCGATGATATCGCGATTGGTCAGGGTCATGGCTTGGGCTCCGCTTTGGTGCTGCAGGTTACACAAACACGATAGGGTTTTTCTCACGCCGTGCCATACTGATCAATTCCACTGGTCCATCTGCCTGTCTTGTGTGAGCGTAGATGACGACATCCCATGACCACCACACAACCCAGAGAATTTCCAGCTCCGCACTGAGGCCGTCGATCTCATCTCCGACATCCGGTGGCTTCTCCTGAAAAGCGCCGCGTGCTCGCCTGTGCGACATCTTTCGCGATATTTGCTTCCATCCACCCGAAGGAACGGTTTCGGAGCAACAATGGCCAGGCGGTTTGCGTTTCTCTTGGTTCGCGACTTCACGCTGTCGCCGCTGTCGCTGTTCATCGACACGCTGCGGCTCGCCGGCGATGAAGGCGACCGCAGCCGCCGGATCGAGTTCGACTGGGAGATCGTCGGCGAGCGTGGCCTGCCGATCCGGGCGAGTTGCGGTGTCGAGTTGCTGCCGACCAAGGCGATCGGCAATCCGCAGGAGTTCGACAATGTCGTCGTGGTCGGTGGCCTGCTCGACACCAACCGCAGCCTCAGCTCCGAAAAGGAGGTCTTCCTGTTGCGGGCGGCCGAAAAGGGCGTGCCGCTGACGGCACTCTGCACCGGCAGCTTCGTGCTCGCGCGCTACGGTCTGCTCGATGGCTACAGTGCTGCCGTCAGCTGGTTTCACATCAAGGATTTCCGCAGCCAATTCCCTGATGTGAACGCCCATGCCGACAGCCTGTTTTCCGTCGATAGGGGCCGCTCGACCTGCGCCGGAGGCACGGGTGCGGCCGACCTTGCCGGCCATTTCGTGTCGCAGTTCATCGGCCGCAAGGCTGCGGAAAAAGCCGCCAAGATCCTCGTGCTCGACCGCATCCGCTCGAGCTTGGATGTGCAGCCCGTCGGCGACCTCTTTCCCGCGGCCTCGAGCCGCGCGGTGAAACGGGCGCTGCTTCTGATGGAAAGCAATCTCCAGGAGACGCTGTCGATCGCCGAGATCGCGGGCCGGTTGCATTTATCCCGGCGCCAGCTTGAGCGGCTGTTCGGCGCCGAGCTCGGCATCGGCCCGATGGCCGCCTATCTTGCGCTGCGCGTGCATCAGGCCAAGTCGCTGCTGGAGGGGAGCGACTTGGCGATCGGCGACATCGCCTACCGCTGCGGTTTTCCCAATGCCGGCCATTTCAGCCGTGTCTTCCGCCATCAGACCGGTATCACGCCGACCCATCTCAGGCATCCGAACCGAATGTCCGGTGTCTTTGCCGACGGCAAGGGGAGCGGTCCCTAAGCCTATATTGGGGCGTGCGATCTCGCCGTTGGTATGATAATATCATACCAACCTGATAGGAGGGATCCATGTCCGCCACCGAAAAACGCACCTTCAGCCTGCCGGCCGAGCAGGCTGCTTTCATCGACCAGCTCGTTCGGTCCGGCACATACGCGACCAGCAGTGAAGTGATCCGCGCCGGTCTTCGCGCATTGCAGGAACGCGACGCCGCCGTGGAGCGCTGGCTGCGTGAGGAGGTCGCGCCGACCTATGATAGGTGGAAGGCAGACCCCTCCCAGGCCATCCCGGCCGACAAGTCTTTTGACAGCATCCGCGCACATCACGCAGCTCGCCTCAAGGGGAACGTGTGAAGCGCCGGCATGTTGTCCTTTTGCCGGAAGCCCAGACGGACCTGTTATGGATATACGATACGGTCGCTCACGCATCCGGCAACCTCACCGCCCTTCGCTACATCGAGCGGATCGAGCGATTTTGCCTGGGTCTCGACTATGCCTCGGAACGCGGAACCCTAAGGGATGATGTGCGGCCGGGGCTTCGCATCGTTGGCTTCGAGCGCCGCCTGACTGTGGCCTTCACCGTAGAAGGCGACCAGGTGGTGATTCTCAGGGTGTTCTACGGCGGCGTCAACTGGGAGGACGAGTTGGCGCCTATCGCTCCGTGAACGCCCGCGCGAACGAGTCCAGCATCGGCCGCGCCAGATATTCGAGGAAGGTTCGGTCGCCGGTGCTGATAAACGCCTCGACCGGCGTTCCCGGGTAAAGCTGCTCGGCTTTCACGCCCTGCGGCAGCGTGTCGGTGATCTTCAGCCTGGCGCGGAAATACGCCTCATGCGTGGTTTCATCGATCAGCCGGTCGGCGGAAATTTGCGTCACCGTAGCCGGGACCTCAGGGGTGAGGCGCGCGTTCAGGGCGGACAGCCTGAGCTTCGCCGGCTGGCCGACGCGAACCAGGTCCACGTCTTTCGGCCGCAGCTTCGCGTCGACGATGAGGCCCGACGCGGTCGGCAGGATCTCCATGATCTTCTGCCCCGGCGCAATCACGCTGCCTTTGGAGTTGTAGATCGAGGATACCACGATGCCGGCTGCCGGCGCCTTGATCGTCGTGCGCCCCAGCACCGCCTCGGCTGCGGTGATCTGTTCGCCGATGTCGGCCAGGCTGGTGCGGACCTCGTCGAGCTTGGTCAGCGCGTCCTCGACGCGCTGCGTGGTCGCGCGCTCGACCTGCGCCTGGGCTTCGACGATCTGCGTCTTGGTCGCTGCGATATCCGCCTCCAGCGCGCCGGCCTGGCCGACCAGATCGGCCTCGCTGCGCAGAAGCTGCGAATATTCGCTGCGGTTGGTGAGACCCTTGTCGAGCAGGCCGGTCTTGATGCCGAGTTCCTTCTTTACGATCTCGGCCTGTTGCTGAATGGCCAGTTTCTGCGCCTCCAGTCCCAGCGCCGACTCACGATGCATGGCGACGCGCTGCGCCAGGATCGACTGCTCGGACCGGAACCGGGCGAGCCGGGCCTCGAACTCCTTCTGTTGTTCGTGCACCAGATTGTCGAAATCGCGCTGGAACGGCGCGGGTGCTGCTTCGGCGATCGGCGCCAGCCTGTCCGATCCGTCGCGCTCGGCCTCAAGTCGCGCGGCACTTGCCCTGAGCGCGATCGTCTGTCTGGTCAGCCGGTTGAGGTCGGTCTCGGCCGCCCTGCGGTCGAGCAGGACCAGCGGTTCGCCTTGTTGCACGCGGTCGCCTTCATGCACCAGCAACTGCTCGATGATGCCGCCCTCGGGGTGCTGGATGAGGATGTTGCCGCCCGTCGCCGAGATCGTGCCGGAGGTGATCACCGCGCCGGAGAGCGGCGCGTTCGCCGCCCAATAGCCGAAGCAGCCGACGAAGAGCGCTATGGCCACGTAGCCGACGACGGCCAGGCGGCGGAAGTCGGTGCGCGGTCGACCTTCGAAGGCGAGGCTCTGCTGCATCATCGTCTATGACCCGAAGCGGACGCTGTGCGGGCGCACGGTCGGCACGAACGAGCCTGTCACCACCGCGCTCCCGGCCTTGCCGGCCGCCGGTTGCCTCAGCACCTCGCTCGCAGGGCCGAAAGCTTCGACCATGCCGTTGCGCAGGACCATGACGCGGTCGCAGGCCGCGGCGATCGAAGGGCGATGCGTGATGACGACTGTCGTGACGCTTACACTTCGCGCGGCCGAAAGCATCCCTTCGAGCGCCGCCTCCCCACTGCCGTCGAGATGGGCGTTGGGCTCGTCCAGCACCAGCATGCGTGGCTTGCCGTAGAAGGCGCGCGCCAGCCCTATCCGCTGGCGCTCGCCGCCCGACAGCACGGTATGCGACGGGCCTATCATGGTCTGATAGCCGTCGCGCAGCGCGAGAATCAGCTCATGCGCCTCGGCGCGCCTGGCCGCTTCGACGATCGCGGCGTCATCGGCGTCGGGTTCGAAGCGGGCGACATTTTGCGCGATCGATCCCGGGAAAAGCTCCACCTCCTGCGCGAGATAGCCGATATGCCTGCCAAGCTGGGTTTCGTCCCAGCTCCTCAGGTCGGCGCCGTCGACCCTGACCGCGCCGCCGGTCGGCTGCAGCGCGCCCACAAGCAATTTCGCCAGCGTCGATTTGCCGGCCCCGCTCGGGCCGACGATCGCCACCGCTTCGCCGGCGCCGATGGCAAAATTCAACCGCTTGAGGATGGGCTCCGTGCCGAAAGCCGCAGTCGGCGCGATGAAGAACAGATCCTGCACCGAAATCGCGCCCAATGGATCGGGCAGTGCGAGCTTGCGCCCCTGCGCTGGTTGCGCCGCAAGGGCGGTGTCCAGCCGTTTCCAGCATCGCTTGGCGTCGACGATCTGCCGCCAGGATCCGATCAGCTGGTCGAGCGGCTGCAGCGCGCGCGACGACACCAGCGACGAAGCGAAGATCATGCCGGCGGTCATCTGCCCTTGTAGCACCAGCCACGCGCCGGCGCCGAGGATCGCCAGTTGCAGCATCATGCGCAGCGCCCGCGACGTCGCGCTGAAGATCGCATTGGCGCTTCCGGAACGGTCATGCAGGGTCAGCGCCTCAGCAACGTGTTGTCCCCAGACCGCGGCGGCATTTTGCACCATGCCCATGGCGCGCAGCGTGTCGGTGTTGCGGGCGAAGGCCTGCTCCGCCTGGCTGGCCACCGCCGAGCGTTCCGCCGACATGGCATCGTTCCTGCCGATGGCAAGCTGGTTGGCCACGACCAAGAGAAACAGCAGCACGGCGCCGGCGAGCGTCAGCCAGAACAGGACGGGATGGATGAAATAGAGCAAGGCCAGGAAGACGGGCGCAAACGGCAGGTCGAACAACACCGCCACGCCGCGCGACCTGATGAAGGCGCAAGTCGTGGCAAGGTCGTTCAGCGGCGACAGCCCGCTGCCGGCATGTCTGGCGCCAAGCGAGGCGGCGAATGTCCGCGCGCCCAGTTTCTGGTCGACGGTGGCCGCAACACGTTGCGCGTAGATGGCGCGGACCGCGTCCAGCAGGCCGAGGAAGGCGAGCGCGAGGACCGCCATGGCCGAGAGATAAAGCAGCGTCTCGACGCTGGAGGACGGCAACACCCGGTCATAGACCTGCAGCAGATAGAGCGGGATCACCAGGAGCAGGATGTTGATCAGCAACGAAAAGATGCCGATATCGGCGATGCCGCGCAGGAAAACCGGGCGCAGGCCGATGGCCGCATCCCTGAGTGGCGCGCGGTCCCGTGACATCTAAACCGCGTGCTCGGCTGTCGTGCTCAGATGGCTCTGCTGCAAATCGTTCAGCGTATAGGCGTGGATATAGTCGATCTTCATTTGCGCGGGCGTCGCCAGATGGTCGGGCGGCGCGCCGGCTTGACCGCCGACCGCAAGGTCGACCAGCATATACATGGGCTTGTTCATATCGGACGGCGTCGCCGCTTCCGCGACCTGGACGCCATCATAGGTCCAGACCAGCTTGTCCGGCGTCCACAACAGGCCATAGGTGTGATAGCCGTCGGTGTTGGAGACATTCACCGTCGACCCGACCGTGGTGTGGGTTCCCGTCTCATTTGTGTGCGCGGTCATGAGAAGCGCATTCGGGTTCTGCCCATACATTTCGATCACGTCGAGTTCCGGGGGCCATGAACCGTCTTCGGGCAGAAGCCAGAAGGCCGGCCACGCGCCGGCATTTTCCGGGAGATCGGCCCGCATTTCGAAATAGCCATAGGTCTGCGAGAAGGTGTCGTGCGTCGTCAGTATGCCGGAAGTGTATTCGTAATTGTTGATCAGCGGCTTGATGTCGTCGGGCGCATGCGCCGCGGTTATGGTGAGCACGCCGCTTGCGACGCTGAACGGATGGACCGAGCTGGTCGGCGCATAATTGGCGTCGATATACCATTGCAGCTCGCCGTTCTGGGGCTGCGAGCTGCCGTTCTGCGCCCCCCACCAGAAATTGGAATCCCAGATGCCGCTCTGGCCGTTCCACAGGCTCAGCGTGTTGAAATCGTCGTTGAACGACAGCGTCATGCCGGTCTTGTCGATCGGCAGCTCGAACTGGCCGGGCTGAAACTTGTCGATCGTGGTGTTGTGGAACACCAGCACCTCGCTCGAGCCGAGGTTCAGCTGCACGTTCGATCCCACCTGGACCATATTGGCGTGGACGGCCTCGAACGAGGTGAAGGCATAGCCGTTGAGGCGCACCGTGTCGGTCGCGCCGAAATCGGAGATCAGGTCGCTGCCATTGCCCTTGTTGATGATGAAGGTGTCGGCGCCGGCGCCGCCGATCAGGACGTCATTGCCCTTGCCGCCGTCCAGCGTCTGGCTGCCGGCGCCGCCCGTTATGATGTTGTCCTGACCATTGCCGAAGGCATAGTGGCCGTCTCCGGTGACGACGAGGTTCTCGAAATTCGCGGGCAGCTTGTAGCTCATCCAGGTATCGATCGTGTCGACGCCCGCGCCGTAGTTCTCGACCGCTTTGTTGATCGTCGAATAGAGATGGTAATAGTCGTCGCCCGCGCCGCCATACATGGTGACCTTGACGTTGGTGTCGCCCCAGAAGGAATCGTTGCCCGAGGTGCCGTAGCGGTAAGGCGCGCCTCCAGTCGCCGAGAACCAATGGGTGGAAGCGCCGGTATAGGGAAGTGGAATGCCTTTGGCGTTGAGGACTGTGGTCATTCCGACACTCCTTGCGCGTGCTGCCTTGGTCGTTCGACAACCTTCGAGCGACCATTTCGGATCAACTCTTAAATTGATCCGTCGTTCCAGGGAATCATTCTATAGTACACCAAGGAGATCGTCGCCCATCATTTAATAGATAATGCCGAAGGCGTTAAGCTGATCCTAATACAACTTTATAGGAGAGACTTACAATTTTAATAAATTGTGAGATCCGCGCCGAAAGGTTAGGCAACCTGTCAATGATTCATGCAATTTGACGCGACACGACCGCCTGCCTGAGGCGGCGACTCGAAGTCGCGGGCGGATGGCTGCCGGCAAAGGGCTCAAGAAAATTTGACAGGCTATGTCGGACCGGGTGAGGTTCACCCGTCCTTGGGGCATAGAACAACGAAACCACAAAGGATACCGAAGAGATGCCAAGCACCGTACGTTTGCACCGCGTTCTGACGACCAGCCCGGAGAAGGTCTACCGCGCATTCACAGAAGCCGACGCGCTGGCGAAATGGCTTCCGCCGAACGGCTTCACTTGCACCGTGCACAGCTTCGACGCGAAAGTCGGTGGCGCCTTCAAGATGTCGTTCCGAAACTTCACGACGGGCGGCAGCCATTCCTTCGGCGGCGAATATCTCGAACTCGTTCCCGGCGAGCGCCTGCGCTACACCGACAGGTTCGACGACCCCAATTTGCCCGGCCAGATCGAAGTGACCGTGCTCCTGAAGAAAGTGTCGGTCGGCACGGAACTCGACATCACGCAGGCCGGCATTCCGGACGTTATTCCGGCCGAAGCCTGCTACCTCGGCTGGCAGGAGTCGCTGCGCAATCTGGCAAAGCTCGTCGAACCCGAGATCAATCAGTAGAGCCCATCGGATCGGCGGCGCCGCCCAGCCAGTCCGCGCCGCCGACAATGCCGAGCCGAGGACGCATCCCTCACGGCCCGGTGCAGATCGGCAACGGTTGTGGCGGCGGTGGCGGGTTGTCCTTGGCGTATTGCGCGATGATCGGCTCAAGGCTCTTTCGCGGCCAGAATTTCGGCTTCCCGATCTCCTTCAGGCAGGACGCATTCCAATAGGCGCCCGATTTACCAACGGCGGTGATGTCGCGCGATTCCGGGTAGATATAGAGCGTCGTCGGATTGCCCTTCATCATCAAAATGATCTGGTCGGCGTCGGACGGCGACCAGCTGGTGCAGCCATTGCTGCGGCCGCCGGCATAATCCACCAGCTTGCCGTATGGCACGAAGCCGTCATGGTCGGCATAGGAGCTGTTCGGGTTCTTGCGCAGGCACATGCCGCGCAACAGCCGCGCCGCGTGGCCACCGATCACCCGCTGCCTGGCATTCGCCGTCTCCCCCTCACCGTCGAACTGGATGAAGGTGCGCAGCAGCGCCTGGTCTTTTTTTGCGCCGATGCGGTAAAAACCCTTGAATGAGGTCTTTGCCTCGCCGGTCATATAGGCGCCACCGGTCGTCAAGGACGAGTCCAGGGCATTGCCGAAGTTTCTCGCGCAGCGCTTCCCGTTGGAGAAATCGACCACGCCTTTCAAATTGCGGCCGCCGCCATGGCCCGACGAGATCGCCCTGAACGACTGCTTGGCCTCGCAAATGACATAGTAGCGCCGCCCTAGCACGCCATTGCCGAGATCGCCGGGGCGCGTCGCATCCATGGCGAAATAGCAGCCATTGTGGACCGCGCCTTGCGCGACCTTTTTCAGGTAAAGCGCGCGCGCCCGCTCCAGCACCACTTGCGAAATCTCGCCGTCGTCATTGCCGACATGGGCCTGCAGCCAGGCCGGTATATCGGAGGACGCGGCAAAAGACCGGGCAGACATCGTCAAGGCGATGCCGGCGATGGCGAGGAGGCCAAAGACAAAGACAGCCAGAGATTTCAACCGCACCGGACAACCCTCCCGCCCGAACCGTTCTGCGATTCTCGGAAACCCATCATAAATCGTCGCGCGCCGATCGGCGAAACACATCTTGTTCAGAACCGCGCAAGCAAGTCAGGTAGCTGCCTGTTCGCCTTTCACAGCGCCAGGCTGCCCTGTTCCGCCTCCGCGGCATTGGGGTCGCCCGGCGCCGTCGCCCAGGCGAGCTCGACCAGCGTCACCGTGCGGCGGCCGGTGCCGTCGAGCTGGCAGACGATGAGGCCCTGCTCCTCGATATAGGTGAGCAGCCGCCGGGCGCGCCGCAGCGAATGCGAGCCGTAGGCGCGCGCGATCGCCGCGTCGCTCGGGCACGGCCAGCCCTCCTTGGCGGCGCGGGCGATCATCATGAACACGCCCTGCATGTCCTCGGGCAGCAGCGAGGCGCGCACGGAAACGTCCTGCCAGGCGTCATCGCCTGCCATGTCGGCGCCGAGCCCGGCGCGGGCACGCGTCAGCATGCGACGGAATTCTGAGAGGTCCGGCACCACCGAAGCGAGGCCTTCGATGCGGCAGCGGACGACGAACTCCTGATAAAGCACGCCGATGACGCGGAAACCCGCATCGGGCTGCGCCAGGATGGCGCGCAGGACACGGTCCACCCGCTCTCGCCGCTCGGCCATATCCTCGGCGCTTACCGCCGGTTCCGCAGGTTCCGGGCGGATCTCCATCGCTGCCGATTTGGCCGCCATCAGCTGGTCGAGCAGCTCCGGCGACGCCATCCGGCGCGGCGCGCGCATCGTCTCGGGCGGCGGCGCCGCCAGGATGATGGCGCGCGCGTCTTCAAGCGCTGTTTCCGGCATTGCCATCAGCCGCGGCGTACCGTTGCGCGGGCTGGTCTCGGTCTGGCCGATGCGCACGCCCAGCGGACGGCGCGACAGCGCTGGGCCCAACGCCATGAAGTGCCCGCGCTCCAGGTCTCGAAACGCCTCGGCCTGACGCCGTTCCATGCCCAGAAGGTCGGCGGCGCGCGCCATGTCGATATCGAGGAAGGTACGGCCCATGAGGAAATTGGACGCCTCCGCCGCGACATTCTTGGCGAGCTTTGCCAGCCGCTGCGTGGCGATGATGCCGGCAAGGCCGCGCTTGCGGCCGCGGCACATCAGATTGGTCATGGCGCCGAGCGAGAGCTTTCGCGCCTCGTCGGACACTTCGCCGGCCACGGCGGGCGCGAACAGCTGCGCTTCGTCGACCACCACCAGCATCGGATACCAATGCTCGCGGCCAACCTCGAACAACCCGCCGAGAAAGGCAGCGGCGCGCCGCATCTGGTTCTCGGCATCGAGCCCTTCGAGATTGAGCACCGTGGAGACGCGGTGGATGCGCGCCCGCTCGCCGGCTGCTTGCAGGCCACGCTCCGTATGCTCCTCGGCATCGATGACCAGATGGCCGTAATGGTCGCCCAGCGAGACGAAATCGCCTTCCGGGTCGATGATGGTCTGCTGCACCCAGGGCGCGCTCTGCTCCAGGAGCCGGCGCAAAAGGTGCGATTTGCCGGAGCCGGAATTGCCTTGCACCAGAAGCCGGGTCGCCAGCAGCTCCTCAAGGTCGAGCGCCGCCGGCGCACCCGCCGTCGTCTGTCCCATCTCGATGGCTACGGTCATGTCACGACTCTCCTTGCGGACAGGGCTTATCAACCCGGCCGCGAGCCGTCGAGCGCGCCATGGCAACTCGCCCGCTGTTCCACACCTATGCTGCCAAAGCGCCACACATCAGCCCATCTGCCCAAAGGGAAGCACATCAAGCGGAGTTGACCGGCGGCAGAAGCGGCGCGTCCAGCCCGTCGAAGGGATCGCGCCAGGCATCGATGGCTTCGAGCCGGCGATACCAACCCAGAACAGAGGGATAGTCCGCCAGCGGCAGGCCGGCTGCATCGTTGAACGGCAAAAACGTCGCCATACGGAAATCGGCATAGGAGAGCGACTTGCCCACAAGCCATGGCCGCTTGGCGAGCTCCGCCTCGAGAATCGCTGCCGCGATGCGGAACTCCGCCAGCCCCTCCTCGACCTTGCCCTGGTCGACGGGCCCAATCCCGTAGCGCTGCTTGGTTCCGCGCTCGAAATGCACGATGTCGCAGGCCCGGACGAAATTCTCCTTGCCCCAGCTCAGCCAGCGGATCATGTCGGGTTGGTCATCGCCGCCGCGCCAGAAATCCGAACCCGCTTCGCGCGACAGAAGGCAGGCTATGGCGTCTGCTTCCCACAGGCTGCCGCCCGGCCATGCCAATATCGGCAGGGTAAGATTGGGATTGAGCTGACGAAACCGCTCAGCCTGCCCGGGCGCCATGGGTGCCGCAAACTCACACTCGACCTTGGCCTGCAGATGACGTGCAGTTGCAACCGCGAGGCGCGGATTGGGATTGCGGCTGAAGTACAGTTTCATGTCCCGTCCTGGACGCTGTGGGCTCGATCCTATCAAACACGCAAACGTGCCCTCCAGGCAATCTGGTCGGACCACGATTCCGCTGGCACACGCCGTCGTTCGGCGTATTATTTCCTTCGGGAGAGGGTTCTTGGCAGGAGGAAGCCATGAACGTAGTGCCGAGCGTACCTGTCATCGACGTGACAACCCAGAACCTTGTTTCCTCTGCGCTTTCCAGATTCCGCGCCGGCGATACCGTCTCGACCAGGGCGGCGCTCGACGCCATCCGCCGCATGGATCCAACCTGTGTCGACAGCGACGACGATCTCGTCGAACTCGTCGTCATGGCGGCAATTGGTAAGACCATGGCGGTTGTGTTCGACCACCGCTCCCGCTAGCCCTGTTGGACGAACCTGTCCCGTTCAACTCGCTTGAGCTCGAGTGGGTTCGGTTGGCGAGCTTTTACAGCTGCAGCCCGGAAGCGGACGTCTTCGTGCGCGAAGGCCGGCAATAGCATCAGCGGGTAAACCTCAGTTCCCCAAGGGATGCGGCATGTAGCCGACGAAGCCGCCGATCTTCCAGTGGCCCGCCACCTTCCTGCAGAAATACAGCGTCTGCCATTTCAGCTTGTCGACGCTGCCATCGGCCTTGGCCACCGAGCCGTTGAACTTCTTGTGCAGCACGGCGCGGTCGCCATCGACATCGATGTCGCGCATGTTGGTGACGCGAAACAGCGCCTCGCGCAGCGGCTCGGCGAATCTGGTCGTCGCCGTCTCCTTGGCCTGGCGCAGCCATTCGTCGCGATAGACGGCAAGGCTCGGGAATTGCAGACGCCAAGCGTCGGCATCGCTGAGGAAATGCGCATGCATGCCGAAGAAGCTGTCGGCGAGGAAATCATCCTCGACCATCGACCAGTCCTGACCGATAAAGGCGTCGATGTCGCGCCGCACCAACATTTCCCAGAGCGCGTGGCGATCGGCATCGCCCTCTGGAAACGGGTTCTTGTCGAAGGTCATTGAAATCTCCTGTCGGGAAAATGCGACGCGCAAGATGCTGGCGAGCCTGCGATAAAGCAACACGCGTTTGGAAAAATGCTGCTTTCCAAAAAGCCCCCTATGAGGATCACCGGGACAGGCGTAGAGCGGTCGTCGAAAACGGGGCGCGGCCCGCCATTCTGAACAGGAGTTTCCTTTGCCCAAAGAGTGTTTTGGAACATCCCACGTGCCGCTGTCGCCGGCCGTGCGCGCCGGGGATTTCGTCTACATCTCAGGTCAGGTGCCGGTCGACGGCGACCGCATTGTGGTCAAGGGCGGCATTACCGAGCAGACCGAGCAGGTGCTGCAGAATGTGAAGGCAGCACTCGCGCTGGCCGGCTGCACCATGGACGATGTCGTCAAGACCACGGTCTGGCTCGAGGACGCGCGCGACTTCGGCGCCTTCAATGCCGTCTACGCCAAGCACTTCCCGAAAAATCCGCCGGCCCGCACCACGGTCGAATCGCGGCTGATGATCGACATCAAGATCGAGGTCGAAGCCGTCGCTTACCGGCCGGTTTGACCAGTCGGGGCATGATCCCGAAAAGTGGAAACCGGTTTTCTCGGACAAACGGAAACCGTTTTGTCCAAAGATCATGCCCCGAAACAAAGAGAGGCAGGCGCCGATGCAGTTCGATCTCCTGATCAAGGGCGGCCGCCTGATCGATCCGGCCTCGGGCCTGGACGCGCCGCGCGATGTCGCCGTTGCGGGCGGACGCATCGTGGCCATCGAGGCGGCGATCGATGCCGAGCACGCCACCAAGATAGTCGACGCTCGTGATTGCATCGTCACGCCCGGCCTCATCGATTTGCATAGCCATGTCTATTGGGGCGGCACCTCGCTTGGCGTCGATGCCGACCGGCTGGCGGCCAAGAGCGGCACCACCACCTTCATCGACGCCGGCAGCGCCGGCGCCGGCAATATTCTGGGCTTTCGCCGCCATGTCATCGAGCGCTCGAAGGTGCGCATCCTGGCCTATGTCAACATCTCCTTTGCCGGCATATTCGGCTTCTCGCAAAGCGTCTCTGTCGGCGAATGCAGCGATCTCAGGCTCTGCGAGCCACGCGAGACGGTGGCTGCGGTGCGCGAGCACGCCGATGTCGTCGTCGGCGTAAAAGTGCGCTCCGGTAAGCATGCCGGCGGCGCCAGCGGCATCGCGCCGGTCGATCTCGCGCTGGAAGCCGCCGACCAGGCCGGCCTGCCGCTGATGGCGCATATAGACGAGCCGCCGCCCGGCCGCTCCGAAGTGCTGCCGCGGCTGCGCAAGGGTGACATCCTCACGCACTGTTTTCGCCCGTTCCCCAACGCGCCGGTCTTCGCCTCCGGCGCGGTGCGGCCGGACATGCGGCTGGCCCGCGAACGCGGCGTCATCTTCGACATCGGCCACGGCATGGGATCGTTCGACTTCGCCGTGGCGAAAGCGATGCTGGCCGAGGGCCTCGCGCCCGACGTCATCTCCAGCGACGTGCATCTCTATTGCGTCGACGGTCCGGCCTTCGACATACTGGTCTGCATGTCGAAGCTAATGGCGCTGGGCATGCCGCTGGTCGAGGTGCTGCGCGCCGCCACGCAAAGGCCAGCCGAGGCGATCGCCAGGCCGGAGCTTGGGACGCTGAAAGTTGGCGGTGTCGGCGATGTCGCGGTGCTGAGACTGCGCCCCGGGCGCTTTACCTTCGTCGATGCGGTCGGTGCGGCGCTGATCGCGGATCAGCGGCTCACATCGGACGGCATCGTCGTGGGTGGTGTCTGGTGGCCGAACGAAGCCGCCGACCACAACGAGACCGAGCGCTTCGAGGCCCACACGCACCATACGCATGTCGAGGTCGCGGCACGGCATTTCGGGCGTAGGCACGATTAGCTGGTCTCCCCTTCATGGGAGATGGTCTGTCTTTCGGCGGCGCGTTTGAGGACCGCCTTCCCCCACTCCGTCTCGGCTTCGCCGAGCCACCTCTCCCCCCTCCGGAGGGAGAGGAAAGGCGCCAGCTGGAATCGCTTCGCGCCATTCCTCTCCCCCGTCGATCGGGGGAGAGGTGTCGAGCGAAGCTCGACGGAGTGGGGGTCGAACCTTACCCCGAATTACTCACCGCCCCAAACACCGGCGTCGCAATCCCTTCCATCCGCGCCTTGATCTGCAGCGCTACATATTTCGAGTAAAACCGCGACAGCGCCAGATTGCCGCCGTGGAACCACAGCGCGTCCTGGGCCGTCGGCTTCCACATGTTGCGCAGCTCGCCTTGCCAAGGACCGGGATCGCCCTTGACGCCGGAGCCGAGGCCCCAGCATGGCCCTACCTTGTCGGCGACCTCGCGCGAGACGATGGCCGCCACGGTCTCGTTCATCGACTGGTAGCCGGTACAGGCGACGATCGCATCGACGGCCAGCTCGCTGCGGTCGTCGAACAGGATGCCGGTCGGCGTCAATGAACTGATGCCGACGCCGCTCTTCACTTTGATCTCGCCATTGATGATCAGTTCGCAGGCGCCGACATCGATGTAGTAGCCGGAGCCGGTGCGGTAGGCCTTCATCAACAGCCCGGTCTCGTCCTCGCCGAAATCGATGGCGAAGCCGGCGGCGCGTAGCTGGTCGTAGAAGTCTGCGTCGCGTGCCTTGATCACCTCGTAAAGATCCCGCTGGCCCTTGGGTACAAGCGCGAACGGCGTGGACGCGACGATCAGGTCGGCCTTGTCGGTGCTGATGCCGCGCGCCAAAGCCTTTTCCGAGAAGATCTCGAAGCCGACTTCCATCAGAGTGTCGGATTTCACCACTGTCGTCGGCGACCGCTGGATCATGGTGACGTCTGCGCCGCTCTCCCAGAGGTCGACGCTGACATCGTGCCCCGAGCTTGCCGCGCCGATGACAGCGACACGTCTGCCGCGGAATTTCTCGCCGCTTGCATACTGGCTGGAATGCAGGAGTTCGCCCTTGAAGGTCTCGGCGCCGGGCAGCGCGATCTGGCGTGGCGGGCCATAGGCGCCGGTGGCAAAGACAATGTGCTTCGGCTTCAGCGTGATCTGCCGGCCGACGCGGTCGACCACCACAGTCCACACCTTCTCGGCCTCGTCATAGCTGGCGCTGAGGCATTTGGTGGCGACCCAGTAGTTGAGCTCCATCACCCTGACATACATCTCCAGCCAGTCGCCCATCTTGTCCTTGGGCGTGAACACCGGCCAGTTCTCCGGGAACGGAATGTAGGGCAGATGGTCGTACCAGACCGGATCGTGGAGCACGAGCGAGCGATAACGGTTGCGCCAGGAATCGCCGGGGCGCGCATTTTTCTCGATGATGATGGTGGGCACACCGAGCTGCCTCAGCCGCGCGCCGAGCATGATGCCGCCCTGCCCGCCGCCGATCACCAGGCAATAGGGCTGCTCGGTGGCGCCGAGGTCGCGCGTCTCGCGCGCCCGCGCCTCCGCCCAGGTTTCGCGCTTCGGATCGGCCTTGTGACGGATACCAAGCGGCCGCGCCGGTCCCTTTTGTTCCTCGAACCCCTTGAGCTCACGCACCGCCGTGAACAAGGTCCGGCAGCGGCCGTCCGTAAGGCGCACAATCCCTTCGCCCCGCGCGACCGCCGTTTCGAACGTGAACCAGGCCTCGACGGTGCCCTCATCCGAGGTCGCCTCGCCGGACAGCGTCCAGTGTGAGGGCTTCGTTTCCGCCAGCGTCGCTTGCAGCATGTCGCGGATCTCATCGCGGCCTTCCATCGTGGTGATGTTCCAGGTGAAAGCCAGCAGATCGCGCCAGTAGCAATCCTCGACGAACAGGTTGGCGGCCGCCTCGGCGTCATCAGCTTCCAGCGCCCGTGCAAGCGCGCAAAGCCATGTCGCCGCCTGTTTCGATGGTGCCATGTCGAGCATCTGTTTTTCCCTCACTTTGCGTTCCCATTGTTTCGAAAGACGGAGCCGCCGCAAGAGGGGTCGCGATATCATGGCGTCGGTTTCTAGCGGCCCGGAACGGAGCCATCTCCCGGAAATCTTTATAGGAATTTTATATCTTTCCTCCCGGCCCCGTCTCGAACCTTTATGGCGATCGGGTCCATATTCCATCTCGAGCAAAACGCTGCGGACGCCGTGACCCCAGAGTTACGGCGGGCCGTTCTCATGGAATTTCTGGCTCGCCAGTCGCTGGCGCCAAATACAAGCAGAAGCAAGGACCAACACAAATGGACATCGTCGTCATCGGGATCGAGGTTTTGTTCTTCGGTCTTTCCCTCGCCTACATCAAAGCTTGCGACGCTCTTTAAGCGGAAGGATCGCACCATGCTTGTCGATTACATCCTCGGTGGCGGCGTGACCTTGTTCCTGCTCGTCTACCTGACATACGCCCTCGTTCGCCCAGAACGCTTCTGAAGCAAGGCACGGAAACCCATGACACTCAACGGATGGATACAGATCCTGGTTTATTGCGGGATCGTCGTTTTGCTGGTGAAGCCGCTCGGCGGCTACATGTACCGCGTCTTCAATGGCGATCGCACCTTTCTCTCGCCCATACTCGGGCCCGTTGAGCGCGGCCTCTACCGCATTTCGGGAACCAGCGAGCGCGAGGAGCAGCACTGGACGACCTACGCGGCAGGAATCATCTTCTTCAGCCTTGCCAGCTTCCTGGTGCTGTACTTTCTGCAACGCCTGCAGGGCGTCCTGCCTTACAATCCGGCCGGGATGGCATCGGTCGAACCCAATCTCGCCTTCAACACTGCCGTCAGCTTCGTCACCAACACCAACTGGCAGAATTACGGCGGCGAAAGCACGTTGTCCTACCTCGTGCAGATGGCCGGCCTGACTGTTCAGAACTTCATGTCCGCCGCCGTCGGCATTGCCATTGCGGTGGCGCTGATCCGCGGCTTCGCCCGCGCCTCGGCCAAATCGATCGGCAATTTCTGGGTCGATATGACCCGCTGCACGCTCTACATCCTGCTGCCGCTCAGCATCGTGCTCACCCTTGTCTATGTCTGGCTCGGCATGCCGCAGACGCTCGGGCCTTATGTCGACGCCACCACGCTGGAGGGCGCCAAGCAGACGCTCGCCCTTGGGCCGGTCGCCTCGCAGGTCGCCATCAAGATGCTCGGCACCAATGGCGGCGGCTTCTTCAACGCCAATGCCGCGCATCCTTTCGAAAACCCCGACGCCATCTCCAACATGATCCAGATGGTGACGATCTTCGCGCTGGGTGCTGCACTCACCAACGTCTTCGGCCGCATGGTCGGCAACCAGCGCCAGGGCTGGGCGATCCTGGCCACGATGGGTGTGCTGTTCATCGCTGGCGTCGTTATCTGCTACTGGGCGGAAGCCGCGGGCAATCCGCTGGTCCATGCGTTGGGCGTCGACGGCGCCAACATGGAAGGCAAGGAGAGCCGCTTCGGCATTGCCGCTTCGGCACTATTCGCCGTCATCACCACGGCTGCGAGCTGCGGTGCGGTGAACGCCATGCATGACTCGTTCACAGCACTTGGCGGCCTGATCCCGATGCTCAACATGCAGCTCGGCGAAGTCATCGTCGGCGGCGTCGGCGCCGGCTTCTACGGCATCGTCATGTTCATCGTCATCACCGTGTTCGTCGCCGGCCTGATGGTTGGCCGCACGCCCGAATATCTCGGCAAGAAGATCGAGGCCAAGGAGGTCAAGATGGCAATGCTCGCCATCCTCGCTCTGCCGTTGGTCATGCTGGTCTTCACGGCAATAGCGGTCGTGCTGCCAAGCGCCGTCGCCTCGATGGCCAATGGCGGTCCGCATGGCTTCTCCGAGGTTCTTTATGCCTACACTTCGGCGGCGGCCAACAACGGCTCGGCCTTTGGCGGCCTTTCCGGCAACACGCCCTGGTACAACATCACGCTCGGCATCTCCATGTGGGTGGGTCGCTTCTTCGTCATCATTCCAGCGCTTGCCACTGCCGGCTCGCTAGCGACGAAGAAGACGGTTCCGGCTTCCGCCGGCACCTTCCCGACCGACGGCCCGCTGTTCGTCGGCCTGCTCGTCGGCGTCATCCTGATCGTCGTCGGCCTGACCTTCTTCCCGGCACTGGCGATCGGACCGATCGTCGAGCACCTGGCTGCCATCAACGGCCAGACATTCTGAGGCTTGTCATGTCCTGGTTCTACCCAAAACGCATGAAGGCCCGGCCGCGAGCCGGCCCACGAGCCGGCAATGAGGGGGAGGAAACGCCCCCTCCCTTCCCCAGCGTATCTACCTTCCTCGGCCTCGCGGCAGTCATGATCGTGATCTGGCTGCTGGCCTATGGTCCGCCGCCCCTCTTTTCGGCATCCGATCGGTCGGTGCCGGCCAACAGTTCAGATACTGGAGCCACCAAATGAGCCAGTCCAAATCCGCGAGCATCATGGATGCCCGCATCCTGTGGCCGGCCATCGGCGGCGCCTTCAGGAAACTCGACCCCCGCACGCTGGTCAGGAACCCGGTGATGTTCGTCGTCGCCATCGTCTCGCTTCTTACCACGGTCCTGTTCGTCAAGGATCTCGCCACCGGCGGCGGCGATTTCGGCTTTACGCTGCAGATCATCATCTGGCTGTGGTTCACCGTGCTGTTCGCCAACTTCGCCGAGGCCGTCGCCGAAGGCCGCGGCAAGGCGCAGGCCGATTCGCTGCGCAAGGCGCGCACCGAAACCCAGGCCAAGCTGCTTGCCGGCGAAGACCGCTCCAGGTTCAAGCTGGTGCCCGGCACCAGCCTGAAGGTTGGCGACATCGTGCTGGTCGAAGCCGGCGACATCATCCCGTCCGACGGTGAAGTGATCGAAGGCGTGGCCTCGGTCAACGAGGCGGCAATCACCGGCGAGTCCGCACCCGTCATTCGCGAATCCGGCGGCGACCGTTCGGCGGTCACCGGCGGCACGCAGGTTCTGTCCGACTGGATTCGCGTGCGCATATCAGCCGCCTCCGGCCACACCTTCCTCGACCGCATGATCTCGCTGGTCGAGGGTGCCTCGCGCCAGAAGACGCCCAACGAGATCGCGCTCAACATCCTGCTCGTCGGCATGACGCTGATCTTCGTGCTGGCCACCGCCACGATCCCGAGCTTTGCCTCCTATTCCGGCGGCTATATCCCGGTGACGGTGCTGGTCGCGCTGTTCGTCACCTTGATCCCGACCACCATCGGCGCCCTGCTGTCGGCCATCGGCATTGCCGGCATGGACCGCCTGGTGCGCTTCAACGTGCTGGCCATGTCCGGCCGTGCCGTCGAAGCGGCGGGCGACGTCGATACGCTTTTGCTCGACAAGACCGGCACCATCACGCTCGGCAACCGCCAGGCCACCGAATTCCGCCCGGTCAAGGGCGTCACCGAACAGGAACTGGCCGATGCCGCGCAGCTCGCCTCGCTCGCCGACGAGACGCCTGAGGGACGCTCGATCGTCGTGCTGGCCAAGGAGAAATACGCCATCCGCGCCCGTGACATGGCAACCTTGCATGCCAGCTTCGTGCCCTTCACCGCGCAGACCCGGATGAGCGGCGTCGACATCGATGGCTCGTCGGTGCGCAAGGGCGCCGTCGATTCGGTTCTCGCCTATGTCAGCCAGTCGACATCGGCCACTCACGGCGCGCGCCCCGGCAGCGACACCGTCAAGGATCTCCAGGCGATCGCCGACGAGATCGCCAAGTCGGGCGGCACGCCGCTGGCCGTCGAGCGTGACGGCCGCCTGCTCGGCGTCGTCCACCTCAAGGACATCGTCAAGGGTGGTATCCGCGAGCGCTTTGCCGAACTGCGCAAAATGGGCATCCGCACCGTGATGATCACCGGCGACAATCCGATGACTGCGGCGGCGATCGCAGCCGAAGCCGGCGTCGACGATTTCCTCGCCCAGGCCACGCCCGAGGACAAGCTGAAGCTGATCCGCGACGAACAGGCCAAGGGCAAGCTGGTCGCCATGTGCGGTGACGGCACCAACGACGCGCCGGCCTTGGCGCAGGCCGATGTCGGCGTCGCCATGAACACCGGCACGGTTGCCGCCCGCGAGGCCGGCAACATGATCGACCTCGATAGTGACCCGACCAAGCTGATCGAGATCGTCGAGATCGGCAAGGCGCTGCTGATGACGCGCGGCTCGCTGACGACCTTCTCGATCGCCAACGACGTCGCCAAATACTTCGCCATCATCCCGGCCATGTTTGCCGTCTTCTACGTTGCGCCGGGACATACAATCGGCCCCCTGCAAGCGCTCAACATCATGCATCTGGCGACGCCGCAGAGCGCCATCCTATCGGCCATCATCTTCAACGCGCTGATCATCATCGCTCTGATCCCGCTGTCGCTTAAAGGCGTCAAATACCGCGCCATCGGCGCCGGCGCGCTGCTCAGCCGCAACCTGCTGGTCTACGGCCTCGGCGGCATCATCGTTCCCTTCGCCGGCATCAAGGCGATCGACATGATCGTCACCGGCCTCGGCCTCGCTTAAGGAAATACGTCCATGCTCACTCAGATAAGACCCGCTGTTATCATGATCGTCTTTTTCACCGTTTTGACCGGCCTGATCTATCCCCTGGGCATGACCGGCATCGCCCAGGCGCTGTTTCCGCACCAGGCCAATGGCAGCTTGATCGAGAAAAACGGCACGGTCATCGGCTCCGAACTGATCGGCCAGGGCTTTGCCGACGACAAGTATTTCCATGGCCGCCCCTCGGCTGCCGGCGACGGATACAACGCCGCGGCGTCCAGCGGCTCCAATCTCGGTCCAACCAACCCCAAGCTGATCGACCGCATCAAGGCCGACGCCGAAAAGCTGAAGGCGGAGAACCCGAACCAGCCGGTGCCGATGGATCTGGTGACGACGTCCGGCAGCGGCCTCGACCCCGCCATCAGCCCGGACGCCGCCTATTTCCAGGTCGCTCGGGTGGCCAACGCCAGGGGCTTCGACGAAGCCAAGGTCAAGGCGCTTGTCGACAGCCATGTCGAAGGCCGCGAACTCGGCTTCCTCGGCGAACCGGTGGTAAACGTGCTGGCGCTCAACCTGGCACTGGACGATACCAAGCAGTGAGAGACAATCTCTGAAGCCAGGGGCCGGGGATCGACACGATCCTCGGCGCCGTTCATGATCGAGCCTGATGCCGGACGCCAGAAGCAACGATACCAGACCATCTCCGGACGCGCTGCTCGAGCATGCGGAACGGGAAGAGCGCGGCCGCCTGCGGATATTTCTCGGCGCTGCCCCCGGCGTCGGCAAGACCTATGAAATGCTGATGGCCGGCCGCGCCAGGCTGGCTGACGGCGTCGACGTGGTCATCGGCATCGTCGAAACCCACGGCCGCAAGGAAACCCTGGCGCTGGTCGAAGGCTACGAGGTCATCCCGCGCCAGAAGGTCGACTACAAGGACCGCGTGCTGAATGAGATGGACATCGATGCCATTCTCGCCCGCCGCCCCGCGCTGGTGCTCGTCGATGAGCTCGCCCACACCAACGCACCCGGCAGCCGCCACCCCAAGCGCTATCTCGACGTCCAGGAAATCCTTGCGCGCGGCATCGACGTCTACACCACGCTCAATATCCAGCATGTCGAGAGCCTGAATGACGTCGTGGCGCAGATCACCCGCGTCAGGGTGCGCGAAACGGTCCCGGACTCCATCATCGACCAGGCCGACGACATCGAGATCATCGACCTCACGCCCGACGACCTGATCAAGCGGCTGAAAGAGGGAAAGGTCTATTTCCCCAACACTGCCCAGCGCGCAGTCGAAAACTATTTCTCGCCGGGCAATCTGACCGCGCTTCGGGAATTGGCGCTGCGCCGCACCGCCCAGCGCGTCGACGAGCAGTTGCTCAACCACATGCAGTCGCACGCCATTCCCGGCCCCTGGGCGGCGGGCGAAAGGGTGCTCGTCTGCGTCGATGCGCGTCCGGGCGGAGCGTCTCGTGTCCGCTATGCGCGCCGGCTGGCCGACCGGCTGCGCGCCCCGTGGACGGCGCTGCATGTCGACACGCCGCGTTCGGCCGCCATGTCGGAGGAAGACAAGGACCAGCTGGCCACGCTCTTGCGCCTGGCCGAGCAGCTCGGCGCCGAGGTGACGACCATTCCGGGCCAGAACGTCGCCCAGGACATCGTCCGCCACGCCACGGCCAACAACTTCACCCATATCGTCGTCGGCAGGCCGACCCGCTCGCGCTGGCGCGAACTGATCGAGGGTTCGCTCACCTACGATCTGATCCGCAATGCCGGCGATATCAGCGTCCATGTCATTTCAGGAACGGAGCGCGACAACGAGGCCACGTCGAGGGTCAAGGCGGCGGCCGAGCAGACGCCATTTCAAATCTGGCCTTATCTTTTCTCGACCGTCTATGTCGCCGGCGCGCTTGCCGTCAGCGCCGTCCTCGATCAGTTCCTCGACGTTCGCAACCTTGCCAGCGTGCTGCTGCTGGCGGTGCTGACATCGGCAGTGACCTTTGGCCTGTGGCCGGCGCTGTACGCCTGTTTCCTCAGCGCCATTGCCTTCAACTTCTTCTTTCTCGAGCCGCGCTACACGATGACGATCCGCGATCCGGAGAGCATCGTTGCCTTCGCCGTCTTCCTCGTCGTTGCCGTCATCGCCAGCAATCTGACGGCGCGTGTGCAGCGTCAGGCAGCCGCCGCCCGTTCACGCGCCCGGGCCACCGAGGACATCTACCTCTTTTCAAAGAAGCTCGCCGGCGCCGGCACGCTCGACGACGTTTTGTGGGCCACAGCCTTCCAGATCGCCTCGATGCTGAAGCTGCGCGTAGTGCTGCTTTTGCCGGAAGAAGGCACGATCACCGTCAAGGCCGGTTATCCCCCCGATGACACGCTGGCCGAGGCCGACATAGCGGCTGCACGCTGGGCCTGGGAACACAACCGGGCTGCCGGCCGTGGCGCCGATACCCTGCCCGGGGCAAAACGCCTCTACCTCCCCTTGCGCACCGCACGCGCGGCCGTCGGCGTCGTCGGCCTCGACAATGACAAGCAGGGGCCGCTGTTGACGCCCGAGCAACAGCGCCTGCTCGACGCGCTGGCCGATCAGGCGGCGGTTGCCATCGAGCGCATCCAGTTGGTCGCCGATGTCGATCGCGCGAGGCTGGCGGCCGAGGCCGACCGCTTGCGCTCGGCACTGCTGACGTCGATCTCGCATGATCTGAAGACGCCGCTCGCGGCCATCATGGGCGCGGCCGGCACGCTCAGGGAATTTGCGCCGGCACTGCCCGAGAACGATCGGGCCGAGCTGCTGACCACCGTGCTCGACGAGTCCGAACGGCTGAACCGCTTCATCGCCAATCTGCTCGACATGACCAAGATTGAATCGGGCGCCATGGAACCGAATTTCGCCCTGCACTATGTCGGCGATGTCGTGGGCTCGGCCTTGCAGCGGGCACGCAAGATCACTGCCGGGCACAAGACCGAGGTTGATATTCCGGCCGACCTGCCGATGCTGAAGCTTGATCCCGTGCTGTTCGAACAAATGCTGTTCAATCTGCTCGACAATGCCGCGAAATACGCGCCACAGGGATCGACAATCCGGCTGCAGGGCTGGGCCGACAATGGCTCCGTCGCGCTGCAGATCATGGATGAGGGACCGGGCATTCCGCCCGCCGACCTGGAGCGCGTCTTCGACAGCTTTTACCGGGTGCGCAAGCGCGATCAGGTCCAGGCCGGCACCGGGCTCGGCCTGTCGATCTGCCGGGGCTTCATCGAGGCGATGGGCGGCACGATCATGGCGGCGAACCGCAGCGATCGCCCGGGCGCAGTCTTCACAATCCGCATGCCGAGGTTGGTACAATCGTCCGATACGGACGTATCAGGTGTGGACGAGCAAGCATCTGGTGATCCGGCATGACAAATTCCAACGTCAGCATACTGGTCGTCGACGACGAGCCGCCGATCCGCAAACTGCTGCGCGTCGGCCTCGGCAGCCAGGGCTATGCGGTCAGCGAAGCGCCCAACGCCAACGCTGCGATCGAACTCGTCGATGCACAAAAGCCGGATCTGATCCTGCTCGACCTCGGCCTGCCCGGCATGGGTGGCCTCGATCTCCTGCGCAAATGGCGCGGCGACGGCCTCGACGTGCCCGTGGTCATCCTGTCCAGCCGCACCGACGAAGCCGGCATCGTCGCGGCGCTCGAACTCGGCGCTGACGACTACATCACCAAGCCGTTCGGCATGAACGAGCTGGTCGCCCGCATCCGCGTCGCGCTGCGCCACAAATTCCAGCAGCAGGGCGAAAAGCCGGTGTTCCACACCGGCGATCTCTCGGTCGACCTGGTCAAGCGCATCGTCAAGGTCGAAGGCAAGGAGATAAAGCTCTCCCCCAAGGAGTACGACATATTGCGCATTATGGTGCAGCACGCCGGCAAGGTGCTGACCCACCATTTCCTGCTGAAGCAGGTGTGGGGCGATTCGACCGACGTGCAGTATCTCAGGGTCTATGTCCGCCAGCTCCGGCAGAAGATCGAAAAATCACCCGACCAGCCGCGCTACATCACCACGGAAACCGGCGTGGGGTACCGGCTGCGCGAGGTTGAGTAACCGCGCGCTCGCTGCTCAGTCCGCCGAGAGTTCCGCCGTTCGCGCCAACGCGCCGCCAAAACCGTTGAGCGGGATGGTGAAACTCACCGCTTGACCGGTGTCGGCCGCGAAGGCGTCGATCTTCAGCGTGGTGGCTGCCTTGAGCAGCGGCGTGACGCTGGCATCGAACGCCACCGGCACCAGGCAGCCGACGGCCTGGCAGGTGTTGAACGGCAAGCTGCCTTCCAGCTTCTGGTCGTCGATGGTCAGGCTGACTCCTTTGGCGAGCGCCAGGCCGAACGGCAGCGCCAGCGTTCCGGCGGCATCCTCGCCGCTCTTGCTCGACAGCTCGATCGCCAGCAGGCGCTGGTTGGACTGCTTGTTGAACTGCTGATGCGACAGGCTGCAAACCTTGGCCGTGCCGGTTACCTGGCAATTGACCGTCCAGTCGCCATGTGTCTCGGACAGCGCCGAGGCGCCGCCAGGCAATGTCGGGCCGGCAGCAGGGGCGGGCGCTGCGGCGGCAGGCGCCGCCTTGTCGGTCTTGGTTTGCGCCGCGACTGCCACCGGGCCAAGAATACAGATGCTGCCCAGTAGCGCCGCGAAATATACTTGCCTGCTTTTCATCAATATGCTCCCGATTGTGCCTCGAGTCAGCCGCGATTGAGGCCGAGATCCGCGCCCGATAGAGCGGTCAATCGATCTTTTCTGTCAAGTGCGGCCGGGCCGCTTCCTCAGGGATTTCGCCAACCCGTGGCAGATCGGCCCATGGCAGACCGGCCCATGGCAGATCGAGACGAACGCCCTATATAGAGAGGAGGTTATATCTGTACGGGAATGAACTGATGTCGACGCTTCGCCTATCGACAGTTCTCATGTCGGCAATGCTGGCGGCGGCAACGCTCGCCGGCATCATGCAATCTGCTGCGGCTCAGTCCGTCAATCCCAGCGCCAACCGGCTGATCCAGCAGAACCAGCTGCAGCAATTGCGCAACAGCCTGCAGCGGCAGCAGTTCCAGCAACAACAGCAGCAATATCGCGAGCAGGACCGTCGGATCGTGCCGCAGCCGCGCCCCGAAGTGCCCGTCGTCCGGCAAGCTTGTCCGATTCAGATCGTCAACAACCAGATTGTGCGTGTTTGCCGTTGATATCGGTCGCTTGCGATTTACTTAGTCGACTTATTTACTAAAAATGCCTCATTGCCTCGCGGGCATATCAGGGGTTTGCAGGCGGCGTGCGGCGGTGCGCCCGCCGACCGGATTTTCAGCACATGGCGACGACCAAGAAAAAGGCGGTACGCAAGGCAAGGCGAGGCGAACGCATTCGCCAGGTCGCCGCCATTCCCTTTCGCCTGGACGTTTCAGGCAATTTCGAAGTGATGCTGGTGACGTCGCGAGCGACGAAGCGGTTCATCGTGCCCAAGGGCTGGCCGATGAAAGGAAAGAGCGGGCGCAAGGCCGCCACCATCGAGGCGCGCGAAGAAGCCGGCGTGCTCGGCAAGACCCGCAAGGCGCCGGCCGGCAGCTATTCCTACTGGAAACGGCTGGAGCACAATTTCGTGCGCGTCGACGTCGTCGTCTATCTGTTGGAGGTGTCCGAGGAACTGGCCAACTGGCAGGAGGCCAAGAGCCGCCAGCGGGCATGGCTCAAGCCGCAGGACGCGGCGTTGCTCATCGATGAGCCGGATCTCTCGACGCTGATGGCCAACCTGGCGCCGCCTCAGCCGGCAGTGCCGGACCCGGCCTGACCAACCTCACTTGCCCTCGTCCCCTTCAGCGGGACCCTCATCCCCCTCAGCGGGAAATGGCCGCAGCGGCGTGCCCGTATAGGCCCACAGCCATTCGCGCGGCAGCGGCCCTTTGTTGCGCTCGCTTTGCTGCGACTGTTCCCATGCATGCGCCAGGATGCCCACCGAGCGCGAGAGCACGAACAGGCCGCGCGTCAACGGCGGCGGAAAGCCGAGCTCGCCATAGATGACGGCGGTGGCGCCGTCGATGTTGAGCGGTATTTTCTTCCCCTTGCGCCGTGCCACCTCTGATTCGACGGCCTCGGCGATGTCGGCAAAGCGTCCGCTGACGACGCCGCGCGCGGCAAACTCGCGCGTCACTGCGATCAGGCGCGGCGCGCGCGGATCGACCGGGTGGAAGCGATGGCCAAATCCCGGCACATAGCCTTTCTCCTCGGCGAAGAAACGGTCGAGCCGTGCGGCTACGGCTTGGTCCAGCGCAACACCCTGGTCAAGTGCCACGGCAATGTCGCCATAGAAGGACAGCGCCTGTTCGCCGGCGCCGCCATGCACGTCACCCAGCACGTTGACGGCGGACGCCATGGCGCTGTTGATGCCGACGCCGCAGGTGATGGCCATGCGGGCAATGGCGATCGACGGCGCCTGCGGCCCGTGGTCGACGGCCGCCCCCAGCGCAATGCCGAGCAGCGCCGCCTGCTCCTCGCTCGGCAATTCGCCGCGCAGCATCAGCCAGATCGTGGCCGGAAAGCTGACGCGGCCGATCAGCTCCTGGATTTCATAGCCGCGCAGCCGGATAATGCCGGGGCTCATCTCGATGATGCCGGTCTGCCACCATTCCTCGCCGCGTTCGCGGCCGGTTTTTCTCTCGCTCACGCGCTTCTCCTGGCGCGCGGCGGCAGGGTGGAAAAAACCTCGTCCATATGCTCGCCCAGCACAGGCGGCGGCAGGACCGGCAAGGGTGCCGCGCCATCGACCATGAAGCCGCCGCGCACCACGGTCAGCGGCTGCGCCATGCCGGGCAGACCCTGGAAACGCGTGGTCATGTCGCGCTCGACCACCTGGCGCTCGCCAAGCACTTGGGGGATCGTCAGCACCCGGCCCGCCGGCACGCCGGCGCGGTTGAATTTTTCCTCCCAGCCTGCGGCCGAGGCGCTCGCCAAGGCCGTCTCGATCAGCACCTTCAGCACAGCGCGGTTCTGCTTGCGCGTCTCGCGCTCGGCAAAGCGCGGATCGTCGGCCAGTTCCGGCTGGCCGATCAGCCGGCAAAGCGTGACGAACTGCTCCTGCTTGTTGGCGGCGATGTTGAGCAGGCCGTCGCCGGTGCGAAACGCGCCGGAGGGCGCAGCCGTCATGTTCTCATTGCCCATCGGCTGCGGCTCGACGCCGGCGGTCAGATAGTTGGACACCGGCCAGCCCAGCGCCGACAGCGTGCATTCGAGCATCGAGACATCGAGAAACGCGCCCTCGCCCGAGGTCTTCTGCTTGACCAGCGCCGCGGCGATGGCGAAGGCCCCGACCAGCCCGCCCAGCGTGTCGGCGACGGGATAGCCGACCCGCAAGGGTGCGGTCTCCGGCGTGCCGGTGATGCTCATGATGCCGGACAGCCCCTGGATGATCTGGTCGTAGGCCGGATTGTCGCGCATCGGCCCGGTCTGGCCGAACCCCGATATGGCGCAATAGACGAGACCCGGACGAACCGCTTTCAGCGCCTCATAGCCAAGCCCCAGCCGCCCCATCACGCCCGGTCGAAAGTTCTCGACCAGCGCATCGGCGGAGGCGACGAGATCGAGGAAGCGTTCGCGGTCGGCTTCGCTTTTGAGATCCAGCACCACCGATCGCTTGCCGGCATTCTGCGCCAGGAACGACGCGCCCATCCCCGCCTCGTTGAGCGCCGGCGAGGCGCCGAGCTGGCGCGCCAGATCGCCGCCTTGCGGCGTCTCGACCTTGATGACATCGGCGCCGAGCAGCGCCAGCTGGTAGGCACAATAAGGGCCCGCCAGCACATTGGTCAGGTCGAGAATGCGGATGCCGGCAAGCAGATCGGTCATGATGCTCCAGGTCGCTCAGGCATCGCCCGGCACATGCTCGGGTCCGCGCCGGCGCCGATGCTCGATGAAGGCCCAGATATGCGGACCGGCGAGCCCGATGAAGGCAAGGATCAGCAGCACCAGCGACAGCTTGTGGGTGTAGAACACCGACCAGTCGCCGTTCGAGATCGTCATCGCCCGGCGGAACTGCGTTTCGGCAAGCGGCCCCAGGATCATGCCGATGATGACCGGCGCGGTCGGGAAATCGAAGCGCCGCATCAGGAAGCCGGCGGCCCCCAGGAGATAGAGGATGACGAGGTCGATCGGCGATTGCGAGATGCCGTAGGTGCCGACGGTGGCGAACACCAGGATGCCGGCATAGAGCTGCGGCGCCGGGATTTTCAACAGCCGTACCCACAGCCCGATCAGCGGCAGGTTGAGGACGACCAGGATGACGTTGGCGATGAACAGGCTGGCGATCAGGCCCCAGACCAGATCGGCCTGCGTCGTCAACAGCAGCGGTCCCGGATTGATGCCGTAGCTCTGGAAGGCCGACAGCATGATTGCGGCGGTCGCCGAGGTCGGCAGGCCAAGGGTGAGCATCGGCACCAGCACGCCGGCGGCAGACGCATTGTTGGCGGCTTCCGGTCCGGCAACGCCCTCGATGGCGCCGACCGTGCCGAACTCCTCCTTGTGCTTCGACAGCTTCTTTTCGATGGCGTAGGACAGGAAGGTCGGGATCTCGGCGCCGCCGGCAGGCATGGCGCCGATCGGGAAGCCGATGAAAGCGCCGCGCAGCCATGGCTTCCACGAGCGCCCCCATTCGGCCGCGGTCATGTAGAGCGAGCCCTTGAGCGGCACGATCTCGTCCTTGCCGGCATAGCGGCGCGAGGCCATGTAGAGCGTCTCGCCGACGGCAAACAGGCCGACCGCGGCAATGATGACATCGACGCCATCGAGCAGTTCGTTCATGCCGAAGGTGAAGCGCGGCTGTCCCGTCTGCAGGTCGACGCCAATCATGCCGATGACGAAGCCGATGAACAGGCTGGTGAGGCCGCGCACGGAGGACGAGCCGAGCACCGCCGACACCGTGATGAAGGCAAGCACCATCAGCGAGAAATATTCGGCCGGCCCGAAGGCGAGCGCGAACTTCACCACCACCGGCGCCAGGAAGGCGACGCCCATCGTGCCGATGGTGCCGGCGACGAAGGAGCCGATCGCCGAGGTCGCCAGTGCCGCGCCGCCGCGACCCGAGCGGGCCATCCTGTTGCCTTCCAGCGCGGTGACGATGGTGGCGCTTTCGCCCGGCGTGTTGAGCAGGATCGAGGTCGTCGAGCCGCCATACATGGCGCCGTAATAGATGCCAGCAAACAGGATGAAGGACGCCTCCGGCGCCACCTGGTAGGTGATCGGCAGCAGCAGCGCGATCGTCAGCGCCGGCCCGAGGCCGGGCAGCACGCCGATGGCCGTGCCGAGCGTGGTGCCGACCAGGCACCACAGCAGGTTCGTCGGCGAGAAAGCGACCGAAAATCCGTGGGCGAGATGGCCGAGCGTCTCCATGGCGTCAGCCCCTTACCGTGGCGATGATCGCGTCGACCACCGTATTCAGCTGGTTTTCGATGAAGCCGGCGCCAATGTTGACGCCGAGCGCCCTGGCAAAGCCGAAATAGGCGGCAAGCGCCAGGATCAAGCCGGTCAGCGCATCGCGCAGCGTGTGCTTGCTGCCGAAGCCATAACAGACGAGCACGAACATGATGACCGAGGCGGCGGTGAAGCCGAGCGGCTGGATCAGCACCAGATTGGCGACCAGGCCGGCAACGACGATGCCCATCGCCTTCCAGTCGGTCGGCGTCTCCTTTTCTTCCTGCGGCTGCCAGCCGCCGCGCAGCGCGGCGACGATGAGCAGCAGCGAAAGCACGATCATGCCGGTCATGGTGATGTAGGGAAAGACGGTCGGCCCGACCTTGGAATAGAGCGGCGAAACCGGGATCGCCAGGGTCTGCCACGCCACGGCCGCGGCACAGGCGAGAAGCCCGATGCCGATCAACAATTCGGGCATGGCAAGGCGCGGGGGCGCCGGCTGCTGGTCGCTGGTGCTCATCGATGTCCTCCCGAGATGGCCGGCATCCTCCCGCCGGCCGCATCCGCAGTTTCACTCCCAGCGCATGATATGTCCATGCCGCAGGCGAATGTCGGAGGGGCGGCCGTGGCCGCCCCTGAAGACATCAGGCGAGGCCGAGATCCTTGAGGATCGCGGTGATGCGGGCGGTGTCGTCGACGAGGAATTTCGCATAATCGTCGCCGGTGAGCAGGATGGGCGTCCAGTTACGGTTCTTGCACTCGGTTGCCCAGGCATCGCTCTTGGCCATGGTCTCGATCATCGTGACCATCGCCGCCTTGTCGGCATCGGAGACGCCTGGCGGTGCGAAGACGCCGCGCCAGTTGAACAGTTCGACGTCAATGCCGGCTTCCTTCATCGTCGGTGCGTCGATGCCGTCCTGGCGCTTGTCGGCGGAGATCGCCAACAGCCGAAGCGCGCCCGCCTTGACCTGCTCGGAGAACTCGCCGAAGCCGGAAATGCCGGCCGCAACCTGGTTGCCGAGCAGCGCCGACAGCGCCTCGCCACCGCCGGCGAAAGGCACATAGGAGAGGTTGGTTGCCGGAACGCCGACCGTCTTGGCGATCAGCCCGAACAGGATGTGGTCGGAGCCGCCGGCCGAGCCGCCGGCCACCGGAACCTTGGTCGGATCCGCTTTGAGCGCCGCAACGAAATCGCCGGCCGTCTTGAACGGCGAATCCGCCGGCACCACCAGCGCCTCGAACTCGCCGGTGAGGCGAGCGATGGGCGTGACTTCGGAGAGGTTGTTGGCTGATTTGTTGGCGATGATGGCGCCGACCATGACCATGCCGGCCACCATCAGCGAATTGCCCTTGCCCTTCCATTGGCTGATGAACTGCGGCAGGCCGACCGTGCCGCCGGCGCCGCCGACATTGGTGATCTGCGAGCCGGAGATCAGTTTTTCACTGCGCAGCACCTGGTCGATGGTGCGCCCCGTCTGGTCCCAGCCACCGCCGGGCGCGGCCGGCACGAAGATCTGGATCTGCGGTGCATCCTGAGCGAGGGCGGGCGTCAAATGCGTTGCAACGAATCCGGCAGCGCCTGCGGCCGCGGTGCTCATCAAAAATCTGCGTCTGTTCAGCATGGGATTCCTCCAAATCACGACACCTCCTCCGGTGCCTGCCAGAAACGTAGCCTGAAAACAGACCCGCTCGGCAAAAATTCATGCCGATTTCGGTGCGTTCTGTCAACAGGAACGCTGTTCTACTAGACAGAACCATGGATGTGCGGCACAATCGCTTCGGCCGGCCTTTGTCCGAGCAGGTAAACTGGAATGAAACTGTTCGTGAGATGACCGAAGCGCGATCCCAGCCGTTGCCGGCCGATGGTGTTGCCGCGCTCGACCGCGCGATTGCCATTCTCGACGCGTTCGCGACCGCCGACCGCTCGCTCAGCCTGGCCGAGATCGCGGCGCGCACCGGGCTCTACAAAAGCACCATTTTGAGGCTGGCGAACTCATTGCTGCGCGGGCAGTTGCTGGAGCGGCTCGACGATGGCCGCTACCGCATCGGACCCGCCACCTTTCGGCTTGGCGCGCTTTACCAGCGCTCGGTCGTGGCGGTCGACATCCTGCTGCCGATCATGCGTGATCTTGCCGAACGCAGTTGGGAAAGCGTGGCGTTCTATGTCCGCTCGGGCGACGCCCGCACCTGTCTCTACCGCGTCGAATCCAAGCATCCTATCCGCTACACCATTCGGGAAGGCGACCTGCTGCCGTTGCTCACCGGCTCGGGCGGCCGCGTGCTGGCAGCGTTTTCAGGCCAGCCGGGCGAACCATACGAGACCATCCGCAAGGCCTGCCACTATCTGTCGATCGGCGAACGCGACCCTGAGACGGCGGGCGTCTCGGTGCCGGTGTTCGGACCGGGCCGCGTTCTGCTCGGCGCCTTGACGCTCGCCGGCCCGTCGACACGCGTCGATACGGCGTTCCTGCGCCGCATGACACCGGACCTGCTGGAGGCCGCCGCTCGCGCCACCCGCGCCTTCGGCGAGGATGCCTCGATGCTGGAGCAGGCAGCGCGCCTAGCCGGCGCTGAAACCGTGATCGGCCTCAGTTCGCCTTGACCAGCACCACGCGGCGGTTCTTGGCGCGGCCGGTTTCGTCGTCATTGCTGGCGACGGGCGCCATCATGCCGGCGCCGGCGGCGGTCAGCCGGCCGCCATCGATGCCGTATTTCGAGACCAGCGCCGTCTTTACCGACTGCGCCCGCCGCGACGACAGATCGATATTGTAGTCGAAGGCGCCCTGGTTGTCGGTATGACCGACGACGATCACCGCCATGCCCGGCTCGTTGGTCAGAAGCGTCGAGATCTCCTTCAGCGTCGGTTCCGATTCCGGCTTGATGTCGGCCTTGTCGGTGTCGAAGAAGATGCCGTAGAGCGAGATGGAGCCGGTGGCCGACAGCGAATCCGCCATCTTGGCCGCTTCGACCACCACCATCTTCTTGTCGCGCGCCTTGGGCTCCAGCACCTGAACGACGGCGATGGTGCGGCCGTTGAGTTCCTTGCAGTAGAGGTCGTCGATCAGCGAATAGGCCTGAACCGTGACATAGGCGTCGCCGCCATCCTGCGGCACCTTGGCAGCGAAGAAGCGCTGGTCGTTGATACCGGTGGTTACCGCACAGGCGCCATTGGAAAAGGCCGCGTCCTTGACGTCGCTTTCATGGAAGAAATACATCATCAGGCTCATGTCGCCGCCGCCACCGCTCGACGACCGGTCGGCGGCGCCGCCGCACTCTTCCTTCTTGCATTCGAACAGGACTTCGCCGCCGGCGGCCGCGATCACATCCTGGTAGTTGCGCAGCACTTCGAGCGGGGAGCGCTCGGCCGGCAGCACATAGGCGATGCGGGTCAGCGCGCCTTCGACCTCAGCCTTCTTGTCCGGCGCGAACACACGGTTGTTCATCGTGTCACGGGCATCCGGATCGGCGCTCGGCTTCAGCGGCGACAGCGGCACTGTAAAATCGGTATAGGCGAATTTTTCGTAGGAGACGATGAACGACCCCTCGTAGCGCTTGGCCAGATGATTGTCGGCACCGCCCTCGATGTCGGCGGTCGGCACCGTCGCATCGGCGCCCGCCAGTTGCACGGCCGCCAGGAGCAGCAGCCCCGCCCAGAAAAGCTTCAGAAATATCGCATTGATCGCACGCATGGTCGGCTCCCCCAAAGGGCAATTCCAGGAAAAGTGTGAGCGGTTTTCCCACAGGAATTGCGTAGCTAGATTAGAATAGCCAACCCTGGCAGAACGTGGAAATTGCGTCGATGAAGCGCTTCACACCCGCCGTTCGAGCAGGATCGTCAGCCCGTCGTGATAGGTCGTTTCCAGGACCTTGGTGTAGCCGCACTTTGCCGCAACGTTCAACGAGCCGGTGTTTTCCGGATCGATGATGCAGACGGTTCTCGCGCCGGCAAAGGTTTCGTCGCCCCAGGCCAGGGCCCTTCTGACGACTTCGCTGGCAAGACCCTTGCCATGTGCTTGCGGCGCCAGCGCCCAGCCGGCTTCCGGAATGCCCTCGAGCGACGGCTCGATGTCGCGCTTCAGATCGTGGAATCCGGCCTCGCCGATGAAGCGACCGCTGGCCTTGTCCTCGACCGCCCAGAAGCCGTAGCCGAGCAGCGACCACAGGCCGGCATGCCGCAGGAACCGCATCCAGCTTTCCTCCCGCGTCCGCGGCTTGCCGCCGATGAAACGGGTGGTGACGGGGTCGGCCCACATGACAGCATAGTCGTCGAAATCTTCGATCCGGTGCGCCCGCATGATGGTCCGTTCCGTTTCGAGAACCGGGACGCCGGCTGTTTTTGGACTGCTCATGAAACTCTGCCTCCGTTGACGGTCAGCGCTTAGCAAACCAGCGCGCCCGGACAAGGGCCAAGCCGGATCATCATTCAGCCAGGGAAGCTTCCGAACGGCCTGGCGCGACCAGGCGGTCGAAGCGAACAGCGTCGGCTTACTTTCAGCCGTGCCAGACCATCTTCATGTAGAGCCCACCGCGCCGCAATTCGTCCAGCATCTGGTCGAGCCGCTTCTGCCTGGTGTCGCTGCGTTTGGCGCGGGCGACCCAGCCGAGATAATCGTTCTTCTGGTAGTCCGGCCGCGCCTCGTAGGCCGCTGTCAGTCCTTTTTCGGTCAGGGCGATGCGGATGTCGTCCGGCATCGGGTTCAGGGCGCGCTTCAGTCCGGTCATTTCAGAAAACCCCAGCTGTCAGGATGGCGACGCCGATGGTCCAACCCAGGTCCGCCTCTGGGAATTCTGCCGAACGATGCTACCTTTCGCAACCGGTCCGGCAAGGGCCGGTCTCGATACCGCCAATGGGAGGAGAACGCCATGGACACCACCGATCTCGTGCTTGCCATTTTCCATCATCTGCTGGTGTTCTCGCTGGCCGGCATCATCGGCGCCGAATTTGTCCTGATCCGCGGCGACCTCTCCGCCGCCACGCTCAAGCGGCTTGCCGGCATCGACCGCCATTATGGCATCATCGCCATGCTGATCATCATCATCGGCATCTGCCGCGTCATCTACGGCCTGAAGGGCTGGGAATTCTACGTCTACAACTGGGTGTTCTGGGCCAAGATGGCGGCATTCGGCATCGTTGGCCTGCTGTCGATCATCCC
Organism: Mesorhizobium sp. P160187; assembly: GCF_057766425.1. Classification (NCBI taxonomy): domain Bacteria; kingdom Pseudomonadati; phylum Pseudomonadota; class Alphaproteobacteria; order Hyphomicrobiales; family Phyllobacteriaceae; genus Mesorhizobium; species Mesorhizobium sp. P160187. Next base: position 784,596 of record NZ_JBYMDX010000003.1, read on the forward strand.
GACCATCCGCTTCATCTCCTGGAACCGGCAAGCCAGTGCAAATCCCGGCTTTCAGGTGCCGGTTGCGGAACTCGCCTCGGTGAAGACCTATGTGCGCGCCGAAGCCTTCATCTTCCTGCTGATCCCGATCTTCGCGGCGGCGATGGCGCGCGGCTACGGTTATTGAAGCAACGCCAACACCAAACCCATCTCCTCCGGGCATACTCCCCACTGATCGCCATGGTTGCGCACGACTGTATTTTGCAGTTTGCGTCAGGCGACAATCTGTTAGCTTGCCTTTGTTGCACCCTCGCTGCCTGACCTGCACAGCGATCGGAGATTGATATCCTGGGAGGAGAATTACGATGAGGAAAATTGTAGCCGCCCTAGCCGCCGCCGCGGCCGTCACGCTTTATTCGTTCACCGCCAGCGCACAGACCTATCCCGAGCGCACCATCACCGTCGTCGTGCCGTTTGCGGCCGGCGGTCCGACCGACACGGTCACGCGGCTCGTCGCCGAAGCCATGTCGAAGGATCTCGGCCAGCAGATCATCGTCGAAAATGTCGGCGGCGCCGGCGGCACGCTGGGCGCCGGCCGCGTCGCCAACGCCGACCCGGATGGCTACACGCTGCTCCTCCATCACATCGGCATGGCGACCAGCGCGACCCTCTACAGAAAACTCGCCTATGACACGCTGAACGCCTTCGAGTATGTCGGCCTCGTCACCGAGGTGCCGATGGCGATCGTCGCCCGCAAGGATCTGGAGCCGGCCGACCTGAAAGGGCTGGTCGAATACGCCAAGACCAACAAGGACACCATCACCGTCGCCAATGCCGGCATCGGCGCTGCCTCGCATCTGTGCGGCATGCTATTCATGAGCGCCATCGGCACGCCGCTGGTCACCGTGCCCTACAAGGGCACCGGTCCGGCCATGACCGACCTTCTCGGCGGCCAGGTCGACATTATGTGCGACCAGACCACCAACACCACCAAGCAGATCCAGGGCGGCACGATCAAGGCCTATGCCGTCACCACGCCGGAACGCCTCGACGTGCTGAAGGACGTGCCGACGACCATCGAAGCCGGCCTGCCCGCGGTGCAGGTCGGCATCTGGCACGGCCTCTATGCGCCGAAGGGCACGCCGGCCGAGATCACCGGCCGACTGTCGAAATCGCTCCAGGTCGCACTGAAGGACCCCAACGTCATCGCCCGCTTCGCCGAACTCGGCACCAAGCCGTCGTCCGAGGCCGACGCGACGCCGGCAGCGCTGAAGGCCAAGCTGGAAGGCGAGATCACGCGCTGGAAGCCGATCATCGAAGCCGCCGGCCAATACGCCGACTGAGGCTTGAACGGGGCGCTGCCGGCGCCCCGTTTTCGCTTCGACGTCCGTTTTCACATTTGCAACGGCAAGCCCGTTGCAAGGGTCAGGGGAGGACCGCCATGAAACCTTTCGCCATCGACAGGACAAACGGCCTGTGCGCCGCGCTGTTCATCTTTTTCGGCGCCTTTTTCGCGATACAATCGCTCGGCCTCGAAATCGGCACCGCCTTTCGCATGGGACCGGGCTATTTCCCGCTGGTGCTGGCGATCGTGCTGATCGTGCTCGGCGCCATCATCCTCGTCCAGGCGGTGCGCGTCGAGGGCGAGCCGATCGGCCCCATTGCGTGGCGCGGCATGCTGTTGATCCTGCCGGCGCCGATCTTTTTCGGCATGACCGTGCGCGGCCTCGGCTTCGTCCCGTCGATCTTCCTGACGGCGTTGATCGCCTCTTTTGCCAGCGCCCGCATGAAGCCGCTGACGGCACTTCTGCTGTCGGCCGGCCTGACGCTGTTTTCGGTGCTGGTCTTCAGCTACGCGCTCGGGCTGCCATTCCAGCGCTTCGGCCCCTGGTTGCCCCAATGGCTGGCATTGTGAGGCGCTGAGATGGACCTCCTCAGGAACCTCGAACTCGGCTTTTCGACGGCCACCACGCCGGCCAATCTGGGTTTTTGCCTCATCGGCGTTCTGCTCGGCACGCTGATCGGCGTCCTGCCCGGCATCGGCGCCACCGCAACCATCGCCATGCTGCTGCCGATCACCTTCCAGATCGGCGACCCGGTCTCGTCCCTCATCATGCTGGCCGGCATCTACTACGGCGCCCAGTATGGCGGTTCGACCACCGCCATTCTCATCAACATGCCCGGCGAATCCTCCTCGGCCGTGACCGCCATCGACGGCTACCAGATGGCCAGGAACGGTCGCGCCGGGGCGGCTCTGGCGATCGCCGCGATCGGCTCGTTCTTCGCCGGCACGGTGTCGACCTTTCTCGTCGCCGTCTTTGCCCCGCCGCTGACGGCAATAGCCCTGCAATTCGGCGCGGCCGAATATTTTTCGCTGATGATCGTCGGCCTCGTCTCGTCCATCGCGCTCGCCCACGGCTCGATCGTCAAGGCGCTGGCGATGGTCGTGCTCGGCCTGCTGCTCGGCATTGTCGGCACCGACATCTACACCGGCACGCCGCGCTTCACGCTCGGCATCCGCGAATATGCCGACGGGCTGAACTTCGTCGCGGTGGCGGTCGGCGTCTTCGGCGTTGCCGAGATCCTGCGCAATCTCGAAAACGAGCACGAGCGCTCGGTGATGATCAAAAAGGTCTCCGGCCTGATGCCGACCCGCGACGACTTCAAGGCGATGGCCGCGCCCATCGTGCGCGGCACGATCATCGGTTCGGCGCTCGGCATCCTGCCCGGCGGCGGCGCGGTGCTTGCGGCCTTTGCCTCCTACACGGTCGAAAAGCGCGTGTCGAAACACCCGGAGGAGTTCGGCAAGGGCGCCATCGCCGGCGTCGCCGGACCGGAATCGGCCAACAATGCCGGCGCCCAGACCTCCTTCATTCCGATGCTGACGCTGGGCATTCCGGCCAATCCGGTCATGGCGCTGATGATCGGCGCCATGATCATCCAGGGCATCGTGCCCGGCCCCAATGTCGCGATCGAGCAGCCGGCGCTGTTCTGGGGCATCATCGCCTCGATGTGGATCGGCAATCTGATGCTGATCGTGCTGAACCTGCCGCTGATCGGGCTATGGGTGAAGCTGCTGACGATCCCCTATTATGTGCTCTTCCCGATCATCATGGCGTTCTGCTCGATCGGCGTTTACAGCGTCAACACCAACGCCTTCGATCTCTACGCGGTCGCATTCTTCGGCCTGCTCGGCTACATCCTGACCAAGCTGCGCTGCGAACCCGCACCCCTGCTGCTCGGCTTCGTGCTCGGCCCGCTGCTCGAGGAAAACCTGCGCCGCGCCATGATCCTGTCGCGCGGCGACCCCTCGACCTTCGTGACGCGGCCGATCAGCGCCGGCCTGCTGCTCGTCGCACTGGCCGTGCTCGTCGTCGTCTTCCTGCCGTCGGTCAAGAAGAAGCGCGAAGAGGTGTTCGTGGAGGAAAGCTAGTTGTCGGGACGCCGGGCGCCGCGATTTCCACGAGCGGCGCCGGCACGTCTGTCGTCTTCACCTCGGCCTTGCAGAGATCGGCGATGACGCAGGCCGGGCAATCGGGCTTGCGCGCCTTGCAGACATAGCGGCCATGCAGGATCAGCCAGTGATGCGCATGGCGCATATACTCGTCCGGGATGATCCGCAGCAGCCCTTGCTCGACCTGTTCGGGCGTCTTGCCTGGCGCCAGGCCGAGGCGGTTGCCGATGCGGAAAATATGGGTGTCGACCGCCATCGTGTGCTGGCCGAACGCCATGTTGAGCACGACATTGGCGGTCTTGCGCCCGACCCCCGGCAGCTTGACCAACTCATCGCGCTCGCTGGGCACCTCGCCGCCGTAATCGCGTATCAGCGCCTCCGAGAGCGCCACGACATTCTTGGCCTTGTTGCGCCAGAGCCCGATCGTGCGGATGTACTCGCCGACCCTGGCTCCGCCCAGCGCCAGCATCTTTTCAGGTGTGTCGGCGACCTTGAACAACGCCCGCGTCGCCTTGTTGACGCCGGCATCGGTCGCCTGCGCCGACAGCACCACGGCCACCAGCAGCGTGAAGGCGTTGACATGCTCGAGCTCGCCTTTCGGCTCGGGCCGTTGCACCGAAAACCGCCGGAAGATCTCATGCACCTCGGCCGCGCTGTAGAGCGAACGGACCCGCGCCGGCGCCGGTCGCGGCTTGGCATTCGAGCCGTCGCGCCGCCCGGGCGGCAGTTCACTTTTGGATAGGGAAAGATTTTTGGACTTGGGGCTGGCCATTCCCTTCCTATAATATCCTGGGATGAGCGACACAAACGCCTCGTTTCAGGCCGACGAGCCATTCTTCCAGGCGCTGCTGACACCGCACCGCTCGCTAGGCCGCACCGGCTTTGCCGTGCTAATGGGCGCGCTGCTGTTCGGCTGGGTGGTGACCGGGGCGTTTTTCCTGTCGCGCGGCGCCTGGCCGGTGTTCGGCTTCTTCGGCCTCGACGTCATCGCCGTCTACGTCGCCTTCCGCGCCAACTATCGCGCCGCCCGTGCCCGCGAGGAAGTGTCGGTGTCGCGCACCAGCCTCGACATCCGCAAGACGGCGCCCTCGGGAAAGTCGGAAGCGCATCGCTTCAACCCGTTCTGGGCGCGCTTTTCCGTCGCTCGCCATGCCGAGATCGGCATCACCAGGATGACGGTGGAAGCACAAGGACAGAATGTGCCGATCGGATCATTCCTGGACCCAGACTCCCGCGAGAGTTTTGCTGTGGCCTTTTCGCGGGCACTGACAAAAGCCAGGACGCGCTAGAGCCGCCGCATTAGAACCGGTAGCGTAAAATCCTGCCGACCTTGCGCAATGCGGGAATGTGTCTCCACAGTCCGATGAACAGTTTCGCGGACCAGCCCATGTGCGCGGTGCGTTCGGCGCTGTAGGCCGAGATATCGTCGACAAAGCGCAGCTTCGGAACGGCACGCTCCAGTACCTGCGGGTCGTCGATCGCCCAGTGAACCTCGGCGCCCGTCGCCCTGATGGTCGGATTGAGGCGCAGCATCTTCAGGCCGAAGTGGCTGTAGGCGTCGAACATCAGCTCGCCGCCGGCAAGATGCGCGACAAGGCGTGACAGCAGCCGTGGCCCCTCCTCTACCGGGAGATAAGGCGTCAACCCCTCCATCACCACGACGGCCGGACGATTGCGCGGCACTTCTGCCAGCCAGTCTGGGTCGGTTACCGAAGAGCCGACGAGGTGGTAGTGGTCCCGGGACGGGTAAAGCTTGCGCCGGAGCGCGATGACATCCGGAAAATCGACATCGAACCACTCCACGCCTTCGGGTGGATCGACACGGAAAATGCGCGTATCGAGCCCGCAGCCGAGATGCAGCACGATGGCGCCGGGATTTCTGGCGATGAAGTCCTGAACGCGGACATCATACGTCTTGGCCCGGATCGCCAGGCCGATGCCGAGATTGGTGTCGACCTTGAGGCGCGAGAAATCATAGTCGATCTTGCGCACGGCCTCGTCGGCGAAGCGATCCCCGAGCAGCGAATGCGGCAGCCGGCTTTCCAGTGCCTTGCCATAAAGCGTCATCAGCAAGGTCTCCCTTGCTCCGCTCAGATTCACCCTTTCGCCGGCCATTGGCATCTCCCGGGGCGCAATCCAGTATTTATCTGGGAACAGGCGGCAACAAGGCAAGTTTCGGGTGGTTGCAAGGGGCGGAAAGACCGATATTCGCGGTCAAGGAGATATTGCCATGAACGCCCAGATGACCACGAATACGCAGATGAAACCGACAGCGATCCTGCAGCACGACATCACCCCCAAGGGCAGCGACTACGAGGTCGTGCGCCGCGCCATCGAGAAGATCAGCCTCGACTATCGCGACCAGCCCTCGCTGGAAGCCTTGGCCGCTGATGTCGGCGAGACACCCACGGGCCTGCAAAAGCTGTTCACCCGCTGGGCCGGCCTATCGCCAAAAGCCTTCCTGCAGGCGGTCACCCTCGACCATGCCCGCAAACTGCTCGATTCCGGCATGCCGCTCCTCGAAACATCGTTCGAACTCGGCATGTCCGGCCCCGGCCGGCTGCACGATTTGTTCGTCACCCATGAAGCGATGTCGCCGGGCGACTACAAGACGCGCGGCGCTGGCCTGACCATCCGCTACGGCTACCACATCTCGCCCTTCGGCATCGCCCTGATCATGGTCACCGACCGTGGCCTTGCGGGGCTCGCCTTCAACGATCCGGGCGGCGAGCGGGCGGCTTTCGCCGACATGTCGGGCCGCTGGCCGAACGCCACCTATGTCGAGGACATGAGCGCCACCCAGCCCTATGCGGCGCGCATCTTCGATCCGACATTGTGGCGCGCCGACCAGCCGCTGCGCGTGGTGATGATCGGCTCCGACTTCCAGCTGCGCGTCTGGGACGCGCTGCTCAGGATCCCGATGGGCAAGGCCTGCACTTATTCCTCGATCGCCTCCAGGATCGGCGCGCCAAACGCCAGCCGGGCGGTGGGGGCGGCGGTCGGCGCCAACCCATTGTCCTTCGTCGTCCCTTGCCATCGGGCGCTGGGCAAGTCCGGCGCACTCACCGGCTACCACTGGGGCCTGACCCGCAAACGCGCCATCCTCGGTTGGGAAGCGGGCCAGACCGCGTCCTGAAGCTGCCCGCATCAAACAACACCGGCGAAATCCCTTCGCCGGTGTTGTTCTTTTTGCGAGCTCCCGGCGCAAAACATCCGCACGCTCTGGCAAGCCGCCGGCTTACAGGTTAGCTTCCCGCGCATTCCGCAGGAGGCTTTCTTGATCATCGTTGTCGGCTCGATCAACCTCGACCTTATCGCCAATGTCGACCGCCTGCCTTCGCCGGGCGAGACGGTCCGCGGCTCCGGCTTCGCCACCGCGCCCGGCGGCAAGGGCGCCAACCAGGCGCTGGCTGCGGCGCGCGCCGGCGCCAAGGTGCGCATGGTCGGCGCCGTCGGCAAGGACAATTTCGCAACCGAAGCCCTCGCTTTGCTCGTTGCCGGCAAGGTCGATCTCTCCGGCGTCGGCCAGAGCTTCGCCTCCACCGGCACGGCGCTGATCCTCGTCGGCGCCGATGGCGAGAATGTCATCGCCGTCGTGCCGGGCGCCAATGATTCGGTGCTGCCCGGCGATCTCGCCAAGGCTTTCCTTGCGAAGGGCGACGTCGTCCTGCTGCAGCACGAGATCCCGCTGCAGACCGTCGATGCAGCGCTTGACGCCGCACGCGCCGCCGGCGCCGTCACCGTGCTCAACACCGCGCCGTTCCGTAGCGAGGCGGCAGCGTTGCTCGGCAAGGCCGACTACGCCGTCGCCAACGAAACCGAATTCGACCTTTACGGCGAGGCGCTGTCGCTGAAAGGCCGCGACCGCCCGGCACGCATGCGTGACTTCGCCGGCAAGACCGGCCACACCATCGTCGTCACGCTCGGCGGCGACGGCGTGCTGGCGGCGACCCCGGAGGATTTCCTGACCGTGCCGGCGCTGAAGATCACGCCGGTCGACACCGTCGGGGCCGGCGATACTTTTTGCGGTTATCTCGCCGCCGGGCTGGCGTCCAACCTGCCGCTGGAGCAGGCTCTCACCCGCGCCGCAGCCGCCGGCTCGCTCGCCTGCCTGAAGCCCGGCGCCCAGCCGGCCATCCCGCTGGCGGCGGATGTCGACACCGCCCTGCGCAACAACGCCGGATGACAGCCCTGCGCCCCGCAACGAAGCACGCCATGCCCCCCGCCGGCGACATCTGCCGGATGTCCGCTGTCGACCTGGCCGAGGCGATCCGGCTGCGCCGCCTGTCCGTGCGCGAGTTGTTAGCCGCATTCCTCGACCGCATCGACGCGGTAAACCCGCTGGTCAATGCCATCGTCTCGTTGCGCGAGCGCTCCGACATCCTGCGCGAGGCCGACGCGGCGGACGCGCATCTAGCGCAAGGCGGGCCGGCCGGCTCGCTGTTTGGCCTGCCGATGGCGATAAAAGACCTCGCCATGACGCGCGGCTTGACGACCAGTTTCGGCTCGCCGATCTTCGCCGATTTCGTGCCGCAGGAGGATGATTTCTTCGTCGAGCGCATCCGCAAGGCCGGCGCCATCATCATCGGCAAGACCAATGTTCCCGAATTCGGGCTGGGATCCAACACCTATAACAACGTGTTCGGCCCGACGCTGAACGCCTTCGATCCGGCGCTCACCGCAGGCGGGTCGAGCGGCGGCGCTGCGGTCGCCCTTGCACTCGACATGGTTCCGGTCGCCGACGGCAGCGATTTCGGCGGCTCGCTGCGCAATCCGGCGGCGTGGAACAATGTCTATGGCTTCCGCCCGTCGCAGGGCCTTGTCCCCGGAGGGCCGGACCTGGAAGTCTTTCATGCTCAGATGGGCATAGACGGGCCGATGGGCCGCAGCATCAGCGACATGGCGCTGCTACTCGATGTGCAGGCGGGCTACCACCCGCACGCGCCGCTGTCTTGGGAGAAACCCGGCTCATTCCTCGAAGGGCTGGCAACGCCGGCAAGCGGCGGCCGCATCGGCTGGCTCGGTGATCTCGGCGGTCACCTGCCGGTAGAGCCTGGCATCCTCGATCTGTGCGAGGCCGCACTCGGCCGCTTCGCGGAGGCATCCTTCCTGACCGAGCCCTTGCTGCCGGATTTCGATTTCGAGGCACTGTGGCAAGCCTTCGTGACGCTGCGGCAGGCGAGCAGCGGCTCGGCGCTGAAAGTCCATTATGACGACCCGCACAAGCGCGCGCTGCTGAAGCCGGAAGCCGTCTGGGAGGTGGAGAACGCCATGCGGCTGACGGCGCCGCAGATCCGCGCGGCCTCGGTCATCCGCACCTCCTGGCACCGGACGCTGCTGTCGCTGTTCGAGCACTTCGATCTCATCGCGCTGCCGACGGCGCAGGTGTTTCCTTTCGAAGTCGGCACGCATTGGCCAAGTGAGGTCGCCGGACGGACCATGGACAGCTACCATCGCTGGATGCAGGTTTCGGCCTTCGCCACGCTCGGCGGCTGTCCGGCGCTCAACGTGCCGGTCGGCTTCGACGACAAAGGCCGCCCCTTGGGCATGCAGCTGATCGGCCGGCCGCGCGGCGACCTCGCCGTGCTAAGGGCCGGAGCGGCCTATGAGGCGACCTTGCCTTGGCAGGCTGGGGCGTCCTGACGCGAGGGGCGGCACGGTATGCGACCGGCTTGCACCAGCCCCGCCGCCATGCATTGATTGCAGCCAGCCGCCTAAGCGCATCCTCGAGGAAATCCCCATGTCGCTGGAACTCTACGCTGCCTATGTCCTTGCCTGCATCGTCATCATCCTGGTGCCCGGTCCGACTGTCACGCTGATCATCGCCAACAGCATCCGCCATGGCTACCGCGCCGGCCTTGCCAATGTCGCCGGCACGCAGGCCGGGCTTGCCATCATGATCGCCATCGTCGGCATCGGCCTCAACACGCTGATATCGGGCATGGGCCACTGGTTCGAGTGGGTGCGCCTGATCGGCGCCGCCTATCTGATCTGGATGGGTGTGCAGATGTTCCGCGCCAAGGGCACGCTGAATGCCGACGGCACGGCGAGAAAGCCGCGCGGCGGCTTCTTCCTGCAGGGCCTGCTCGTGGCGCTGAGCAACCCCAAGACGCTGGTGTTCTTCGGCGCCTTCTTCCCGCAATTTATCGCCCCGCAGGGCAATTACACGCTACAGATCGTCGTCATGGGCCTCACCGCGATGATCTTTGCCGCCGCCTCGGATTCCACCTATGCGCTCGCCGCCAGCCGCGTCGGCCGCCTGCTCTCGGCCAGCCGCATCAAGCTGATGTCCAGGATCAGCGGCAGCTTTCTGGTCGGCGGCGGCCTGTGGCTGGCGTTTTCCAAGGCGAAGTGACGACCGCCAACGGTCGTTCCCAACGGAGCCGGTACGTGAAGGCTGATTGAAAGTCAGTCTTCACGCCACCACATGAATCGGCGTGGGGGGATTCACGTCGATGTCATGGACTTACGCTGGCATAAAAAGGGACGCGCCCGGCGTGATCCTGATCGTCGTCCTGTTTGCGGTGATGGTTCCTTCGGCTCTCTACAAATGGACGAATGATGCGAGCCCCATCCGGTCGGTCGAGCCAATCGACGCAACGGTCAAAAGTACCCATTCAGACAACGGCCGCACGCTTTATCTGGTTGCACTCGAAACCGGTTCGTCCATTCTTGTCGAAGACGACCTCCCGCATCTGATCGGCGCGCCGGCAAGATTGGAGCGCGTCACGCGCGAGAATGGAATGGTCTTCTATCGATTTGCAAAGTGAACGGCGGCGGCGCCTTCTCCCCTGTGGGAGAAGGTGGATCGGCGCGATAGCGCCGAGACGGATGAGGGGTGTTCCAGCGGAGTGAGACGTGGGCGTTCCCTGGAACACCCCACATCCGTCGCCTTCGGCGACACCGCCCGGGGGCGAGCCACTTGTCTCGCCCCGTCCCTTCGGAACCCACAATGGCGAGAAAGGAAAGACAGAGCTAAAGCCGAGCCAACCTCTCCACCAGCAGCGCAAAGAACGCGTCATGGTCGATGTCGCGCATCACCATGGCGTTCTTCGGCCGCTTGGTCACGCCCCACCAGTCGATCACGGTCATGCCCATGGTGAGTTCGGAGGTGGTTTCGACGGTGACGTTGCAGTTGCGGCCCTTGAACAGCTCCGGCTTCAACAGATAGGCGATGACGCAGGGGTCGTGCAGCGGGCCGCCATCGGTGCCGTATTTCTCCTCGTCGAAGCGCTCGAAGAACTCCAGCATCTCGGCCGTCGCGGTGCCGACCCGGGTGCCGAGCTGGCGGATGGCCTGCGTGCGCTTGGCCGTGGTCAGCGCCTTGTGTGTAACGTCGAGCGGCATCATGACGATGGGAATGCCGGATTTGAACACCAGGTCGGCGGCTTGCGGATCGACATAGATGTTGAATTCTGCGGTCGGCGTGACATTGCCGCCTTCGAAGAAACCGCCGCCCATCAGTACGATTTCCTTGATGCGCGGCGCGATCTTCGGCTCACGGATCAGCGCCAGCGCGACATTGGTGAGAGGGCCGAGCGCGCACAGCGTGATCGTGCCGGCCTCTTCCTTCATCAGCGTCTCGACGATGAAGTCGACCGCATACTGGCCCTGCAGCTTCATCTTCGGATCGGGCAGTTGCGGGCCGTTGAGGCCGGTCTTGCCATGCACTTCCTCGGCGGTGACCAGCTCGCGCGCCAACGGGCGGATGGCGCCTGCATAGACCTTGATGTCGGGCCGGCCGGCCAGTTCGCAGATTTTCCTGGCGTTCTTTTCGGTCAATTTCAGCGGCACGTTGCCGGCAACAGCAGAGATGCCGACGATCTCCAGCTCGGCGCTGCCGAGCGCCAGCAATATGGCGACGGCATCGTCCTGGCCGGGATCCGTGTCGATGATGATCTTGCGGGTCTGGGGCATTTCATTTCCTTATGCGGGGGAGTCTTTTTGGCGGGGGTGTTCGGCGGCTTGAACTTGGCCGCGGCGCGGACCATATCAAGACCATCGGGAAAAATGCCATCCGGGTTTTTCCAGTTTATGTCGCTCCAAAGAGGACAGTGTAACATGAGCCGAATGACGCCCTTCTCCAGCCCGCTTCTCCTTGGTTTCGATGCCATGGAAAAGACCCTGGAACGACTGGCGAAATCCGGTGACAGTTATCCTCCCTACAACATCGAGCGCCTCAGCGGTGCTGACGGCAAGGCCGAAAGGCTGCGCATTACGCTGGCTGTCGCGGGTTTCGCCGAAAGCGATCTCGATGTCACCACGGAGGAAAACCAGTTGGTCGTGCGCGGCCGTCAAACCGACGACACCGAGCGCGAATTCCTCCACCGCGGCATCGCCGCGCGCCAGTTCCAGCGCTGTTTCGTGCTGGCCGACGGCATGCGGGTGATCGCAGCGGAACTGAAGAACGGCCTTTTGTCGATCGATCTCGATCGGCCGGATACCGAACGGCTGGTACGGAAAATAAATATATCGGTGAAAGACTGATCTTTACCGATGGCTCTCATGCGGGGATGGCCTTGAGCGGCGTCCTCGCGCCAAGGAGGCTTGAAATGACCAGAACTGACGAAACCATCATCATGACCAGCGGCGAATTCGCCCATCTCGGCGAAGGCTCGGTCGCTTATCTGCGCAAGGTCTCGAGCGACGAATTGCTCGGCCGCTTCCCCAATCTGGGCGAAATCGCGCCCGGCATGGTCCTGTGGGCCCTGTTTGCCGCCAACGGCCAGCCGATCCTGCTTTCGGATGCGAAAGACCGGGCTTTGGCCGGCGCCATGGAAAACGACCTGACCACTGTCGCCATTCACTAAGGCGACTGCTGGCGGTTGAAATGGAGAGGGCCGCCTTCGGCGGCCCCTGGAAGACTTAAATCCGAAGAACTTCAGGCGGCGTGCGAGGCCTGCGTGTCCGAAAGCAGCGCGTGGATGGCGACCGCGTCGCGCGTACCCCTGATCTTGGCCACCGTGTCGGCGTCGCGCAAAACCCTGGCGATGCGCGACAGTGCCTTGAGGTGATCGGCGCCGGCGCCTTCCGGGGCCAGCAGCAAAAACACCAGATCGACCGGCTGGTCATCCAAGGCCTCGAAATCGACCGGCGTCTCCAGCCGGGCAAAGACGCCGGCGATGCGCTTCACCCCGGCGAGCTTGCCGTGCGGAATGGCGATGCCGTTGCCGACGCCGGTGGAGCCCAGCCGTTCGCGCTGCAAGATGGTGTCGAACACTTCGCGCTCCGGAATGCCGGAAATCGCCGCCGCTCTCTCGGACAGCAACTGCAGAAGCTGCTTTTTGGAGTTCGCCTTCAACGCCGGCAAGATCGCCGGAACGTTGAGAAGATCGCTCAGATCCATATTTGAAATCCCTTATTCGCCTGCCGTCACCAGTCCTCGCCCCTCGCGCGGCTGGCTATCATCTCTGTGCGACCATTGTCGTCACCTGTGCGACCATTGTCGTTGTCGTCACGCCTGTGCGACTTTGGTCGTCGACGGGTCGATCCAGCCGATATTTCCGTCCGGCCGCCGATAGACGATGTTGAGGTGGTCGTTTCCGGCGTTGCGGAAGACGAAAACCGGGCTGTCCTTGGTGTCGAGTTCGATGACCGCCGACGCGACCGACATGGTCTGCAGCGTCATGGTTGATTCGGCGACGATGGCCGGGGCGTAGTCCTCCGGAATGTCCTCATCGTCATCAGTCAACGGCGCCATTACCGTATAGGCGATGTCGGTGATTTCGCCATTTCCATTGCCTGAATTGTGCGATTTCAGACGGCGTTTGTAGCGCCGCAGCCTGGTTTCGAGGCGGTCCGCGGCCGCCTCGAAGGCAAGTGTCGGATCCTGGGAATCGCCGGTTGCCTGCAGCGAAGCGCCGGAATCCAGCCTGATCATGCAATCGGCCGAGTAACGCGACCCCGATTTGATGACCGTGACGTGCCCTGAAAAACCGCGATCGAAATATTTTCCAATCGCCTCGCCGACGCGATCGGTAATGCGCGAACGCAACGCATCGCCGATATCCATGTGTTTACCCGATATCCGCAATTTCATCTGAAAACTGACCTTCCTTGCTCAGGCTTCAAACTGGCCAGAGTTTATACTCGTGATCCGTGCGCACAAGCTTTGCGGCGTCAACTCGCGCCGATTTTAGATCCGAACTTTCCGGTTGATCACAATCCGCCTTCTTGGCCGTCCCGTGGCCTTCATCGTGACGGACCATCCGCATGCGGGCCGCGAGCCCGTCTCATGCGGGCGGGCTTCTAGACACTTCATTGCAGCTTGTCAATTAATGCATGTCGCCCAGAAGTGCGCTGCGGTTCTGGGACAACGACATGCATCAAAACAAGACTTAAAGCGCGTCGCATGAATCCGTTTCAGCGCGACGCGCTTTAAGGTCGAAAGTTGTGGAAATCCAACCATAGCAAAAGCCTTGCCGGGCAAGCAGAGCTAGCGCCCCGCGCTTGCCAGAGCGCGCTTTTCACGCCGCCGCTGCACCGAGGAGGGAATATTCATACCCTCCCGGTACTTGGCCACCGTGCGCCGGGCAATATCGACGCCGCTTTCCTTCAACATATCGACGATTGCGTCATCGGACAGCACATCGGCGGGCTTTTCCTCGTCGATCAGCTGCTTGATGCGGTCGCGCACCGCTTCCGAGGAATGCGCATCACCGCCGCCCGACGCCGCGATCGAAGCCGTGAAGAAATAACGCAGCTCGAACACGCCACGCGGCGTCAGCATGTATTTGTTGGCCGTCACCCGGCTGACGGTCGATTCATGCATGCCGATGGCATCGGCCACCGTGCGCAGGTTGAGCGGCCTGAGCTGGCGCACGCCATGGACGAGAAAAGCGTCCTGCTGGCGCACGATTTCCGACGCCACTTTCAGGATCGTCTTTGCCCGCTGGTCGAGACTGCGCGTCAGCCAGTTGGCATTCTGCAGGCATTCGGCCAGGAAATCCTTCTCCGCCTGATTCTTCGCATGCGGCGAGACCTGGGCGAAATAGATGTGATCGACAAGCACGCGCGGCAGCGTCTCGGCATTGAGCTCGACCGTCCAGCTACCGTCATTGGCGGCGCGGACTTCGACATCGGCGACGATGGCGTCGCTGGCGCCGCCCGAAAACGCCATGCCCGGGCGTGGGTCGAGCGCGCGGATTTCGGCCAGCATGTCGAGGAGATCCTCCTCGTCGACCCCGCAAAGCCGCTTCAGCGTCTGGAAATCGCGCCGCGCCAGGAGTTCTAGGTTGCCGATCAGCGTCTTCATCGCCGGATCGAGACGATCGAGCATGGCAAGCTGCAGCGACAGGCATTCGGCAAGGTCGCGCGCAAACAGGCCGACCGGCTCGAATGTGTGGCAGGCTGCCAGCACATTGGCCACCATCGCCTGATCGGCGCCGAGCCGTTTGGCGATCTCGGCGGGATCAGCGCGCAGATAGCCGGCCTCGTCCAGGCCGTCGGCCAGTTCGGCTGCGATCAGCCTTGCGGCCGGATCGGCAAAGGCAAGCGCGATCTGCTCGCCGACATGCTGGCGCAGCGTGATCGCCGCGGCGGCCATGTCGCCGACGTCGAAGCCTTCGGAAGAACCGGACGAACTATTGCCGGTGGCCGACTTCCACTGCGCCGTCAGGTCCGGACCGAGCCGCTCGCTGGTGCCGGGATCGTCGGGGAACAGATTTTCCAGCGAGCTGTCGAGCTTGTCGGAGATCGCTTCGGCGCTCCACGCCGTCTCGTTTTCGAACCAGTCGCCATCGGCGGTAGGCTCAGGAGCGGCATCGCCCTTCTGCACCTGGTCGCTTGCGGCGTCCTCCTGGGGCTCGGCGCGCTCCAGCAGCGGATTGCGCTCGATCTCGTCGTCGATGAAGTGGTCGAGCTCGACATGGGTGAGCTGCAACAGCCTGATCGACTGCATCAGCTGCGGCGTCATCACCAGCGACTGGGATTGTCGTAGCTGTAGTTTCGCCGCCAACGCCATGGTTCGGTTTCAAACGCCCTTCTGCACCCGGAAGCCTACACATCAGAAGCTGCCGGAAAATGAATTTTTCCGACCTTCCATAGAAACTGGCCCGGCTTTTGCTTGTCAAGGCGAACGATGGCAAAAGGCCCCTGCCGAAGCATTATCTCACGCAAAATCGGAGAAAAAAGCCCGGCGGGGCGGCAAAAATCACGTCAGGAAACAAATTTCACGCTCAGAGCGTGAAACCTTCGCCGAGGTAGAGCCGGCGCACATCGGGGTTCGCCACCACCTCGTCGGCACGGCCATGAGTCAGCACCTGGCCGGCATGGATGATGTAGGCGCGGTCGATGAGGCCGAGCGTTTCGCGCACATTGTGGTCGGTAATCAGCACGCCGATGCCGCGCGCCGTCAGATGACGAACCAGCTGCTGGATGTCGGCGACGGCAATCGGGTCGATGCCGGCGAACGGCTCGTCGAGCAGCATGTAGGCCGGGCGCGTCGCCAAAGCTCGGGCGATCTCAAGACGCCGCCGCTCGCCACCCGACAGCGACATGGACGGCGACTTCCGCAGATGGCTGATGTGAAATTCCTCGAGCAGTTCGTCGAGATTACGCTCGCGCACCTTGCGGTCCTTCTCAACCACTTCGAGCACGGCGCGGATGTTCTGCTCGACATTCAGGCCGCGGAAGATCGAGGCTTCCTGCGGCAAATAGCCGATGCCGAGGCGGGCGCGGCGGTACATCGGCATCGAGGTGACGTCGAAACCGTCGATCTCGATCGTGCCCTCATCGACCGGCACCAAGCCGGTGACCATGTAGAAACAGGTGGTCTTGCCGGCGCCGTTCGGCCCGAGCAGCCCGACAGCCTCGCCGGCACGCACGCCGATGGTGACACCGCTGACCACCTTGCGGCCCTTGTAGCTCTTGGTCAGACCCTTGGCGATCAGGGTGCCCTTGAACTTCGAGGAATCAACGGTGACTGTGGCCGGTGCTGCAAGTTTACTGGCCGCCCGTCCCGGAAGGCGGGTCAGCAGCGAAGACACGCCAGTCATTCGGGCTTCGGGGCCTCGGATTTCGGTGGCGGCGTCATCGACATGATGACGCGCCCGCCGCAGCCATCGACCTGAGCAAGGCCGCTTTTCATCTGCACGGTGAGCTTGCAGCCCTTGAGGACGTTGGGTCCTTGGGACAAGACGACCTCCTTGCCCGACAGAACTAGCACCTGCGTCTTCATGTCGAACGTGGCGTTGTCGCCGGTGGCGATCTGGTCATTCGACTTGATGTAGACTTTGTTCTTGACCACCAGATGGTCGATATTGGCCGAACCGGTCATCGCCGAAGCGCCGGCGGCAGCACCTTTGGCGGCGTTGGGGTCCTTGACGTAGTAGACCTCCATGCTGCCGGCCTTGAGCAGCGTTGGCCCTTGCGTGACGGTGACGTTGCCGCTGAACAGCGCCATGCTGTCGGCCTGGCGGACCTCAAGTTTGTCGCTCTCGATCTGGATCGGCTGGTCGCCCGACAGTTTGAGCCCGGACTGGCTGCTGGCGCTGGACTGAGCCCAGGACGGCGCCATACCCAGCAACAGCAAGGCCGAAGCTGCGGCGACAAGCCGTGCCGAATTACTGGGACGCATTCGTTTCTCCGCTCTTTGCCTCTGCCGCCTTCATAGTGGCCGGATCGATGTGAACGCTTACCTTGTTCTCGAAAACGATGACCTTGCCATTGTCTTCGACCGACATTGAACCCGCGGTGATCCGCGAGCCGTTACGGCTGACATCGACCGCATCACCTGTCTTCATAGAGCCTTTGCCCATATCGAGGAAGACCGATTTGAAGATGGCAGCGACGCCGTCGGTGGTGGTGACGGTAACGTCGCTGGTCATGTCCATCGTGTTGGCGTTTCTGTTGTAGATCCCGCGCTTGGCGTCGACGGTCGCCACATTGTCGGCCGTCAGCGGCAATTTGGCATGGATGCCTTCGAGTTCGATCATGTCCTGCTTGCCGACATCCTGGATGGCGCGCAAGGCCGTCAGCGAATAGGGCAGCTTGTCCTTGGTGAAGCCGTTGAGCTTCGGATTGGCCATCACCAGCTTGCCATCCGCGAAAGCGGTGCCGTCTGCCTGTATCGAAATGTTGATCGGCGCCGCCAGATAGGAATAGACCGGAAACGCAACCGCGATCCCGGCGGCAAGCACCGGCACGGCAAACTTAAGCACGCGCACGCGGCGCGAGTGGCGCTGGGCGCGGTCGAAGGCGTCGCCGCGCGTGCCCGCTGGCGCCGTGGGCGCCAAGGCCGCATCGGCATTGGTCGGTTCGTTCGATCGCGCAAGCATGACTGACTTCTAATAAACCCTTGTCCGCCAAAACACCTGCTATAGGTGGGTTGCCGGCCCCCGCAAGCAAGCACAAGCGGAGGAAAACCGCAAAAATGTGACGGCCGCTGTTTTACAGACGGAACTCAGGCGACACAATTTCGTCACCTCATAGCAGAAACGAACGCGCCGCGTCATTTTTTCCTGAAATGCCTCCGTCGTGAAGGTCGCTTCGTCGCAGGCTCTTGAGGAAGAGGTAGCCGGGCGCGGACGCTTGCTTTAAAAGCATCGCTTCCCACCGACTGTGAGGCAGACCATGGCACTGAGAGCCGACGACCTGATCGACCGCCGCCGCTTGCGGCGCAAGCTGACCTTCTGGCGCGGCGCCGCCATTGCCATCGTGGCCCTTGGGGTGATTGCGCTTGCAAGCTGGTTCTATGGGGGCGACCTCGGCGGTTCTTCCGTCGACCACATCGCCAAGGTCAGGATCGAAGGCACCATCACCGAGGACGAGGAACTGATCAAGCGGCTGGAAACCATCCGCACATCCTCGCAGGTCAAGGGCGTCATCCTGGCGATCGATTCGCCCGGCGGCACCACGGTCGGCGGCGAATCGATCTACGAGGAGGTGCGCAAGCTTGCCGCCGACAAGCCGGTGGTGGCCGAGGTCGGCACGCTGGCCGCATCGGCCGGCTACATGATCGCCAGTGCCAGCGACCATATCGTTGCCCGCAAGACGTCGATCGTCGGCTCGATCGGTGTGCTCATCCAGTATCCCGATGTCAGCGGTCTGATGGACAAGGTCGGCATCAAGCTCGAGGAAGTGAAATCCTCGCCGCTGAAGGCATCGCCCTCGCCCTTCAAGCCGACCAATGAAGACGAGCGAGCCATGGTCCGCAAGCTCATCCTCGACAGCTATGACTGGTTCGTCGGCATCGTCGCCGAGCGCCGCAAAATGACCCGCGATCAGGCACTGGCCCTTGCCGACGGCTCGATCTTCACCGGCCGCCAGGGCCTTGCCAACGGTCTGATCGACGCTGTCGGCGGCGAGAGCGTGGCGATCGACTGGCTGGCGACCAAGGGTGTCGACGCCAAGCTCAAGGTGGTGGAATGGAAGGACACCGAGCGGCGTGGCGGCTTCCTGTTCTCGAAAGCAATAGCGCGCAGCGTCGGCAGCGCGCTCGGCCTGTCGGAGGCCGGCAGCGACGTGCTTCACGAAATTGGCGCGGATCGCTTGTTTCTTGACGGTCTCGTTTCCGTCTGGCACCCTTGATCTGCCGGTTGGGGCGAGTAAAAAAGCAAATAAAATCATCCTGATATTTGACCGCAGCGCTTTCACGGGGACCTTTCTGATGATCAAATCCGAGCTTGTGCAGATCATTGCCACGCGCAACCCGCATCTTTTCCTGCGCGACGTCGAAAACATCGTGGGAGCGATCTTCGACGAGATTACCGATGCCCTGGCGGAAGGCAACCGGGTCGAATTGCGCGGCTTCGGCGCTTTTTCGGTGAAAAATCGCCCTGCTCGCACCGGCCGCAACCCGCGCACCGGCGAATCCGTCGAGGTCGAGGAGAAGTGGGTGCCGTTCTTCAAGACCGGCAAGGAATTGCGTGAAAGGCTGAATGGCGGCAAGTAGGCGCGGACCAACGCGCCGGCGTTATCAAGGCCTGCCTTCTCCAGGGAATTTCTATGTTGAACCGCTTCATACTTATCGTGGTCTTCGTGCCGCTCGCCGTCATCCTGATTGCGCTGGCTGTCGCCAACCGCGAGCTGGTCGCCTTCACGCTCGACCCGTTCAACCCCGGCAATCCGAAATTGACGCTGACCTTGCCGCTGTTCATCTTCCTGTTCGTGGCGCTCGCCATCGGCATGGTCGTCGGCAGCCTGGCGACCTGGGTCAAGCAGGGCCGCTACCGCAAGCTGGCGCGCCAGCGCGGCGTCGAGGCCGAGAATTTGCGCCAGGCGGTCAGCCGGGTACCCGCCGCACCGCAAGGCTCGGGCCAGGGTCCGGCGCTGCCGAAGCCAACGGCCTGAAGCCGAAGCTTTTATCTTCGCGGAGTTTTGCATGCTGACCATTTCGGCCGACGCTGTCGACCAGGCGCTGACCTTTCCCGGGCTGGTCGAGACATTGCGCGCGGCCTTCCGCGAGGGTGCTGTGCAACCCGTCCGCCATCATCACGGGGTCGAGCGGCCCGACGGTGCCACATCCACGCTGCTTTTGATGCCGGCGTGGACCGACTTCCATGCGGCCGGCACGTCGGTCGGGGGTCATATCGGCGTCAAGATCGTCACCGTATCGCCCGACAACAACGCCATCGGCAAACCGGCGGTAATGGGGCTCTACCTCCTGCTCAACGGCGCCACCGGCGAGCCCGAAGCGCTGATCGACGGCCAACGGCTGACACAGTGGCGCACCGCTTGCGCCTCGGCGCTGGCCGCCTCCTATCTCGCCCGCGAGGACGCATCGCGGCTTCTGGTGGTCGGCGCCGGCGCGCTGTCGCCGTTCCTCGCCAAGGCGCACTCCGCGGTGCGGCCGATCAAGACCATCCGCATCTGGAACCGCACGCCCGCCAATGCCGAAAAGGTCGCGGCCGATTTGCGCGCGGACGGTTTCAACGCCGAGGCCGCAAGCGATCTCGACGCCGAACTCGCCGAGGCCGACATCGTCTCATCGGCGACGATCACGACGACGCCGCTGGTCAAGGGTGCGCTGCTCAAGCCGGGCGCGCATGCCGATCTGGTCGGCGGCTTCACGCCGACCATGCGCGAGAGCGACGACGACGCGATCGCGCGCGCCCGCGTCTATGTCGACACCCGCGCCGGCGCCACCAAGGAAGCCGGCGACATCGTCCAGCCGCTCGCCTCCGGCGTGCTGAAGCCGGAAGCCATCGTCGCCGATCTGCATGAGCTGGCGCGCGGGGAAAAACAGGGCCGGCAGAGCCCCACTGAGGTCACGCTGTTCAAGTCGGTCGGCGCCGCGCTTGAGGACCTTGCCGCCGGCATTGCCGTCTACAACGCGCTCAAGCAGTAGCCTCGGCGCCGGTGCTGCGATCGAACTTCCTGATCGCTTCCGCGCTGACCGGGGTGAAGAAGTTCACCAGATTGCCATCGGGATCGCGCAGCAGCAGCGACCGGTTACCCCATGGCATCGTCGTCGGCGTCTGTACGAAATCGCCGATGATTTTCGCCAGCCTGCCGTACTCAGCATCAACATCGGCGACGCGAAACTCGATGATCGCTGAGCGGTTGGCGGCCGGCTGCGCCACATCAGTTCCGAACAGGGCCAGCGTGCGGGTGCTGCCGATCGCCAGTGTGCAGGACGGCGTTGCCAGTTCGGCGAAATCGTCTGTGAACCAGGTTGCGGTAAGCCCGGTGATCGTCTCGTAGAATGCCACCAAGGGCTTGATCTGGTCGGTAATGATGCGGATCGAGACGAAGTCCATCTTATTCTCCTGGGGCAAGCGCGACGCTATCTGAAGACAATCGCTTGTCGCACAAGGCTGCTGACAACTTGGTGTCAGCAGCCTTGTCACGGTGCCTTGCCGATCCGGCGGCTGGATGCTTCAGCCTGCCTTCATGGCAGCGCCCATCGCCTCGGCGATCAGCGCGAAATCATGCGCGGTAATTTCGAACAGGCCAAAGCGCAGTTGATAACCCCAGTTCGATTTGCCCGCGGTGAAGTCGAACTGCTCGAGCAGCGGCTTGATCGGCGCCTCCTCGGCCTTGGCCCATTCGACATCCCTGCGGAATGGCGTGAAGCCACCGCCCATGTCGCCCTGGTAAGGCTCGCCTTCTCGCACGGTGCCGATTGCCGTGAAGGCCTGCAGGCCGTCTTTCTCTCGCAGAATTGTGGTCGGCGAGTAGTAGACCACACCGTCGCCGGGCTTGATGCGGCGCAAGGGTGCCGCCTTGCCGTGGTTGACCTGCATGAAGCCGGCCTCGCGGCCGCGCCGGACATGTTCGGCGGAAGCGACCGCGATCCAGTGTGCACTCATTTCTGTTCTCCATTGGCCTGTTCCCCATTGGCCTGTTCTCCGTCGTTCAGCCAGTAGACGCGCAGCCGGTGCTTGTCTGGGTCGAGCGCAACGAAGGTGCGGCCGAAGTCCATGTCGGTCGGCGTCTGCAGGATGGTCAAGCCGCGTCCTGCCCAGTCCGTGTAAGCGGCGTCCACCGCATCAGGCCGGTCCAACGCGAAGACGAGCTCCGCACCGCCGCCCGCGGCTGCGGCCGCCGGCTCCACGGTGTGGCGCGACCACAGGCCGAGCTTGAAGCCATTGTCGAGCACGAACAGCACGAAGGTCGGCGACGTCTCCACCGGCTGGCATCCCAGCAGCGCACCGTAGAAGGCGCCGCTCCGCTCCGGGCTGTCGACATAAAGGATGACGAAATTGGGGGTGTTCATGTCTGCTCTCCAGGGTTTCGATTGGAGGAGCATAGGTGACCCCACTGTCAGATTCTGGCAGCAGCGGCTTGCGAGGGCGTAGAAAGGAGCATTAAGCGCCGGGCTGGCGCTTCGGTGCGTCCAGCGTCGCGCGCCATTCCTTCAGCAGCGCCTGCCGACGACGTGGATAGCGGATATCCGTGGTGTTGAGCCCCGACATCCGGTCGGCGCGAAAATGTCTTAAATCCTGCCGCGTCTCGCACCAGGCCACCACCACCCGCACCTTGTCGAAAAAGCCGAGCGCGAATGGCCAGATCAAGCGCTCGGAGGCCGCGCCGCCGGCATCGCGGTAAAGAAAGCCGAGTTTTCTCTCGTTGCGGATCGCCTGGCGCACCAGGCCAAGGTCGATGCTTTCGACAGCATCGCCGTGCGGCCCGACCAAAAGCGCGGTCGCATCGAGGTCCTCGCGCAGATCATCCGGCAGCACAGCGGCGATCTTGGCCAGCGCGTCGGTGGCGGCGGCCGACAGCCGCTTGTCCGGTTGTCTGGCAACCCAACGCGATCCCAGAACGATGGCCTCGATCTCCTCGTCGGTGAACATCAGTGGCGGCAGCATGAAGCCGGGTTTCAGCACATAGCCCAGCCCAGCCTCGCCCTCGATCGGCGCGCCTTGCCCCTGCAGCGTGGCAATGTCGCGGTAGAGCGTTCGGATCGAAACGTCCATCTCGCCGGCAAGCGTGCGACCGCTCACCGGCCGGCGATGCCGGCGCAGGATCTGGATCAGGTCGAGCAGGCGTTCGGAACGGGACATGATTCGAGATTTGCCTGTTTCCTCAGCGAGGTCCACCACCTCAGACATTCGCACGCTCGACCATTTTGTTTGCGCAGCCGGTGACCCTATGCCAAAAGCGGCCTGCCGCCTCCGGAGACGCTCCTGCTTGAAGTCTTTTCGCGACAAACGCAGCGACAACCGTCCGCCCGCAAAAGGCAGGACCGAACATGCGCGGCCACAGCCGGAGACCGTACCAATCCGCCCCGAAGCCAGACAGCAACGCCACGAAACAAAACCGGACGACCGGTCTGATCCGAAGCCCGCCCCCCGTATCCTGGCGCGTCGCGAAGGCATCCTGCCCACTGAGCGCCTGCCGGTGATCCTCGAAGTGGCGCCCAATCAGGATTATGCACTGCTCGACAGCGGTGCCGGCGAGAAGCTCGAACAATACGGCCCCTACCGCATCGTGCGGCCCGAGGGACAGGCGATCTGGCAAAAGGCCTTACCGGCCAGGGACTGGGACCGCGCCGACGCCATCTTCACCGGCGACACCGACGAGGAAGGCATCGGCCGCTGGCGGTTCCCGAAGGTACCGCTGGGCGAGACCTGGCCGATGAAGCATGACGGCATCGACTATCTCGGCCGCTTCACCTCGTTTCGCCATGTCGGCGTCTTCCCCGAGCAGGCTTCGCACTGGGACCATATGGCCAGCCTGATCGCGGCGGCCAAGCGCCCGATCAAGGTGCTGAACCTGTTCGGCTATACCGGGCTCGCGTCTCTGGTGGCCGCCCGCGCCGGCGCCGAGGTCACCCATGTCGATGCCTCCAAGAAGGCGGTCGGCTGGGCGCGCGAAAACCAGGAAATGGCCGGTCTCGGCAGCAAGCCGATCCGCTGGATCGTCGACGATGCAGTGAAATTCGCCGAGCGCGAAGAGCGCCGCGGCAGCCGCTACGACATCATCCTGTTCGACCCGCCTGCCTATGGCCGCGGACCCAAGGGCGAGGTCTGGCAGTTGTTCGAGGACCTGCCCGGCCTGACCGACCTTTGCCGCGCGATCCTGACGCCGAAACCGGTCGCCATAGTGCTGACCGCCTATTCCATCCGCGCCTCCTTCTTCGCCATCCATGCCTTGATGCGCGACACCTTTGCCGGCATGGGCGGCACGGTTGAATCAGGCGAACTGATCATCCGCGAGCAGTCCGCCGGGCGGGCGCTGTCGACATCGCTGTTTTCGCGCTGGGTGGCCTGAATGCCCCGGAGACCTGAATGCCCGGGAGTCCCGAATGAATGAGCGGCACGCCGGCGCGCCCGGGCAGGTCAAGGAAGTCACCAGCCTTGCCAATCCGCTGATCAAGGACATCAAGGCGCTCGCCCAGAAGAAATTCCGCGACCAGCAGAACGCCTTCATGGCCGAAGGGCTGAAGCTGGTCATCGACGCCCTCGACCTCGGCTGGTCGATCAGGACGCTGGTTTTCGCCAAGGCCGGACGCGGCAATGCGGCGGTCGAAAAGGTGGCGGCGCGCACGGTTGCCGCCGGCGGCACCGTGCTCGAAGTGTCCGAAAAAGTGCTGGTCGCCATCACCCGCCGTGACAATCCGCAAATGGTGGTCGGCGTCTTCCGGCAAAAACTGCTGCCGCTAAGAGACATCCGCGCTCACGACGGCGACGTCTGGGTGGCGCTCGACCGGGTGCGCGATCCCGGCAATCTCGGCACCGTCATCCGCACCGTCGATGCCGTCGGCGCCAAGGGCGTCATCCTGGTCGGCGAGACTACCGATCCTTTTTCTGTCGAGACCGTGCGCGCCACCATGGGCTCGATCTTCGCCGTGCCGGTGACCAAGGCGACGCCGGAAGCATTTCTGGCTTGGCGAAACAGCTTCTCGGGCCTGGTGGTCGGCACCCATCTGAAGGGTGCGGTCGACTACCGCTCGGTCGATTTCTCCCGAGGACCGGTGCTCTTGATGATGGGCAATGAGCAGCAGGGCCTGCCCGACAATCTGGCGGAAAGCTGCGACCGGCTGCTGCGGATTCCGCAGGCCGGCCGCGCCGATTCACTCAATTTGGCGGTCGCCACCGGAATCATGCTGTTCGAGATCCGGCGCGGCGCGCTGAAACTTGCCCCCGAGGACGCCACATCGTGAAATCATGGTCTCCCTATGCGCTGCTGGTGGTGGTGGCAATCGCGCTCGACCAGTGGATAAAGCATCTGATCGAGACCGGCCTCGGCTTCCAGGAAAAGCTCGACATGGTGCCATTCCTGGCGCTGTTTCGCACCTACAATACCGGCATCGCCTTCTCGATGTTCTCGTCCTTCGGCGACACCGGCCTGGTCGTCATCGCGGTCGTGGTCGTTGCCTTTGTGCTTTACCTCGCAACGCGCACCCCCGCCGGCCATGTGCTGGCCCGCATCGGCTTTGCATTGATCATCGGCGGTGCGATCGGCAATCTGATCGACCGCGCCCTCTACGGCCACGTCATCGACTATATATTGTTCCACACGCCGGTATGGTCCTTCGCCGTCTTCAACCTCGCCGATGCCTTCATTTCGGTCGGCGCGGCGCTGGTCGTCTTCGACGAGTTCATAGGCTGGCGGCGCGAGGCCAAGCCGCAAGGCCCAGAAGCCTGACGGCCCGACTCTTTTGACCAATTGACCTCGCCGGACGGCCGCCGCACAGTTCGGCCAGAGCCAGCCAATGCCGACCGCCAGCCTTTGCGAAGCCGAGGAGAAGAGATGCCTGAAACCTTCAAAGCCATCCTCGTTTCGCGCGACGCCGAAAAGAAACAGTCGGTGGAGGTCGTCGATTTCGGCGAAGCCGATCTGATGGAAGGCGACGTAACCGTCGCGGTCGAGGCGACGACGGTCAACTACAAGGACGGGCTGGCCATCACTGGGAAAGCGCCAGTGATCCGCCGCTGGCCGCTGGTGCCGGGCATCGATTTCGCCGGAACCGTCCTCTCCTCATCGCATGCCGACTGGCGCAAGGGCGACAAGGTCATCCTCAATGGCTGGGGCGTCGGCGAGACGCATTTCGGCGCCTATGCCGGGCGCGCCCGCGTCAACGGCGACTGGCTGGTGCCGTTGCCCGACGGCATCAGCGCGCACGATGCGATGGCGGTCGGCACCGCCGGCTATACGGCCATGCTCAGCGTCATGGCGCTGGAGCGGCACGGCATCCTGCCGGATCGCGGCCCGGTGGTGGTGACGGGTGCAGCCGGCGGCGTTGGGTCGGTCGCGGTCTCGATCCTGTCCAGCCTTGGCTATCACGTCATCGCCTCGACCGGCCGCAACGCCGAAAGCTCCTATCTGATCGACCTCGGTGCCGCCGAAGTGTTTTCGCGCGAGGAACTCTCCCAGCCGGCCAAGCCGCTGGCCAAGGAGCGCTGGGCCGGCGGCATCGATGCCGTCGGCAGCCACACGCTGGCCAATGTGCTGTCGATGACCGCCTATGGCGGCGCGGTCGCCGCCTGCGGCCTGGCGGGTGGCATGGATCTGCCGTCGAGCGTCGCCCCGTTCATCCTGCGCGGCGTCTCGCTGCTCGGCATCGATTCGGTGATGGCGCCCAAGGCCGTGCGCCTCGAAGCCTGGCGCCGCATCGGCAGCGATCTCGATCTGCAAAAGCTCGCCGGCCTGTCGACGACCATCGGCTTCGACGACATCATCGCCGCCGCCCACGACATCGTCGAGGGCAAGATCAGGGGGCGCATGGTCGTGGATATGTGAGGCCCCGAAGCCGCCAGAACGGGCGGCAAAAATGCATGACCGCTAAAATTCGAACGATCCGCCGCGCTTTTCCATAATCTCTATCTGGCAAGGATTTCCGCATGATCGCGGAGTCCGCCAGGAAAGAGAAGAGCCGCGCCGAAAGCATCGACGGGCCGAACCCGGCGACGCCCAAGCGGCAGCATGTTGCCGCGCCGCCGCTGGCGCCGGATTTGCCGCGCCCCACGTCCGAGGGCCTGCCGTTCCTGACGGTGGTCGCCAGTGTCGTGCTGGCGGGCCTCTCCCACCTCACCGGTGCGCCGATCTTCATCACCCTCGGCCTGCTGGCGACAGGCGTTGCCGGCGTCGCCATGCACCTGCGCAACCGCCGCACCGTCCACCGCGCGACGGCCTTGCTCGACGAAACCGCCGCGCGCAGCCGCGCCGAGATCGAGACGCTGGCCGACCGCATGTGGGAGATGCAGGAGAGCGAGGAGCGTTTTCGCGGGCTGATCGATGCGCTCGGCGATCTCGTCGTCCACCGCGACCGCGACGGCCACATCGTCTATGCCAACATGGTTTTCGCCGGCCTCGTCGGAACCGATCAGCGCGACCTTGCCGGCAGGACTCTGGCCGACCTCGGCATCGATGTCGGTATCGTTCCCGACGCCGCCTTTTCGGATCACGAATGCCTGAGTTCCACCGACGTCTCCATCCGCACGCCGAACGGTCCGCGCTGGTTCTCGTGGATCGAACTGTCGGTGCGCGACAAGGATAGCGGCGCCGTCTCGCACCGGGCGATTGCCCGTGACATCACCGCCCGCAAGCGCGCCGAATCCTCGTTGATCACCGCGCGTGAGCGCGCCGAATATGCCAGCCAGGCCAAGTCGCGCTTCCTCGCCACCGTCAGCCATGAGATCCGCACGCCGATGAACGGCATCATGGGCATGGCCAAGCTTCTGGCTGACACCAATCTGTCGCCCGAGCAGCGCACCTATGTCGGCGCTGTCTCGACCTCGGCCAGCGCCCTTTTGGCGCTCATCGAGGATTTGCTCGACTATTCCAAGATAGAGGCCGGCCGTTTCGACCCGGAGCCGCAGCCGACATCGCTGCGCGAAATCGCCGACAACATCATCGAACTGATGGCGGCGAAAGCCTTCGCCAAGAACATCGGCCTCGGCTGTCATGTCGAGCCCGACGTGCCACAGATGATCATGGCCGATCCGGGAAGAGTCAGGCAGGTGCTGCTCAACCTGATCGGCAATGCGATCAAGTTCACCGACACCGGCGGCGTGCTGGTTTCGGTTGCACGGGCCCGCACCGAGACCAGCGACCGCATCTGCTTCACCGTCGCCGACACCGGCCCTGGCCTGCGCGAACAGGATATGGAGCGCATCTTCGAGGAGTTCGAACAGTCCGACGGCACCTCGACCCGCACCCATGGCGGCGCCGGCCTCGGTCTGGCCATATCGAGGCGCCTGGTCGCCGCCATGGGCGGTGCCATTTCGGTGTCGAGCCGGCTTGGCGAGGGATCGGAATTCGTCTTCGAGATCCCGGCCGCAGGAGCAACCGAAGCACCGCAGAACCGGCAGAACATCCTGGCCGGCCGGCGCGCCGTGATCGTGTCGAAGAACGCCGTCGAGGCCGACGCCATCGCCCGCACCATCCGCGCCCATGGCGGCGCCGTCGACGTCGCCGCAACCGCTTCCCAGGCGACGCCCTTCGCCGAACATTGCGATGTGCTGTTGATCGACGCGGCCCTGGAGGACGGCGACGGCAGACTGCTCAAGCGCCTGCGCCAGAGTGGCTTTGCCGATTGCGAGGCGATCACGCTGATCGCGCCGACCGACCGCGGCATGCTTGGCGAATTCCGCACCAGCGGCTACGCCACCTTCCTGGCGAGGCCGGTGCGCGGCGAAACCCTGCTGCGCGTGCTGCTGACCAGTCATGCCCCTGCCTTGCCGCCGCCCAAGCCGGAAAAGACCGGCGCGTCCTCGCTTCGTGCCCATGGCGGGCGCCAGCAAGGTTTGTCGGTGCTGATCGCCGAAGACAACGACATCAACGCCATGCTTGCCCGCGCCACGCTTTTGAAGGCGGGACATCGCGTGAAAGTGGTCGGCAATGGCAAGGCCGCGGTCGAGGCGGTGACCGAAGCCGGGCTGAAAAATCGCTTCGATGTGGTGCTGATGGATTTGCACATGCCGGTGATGGACGGGCTGGACGCGATCGCCGCCATCCGCCGCCACGAAGAGGAAATGGCTGTGCCGCCGGTGCCAATCATGGTGCTTTCGGCCGACAGCCAGGAAAAGACCCGCCACGCCGTGCTCGCCCATGGCGCCAGCGGCTTCGTCACCAAGCCGCTCGATCCCGACGCGCTGGTCCATGCCGTCGAGGGCCAGGTGGCCGCCTGAAGCGACGCTGGAGAAATCCTCGCGTCACGTAGGTAGCCGAATGAAGGTTTTCGCCAGCCGACGAAGTATTGCCCGTCGCGCCGTATCACGGTACTGTCACAATCCTGTTGCACCTACACCGTATCCCCGTGCCAAGAGGGATGGCTCGAAGGAGAATCACTCGTGCATACAGTTATGCCGGAATGTGACACTCGGCCCAGCGCAGGCGGCGCTTTGCTCGCCGCGCGGAACGCCGATGCCGTCGCAACAGGCGCACCGCTGGGCCGTATCGGCAATCTCGAAGTGCGGCTTGCCCGCAATGAGGCCGAGATCGCCGCCGCGCAGGAAGTGCGCTACCGGGTGTTTTATGACGAGCTTGGCGCCAGGAAGGACCTGTTCCAGGCGCAGGACCGGCGCGACGCCGACCGCTTCGACCCGCTGTGCGACCATCTCCTCGTGCTGGACACTTCGATCTCCGGCCCCGAGCATCGCCGCATCGTCGGCACTTACCGCCTGCTGCGGCAAGAGATTGCGGCGACCGCCGGCGGCTTCTATTCCGAAGGCGAGTTCGAACTGACCAAGCTGATCGCCCGCCATCCCGGCCAGCGCTTCCTTGAGCTCGGCCGCTCCTGCGTGCTGCCGGAATACCGCTCGAAGCGCACCATCGAGGCGCTGTGGCAAGGCATCTGGGCCTACATCAACCACTATGAGATCGGCGTGATGACCGGTTGTGCCTCGTTCCCTGGCACGGTGCCGGCTGCGCATGCCGAGGCGCTCACCTACCTTGCCCATCACTGCCGGACCAACTCCGCCTGGGATGTGCGGGCGGTCTCCGGCCGCTATTGCTCGATGGATCTGATGCCGATCGAGGCAGTCAACGCCAAGGCGGCGATCGCGGCCATGCCGCCGCTGGTCAAGGGCTATCTGCGCGTCGGCGCCCGCATCGGCGACGGCTGCGTCATCGACCGTGAGTTCTCCACCGTCGATGTGTTCGTGGTGATGCCGGTCAAGGAAATCGGCGCCCGCTACGTCAACTATTATGGCGGGGAAGCGCAGCGCTTTGCGGCGTGAGGCAGTAGGCAGTAGGCAGTAGGCAGTAGTGAAGGCTGCCGCGAATTGCTGACTACCGACTATTCCCTATTCCCTATTCCCTATTCCCTATTCCCTATCCCCTCTCCCTACGGAATATCCTCCGGTCGCCGTCCCGGGCGGCTCTTGTAGGACGGAAAGGTCCAGCCGAATTTCAGCGCGCCGCCGCGCACCAGGAAAGCCGCGACGAAGCCGGCAATATCCGAGGCGAGCGGCGGCAGGCCGGCAAGATCGCCAAGTGTGTAGAGGCCGGCGCCCGCGAGTGCGGCGGTGACGTAGATTTCGGGCCTGAGCAGCACCGATGGCTCGCCGGCCAGCAGATCGCGCAGGATGCCGCCAAATGTGGCGGTCAACACGCCCATAACAACGGAGACGACCGGCGAGCCGGTGATGGCCAGCCCCTTGGCCGCGCCCATTACGGAAAAGGCCGCCAATCCGATGGCGTCGAGCCAGAGCAGCCATTTCCAGCGGGATTCGACGCGGTGGGCGATGAAGAAGACCAGCACCGCAACCGCCGCGCAAACCAGCACATAGCCGGAGTTGGCGACCCAAAAGACGGGCAGGTTGAGGATGACGTCGCGAAGCGTGCCGCCGCCAATGCCGGTGACGCTGGCCAGAAACAGGAAGCCGATAATGTCGAGCTGCTTGCGCGAAGCCGCCAACGCCCCGGTCGCGGCAAAGACGGCGACGCCGGCATAGTCGAGGAGGTCGATGGGTGTCAGGGACATGAGGTAGTAGGGATTGGGAATTAGGGAAAGTATGAATAACACGAAGCCGCGCGATTGATACGCCTGCCTATTCCCTATTCCCTATTCCCTATTCCCTACTGCCTACCCTACTCACGCATCCTTCTCGGCCTGCTCGTTCACCGGCCCCGGCTCGACCGGCGCTTCGGTGGCCGCGATCTTGGGGCCGCCCTTGGCGACCCCGACCATGGCCGGCCGCAGCACGCGCTCGCCGATCGAATAGCCCGGCTGCACGACCTGGACGACGGTGTTGGCCGGCACATCGGGATTGGGCACTTCGAACATCGCCTGGTGGAAATTCGGGTCGAACTTCTCACCTTCCGGTTCGAGCTTCTTCACCCCATGCCGTTCCAGCGTCGACAGCATGGCGCGCTCGGTGATCTCGACGCCGTCGATCAGCGCCTTGAAGCCGGCATCTCCGGCCGCTTTCGCCTCGGCGGGGATAGCATCGAGCGCGCGGCGCAGATTGTCCGACACCGACAGCATGTCGCGGGCGAAATTGGCCACCGCATAGGCGCGCGCATCATGCACGTCGCGGGCGGTGCGGCGGCGCAGATTCTCCATCTCGGCTGCGACGCGCAGCGCGCGGTCCTTCAGCTCCTCGTTTTCCTTCAGCAACCGCACCAGCGCTTCATAGTCGCCGTCGATGCCGCCTTGCGTGCGCTCGGCCTCGGCCGTTTCGATATCCTCGGGCGCGCGTTCGTCTTTTGTCTGGTCGCTCATCGCCATTTCCCGTCATTCGAATGGTTTGGATTCGCGCCCGATATCGAGGTTTGGCGGCCAAAAATCAAGGGGCAAGCCCAGGAGGACGCCCAACAGCAGGCAATGTTGCGGGCTGCCCGTCGGACTTGGTGCGGGACGCAAAGACGTTCAAAATTAATTCAAACTTTACCGTAACGGCAGCCTTTGCTTGCCAATACCCCGCTATGGGGAACCATTCAAAGCTTGGAGGAGTTTTGAAACCGACACAGGATTTGAGACAATGGACCGCAATACTGGCAACAGAAGCGAAGAGCTCGCCGCCGACATCAGGCGCCAGTTCGGCACCGAGGCGACGACGCGCTTCTTGCGCACCTTGCCGGCCTTCCGCACCGAGGCCGACATTCCCGCCCGTTTCCGGGACCTGCTCGACCGGCTGGACGGCATAGAAGCCAGCATGGCCGGCGGCCGACGCCGTCAATAGCGATGCTATCGCGCGACAATTACGCGCAGTAATTTTGCGTGAGCTTTTCCTTGCGGCAGCGGGACGCCCCGCCTATGCTTCCTGATGAACATGATTTCCCCCGAGACGGCCGCCAACAGCAAGCGCGCCTGGTTGAAGATCCTGGCGCGCTACAAGAAGCCCGACCGGCGACGCAGCACTCTTGAACTCGCCATCACCCTTATTCCTTTCGTTACGCTGTGGGCGCTGTCTTCGGCAGCCTATTCCTATGGCCACTGGTGGGGCTTGATCCTGATCCTTCCGGCCGCCGGTTTTCTGGTGCGGATCTTTATGATCCAGCACGATTGCGGCCACGGCTCCTTCTTCGCCAACCGCACTGCCGACGACTGGATCGGCCGCGCGCTCGGCGTGCTGACGCTGACCCCTTACGATTGCTGGCGGCGCGCGCACGCCACCCATCACGCCAGCGCCGGCAATCTTGACGAGCGCGGCATGGGCGATATCAGGACGTTGACGGTTGCTGAATACCGGCAGCTGTCTTGGCGGGGACGCCTTGCCTATCGTCTCTACCGCCATCCCCTGGTGATGTTCGGCCTTGGCCCGATCTGGCTGTTCATCTTCGAGCAGAGGCTGCCGGTCGGCATGATGCGCGGCGGCCTGACGCCCTGGGTGTCGTCGATGACCACCAATCTCGGCATCGCGGTCGCGGCAGCGCTGCTTATCTGGCTGGTCGGCCCCGGCGCTTTCCTGATCGTCCATTTGCCGATCGTGATCCTGGCCGGATCGGCCGGAATCTGGCTGTTCTACGTCCAGCACCAGTTCGAGGAGACGGAATGGGCGAAGGACGAAGAGTGGGAATTCCAGCGTGCCGCCCTGCACGGCTCGTCCTATTATGATTTGCCGCCGGTGCTGAACTGGTTCACCGGCAATATCGGCGTCCATCACGTGCACCATCTCTCGGCCAAGGTGCCGGGCTACCGGCTGCAGGAAGTGCTGCGCGACTATCCCGAACTGCGCGGCATCGGCCGCGTCACGCTCCTCGACAGCCTGCGCTGCGTCAAGCTGGCGTTGTGGGACGAGAACCGCCGCAAGCTGATCTCGTT
Organism: Mesorhizobium sp. P160187; assembly: GCF_057766425.1. Taxonomy (NCBI): domain Bacteria; kingdom Pseudomonadati; phylum Pseudomonadota; class Alphaproteobacteria; order Hyphomicrobiales; family Phyllobacteriaceae; genus Mesorhizobium; species Mesorhizobium sp. P160187. Next base: position 817,628 of record NZ_JBYMDX010000003.1, read on the forward strand.
TCGCGAAGCGCGGGCCTTGGCCTAAAAGCAATTCCAGCAAAGTGTGAGGCGGTTTTCCGGGCTTTCGCTTGGGAATTCCGTAAGACAAAGAAAAAAACCGCCGCACCGAAGGCGCGGCGGCATCTCCCAAAAACCGGCTCAGGCAGCCTTGCGCTCCTCGCGCATCCAGACCTTGCAGCCCTGATCATGTCAGGCGCCTTTTCGGCGATCATGATGGACGGTGCATTGGTGTTGCCGCCGATGAGCGCCGATTCCTCCCTCGCGCCCCGCGGATATTTCCGTCCGGACAGCCAGGAGAAGGCCCGATCACAGTCTTTGTAAAGACAGGCGGAATTACCGTCGCGTCAGCTGTTGCGAACGCGCCGCCAGGAGTATTTCGGCCCCTTCGGCTCCGACGCTTCGGTCGGCTGATAGTAAAGGCCCAGCCCGCCTGTGCGGCCTTCTTCGAGGCGCTTCAGCAGAACCGGGTTGGAGATCTCGAACTCGTCGAAGCCGAGGCGCAGCATATGCGGCAGCTGGTCGACGAGCACCTGGCCCGTGGCGCGGACCGCGCCCTCGAAATCGTAGCGGCTGCGCAGCAATTCGCCCTTGGAAAACGAGCGGCCGTCGCTGAAGGCCGGAAAGGCCAGCGCCACCAGCGACAGCTGGTCGAGCAGATCCACGATCTTTTCCAGCTGGTCGCCCGGCAGCAATGCGACGCCCAGCCGCTCCTTGGCCGAGCGCCGCACCTCGGCATCGAGGCCGAGAAATGCCTGCAACGGCAGGATGAAGCGGCCATTGCCCGCCAGTGCATCCGCACTTTCGGCATGTGTCCACTCGTCTTCGCGAAAACCCGTCCGGGTCCAGAGGCGGGTCTCCGCTGTGGTCTGTTCAGTCATAGAAAATTCCTAAAGCCCTAAAAATCGAAAGTCCGCGAAAGCCGGTCCACACGAAACCGGCGGCCTCCGGGCGGAAGCCGCCGTTGCAGGCCAGCCTCACCTGAATATCACCATAGCTTAAAGGGATGCGTCGGTCAGCGACACTTCCAGTCCCGACAGATGGATGCCGCACTCGGTCTTGGCATGACCGGCCCAGCGTCCGCTTCGCGCATCCTCGCCCGGCTGCACCGGCTGCGTGCATGGGAAGCAGCCGATCGACAGATAGCCGTACGCAACCAGCGGATTTTCGCGCAGCGCATGCGCGCGCATGTAGTCAGCCTGGTCGGATGTCGTCCAGTGCGCCAGCGGATTGACGCGTACGCGCGGGCCGACCGCCTCGAACACCGGCAGCGCGGCTCGCGTCGCCGCCTGGAAGCGCTTCCGGCCGGTCAGCCAGGCGCGGAAGGGGGCGACGCCGCGCGCCAGCGGCTCGACCTTGCGCACGTCGCAGCAGGCATCGGTATTGCTCTGGTGCAGATTGCCGGTCGGATCGACCCGCTCGAGCGCCGCGTCTTCGGGCTTGATCACCCTGATGTCGGTCAGCCCGAAATCGGCGACCAGCGCATCGCGATAGCCCAGCGTCTCTTCGAAATGCTTGCCGGTGTCCAGGAAGATGACCGGCAGCGTGCGGTCGACCTTGGCGATCATATGCAGCAGGACGGCGGAATCCGCGCCGAAGGACGACACGGCGGCGATCTCGTCATGAAACAATTCGCTCGCCGCGCGTTCGATGATGTCGAGCGGGCTCAGATGTCCATACAGCGCGTCGAAGCCCGCCGCTTTGGCGGCGATGCTGTCGTCGACGTCGACGATGCGGTCAAGCGGCCTTGGTTTCGCCAGCATAGAGCGCCTCCTTGAACGGCGCGGGACCGACACGGCGGTAGGCGTCGATAAAACGTTCACTGGGACCGAGCCGAAGGCCGAGATAGGTGTCGACGATCTGCTCGATGGCGTCCGTGATCTCTTCCGAAGAGAAGCCGCGGCCGATGATTTCGCCAACCGAGGTGTTCTCGTCGGCCGATCCGCCAAGCGTCACCTGGTAGAGTTCGGAGCCTTTCTTCTCGACGCCGAGGATACCGATATGGCCGACATGGTGATGTCCGCAGGCATTGATGCAGCCGGAAATCTTCAGCTTCAATTCGCCGATCTCGCGCTGCCGCTCCAGCGAGGCGAAGCGAAGCGAAATCTCCTGCGCGATCGGGATCGAGCGCGCTGTCGCCAGCGCGCAATAATCGAGGCCAGGGCACGCGATGATGTCGCTGATCAGGTTGGAATTGGCCGTCGCGAGGCCAATGTCGACCAAAGCGTCGTAGACCGCTTTCAAATCGGCGCGCGCCACATGCGGCAGGATCAGGTTCTGCTCATGGCTGACGCGCAGTTCGTCGAACGCGTATTTCTCGGCGATGTCGGCGACCGCTTCCATCTGGCTGTCGGTGGCATCGCCCGGCACCTCGCCGATACCTTTCAGCGAAATCGTCACCGCGGCATAGTCGGGATGGCGATGGGTCACGACATTCTGGTCGAGCCAATCCGAGAAGCTTTTGGAATCGAGCCGCGCCAGCTTGATCGCCGCGTCGCCTTCCGGCCGGGCGGTCAGTGCCGGCGGCGCGAAATAGGCGTCGATGGCACGGATGTCGGCTTCCGGCAGCTTCAGCTCGGCGTCCTTCAGCTCCTGCCATTCGGCCTCGACCTGGCGGGTGATTTCCTCGACGCCGGTCTCGTGGACGAGGATCTTGATGCGCGCCTTGTACTTGTTGTCGCGGCGGCCATAGAGGTTGTACACGCGCAGGATCGCGGTGCAGTAGGACAGCAGGTCGGCTTCCGGCAGGAAGTCGCGGATCTTGCGCGCCACCATCGGCGTGCGGCCCTGGCCGCCACCGACATAGACGGCAAAGCCGAGCTCGCCGGCGGCGTTCTTCTTCAGATGCAGACCGATATCATGCGTCTGGATGGCGGCGCGGTCGCGCTCGGCCCCGGTCACCGCGATCTTGAACTTGCGCGGCAGGAACGAGAATTCCGGATGCACAGACGACCATTGCCGCAGGATCTCGGCATAGGGGCGCGGATCAGCGACCTCGTCGGCGGCGGCGCCGGCAAAGTGATCGGCGGTGACGTTGCGGATGCAATTGCCGCTGGTCTGGATCGCATGCATCTCGACGCTGGCGAGATCGGCCAGGATCGCCGGAATGTCGGACAGCGCCGGCCAGTTGAACTGGATGTTCTGGCGCGTGGTGAAGTGGCCGTAGCCCTTGTCGTATTTGCGCGCGATGTGGCCGAGCATGCGCAGTTGCGCGCTGTTCAGCGTGCCATAGGGCACCGCGATGCGCAGCATGTAGGCGTGCAGCTGCAGGTAGACGCCGTTCATCAGCCGCAGCGGCCGAAACTGATCCTCGGTGATCTCGCCGGACAGCCGGCGTTCGACCTGGTCGCTGAACTCGGCGACGCGGGCCTGGACAAAATCGTGGTCGAACTCATCGTAGCGGTACATGTTTCGTCTTTCAGGGCGCGTCCGCCCGTATTTTGTTAAGCTGCCCGCGCAGCCTGCTTGCCCAGATCTTCCCGGATGGTCGGGCCGGCAGCGCGGATCTTTTCGCGCAGCCGCACCGGCACGACGATGCCATTGACGACTTCAGCGTCGATCAGATTGACGTCGACAACCTGATTGTTGGCGTTGGCCTTGGCGCCGATTGCTTCCAGCCTGTCCTCTGCCGCTTGGTCATGGGCAAGGTCGGCATGGTCGACCGTCTCGGCCCAGCCACCATCGGCGTACCAGACGGCGATGCCGTCGGAGAGGCGGTTTGCGGTCAGTATCTTCATGGCTGGACCTCTGCGTCGGCCGCATTGGCGGCGCTCTCATGACTATGTGCCGCGAGCGGCTCGGAACGTTCAAAGTTGGCGCCGGCAACCGCGTCGCCGATGATGGTCATCACCGGACCGGCCAGATCGGCGCGCTCTTCCAGCGACGGCAAATCGGCCAGCGTGCCGTGGAAACGGCGGCGGTTCTGCAAGCTGGCATTCTCGACCACGGCAACCGCCGTGTCCGGCGACAGGCCGGCCTCGATCAGCCGTCCGGCGACTTCGGCGGCGACCGAGCGGCCCATATAGACGGCGACGGTGGCGCCGGAAATGGCGAGCTTGGCCCAATCCGGCAGCGAATTGCCCTTCAGATCATGGCCGGTGGTGAACACCATCGACGAGGAGACGCCGCGCAGCGTCAGCGGCAGCTCGAAATCGGCGGCGGCGGCAAAGGCGGCGGTGACGCCGGGGACGACATCATAGGCGATGCGGGCATCGCGCAGTGCGGCCATCTCCTCGCCGGCGCGGCCGAACACCAGCGGGTCGCCCGACTTCAGCCGCACGACGCGCTTGCCCTGCCTGCCAAGCTCGACCAGCAGCGCATTGATCTCGGCCTGGCTCTTGGTGTGGCATCCCTTGCGTTTTCCGACCGGCAGCCGCTCGGCGTCGCGGCGGCCCATGGCGACGATCGCCTCCGGCACCAACGCGTCATAGACGATGACGTCGGCTTCCATCAAAAGCCGATGCGCGCGCAGCGTCAGAAGATCCTCAGCACCTGGCCCGGCGCCGACCAGGGCGATATGGCCCGAAGCCGGAGCCTTCGACAGCAACAGATCGGCGGCGGCGTCATGCGCCTGCGAAAGCTCGCCGGCTTCGACGGCGCGCGCCGGTGCACCCTGGAAAAAACTGCTCCAGAACTGGCGGCGTGCGTTGCCTTTCGGCAGCAGCTTTTCGGCGGCACCCCGGAACGAGGCGGCAAGCGCTGCCAGCGGCCCGAGCGACGGCGACAGCATGCGGTCGATGCGGCTGCGCAGCATCTGCGCCAGCACCGGACCCGCGCCTTCCGTGCCGATGGCGATGGCGACCGGGGCGCGGTTGACCAGCGCCGGGGTGAAGAAATCGCATAGCTCCGGCCGGTCGACGGCATTTACCGGAATGCCAAGGCGGCGCGCATCGTGGGCGACGCGGCGGTCGAGCGTCTCGTCGCCGCTGGCGGCAAACACCAGGACCGCGCCTTCGAGATGCGCGGCGTCGTAGGGGGCGTCGATACGGATGGCGCCGGTCGTGGCGATGAAGCTCAGCAATTCGGCGTCGGCAACATCGGCAATGATGCGAAGCACAGCACTCGACTGATCAAGTAGCCGCGCCTTGGCCAACGCTTCGCCTCCGCCGCCGACGATGGCCACGGCTTCGCCTTCGACCCGCATGAAGACCGGGAACGCGGTGAGCTTGGGATTGGTGTGCGGCATGACGAACAGATTCCGGAACAATTCGGCAGTTTTAGGCGCGGACGCGAAAAAGCTGAAGGAACCCACTCGCGCATCCCCTGACGGGAGGCAATCGGTTTTCCGCAAGCCAAAGGGCCAAGAGAAAAATATTCCACATCCGCATATCAGGCGGATTCAAGCTGCTGCCGCAGGCTTTGTTCTGCGGCTCTTTTATCCGGCAGTCGGCCAAGCTGCAAAATTATTTTTTCTAAATTCTACCAATTTAGTAGATTAAAGCCGTGACCTCCGGACATTGCTCCGATAGACGATAGATCGGGCTTGATATGGCTGCGTGCGATCTCGGCGAACGAAGTGGAACGTTCCCGCTTCGCCACGCGTTCTGCCCCTGCCGTAACAGACAATCGTCGGCTGGATTTGAACCTTCAAACAGGAGCGCGCAAATGAGCAAGATCAACCTGAAACATGGCCTTCTGGTCATGGTGGCCGATGGCGAGAAAGCGCTGTTCCTGAAGAACGAGGGCGACAATCTCTATCCGAACCTGCAGCTCTTCCAGGAGATGAAACAGGACAATCCGGCAACGCGCGAACAAGGCAGCGACAGTCCCGGCCGCTACAATGACGGCCCCTCCGTGCATCGCAGCGCGGTTGAGGAAACCGACTGGCACCGGCAAGGCAAGGAACGCTTTGCCGAAGAGATCGCGGACCGGCTCTACAAGCTCGCCCATCACGGCATCTTCGACGACATCGTGCTGGTCGCGCCACCGCTGGTGCTCGGCACCATGCGCAAGAAACTGCACAAGGAAGTCACCGACAAGGTGCAGGCGGAGATCCCAAAGACCCTGACCAACCGCCCGCTGATCGATATCGAGGCCATGCTGCAGGCGGCGTGACGCATCGATCATTCGGTATTGGCGCGCGCAGCGGTTTTGCTGCGCGCGCCTTTCGTTTTCGGTGCCTCTGGCCACCAATTTACGTCTTGCGGGTTGCGTCGCCCGCACCCCCTCCACCATATTGAAAAAGGCGGCGGCTTCGGGCGGCGCACACCCGACATTTCCCGAAAGGCGCTCCATAGACAATGCCGCATGACACGCCCCTTATCGCCACCATCGTCGCCGGTCTGGGGCTGGCATTCATCTTCGGGGCGCTCGCCAACCGTTTTCGCATCCCGCCGCTGGTCGGCTACCTCGTCGCCGGCGTACTGGTCGGACCGAACACGCCGGGTTTCGTCGCCGATGCCGGTCTTGCCAATGAGTTGGCCGAAATCGGCGTCATCCTGCTCATGTTCGGCGTCGGCCTGCATTTCTCGCTGAAGGACCTTCTCTCCGTCCGCGCCATCGCCGTACCCGGCGCCATCGTCCAGATCGGCTTTGCCACCGCGCTCGGCGCCGGCCTCGCATGGATGCTCGGCTGGTCGATGGGCGCAGGCCTCGTCTTCGGCCTGGCGCTTTCCGTCGCGTCCACAGTGGTGCTGTTGCGCGCGTTGCAGGAGCGACGGCTGATCGAGACCGAGCGCGGCCGCATCGCCGTCGGCTGGCTGATCGTCGAGGACCTCGCCATGGTGCTGGCGCTGGTGCTTTTGCCGGCGTTGGCCGGCGTGCTCGGCGGCCAGCCGCAGGTCGATGACCATGCGAGCCTTTTGTCGCTGCCGGCCAGCTACGGCATCTGGGGCGTCGTCGGCCTCACGCTGGCCAAGGTCGTCGCCTTCGTCATCGTCATGCTGGTGGTTGGCCGCCGCGTCATTCCGTGGATCCTGCATTACGTCGCCCATACCGGCTCGCGCGAACTGTTCCGGCTGGCGGTGCTGGCGATCGCGCTCGGCGTCGCCTTCGGCGCCGCCAAACTGTTCGGCGTCTCGCTGGCGCTCGGTGCCTTCTTCGCCGGCATGATCATGAGCGAATCCGAGCTCAGCCACCGCGCGGCGGAGGAATCACTGCCGCTGCGCGACGCCTTCTCGGTGCTGTTCTTCGTCTCGGTCGGCATGCTGTTCGATCCGTTCAGCCTGATGAGCAATGGCTGGCCGATCCTGGCGACGCTGGCCATCATCGTCATCGGCAAGTCGCTGGCCGCCTTCGTTATCGTCATCGCCTTCCGCTATCCGCTGGGAACCGCCTTGATGATCTCGGCCAGCCTCGCGCAGATCGGCGAGTTCTCCTTCATCCTGGCGGAGCTCGGCGTCGGGCTGAAGCTGTTGCCGCAACAGGGACGCGACCTGATCCTGGCAGGCGCCATCCTGTCGATCCTGGTCAATCCGCTGATGTTCCTCGCCCTCGACTGGATGAAGCCATGGCTGGACGCGCGCGCCGCCAAGGCAGCACCACCGGAAGAGGCCAAGCCGGTCGGCCCGGCGACGCAGCCCGGACAAGTGGCCTCGGTGGCCGCTGCTGCCAAAGAGGACGGCCCGCCGCCACGCACAACGCTTTCGGGCCACACCATCCTGATCGGCTACGGCCGCGTCGGCAGCCTGGTCGGCGCGGCGCTGAAACAGGCATCGCTGCCCTTCCTGGTCATCGAGGACGCCGACAAGACGCTGGCGAGGCTCAGAGACGACGGCGTCGAAATCGTCTCCGGCAATGCGGCCAGCGCGAGCGTGTTTGCCGCCGCCAATCCGCAGGGGGCCAAACGCTTGATCCTTGCCATCCCCAACGCGTTCGAGGCCGGGCAGATCGTGCTCAGGGCGCGCGCCGCCAACCCCGGCATCAACGTCATCGCGCGGGCCCATTCCGATGCCGAGGTCGAGCACCTGATGGGGCTCGGCGCCGAAACCGTCATCATGGGTGAACGCGAAATCGCCCGCGGCATCGTGCAAGAAGTGCTGGAGCAAAAGCTGATGCCGCGCCCCGAAGCCATTGAGCCCTCCCCGGCCTGAGGCTTGCCCACAGGCGCGTTGATCACGCCACGAAGGCGGAGCCGCCATTGTGCGCGACGCTGGCGAGATACTTTGCCGGCGGCTTGCCGAGCGCTTTCTTGAACATGGTGATGAAGGCGGTGACGGAGGCGTAGCCGAGATCGCCCGAAACCTGCTGGACACTCGCACCGGAGGCCAGCTCCCGTATGGCGACGATCAGGTGCAATTGCTGGCGCCAGCGGCCGAAGCTCAGTCCGGTCTCCTTCACCACAAGACGGGCGAGACTGCTTTCTGAGAGCGCGACGCGGGTGGCCCACTCGGCAAGCGTGCTGCGGTCGGCAGGGTCTTGCGCCAACGCATCGGCGATCCGCCGCAAGCGCGGCTCGGCGGAGATCGGCAAATGCAGCTGCTGGACCGGCATGCGCGGCAGTTCGGAGAGCAGCATCCCAGTCAAAAGCGCGTCCTTCCCGTCGTCTTCCTCCATGCGGTCGGCCAGCTCGATGATCAATTCGCGCAGCAGCGGCGAGATCGACAGCGTGCAGCACCGGTCCGGCAGATCGGCGGCTCCCGGCTCGATATAGACGAAGAAAATCCGCGCATTGGCGGTCGCGATATTGCTGTGTTCCATGCCGCCGGGAATCCACACCCCGCAATGTGGCGGCACCATCCACAGGCCGCTCGGGACGCGGCATGTGACGCCACCGCCGAGCGCGAAGACGAGCTGGCCCTTCCGATGCCAATGGGTCGCCACTTCCGCTTTGGTTTCGGTGACATCGACGCGCACCGCAATTGCAGGAGCGATCACATCATCGACGTCGAAATTGACCCACGGGTAGCGGAGAGGCTGTCTCATGATTGACGGCTTTTAGCGACTATTCGCCATGATAGCTAAATTCTTTGATCCGGGAAGTCGATAGGCTCCGGTTCGTGGCTGGCATGTCACAAACCGGCAGGAAGGCTTCCCATGCGCGCCCTCGTCATCTCTCCCGACAGCCCCACCGGACTGACCTTTGCCGAGGCCAACGAACCTCAACCCCTCGCCAACGAAGCGCTTGTCTGCGTCCACGCAACCTCGTTGAACCGCGGCGAACTGCGCCTGCTCACCATACGCCCAAAAGGCTGGATACCCGGCCAGGACATCGCAGGGATTGTCGAACGGGCGGCAGCCGATGGCTCCGGGCCTGCCGTCGGCGCCCGGGTTGTGGCTTTGGTCGACGAGGCCGGCTGGGCGCAACGGGTCGCCGTTCCGACTGACCGCTTCGCCGTCATCCCGGATGAGGTCAGCTTCGTTTCCGCCGCCACGCTTCCCGTGGCGGGCACGACGGCCCTAAGGGTCTTGCGCCATGGCGGCGACCTCGCGGGACAGCAGGTGTTGATCACCGGCGCCAGCGGCGCGGTCGGCCGTTTCCAGATCCAGATCGCCCGCGAGCAAGGCGCCGCGGTGACTGCAATCGCCGCCGCCCGGCACGCCGAGGATCTCCGCGGTCTTGGTGCTCACGAAGTCGTCGAGTCGATCGAACTGGCCGAAGGGCCATTCTCTCTGATCACCGAGTCGGTCGGCGGCCAAAGCCTCGCCCATGCCATCGAACGCGTCGCCCCCGGCGGCACCATCGTCATGTTCGGTTCGAGCAGCGGCGAATTCACGCCGGTTGGCTTCAGACAGTTCGTTCCGGGCCATGAGGGAGCGAGGCTTCAGACTTTCGCCTACTACACATCCGGTCCAGCCATTGGCGCGGACATCGCCTCGCTGCTCGCTCTGGTCGCGGCTGGCCGGCTGGAAACCCGTGTGTCCATGACCGTGCCGTGGACAGACATCGCCCGGGCTCTGGACGCCCTGCGACAGCGCAGCTTCGGCGGCAAGGCTGTTCTCACCATCGCTGAATGAGCAGTCTGTCAGTGCTCAGACGTGCTGGCCGCCATTGATGTGGATTTCCGAGCCCGTCACATAGGACGCCTGCTGCGAGCACAGGAAGAAGATGATGTCGGCGACTTCCGAGGTGGCGCCAAGGCGCCTGAGTGGGATCGTCTCGACGATCTTGTCGGTGCCAGGCGACAGGATCGCGGTGTCAATCTCGCCCGGCGCAATCGCATTGACGCGGATGCCGTGCGGGCCGAAATCATGCGCCATCTCGCGCGTCAGCGAGCCGAGTGCCGCCTTCGAGGTCGCATAGGCGGTGCCGGCGAAAGGATGCACGCGCGTGCCGGCGATCGAGGTGACGTTGACGATCGAGCCTTTTGCTGCAGCAAGCTCCTTGAAGAGGCCCCGCGCGAGCATGATCGGCGCGAAGAAATTCACCTGGAACACATCGCGCCAGACATGCATCGGCGTGTCGATCGAATCCATGCGGCTGTTGCCGTCCTTGAGCTTTGGCGAAATGCCGGCATTGTTGACCAGCGCGTGCAATTGCCCGCCATGCGCCTCCAGCCGATGACGGATCTCCGAGACGGCGATGCCGACATCTTCCTGGTCGGCGAGATCGACCTTGATGTGGTCCTCTGGGCCGGCCGGCCACGGGCAATCCTCGGCAAAAGCCTGGCGCGAACAGGTGATGACCCGCCAGCCCTCACGCGAAAAGCGCTTGACCGTGGCATGGCCGATGCCGCGGCTGGCTCCGGTCAGCACGATGGTTTTTCTGATGTCGGTCTCAGCCATGTCTGTCACTCCGGCCGGAGATGTAGCCGAATGCCGCGAAGGTGGCGAGAGGCCGAATTGTCACCGCAGCTCTCATATGAGGAACGGATTGCCAGCTCGCATTTGATTCGAAGCTAGAATGACGAGCCGCTCAGCCGCCGCCGAGAATATCCAGGATTGAGGTTTTCCGCTTCTTGGTCGGGCCGCCGACGCTGCCCGGCGGTACCGGATGCTTGATCGAGGCCGTGGTGCCGCCGTCGCCCGGCATGTTGAAACCGTCGGCATCGACGGTTTCGGCCGGACGGCGGACCGGTGCTTGTGCGGGTACAGCAGCAGGTGCCGGCGCGGCAGCAGGCTCAGAACGGCTGACGGCCACGGCAGGCAACGGCGCCGCCTGATTGTTATCGACTGACGGAATATCGTCGGGCACGATGGTGTCGGGCGGCGTCGACTTCCAGGTGCCGGGCAGCGGCCGGACCGGCACACCTTCATGCGCGGCCACCATGAACTCGTGCCAGGCCTGTGCCGGCAGCGCGCCACCGGTGACCTTCTTCATCGGCGTGCCGTCATCATTGCCGAACCACACGCCGGTGGTGAGGTTTGCGGTGTAGCCGACGAACCAGGCGTCGCGCGAATTCTGGCTGGTTCCGGTCTTGCCGGCAGACGGCCAGGCGAAGGCCGCCTTCTTCGCCGTGCCGATCTCGACCGTGCCGGTCATCATCGAGTTCATCATGCCGACAATGTTCTGCTTGACGACGCGCGGCGCGCTGCCGCCATTATCGTCATAGAGCACCTTGCCTTCGGTCGTGGTGATGCGGCGGATGAAATGGATGTCGGGCTTGTAGCCGCCATTGGCGAACGGCACATAGGCCGATGTCAGCTCCAGCGGCGTCACTTCCGAGGTGCCGAGCGCGATCGAGGTGTTGGCGATCAGGTCGGACTGGATGCCCATGCGGTGCGCCGCCTCGACCACCGCGTCGGGGCCGACTTCCATGGTCAGCTGTGCGGCGACCGAATTCAGCGACTTCGCCAAAGCGGTCGCCAACGTCACCTTGCCGAAATACTTGCCGCCGTAATTGTCCGGTGTCCATTTGCCGATCTTGATCGGCGCGTCGTTGCGCACGCTGTCGGGCGTGCGGCCAGCTTCGAGTGCGGCCATATAGACGAACGGCTTGAACGCCGAGCCCGGTTGACGGCGTGCTTCGGAGGCGCGGTCGAACTGGCTGGTCGAATAGTCGTAGCCGCCGACCATGGCGCGCACGGCGCCGGAATTGTCGATCGAGACCAGCGCGCCCTGGCTGACATTGAGCTTCTTGCCGCTCTCGTCGATCAGCCGGCGGATCGACTGTTCGGCGAGCTTCTGCAGGTTGAGGTCGACGGTGGTGTCGACGACGATGTCGCTGCGCACGTCACCGATCAGATCGGGCAGCTCTTCCATGATGGTGTCGGCGACGTAGTTTTCCGAACCGGTCCAGTAGGATGGCGCGCGCGTTGCCGGGGCGCTCATCGCCGAGGCCAGTTCCTTGGCGCTGATCTTGCCTTCGTCGCGCATGGCGGCGAGCACCAGCTGCGAACGCTCCTCCGCCGCTTTCGGGTCGCGCGCCGGCGACAGCCGCGACGGCGCTTTCAAGAGGCCGGCGAGAAGGGCCGCTTCCGACAGAGTGACATCGCGCGCGCTCTTGCCGAAATAGCGGCGCGAGGCCGCCTCGACGCCATAGGCGCCCGAGCCGAAATAGACCCGGTTGAGGTACATTTCGAGGATCTGGTCCTTGGTATGCTTGTGCTCCAGCCAGAGCGACAGCAGCACTTCCTGCACCTTGCGCTCCAGCGTGCGGTCGGGCTTCAGGAACAGGTTCTTGGCCAGCTGCTGGGTCAGCGTCGAGCCGCCCTGCGAGAAACGCCGGCCCAGAACATTGGTCACCATGGCGCGCGACAGACCGATCGGGTCGATGCCGAAATGCGAATAGAAGCGCCGGTCCTCGATGGCGATGACGGCTTCCGGAATGTAGGGCGACATTTCGTGCAGGCCGACCGCCTCCCCGCCGCTCATGCCGCGGTTGGCAAGCAGTTGCCCGTCGACCGAGACGATCTTGATGTTGGGCGCGCGGTCGGGGATCGACCAGGTGGTCGCCGCCGGCATCTTGGCGCCGTAATAGACGACAATGCCGGCCACCGCGATGCCGCCCCAGATGCAGAGCACGAAGCACCAGTAGAACATCCGCGCCATCACGCCGAACAGCCCGCGCCGGGGTTTGCCGCGCTTGCCGCGTGACGATGATTTTGCCTTGGAGGTTTTGCGCGCCGAAGATGATTTGCGATTGGCCGGCACGACCCGATCCTCCTCGTTCACCGAAAAACCGGCCGCGGATTTCGCCTTTGGCGATCCCTCGAAGCTGGGTTCGATGCGACTGTCTCTGCGGTTCGCCATGCGTTGCGCTGTCTTCCCGGTGTCAATGGCGCTCGGGTTGGAGGGTAGATGCGGCGGTTTAAGGGCGCGTTAAAGCAGGGCTCGTGCAGGCCGTTGAAATTCCTTACGAAATTCTTAATCCGTTACCGCGCGTTACCGCCGCCGTTACCGCTCTGTTCACGTCGCTTGACGCGCGCGTCAGCAAAGCGGTCCGCAGCCTCCAACACGGCGCGATCATACTGCTTGGTGGTGGTGGTTGCGCTATGCCCGGCGACCTTGCTGGCATCGTCCAGACTGGCATCGGATGCCCTGCCCTCGGTGATGCCTGAAGCCCGCAAGTCTCGCGCCCAAAGGGTCACCGGAAGACCTGCCACCTTGCGGTCGACAGACCAGCGCTGCGCGAAAATCGTGGCGCGCCAGGGCAAGCCGTTTTCCTCGGCCACGATGATCGGCCCCTTGCGCTTCTCGATCGGCCAGTGCTGCAGCTCTTCCATGACCATCGGCGCCTTCCTCAGCGAATAGGAAATGCTGAAGCCTGTGCTATCGGCGGTCTTGGATGGCGTGTAGTGCAGCACCATGTCGGCGTCGATGTCTTCCCAGCGAAGGCCAAACCATTTCAGATCCCGGTCGGCGTCAAGCACTTCGGAAATTCCGCCCATGTCCATCGGCCACCACTGGCCGATCACGTCCCACAACCGAAGCACCGTCTCGAAGCACAAGGCATAGGCGAGCGCCGACGAAGGCCGGCCGGCCTGATGCGCTGCCGCGCGCGCCGCGATGATCTGGGTGGCGGTGGCGGACTGTTTGCGGGGCTTGGGGTGCGGGAGCCTCTTTGCAGTCTCGCGCATGACGACCGACAATTCCGAACAGCCGGGCAAGCGCATCATGATGCCGAAGCTGACTGCAGCGAAAAGAACGGCGCGCGCGGTCGACGCAGCGGCGAGATAACGCCCGTTCTCCGACCAAACGTCATGCCAGTCGATGAGGTCAACGCCGGTTGTTTCGTCAAGCCGGACGCTGCCTATGTGGCCCTTCAGGTTCTTCAGATAGTGGTTATAGGGCCGCAGCGAACCGGGTTTCAGCTTCCGGTATGGGCTGCGCTTGTGCGTCTCGTAGATGGTCAGGAGCGACTTGATCGTTCCGTCGAACTTCAGAGGGTCGGCACGGTAGCCGGTGCGCCATAGAAGCATCTCGGCTTGGAGCGAATGGCATTTCGCCTTCAGCATCTCCGGCTGATCGGCCAGATAGTAGAGGTTCACCGTTTTCGGGATGTAGCCGTTCTTTACGTCATTTTCGTCGGCAACCCAGTGCGGCACTCGGCCGCCAGCGCGCTTGATCCATTTCAGACCTGGGGCCTTTGTCGCGTCTTCGTTTTCCATTGGCTTGCGTCCGCTTTGCCGGGTGGCGCTGTTGCCGTGGTCGAGCCGGTTCCAAGGTAATTTTCATAGAACCGCTGCACCAAGGCGACCGGGCGCCCTCCGTGAAATTCATCAATAGCCGGGAAACCGGGCTTGTTGGCAAGGGTCGGCAGGCGCTCGCGCATCCATTTGCCTGCTTTATCCTTCCCGACGATGGCCTCTGCGATCTGCTCGTCCGATGCGAACATGGGCAGATCGTCGAGGGTTGCCCCGGCGCGGGTCATCTGCCCGCCCTCGCGCAGGTCCAGAACCACAGGCCGGCTTTGTCACAATGTTGCTGTGCTTTCGAAAAATTGCTGAAATCGCCGTTCATCCGGCGCGCTCCATCGATTGGCAAGCGTCTTCGAGCCGATTGGTTGAGCCGTTCAGCGCTTCGCGTATCGGCGTCAATGTGCCGTCATCATCCAGATCTGACGTGTTGCCCAGGGCCAACCAAATGGTGCGCAGTTCGTCTCGCACTTGGTGAAGCTGGTCGATCGCTGAGAGCGGGACAACCCGGCCGCCTCCTAGTGGATCGCCCTCCCCGCTGAGCAACCATTCCCACCGGACGCCATAGCCAGCCGCATACAGGCGGGCGACTTCATAGTCGAAAGCGCGGTTTCCGCTCTCGTGGCCCGCATATGTGCCGGGCGGCACTTTCAGCGCTTCGGCGCCGCCGCTGACGGTGTGGATACCGGCCTGAGTTCTCGCCCAGGCCAGCCGCGCGCCAGCGGTCTTGATCTTGCTCGTAATGCTGACGACTTGGATCACTTCGCACCTGCCTTCGGACCTTCATGGCCCTCAAGCGCATCGGTAACGGGTCCAAGGAGTTCGTCGGCGGCGGCAAGAGCATCAACGATGCTGGTTGCCATATTCACATGGCCGCCTTCCTGGATCGCCCAGGCCGCTGCACCGCAAACCCGGACGATTGCAGCCGCTTGGATGCAGCAAGACATTATCTGATCTGCAGACATGTCTCTGTGATCGATGAAGCGGCTCATTTGCCACCTTCCCGGGTAAGCTGCCAATCGATGTCCCCGGCAATCCTGGCCAACTCCGCGACAACCGATGCAGGGCTGTCGGTGCCCCCGTCATACTGGCCGACTATGATCCCAAACTTAAGTTCGCCTTCGTCTCGGGTGCTGACTGGCCTTTGCAACACGGCCTCGCGTATGTCGTCGATCTCGCAGCCGATATTGTTGCGGAGGAACTCTAGTATCTCGCCAGCTTCGTTGTACGGTTGACCGTCATCCGGGCCGTTGAAACGAGGCTGCTCCTGAAGACCGCTGAGAACTTGGGCGACAGTGGTCAGCGTCTCGACGAGTGCCGACAGTTGCTTGAGCGAGAGAAGGTCGGTTTTGAAGCCGAGCGGGTGCGCTGGGCGGCTCATTCCGCACCGCCTTCCGACTTGCCCATGGTTTTGACCACGGCAACCATTGTCGCAGCGTAGCGGTTGACCTCGCCCAGGAAACCGATCTCGACGCCGGTCAGATGGTTGCGGGACGGCAAGCGTTCTTCCTGCCGGAGTCGGCACATATCGTTGACGATGCAGCCGAGAAGTGTGGTTGCGCCGTTGGTCGGGTGACGGCCGATGAAGTCGAGATATTCGCGCGCCAGTTCATGGCCTTTGTCGCAGTCCTTGCCGAAATGGCCGGTTGCGTCGACATTCCAGTAGCAGATGCCACCGCCGGCATCGCGGCCTTTGCGGTGCATAAACGACAGGGTGTCAGCCTCATGCGCTATCTTCGCAGCGGGGCGACTAGTTTGAATTTTCGCCGATGCGGTGTTATGTAACGCCTTGGTCATCTTCAATATCCTTTGTCGGTGATCGTGGGGAGCCGCCGTGCAAGGCGGTTTCATTTCGAACGACGATCAGATTGAGCTTGCCGGCTCGCTGGTCGTCGTTTTCGTTTCGTCCATGCGGTTACGGATGCACCGCACGATTTCAGAATTTTGAGAACTTCCGTTCCGCGCGGCCTGCGTGGCGATGAATGCCTTTACGTCTGCCGGCAGTCTCACCAGAAATTTCGGGTCCGCCCGACTCATGTCCTTTCCTTCCCGTTAACCAAGACGGAATATAGCACCGTGCTAGGTTGCGAGCAATAGCACCGTGCTATATATCCCCAGCCTATGGCGCGCGAAGATCCCCAGATAAACATCCGGCTACCGGCGAACTTGAAAGAGCGCCTGGAGGAGCGCGCCGAACGCAACAACCGCAGCACCACCGCTGAAATCGTCGCTCGGCTGGAACAGTCCTTTCTCGGCCCCAAGCATCCGCCGTCGATCACGATCCGCTTGGAGGCGTTGCCGTTTGGGACGCCTGCCATCGACGTATCTATCGGCACATTCTTTTCCGACCTGTCGAAGACGCTGAAAGAAAGCGTCGAAAGCATTCGCGCCGCTGAACGGGTCGAACGGCTTGCGGAGCGCGAGCGCGCCGCAAATAGCCTCGAACCCGCACAAGATGCCGGTATCGACGACGCAAGAATCGTTGTCTCGGTCGCGGCGGAAAATACCGAACGGCGCCGACTAAAACGGTTGGCCAAGCTCGAACGCGACGCTGCCGCCGCTAAGGCAGCCCAAGACGATGAAAGCGGCGAATAGCTCACGCCGCGCAATCCTTCAGCAGAAACGTTAGCACCTTGTGGACGGCGCGGGTGTCGGCCGCGTTGCTGAATTCGCCGCCGTCGTAAACGCCGGGCTGACTGTTGAGATAGTGGCACCAGCCCCAAACCATCGCGGCGACCCGCGCCCCATCCATGGTCTCGGGCGTGAGCGTCAGGATTCGGTCGGAGAGCTCCGAGCATCGATGGAATGCGGCCGCAATAGAGGGGTCTTTGT
Source organism: Mesorhizobium sp. P160187 (assembly GCF_057766425.1). Classification (NCBI taxonomy): domain Bacteria; kingdom Pseudomonadati; phylum Pseudomonadota; class Alphaproteobacteria; order Hyphomicrobiales; family Phyllobacteriaceae; genus Mesorhizobium; species Mesorhizobium sp. P160187. The sequence continues at coordinate 834,911 of NZ_JBYMDX010000003.1, forward strand.
CGAAGTCCTCTCCTGAATCGCTGAAGGCGGCGCGCTCGTCCGCCCAGGCCTTGCGGAATTCGACGCCAAGGGCGATCAGGTCAGCGTCAGTATGCATAAGGCTTGATAAGGGGGTGGGGTTCATTGAAAGCTCCATCGGATGCGATGGATACTATTCAAGCACCGCTTAACCATATAGTCAAGCCACGCTTAACACCTTTTCAAGTTTGGCTTCACCTTGTTCGGCGCCGGAACCTTCGATGCTCGTTCATTGTCCCGACAATTCGGCCAGGATTCTTGGCTGAGATGGTCAGCGTAGGATAGTCGGGGTTGAGCGGGTAAAGTTCGATGATCGGCTGGCCGTTGTCGTCCAAGCCGCGCGGGCGGTACTTCTTGAAAGTTGCCTCTTCCTCACTCTCAATGGCGGCCACCACGCAATCGCCAGGCAGAGGCCGAAGGCCGGTGTCGACTATAATCACGTCGCCGCTCTGAAATTCGGGAAGCATGCTGTCGCCATCGATTTCCAAAGAAAAGGCGTATCCGGCCGGCTCCCAATGGATTTCAAAAGCTTGGGTATCTGGGGGCAGTGGCTGCTCGGCAATGACTGGTGACCAAGAGCCTGCTGTCACGCGGCTGATCAGCGGCGCGGCGAAAACCTTGCCTTCCGCTTTGAAAGGGAGCAACTCGCGCCGGCCACCAGCTGGGGCTAGATCGATACCCAGCAAATTGCTGAGCTTGATCAATCTGCCTCCAGTCGGCGTGGTGGTGTCACTTTCCCATTGGGATACAGCCTGAAGACTTACGCCCATGGAATTGGCGACCGAGGCCAGCGTCAAATCCTTCGCCTTGCGCGCGGCTTTGATGGTTTCCCCCAAGGTCATGAAAAAATTCTCCGTTTCAATTCAAGAGACTAAAGTCAGACTTGATTAATTCAAGCAAGCTGCACTTGAACTTATGGTTAAGCCGTGCTTGAATTTCACTTCGCAATTCGAGCCAGGGGTGCAGAACTTCATGAGTGATCCGGACGGAAAGAGCGGCCTCGAACTGGCCGTTGAAGCAATTGGCCAGGCCAAGAAGCTTGCCGAGATGCTGGATATCACGCCGCAGGCCGTAAGCCAGTGGAAGCAGATCCCGCACGACCGCGTGATTGCAGTCGAGCGGCTGACAGGCATCCATCGTGGCCGCCTCCGTCCCGACCTGTACCCGCCGGAACTGCCGTCAGTTGATTTGGTGCGAGCATCGGCATGACGGCGGCGCAATGACCAGCGGCGTTTTCGCGGTGTCTCGCGACATCTTCGAACATCATTTTTTCGCGGCGGAACCGTTCACCGAGCGCGAGGCATGGGTTTGGCTGATCCGCGAGGCGGCATGGAAAGCGCGGCGCGTTCGGGTCAAGGACGGCATGGTAGCGTTGAAGCGCGGCCAGCTCGCGTCATCGGTCAGGTTCATGGCCGATCGCTGGCAATGGCACCGGTCCAGTGTCGACCGCTTTCTAAAGCGTCTAAAAACCGAGACAATGATCAGCATCTCCGTCGAGACAGGGCAGAGCGTCATAACTATCTGTAAATACGACACTTATCAGCGCGTCAGCCTTCCAGCCGAGACAGCTAGCGAGACACCAAGCGAGACGACCGCGAGACAACCCCGAGACAAACAAGAAGACATTAAAGGCATTGAAGGCATTAAAAAGAAGAACAACGCGCCTTCGGCTGTGGTCGACAAAGTTCCCCCTCAAGCCGTCCAACCCAACCCGGCAGAAAACAAGAATGACCGCGAGGGCGGGCCGGATTGGCACGGGTCGGCCGAAGAGAAGTTTTATGCCGCCCTGCCCGGATGGCAGAAAGCCGGAGTGCCGCGCGGGATGCTGTTTCAGATCGGCGAGCATCTTGGCGGCGACTTCGATCAGTTGATTGACATCGCTGGTCGAGCCGCGAGCGCCAAAAAGCCAAAGGCCTATCTCGGCGGAGTGCTGAAACAATACCGCCCCCCGGCGCCGGCAAAGGTCGATCCCAAATTACCGGCATGGATCACAGACGCGCGCTGCCAGGGTTACCCGGTCGAGCGGGAAGGCACGTACTGGCGCTTCGCTGGCGGCCTCTACGACGACACCAAGCAACAGGTCGGCAACTGATGCGCGAGCTGAGCGAACTCGGAATTTTCATCAATGATCGCGATGGCGAGCAGCGGACTACCTGCCCGTCTTGTTCCCCGCATCGCCGGAAGAAAAAGGACAAATGCCTTGCTGTCAGGATCGACGGAACCGGAGCAACCTACTTCTGCCACCACTGCGGTTTCAACGGTGGCGTTCGAACAGGGCAAGCTTTCGGCGGCGGCAAAGGACTACGCAAAGACGGTCCGGGGCATAAGCGCGACGACTTTGGCGCAGCTCGGCGCCGCCTCAGGAACGGTCTACTTTCCTCGCCGTCTTGAACGCAAAAGCGAGGCCGTTTTCTTCCCCTACACGCTCAGCGGCAAGCGGGTGAACTACAAGGCCTGCGCCTTCCCAGAGAAGGATTTCATCGGCGAGAAGGGCGGCAAGCTTTGCTTCTACAATCTCGACCGCGTGTTGGCCGCGCCCCCCGGCGATGTCTACATGGTCGAAGGCGAATGGGACTTGGCCGCCATGGTCGAGGCCGGTTTACCGATCGGCCGGATTCTGTCTGTGCCAAACGGCGGCCGGGAGAAGAAGGAAGGCGCGGACGACAAGCCAGCGGAGCCCGCCGGCTATGAGTACGTCGAACAGGCTCTGGCGCGCGGCCTCGGCAAGCACAAGCGTTTCATCTGGTGCGGGGACATGGACGACACCGGGCTTTCGCTCCGGGCGGACATGGCCCATCTGCTCGGCGCCGCCAAGTTCTGGTTCATCGACTGGCCCGAAGGTATCAAAGACGCCAACGACATGTTGCGCGCTGATGGCATCGAAGCGCTGAAAGACCTGGTCACCAATGGTGCGTTGCCGTGGCCGGTCGCCGGTCTCTACAGGCTCGCGGAACTGCCGGAGATGGCGCCGATCCGAGCTTGGGAGGTTCCCCGCATGCCGGCCTGGCGCGGCAAGATCCTTTTCGCGCCCGGCACCATGTCAGTGGTCACCGGTCACCCTGGCCACGGCAAGACGGCAGTGATGGCGCAGGTTTGGGCCGACATCGCCGACAAATACGGGCTGGTCATCGCCACGGCCACGTTTGAGACGCGGGCCAAGCCACACTACCGGCGCATCCTGCGGACGCTGCATGCAGGCCGTCTGGAGCGAGAAATGACGCCGGAAGAAATCCGGTACTCGGACCAGTGGATAAACGACCACTACCTGTTCATGCAGCACCCGGAGCAGACGCCAACGCTAGGCTGGCTACTTGAAACGGCAGAGGCCGCGGTGGTCAGGCACGGCGCATCAGTGGTGCAGCTCGACCCATGGAACCGACTGGAAAGCCAGCGCGAGGCTCGGGAAACAGAAACCGAATACATCGGCCGCTGCCTGACGGCGATCTACAAATTTTCGCAGGACATGGGCTGTCACGTCCAAGTGTTGGCCCATCCGGCGAAAATGGACGGGCCGCGCAAAGGTTCGCCCCCGGAGCTCGACGACATAGCCGGCTCAAAGCATTGGGACAACCGCGTTGACCAGGGCTTGGTCGTGCACCGCCCGAAGATGTTCGACGAGGGCCAACGCTGCACCGATGCGGTGATCTTCCACAAGAAGACCCGCTTCGACGAGCTGGGCCATCCCTGCAAGCTGAAGATCAACTTCAACATCCAGAACGGGAGGTTTGAAGATGCCGAATAAGGAAAAATCCGAGCGGCTTCCGTGGTCTGTTGAACAGGCGTTGCTTGTCCACACGAGCATCAATCTCGCGGCCCGCGACGCTGTAATCGGCATCTGGTGCGAGTTGCCAGACAAGACTTGGTTGGCAATGAAACCCGTCCTGGAGCGGTGGATAGCGATCGGCAACGCCAATAGGGCGGATCTGCGGCGGATCATTGACGAGGTTGATTACCGGCGCCGCGAATTTCCCCGAGGCCTGACACTTTCGAACGACAACAAAGGGCGTTGCCATGACCGTGATTGAAGCTTCGGGCGGGGGCTGGATTGTGGTTTCTCGCGGCGAAACCTTGGCGGGGCCGTTTCCGACCAACGCGGAAGCCTGGCGCGCGGCTGATCGCATCGAGGGCTCGCCCATATCGCCAGCCGAAAAGCGGGCTGACTGGATCTCGAACAAGATCCTGTCGAGCGGGCCGGCAGAAAACGGGTTGCAGGAAAACCCGTTTCCCACCCTTCCGAAGCAGACCCGGCAGGAGAAGAAACAGGCCGCTAAGAAACGGCGGACGAAAGAGCGGCGGACGCCCGCTGCAGCAAAGGCTCCGAAATGGCTGCGGACAATAGCGGCGACTGACTTCGACCCGAAGGGAAAGCGCAATTATCGGGATGCGCAGCTCGGGACATTTGGCGCGGCATCGCCCGTCCGCCACATCAGTCCAGCGGAATATCTAGCGGCAAGCGAAGGGAACGAAAATTGAGCGGTTCGCAAGCGTTCGTTCACCAATCTTTCGGCTACCGGTGGGCAGACACCGAGAATGTCGGGGAAAGCTCGGCGCGCTTGGTCGTTGTCCACAGCGAGGCCTGCAACCAAGCAGCCGCGCACTCATGCAGAGGCGTCCCCGCTCAGGTTGAGCTGCGTAACAGGAAAAACTCTGTGGAACTTCTCAATGGTATTGCCGCGATCTCAACAACCGGCCTCAATCCACGTAAGCCCAGCACAGGTGAGCCGATCTGCGAGCGCGTAGATCCGTCGGCCCTATTCGTCGACCATGAGTACCAGCGTGCTATTGGCGAAAAAGGCCACAGACAAATCCGGCAAATCATCGAGAGGTTTTGCTGGACGAAATATAAGCCGCCGATCTGTGCCTACGCCGAGCATGGCGGCAAAACTATCTTGAAGGTGCTTGACGGGCAGCACACTGCAATTGCAGCTGCGAGTAATCCTCATATCGATCTTATCCCGGTGATGATCGTCGACGCGCCCGACACCCAGACCCAGGCAGCGGCATTCGTCGGTCAAAACACTCAGCGGCTTGGAGTTACCGCACTGCATCTCCATCACTCTGCGGTCTTAGCGGGTTTTGAGGACGCTGTGGACGTTGACCGTACCTGTCAGCGGGCCGGGGTCAAAGTTCTTAAGAATCTGCCCAAGTCGGGCAAATATCAGCCTGGCGATACGATTGCGATTTCGGCCATCAGGGGCCTCGTCGCCCGTCGTGAACCACTGGGAGCGCGGATCATCCTTGAGGTCTTGGCCAAGGCTCATTTGGCACCCATCACCGCAACTCACATCAAGGCTGCCGAGTACGTCATGACCGACAGTGAGATGTCGATAAAGCTCGATCCCGATGATCTGTCGAAAACGATAGGCGATCTGTACCTGTCGGCCGAAGACGAAGCGAAACTAATGGCGAAGACCCATCGCACGTCGGAATGGAAGGCGCTCGGATCAATCTGGTACCGCAAGACAAAGAAGAAGCGACAGGTGATGCGCTTGGTCGCCTGAAACGGCGCGCCGCGGCGAATTGACGGCGCGGCGCACCCCAACGGAGTTTCGTATGACGAAAGCAGCAAAGAAAACCAAGCCGACCGCGCCAAAGATGCGCAAGGGTGAGGCCGAACAGGTGAAAATCCGTCGCGACCTCGGCCATGACTTCGCTGTCCAGACGGATGATTACGGGCGCGATCGGCTTATCGCCGGGACGGCAGAAGCGCGTCGGGTCTACGATGTCAGCAATGGCGGCTATATCAGCACGGGTGGCATAGCCCGGGTTCGCAAGGTCGATCCCCTCAAGGGCATCTCGAGCCTGACGTACAAGCAGCGGGAGGCCGGTACTCGCTATCGCGCTGACTTCGAACTGGCCACGCGCGAGGGCCTGAAGACCATGGGCATGGGCGAGCGCGTGGACGGAGGGCGGTCCGGAGCGAGTGTCCCGGCCAAGCTGATCGACAACCATGCTGTCATGGCGCGGGCGCGGCAAGCTCTGGTCTATCCCGAGATACTGGCTGTAATCGATGCGGTATGCGGTCTCGGGATGTCAATCAAGGAAGTGGCGCAGCGGGAGAACGTGGTCCGAGACATTCCCGCCCAGCTTTTGCGCATGGGTCTGGAACGCCTCGTTTTCCACTACGGGTCGCAGTCAGCAACGCGTCACAACAGTTGAAACGTGCCGTCACGTATGGTAGATATTTGGGCACGGTGACGATTTGCGCCGGAACCCGCCTAAGTCAGGCGGGTTTTTTGTTGAGCAGCGAAGCAGGAAGCTCCTCCAGAGACGCGGTTCGCTCTTCTTGCAGCCTGACCGTCTCAAGTGAGCGTTGGCTCGATCCCCGGCGGGTTAAGCCTTATCCGCTGACCGGCCGCAAAATTCCTGGCAAATTCTTCGTTCTCAAAAAAGATGCTGGGTGGTTTCGCCGTTCTCAAAAATCTGCACCGCCCATTTGCCGTCGATGCGTTCGATACGAACACCAGTTGTCTTATCGTCCAAGTCGCCACTCCCACACACGAGCTCCAACAAACCATAGCGTCTTAGAACGCACAAGTTCCTGCATGCGCTCAGACCGCAAGGTGCCTCAATGCCCGCAAAAGAGCTAACCCCGAAGCAAGCGCGCTTCGTCGAAGAATTCATGATCGACCTGAACGCCACACAGGCGGCAAAGCGGGCCGGCTACAGCGAATTGACGGCTCAGGTGCAGGGATCGCGCCTATTATCGAATGTTATGGTTGGCGAGGCCATCGCAGCGAGGCAAGCGGCCATCGCGCAGAAGCTCGGCGTCACTCAGGAACGCATCGTGGCCGAGTTGGCAAAGATAGCCTTTTCTGACATTCGCAAGGCGGTGCAGTGGGGCCGCAGCCCGATCGACACGGAATCGGAGAACGCAAAGCCGAATGGCCTAGGCATCTATCCGGTCGAGCTGGTCGGCAGCGACAAGATTGACGACGACACGGCCGCCGCAGTGTCCGAGGTTTCGCTCACCCAAACCGGTATCAAGATCAAGATGCACGACAAGAAATCGGCGCTGGTCGACCTGGGCAAGCATCTCGGCATGTTCAAGGAACGCGTCGAGCTCACTGGCAAGGACGGCGCTGCGCTCGTCCCCGTGGTCAATGTCCGCCTCCGCAGCCGCAGCTGAAATCAATCTCGACCTGCACGACAAGCAGGCGCTGGCATTCGAGACGGAAGCAACCGAAGCGCTCTATGGCGGTGCTGCTGGTGGTGGCAAGTCGCACCTGATGCGCGCGGCCGCCATCACGTGGTGCGCCGAAATCCCAGGCCTTCAGGTCTATCTCTTCCGCCGCATCCGCGACGACCTGATCAAGAACCACATGGAAGGCCCGGAAGGCTTTCGCCAGATGCTCGCCGGCTGGGTGGAATGCGGGTTCGTCACCATCGTCGAGGATGAAATTCGGTTCTGGAACGGATCGAGGATCTACCTTTGCCACTGCAAGGACGAGAAGGACCGTTTCAAATATCAGGGCGCTGAAATCCATGTGCTGCTGATCGACGAGCTGACCCACTTCACCGAAGTGATTTATCGGTTCCTCCGCAACCGCGTGCGCATGGTCGGGATCAAGGTTCCACCGCAATACGCCGGCCGGTTCCCGCGCATCCTGTGTGGCGCCAATCCGGGCGGCATTGGTCACCAGTTCGTCAAGGCAACATTCATTGACGGCGTGCTGCCGCTGAAGGTGTACAAGGCCGAAGTCAGCGAAGGCGGCATGCAGCGTCAGTTCATCCCTGCGCAGCTCGAAGACAACCCGTCGATGAACGACAACGATCCCGGCTATGAAAGCCGGTTGATGGGTCTCGGTTCGGAAAGCCTGGTGCGCGCGATGCGCTATGGCGACTGGGATGTGGTCGAGGGCGCCTATTTCGACAACTTCGAACGACGCCGGCATGTCGTCAAACCGTTCACAATTCCAGACCACTGGACACGCTTCAGGGCGGGCGACTGGGGCAGCGCCAAGCCCTTCTCTTTCGGGTGGTATGCGGTGGCGTCCGACGACACGATAGTGCCGTCTGGCGTGGCTGGCGCGCCCGGCATCGTCATTCCGCGCGGCGCGCTCATCAAGTACCGCGAATGCTATGGCGTGAAGATCGACAAGTCGGGCCGCTATCTGCCCAACACCGGTCTGAAGCTGCATGCCGAAGCAGTCGGCGCCGGTGTCCGGCAGCGCGATTATGACGACACCATTAGCTATGGCGTGCTTGACCCTGCTGCCTTCAGCCAGGACGGCGGGCCATCTCTCGCCGAGCGCATGGCTAACGGGACCAACTCCAACGGATCGACCTTCCGACGCGCCGACAACAAGCGAGCGGCTGGACGCGGTGCCATGGGCGGCTGGGACCAGTTGCGCGGCCGACTGACCGGCGACGAGGACGGCCGTGCGATGCTGTTCTTCTTCGAGACCTGCATCCACACGATTCGGACACTGCCGGCGCTGCAGCACGACGAGGCGAACCCGGAAGACCTCAACAGCGACCAGGAAGACCATGCGGCCGACGAGACGCGCTACGCGTGCATGTCGCGGCCATGGGCAGCCAAGACCAAGACGCCGGCTCCCAAGGTGCCACAGGGCTATGTCCAGCTTCCCGGCGTGCCTGACGACGGCAACGGGCGTCGAAGGATTCGCATATGATCAACGACACTGAAGACGAGATCGACAACACTGCAGATGATGCGGTCGACCCGTCGCTGAAGCCGAAGGCCTCCAAGGGCTGGCTGAAGCTGATCACGGATCAGGAGAAGGCCGGCTTTGCCGACTATCAGACACGGTGCACCAACATCCAGAAGCGGTATGCCGATCTGGAGCGCCTGGCGAACGTCACCCGAGACCGCGAGTTTCAAATCTTCTGGGCCAATATCGAAGTCCTGAAGCCTTCCATGTATTCCCGCCCACCGGTTCCGGTGGTCGCGCCGCGCTTTCAGGACAGGCGGCCGCTCCCGCGCACGGCATCGGAGCTTGTCGAGCGCTCGACGGCGGTGACGTTCGATCGGCAGAACATTGACGGCGTGATGCGGCTGGTGCGAGACGACCTGGCCACGATTGCGCGCGGCTGCATGTGGATCCGGTACGAGACCAAGAGCCGAGAGAACGGCTACACCGAAACCGTCTGCATCGAGCACAAGAACCGTCGCGACTTCGTGCATGATCCCGCCCGAAACTGGAAGGAAGTGGACTGGGTCGCGGGCGGCGCATGGATGACGCGCAAAGAGATGCGCAAGCGCTTCAAGGCGACGTCGGGCAACGCCTATCAGGATGCCGAGTTCGCCAAGCGCAAGGACGACAAGAACAACACCGACGGCAAGCTGAAGGCGCGGGTCTGGGAACTGTGGTCGAAGTCCGAAAACAAGGTGGTGTGGCTGTCACCGGGCGTTGATGTCGTGCTGGACGAGGGCGCGCCGCACCTGACGCTGGAAAACTTCTTCCCGTGTCCGCAGCCGGCCTACGGGACGTTGCAGCCGGAGAGCCTTATCCCGGTCCCCGATTACGTCTTCTACAAAGACCAGATCGAGGAAATCAACGACATCACCAACCGCATTTCGGCATTGACCGAAGCGCTTCAAGTGCGCGGCTTCTATCCGGCCGGCGCTGGTGAAATCGGCGATGCGATCGAGGCTGCGGTTAAGACGCGCGATCCGCGCCAGATCATGGTTCCGGTCAGCAACTGGGCCGCGTTCGGCAATGGATCGGCCAAGGACACGGTTGTCTGGCTGCCGACCGACATGGTGGCGTCGACCATCACGCAGCTGATCGCGCTTCGCAAGCAGCTCATCGAGGACATTTACCAGATCAGCGGCCTGTCGGACATCATGCGGGGCGAGAGCAACCCGAACGAAACGCTCGGCGCGCAGCAGATCAAGACGCAATACGGCTCTGTCCGCATTCGCGACCGGCAGAACGAGCTGGTGCGCATCGCTCGCGACGCGGCGCGCATCATCGCCGAGGTGATGGCAGAGAATTTCCAGTCGAAGACGCTGCTGGAAATGAGCCAGATGGAACTGCCGAGCGATGCCGATATCGCCAAACAGGTAAAGCCGCTGGAGGCCCAGGCCAAGAGCATCGAGAAGGAATTGCAGGGCGCGTCGAGCGATCCTGAAGTCGCCGCGATGGCGAAGCAGAACCCGGAAGCCGCGCAGCAGATCATGCAGCAGGCTCAGGGCCAGATTGCCGAGATCGCCAATCAGATCGAGGAGCTGAAAAAGACCGTCACCATCGACCAGGTGATGGACTTCCTGCACGACCAGAAAATCCGGCCGTTCAGTCTCGACATCGAGACAGACAGCACCATCCAGCCCGACGAGAACGCCGAGAAGCAGCGCCGCAGCGAGTTCCTGACGGCACTGGCTGGCACGCTCGCCCAGCTTGGCCCGATGGTGCAGGCGCAACCCGAGACGGCTCCCTTTGCTGCCGAGGTGCTGAAGTTCGCCATGGCGCCGTTCCGTCCCGGTCGCAGCATGGATGCGACGATCGACGAGTTCGCCGAGCAAATGAAGGCGATGGGTTCCCAGCCTAGGCCAGATCCCAGTGCAGGTAAGGCCGAAGCTGACGCCAAGGCCAACGAAGGCAAGATGGCGGTGGAAAAGGCCAAGTCTGACGCCGCAATGGCCAAGTCCCAAAGCGACGCGGAAATCGCCAGGACTAAGGCGGAGGCCGATATCGCCAGGATCAACGCCGATGCCGCGCAAAAGCAGCGCGAGGCCGATATCCGCATCCGCGAGATCGAGGCGAACGCGGCCGCCGCAGCTCAGAAGCACGAGCAGGACATGCAGAAGGGTCAGCTCGAAATCGAAAAGCTGCGCCTTCAGGTGCTCGGCCAAGCGCAGAAGAACGCCGCGCCTCAGCCAGCTGCTGCTCAACTTTGACAAGGACAACACCATGCCAGTCAGTGCTGATGAACTCTGCCGGGGCGGGATGTCATATCCGGTGGCGGTCGAAGTAGCCCGCCAGATGAATGCTGGCCTCACCAATGGCAACGTCGACCGGCTTATGTCCGTTGGGGTGCCTGGCGAGCAGGCAAAGGAACTGGCCAAGCAGATCAACGCCGGTGTCTTCGATGCGCACAAGCTTGCTTTAAGCAATGTGAACCCGGGCGTCGCAACTCTGCTGAAGCGGACCAGCGGCCTGTGATGGCTTACACGTGGATCAATCTCGGCGACGGCCGGCAGGTTTTCCGCAAGGTGGATACCACCAAGCCGAAGCGCTCGCATCTATCGGCGCCAATGATCAATTCGGACACCATGTCCGAAGTCCAATCAATGCACGACGGCAAGGTCTACACCTCGAAATCGGCTCTTCGCGCGACTTACCGCGCCGCCGGGCTCGAGGAAGTTGGCAACGATCCGGCACGGCTGCGGCCCCGCAAGCGTCCGAAGATCGACCGTAAGGCGATCAAAGAAACAGTGCTGAAAGCAAAAGCCCGATTTGACCGCGGCGAACGGGTCCGGGCGCCGTGATCAGCGCCGGCCTCGCCAACGCGATCGAGGCATCATTCAAAGCCAGTCGCCTCGATATTGGCCAGCAGGCTGTCTTGTGTGTCGCCATGATTGAGGGCGCGCTGTCCCTGATCATCCCGAACGACATTCAGGCGAAGATGGAAGACAAGTTTCTGCGCGGCATCACGCGCGAGCACATTGACCAGGCGCTGGAATTGATGCGCCAGGACCACCAGTAACCAGCAATCCCTCAGACGGAGCAATCCCATGGAAGACTTGAACGGAGGCGCTTCGGCGCCCGCCGAAATCTCGACTGTTGCCGACGACGTGCAGACGCCGACTCCGATCAGCACCGAACCAAACACCGCCGAGCCCAAGCCGGAACCGGAAGCGAAGAAGGCCCCGACCGCTCGGGAAGCGCTGAAGGCAGCGGCCGAAAAGGTCAATGAGAAAGCCAAGGCCGAAGGGACCGACACCGGCAAGAAACCTGCGCCGGTGGAGACCCAGCCCAAGCCGGGCGAGAAGGCTGCTGACAAGACCGACAAGACGCTTCCCGATCCGAAGCCTACCAAGCACGCGAACACCACTCAGCAGCCTGCCAAGCCGGCAGAGACAGCCAAAACCGAGTCCGGCAAGACGCAAACCAGCCATGCCGAGGCGCCAGCGCGCTTCAAGAGCGATGCCGCTGCGATGGCCGAATGGGAGAAGGCTCCCGACCCGGTCAAGGCGGCCGTTCACCGCTCGATCCGCGAGCTTGAAGCCGGCATCGAAAAGCACCGCGTGCCAGCGGAGGAATTCGAGAAGGTCCGTGACTTCCACGAACTGGCCACCAAGAACAACACCACGATGCGCGATGCGATGACGCGCTACACCAATCTGGAGCGGACGCTACTCTCGGACCCGCTGAAGGGCATTGAAGCCGTTTGCGACTATGCCGGCATCTCGCTTCGCCAGCTCGCTGCGCATGTCATGGGCCAGAAGCCGGACGAGGTGCAGGGCCAGAACGACGCCACCATCCAGCAGCTCAAGCGCGAGATCGAGACCCTCAAGCATAGCGTCGGCGGCGTGACCAGCACGATGCAGCAGCAGCATGTCGCAACGATCGACGCCCAGGTGCAGAAATTCGCGGCTGACAATCCCCGTTTTGAGGACCTGGCCGAAGACATCGCCTTTTTCCTGAAATCAGGCAAAACCGCCAATCTGGCCGAAGCTTACAAGCTCGCGGAAATGCTCAATCCCGACCCGGCCGCATCGACAACCACAGTTTCAGCAGCGCCTCAGACGCGCACCGCTCAAGACCCGCAGGCTCAGACCCTGAAGGGCCAGAAATCCATCACAGGCGCGCCCTCGGCTGGCTCAGACCCGGCAACGAAGCGGGCTTCCACCTCAATCAAGGATTCGCTCCGGCGGGCTGTGTCCCAGATCGGATAATCCATCGCAAAAAGGAGGGCCGAAATGGCTCTTACTTCCGTAGAAAAGAACCAGGAGATTTTGTCTCTGGCGCTTGAGGATCGAGCCTCGGGTTACCAGGACCTGGTCTCCAATTCCAACGCCTTGCTCAACGTGCTTAAGCGCAAGGGCAAGTTCAAGGAATACTCCGGCCCGAAGATCCGCCAGCGCCTGCTCTATACCAAGACGGGTTCGGCGGTCTGGTATAACGGCTTCGACTTCCTCAACCCGGTTCCGGCCGAGTTGTTCAACGACGCCGAATACTCGCCGAAAATGTGCGCGGTTGCCGTCACTCTCGCGAACGAGGACATCCTCAACAACGAGGGCGAAAACCAGCTCATGGACATTCTGGAGTCTCATATCGAGGCTGCGGAAGGTGAGCTGCAGGACGAGGTCGATATCTCGCTCCACGGCAACGGCACTCGCTTCGGCGGCAAGGAACTTGGCGGCCTCCAGCTCGCGGTTCCGACTGTGGTCAACTCCGGCGTCTATGCCGGAATCGACCGCGGCGCCAACGCGATTTGGCGCACTTCAGTGTTCGACGCGAACTCTGCCTTCCCGGCTATCGGAACGCAGGTCACGGCGACCACCATTCGCCCGATGCTCAACTCGATCATGACGCAGCGCTCGCGTGGCACCAGGGCCGCCGATCTCCTGCTGATGTCGCCGGAGCATTACGCGGCCTATGACGCGGCCACCGTGGCAATCCAGCGCGTCAACGATGTTTCTGGGCTCGGCAAGCTCGGCTTCACGTCGCTGAAATACTTCGGCGCCGGTCGCTCTGCTGAAATCGTCCAGGAAGGCGGCATTGGTTCCAACATGCCGGCGAACACGACCTATGGTCTGGACACCGACACGCTCTGGCTCCGCTACCACCCGGAACGAAACTTCAACAAGATCGGCAAATCCATGATGCCGATCAATCAGGACGCAAATGTCCAGTACATCGGCTTCATGGGCGAACTGACGATGAACAATCCGCTGTTCCAGTGGAAGCTCATCGACAGCAACCCGGCCGCGTAAAGGAGAGGATCCAGAAAAATGGCTTACGTTCCTCACACTCCGCACCTCGGTCTCCCGCCGATCGCCGCAACGCTCCCGGCCTCTACGGCGGCCGGGCGCTCCACTCCTGGCCCTTGGCTGGGTCAGATCATCCAGGCGCAAGATCCGGTCTACGGCGTCGGCGAGTTCATCTATCTCGCCGGCGTCGCCACCACCGGTGTCGGCTCGTGGGTGCTCTACAATCCTGACGACTGGTCGACGGTGCTCCTCGGCCCCGACATGATCGGTTCCGTTGCAGTCGCCATGTCCGCGAATGTCGCCAGCCAGTTCGGTTGGTATCAGATCAAGGGCAAGGCGATCGGCAAGGCTCTGGTCGGCTTCCTCGACAATGCCAACGTCTACGCCACGGCGACCGCCGGCAGCGTCGACGATGCTGTTGTCGCTGGCGACCGCGTCAAGAACGCCAAGGGCGCTTCTGCGATCGGCGTACCGTCTGCCGGTCTCGGCGAGTTCGAGATCGATCGACCGTACGTCGACGACGCTCTGGCCGCGTAAACGGGCCAATTCCAACAGGACACTGAAACGGGGGCTTCGGCTCCCGTTTTTCTTTGCACCCTCTCAGACAGGAGTTTCGCCATGAGTGCGAACCTGAACATCGTCAACGTCGTTTTTCGAAATCACGTCATCCCCAACGAACAAGCCAGCAGGTCCGCCGGCCGGCCGATCTTCACCGATATGGAGGTCTGCGACCTTTCATTCCCGGCAAACCGCCAGACCAAGGCGACCTATCCGGCACATGATGCCGAACCGAACGCCACGCGCGAGAGCATCGCGGCCGGCGGCGGTCTCGTCACGTATGCGCAGCTCTACAACAAGCAATATCTCGCCTTCAAAGACGGAACCTCTCAGCCGCTCTCCGGCACGCCGCTGTCCGAAGCGCCGTTCCTGAAGGAAGGCAAGCGCCGCGAACTGAAGGCTCTCGGCGTCCACACAGTCGAGCAGCTTGCTTCGCTGGACGGCACCCCGCTGAAGCAGCTCGGCATGGGCGGACGCGAACTGAAGAACCAGGCGCAGGCTTATCTCGACAATGCGGCCGGCAGCGCCGACATCGTCAACCTTGCGGCTCAGGTCGCGGCCCTGACCCAGCAGTTGGCGGATGAACGCCGGCTGCGCGAGGAGTTCATGCAAGCGGGAAAGCCACTGGAGGGCGCCAGCGCGACGGCCAAAGATACCGCCGCCGACGATGAACCCGGCGACGACGACGAGGAAACTAGCGAGGACGAGGACGGCGACGAAGAGACCGAGCCGACCACGCCGCCAACCGCTGCCGAAATCGAGGCGATGGATGATGAAGCTCTGAAGGTCTACATCGCCAAGGAAACCGGCAGTCGCCCTCGCGGCAATCCGAACCATGACACCTTGGTGGCCGCCGCCAAGGAACTGGCGATGGTGGACTGATCCCAATGACGATCCTCAGCGTCATCAAGGATGTCTGCACGGTCATCGGTTTGACCGTGCCGACCGCCGTCTTTTCGTCGACCGACCGCGAGGATATCGAATTGCAGTCGCTCGCCAACGAGATGGCGCAGAGGATCGCATTCGACACACGGGACTGGACCAAACTCAAGACGCTTGCCACCCTCACCGGCGACGGCGTTTCGACCGGCCTCAATCTCCCGGTCGATTACCAGCGCATGCTGAAGAAAGCACGCGTCTGGCCGTCGGCAAGCCCTTATACATCGCTCACGCACTATCCCGACAGCGACGAGTGGCTGGGCCTGGCGGTGCAGAATTTTCAGATCCTCGTCGGCGCCTGGACGATGATCGGCGATCAGATCCAGATCAAGCCCGCCATCCCCAACCCGGCCACGGCGCAATTCTACTATCTGACGAACAAAATCATCAAGGACAAGGACGGCGCCACAAAAGCAGCTTTCACGGCTGACGATGACGTGTTCCGGCTCGATGAGCGCGTGTTGAAACTCGGCATGATCTGGCAATGGAAGGCCAACAAGGGGCAGTCCTATTCCGAGGACATGGCGACCTATGAGGATGCCATCTCGGTGTCAGCCGGCGCTGACAAGGGCTCCAACATTCTGGCCGTCGGTGGGCGCCGCTCGACGATCGATGCTGACTTTGCCTTCCCGGGAGTAATCACGCCATGAGGGCCGGCTTCAGGCGCGTCCCTGTTGCGGCCCAATCGCAGCAGCGGCACAGCACGCTTACATTTCCAGCACCGATCCGGGGCAAGATTTCGAATGAAAATCTCGCTGCATCGAAGCCGCAGGGTGCCCGCGTCCTCGAGAACTGGTTTCCGACGACAACCGGCATCCGATTGCGCGGCGGCGAGAAGAAGAAGGCGACGATCGGCACTATCGCAGTGGTCAGCATGATGTCCTATGACGCGTCGCCGGGCCGGTTCATGTTCGCGGCGGATGGCACGAAGATTTTCGATGTCACGAACCCTGCCAACCCCAATGTAGCGCCGGCCCCCGTGGTCTCCGGGCTGACCAGCGGTTATTTCTCCTATGTGCAGTTCGAGACCGCTGGCGGCGACTACCTGTCGGCGGTGAACGGCACGGACAGCATGCGCCAATTCGACGGCACGGCATGGACGACGGTGGCCGCGCTGGGCACCATTGCCACGAACAAGCTCTCGCACGTCTGGACCTATCGCAACCGCGAATTCTTCATCCAAAAAAACAGCCTTACGGCGTGGTTTCTACCAGTCGACACCATTGCCGGCGCCGCCGTCGATCTCTCACTTGCCGGTGTCTTCCAGAAGGGCGGATCGCTGCTTTTTGGCGGCACCTGGTCGCTCGATGCCGGCGACGGTGTCGACGACAAATGCGTGTTCGTTTCGACCAAGGGCGAGGTAGCGGTCTACGAGGGTGCAAACCCCGCCGATCCGAATGACTGGTCGCTCGTCGGCCGCTATGACATGTCGCCGCCTCGCGGCAAACGGGCTGTCATGCAGGCTGGCGGCGAACTGCTGATCGGCATGGATGATGGCATCATCCCGATCTCGCAGGCGATCCAGAAAGATCGTGCCGCGCTGTCCATGATTAGTGTTTCCCGCAACATAGAACCGGACTGGCGCCGTGAGGCGGCGGCGCGCGCCAATCTGCCTTGGGAAATCCTGAAGTGGCCGCTGTTCAACATGGCAATCGTCTCGCTGCCGGCGGATGTCGGACAGGATGCGAGGTGCTTCGTCGTCAACCTGCAAACTGGAGCATGGGCGGACTACACAGGCTGGGATACGCGATGCCTAGTCCTGCATGACGGCTGGGCGTATTTTGGGACGTCGGACGGCAAGATCATGCAGTGCGAGGTCAGCGGCAGTGATGATGGCTCGCCTTATACCTGCACCTATGTTGGCCTGTTCGATCACATGAAGTCGCCGGCGCGGAGCAAGATCGTTCACATGGCGCGGACGGTCTTCCTGGCCAGCCGCAAATTCATCGCCAAGCTTTCAGTCTCGAAGGACTATCAGGTCTCACTGCCTTCGGCGCCGTCGTCGGTTGCCGACGATGTCGTTTTCGATGAATGGGATCTGGGCCTCTGGGATGTTGCGAAGTGGGACGCCAGCGCAACGAAGACGGTTTCCACGAAATGGGTCTCTGTCGGCCTGACGGGCTTTGCCATCGCGCCTCAGGTGCAGGTGACCTGTGGTGTGACGCCGACGCCTGATGCCGAGCTCGTCGCGATCGACATGACCTATGAAGTCGGTTCGGTGGTCGTTTGAAACTGATTTTCGGCCATAGCGAAGCGGTCGCTCGGTTCGTGGCCGACATGACGCCGGGCTGCGAAACCGGCTTCGGCAAATGCCAGGCGATCGGCGTGGGCGATGACGAAACCGGCGAACTCGTCGCCGGCATGGTGTTTCATGACTTTCAACCAGGCCCGGGGCTGATCCAGATTTCGAGCGCTTCGAAAACGCCGCGGTGGCTGACGGCGGATGTCCGCCACATCATGTTTTCGTATCCGTTCGACCAGATCGGTTGCCAGATGGTGGTTCTGCAGGTTTCCGCAAAGAACGAGCGCATGGTTCGAATCGCGAAGGCCTTCGGCTTCACCCCTTACCTGATCAAGCGCATGCGCGGCCGCGACGAAGACGGCTACGTTTTCACGCTCACTGAAGAAGACTGGCGCAACGGCCGTTTTACGAGGAAGACAAATGGGTAAAGCCTCAGCACCTAAGCCGCCAGATCCCAAGGAAACATCCGCGGCGTCGACCGGGACGAACATCTCGACTGCTATTGCCAACTCGTATTTGAACAACGCCAATCAGGTCGGGCCTGATGGCACGATCACCTATACGAACAGCGGCACGCAATCGATCACTGATCCTTATACGGGCAAGACCTATCAAATCCCGACGCGCACCGCGACGACGACGCTTTCCGCTGCGCAGCAGGCGATCAAGGATCAGACCGACAAGGCGCAGCTGAACCTTGGCACCCTTGCCAACAATCAGTCGTCGTTCCTGAACGATTACATGGCCAAGCCCTTCGACGGCTCAAACGATGCGACCGAAGCACGGCTGCTGCAGCTCGGGAAAGCGCGCCTCGATCCGATCTTGGCTCAACAACAAGATGCCTTGGCAACAAAGCTCTCAAATCAGGGCATCAAACTTGGCTCGGCCGCCTATGACCGAGCGATGGCCCAGCAAGGCCAGAACGTCAATGACGCCAACAACCAGCTAATCCTTTCGGGGCATGGGCAGGCGTTCGCGGAAGGGCAGGCGATCCGCAACCAGCCGATCAACGAAATCACGGCGCTGCTTTCCGGCTCGCAGGTCAGTTCGCCACAGGCCGCCGGCTATACCGGCAGCACCATTCCGACGACCGACAACGCTGGGCTGATCAACCAGAATTACCAGCAGCGCGTCGACGCAGTGAATGCAAAAAACGCGCAGACCGGAAGCTTGGTCGGAGGTCTTTTCGGTCTCGGCAGCAAGCTCATCGGACTGTCCGACGACGACGCGAAAAAGGACAAGGAACGGCTCGCCGACATCACCCCGGAAATGGGGCTGTGGAAGTTCCACTACAAAGGCGAGGCAAAGGGCGCTCCGATGCGGCTTGGGCTCATGGCCAGCGAAGTCGAGAAGGTGCGACCCGATGCTGTTTCGCGTCGGCCTGACGGTTATCGCCAGGTCGACTACGGCAAAGCTCTGTCGTTGGGGGCCTGAGACATGGCGTTGTCATTCATCTTCGATGCCGAGAAGGGCGAGACGCCTGCGTCGGTCGCCAAGAAGCGGGCTATTGTCCAGGCGCTGATGACGTCCCAGCGCGCGCCGCAGAACATCGGCGAGGGCTTGAACGCGCTCGGCGATGGCATCGTGCAGAATGTGCTCAACAGGCGCGCCGACGCGGCAGAGACCGCCGGACAAGCCCGTGCAACCGACGCGTTTGGCGGCATGATCAATGCGGGCACCTTCCCGGCGGCCCCGGGCTCTCCAGTTGCGGCCTCCGCGAGCGGCGCGGCCGACTACGGCGGCGACCAACTCGCATGGCAAGACGCAAAGCCCTATCAGAAGGCGCTGCTCAACACGATTTCCGGCCCAGAAAGCGGCGGTCGCTACAACGTCATCTATGGCGGCGGAAAGTTCGATGATTTCTCCCACCATCCGAACCAGGCGGTGCGCATCCAAACAGGGCCGAATGCTGGCCGCACCTCGTCGGCCGCCGGCAAATATCAGTTTCTTGGCTCCACATGGGACGATGAGGCGAAGGAACTCGGTTTGCCCGACTTCTCGCCAGTCAACCAGGATAAGGCTGCATGGAACCTCGCCGCTAAGACCTACAAGGCCAAAACGGGCCAAGTGCTTGATGACGTTCTTCACTCCGGCGATCCTGACGCAATCGCCAAGGTCGGCCAGGTCTTGAGCGGGACGTGGACGAGCCTTCCCGGTGGTATCGAACAGGGGACAAACACGAACAGGTTCGTTGCGACCTATCAGAAGGCGCTTGGCGCTGGCGCTACACCCGCACAGGCAGCGCAGGTGGCTCAGCAGGAGCAGTCACAAGACCCAGTTCAGGTTGCCTCGCTTGATCCCTCCGCTGGCATGAAACCAGCCCCAGCCCCCCTCACCGCCATGGCACCCGGCACCACGGCTCCTGCGTATGATCCCAGCGGCCTCCCTCCGCTCGATCCTAATGACCCGATGGCACCCGCAACGCGTCCGACTTATCCAGGCGCTCCGCAAGGGTCTGGCACAGCTGGTGAAGTTCGCCGGGGCGCCGACGGCAAGACCTATCAGTTTGTCGAGACAACTGGCATGGCCGGCGCGACTGGTGATCAGGGATGGATTCCGGTCAATGCTGATGCGCCTTTGCCCAATCCCGGCCCCGGCGATCCTGCTGCGACCACGCCGGCCGGCCAGCGCGTGCTGTCAACAATGATGAGCCCAGAACTGCTGAGCGGTCGCGGTGGCGTCGTGCAGGCCCTCAGCGCGGCTCAGCAGCCCGTACCAGCAGCGGCAGCCCCGTCGCCGGTAGTTGCGGCTCTCGCGGGCGCTCATCAGCCGCAGCAGGCCTCGCCAGCCTCTCCCGGCGTCCAGAAGGTCGCTCAGGCAATGTCTCCGCAGCAAGACCTGTCCAGCATCCCGGTAGAGGCTGGCGGCACTGGCGGCGCTATCCAGCCCGGTCAGGGCGGTCCGTCTATTCAGCAGATCATGCAGGTTGCCGCTGACCCGTGGGCATCGCCCGAGCAAAAGGCGATGGCCAATATGATGCTCCAGCAGAAAATGCAGGAGGCCGATCCTTTGCGGCAGCTGCAAATTCAGGCTGCGCGAAAGTCTTTGGCCGTTCCGCCGAAGCAGTGGCAAAAGCTCGATGACGACACCCTGTTCGATCCGGCCAGCGGCGAGACGAAAAGCATTTCAGGCGGCGGCCCGACGAAGTTCGAAGGCAACGGCCTCGATGCGCAGGCTTGGAACATCCTCTCGACCGCCGATCCCGCTTCGCGAGAATATGCGACTGCCTACGCTATCATTTCGCAGCCAAAAACGCAGATGGTGCAGACGCCTGATGGCATGGTGCCTATTCAGATGCCGCCCAACCTTCCGGCATGGCTACAGGCTCCCGGTGGTGGTGTCGTGCCTGCCGCACCAGCCGCGCCAGGAGTGACTTCGCCCGCTCAGGTAGCGCCTCCTGCTGCTGGGGCACCGGCTCCCGCCGTCGCTGCGCCGCCTTCGGCCGCTCCTTCTGCAGGAGCCGTCATCCCAGGCACAATGAAGCCGACAGAAACACAGCGGAACCGGGTTTCCTCGGTCGACCAGGCGTTCGATGCCATCACCGGCGAACTCGACCGCTATTCGGAGCTGGTCGCCAAGACCGGCATCGAGGCAATGCCCGGCGCGTCCAAGGACAATCTGAACACCGTCCGCCAGGGCATCATGTTGCAGATGAAGGAACTCTTCAATCTGGGCGTTCTCAACGGGCCTGATCTCCAGTTGATGGAAAACATGATCTACGACCCGGTTGTCGACGTGACCAAGGACGGCGGGGCATGGAACCTTCCGAGCCAGGTCTACACCGCAGCTACTGGCGGGGCGGGTGACAGGGCGGCCAACAGCGTCAAAGAGCTGAAGCGCATGCTGGAAGGCATCAAGGATTCGGTCGACCGGACGACGGCCGAGCCGAACGCTCCGGCAGCATCGCCAAATCCGGATGGCTGGAAAGATGTCGGCAACGGTGTTCGGATCAGGGTGAAACCATAATGGCGACATTCGAAATTCAAGGCGCGGACGGCAAGACCTACGAAGTCGACGCGCCCGACGAAAGGACCGCGCTGAGCGCGCTCGGCCAGGCGGGCGCATCCTCGGGTCCCGATGCTCGCGCTCAAGCCGGCATTGCGCTCGCCCAACAGATGCATGCGCTGTCGCCCGACCAAAAGCGCGCGATTGCCGGGGTCGACCAAGAGACGTTGCAGCCGGCCCGCGTGCCAGCATTCGCGCCTCCTGGCTATAATTCGCTCACCGACAAGATCGAGGGCGATGATGCTCTGAGCAAAATGCGCACCACGTCGGGCGGGATTCTGGAGGGCATCCCGATCTTGGGCCCAATGATCCGAGGCGGCGTCGATCGGGCAGCTGCTGCGACAATCGCAGGAGCGTCTGACGAGACCTATGACCAAGTTCTGAAGCGAATTCAGGCCGGCACCGCTGCGGAAAAGTCGATGAACCCGAAGCTGGATCGGGCGTCTCAGATTACTGGTGCGGTTGCTGGCACGATACCGGCCATGGCCGCAGCGCCGGAGGCTTTTGGCATTAACGCCGCCACTAATTTCGGCAAATTTGGAATGGGTGCGGCCTCTGGCGCGGTCATCAATGGAACTGACGCGCTAGTCCGCTCTGGTGGCGATCTGAACGAGGCCGGTTGGGGAGCTGCCACAGGCGCGGGCCTCGGCCTCGTTGCCCCTGCTGTGGCTCCTTTGGTCGGGAAGGGCGTCAAATATCTCGCCGATGGCTGGAACCTGCGAGGTGCGGCGAAGTCGCTCGGCGTCGATAAGGTTGCTGCCGCGATGATGGCAAAGGCTTTTGGGAACGATGCGCTCGACGCAGGTGCGCGAGGGAAACTAGCCGATCTCGGGCCATCGGGCATGGTCATGGATCTCGGCGACAACATGCGGCAGCAGGCCGCCGGCTTGGTGACGTTGCCCGGAGAAGGCCGATCGATTGTAAAAGGGGCAATCAACGCTCGCGACGCTGACGCCAACTGGCGCATTCGCTCGGGACTTGACGAAACCCTTGGCGAGGCTCCTACGCCGTCGCGCATCATCGATCGCGCCAACCGCAATCAGCAGGCGCTGGCGCCGGAGTATCGCGAAGCTTTGCGTGATGCCGGCCCCGTCGACACTCTGCCGATTGCCCGATATTTGGAGACCGAAGCCCAGACGCTGCGCGGCGATCCTCAACGGCTCGTTCAGCGCGTCCGCGCGATGCTGGACCACCAGCCTACGCCGGCCGATATTGCCAGGGCTCGCGCTAACGGCCAGCCGCCGCCCGGGACGACGCTGGTGAGCGATGCCAGCGAGTTGTTGAACACCCGTCATGCGATCGATGACATGCTGGAGACTACGCAGGGAACGAATGCGGTCAACGCGCTGACCACAGCCCGTCAGGCCGTCGATGACGAGCTTCGCGCGTCTGTTCCCGGCATCAAAGAGGTTGACGCGAAATACGCCGAACTCGCAAGGCAGAAGGAAGCGGTCGGCCGTGGTCAGACGGTCCTATCCAGCGGTAGAGAAGCGCCTCGCCCCGAAGAGTTGGCGGCAGAGGCCAGCCAGGGCGCCTTGCCGCAGGGGTTGCAGATCGGACCGTCTGCCGTCCCGGTTCGTCTGCGCGAGGGAGCTCGTGCCGAGATCGAGCGCATTGTTGGCACCAAAGCCAACGACCGGGTCGCGCTTCAGCAGATCATCAAGGGCGAAGGGGACTGGAATCGCGCTCGGCTATCGACGCTCTTCGGGCAAGAGAGGGCCGGAAAAATCATCGATCTGCTGGACAGGGAGCGACTCTTTGCCGAGACCACCGATGAGGTTACCCGCAATTCGTACACAGCTGCGCGGCAGGCGGCGCAGAAGGCGCTCACAGGTCAAGGTGGCGACGGGTTCGGCGTTCCTCAAGCCTATATGGCCGGAGGGCTTCCGGGCGTGGCTCGCGCAACAGGCGTCAAGGGCGTGAATGCAGTTGTCGACGCGCTGAGCGGCCTCAAATCGGAAGCATCTCGCGCTGCGATTGCCAGGACCCTGACCAGTAACAACAGCGCCGTGATCGATGCCTTGTTGAAAGCTAACGCGGGATCGCGGTTGCCAACCTCAGAGATCGACGATGTCGCTCGAGCCTTACTGCTGTCGTCGGGCCAGCGTCCGTCGATCCCACAACGCCAGTGAACCAAAGAGCGCCAACATCGCAACTATGCCGACCCCCACTCCGACCACGAATAGCCGTCCGCTGGCTATCGTGTCCGCTGCGGCAAACCAAAAGGCGTAAGTCCCCGCCAGGCATGCGGCAATGACAAACGATATCTGGTATCGCCCGGCTTTGCTCACTCCCGCAGTCGCAGCCGGGTTCTGCATATGCACCGCCATGACAGCGCCGATTGTGCCGATGCCGCCCACCACAAGCCCTGCCATCAGATGCAGCTCAAGCATGCGCACAAGGACGGCTAGGACATCGTGAACGAAAACCAAGATCACGATCGTGATCACGGCAGCGATGACCTGAAGAATTCTGACGCGCATGGGCGCGGAACATAGACCAATCCCCCAAAAAGCAAAAGGTGCTGCCAATGCCTATGAATGGAGCCGGCGTCACGTCATGGCCGCCGAACACAACGGCGATTCCGAACACGACGATCGAGAGCGGGAAGTACAACGCCTTCTTGGCCGATCTTCTGTCGATCATGAACACGCCGCGCCCAATCACGATGGGCGGCACGGGCGCGAGCTCGGCGGTCGGTGGCAATGATGCTCTGCACACGACCAGCAGTGTCATCGCATCAGCTGCGACGACTGATCTGGCCGCGGCAACCGGTGTCTCCGTCACGGTGTCGGGCGCGGCGGTGATCACCGCTTTGGGCGTGCTGCCCAGCGGCGTCTTGCGTTTCCTGACCTTCTCCGGAGCGGCGACGCTTACCCATAATGCCGCCACGCTCATCCTGCCGGGGGCCGCCAACATCGTTGCCGCAGCCGGTGATACCGCCGTGGCGCAGTCCCTGGGTGGTGGCAACTGGCGTGTTCGATCCTACATCCGCGCGTCTGGCCAACCAGTCGCAGTAATCTCTGATGCCAACCTCCCCGCGCGCCTTGGTGTGGTGGCTAAGACGATCACCGACTGGAACACTGCGGTCGACAACGGCTGGTATATGGGCAGTGGGGCGGCCAACGCCCCTGCGGCAAACACCGGGTGGAATATCGGCACGGTCGAGGCACACGGGGCGGCCGGCTACCGAACCCAAACGGTTTACGATTTTGTGAATGCCACGGCGGCCAACACCACCATCTGGCGCCGTTACCAGAACGGCGGCGTGTGGGGTGCTTGGTTTAAAATCCAGTGGTCTCAGGCCGAGCAAGACGCCCGCTACGTTCAGTCGAGCACGGCGCTTCTGCAGAAAGCCTACGAGAGCGCCCAGCAGACCATCACGGCCGGCGGCACATTGACGCTGGCGCATGGGCTAGGGGTGAAGCCGAAGCTCTACATCGCCGTCATCCAGTGCACGACTGCGGACTTGGCGTATTCGATCGGCGATGAAGTCGCCATCAATCCTATGCTGAACACTACTGACGCTACCGTGCAGGCCATCAGCATGGTTCCGGATACAACCAATTTGAATGTTCGAATTGGCGCCAATTCCAGTTCACTTCGAATTATGGCTAAAAGCGGAGCAAGCCTTACCAACATAACGAACACAAGCTGGAGGCTGGTATTCAGGGCGTGGGCCTAGCTTGCTGAATAGGATCCGTCTAAACCTGCGAAATGCATGCTACTGTCGTGGTTCAAGGCGAAATACCCTGCAAAGGTTACGGTGGCACTCAGCGCCAAGTAGACTGGCTGGCCACCACGCTGGTCGGTCTGGGGCATCGGGTCACGCTGATTGCCGCCCATGGCTCTACACATCCCCTTTGTGAGGTTCGACACGCTGCATCTGCGCCCGAAAGCGTGGCGGCAATCCCGCCAGATACCGACATTGTGCATTTCAACGGCTGGTACGAGGCCGAGACCAGTCACCGAGCGCTCTACACGCTGCACGGCTATGTGCCGAATACGCCAAGGGAAGGGCTGAACTGGAGTTTCGTTAGCGCCAGCCACGCCCGGCACCAGGGCCGGCAGACATTCGTCTACAACGGGTTCCCGGTGGATGCCTACCGGCTCGCCGACAAGAAGACCGGTCGGCTGTTGTTTCTCGGCGGTATCGCAAGAGCGGGAAAGGGTCTCGGTCGCGCCGTCGACCTCGCCAAGAGATTTGACTTCGATCTCGACGTTGCCGGCGGCTCTCGCTGGAAGTTGCTCGGGCGTAGCAAGACTCGGGGCGTGTTCCTCAAAAGCCTTTCGCGTCGTTTCAATTTCACGGGGACTGTCGACGGTGACGAAAAGCTGCGGCTGTTGGGCGAGGCAAAAGCCTTCCTCAACCCGATTTCTTGGGATGAGCCGTTCGGCATGGCGCCGGTCGAGGCAATGCTATGCGGAACTCCAGTACTGACTACTCGACGCGGCGCGCTACCTGAAACAGTTAACGCAGAGACCGGACGCTTTTTCGACAGTAACGATGAATTCGCGACCGGCCTGAACGAGATCAGCGGGATGTCCGCACTCCGCTGCCGCGAATCGGCTGCTGACCGATTCCCAATCGAAAAGACCACTAAAGCCTACCTGGCCCTCTACCAGCGCGTTCTTGACGGCGAAACGCTTCCGTAAAGTTTCCGGACGGGCGGCAATGCCCAAACCGGAGGTTTCCCATGACAAAATACTTCGCCAAAGCTCAAGGCGTGCGCCGCTAGCCGGCGGAAGGCCTATGCTGCTAACGCTCTTCCCCCCGCCTGATCTCAAAATCATCATGGTGCGTCCAATAATAAACGGCAGCTGACATTGCCACGATGCCCAACGCAAAGCCGACCGCCAACCCCAAATAAAACATCTCTGCCTCACGGCGAAAAACCATGCTTGGCGAAGGCATACACCAATGACAAATTCTGAGTAAAGGGATCGGCAGATATGACCAAATTCTTCGTCGACGCGGATGGCGTCTATCTCGGCGGCTTTGACGGTGAAAACGTCGATCTGCCTCAAAATGGCATTGAGGTCTTGGAGGCCCCGGCAGATGCCCGCCAACTCTGGGATGGCAAAGCGTGGAGCGCGCCGCCTGGTGAGCGTCGCATGGTGCCAAAATCGGTTGTGCAGGCTCGGATTATTGAGGCTGGCAAGATGTCGCAGGCCTATGCCGCCCTGGCGGGCAACCCAATCTATTTTGCCCGCTGGTTCGCGCCGGATCGGCCGGAAGTTTACAGCGACGATCCTGACGCAGTCGGGCTAGTCCGTGCTCTTGGGCTTGATCCTGCAGTCATCCTCGCGCCTTGAGTTTTTGGCGAATGATATCCACCGGCGTCCGCCACACTCGATATCGGCCAGCTTCGACGATTTGCCGTGCAACGGGCTCGGCAGCGTATGCATCGAAGAAGCGATGTACACGAGGTTCTGCGAACGCCTTCTTCCCTCGCGTATTATAGTCCCTGATCTTGAGCTTATGCGGGCTGATCGTCCGCCCCCCCAAGGACAAGGCTATGCCGATGCAGAACTGCTCCGCAGCGTCAATTTTCGATATCTGATGGACAGCAAGCATCGGTGGATACGCGTCCATCAGAGCGGGAAGATTGTCTCGATGCACTCCGAGAATGCCACTTTGCCACATAGGTTCGCGGCCCGTGATAACATGTTCGCCGATCCGAAGGCCTTCCCCTTCCAGCACAGGCGTCCATTTGTGGGGTTTCTCTAGGCGTCGCATCACTGAATGCTTAGGCGAAATGCTTTCGAAGCCAAGGGATAGAAATCCTGCTGGGTAGTGGTCTGAGTCCATGAAGATGAGGCGGTCGGTCATCCTCAGCAGTTTGATCAGCGCCCGTGCCTTGATGCCAAAATGATATTGACCGCTGAAGGACCAAGCCTCTTTCTGCATGTCAGTCAGAAGCAACGTCTCCATGGGATAGTCGATAAACAATTCGGGCCTGTCCGTCGCAACAATGATCTTTGCTTCTGGACAATGATACAAAAGCTTGAGTGCGCTCAGCAACGCGCCGCGATGGTACAATTCGTTTTCGCCATACGCGATATAACCGAAAACGTCCCTCATCGAGTGGCGTGCTTTGCAATGAAAGTCTCGATCGGACCGCTGAGAGTAGCTGCCTCGCTCTTGATCTTATCGTCGTCCCACAACCACCACTGTATTTCCAGCAATTGCACAACGGTATCAGCAGGGAACCGGCTGCGGACAACTTGCGCGCGATTGCCGGCCACTATCGCATAGGGCTCGACAGACTTGGCGACGACGGAGCCGGCACCCACAACAGCGCCGTCGCCGACTGTCACGCCTGGCAATATGATCGCACCGTGGCCAATCCAAACATCGTTGCCGATCGTGATGCCCCCAGGCTTCCCAGCGTTGGGTAAAGGCTCAGGCTGCTTCAGGACGCGGCTATAGATCGGGAATGAAGTGGCACTCTTGGTTTGGTGTTGGCCGGTGCACATGAACAGGACTTGGCCAGCAACAGAGCAGAAGCTTCCCACATTTAGAGGGGCTTCATTAGTCGGAAAAAGCACCTTCCGCCAAGTGACGCCATAGGTGTGGCGGCCGACCGACACATTATCGGGCAGTTTCGCGCGCGCGTCTTTGAACCACTTAGAGAATACTGACATTTAGACATCCCGCCCTGACCGCCAAATAGCGGTTACCTTCTTTCAAATGCAACCTCAAGAGGCTTACACATGGACCGCAATTTCGCGCGGGCGCTCTCGCTCGTTCTCAAATCGGAAGGGCTCTGGTCGGACAATCCGGCCGACCCTGGCGGCGCGACCATGAAAGGCGTGACGCTGGCCAACTTCCGCCGCTATGTGAAGGCCGATGCCAGCAAAGCCGATCTGCGCAAGATCAGCGATGACCAAGTCGCGACGGTCTATCGCCGCTTCTATTGGGACGCAGTGGCCGGCGCTCAGTTGCCAGGTGGCGTCGATTACGCGCTGTTTGACTATGCGGTGAACTCCGGGCCGGGACGTGCTGCAAAGTGCCTTCAGGCGGTCGTAGGCGCCAAGCAGGATGGGAAGATCGGCCCTGACACGCTGGTCAAGCTGAAGGGCATGATGCGCGCTACCGTGGTGGACGAGGTCTGCGACCAGCGTATGGCCTTCCTGAAGCGTCTGCCGACATGGAAGACTTTCGGCAAGGGTTGGTCGTCCCGCGTGTCCTCAGTGCGGGATGAAGCCATAAAGATGGCCGCTCTGCCCGATGCGCCGCCGCCGATCAGGGTTGAAGTGCCCGTCGAAGTCCCGAAACCTGTCGTTCCTGAAAAGGTGGAGCAGAAGGTCAAGGAGAAATCCGGCTTCCTGTCCTGGCTCACCGGCCTCTTCGGTTCCGGCGCCATCGGGCTCGGCTGGCTCGGCGGCATGGATTGGCAGGCGGTTCTCGCCGGTGGCGTCGTGCTGCTGGTGTTCCTCCTGATCTTGCTCTTGCTGCGCTCGCAGATCGTCGCAGCGGTGCGTCAGATCAAGGCTGAGGTGGCCGAGTGATGGAAGGCTTCCGCGAACTGCTCATCCCGGCGTTCGATCGCCTGCTGCGCACTGTCGGCGCTGTCAGCCTGGCTATCATCGCCGCCTTTGCCGTCTGGTTTTGGTGGCCGCTATGAGTGCGGTCATCGCATGGTTCCTGAGCAACCCGACCGTCCTTGCAATCGGGGCGGCCATCATCGGCGCGCTTGGGTTCGGCTTTCAACAGCGACTCGCCGGCGCAAAGGCCGAGCGCAACAAGCAGACAGCAGACAATGCCGTGGCCGCAACCGAAGCCGACAAGATCGATGATGCCGTCGCCGGCCGCGCGCCGGGCGTCAACCGGGAGAGGCTGGGCAAATGGTCACCAAAGCAATAGCCCTTGCGGTGCTCATCGCGATTGCCGGCTGCGCGACGGCTGGCGGCTCATTTTGCGCGGTGGAGCACCCGATCCGCCTATCCGCCGAGGCCATCGCAGCGCTCTCAGACGGCGAGGTGAGCCAGGTCTTGGCCCACAACGAAAAAGGTCAAAAGCTTTGCGGCTGGCGGCCGTAAGCAGTGCGTGGGTGGGGCGAACAGAATGGCGGATGACATGAACAACGGACAGTCAGTCCCTTTCGACCCCTTGGCGTCATATGCCCGTCTCAGCGAGCGGGTGGAGAACCAGGGCCGCGACATCGTGGATCTGCGGTCCAACATGAACACCGGCTTTCGCAACATCGAAGGCGCGGTGAATTCGCTGGCAACCGAGTTGCGCGGGAGCTCCAAGACGCAATGGCCTGTCATCTGGTCGGCGATCGGCGTCTCGTTCGCTATCCTGCTGGCCGTAGGCAGCCAAGCTCTGGCCCCGATCCGTGAAAATGTCAGCGATGTCAAGGGCGCGCTGAGCGTCGTTGTCGACAAGATGGTCACGCAAGCCGAGATGAAATGGCGAACGGATCGTGGGGCGGAAGACCGCCTGCGCACTGAGGCTGCCATTGCCGACATCCGCAGCGGCCTGGTTCCGCGCGCCGAACATGAGCGCGTCTGGCAAAACTACGATCAGCGCTTCGCCGATGAGCAGCGCCAGATCGATGAGATGAAGGCCGCAACCGCCAGCGTCTACAATCAGCGGGATATAATCCGCGACATCCTCGAGCGGCTTGACCGGGCGGAGCATCGCGTGCCGCCGGCGCCCTGACGACGGTATCCTTCTGACTTTCTGACTTTCTGACCTTCCTACTCGCCCGTCTCGGCTTCGCGCCGGGGCGGGCTTTTCGCTTTTCTCGCCCCCCCAGCTGATGCGAAATTGAGTACTGAGGTTGTTATTGGGCTACTTGTTCCATACCCTCACGTACGTTTCACTCTGTGTAAGCGCGAGCCTAGCAGCAACCGGCAGCAAGTATTTGAGCAAGTCCAGTTTCCGGCCTGAGATTCAGGGGCTGCGTGCTATCGCTGTCTGCTCAGTCGCTTTGTTCCACGTCTGGCCGTGGCTGGTCCCCGGCGGCTATGTGGGCGTTGACGTGTTTTTTGTGATTTCTGGGTTCTTGATCACCGGCGTCTTGCTGCGGGAGGTGGAGGACACCGGAAGAATTGGCCTACTTGGTTTCTATATTCGCCGGGCGCGGCGCCTGTTGCCTGCCGCGATGCTTGTGCTTCTGCTGGTGGGCTTGGCGACCCCGCTCTATCTACCCTCGGCCCTTTGGAGGGACGGCACAAACGAACTAGTGCACAGCGCCCTCCAATTGGAGAACTGGCGGCTCGCCGCGAAGGCGATTGATTACCTGGCGATGACGAGCGCGCCGAGTCCGGTCCAACATTACTGGTCGCTGTCGATCGAAGAACAATTCTACGTTGTCTGGCCGGGGCTGATCATCGGCGTCCTGTGGCTTTCACGAAAGGCCCGCAGGCCTTGGCGGCCCTTGCTGGTCACCGTGCTAGGCGCAATCTTCATCGCCTCGCTTGCCACCTCCGTATGGCTCACCCTTGTTGACCCGGCGCGGGCGTATTTCGTCACTCACACTCGTATCTGGGAGCTGGCGCTCGGCGCTCTGCTGTGTGCCATGGTGCCGGAGTCAGCCGACACACGGATCGGGGAACGAGCGCGGCGATTACTTGGGTTTGCCGGCGTCGGCTCGATTCTCGCAGCCGCCTTTCTGTTCTCGGCCAAGACACCCTTCCCCGGCTACGCGGCGCTGTTGCCGACGGTAGCGGCCGCGCTGGTGATCGTCTCCGGTCAAAGCCGGTTGTCGTTCAGCGCCTTTGCTTTGCTCAAGTCACGACCGTTCCAATTCCTCGGCGACATCTCTTACTCGCTCTATCTTTGGCATTGGCCGATCATCGTCTTTTCCACACAGCAAAGTGGCGAAACGATGGGCTTTTGGGGAGGCGTGGCCATCCTTACGGCAAGCGTCGGTCTGGCCGCCGTCACAAAGGTCCAGGTCGAGGACCGTTTCCGCTTCCGCGCATCGTTGCCATCACGCCCCCGACTGATCGAGTGCCTGACCGTTTTCGCCCCGGTTCCCCTGGTGCCTCTAATCGCATTTTGCGCTGTCTCAATAGAAATTGCCCGGCAAGAAGCGTTGATCTCGAACAACCCCGACGACTATCCAGGGGCTAGGTCGTTGTTCTCCAACAAGCCGGTGCCGACCGTAGCGGCCTATGCTCCTTCGCTACCGACAATAAAGCAGGATAAGCCACAAACGGACAGCTGCCGCCCGCCTCGCGAAAACAGCGAACCTGTCGGTTGCCAGGTTGGCGATCCAAATGGGCGGCTCAAGGTGTTCCTGGTTGGCGATTCGCACGCAGAACACTGGCTTCCGGCGTTTCAGGTGACCGCGTCGGATCGAGGGTGGAATGCGGAGAGTTTTACCAAGCCCGGTTGCCCGCTGTTCCCCGCCATGATCATGGTGTCTGACAGCGACCGTCCGTTTCCAGATTGCCTGACCTGGGGCCAGCATATGCTGCGAATTTTTCAACAACAAAGGCCAGACATCATCATTTTCGGACAGAGAGACGTTTTACGTGCTTATCCCGACGACGGAAGCCAGCTGCCCGTGAGCGATACGTTGGTGCAGCTATGGCGCAACATCGAGGCATTGGGCATTAAGGTGGTGGTAATAGCCGACACACCAGCTTGGGGAACGAACCCGGAGCGATGCATGGCTCGGGACCGTCGCTGCTCCGTTCCATATAAATCGGAACGTGATCGTGATCCGCTGGTCGTTGCTCACCGCCTCTACCCGCATGTGCCCCTCGTCGACTTCAGCGACATCGTGTGCCCAGGCAACATCTGCGCCGCTGTTATCGGCAACGTGTATGTCTGGCGTGACGGTGACCACCTCACCGCCACCTATTCACGCTCTATGGCCGACATTTTCGGCAAACGCATCGACGCGGCAATCAATGAGCCACGGGCGGCTGGCACTCATTGGTCGAACTCCAGGGGCTCGTGATCTGGTTGCTGGTGCCACATGACCTGGCGGAAGTCGCGCCGGTCGACCTGCTGGCCGCAGATGGGGCAGACATGGAAATGCTCTTGCAAGTGAGGATCATGTGGCTTACCGGGCTTAGGCGGTCCGAGGTCGGCTATTCTCGTCATGCTCGAACGAACACCATTCCACGGCAAAAGTTCCGTCAGTTTGGTCTTCTCAGTTGGTGAAAGACATCGCACCAAAAGCGGCAGTCATGGCGGAGCGACTGCTTCCATCGGCACCGGCGGCGCCAATGACGGTGTCGTCACCGGGGTCGGTACCGAAGTAAATGTCGGCGTTGGAGCCAATCCAGCCGCCAACCCCAGCAACCCGACCGCTCCGAGCAACCCGAATCTGGCTAGCGTTGTCGGCGATATGTCGAACGCCCAGGTCACTCGGATGAAGAAGCGCTGCGTCGAAGTGCTTAGCAACGAAGATACCTATGATCGTGACCTGCGCCGGCTTGCCTGCTGATCTCGCGCCGTTAACCAGCGACCCCTTTCCGACCTGTCGCGGCTGTCGACATGACACTCTCCAGTTCCGACAGTGCAAGCCCGCCCGCCGAAAGGTTGGGCGGGCTTTTACAGTCAGCGTCCTTCCATCCGCAGCAGACAATCGCGCTTGGCATCAGCGACCTGGCCGAGCAAGCGAAGGAAGACCGCGCGGACAAGCTGGGCATATCCTGCGCAGAGGAAGTCGGCAGCGTGTACGCCGCGATTCTCGGTGCTATCGTGCACCGCGACGCCGGCTTGGCTGACTGACCGAGGCCGCTATATCGCGCCCGGCGGGCGTATTCAGTTCAGCGAGCCCGTGGGAAGCCAAGGCCATCCAGTTGATAACAGCGGCAGAGAAGGCCGGCATCGCCCCTCATGAAATCGCTGGCGAGGTCGAAAGCCTCTTCGAACTGCTCTTAGAGGGATGCGGCGGTGAGGTGCGCGAGACCGGGCATAGCCCGGACAAAACGTCTCTCAGAAGGGCAATTGGCGGAGAGGATGGGATTCGAACCCACGAGAAGCTTTTGACCTCTACTCCCTTAGCAGGGGAGCGCCTTCGACCACTCGGCCACCTCTCCATAACGCCGCAAGCTACAGCGACTTCTGCACCCAATGGGACGTGGGTAAGGTCTGACAAAATGAAAACCCGGCGGTTGCCCGCCGGGTTCCATTTTCCAATCAAGCGCGCTATCAGAACGAGCGCTGGAAGCGGAGCATGCCGCCGATGGCGTCGTCGCCATCAGTGATACCGGTCCAGTTGTGGTTCAGGGTGCCACCGTCTTCACCGATGCTGCCTGCATTGACGTAGTCAACTTCGGCAGTGATCGTGAACCCGGGAACGACGTCGTAGGCGATGTTGGCTGCGATGCCGAGGTTTTCACCTTCGTCATACGAAACC
This sequence comes from Mesorhizobium sp. P160187, assembly GCF_057766425.1. Classification (NCBI taxonomy): domain Bacteria; kingdom Pseudomonadati; phylum Pseudomonadota; class Alphaproteobacteria; order Hyphomicrobiales; family Phyllobacteriaceae; genus Mesorhizobium; species Mesorhizobium sp. P160187. The sequence continues at coordinate 868,911 of NZ_JBYMDX010000003.1, forward strand.
TGAGCGTTGAACGAGGTCTTCTCGTTGATGGTGTAGGTGCCACCACCCCAGACTGCCCAGTTGCCATCCCACGGCTTATAGAAGCCGCGGCCGCCGGCCGGGAACGCGTAGCCCGTATCCGTCAGGTTGTCGTCGGTGCCGTAGCCGCCCATGATGAAGAGCGACAGGTTCTGCATCGGGGTGATGTCCAAACGAACCTTGCCGGAGACTTCTTCATAGTTGCTGTCATAAGCGAGCACGCCGGTGATGGCGCCCCAGCCCTGCGTGTACTTCAGACCGCCGACGACATGCGGAACGTAGCTGTCGATAGTGCCCACGCCGTAGACGCCGTTGCCGGCAAGATCTACCGTGCCGCCGCCCGAACCTTCTTCGAGCGAGATCACGGCCGAGAAGCCGTTGCCTGCGTCGAAGTAGTACTGGATGACGTTGGTGTCGAAATCACCGTAGGGAACGAGCGTATCCTGGATGACGTTGCCGGCGTAGCCGATGAACGTGTTGAACGCCGATTCGTCCTTACCGACGCGCAGACCACCAAGCTGGATCCAGGCGAAGTTCAGCGAAGCACCGGTGTTGCCGGCAGGATTTACGTCACCAAGCGCGCCCGCATCACGGTTGTTGTTCTGGAAGTTGAAGCGGGTCTCGGTGTAGGTCTTCAAGGTGCCGAGCTCGGTTTCCTGGCCGGTCCAGGTCTTCAGCGAGAAGCGGGCCTTCTTGAAGTAGGTGTCATTGCTGCCGCCGTCCTCAACGTCAGCGGACGTCGCACCGTCGAACGAACCGACATCACCCACGCCGATGTCGTAACGGACATAGCCGCCGATGCGCAGGCAGGTTTCGGTGCCGGGGATGTAGAAGTAGCCCGAGCCGTAAACGTCGCAAATCTTGACGTATTCAGCCGGTTCCGGCTCGGCGACGACGACGGCGTCGGCGGCGCGCGCACCGGAAACTGCGATCAGGGCCGCAGCGGAGCCGAGAAGAAGGCTCTTAATGTTCATTTTCTGACCTCCAGTCAAAAGTTAAAAAACGGGTCTGGGTATTCTTTGCTGAAGGACAGCGTTCCCTGCCCCATCCCCACTACCGAAAAAGTGCGCACCGCGCCGCTCCTTCGAAGTCAACATTATCCATGAGGTTTTGATGATCAACCCAGATCGTCAATTCGAAGGACGCCTCTTACCGCTATCCGCGGCGCGTGTTGCAGAAACGTCACGTTTTCGCCCTGCGAGCAACAATTTGGTAACGAATTGGCGTTGCTCGGCCCGCTTTTATGATCTTTGTATGGCGGTGGGATGCCTTGTCTAACAACAGAATCGAGAGCGCAATGACAACCAGAAGACGTTTTTCCAAACTGCGGCACAGGGAAAAGCTTGAAAGCCGCGAAGGCCTGCAGGAGACCCTCTATCTAGCCATTGAAAGCGTGCTCCAAACGGATGGACCGAAGATTCGCCTGCCGGCGATGAGGGCTGCGGCTGAGATAGCGGCCATCATCGTATCCCAGATAGTATGTCAGCCAGACGCTATTCAGAGGGCCTTCAAAACCATTGAGGAAGACGTTCCGAATTACGCGACTGAGTTTGCGACCGAGTTGACACAGATCGCCTTGGGACAAGTTTCTAGGCGCCTCGTTCGTCTCAAAGCCAGCCGTTCCGAACAGACAGCAACTCTGAAACTGGCGGACGATTGGGCCGGCCCGGTGGCTGGCCCAACGGAGATCGAGCGTTTCTTCGGAATTCCGCGCTCCACATTATATCGTTGGCAGAAACGAAATGAAGCCGTCGCTCTAAATACCAGGAGCAGCAGCAAGCCCGTATTCCCTTTAAGGCAGTTTGCTGATGGACGGCCCGTTCCTGGCATCGCTGAGGTAATCTCGGTCGTTGGTAGTCCACGTCAAGCATGGGAATGGCTCATATCCCCAAACGTTCTGCTTAAGGAACAAAGACCAATCGATGTTCTTCACGCTGGCGACGTAAAAGGGGTGGTTTCAGCTGCTCGGAACCTCGCACCGAATGACCCTACAGTTATCCCGTTCAAAGTCTCAACGTAAGTTTTGGTTGTGCCAACACGAAAATCCCGCCCCTCGGTTGGTCGCGAATAGCTCGCCTCGTTCTTGAGTTCATTTCGCACAGCGCGCTCCATCGCGGATTCCATTGGATTGTAGTTTTCCATTGCATTTCTCTCCCCAACGCCCCGAACGATCGGAACCAACGGTAACGACTTCAAACAAATTCAACGGCTTAGTGTTAAGGGCGCGTTAAAGCAGGGTTTATGCACCCTTCTGAAATTCCTTAAGAATTTCTAAAATCCGCTGCCGCCAACTGGGTCCGAAAGCCGCATCCTCGCGGCCTGTCTGCCGCAAAAGGCAGAGGCCCTGGCTACCCCGAATATTTCAATTCTGCTGGATCGAAATGCCCTTGTCGTCGATCTTCAGTTCGACGCCCTTGGGCTTGGTCTGTTCGTGATAGACATATGCACCGAGCGCGATGACCACGACAACGAGCGCGCCGACAAGGAGATAGAGAGTGTTCTGTTTCACGGCGCGCTCCTTTGGCAGCAATTCCAGGAAAGCACAGGCTTTCTCCTGAGGAATTGCGTTGAATGAAACTTAGAGCGTCAAGCTCGCTTCAGAACCTTGACCAGCACCAGCAGGATGACGGCGCCGATCGTGGCGTTGATGATGGCAGCCAGAATGCCGCCGCCGATAGCGAAACCGAGCCTTGGAAATAGCCAGCCGGCGATCAGGGCGCCGATAATGCCGACGATGATGTTGCCGATGAGGCCGAAGCCGAAGCCCGAGACGATGAGGCCGGCGAGCCAGCCGGCAATGGCGCCGATTATGATGAAGATGAGAAGGCTTTCGATGCCCATGACGCGTTCCTCCAGGAAGAGAGGCTACGGAGCGGAAGGCCCCGAATCGGCCTCGATATCAACGACTTCAGGCTATGCGAAAGCAGTTGCACCCGCCAGCGGCGCTCATTGATCGTCGTCATCGTCGCTGGAGACTGGCCGCCAGCTGGTCGGGTCGACCTTTTTCTGGGTATCGCTGTCGGTGTAGACCCACCAGGCGCCGTCGCGATATTGCCCGACGGATTCGCTGACGACGCCGGCGCCGTCCTTCCACAGGACAGTGACCTTGGATCCATCCGTCGGGGCGGTCGCTATCGGTTTGCGGTCTGCCACGTCATCCCCCTCATTGAGTCGACAGAACGCCACGACGCGTGTCTGGTTGCAAGGCTGCCGGAAGCGTTATCCGAAGGCCATCAGCTGTGGGCAAAAATATCCTCTTCGTCCCAACCCATCAAATCGAGCTTGGCACGCGTCGGCAGGAAGCGGAAGCAGGCGTCGGCTTCCTTGTTGCGCCCGTCCCGCGCCAGGCGTCCAGCCAGCACCTCGCGCAGACGGTGCAGATAGAGAACGTCGGAAGCGGCATATTCGAGCTGTTCGGGCGACAGGGTCTCGGCCGCCCAGTCCGACGACTGCTGCGCCTTCGACATGCCGACGCCAAGCAGCTCGAAGCAGATGTCCTTCAAGCCGTGCCGGTCGGTATAGGTGCGGGTCAGCCGCGAGGCGATCTTGGTGCAGAACACCGGCTCCGGCATGACGCCGAAGGCGTTGTAGAGCACGGCGAGGTCGAAACGGCCGTAGTGGAACAGTTTCGATATGCCGCGGTTGCGCAGCAGGCTGACGAGGTTCGGCGCTTTCTTCTGGCCGGGTGCGATCTGGATCACGTCGGCCGAGCCATCGCCGGGCGAGATCTGCACCACGCACAGCCGGTCGCGGTGCGGGTTCAACCCCAGCGTCTCGGTATCGATGGCCACCGCGTCGACATTGTAGTGGGCGAGGTCGGGCAGATCGTTCTTGTGGAAGCGGATGTCGGGCATAGTTGTCTCCGGATCGCGGCATAACTCGTCCTCGCCGCGATCCGCTGAAAAATCAACAAGAAAACTTCCCAGCCTCCTCAGCGCGTCAGCGCATCGAGAATGCGCGCCCAGGAGCGCTGGCCCTTGTGGAAGGAGGTCAGCTCGTATTTCTCGTTGGGCGAGTGGATGCGGTCGTCGTCGAGGCCGAACCCGACCAGCAGCGATTCCATGCCGAGATAGGTCTGGAAGTCGCCGACCACCGGTATCGAGCCGCCGCTGCCCGTCGTCACCGCTGGCTTCGTCCATTCATCCGACAGCGCAGTCTTGGCCTTGGCCAGGAATGGCGAGTCGTAGGAAAGCTGAATTGCCGACCCGCCGCCATGCGGGTGGAATTCGACCGAACAGTCCCCGGGAATGCGCGCCTTGACGAATTTCCGGAAAGCGGCGCGGATCTTCTCGGGGTCCTGCTTGTGGACGAGGCGGAAGGAGATTTTGGACGACGCTTCCGCCGCGATCACCGTCTTGAACCCCTTGCCGGTATAGCCGCCGATGATGCCGTTGAACTCGGCCGTCGGCCGCGCCCAGGTCAGTTCCATCACCGAGCGGCCTTTTTCGCCCGACGGGATCGAGAGGCCGATCGGTCCGAGGAAGGTTTCGGCGGTCTCGCCCAGAGTTTCCCATGATTTCAGGATCTGCGACGGCGTTTCCTCGACCCCGTCATAGAAGCCGGGAATGGTGATGTGGCCGTTCTCGTCATGGATGTCGGCGAGGATTTTCGCCAGGATGCGGATCGGGTTGGCGGCGGCGCCGCCATAGAGGCCCGAATGCAGGTCGCGATCGGCAGCCTTGACCGTGACCTCCTCGCCGACCATTCCGCGCAGCGAAACGCAGATCGACGGCGTTTCGCGGTCCCACATGCCGGTGTCGCAGACCAGAGCGAAATCGGCCTTGAGCTCATCGGCATTGGCCTCGAGGAACGGCTTGAGCGACGGCGAGCCGGACTCCTCCTCGCCCTCGAACAGGATGGTGATGCGGCAGGGCAGATTGCCATGCACCTGCTTCCAGGCGCGGCAGGCCTCGACGAAGGTCATCAGCTGCCCCTTGTCGTCGGCCGAGCCACGGCCGGTGATTACCTTGTGACCGGGCTCGATCTCCTTGACCGCCGGCGCAAACGGGTCGTTCTCCCAAAGCTCGATCGGATCGACCGGCTGCACGTCGTAATGGCCGTAAAACAGCACATGCGGCGAACCGGCGGGGCCTTCATGGTGCGCAACCACCATCGGGTGTCCCGGCGTGTCGCGCATCGAAGCGTCGAAGCCGATCAGCTTGAGGTCCGCCACCAGCCACTCCGCGGCCTTGCGGCAGTCGGCGGCATAGTCGGAATCGGTCGAGATCGACTTGATGCGAAGCAGGCCGAACAGGCGCTCCAGGCTATGGTCGAGATTTTTGTCGAGACGGTCTAGGACGGAGGAAATGGTGGACATTACTGCGGGCCCTTCTTTTCGGTGCCGGGACCGTAAAGGCAGCGCATCAAAACGAAAAGCCCGCGATCGTTGGACCACGGACCGTAAACACTTGTCAGAAGGCAAAAAAGAACCGCCGTGGTGGAGGGGAACCACGGCGGTCTTTTACTCGAAACGATGCGGCAGCCCGGAGAGGGGGGATAGGCTGCCGCAATTGTCCGGGATAGGCGGGGGACGGGCCTTGCTCCGGACTCGGCGAAAACTGCCGATGACCTTTATTTGTGTCCCGGATCGTGGCGTTTCAAGGGCACAAAAATTACACTTTTGTAACATAGCCGTGAGCGCCGAGGCAAACAGCAGCAGGGCCTATTGGCAGGCAGGCTCTGTCAGCATGTCGCCGCAACACCTGTTGGAAGCCCGCCTTTGCCATGGACCGCGCCGTCCCGGCGCGCTATCCCTGCCGGCATGAAAAAAGGCGACCATCTCTTCCTTATCGACGGCTCCGGCTACATCTTTCGCGCCTATCATGCGCTGCCGCCGCTGACCCGCAAATCCGATGGGCTGCCGGTCGGCGCGGTCTCCGGCTTCTGCAACATGTTATGGAAGCTGATGCAGGACGCCCGCAACACCGATGTAGGCATCGTGCCGACGCATTTAGCGGTCATTTTCGATTATTCGTCGAAAACCTTCCGCAATGATCTTTACCCGGAATACAAGGCCAACCGCAACGCACCGCCCGAAGACCTGATCCCGCAATTCGGTCTGATCCGCCAGGCAACCGTGGCCTTCAACCTACCTTGCATCGAGATCGAAGGCTACGAGGCCGACGACCTCATCGCCACTTATGCCAGGCTGGCGTGCGAGGCCGGCGGCGACACCACTATCATCTCCTCCGACAAGGATCTGATGCAGCTGGTCGGACCCACGGTCGGCATGTACGACCCGATGAAGGACCGCCAGATCGGCATCCCCGAAGTCATCGAGAAATGGGGCGTGCCGCCGGAAAAGATGATCGACCTGCAGGCGCTGACCGGCGACTCCGTCGACAATGTGCCGGGCGTACCCGGCATCGGGCCGAAGACGGCGGCGCAATTGCTGGAACAGTTCGGCGACCTTGACGGGTTGCTCGCAAGGGCCAGCGAGATCAAGCAGGAAAAAAGGCGCGAATCCATCATCGCCAATGCCGACAAGGCGCGCATATCGCGCCAGCTGGTGACGCTGAAGAACGACGTGCCGGTGACCGACGAGCTCGACGATTTCGTGTTGCACGCGCCGGACGGGCCGAAGCTGATCGGCTTTCTCAAAACCATGGAATTCACCTCGCTGACCCGCCGTGTGGCCGAGGCGACCAGCACCGAAGCCGGCGATGTGCAGGCTGTCGCAGTCACCGTCGAGCGCGCCGACACCGCGCACGGCCCCGATGTCGGCTCCGGCACACCGGTGCCTGCGGCAACACAGGATGAAGCCAAATCCGAAACCGCCAGGGCCGGCGACGCGCCTTCGCTGCTTGCCGCACTTCGCCTGGAAACGGCCGCCGCAGCCAAAATCGATCCTGCCGCCTATGTCGCCATCCGCGACACGGCAACGCTCAAGACCTGGCTGGCCCAAGCCAAGGAGACCGGAACCGTCGCCTTCGACACCGAAACCACGTCTTCCGATCCGATGCTGGCCGACCTCATCGGTTTCTCCCTCGCGATCGGCCCCGGCCGCGCCGCCTATGTGCCGCTCGCCCACAAGAGCGGCGCCGGCGACCTGCTCGGCGGCGGCACGCTGGAGAACCAGATTCCGGTCCGCGAGGCGCTGGCGCTGCTGAAGCCGTTGCTGGAAGACAAATCGGTGCTCAAGATCGCCCAGGACGCCAAATACGACATCGTCGTCATGAGCCGCCACGGCATCGATATCGCACCCTTCGACGACACGATGTTGATTTCCTATGTGCTCGACGCCGGCACCGGCCACCACACTTTGTCCTCGCTTGCCGACAAATGGCTCGGCCATGCCACGACGCCGCTCAAGGATCTCGCCGGTTCCGGCAGAAGCTCGGTCGGGTTCGAGCAGGTCGACGTCGACCGGGCGACCGCCTACGCCGCCGGCCATGCCGACGTAGCGCTGCGGCTATGGCAGGTGCTGAAGCCGCGACTTGCCGCCAAGGGCCTGGTTTCGGTCTATGAGCGGCTGGAGCGGCCGCTGGTACCGGTGCTGGCGCGGATGGAGCAGCGCGGCATCTCGGTCGACCGCCAGATCCTGTCGCGGCTCTCCGGCGAGCTGGCGCAAGGCGCCGCACGCCTGGAAGAGGAAATCTATGGCCTTGTCGGCGAGCGCATCAACATCGGGTCGCCAAAGCAGCTGGGCGACATCCTGTTCGGCCGCATGGGCCTGCCCGGCGGCTCCAAGACCAAGACCGGGCAATGGTCGACTTCCGCGCAGCTTCTGGAGGATCTCGCCGCCGAAGGCCACGAACTGCCGCGCAAGATCGTCGACTGGCGTCAGCTGACCAAGCTGAAATCGACCTACACCGACGCGCTGCCCGGCTTCATCCATCCCGACACCAGGCGCGTGCACACATCTTATGCGCTGGCCGCGACGACGACGGGCCGGCTGTCCTCCTCCGATCCCAATCTGCAGAACATCCCGGTGCGCACCGCGGAGGGACGCAAGATCAGGACCGCCTTCATCGCCGACAAGGGCCAGAAACTGGTCTCGGCCGACTACAGCCAGATCGAACTCCGCGTGCTTGCCCACGTCGCCGAAATCCCGCAGTTGAAGCAGGCCTTCGCCGATGGCGCCGACATCCACGCCATCACCGCCTCGGAAATGTTCAATGTGCCGGTCGAAGGCATGCCGTCCGAAGTGCGCCGCCGCGCCAAGGCGATCAATTTCGGCATCATCTACGGCATCTCGGCCTTTGGGCTGGCCAACCAGCTGTCGATCCCGCGCGAGGAGGCCGGCGCCTACATCAAGAAATACTTCGAGCGTTTCCCCGGCATCCGCGACTATATCGAGGCAACAAAAGCCTATGCCCGCGAGCATGGCTTCGTCGAAACCATCTTCGGCCGCCGCATCCACTATCCTGAGATCCGGTCGTCAAACCCGTCGATCCGTGCCTTCAACGAGCGCGCCTCGATCAACGCCAGGCTGCAAGGCACCGCTGCCGATATCATCCGCCGCGCCATGGTGCATATGGACGAGGCGCTGGAAAAGGCCGGCCTGTCCGCCCGCATGCTCTTGCAGGTGCATGACGAATTGATCTTCGAGACGGTTGAAGCGGAAGTCGAGGCGACGATCCCCGTGGTGCGCAGGGTGATGGAGAACGCGCCGATGCCGGCCATCTCGATGTCGGTGCCGCTGCATGTCGATGCCCGCGCAGCGAACAACTGGGACGAGGCGCATTGAAGGTGCGATGATTGTCTTTGTCACCGGAGACCTGCTGGCCGCCCAGGAAAGCTATATCGCTCAAGGCGTGGCAGAGGGCAATCAAGAGGGCCTTGGCACCGGACTTGCGCTGAAGATTTCGAAAAAGTGGCCGAATGTGCAGGCTGCGTTCAAGAAATATGCTCGGACCGGCAGGTTTATTGGGGGTCATATCTGGACATTGGAGCCAGACGGCAATCAGCCGGGCTTCATTTATCTGGCAACCCAGCCAGATATGTATCACGCCACGCTTCCCTATTTACGGAAAGCAGTTCGCGGGCTTGTGAAATGGGCCGACAAAAACCGGGTAGAATCCATCGCCTTGCCAAAAATCGGGTCTGGCCTTGGCAAATTATCTTGGCTCGACGAGGTGAAACCCCTGCTTATGGAGCAGCTAACACCTGGGCCTACGCGGTACGTCGTCTATGAGACATTCTTGAACGAATTCGAGAATAGCGCACCGCCTCGGCTCAAGTAGGAAGCAAGCTAAGCCGCCTCAGCCAGGCACTTGGCACACGTCCCGCGAAACTCGATCACCGCCTTCGTCGCAGCAAACCCGGTCGAGCGCACCCATTCGTCCAGCCGATGGTCGACGTCATGGTCGGACATCTCCATCACCTGCCCGCATGTGTCGCAGATAGCGAAGGCTGTCATCGAATGCGTATGGTCGTGCGGTTCGGCGCAGGCGACGAAGGAGTTGAGGCTTTCCAACCGGTGCACGAAGCCTGACTTCACCAGGCTGTCGAGTGCCCGGTAAACCTGTAGCGGCGCGCGGAAACCGCGCTCGCGCAGCTGGTCGAGAAGCGTATAGGCGCTGAGCGGTCCGCTGGCGGCCTCGAGCTTTTCGAGTACGCTCAGCTGATTCTTCGTCAGCACATCCCTTGCCGCCATGATCCCGTTTTCCGATCGTTTAGAGCATGATGCCGAAAAGTGTGAAGCGGTTCTCGGACGACATCATGTTCCATCTGTTTGATCCAGCGCCGCTCGCAATCAATGCGGCGGTCTCAATTCCCTTGAGATAGCGACGAAGCGGGCTTTTTGCCACTTGTTTCAGTTATCGCCATCGACACCATGACCACCACCGCCGATTGACGGCACCGACCACATTCAAAATACTGACAAAATTCGCGACGAAAGGTGCCGCACTTGCAAATTCGATCGGGCTTGGGGAAGCAATCATGATCAAACTGACACGACGGACGCTGCTCGTCGGCACGTCGGCGCTTGTGGCTGCCGGTACGGTTTCGTTCCGCGCCCTCGCCGCCTCGCGCACCTATCACGCGCTGCTGGTTGCCTGCACCGACTATCCGAACCTACCGCAGAAGAACTGGCTGATCGGGCCGAAGAACGATGCCGGCCTGGTGCGCGACTATCTCCTGAAGAACACGCCCGATCCGGTGAAGTTCTCGGCCGAGAACGTGATCCTGCTCGCCAAGGACGTCGAAGGCGCCAACGGCCCGCCGACGCATGCGGCGATCAAGGCCGCCCTTGCCGACCTCGCCGGCAAGGTGCAACGCGACGATTTCGTCTATCTGCATCTGTCGGGCCACGGCGCCCAGCAGCCGCAGGCCAAGGCCGGCGACGAGACCGACGGCCTCGACGAGATTTTCCTGCCCTCCGATATCGACAAATGGATCAACCGCGAAGAGGGCGTGCCGAACGCGCTGGTCGACAACGAAGTCGGCGCCGCACTCGACGCCATCCGCGACAAGGGCGCCTTTGTCTGGGTGGTGTTCGACTGCTGCCATTCCGGCACCGCGACGCGCGCCGCGGAAGTCGATGACGAACTGGAGCGCAAGGTCGAGTTCGCCGACCTCGTCGGCGGCGACGACGCGGCGAGAGCAGCCGCGGTGAAGGCCTATGACGACATCTCGGCAAGCGCATCGCGCGGTTTCGACGAGAATGGCGGCCGCAAGCCGGCCTTCAACCTGACGCCGACCGGCGCAGAGCCGATCGCCCGGGGCAAGCTGGTCGCCTTCTATGCCGCGCAGACGGTCGAGACGACGCCGGAAATGCCGCTACCCAAGGGCACGCCCGACGCGCCGCGCTTCGGCCTGTTCACCTTCACCATCCTGTCGAAATTGGCCGAGAACCCCAACGTCACCTATCGCCAGCTCGGCCAGGCCGTGCTGCAGCAATATTCGGCCGACGGCCGCGCAAGGCCGACGCCCCTGTTCGAGGGCGAACTGGACGCCCGCGTGTTCGGCACCGACAAGACCGACGCCGTCATGCAATGGCCGATTGCCGTCAAGGACGGCGATGTCGCGATCGGCGCCGGGCTGCTGCAGGGTCTGACCCCCGGCAGCAAGCTCGCCATTTTGCCTTCGGCGCTGTCGAAGCTCTCCGACGCCGTCGGCTATCTCGAAGTGAAATCGGCAAAAAACCTCGAAAGCCAGCTCGCACCGGTCGAATTCGACGGCAAGCCGGCGCTTGCGCCGACGGCGGTGCCCGCCGGCGCCTATGCGCGCGTTGCCGAACTCGCAGTCGACTACAAGCTGCTGGTGGCAAAGCCGGCCCCGACCGCAGGGCTCGAAAAAGAAACCGAGCTGGTCAATTCGGTTCTGGACGAATTGGTGGCGAAGCCGAAGTCCGGCTTCCACATCGCGCTGGTCGAGCCCGGCAAGAGCGCCGATCTGCGGCTTGCGGTGCTGCGCGAAAAATCCATGGACGGCGCTGCCGCCAACGCCAGCGACGAACCGGCGCTGTGGTTCCTGCCGGCGTCCGGCGACATCAGCCTGAAGGACGGCAGCAAGCCGCCACGCATCGTCATCCATCAGGATGGCCGCGACAAGCTTGCGGAAAACACAGCCAAGACCCTGACCACGATCTTCCGCGCCACCGGCCTGTCGCGGCTCGCCGCGGCGTCCGACTACCGGCCGGACGAGGTCAGCGTCCAGTTCCTGATCAAGCGCCAGGACAGCGATGCGCTGGAGCCGATCGAATCGTCAAAGGTGCCGCGCGTTTCGCCGGGCGATCAGGTACACATTGCGTCAAAGAACGAGTCCGACGAGTTCGTCGACATCAACGTGCTGTATATCGGCAGCGACTATTCGATCACCCACATCGTCGCCGAGCGGCTGGCCCCGATCAATCAGCAGGCCGATCAGGGCCTGAAGGAAGGGCTGCTCGCCTTCACCGACACCAGCTTCGGCATGGAGCGCATGATTGCCGTGCTGACCGAGGCGCCGCCGCAAAGCGAGAAAGAGGATCTGAGCTTTCTTGCCCAGGAAGGCGTGCGCGCCGTGACGCGTGCCGCATCGGGAACGCCTGGTTTTTCCGACATGCTGGCCGACATCGGCATGGCGCCGGCAACGCGCTCCGTGATGCGGCTTGCCGACGAGAGCGGTCCCAAAGGCGCGGTGATGATCTTCCCGATGGAGACGGTGCCCCGCGCCTGACCTGACATCGCTTCGCCGGCTCTTGTCGGCGTGATATAGGAACATTCCCGGCTCGCGACACTTCTATGCGCCGCGGCTGAATGCAACAGATGAGGACATCAGTGACTATCCCCGTGCTCTCCTGGCATGCAGCGACGGTCGGCCTTGCCGGCAGCCTGTTGCTGGTTGCCAGCGCCTCGGCGGACGAGAATTGCGGCTTGTGCGCCAAGCAGATCGTCACCAATTCCGAGCTCGCCACCTGCTTTCTCGACCAGTACGACCAGATCGCCAAGACCGGCAACAGGGCCGTTGTCGTCGATCTCTCCAGCTGCGCCTCGCGCGGCGTGGTCGAGCCCTTGCCGTCACCCAGCAAGGCGGCTGCCGAGCCGGACGTGCAGTTCATGATTTCGCGCACGCAGCTCGATTGCCTGAAAAAGAAGCTGGAGACACCCGGCGTCGTGCTCGATCCCACCGCCACCATCCAACTGGACAGCTGCGGATGAAAAAGCCGGGGGGCACTGCAACGCAGAAATCGCCGGCCACATCGGCGCCTCCGCCGGCCAAGAAGCCGGCGACCTTGCCCGAAACCACCGAAGGCTTTCCGTGGCCGAGCAGTCACGAGATCAAGAAGGAAGCCAACCCCTTCACCGACCGCGACTGGCGCATGCTGATCTACGCCTGGTCGGGTCTCGCCGTGCGCCTGGCGATCATCTTCACCCTGGCCTTCTCGGTCTTCCAGTTTCTCGCAAACCAGGAACAGAAGCGCGTCGAGCAGACGATGTCGCTGGTCGAGCTTTGGGAAAGCAAGGATTTTCAGCAGGCGCAGCGCGCGCTCAAGGAGCGCCTCTCGTCGCTCAACGCCAAATACGACAATTTGCTCAGCGCCACGCCGTCGCCGACCGAGGAACGGGTCTTCCGGCAACGCATTGGCATTGAGGCGATGACTGCCGGCGGCGGCACCATGCCGATCGCCGATTTCAACGACAATTTTGATCGCATCGTCTATTTCCTCAATCGTCTCTCCATCTGCGTTGAGGGCAAGCTCTGTTCGCGCGATGTCGCCGATGCCTATTTCCGCGACTATGCGGTGTCGTTCTGGAGCTATTTTGCCGGCTACATCGAAAAAGAACGCAAGGCCGGTTCCGCCAATTATGCCCAGGCGATCGAGAATTATGTGCGTCACGGGTCGCCGCCGCCCGCCGACTCCAAATAGCGGCGCAACAAGGTGCCGGGCAGCTCCCATCCCTTGCGTGCTATCCGGTGGCTAATCCTGGTCGGTCTTCTGGCGTTAACGTCAACCGCCGGTGCCGAGGACCTCGATTTCCATCTCGATCTCAACACCGGCGGCCACAGCGCCAGGGTCACCGATCTTGCCTTCACGCCGGACGGCGAGGGACTGGTCTCGGCGTCCGATGACAAGACCATCCGCATCTGGGACTGGCAGAGCGGGGTGACGCTCCGCACCATTCGCGGCTATCTTGGCAATGGCAATGACGGCAAGGTCTTTGCGATTGCCGTGTCGCCGGATGGCAAGACGATCGCCGCCGGCGGTTATTTCGGCGCCGGCATCGGCGACAAGCCCCCTTATGGCGATATCAGGCTGTTCGATTTCGCCACCGGCAAGATCAAAACCGTGCTCAAGGCCGCCGACTATGCCATCTATGATGTCGCCTTTTCACCCGACGGAAACACGCTCGCCGCCGGCGGTGGCGATGGTCTCGTCTACCTCTGGCGGGCGGACGACAAATCCGCGTCGGGCTGGACGCTGGCGGAAAAACTCGATGCCGATTCCTGGCGTGTGGAAAAGCTCGCCTTCGCCGCTGCGGGAACCCGGCTGGTGGCGACGACCACCGACAACGGCATAAGGCTCTGGGACATCGCCAAGTCAGAGGAAATCGCTTTGCCCGCCGAGGCCGAACCGCTGCGCGATGTCGGCGTCGCCGCACTCGCCGTGTCATTGGATGGCAGGCTGTTCGCCACCGGCAGCAAGGACGGCGACGTCCAGCTCTGGCAGGCCAGCACCGGCAAATTCGTCCGCGCCATGCCGAAGCAGGATTTCCAGATCGGCGCTCTGAGCTTCGCCACGGGTTCGCGGCTTGTGGCGTCATGCAGCTATCGCTGCGCCGACAAGCATCGCTCGGCGGTCTGGAATACCGACAGCCGCGAGCAACTGCTCGATTATAACGGCCATGACGGCACGGTCTTTGCTGGCGCCGGCAATGCCGACGGCTCGCTGGTGGCGACAGCCGGCGGCACCCGCAACGCCATCCAGGTCTGGAACCCCATGACCGGCGAGCGCAAGGCGCTGCTGCAAGGGGTCGGCGAACCGGTGACGGCGATCGGGATCGATGCGGCGAGCAGCTCCATCGCTTGGGGCAACACCAACCCCTGCCCTGAACGCGTGTCCTGTCCCGAGCTGCAGGGCACGCTGGACAAGGTACTGGCGCTACCGACGGCCGAGCGGTTCTTCGAGGACCCGGAGGCGCTGGCGGAACAGGGCGCCTATGCCCGCGCGGCACTGACCGACGGTGGGTGGTTGCTTCGCGCCGTCCCCGGCGGCAAGGACGGCCTGGAGAATGCCGTGCTCGAAATCGCGAGCGGCGGAAAGGTGATGCACAGCATCGAGAATTCCGCCACCAATGGCTTCGTCCATTCGGCTTACACGCTGATCGGCAATGGGCTTGGCCTGATCACCGGCGGCAGCGACGGCACGCTGTTGGAATACAAAACCGCGACCGCCGAGGTATCGAGTGAATTCACCGGCCACACCGGCGAGATCAACGCCATGGTTGCCGTCGAGAAGGAAAGGCTGTTGGTCACCGGCAGCGCCGACCAGACCGTGCGGCTGTGGAATTTGAAGAGCCACAAACTGATCGTGTCGATGTTCTTCGCCGACTCCGAATGGATCGCCTGGATGCCGCAGGGCTACTATTATTCCTCCGCCGATGGCGACAAGTTGATCGGCTGGCACGTCAATCAGGGCCGCGACCACGAAGGGCGTTTCATCAGCGCCGGCCAGCTGAAGAAATATCTCTGGAGCCCGGAAATGGTGCGCCGGGCCATCATCCTGCGCAGCGCCGAACAGGCGGTCCAGGAAATGCGTCCCGGCGTTGACCGCCAGCTGGAAAAGCTGCTCGAGCGCAAACCGCCGGAATTCGGCATCAAGCTTGCCGCCGACCAGAGCAGTGTCCGCGAAGGCTATGTCGCCGTCGAAATATCAGGCGTGCAGGAAGCAGGCGCCGACGTCGCCGGGTTTTCGATCCTGTCGAACAGCCGCAATGTCGGCAATGTCACGGCGCGCTCGGCCGATGGCGGCAAGAGCACCATCGTCGAAGTGCCGGTCGAGAATGGCGAGAACACCATTCGCATCACCGGCACCAACGAGTTCGGCTATCTGACCGAGCGCAGTGTCACAGCACTTGGCAGGAAAACCGAAAAGCCCGCCAACAAGGGCAAGCTCTACGTCGCCGTGATCGGCGTCGACAAATATCCTTTCCTCACCGATGCATGCGCCGGCCACGCCTGCGATCTGCGCTATCCCGTCGATGACGCCACCGAATTCCTCAAGGTGATCTCGCAGAAATCCGCGCCCTTGTTTTCGGCGATGGAGACGCTGGTTCTGGTCAACCGCGAAGCGCTGGATGAGGCGCCCGATTCCGGCAAGGACGTGTTCAAGGTCGCCAGCGCCGACACCATCCTGGAACCGGATTCCGACACCATCGACGACCAGCTCGCCGACTTCCTCGACAGACCCGGCGAGAACGACACCACCATCATTTTCGTCGCCGGTCACGGCATCAACATCGACGAAGACTATTATTTCATCCCCACGGACGGCCGCAAACAGGATGCCGACCGCTGGAAGCGCTCCTCGCTGGTCGACTGGGGCGACATCCAGAAATCGGTTGAGCGGGCCAAGGGCATGCGCTTCATGCTGCTCGACACCTGCCACGCCGCCAACGCCTTCAACCCGCGCCTGGAAAAAGACGCGCAGGACGCACGCATCGTCGTCTTCTCGGCCACCGCTGCCAACAACACCGCCGCCGAAATGCCCGAGCTCGGCCATGGCGTTTTCACCTATTCGATCCTCGAAGGCCTGCGCGGCCGGGCCAAGACCTCCGACGGCGGCGTGACGCTGTTCGGCCTCGCCGACTATATTTCGCGCGAAGTGCTGCGGCTGACCGCGTCCAAGCAGAAGCCGTTCTACTATGTCGGCGGCGTGGAGAACATTGTGCTGGCTGAGCCGTGAGAGGTCGGCACCCAGGCACCCCCCTCTGGCCTGCCGGGCATCTCCCCCTCAAGGGGGGAGATTGGCAGCTTCTTTGGCGACGCCTTTTTCTTCACCGTTGGAGATTAGCGAAAACCGCAAAACAGCTAATCTCCCCCCTTGAGGGGGAGATGTCCGGCAGGACAGAGGGGGGTGCCTGGGCGCAAACCATCGTGCGGCATTTTGCAGGCGCCTTCTTTATTTTGTCACCCCTCCAAGCGTCCGCAGCCCCCATCACCTGTCCACCGGGCGATGCCAACTTCCCGTCCTTCTACGCCGACCCCACGCTCTTCACCGACGCCATCTCCGCCGTCGCCAAGCTCACCCCCTCCAACCAACGCCTCACCGGCATCACCGTCCCCCACCACCTGCTTGTCGCCGATCTGGTCGCGCTCGGTTTCCATGCCGCGTCCGGCTTCCGCAACAAGCGCATCGTCATCCTGTCGCCGGACCATTTCCACGAGACGCAGAAACTCTTCGCCACGACGCCGCGCGGTTTTGAAACAGTGCTCGGTCCAGTCCAGGCCGACACGGAAGCCGTGCACCTTCTGGAAGCGAACAGCGACATGGTCGAAGACTCCTGCCTATTCGCCAGGGAGCATGGCGTGCAGGCGATGCTGCCTTTCCTGCATCACTATTTCCCCGAAGCTGAAATCGTGCCGGTGGCGATGTCGGTCAAAGCCAAGCGAGCCGACTGGGACCGGCTGGCGCAGGCGCTGAAAGCGATCGTCGACAAGGACACGCTGATCGTCGAATCCACCGATTTCTCCCACTATCTGCCGCAGCACGAAGCCAGGCGTTTCGACCAGCAGACGCTGAACATGCTCGCCGCCGGTTCGCTCGACGGCATCGCGGCGCTGCGCCAGCCGGATCACGCCGATTCGGTCGGTGCGCTCTATATCCAGACCAGGCTGCAGCGCGAACTGTTCGGTGCTGCGCCGCTGGTCGTCGCCAACGAGAACTCGCAGGCGCATTCAAGCGACTATGTCGAGCGCACCACCAGCTATGTCGTGGCGCTGTTCGGCGCCTTCGGCCCCGGCTTCAACAATCCTGCCCGTCCCGACGACAAGCTCTACTATTTCGCGGGCGACGTGAATTTCGGCCGCGCCATGAAGAAGATCCTGGTCCGCGACGGTGTTGCCGAGAAGATCGTCGAAAGCGTGCTGGCCCTGACCCGCTCGCGGCCGCTGATCGTCAATCTCGAAGGCGTGATCCTGCCCAACGTCCCTGAAGCGATCGACGACATGACGCTGGCCATGCCCGCAGACCTCGCCATCGACATGCTCAAGAAATTGCATGTCGCCGCTGTCAGCCTCGCCAACAATCACGCCTACGACCTCGGCCCGTCAGGCTATGCCGAGACGCTGGCCGCACTCGATGCGGCCGGCATCGCCCATTTCGGGCAGGGCGAGACGCTGGCGCTTGCCGATCTCGACCTGGTCGGGCTGACCGACATCGATACCAACGGCTCCAGGAACACCGACCTTCTGACGCCTGCTTTGCTCGACCGGCTGCTGCACGGCAATGCCGAGCGGCCGGTGATTGCCTTCGTCCATTGGGGCCGCGAGTACAAGACGGAGCCGTCGCCGCGCGAGGAGATGCTTGCCGACCAGATGCGGCTGCGCGGTGTCACGGCAATCGTCGGCGGTCATCCACATGTATCGAGCGAGGCGATCCTGCCGCTCGGCGGCGGCGATGTTGCGGAGATCTATTCGCTCGGCAATTTCCTGTTCGACCAGAAGGCCGAACGATCGTCTGGGTCGATGCTGGAACTCAGGGTGTTCAGCCAGGGCACGATCTTTGCCAGGCTGATCCCGCTGCCCAATTATTTCGAGATGGGCTCGAAATAACGCGATTCCCGAAAGGACGTGACAGGACCTCAACAGCCTTGCAGATCTTCCGGCAGATAGCAGACCGCCGGCTTGGTGCTGGTTTCAAACAGCGACTGCTTCGGCCTGAAATAGAAGAACGTGGCCGGCTTGCTCTCCCGTGTGCTGCCATCGGCGAAATGGGCGGCGATGCTGAAGCGATGGATCGACGACATTGACGACCACATTTTCAGCCGTGCCGTGTAGGCGCTGAGATTCTTGTTGCCGCGCACCGGCATGGGGATGCTGTAATCGGTCTTGCCGATCGGAAATTCGATGTTCTGGTAGCGTTGCGCTTCGGGCGACGCGCCGCCGCCATCGCCGCATTCGGCGAGCAATTCTGGGACCTCGATGCTGACCAGCGAGACGATGACGCGAAACGGCTCGCTCTGCTGGTAGACAGCGCCCTGATCGTCCGCCCAGGAATAATCGAGCTTGCCAATCCCGGTCACGCTCATTTTCTCGACGCTGCCGCTGATGTAATCGGCAACGTCGCCGAACTTGACCTTGTTGGCCACCTGGGCGCGGCAGACATCCAGGCTGTCCCTTGACGGGCAGGTGAAGCGCTCGGTCTCGAGCGTGGTTGTGTCGACGCCGGCTTCAATCAGCACGTTCTTGATCGAGACGTCGACGCCGTCGCCGAAAGTGCCGATGTCCTTCGTGAACGTGCGGCTCGGCTCGCCGGTCGCGTTGTCCTCCTCGTCGGTCCTGGTGAACTGGATCGACATCTTCATGTCTTTCACGTCGCCCCAGCCATTGTTGACGATCGAGAAGTCGGGGCGGAAGCCGACGCAGCCATAATGCTCGCTGATCGACAGCATCGGCTTGCGGTAGGCCTCGCTCGCGGCCACCTTCATTTCCAGGCTGTCGATCTTGACCCTCGACTGGTCGGTGGTCTTGAGGTCGACTTCGGCGAAGGCCGGCGCCGTCTCCCAGTCCATGCCTTCATAGACATTGCCGGTACGAATCTCTCCGGTGCCGTTCCAGGCATCATTGTACTGGTCCGACACCGGATAGATCGCGATGTCTTCGTCGCGCACGAGATGCTGGTACTGCATGTCGGCCTGCTGCGTCATGCGCTGGTCGACGGCAATGCCGATCTCGACCTTGTCGGCGGAACCGCCGCCGGTCTGCGCCTTGAGCAACCCGCCCACTCTGGCATCGGCCAGCACATCGGGGCGCGCACCGCCGATCTCCTTGCCCTTCGCCCATTGCGACCAGTACACGGTGCCGCCGGGCAACCGGGTGCGGCCCTTGCCGTCCTTCAGCCCATCGGCAAAAGAGCCGACGAATATCTTGCCTGTCTTCGTCTCCAGCCTGCCCTCGCCATTCGGCACACCGGCCCTGAATTGCCCTTCATAGCGATTGCCGTCGGCATCGACATGGATCGCATGGCCGTCGAGCTGGCCGGCGACCCAACGGCCGTCGAGAATCTCGCCTGAACGCAGCTCCAGCCGGCCTTGTCCTTCGGGGCGGCCATTCCTGATCTCGCCGAAATAGCTGGAATAGATCGTCTTGGGGTCGTAGCTCGCCGAGCCGCGTACGCGCCAGACCAGCCTGCCCTTGCCGTTGACGGTGCCGTCGGCTGCGACGGTGCGGTCCGGCGACACGCCGGCTGCCGGCTCCCAGGTGAAATCAAGACTCAATTCCGGGTGGGAATCCCAGACCCGTACATTCTTGCGCAGCACCGAACGTGTTTCGCTTTTATAGAGGATTTGCACCCGCTCGGCCCAGGCGCCATCGGGTGTGGCACCGCCTTGATCGGCCATAGCGGAAAAGCATGTCAGTGCGGCCAGCATGGATGCAGCCGCCATCGCTTTGACTCCAAAGCTCATTCTTGCCCGCGCCATCTTACCCAACCCCTTGGATTGCCTAGCGTAAGCACCGCTGTAACACAGTGCAAGAGAGGTGTTTCGATACAAAAAAACCGGCGGCAGGAACGTCCCGCCGCCGGTTTGGTAGTGCTGGTTATCGCCGCTGTTTGCCGGCGAAAGATCGGGCCTTATTTGTACAGGCTGTTGATCCACGCCACGTTGGCAGCGTTCAGGCGCACCGCAGTGTTGGCGTTGGGGCTTTCGGCCACGTTCACGCCGGTGACGACGCGCTGCTTGGCGCCATTGTCGTAGGCGTAGACCGAGCTGCCGCTCGACCCCGGATAGGTGTCGCAGTCGTACTGGAAATACTCCGCGCCGACGTTTTCGGCTTTCACTTCGCAGGTCGCCTTCCACATCGTTCCCATCGGCTTGTCGCCGGGATAGCCAACGATGTTTGCGGTGAAATCGCCGAGGTTCTCATAGTTGGCATAACCCAGCCAGCCGAGATTGGTGCCGACATCCTGCTTCAGCGTGATGATGCCGAGGTCCCACGGAATGACCGAGCCGTAGTAACCCTGATAATTGTCGATGAAGCCCTGCAGGATATAGACGCTCTCGTAGCTGAAAGCGCCAAACGGTGCATCGTCGGCGGTGTTGCCGTTGAGCGACGGCACGAAGATGACGTCGTCGAGCCAAGCCTTGTCTTCATTGCTGTAGAGGCAATGCGCGGCGGTGAGCACCGTGCGCGGACCGATCAGGGTTCCCGAGCAGCTGCCATAACCGCTCTTGGCTTTGCCTTCGATATACCCGATCGCGGTGAACGGGTAGGTCTTGGTGTTCTTGATCTGCTCGCGATCGTCGGCCCCGAACACCTGGCGGCCGGCTTCGTCGCCGCCCGTCAATCCGGTCTTGTCGGCGTTCGGTGTGTTGGCGGGCGCGTTCAATTCCTTGATGACAAGGTCCTTCAGCGTCTCGCCTGCATCGATCTTGATGTCCTTGCCATCGGCGGAACGTCCGACGATGCCATAGGATTTGACCGCCGTGCCCTCGTCGGTCAGCGGCGCTGCCCGGCTGGCTTCATCTTCGGTCAGTTTCGGCGGCGCGATCGGCTTTGCACGGCCGGGCTGGTAGTCGCCCGTTCCGAGATCGCGCATGCTTTCGCCATTGCCGGCATTCGCTGAGCCGGGATCGGCGGCGAAGGCAGGCATCGTCCACAGTGCGGTGGATAGCAGTGCGGACGCAATGATAGTGCTTGTCAGTTTCGTCATGGTGAGACTCTCCCAAAAGTCAGCAAGGAGTGGAGCAAAATACAGAAATATTGTCGAGATCGTGGTGGAGTTAAAAAATTAGTTTGGTTACCCGCCCGTATCGGATCATCGGTCCGGGCGGCCTCGTTAAAGCCCTCCGCCAAACGCACCCGCGTCGATATACTGCCTAAAATAATCCAACATTGGCAATGACAAATCGCTTCCACGTAGCCCGTGGGGGGCTATAGGGTTTGGGTGGGCTCTGCCCGATGGGGCACGATTAGCAAAAGTCGTATTTCGGTTTTATGACCGCGCGGATGTCGTTCGTTCTGGCAGAAGGCGATCGAGGTACCGGTACCGCTTCTGTTGGTTATGCGTCATGGCGGCATGGCTCGGCATTTTTCATCTCAGGAGGGTTTCAAGGTGAACATTATCCATCGGTTCAGGCCGCTTGCCGCTGCATCGCTGCTGGGCATCGCGGCCGCTTTCCCCGCCGTCAACGCGCTCTATGCAGCCGACGACGCCGCCAGGCCGGAAGCGGCGGTCTCGCCGATGCAGCGCGTCGCCGAATCCCGGGACAAGGCCAAGGCCGAGAATCCCGACGGGGCCGACCGCGTCTATGGCGGCAAGGAAGCCGACAAAGGGGCCTATCCGTTCCAGGTGGCGCTGCTGACCAGCGCCCGGCTGGACCCCAGCCCGGCCTCGCAGCCGAACGCGCAATTCTGCGGCGGCAGCCTGATTGCTCCGCAATGGGTGCTGACGGCGGCGCACTGCCTCAACGACAAGGGCCGGCCGATTTCGCCCGACACGGTGACCGTGCTGACCGGCGCCACCGATCTTACCGAAGGCAAGCGCTACAAGGTGATCGAGGTTATCGTCAACGAGGGCTACAGCGAACAGACGCTGGACAATGATCTCGGCCTGCTCCGGCTGGCGGAGCCCGCCGATGCGCCGGTCATCAAGATCACCAATGAGCCGACGCCAGACAGCGGCAAGACCACCGTCATCGGCTGGGGCAAGATGCAGGACGGCACCTTCCCGACCGCGCTGATGGTGGCCGATCTCGATCTCGAGCCGAGCGCTGCCTGCAACAGCGGCATCAAGTCGATCTATGCGCATGACCTAAAGGCGGCACTTGGCGATCTCTCGCATCGGATGCGTTATTCGGAAAAGGGCATCGATGCCGCCGCCAATGCGATCGCCGCCGATATGTCGGATCCGCTGACCAAGAACATGATCTGCGCCGGCACCGACAGCGGCGAACGCGACGCCTGCAACGGCGACAGCGGCGGTCCGCTGTTCATGACCGGCGCCAACGGTCCGGTCCAGGTCGGCGTCGTCTCCTGGGGCGAAGGTCCGTCCGACGGCACCGCCGCTTGCGGCCACAAGAATGCCTATGGCATCTACACGCGATTGGCCAACTATACGGGTTGGATCGAAGCCAAGATGAAGACCCCGGCTCCGGCAGCCGCGGCGGCGCCCAAGGCCGGTCTCGGCACGGCCAAGAAGCCCTGAACGGGCCCGAAGCTTGATAAACGCAAAACGGCGGGATCTTTCCCGCCGTTTGATTCATGTCCGGTGCCGGCTGTTCCGCTTACTTCCGCGGCGGGCCTTTGCGCTCGGCCGACGCCGCCCACAGATTGATGTCGGACTCGCGTGCGTAAGTGTCGATTTCGGCGAGCTCGGCATCGCTGAACTCGAGCACCTTGAGCGCGCCGACGCAGTCCTCGACCTGTTCGGGCCGGCTGGCGCCGATCAGCGCCGAGGTGACCCGGCCCTTGCGCAGCACCCAGGCTAGCGCCATCTGCGCCAGCGTCTGGCCACGCTTGCCGGCGATCGCGTTCAGCGCCTGGATGTTGGCGATGGTCTTTTCGTTGATGAAGGCGGGCCGCAGCGACTTGCCTTGGCTGGCGCGGCTGCCCTTGGGGATGCCGCCGAGATATTTGTCGGTCAGCATGCCTTGCGCCAGCGGCGAGAACACGATCGATCCGACACCGAGCCCTTCCAGCGTATCGAGCAGTCCGTCCTCTTCGACCCAGCGGTTGAGCATCGAATAGCTCGGCTGATGGATGATGCAAGGCGTGCCGAGCTGCTTCAATATGTCGGCCGCCTCGCGCGTGCGCTGCGAATTGTAGGACGAAATGCCGGCATAGAGCGCCTTGCCGGAACGCACCGCATGGTCGAGAGCGCCCATCGTTTCCTCAAGCGGCGTATCCGGATCGAAGCGGTGCGAATAGAAGATGTCGACATAGTCGAGCCCCATCCGCTTCAGGCTCTGGTCGAGGCTCGCCAGCACATATTTGCGGCTGCCCCATTCGCCATAAGGCCCTGCCCACATCTCATAGCCCGCCTTGGTCGAGATGATCAGCTCGTCCCGATAGCCGGCGAAGTCGGTGCGCAATATCTCGCCGAAGGCGATCTCGGCCGAGCCCGGCGGCGGACCGTAATTGTTGGCGAGATCGAAATGGGTGATGCCGAGATCGAAGGCCTTGCGCGCGATCGCCTGCTTGGTCTTGTGCGGCGTGTCGTTGCCGAAATTGTGCCACAGACCGAGCGAGATCGCCGGCAGTTTCAGGCCGGATCGCCCACATCTGTTGTAGAGCATTTTCTCATAGCGGTGTTCAGCCGGCTGCCAGCGCATGGGGTACAGATCCTGGATTGTATGGGTGTCGGCGCGAGCGCGCCGACACCCTTCTACCTCATTTCTGCTTCGCCAACAGTCCTTTTGCGTCCTTGACGCCGAGTGCAGCCGGCCGCTCGCAGCTGGTCTGCATGGCGACGAACTTGCCGGTCTCGCCCGACCGCAACAGGCCGGTCATGACGTCGACGGCATGCAGCGCGAGCTCCATCGAGCAACGATGCGGCCGGCCCTCGGCGATCGCCAGCGCCATGTCGGCAAGGCCTGCGGTGCGGTAGTTGGCCATCATGCCCTGGCCGTGCATTTCGTTGGGCACGCCGAACGGATGCTGCCATTTCGGCAGTTTCTTCACCGGTTTTGCCGCCTTGGTTATGCGCACGTCGCCACCGAAGAAATTCGGATCCGGCACGAACACCGTGCCCGTCTCGCCATAGAGTTCCATCGGCGCATGACCATGCGCCCAGACGTCCCAGCTGGTGTTGAGCGTGACCACGGCGCCGTTCTCGAACTCCAGCAGGCCGTGGATCGTCGTCGGCGTGTTGACCGGGATTTTTTCGCCCGCGCGCGGTTTCGACGAGATCGTGCGTTCCTTGGCAGGCGTCGTCGCGAAGGCCGCCACCTGCTTCACCGGCCCGATCAGCTGGATCAGGTTGGTGATGTAGTAAGGCCCGATGTCGAGCACCGGCCCGGCGCCCGGCTGGAAGAAGAAATCGGGATTGGGGTGCCAGTGCTCCATGCCGTGGCCCATCACATGACAGGTGCCGCTGGTGATCTTGCCGAGCGCGCCGGTGTCGATGAGGTTGCGCACCAGCTGGTGCGCGCCGCCGAGGAAAGTGTCCGGAGCCGAACCGATGCGCAGCCCTTTCTTCTCGGCCCGGCTCTTGAGGTCGAGCCCTTCCTTGACCGACAGCACGAACGGCTTTTCCGAATAGACGTGCTTGCCGGCATCGAGGATCTGCTTCGACACCCCGTAGTGCACCGCCGGGATGGTGAGGTTGACGATGATGTCGATCTCGTCATCCTTGAGCAGTTCTTCGACGGTCTCGGCGCGCAGCTTGAACTCCTTCGCCCGTGCCTTGGCCGCGTCCATGTTGATGTCGGCGCAGGCGCGCATCTCAATGCCGCGAAACAGCGGCGCCAGCGAGAAATACGCTTTCGAGATGTTGCCGCAGCCGATGACGCCGATACCCAGTTTCTTTGCCATGATGATTGTTCCTAGTAAGCCTTGACGGATGCGAGCGAGCGGCTGGCGAAGCGCTCGATATCGTTGGGGTTGTCCTGTTCCATGACGTAATATTTGGCCGCGCTCTTCGCCCGAAGTGTCTTGATCAGGCCGGCCCAGTCGATGGTGCCGTGGCCGACATCCGCCCAGCCGTCCTCGTCAAGGCCTTCGCCTGACTTGGCCATGTCCTTGACATGGACGGCCCTGATGCGCTTGCCGTGCTTTTCGATCCACGGAAGCGGATCAACGCCGCCGCGGACTACCCAGGCGACGTCCATCTCCCAGCCGATGTCGGGCGCAGTCGACAGGATGTGATCCTGCGGCACCGAGCCGTCGGCGAGTGTCTTGAACTCGAAATCATGGTTGTGCCAGGCAAAGCCGTAGCCGGCTTTTTTTGCGGTCTCGCCGACCTTGGCCAGACGCTCGCCGAAGCCGCGCCAGCCGGCAGCGTCGGCCGGCCGCTGCTCGGCCAGCAGATAGGGACAGATGACGAGCGTGATGCCGAGTGCGTCGGCTGTTTTGCGTACGCCGTCGAAATCATTCTCCAGCGCATCGATCGAGAAATGTCCGGTCGGCATCGAAAGCCCGTTCTTGTCGAGTTCGGCGCGGAACGCCGTGGGGTCGTCATAGACGCCGCCGAAACCTTCGACTTCCTTGTAGCCGAGCTTGCCGAGCATTTTCAGGATGCCTTCCCACGGCTGGAAATTGCGGGCGCTGTAGAGTTGGAATGACCAGTTCATCGTCTCTGTCCGTTTCTTGGGTGGAAGGCTTGGGGATGTTTTCGGGGGATCGTTTTCGCGAGATCGTTTTAGGGGGATCGTTCTTGGGAGGATGGTTTGCGGATGATTCTAGAGGGTCACAGGCGATTGCCGGTCGCGGCGTCGAACAGCGAGGCGCGCGCCGGATCGAAACCGAACTGGATCGGATCGCCGCTGCGCAGCGTCCGTTCCGCCTCGACGCGGAAGGAGAGGTTGCGGCCGGCAAGCTTCGTCCACACCAGCGTGTCGGAACCCATCGGCTCGACGATCTCGACCGAACCGCCGGCGGAAAACGGCATCGACTTTGCAGCGTCACCGAAAGCGATATGTTCAGGCCGGATGCCCAGCACGCAAGCGCCGGCCGGGCGCTCCGTGCCGTCAAAGGTATAGCGATCGAGCGGCACCGAAACACCGTCGGTCCTGAACACTGGAGCAGCACTGGCCTCCAGCTCCCCTTCGAGGAAATTCATCGCCGGCGAGCCGAGGAAGCCGGCGACAAACCGGTTGACCGGCCGGTTGTAGATCGTCTGCGGCGCGTCGAGCTGCTGGATGACGCCGCCGCGCATGACCGCGATACGATCGGCCAGTGTCATCGCCTCGATCTGGTCGTGGGTGACGTAGATCATGGTGTTCTGCAGCTTGCGATGCAGGAGCTTGATTTCGACGCGCAGTTCCGAGCGCAGCTTGGCGTCGAGATTGGATAGTGGCTCGTCGAACAGGAAGACGTCGACGTCGCGCACCAGCGCCCGCCCGATCGCCACCCGCTGGCGTTGGCCGCCGGACAAGGCCGCGGGCTTGCGCTGCAAAAGCGGCTCGATCTGCAGGATCTCGGCGGCGCGGGCGATGCGCTTGGCGATCTCGTCCCTGGGCACGCCGGCAACGCGCAGGCCGAACGACAGGTTCTTCTCCACCGTCATTTGCGGATAAAGCGCATAGGACTGGAACACCATGCCGATGCCGCGATCCTTGGGCTCTTCCCAGGTGACGTTCTTGCCCTTGATGAAGATGCGGCCTTCGGAAATATCGAGCAGCCCGGCGATGCAGTTGAGCAAGGTCGACTTGCCGCAGCCCGAGGGACCGAGCAGCACGATGAACTCGCCCTCTGCGACCTCGAGATTGAGGGTCTGCAGCACCGATACAGAGCCGAAGTTCAGGGACAGGTCCTGGATCGAAACGCTGGTGCCGTTGGCTGCCGTCATCGCCATCACCCTTTCACCGCACCGGCGGCGATGCCGCGCACGAAAAGCTTGCCGGAAATGAAGTAGACGATGAGTGGCACGAGCCCGGTCAGGATGGTGGCGGCCATGTTGACGTTGTACTCCTTCACGCCTTGCACCGAATTGACGATGTTGTTGAGCTGCACCGTCATCGGATAGGTGTCGGGGCGGGTGTAGACGACGCCGAACAGGAAGTCGTTCCAGATGCCGGTCACCTGCAGGATGATGGCGACGACGAAGATCGGCAGCGACATCGGCGCCATGATCCGGAGGAAGATGCCCCAGAAGCCGGCGCCGTCGACCCGTGCCGCCCTGAACAGCTCTTCCGGCATCGAGGCAAAATAGTTGCGGAACAAAAGCGTGAGGATCGGCATGCCGAAGATGGAATGGACGATCACCAGGCCGCTGAGGCTGCCGTAGAGGCCGATCTCGCGCAGGATGATGACGATCGGATAGATCATCACCTGATAAGGGATGAAGGCGCCGACGATCAGGATGACGAAGAATGTGTCGGCGCCCTTGAAGCGCCAGTTGGCCAGCGCATAGCCGTTCACCGAGGCGATCGCGATCGACAGCAGCACTGACGGCACGGTGATGCGCACCGAATTCCAGAAGCCGCGCGAAAGCCCGTCGCAATTGAGGCCGGTGCAGGCGGTCGCCCACGCCTTCACCCACGGTTCGAAGGTGATTTCGAGCGGCGGCGAGAAGATATTGCCCATCCGTATCTCGGGCATGCCCTTGAGCGAGGTGACGACCATCACGTAGAG
This sequence comes from Mesorhizobium sp. P160187, assembly GCF_057766425.1. Classification (NCBI taxonomy): domain Bacteria; kingdom Pseudomonadati; phylum Pseudomonadota; class Alphaproteobacteria; order Hyphomicrobiales; family Phyllobacteriaceae; genus Mesorhizobium; species Mesorhizobium sp. P160187. The sequence goes on from NZ_JBYMDX010000003.1 coordinate 896,811, forward strand.
CGGCAGCAGATAGTAGACCGCCACCACGATCAGCGTGCCATAGAGGAAGATGTTGCGGCGCGAGAAGACATGCCGCGGCTTCGGCCCGCGCGGCCCCGAGACTTCGCGCTCGGCGGCACCCGCGCTGGCGGGCAAAGGGACGGCCGGGTCAGCCACGCTTCCTGCCTCCGAATTCAAGGTAGGCCCACGGCACGACGACGATCACCACCGAGAGCAGCATCATGGTCGAGGCGGCAAAGCCCTGGCCAAGATTCTGTGCGAAGAACATGTAGTCATAGACATATTTGGCCGGCACTTCGGAGGCGATTCCGGGGCCGCCGCTGGTCTGGGCGACAACGAGGTCGTAGACCTTGACGATGCCCGACGCGATGATGACCAGCGTGGTGATGAAAACCGGCCGCATCATCGGGATGACGATGAACAGATAGGTCTTCCACATCGGGATCCCGTCTACCCGCGCCGCCTTCCAGATGTCCTCGTCGATGCCGCGCAGGCCGGCCAGCATCAAGCACATGATGAGCCCGGTGCCTTGCCACAGCGCCGCAATCGAAATGCCGTAGATGACGATGCTGGAATTGTAGAGCGGGTCGAAGTTGAAGCTCGTCCAGCCGAGGTCCCGCACCACATGCTGGATGCCGAAATCCGGATTGAGCAGCCACTGCCAGACCAGGCCGGTGACGATGAAGGAAAGCGCGAACGGATAGAGGAAGATGGTGCGGAACGTGTCCTCGAAACGGATCTTCTGGTCGAGAAGCGCTGCAAGCAGGAAGCCGATGACCAGTGAGAACACCAGCGAGATCGCGCCGTAGATCAAAAGGTTCTCGATCGAGATCAGCCAGCGCGGCGTCGCCCACAGCCGGTAATACTGATCGAGCCCGGCGAAATTCAGCCGCGGCAGCAGCTTCGAATTGGTGAAGGAATAGAACACCGTCCAGACGGTGCCGCCGACGAAAACCACCGACGCGGTGAGGATCATCGGGATCGAGGCGACCTTCGCATTGATGTTGCGGAACAGCGGGTTGGGGCGTTCGCTCTTGCTCATCTCGTCAGCCGGCTGGGTAAGGGCGGTGCGATCCCGGCCCTGCTTTCGCAAGGCCGGGAGCGAGGTGTATTGCCTCCAACGTCAGTCTGCCGAAGCGATGAGGTCGGCGAAGCGCTTCTGCGCGTCTTCGATGGTCAGGTCCGGCTTGGCGAAGAATTCGGCGAAGAGATCTTCCTTCTGCTTCTGGGTATCCTGCGAAAGCAGTTGGTCCGTCCACGGGATGACGGCGCCCTTGGCGAGGATGGCCAGACCCTTCTTCATGCAGTCGTTCGCCGCATTGAGATCGACGTCGCCGCGCACCGGCAGCGAGCCCTTCTTGAGATTGAAGGCGACCTGAGTCTTGGGGTCGAGCAGCGTCTCTGCCAACACCTCCTGCGCCTTGGACTTGTCGGCATCCTTGAGCAGCGGGAAATAGAAGGCGTCGCCGCCAGTGGCGATAACTTCGTTCAGACCGAGGCCCGGCAGGCAGGCATAGTCCTTGCCGGCGACCTTGCCGGCAACCTGGAACTCGCCTTGCGCCCAGTCACCCATGATCTGGCCGCCGGCCTTGCCGGTGATGACCAGATTGGTCGCCTGGTTCCAGTCCTGCACATTGGTGTTCTTCGCCATCTTGCGGGCATCGTCGGCGGCCTTGAAGACCTTGGCGATCTCGGGCCCGGCGGCGAACTTGGCGTCCTTGTCCTTGTAGACCTTGAGGAATGCATCGGTGCCGCCGACCGCCGCCAGCAGCACATCGAAGGCGCCGGAAGATTGCCAGGCCTGTCCGCCGACAGCGAGCGGGATGATGCCCGCCTTTTCCAGGGCGGGCGCTGCCGCCACGAATTCATTCCAGTCCTTCGGCAGCGGCACGCCGGCCTTCTCGAAGGCTTCGTTCGACAGCCACAACCACTGCCAGGAGTGGATATTGACCGGCACGCAGTAGATCTTGCCGTCTATGGTGCAACTGTCGAGCAGGCTCTTCGGCCGCACGATTTCCGTCCACTTGCCCTTGGTGGCGACATCGGTGAGGTCGCGCATCAGGCCGGCCTGCACCAGTTCTTCGGCCTGCCGGCCGTGATTGAACTGGGTGGCGCCCATCGGATCGCCGCCGGTGATGCGGCTGATCATGATCGGCCGTGCCGTGCCGCCGGATCCGGCAATGGCGCCGTCGACCCAGTGATTGCCGGTCGCGTCGAAGGCCTTGGCGAATTCCGCAACCGCCGCCGCCTCGCCGCCCGACGTCCACCAATGGGTGACTTCCAGGTCGGTGGCGGCCGCCGGGCCGGCAAGCTGAAGCGCGGCCGTCGCGGCAAGGGCAGCGGTCAAAAGTCTATAGCGCATTTCGGTTCCTCCCAGAATCTGAAACGTTACAGATTTTCGATACGGCAATTATGCGGTGCGTGCAACCCCTGAGATAAACGCGCTCGAATGTTTTTTCGAGGCGCGAACAAATTCGTTGCGTGCAAACCGGCAAACTCCGCGCAAAACCGGGTGCTGCGCTGCAAAATCATGCTGCAGCGCAAGAAAACCGTCTCGAACCTGATTGTCGCGCAACGTTTCTGGCCGCCAAAACCCTGCCAAAACCATGGCTTGAGAGACCCACGCGCTGCGATGTTGGAAATCTGTAACGTTTCAGTATATTGAGGCCTGACGGCGAAGAACCGTGCCACATCGTCATCGAAGCGATTGTCGGCTGGTCCGGCGGCTGCTATGCGCCTGACGGGGCGGGACGAATGGACAGGGACCAGACGGAGAAGGACGACGAGGCGTCGGCGCATGAGCGGCCGACGCTGAAAACGCTTGCCTTCATGACGGGGCTCGGCGTCACCACCGTCTCGCGCGCACTCAAGGATGCACCCGAGATCGGCGCCGAGACCAGGCGGCGGGTTCAACTCGTCGCCAGGCAGATCGGCTACCGGCCGAACCGCGCCGGCGTGCGCCTGCGGACTGGCAAGACCAATGTTATCAGCCTCGTGCTCAATACCGAGCGCGAGATCATGAGCTTTGTCTCGGACATCATCTACGGCGTCTCGGAGGTCATTGCCGACACACCCTATCACCTGATCGTCACGCCCTACTCGCGCTCGCAGGATCCGCTGGACCCGGTAAAGTATCTGGTCGAGTCCGGCTCGGCCGATGGCGTCATCATCTCACGCACGCAGCCCAACGATCCGCGCGCCCGCTACATGCTGGAGCGTGGCATACCCTTTGCCACGCATGGCCGCACCGATATGGGGCTTGTCCACCCCTATCACGACTTCGACAATTACGCCTTCGCCGCCGAAGCGGTGCGCCATCTGGCCGGCGTCGGCCGGCGCCGGCTGGCGCTGGTAGCGCCGCCGGTCGGGCTCACCTATTACGACCACACGGTCAATGGCTTTGCCGACGCACTGAGCGAGGTCGATGCCAGCGAAGTGCCGTTCAACGCTGTTTCAATCGACCAGTCGATCGATCAAATCAGGACGCGGACCGCGCAGTTGATGCGCCGCGACGTCAGGCCGGACGGTTTCGTCAGCAGCGCCGCCGCAGCGACGCTGGCAATCGTCGCCGGCATCGAGGATGCCGGCCTGAAACTCGGCCGCGACGTCGATGTCGTGTCCAAGCAATCGTCGGAACTGCTGCATCTGTTCCGCCGGGAGTTGCTGATCGTCAACGAAGACTTCCGCCTCGCCGGCACCGAGCTTGCCCGCGCCGTGCTGGGCTGGATAGGCGGCGCGGCACCTGGCTCTTTGCAGACAGTGGTCAAGCCAGGCGACGTCGTCGCGTATCAGGGCTGACTGGCACGACCTGAGAGGTCCGCCTCACCTGACCCTATCCGGCCGCTCCACTTCCCCATGGCCCATGGAAAGCGCCCTGCTCGCCGATGCGCTCGAAGCCATGCGCGCCGAAGAAGTCGCGCTGCGCCTGGATCAGGTTCGAGGTGCCGCGGCCCTGGCGGTAGCTGTCGAAATAGGCAAGTGCCGACGCCAGTGCAGGCACCGGCGAGCCTGCTTCCGATGCCTTGGCAACGGTGCGCCTAAGCGACGGATGCGCCTCCTGCATCATGGTGGTGAAAGCCGGCGCCATCAAAAGGTTGGTGGACGCGCCGCCCGAGCCGAAGGCTTCCGCCATGGTGTCGAGCATCTGCGAGCGGATGATACAGCCGGCACGCCAGATCTTGGCGATGGTCGGCATCGGCAGGCTCCAGTTGAACTCCTTCGAGGCGGCGCTCATCACCGCGAAACCTTGTGCATAGGCGGCGATCTTGCCGGCGAGCAGCGCCAGCTCCAGGTCTTTCAGAAGTGCCGCCTTGTCGCCGGAGATCTTGGTGACGCCGATATTGCCATAGGCTTTTTCGGCCGCCTGCCGCTCATCCTTGATCGAGGACAGCACGCGGGCCGCCACCGCCGCCTCGATGGCCGTCGCCGGAATGCCGAGCTGCTGCGCCTCGATGACAGACCATTTGCCGGTGCCCTTCTGGCCGGCACGGTCGAGGATGATGTCGACCACCGGCTTGCCGGTCTTTGCATCGTCAGCGGCCAGCACCCTGGCGGTGATCTCGATCAGATACGAATCGAGCCGGCCCTTGTTCCAGTCCTCGAAGACCTTGCCGATCTCCTTCGGCCCCATGCCGAGACCGTCACGCAGGATACCGTAGATCTCGGCGATCATCTGCATGTCGGCATATTCGATGCCGTTGTGGATGGTTTTCACGAAATGCCCGGCGCCGTCTGTGCCAAGCCAGGCAGCGCACGGTTCATCCTTGAACTTGGCCGAGATCGCGGTCAGCACGCGTTCGACGCGCTTCCAGGAGTCTTCGGTGCCGCCGACCATGATCGACGGTCCATGGCGCGCGCCTTCCTCGCCGCCGGATACGCCCATGCCGATGAAGGTGAGACCTGAGCCCGACAGTTCCGAAAAGCGCCGCATCGTATCGCGGAAATTGGCGTTGCCGGCATCGATGACGATATCGTTGTCAGACAACACGCCGCGCAGCGCTTCGATCTGTTCGTCGACCGGCTTGCCGGCCAGCACCATGATGATGACCGGGCGCGGCGGCTTGATCGCAGCTGCCAGTTCCTCCAGGCTGTAGCAGGGCACCACCATGTCCCTGAGCGAACCGGCGCCTTCGAGGAAGGCATCGGTGCGCGCCTTGGTGCGGTTGAAGACGGCGATGCGGTGCCCGTGCTCGGCAATGTTGAGCGCGAGGTTGGAGCCCATTGTGCCAAGGCCGATCAGGCCTATTTCGGCTTTTTCCATCGTTTCTTCCCTGCTTTCGGATTTTGTTGAGGCCGCGTTTTTCGGGATGCCCATTTTTCGGCGAGATGATTGACGGGCCTTTCGCGCCACGTCAACCGCCTCGCCGAATTGTGTTGCGTCTGCGTTGTGTCAGACCGAGTCAGGAAGGGTCAGTTGGTGACCAGGCGACGCCTTGCCGATCGAACATATGACGTTAGGTTGAACTTATGGCAGTCAAACGGATGGACAATGTCGGAATCGTCGTCGATGACCTCGACGAGACGATTACCTTCTTTCGCGAGCTCGGCCTCGAACTGGAAGGGCGGGCGACGATCGAAGGCGAGTGGGCCGGACGTGTCACCGGGCTCGGCGATCAGCACGTCGAGATTGCCATGATGCGCACACCGGATGGCCATAGCCGGCTCGAGCTCTCCCGCTTCCTCACGCCGACGGTCGTCGCCGATCACCGCAACGCCCCGGTCAATGCCCTGGGCTACCTGCGCGTCATGTTTACCGTGGACGACATCGACGACACGCTTGAAAGGCTCCGCAAGCGTGGCGCGCAGCTGGCCGGTGAAGTCGTCCGTTACCAGGACGTGTATCGGCTCTGCTACATCCGCGGGCCGGAAGGGCATCTCATCGGGTTAGCCCAGGAACTCGGCTGAGCGCCCTTCGCGGGCGGGCTGAATATCACTCGGCGCGGATATCGATCGGCGCTTCGATCTTTATCACTTCGAAATCCGAAACCAGAACATCGAGCCGCGCCGTCCAGCGGCCTGGAATCGGAATGACGAGATTATCGACCCGCCAGGTGCCGTCGCCTGGCTTGGTCGCCGGACGCTTGATCGGCTCGATCTCCGAATCGGGCTTGGACAGCACCAGCGTCACTTCCTTGGCGTCGAGCGGGCCGAAATCGCCATCCATGATGACGATGGAGGCGGTGACCTCCCCGGTATGGCCGGGCGTGATGTCGATGTCGGCCATCGCCTTCATAGTGTGGATATGGGTTGACGTCGGTTGTGCCGCGGCGATTGCCAGCGCCCGTGGCGGCGGCGTGAAGCGCCAGCCGGCGGCAACGCCGAAGATCAGGAGCACGATCAGCATTTCGACTGAGATCGAGCGGCTAAGCCGTCGCCGCACTTCCGTCGCTCCGGCCTCGGCCAAGGCGGTGAGCCGCCATCGATTGACCGCCGCCAGCGTGAACAGAAACACCAGCAGCGCCAGCTTGATCAGCAGCAGCCGGCCATAGGCGGTGTTGACCAGTGCCGCCGGTGTCTGCACCTGGATGATGGCGAGCGCCACACCGGCGGCGGCAAGCGCTACCACCACGGGCATGATCGCGCGCGAAAACCGCCGCAGGAACGCCCCGGCTTCCACCGATTGGCTGCTCAACGCCAGGCCGAGCGGCAGCAATGCTCCAGCCCAGAAAGCGATGCCGGCGCCATGCAGGAACACCATAGGCCGCGTCAGCCATTGCGGTTCGGCTGCACTGGCATGGCCGCTGGCGGCAAGAGCTGCACCCACACCGGCCAGCCCGGCGAGCGCCAACGGCCTGGCGCCGGCACGCGATCCGACCAACGACAGCAGGCCAAGCCCGAGCGCCGCCAGCGAAATCAGCACCGTCCAGCCGAAGCTGGTGCCAAGCGCCGTCCGCCAGACCACCGGTTGCGCCAGCCGGGCGAGTGGCGCGCCCAGCGCGTCCAGCCCCTGGAACCCGAGCGACAGGGGTGCTGCGACCAGCCCGCAGAGGATGGCGGCAATGACGAAGCGCTGGCCTGAGCGCTGGCCTTGCGCCAGCCATGTCAGCGCGAAGGCGCCGCCAATGCCGAGGAAAAGCCCGATGTAGAGAAGAACCTTGCCGGTCCAGATCGCTGACCGCAAATCTATATCGACAGCTTCCCCCACCGCCGGCGCCGCACTTGGCGCGCCAACGGAAAACAGCACCGAGCCGCCGACCGGATGGCCATCGGCGGAAATCACCCGCCAGCTCAAGACTTGGGTGCCCGGCCCGAGCTTTTGTGGATTGTCGATCTCAACCGTTTGGTCGCTCAACCGAAACGAGGTCAAAGCGACAGGCGTACCGTCGGGCCGCACCAAGGTCAGCACCAGCGGCGACACAGGCTCGCTGAAGGTCAGCGAAAATTGCGTCGGCGCTCGCTCCAGAACCGCGCCGTCGGCAGGCTCGGCCTTGATCAGCGCCGCATGGGCAAAGGCCTGGTTTGGCGTGGCAAGGACGGCAAGCAGCAGGATCGCGGCCAGCAAGCTGAAGCACCTGCCGGCTGTCCGTTCTATCCGCTGGAAACAGGCCACGTTCATGCCATCCACCAAAACAGTGGCGCGCCGCTTCGAAGCAGCGCGCCGCCAATGCATCATTTCTTCGGCAGCAGGTTGAGGCCGGGCGCCGGATCTTCCAGCGCATCCTCATCCTGACCAGCCGCCGGAATCTCTATCCAACGCGCGGTGGCGCCATCGCATTCCTGCACCACCGGAAAATAGAGTTTTTGCCCGGCCGGCAGATCGGCGGCCAACGTGCCGCGGAAGACGAACTCGTCATAAAATTCATCCGGCAGGCTGCCGCCGCTCCAGTCGACTTCCTTGACGCCCGAGGTCACCGCCTCGCCATAGAGCTGGTAGGATTTCTCGTACTTGCCTTTCTTGACCTGCAGCGTCCAGCCCGGCTTCGGCATCGGCTTCACTCCGATCACCCCTTCCGGGATCTGCACGCGCACGGCAATCGTCGCCTTGCCGTCGCAGCCATGCGGCACCCGCAGCACGGCCTTGTAGGTCGAACCGACCGGCGCTTCCTGGGTTTCGAGCGTGATATGGCCGAAGGCAGCGCTCGTCCCCAGGACAAGAAATGCAGCGGCCGGCAAAAGATACTTGTTCATGATGGTCCCTCTCGAAAAATCGGTTGGCAAATTGATTGGTCAGTCGTTGTCTTCGAGGGGTGGCGCGCTGCCTATGGCTTGCACGGCAAACTCGACGGTCACGGTTCCGGCCTTCTCGAAAGTCAGCGTGGCGGCAAACATCTGGCCTTCTTTAGGCGGCTGCTTCAAATCCATGAACATCACGTGGTAGGCGCCAGGACCCAGCGTGATCTTGCCGCCCGCCGGAATGTCCAGGCCGCCACTGACCGGGCGCATGGTCATGACGCCATCCTTCACCCCCATTTCATGCAGTTCGGCCTTCCCCGAAATGTCGGAGGAAATCGACAGCAGCCGGTCTGGTGCGCTGCCCTTGTTGACGATGGTGAAATAGCCGCCGGCAACCTTGGCGCCGGCTGGCGTGGCACGGGACCAGGGATGCTCGATCTCGATGTCACCGGCCTTGAACTCATGCGCAAGGACGGAATGGGCGCCGACGAACAACAGTGCAAAGGCAAAGAGGGCGCTGCCGAGACGCTGCTCGATAGTGGTGAAGATAGGGGTGCTGCGGCGCAACGCGCCGGCATGACGAAAACGGGACATGGGTAGGCTCCATGAATATGAGGTCGCGCCTTTGTCCGGCTGCGAACGAGTTTATCATTGGATGATTATCGCCCGCGCGGGTTACGCCAAGCGAGCGGCGGTTTTTCAGCCCGCAAGCGGCGGGGCGCGCGGATTGGCCGGAGAGCGCTCACGCGTAACGTCGGGATGCCTGACTGCCGGCGGAAGAAACGCGACTGTTTCAAAAGACAGGCTCACCGGCGCCACGCCGACGCCTGCTGGCGGCGCATAGGCGACGGAGGCCATGCTGCAGCCGAGCATGCAGCATGCCGGCATGTGCGGCTGGTGCGGATCGCCGCCGGGAAGCTGGACCGCCCCCTCATGTGTACAGATGACGTTGCCGAAAACGTCGAGTTGCGAGGCATCCGGCGCAATGCCGAAAGCAAACACGCCGAGCGTCGACTGGAGCAGCAGCACACAGGCCGCGACAAAGGCGGCCATCATGCTCCATCTCTTACGCCGGAAGTCCAAAGACCTGCCTCTTCACGCAGCAACGCTTGGATATCTAGCACGCGGCATGTCGGCGGAAAATCGCCAAATCATCGCTGCGGCAACGCGGCGCGTTCAATCCATGTCGCCAAAAAGTGCGCTGCGGTTTGGGATAACGACATGCATAGGCAAAGATCTTGTGCGCATAACCTCCCTTCGGACGTCGCGCTCAGGAAGCCGGGCGGCCGCCGATTTCCGGGATCGACGTCAACAGCGTGTGGCGTGCCGACTTCAGATGCTTGCGGCAGGCGGCGTCGACCTTGCCGAGATCGCGCGATTTCAGCGCCGCGATGTAGGCGAGATGCTCGCCAACCGCGACTTCGTTGCGCTCGCGCTCCTGCGCCTTGTTCCACTGGTAGTGGTAGTGAAAGATCATGGCGATGACGTCGTAGAAATCGACGATGAAGCGGTTGTGCGACGCCCGGTGGATCAGCCGGTGGAAGCGCTCGTCTAGCTCCGAGAATTCGTTGAAGCGGATGGCGATTTCGCTGGCCAGAAGCCGGTGCTCGTCTTCCAGCCGGTCGAGATCCGCCCAGACCGGACTATCCCCAGGCAAGGCGGCAAAGGCCGCCGCCGAGCGTATCTCGAACATTTCGCGGATTTCAGTGAGTTCGAGCGCAAAGGCACGGGTAAATCCTTTCAGCACCCAGTGGCTGTTGCGCCGCTTCTCGATCAGGCCGAAGCGGGAGAAGCGGATCAGGAACTCGCGCACGCTGGTGGTGCCGACGCCGATCTCGCGCGCCAGTTCGAGCTCGTTGATCTGCATGCCGGCCTCTGCACCGCCGGCCAGCAACCTGCGCATAAACGACCGCTCGATGATCTGGGCCAGTGTATCTGTCTCCTCCTCGGGGAAGAAATCATCCGGCTTCGGCGTCCTGAGCACTGTCTTGCTGCGTTTGTTCCACGCGATCAGCCCGGTCTCTTCCATGCGCGCCAGAATGGTGCGCACGGTGGTCCGGCTGACGCCGAGCAAAGTGCCCAGTTCCGGCTCCGACGGCAGGCTCTGGGTCTCATCGAGCAGCCGCAGACCCCTGTTGTAAGCGTCCTTGTAGACGTTGTTGCTCTTCGACATCCCTGCCCCGTTGCGCGCCGGCGCTTGCTGTGGCTGGCTTGAAGCGCGATATCACATATGTCCTGGCGCTGACCCGGCAAAGCAAAACGCTCTGCGTGTCAGACGCCGCTCCCCACAACCCAAGCATCCATAGGACGCATGGTCTCCTTCTGAAAAAACAATTGACGCACAAATGTTTTTTCACGATAAAAGACATTATATGTAAACAGACGCGTGTCAATCCGCGCATCCCCAGGAACAGACCCAGGAAACTGCCCGTGAACGCCTCGAACAGCATTCTTCTGTCCCCCGCCGACAATGTCGCGGTCGCCAATGGCCGCATCGAGATCGGCACCCCTCTGCCCGGCGGCGCCGTCGCCACGGCCTTGATCGAGCCCGGCCACAAGGTGGCGATCAAGCCTATCGCCGCCGGCGAGGCGGTGGTCAAGTATGCCCAGGCCATCGGCCGCGCCACCCAGGACATCGCGCCCGGCGACCACGTCCATTCGCACAATCTGGTCTTCGAGTCCGGCCGTCTGCCGGTCGTGCCGCCGAGCGAAGCGGAGCATGCCACCGCAGCCGACCGCGCCCGGACATTCATGGGCTATCGTCGCGCCGATGGCCGTGCCGGCACCCGCAACTTCATCGGCATCATCGCCAGCGTCAATTGCTCGGCCACCGTCTGCCACGCCATCGCCGACGAGGCCAACCGCGTGCTGTTGCCGAAATATCCGGGGATCGACGGCTTCGTCCCGATCGTCCATGGCCAGGGCTGCGGCATGAGCGGCACCGGCGACGGCATGATGGTGCTACACCGCACGCTCGCCGGTTACACCCGCCATCCGAATTTCGGCGGCGCGTTGATGGTCGGCCTCGGCTGCGAGGTCAACCAGCTCACCCTTTACGGCCAGAAGGGTGCGGCGGCGGGAAAACGCCATTTCAACATCCAGGACGCCGGCGGTTCGCGCAAATCGGTCGCAAAGGCGATGGGCGTGCTCGCCGAAATCGCCGAGGAAGTCGGCCAGTATCAGCGCGAGCCGATCCCGGTCTCGGAGATCGTCGTCGGCCTGCAATGCGGCGGTTCCGACGGCATGTCGGGCATCACCGCCAATCCCGCGCTGGGAGCGGCGGTCGACATCCTGGCCGGCGTCGGCGGCATCGGCATCCTGTCGGAGACGACGGAGATCTATGGCGCCGAACATCTGCTCGCCTATCGCGCGGCAACGCCGGAGATCGCCAAGAAGCTCGACGGTTTCGTCAAATGGTGGGAGGACCATGTCGCCAAGCACGGCGCCTCGATCGACAACAACCCCTCGCCCGGCAACAAGCGCGGTGGCCTGACCACCATCCTGGAAAAGTCGCTGGGCGCCGTGGCCAAAGGCGGCCAGACTCCGCTCAACGGCGTCTTCGGTTATGCCGAAAAGGTCACCGGCAGTGGCCTGGTGTTCATGGACACGCCCGGTTACGACCCGGTCTCGGCGACCGGTCAGGTGGCGGGCGGCGCCAACATCATCGTCTTCACCACCGGCCGCGGCTCCTGCTTCGGCTGCCGGCCCACGCCGTCGATCAAGGTCGCCACCAACTCGACCATGTACCACCAGATGGAAGAGGACATGGACGTCAATTGCGGCGTCATCGCTTCGGGTGAGAAGACCATCGCCGGCATGGGCCGGGAACTCTTCGAACTCATCGTCGAGACGGCATCGGGCCGCAAGACCAAGAGCGAGGCGTTCGGCTACGGCGACAACGAGTTCGTGCCGTGGCACCTCGGCGCGACGCTCTAACCACCGACGAAAAAAAACGGGCTGCAACGACGGCTCACAAGGGGAGGCTTTGGATGGACAAACGCCGCATCGGCACGACTGCGCTCGAGGTAACCGAGATAAGCTTCGGCGGGGCGGCGATCGGCGGGCTCTACCGGGCCTGTCCGCGCGAAGCGGCGATGGAGACGCTGCAGACAGCCTGGGATGCCGGCCTGCGCTATTTCGACACCGCGCCCTTCTATGGCTTCGGCCTGTCGGAGCGGCGGACCGGCGACTTCCTGCGCTACAAGCCGCGGGATTCCTATGTGCTGTCGACCAAGGTCGGACGGCTGTTCCGCCCGGTGCCGGAAGACCAGGTTCCCGATCATTCCTATGTCGACCCGCTGCCCTTCGCGCTCGACTACGACTACTCCTATGACGGCATCATGCGCTCGGTCGAGTTCTCCTATGCCCGGCTCGGGCTTAACCGGATAGACATCCTGTTTGTGCACGACATCGGCACCTACACACATGGCGTCGAGAAGACGAAGCTGCACTTTCGCCAGCTGGTGGACGGCGGCTTGAAGGCGCTGGACGAGCTTAAAACGTCCGGTGTAATTTCCGCCTATGGGCTCGGCGTCAACGAGGTGCAGATCTGCCTCGACGTGCTGCGCGAAGCACCGCTCGACTGCATCCTGCTGGCCAGCCGCTATTCGCTGCTCGACCGCTCGGCTGAAGCCGAGTTGCTGCCGTTATGCCGTGAGCGACAGACTTCCCTGATCATCGGCGGCGTCTTCAACTCCGGCATCCTGGCGACCGGACCGGTGCACGGTGCGCATTTCGACTATCTGCCGGCGACGCAGGACATACTCGAGCGTGTCGGCGCGATGGAGAAAATCGCTGATGAGGGCGGATATCCGCTGGCGGCGGCTGCATTGCAGTTTCCGCTGCAGGAGCCTCTCGTGGCCAGCGTGCTGACCGGAACGGCCAAGCCTGCCAACCTGACGCGCAACCTCGACCTGTTCGACGTCCAGGTGCCGCAAGCGGAATTCGCCCGCTACACTCCCTACACCATCGTGCAGGAGCTCGGCTGACGAAACGCCACGATCACGGTTCTCAAGAAGGAATGAATATTCCATATTGACTCGACGGTGGAATTAATATTCCATGATGATCAAGGAGGATCGGGAGCGTCTGGACGTGGCACTAAGGATCGGCAGGGAGGTTTCCCCGCCAAGCCATGCGCAGGCCGATATGAAACACCGCTTGCGTCGGCCGGACCGATGCACTATCAAAAAGCGGCAACTGTTTTTTATTGATAAAGTTCTGTTTGGGCCGCGCCTATCCAAATGGAGCTTCCGTAACCTTCACCGGGCGATCTAGGGAGGATTCCTAATGAAATTCGTGACCAGCATTCTCAACCGCCGCTCACTGATGGCACTAGCTGCCGCCTCGATGCTTGCCGGCACGCTGCACACGGCGCCGGCTTCGGCGGCGGACGTGACCATTCCGATCATCGTCAAGGACACCACGTCCTTCTACTGGCAGATCGTCCTGGCCGGCGCCCGCAAGGCCGGCAAGGATCTCGGCGTCAACGTACCCGAACTCGGCGCCCAGGCTGAAACCGACGTCAACGGCCAGGTCTCGATCCTCGAGAATGCCGTCGCCGGCAACCCGGCCGCGATCGTCATCGCGCCGACCGAATTCAAGGCGCTCGGCAAGCCGATCGATGAAGCGGCCAGCAAGGTCAAGGTCATCGGCATCGACTCCGGCGCCGACTCCAAGGCGTTCACCTCGTTCCTGACCACCGACAATGTGCAGGGCGGACGCGTCGCCGCTGACGGTCTTGCAGCAGCCATCGGCGAAGCCAATGGCGGCAAGATCGAGGGCGACGTCGCCCTGATCACCAACGCACCGGGCGCCGGTTCGCTGGAGCAGCGCAAGCAGGGCTTCACCGAGCAGCTGGCCGCGAAATATCCGGGGCTCAAGCTCGTCGCGGACAAATATGCCGACGGCCAGGCAACGACCGGTCTCAACATCGCCACCGACCTGATCACCGCCAACCCGAACCTCAAGGGCATCTTCGCGTCCAACCTGATCATGGCGCAGGGCGTCGGTCAGGCTGTCGCCGAGAACAACCTTGGCGGCAAGCTGGCGCTGGTCGGCTTCGACAGCGACGAGAAGCTGATCAAGTTCCTCAATGACGGCGTCATTTCCGCGCTCGTCGTCCAGGATCCGTACCGGATGGGCTATGACGGCATCAAGACCGCGCTCGCCGCCTCGAAGGGCGAGAAGGTCGAGGCCAATGTCGACACAGGCGCCAACCTGGTGACCAAGGCAAACATGAAAGACCCCAAGATCGACGCCCTGCTCAACCCGAAGCTCTGAGCCCGTCAGGCAAAAATCGTTCCGGGGCCTCGCGCCCCGGAAACATTCGATACCGGCTTGAATATCCACCGGCTTGAATTACCTCGGCGATGCGGCTGACTGCATCGCGACGTGCCAACCGTAAGGCCAACCTGGGAGGATTGTCATGACGCCCACGGCGCAGGAACTGCACCCGGCCCCAACGCTAGCGCCCGGCAGGACGATCCTCGAACTGCACGGGCTGGAAAAGCGCTATCCCGGCACGCATGCGCTGAAGCCCGTTCACCTTGCCTTCAAGGCAGGTGAGATCCACGCCATCGTCGGCGAGAACGGCGCCGGCAAATCCACCTTGATCAAGCTTCTGACCGGCGTCATGCCGCGCACTTCCGGCGATGTCATCTGGGAGGGCAAGCCGGCAGCGCTGGCAACCCCGCACGAGGCGATGGCGCTCGGCATCAACGCCGTGCATCAGGAGGTCGTGCTCTGTCGCCATCTCACCGTCGCCGCCAACATGTTCCTCGGCGAGGAGAACTCGCGCTTCGGCATCCTGCAGCAGCGCGCCATGGTCAAGGAAGCGCAGAAGATCATCGACGGTCTCGGCTTCGACCTGCCGGCGCATGTCATGCTGGGTGACCTCACCATCGGCCAGCAGCAGCTGATCGCCGCCGCCCGCGCCACCGTGCGCGGCACCAAATTCCTCATCTTCGACGAGCCGACCGCCTATCTCACCCGCAAGGAAGCTGACCAGCTGTTCACGCTGATCCGCAGGCTCAAGGGCGAAGGCGTCACCATCATCTACATCAGCCATCGCATGGAAGAGGTGTTCGAACTCGCCGATCGCGTCTCGGTACTGCGCGACGGCACGCTGGTCGGCACCCGCAACATTGCCGAGACCAATGACGCCGAGCTGGTCAAGATGATGATCAACCGCTCGATCGAGCAAGTCTACCACAAGGAGCATTTCACCCCCGGTGCCGTGATCGTCGAAACCAGAAACCTGTCGGGCAAGGGCTTCGAAGACGTCTCGATGTCGGTGCGCGCCGGCGAGATCGTCGGGCTCTATGGCCTGATCGGCGCCGGGCGGAGCGAGTTCGTCACCACGCTCTATGGCCGCCACAAGAAGTCGGCCGGACAGGTCCTTTGGCAAGGCAAGCCGGTCCACATCAATTCCGAGCACGACGCGATCAAGCTCGGCATGGCGCTGGCGCCGGAAAGCCGCCGCGACCAGGGCCTGTGCCTGAACCTGCCGGTCGGCCTCAACCTCAACCTGCCGATCTACAAGCGCATCTCCAACAACCTGCTGATTGCGAACACGAAGGAAAAGGCTGAAGCCGATCGCCAGATCGCCGGCCTCCGCATCAAAACGCCAACACGCGGCGCCCTGGCCTCCAGCCTGTCCGGCGGCAACCAGCAGAAGATCGTTATCGGCAAATGGCTGGCGCACGGCGCTAAGCTGTTCATCTTCGACGAGCCTACGGTCGGCGTCGATGTCGGCACCAAGGCCGAGATCTACCGCCTGTTCGGGGAACTGTTGTCCAAGGGCGCCGGCATCATCCTGATCTCGTCCTATCTGCCCGAGGTTTACGAGCTCGCCGATACGCTGCACGTGTTCCGGCGCGGCAAACTGGTCGCCAGCCATGGCTTTCGCGCCGCTAGCCACGAAGACGTGCTGACGCAGGCGATCGGCTGACAAAACAAGAAACGGGAGGAACCATGAGCATCGAAACCGTCGCGATCGAAAAACCGAAACGGAACTACAACGTCCTGTTCGGGCTGACGCTTCTGGCGTTGCTGGTTCTGCTCTGGATCGTGCTGTCGGTGGCGACGCCGAGCTTCGCCTCCTCCAACAACATCGCCAATCTTTTGCGGCAGGGCTCGATGATCGCCATCATGGCGGTCGGCCAGACCTTCGTCATCATCACCGGCGGCATCGACCTCTCGGTCGGCGCCGTGGTCGGCTTCGCCACCGTCATTGTCGCCATGATGATCAATGCCGGCTTCCCGATCTGGGTCGCCATTCTGGTGACGCTGCTGGTCGGCGTTGCCATCGGCCTGTTCCATGGCTTCGGCATCGTCAAGATGGGCCTGCCGCCCTTCATCATCACGCTGGCGACGCTGACCTCGTTGCGCGGCATCGGCCTGTTGATGACCAACGGCAATTCGATCAACATCAACAGCGACAGCTTCACCGCGTTCTCGCGTAGTTCCTTTGTCGGCATCCCCAATCTGTTCTGGATGGTGATCCTGGTCGGTATCCCGGCCTACATCTTCCTGCACCACAGCCGCTGGGGCCGCTATCTCTTCTCCGTGGGATCCAATGCCGAGGCTTCGCGCCTCTCGGGCGTCAATGTCCAGCGCACCATCTACATGGCCTACACGCTGTCGGGCCTATGCGCGGCCTTCGTCGGCGTGCTGCTGGCGGCGCGCATCGGCATCGGCAACCCGACCCAGGCCGAAGGTTGGGAGTTGCAGGCGATCGCCTCATCGGTGATCGGCGGCACTTCGCTATTCGGCGCCGTCGGCTCGGTGCATGGCCCGCTGCTCGGCGCCTTCATCCTGGCCACCATCAACAACGGTGCCAATCTGCTCAACGTCAACTCGTTCTGGCAGCGCATCATCACCGGCGCGTTGATCATCATCATCGTCTATTTCGACGGCCTGCGCCGTCGCGGCAAGTAATCCTCCCTGACCTTCCGTGTCGGTCCGCTCAACAACGGACCGGCGCCTTTTTGAACACTGGAATTGCCGAATGAAAGCTGTTGTCTGCCGCTCGCCCGGCGAGCTTGTCCTGGAAGACCGGCCGGCGCCAGGAGCGCCGCCTGCCGGCTGGGCGCTGGTCGCCGTCAGCCATGTCGGCATCTGCGGCACCGACTACCACATCTTCGAAGGCAAGCACCCGTTCCTCGCCTATCCCCGCATCATGGGCCACGAAGTGTCGGGCACCGTCGTCGAGACCGGCGAAGATGTCGATCTTGCCGTGGGCGAGCCCGTCATCATCAATCCCTATCTCGCTTGCGGAAAATGCATCGCCTGCCGGCACGGCAAGCCGAATTGCTGCGTCAGGATCGAAGTGCTTGGCGTCCATCGCGACGGCGCCATGGCCGAGCAGATCCTGGTGCCGGCGCAGAATCTTTATCCAGCAAACGGCTTGTCGCTGGCCGATGCGGCGGCGGTGGAATTCCTCGCCATCGGCGCGCATGCCGTGCGGCGTGCCCGCGCCGAACCAGGCGCCCGCACGCTGGTCATCGGCGCCGGGCCGATCGGCCTTGGCGCAGCGCTGTTTGCCCGCATCGCCGGGCTCGATGTCAGCCTGCTCGACATGAGCACGGAGCGGCTGGATTTTGCAAAAGGCGAACTCGGCTTCGCCACGCTCGACGGTTCACAACAAGCGGCAGCCGAACTGGTGCGCGAGGCAACCGGCGGCGAAGGGTTCGACGTCGTCTTCGACGCCACCGGCAACACCGCCTCGGTGCAGTCGGCCTTCGCCCATGTCGCGCATGGTGGCACGCTCGTGCTGGTCAGCGTCGTCAAGGACGACATCGTCTTTTCCGATCCGGAATTCCACAAGCGCGAAATGACATTGATCGGCAGCCGCAACGCGCTGAAAGTCGATTTCGACCACGTCGCCGCCTCGATACGCAACGGCGCCGTGCCTCTGGCAAAACTCGTCACCCACCGCACCACGCTGGCCGGCACGCCGGATGATCTCGCCCGCTGGGCGCATGAGAAATCGGGGTTGATCAAGGCTGTGATCGAGGTGGGGTAAGACATCCGAAAAATTTGGTGGAGCGATAAGTGCCGAGTTAAGGCAGATCGCATACCTCGGCGATTTGCGAAAAGGCCCGTCGCTTCCTCATCCACGGGCGGAGCAAGGAGCGAAGCGACGCGGCGCAGACCCGAGGATTCATTCGGTGACGTCTGCGCTAGAATCCAGCGGTGCAAAAAGAGGCGTCCATTCGCATCTCCTACCTGCACCGCTGCGGCGCGCGACAGTCGCGGCATGGGTCCTCGGGTCTCCGCGTCCGCTGCGCTCCCGCTCCGCCGTGGATGAGTAAGTGAGCGGCTAAGCCGCCCGCTTCCACCCATCCCTGATATGCTTGTACCCCTCGCGATAAACCGCCTCCGGCGTCTCGGAAAAATCCCGCCACACCTTGGTCGCCGCCGCCAGATCCTTCAGCGATCTGCCAAACGCCTCGATCGTCAGCCAGTCGTCATAGCCGCTCTTGCGGATGGCCGCGAAAGTCTCTTTCCACGGAATGTTCCCGCGCCCCGGCACGCCGCGATCGTTCTCCGAAATGTGGATGTGCACGACATTCCGCCGGTGCTTCATGTAGGCGCCGATCGGGTCGGCCTCCTCGATATTGGCGTGGAAGGTGTCGTACATCGCTTTGATGTGCGGCCGGTCGATGGCGTCGACGTGCTCGGACAGATCGGCCATCGTGTTCAGCAGATAGCACTCGAAACGGTTGAGCGCCTCCAACCCGATGGTAACGTTCCGCTTGCCGGCATGATCGCCAATGGCGCGCTGCGACGCGATCGACCGCTTCTTCTCGGCCGCCGTCGGCCCGCTGCCGGAGAAGGCGCCGAGCGTCGAATGCAGCGGCCCGCTCAGCGTACTCGCGCCGAGCGCCTGGGCGCAATCGATCGCCCATTTCATGTAGTCGATGCCGGCCTTGCGGGTCGCGGCATCCGGCGAAATCAGATTCATCGCCGGGTCGCCCATCGCCGTAACAGCCGTGCGCTCCAACCCGATGCGGTCGAGCAAATCGCCAAGCTTCTTGTAGTCTTCTGGCGTGCCTGAGAAGATCGGTATCTCGACGCCGTCGAAGCCGGTCGCCTTGATGTCGCGCAGCAACGGCTCGTGTTTTTTAGACACGGAAGTCGTCCACAAAAACATGCACATGCCGATTTTCATCGACAGCCCCTCCCCATTTGACGACGCTCGCTGGTTTCTTTCGCACCTCGCACCATGCGCCCTCATTCGGCCGCTTCGCGGCCACCTTCTCCCCGAAGGGAGAAGAGACTTGGCGCCGGCGCTCCCTAAAGTTTCGTCCACGCCCCGTTCTTCTTCGATGACTTCACGCAGGCCTCGATGAACGCCATACCTTCGACGCCGTCCTGGATGGTCGGGAACACCACGTCCTTGCCCGGCTTGCCGCCCTTCTTGCGTGCCGCGCGGATCGCCCGCGCCGCCTCCTGGTAGATGTTGGCGAAGCCTTCGAGATAGCCTTCCGGATGGCCAGACGGAACGCGGCTGACGCGTCCCGCAACTGGCAGCGCGCCGGCGCCGTTGCGGGTGAGCAACTGCTTGGGCTGGCCGAACGGCGTGTACCAGAGATAGTTCGGATCGGCCTGCACCCATTCCAGCCCGCCTTTAGAGCCATAGATGCGCAGCTTCAGCCCGTTCTCGTGGCCCGGCGCCACCTGGCTCGCCCAAATCATGCCCTTGGCCGGATGCACCTTGCCGACCGGCTTGAAGCGCAGCATGACATTGACATTGTCATCGAGCAGCCTACCCGGGACGAAGGCATCGAGATCGGCCGACAGGGAATCGAGCTCCAGCCCGGAGACGAAGCGCGCCAGATTGTAGGCGTGCGTGCCGATGTCGCCGAGCGCGCCGCCCGCGCCCGCCTGCTTGGGGTCGGAGCGCCACGCCGCCTGCTTCTGGCCGGTGGCGGCAAGATCTTCGGTCAGCCAGTCCTGCGGGTACTCGGATTGCACGATGCGGATGTCGCCAAGCTGCCCCTTGGCCACCATCTCGCGCGCCTGCCGGATCATCGGATAGGCAGTGTAATTGTGCGTCAGCACGAACACCTTGCCGGTCTTTTCAACCACGGCCGCGAGCTTCTTGGCCTCGGCCAAAGTCGTCGCCAGCGGCTTGTCGCAGATGACGTGGATGCCCGCCTCGAGGAAGACCTTGGCCGCCGGCACGTGCACATTGTTGGGGGTGACGATCGCCACCGCCTCGATGCCGTCCGGGCGCTTGGCCTCGGCCTTGGCCATCTCGGCATAGGAGGCGTAGCTGCGCGCCGGGTCGAGACCGAGTTCGGCGGCGGAAGCCTTGGCGCGCTCGGGATTGGCCGACAGGGCGCCGGCCACCAGCACGAAGTCATTGTCCATGCGGGCCGCGATCCGGTGCACCGCGCCGATGAAGGCGCCTTGGCCGCCGCCGACCATACCATAGCGGATCGGGCCGCCCCCCGCTTCCGACTTCGATGCGCCGACCATGTCTTTCTCCTGCTTGTCTCAAATACCCATCATGGCGCGCAGCATCTTCTTGTCGGTGGCGCCGCCGGCGAAATCATCAAAGGCCTTTTCCGTCACCCGGATAATGTGGTGCTGGATGAAGGGCGCGCCTTCGGCCGCGCCGTCCTCCGGATGCTTGAGGCAACACTCCCATTCCAGCACCGCCCAGGAATCGTAGCCATACTGGGTAAGCTTGGAGAAGATGCCGCCGAAATCGACCTGCCCGTCGCCAAGCGAGCGGAAGCGGCCGGCGCGATTGGTCCAGCTCTGATAGCCGGAATAGACGCCTTGCCGCCCCGTCGGATTGAACTCGGCATCCTTGGCATGGAAGGCCTTGATCCGCTCGTGATAGATGTCGATGAATTCGAGATAGTCGAGCTGCTGCAAAAGGAAATGCGACGGGTCGTAGTTGATGTTGCAGCGCTTGTGACCGCCAACCGCATCTAGGAACATCTCGAAGGTTGCGCCGTCGAAGATGTCCTCGCCAGGATGGATCTCGTAGCCGACATCGACGCCGTTTTCGTCATAGACGTCCAGGATCGGCTTCCAGCGTGTGCCGAGCTCGGCGAAGGCCTCCTCGATCAGCCCGGCCGGCCGCTGTGGCCAGGGATAGAGGTACGGGAAAGCTAGGGCGCCGGAAAACGTCACCGAGGCTTTCAGGCCAAGATTCTTCGAGGCCTTGGCGCCGAACTCCATCTGTTCGACCGCCCATTTCTGCCTGGCCTTGGGGTTGTTGTGCACCGCAGGCGGTGCAAAGCCGTCGAACTGGGTATCATAGGCCGGGTGCACCGCCACCAGCTGCCCTTGAAGATGCGTCGACAGTTCGGTGATCTCGACGCCGGCATCCGCGCAGATGCCTTTCACCTCGTCGCAATAGGTCTTGGAAGATGCCGCCTTCTTGAGGTCGAACAGGCGTGCATCCCAGGTCGGGATCTGCACGCCCTTGTAACCGAGACCGGCCGCCCATTTGGTGATCGAGGCCAGCGAGTTGAACGGCGCGGTATCCCCCGCGAACTGCGCCAGAAACAGCCCCGGACCCTTCATTGTCGACGGCATCGGCATCCTCCCAATTCATTTTTCCAAGGACCAAGCATAGCGTCTGATGAAAGCAGGGCCAGCCTCTTTGGTCTCTCGTGATGTGCATTCTCGTATCGGCATTCTGGTATTACCAAATACTGGAAATGGGTCAAGCCATTTGACTCACGCGCAAAGCTGCCGGGGCATTCCATTTTTGGCGATATATACCAGCATAATCAATACGGTACACAGATGCCGATATCGCATCGCGGCGGTTCTTGCCGCGCGACAAAAATTGCTGTAGACCTCCATTAGGGCCCAATTGGTCGAACCAGTTGCGCAAAAACGCTGGAGCGCCTTGGGGAGGAAACACGCGACGCGCCTTGTGGGGCGCATCGCAGGCGAACTGGCACAGACGAATTCTGGGAAGGATAGACCATGCATCTTTCGACGCACAACTGGATGCGCGCGGAACCGTTGGAGGTGACGCTGAAGCGCATCAAGAAATTCGGCTACGAGTCGATCGAGATTTCCGGCGAGCCCGAGCAATACAAGACCAAGGAGACCCGCGCGCTGCTGAAAGAATACGGCATCCGCTGCTGGGGGTCGGTGACGCTGATGCTGGGCGAACGCAACCTTGCCGCCAGGGACCAGGGCCAGCGCGAACGCTCGGTGCAGTACGTCAAGGACGTGCTGACCATGGTCAGCGAACTTGATGGCGAGATCATAACGCTGGTGCCCGCGACCGTCGGCAAAGTGGTGCCGGACGGCACCGAGGAAGAGGAATGGAAGTGGGTGGTCGACGCCACCCGCGAATGCTTCACCCATGCCAAGAAGGTCGGCGTCAAGATCGCGGTCGAGCCGCTCAACCGCTTCGAGACCTATCTGTTCAACCGCGGCGCGCAGGCGATGGCCCTGGCCGATGCGGTCAGCCCCGAATGCGGCGTCTGCCTCGACGCCTATCACATCCATATGGAAGAATTTAACGTCCATGACGCGATCCGTCAGGTCGGCAAACGGCTGTTCGACTTCCACGTCGCCGACAACAACCGCTTTGCCGCCGGCCTTGGCCAGATCGATTGGCCACGGATCGTGCAGACGCTGAAGGAAGTCGGCTATGACGGCGCGCTGACCAACGAATTCGTCGCGCCCGTCGACCGCACACCCGCCGCGCCCTATCCCGACATGGTCGACCGGAATCCGGTCGACATTTCTCCCGAACAGCTGAAGTTCATCCAGGATCACGGCTCCAGCGTGCTGACGGAGAAATTCTACACCGACCAGATGCGCATCACGGCCGAAACGCTGCTGCCGCTGATCAAGTAGCCGATCGGGATGCGCATCACAACGGTCCAGGCGTGGTGGGTCCGCGTGCCGATTGAGGCCGCGAAGCAGCACCGCAGCGACTTTGGCCAGGTGACGACGTTCGACGCCGCCATCCTGCGCATTGAGACTGACGACGGGCTGATCGGCTGGGGCGAGGGCAAGAACGCCGCCGGCAGCGCCGGCAGCTATGGTGCGCTGGTCTACATGCTAAATCAGGAGGTCGGGCCGCAGCTGATCGGCCGCGACCCCGCCGACATCGGCTTGATCTGGGAGATGCTCTACAACGGCGTGCGCCATGACAGTGCCGCGCGCGCCGGCCATGCCATGCCGCAGCTGGCGCGGCGCGGCATGAGCATAGCGGCAATCAGCGCCGTCGATATCGCGCTCTGGGATATTCTGGGCAAGTCGTTGGGACAGCCGGTGTGGCGGCTCATCGGCGGCCGCAAGCTCGACCGCATGCCGGCCTACGCCTCCGGCGGCTGGGCTGCCGCCGACGCTATCGGCGAGCAGCTCAAATCCTACATCGCCAAAGGCGGCTTCAAGGCGCTGAAGATGCGCGTCGGCGCGATGGACGGCGCCCCGCACATTTCCGCCGCCCGCGTCCGCGCCGCACGGCAGGCGCTCGGTCCTGACGTCGAGTTGATGGTCGACGCGCATGGCACCTATACGGTGGCCGAGGCCAAGCGCTTCATCAGCTT
Source organism: Mesorhizobium sp. P160187 (assembly GCF_057766425.1). Lineage (NCBI taxonomy): Bacteria > Pseudomonadati > Pseudomonadota > Alphaproteobacteria > Hyphomicrobiales > Phyllobacteriaceae > Mesorhizobium > Mesorhizobium sp. P160187. The sequence continues at coordinate 920,471 of NZ_JBYMDX010000003.1, forward strand.
GGCCAGCGATCTCGACCTCGCCTGGTTCGAGGAGCCTGTTATCGCCGACGACAAGGCTGGTATGGCCGAGGTGCGCGCCTCGGGCTCGATCCCGATCGCCACCGGCGAAAGCGAAGCGACGCGCTACGCCTTCCGCGATCTCGCGGTGCTGAAATCCGCCGACATCTTCCAGCCGGATCCGGCCTTTTGCGGCGGTATCAGCGAGGCGATGAAGATCGGCACCATCGCCAGTGCCTTCAATCTGCGCTTTGCCCCGCATCTGTGGGCCGGCGCGCCATGCTTCTTCGCCGGCCTGCATGTTTGTGCGGCCTCGCCTGCCAGTTTTACCGTTGAATATTCGCTCGGCGCCAACCCGATGATCCACGATCTTATCGAAGAGACTGTCGAAGCAAGGGACGGTATGATAGCGATCCCTGAAAAGCCGGGTCTGGGATTCACCATTTCGGAGCGGTTCCTGGAGGCGCACGCGCAACGCGGTTGACGATGAAAGAAAAGAACCTTCTCGCCGAGCTCGCCGCCTATCTCTTCGCCCATTCGGACAAGGAGACCGGCCGCACGCCTTCGGAGCGCGAACTGGCGGAGCATTTCGTCGTCAGCCGCGGCCAGATCCGCGAAGCGCTGGCCATTTTGGAGGCCATGCGCATCGTCGAGCGCCGCGCCAAATCCGGCATCTATGTCGACACCAGGCAGGCCAGTGTAGAAGCCTTGGCTCTTTTCGCCCGCGCGGGCCTGCCGCTCGATCCGGTGCAGATCTACGAGACCGTCGAACTGCGCAAGATCCACGAGATCAAGGCCGCCGAACTTGCCTGTTCGCGTGCCACCGAAGAGAATTTCGAACGCCTGCGGGAGATCCTGAAAGCCTCGGAGGAGTGCATCGCCGCCGGCGAAGGCCTCGCCAAGGAAGACCGCGAATTCCACCTCGAAATCGTGCGGGCGACCAAGAACGGCGTCTTCCACAATATCTGCAGTGTCTATTACCTGATGGGCGAGCAGCGGCTGCCGATCTACTTCAACGATCCCGAGCGCTCAGTGCGCTCGCATGCCGAGCATATCCAGATCTACGAGGCGCTGCTGCGTCGCGACGGCAATCTCGCTCAGGCGCTGATGAGCGCCCACCTGCAAGGCGCGGAAAGCTACTGGAAGGGGATCATCGAGGGCCGGGAGGCGCAAACGCAAAGCCTGGCACTTGAGAAGGTCTAGTGCAATTCCAGGAAAGGTGTGAAACGGTTTTTCTGGGAAAAGCGCGCGGCGCTTTCCTTTGAGAATTGCGACTAGCGAGAGCCCCATGCCCAGAATTCTGTCGACGCACACGCTGCATCCGCGTGCCTCCGCAATGCTGGCGGGCGCCGGTGAACTCGTCGTCGCCTCAGCCCTCGATGCGGCAACGCTGACCGCCGAGGCGAAGCATGCCGACGTCATCATCGTTCGCGCACCGCTGCCGCCGTCGCTGTTCGAAAACGCCACGAAACTCAGAGCAGCGGTCCGCCACGGCGCCGGGCTCGACATGGTGCCGATGGAGGCCGCGGCCGCGGCCGGCGTGCTGGTCGCCAACGTGCCGGCGGTCAATGCGCGTTCGGTCGCTGAATATGTGATGTTCGCGGCCCTTGCCCTGCTTCGGCGCTTCCGTTCGGTCGACCGCGACTTGCGCGCCAAGGGCTGGAATGCCGGCCGCGACCACGCCAGCCATGCCAGCGAGCTTGCCGGCAAGACCATCGGCATCATCGGCTTCGGCGCCATCGGTCAGGCGGTCGCCCATATCGCCGCGCACGGCTTCGGCCTCGACGTCGTGGCGACGACCCGCAGCATGCAGCCGGCACCCGACAGGATCGGCTTCCTGTCGATCGATGCGCTGATCGAACAGAGCGACATCATCGTGCTCTGCTGCCCGCTGACGCCGGAAACGCGCGGCCTGATCAGCCGCGAACGCATTGCCCGCATGAAGCCGCACGCGCTTTTGGTCAACATTTCGCGCGGACCGGTGATCGATGACGAGGCGCTGATCGAGGCCTTGCGCAAGGACCGCATCGGCGGCGCCGCACTCGACGTCTTTGCCACGCAGCCGCTGCCGGCAAACCATCCCTATTTCGGTTTCGACAATGTCATCGTCACCCCGCATATGGCGGGGATCACCGAGCAATCGATGATGCGCATGGGGGTGGGTGCTGCCGGCGAGACCTTGCTGGTGCTGGCCAACCGGCTGCCTGTCAATCTGCGCAATCCCGACGTGGTCGAGCATTACCGCAGACGGTTTCCTGCCGACTGACGTTTCTGCGAGCCGCCTCAATTTTCGCGGATTTGCCGTCGACCTTCGCCGACATGGTCAAGAGCGTCGTGAGAGTTCTTCTTCTGATTGCCGGTACAAGCGTGCCGCCAGCCGAGGCTCAGGCCGAAAGCAGCTACGTGCCTTGCGACAACGGCCTGCGCTGCGTGATGGCGCCCTGCCCTTCTACCAGCGCGCTCGACCTCGCCACCGGAAAGGTCGTCAAGGGTGTGTGGGTCGACATCGACGGCTTGCCGCAGCAGGACAAGGCGCTTGACCTTTCCGACAAGCTCTATGCCGGCAAGCTCGTTGTCACAGGAACAATCGAGAACCGGCCACACAGCTTCAACGGCAAGCAGCACGACGTGCCAACATTGGTCGCGACGGGCATCCTGCGCACCGCCAAGGACAGCGAACGCAAGCACTGCTCGTCGCGCTGACTATCACCGACCAAGCAGCCCTTCGACTTCAGCCGCGATGCGCAGCAAATGGTGGTCACGGCCATTGCGCGCCACCAGCATCAGCCCGGCCGGCAGCGTCATGCCGGGCATCGGCAGTGAGATCGCGCAGAGGTCGAACTGGTTGGCGACCTGGGTGTTGCGCAGCAGCAGACCTTCCGTGCGTTCACGCAGAGCCGTATCCTCGGCCATCGAAACGATAGTCGGCGCTGTCACCGGCGTGGTCGGCAGAGCCAGCACATCGACCGAACCCAACCGCTCGTCCATGGCTATGCACAGTGCCGCGCGACGACGCATTGCCCTGATATAAACCGGCGTCGGTATGGCCGCCGCCCGCGACAGCGGCCCGCTGACATGGGGATCGACCGGCACCGATGCGCCCGTCGCCAGCCAGTCGGCATGGATTTCAGCACCTTCCATGGCCGCGATCGAGCCGCGTTTGGTGGCCAGGCGCAGATCGGCAATGAGGTCGTCGATCGAAATGTCCGTGAGCCACGCGCCTGCCTGCTCGATCCCGGCAAGGCTGCGATCGAACGCGGCGGCAATCTCCGTTTCCGTGTCTTCGAAAAGCAGGCCGCGCGGAATGCCGACACGAAGCCCGGCAAGCGCTAACGGCAGGTGCAGTTGCGGCATCTGCTCGCCCGTCATCGCGGCGTCAGCCAGGGCACACGCAGCAACACTCAGCGCCAGCGGCCCGATCGAATCCAGCGTCGCAGAAAGGGGATAGGCACCAGTCAGCGGCACGCGCCGCGCCGTCGGCTTGAAACCGACGACGCCGTTCAGCGATGCCGGGATGCGCACCGAACCGCCGGTGTCGGAGCCGATGGAAATGTCGCTCGTCCCCTCGCCAACGGACACGGCGGCGCCCGACGACGAACCGCCCGGAATGCGGCTGGTGTCGGCGGCATTGCCCGGTGTGCCGTAGTGCATGTTGTCGCCGATGGCGGTGAAGGCGAATTCGGTCATGTTGGTCTTGCCGATGATGACGGCGCCGGCCTGGCGCAGACGGTTGACGACCGCAGCGTCGTGCCGACGGGGCGCGGTGTCCCTCAACATCAGCGAACCGGCCGTGGTCGATTCACCGGCGACATCGAACAGATCCTTGATCGAGATGATGGCGCCGTCGAGCGGCCCGAGCGATACGCCGGCCTTCTTGCGCGCATCGGTGGCCTCGGCCGCTGCGCGCGCCGCCTCGGCATAGAGTTTGGTGAACACCTTCTCGCCTACCGCGCAATTGGCAAGACGTGACAGGATGATCTCGAGACGATCGCGGATTGATTGCATGTCGATGTCGGATTCCGTCAAGGTGGAGCGTCTTTAAGGCATATGGCCCGCTAGGTCAGCGGAAGGAATAACCCGGACAGCGTGCCTTTGCACCTGCAAGCGATAGGAAGAGACTGATGCTGTACAAAGGCAGCTGCCACTGCGGCAAGGTAGCGTTCGAATTCAAAGCCGAACTGACCGGCGCCGTGCGGTGCAATTGTTCGATGTGCAGGCGCAAGGGCGTGCTGTTATGCGCCATCCCGCATGACAGCCTGAAGGTGCTCGCATGGGGCGATGATCTCGGCACCTATACGTTCAACAATCACGTATTGGCGCATCGCTTCTGCCGGACCTGCGGCATCCATCCCTTCGCCGAGGATGTCAGTCAGGGCAACGAACGCAGCGCCTACGTCAACCTTAACTGCGTTGCGGATATTGACGCTGCCGGTCTGTCGATTTTCGACTTCGATGGCCGCTCGGTCTAAGCTTACCGGTAACCCGCGGCATCGGCAGGTTTGCCGGCGTCCTGTACCTCCGGAACATAGCGCCAGGCGTCCGGGCGTGAGCCGTCGAGATCGGTAAAACCATAAATCTGCGCCAACCCACCGCTGGACAGCGACTGGCCGTTCCAGCGCGCACGATCCGGATCCGCCGCAAGCGACGCAACCGCGCGGCCGACAAAGCGCGGCGTTTCGGAAATGACGAAATGCGGCACGTTGGCGGTGGCGTCGCGCCAATTGTCTTCAGTGACGCCAAACGCCTCCAGCATCATTTCGGAACGAAGCCAGCCGGGCGTCAGCGACACCGAGGTGGCGCCATGCGCAGCAAGATCTTTGGCGTGTGCCCATGCCATGCGGTTCACCGCGACCTTGGCGAGATCGTAGAACGGCGACAGCCGATAGTGATCGGCATTGTACTCGGCGGTGCCGTCAGTGACCTCGACCAGCAGCCCGCCCGGCCGCTCGATCATCAGCGGCAGCGCATGATGCGCGGTGATCAGATGCGTGTCGATGCCGAGCCGCAACAGGCGCAGGCCGTTTTCCAGATTGTGGTCCCAGACCGGCTTATTCCACTCGAACAGCTTTTCGCCGCCCCAGACATCGTTGACCAGAATGTCGAGCCGACCCTGTTCGGCCCGGATGCGCTCGACCAGACTGCGCACATCATCAGTCACCATATGATCGACTTGCACGGCAATGCCCTTGCCGCCATGCGAAGAAACCAGCTCCGCCGTCTCCTCGATGGTTTCGGGCCGGGCATAGTCGGATTGCTGGCTGCGTGTGGTGCGCCCCGTGACATAGACGGTGGCGCCGGCGGCACCGAGCTCAACCGCGATTCCCCGCCCTGCGCCACGCGTGGCGCCGGCGACCAAAGCGACTTTTCCCTGCAATGTCATGGTACGCTCCCAAACGAAACAATGATTAATCCAGCTGGCCTTCGCCGCTCACATCAGATATAAATGATCATTCGGTTATATCTGGATGTCAAGATGACTCGACCAAAAACGCAATCCGACGAGCAGGTGCTGGAAGCCGCGCTGCGATTGATTCACGATCAAGGCCCCGAGGCGCTCACCTTTGAGCGGCTGGCAAAGGCCTGCGGCCTCTCGGGCGCGACACTGGTGCAGCGCTTTGGAAACAAGGCGCAGCTGAAGCAGCGCACCTTGCTCTGTGCCTGGGGCGGTCTCGACGACAAGACCAGGATGCTGACGGCCACGGTTGCCAAAACCCCGGCAGGCGCCATCGAGCTTCTGGTGGGACTATCGCAGGGCTATGGCGGCATCGAAGCCTATGCCGAAGGCCTGCTCGTGCTGCGCGAGGATCTGCGCGACCCCGTGCTCAGGGCGCGGGGCGCCGCCTGGAAAGCGTTCCTGAGCGAGGCCCTTGCGGCTTGCTTCGCCGGAACGCCCGACACCCCGCGCGACATCGGCCTGCTGATGGCATCGCATTGGCAGGGCTCACTGCTGTGGTGGAGTTTTGACCCGACGATCGAGGTGGCCACCTATGTCGAGGAAAGCCTCAAGTGCTTCGTTGCAGCCATCACCAAGACAGCGGCCCGAAAACCGTGATGGGCCGCTGCGCAAGCTGGGAGTGGATGTAGTCTAAATTAGCTGGCGTGCCGCAAGCTCACGCCGCTGCCCTTGTCGAACAGCACCACCTTGTCCTGATTCCAGGCAAAGCGCACCGGCTGCTCGATCTGGACATCGGTTCTGGCCGGCACCGTGGCGCGCAGCGTCGTGTCGCCGACCCGCAGAGTCAGGATCTTTTCCACGCCATGGTTCTCGACATCGTGGACGCGTGCCTCGACCGGCGCACCGCTTTCAAGATACACATCCTCAGGTCGAATACCGAAGACGAGCGGGCGACCGTCGGTCGCACCGCCCGCCTTGGCACCCCCAGAGAAAGGCAGTTCGAAATTCAGCGGCGCCATCACCGCGCGGCCGTTGACCAGCTTGCCATCGATCAGGTTCATCGGCGGCGAGCCGACGAAGCTGGCCACATAGGTATCGCGCGGATTGTTATAGATCTCGTGCGGCGTGCCGGTCTGGATGATGCGGCCATGGTTGAGCACGCCCACCTTGTCGCCCATCGACATCGCCTCGATCTGGTCGTGGGTGACGAACAGGAAGGTGGCGCCAAGCTGGATCTGCAGGTTCTTCAGTTCCGTGCGCAGCGCCTCGCGCAGTTTGGCGTCGAGCGCCGACAGCGGTTCGTCCATCAGGAACACGCGCGGCTTGCGCACGATGGCGCGCCCGATCGAGACGCGCTGCATTTCGCCGCCTGAAAGGCGGTCAGTCTTGCGGTCGAGCAGATGCTCGATCCGCAGTGTCTTGGCCGCCCGCGCAACACGGTCCTTGATCTCGGCATCCGGCAGCCGACGTATCTTCGGCTTCAGCGGGAATTCGAGATTTTCGCGCACCGTATAGCGCGGATAGAGCGAATATTGCTGAAGCACCAGCGCCACGTCGCGCTCGGCCGCACCCCAGTCGGCGACGTCGACGCCGTCGATGAACACCTGACCCTCGGTCGGCTTTTCCAGACCCGCGATCATGCGCAGCGTCGTCGTCTTGCCGGCGCCGGTCTCGCCGAGCAGCACGAAGAATTCGCCATCGGCGATCTCGAGATCGAGCCCGGTCAGTGCGGTGTGGTTGCCGAAGCTCTTGGAAATATTCTTGAGCTGGATATGAGCCATCAGAGCCTCACCTCAAGCGACTTGCCGCTTGCCGTGTCGAAGAAATGTGCCTGCGTCGGATCGATCCTGGCGAAGACCTTTTCGCCCGGGCCGCCGACGAAGCCGCTCTTGGTGCGCGCACGCAGCATCTTGGAGCCGACCTTGAGATCGACAATGTCGAACGAGCCGAGCGGCTCGACGATCTGTGTCTCGACCGGCACGAAACCCTCCGCCGCTTCATGGCGCACCAGCACGCCTTCCGGCCGGATGCCGAGCGCAAGCTGGCCGCCGGCATGGCCGTTGAGCTTGGACAAAAGCGTGCGCGGGAATTCGAAGCCGGCGGCAGCGCCACCGAGGGTGACCGAGGCCGCCGAAGCGGTCTCGGCGATCGCCGCGTCGGCGACGTTCATCACCGGGCTGCCGACGAACTGCGCCACGAACAGATTGGCCGGATGCGAATAGACCTCGTCGGGCGAACCGACCTGCTGCAGCACGCCCTCATGCATGATCACGATGCGGTCGGCGAGGCTCATCGCCTCGATCTGGTCGTGCGTGACATAGATGGTGGTCGAGCCCTGTTTGATGTGCAGCCGCTTGATCTCGGCCCTCATCTCTTCGCGCAGCTTGGCGTCGAGGGCGCCGATCGGCTCGTCCATCAGCATCGCCTTCGGCCGCCGCACCAGAGCCCGGCCGATGGCCACACGCTGCATGTCGCCGCCCGACAGCGCCGACGGCTTCTTGGCCAGCAGTTCCGTGATCTGCAGCGTCTTGGCGACCGAGCGCACCTCGCTATCGATCTCGGCCTTGCTCTTGCGCGTCGCGCGCAAGGGAAAAGCAATGTTCTCATAGACGCTCATATGCGGGTAGAGCGAGAACGACTGGAACACCATGGCGATGTCGCGGTCGGCGGCCTTGAGGTGTTGCACCGGCTTGCCGTCAATGAGGATGTCACCGCCGTCGATCGTCTCCAGCCCGGCAACCGCCCGCAATGTCGTCGTCTTGCCGCAACCCGATTGCCCGAGCAGCACGATGAACTCGTTGTCATCGATCTTGAGGTTGAGGTCCTTGATGACCTGGACGGCACCGAAGAATTTCTGGACGCCGCGAAGCTCAATCTGGGTCAATGCTCTGCTCCCGGATTGCGCACCTGGCCGGTACCGGCCTTCTCCGCCGGCGCGATCTTCGAGGTGATGTTGAAGCCGATCAGGCCGATCAGGATGATGGTCACGCCATAGCTGTGCAGCAGCAGGTTCCACGGCTGGCAAAGCGCAATGATGCCGAGCACCATCAGCACCTGAGACCCCGGTTCGAGATATTTCTGGTTGATGGCTCGAAAGCTCATTTGCGGATCGCTCCGAAGGACATGCCGCGCAGCAAATGGTTGCGGAGCAGGAAGGTGAAGATTGCGACCGGCAGCAGGAACAGGAAAGTTCCGGCGGCGATCACCGTCCAGTCCGGCAGGCCGGCGCCGACCTGGCTGGGAATGAAGGGGGGCGCCGTCTGGGCGCGGCGGTTGGTCATGATCAGCGCGAAGGCATACTCGTTCCACGCCGTGATGAAGCAGAAAACCGCGGTGGCGGCGATGCCGGTAGCGGCCTCCGGCAGCACGATCTTGAAGAAGGCTTCCATGCGGGTATAGCCGTCGACCAGCGCTGCCTCTTCATACTCCTTCGGAATCTCGTCCATGAACCCCTTCATCAGCCACACCGAGAAGGACAGGTTGAAGGCGGTGTAGAGGATGATCAGCCCGATATGGGAATCGTTGAGGCCGGCCGCCCGGTACATCAGGAACATCGGGATCGCGACCACCACCGGCGGCAGCATGCGCGTCGACAGGATGAAGAAGAGCAGATCCGCCTCCCCCTTCACCTTGAAGCGCGAGAAGCCGTAGGCGGTGAAGGTACCCATGCCGACAGCCAGCACCGTCGAGGTGATGGCAATGATCAGCGAGTTCATGAAGCGGCTCGGATAGCCGGACCATTGCACCTGGCCCTTGCCGTCGCGCACGATCTTTTCACCGCCGTCGAACACGACACGTTCCCACCAGGGTGCCGCCGCATACTCTTCCGGCGACGGCGGGTTGCGCATCTGCGAGCGCTTGGTGAACAGCTTGACGAACGGCGATATCTCGGGCTGGAACACCACCGTCGGCGGGATGGTCGTGGCAAGATTGCGCGGCTTGAACGCCGTCGAGGCGATCCAGTAGATCGGCGCCAGGAAGATGATCGTCACCAAAAGGACGGCGACGATGGCGACGCGATTGAAGCCTATTTCGGAAGAAGTGCGGACGGCGGCCATCTCAGCGCTCCTTCACCTTGTTGAGGTACTTGACGTAGATGTTGGTGATGGCCAGCACCATGATCAGCACGATGTAGGCGAGCGCGCAGGAGCGTCCGGTCTGCCATTCCTGGAACGCCATCTTGTACAGCCGGATAGAGATCAGCTCGGCCGTCGGCTGGCTGGTCAGGATATAGGCGAGGTCGAAGGTCTTGAACGCTTCCATGGTGCGGAAGATGACCGCGATCATCAGGATCGGCGCGACCAGCGGCAGCGTGATGCGGAAGAAGGTGTAGAACGGTCCGGCGCGGTCGATCGCCGCTGCTTCGTAGAGATGCTTCGGCACCGCTGAAAGACCGGCCAGCGACAACAGCATGACGAAGGGCGACCACATCCAGATGTCGGTCAGCGCAACCGCATAGAGCGCCATCTTGGGGTCGGCCAGCCACTCGAAATTGCCGAGGCCAAGCGCATAGTTGATGACCCCCCATGACGGATCATAGAGCAGTTTCCAGAACAGACCGACGACGGCCATCGACAGCATCATCGGCAGCAGCAGCAGCGTTGTGATGAGACCCTTGAGGGGAATATCCCGGTTGAGCAGCATGGCCACGCCGAAGCCGACGAGCAGCTGACCCGCGACCGAGATGATGACGTACTTCGCGGTGATGGCGAAGTTGGACCAGACATAGGGGTCGTTGAGCAGGTCGCGATAATTCTGCAGCCCGACGAAATTTGCCGGCGCGTTGGTCGACGCGCGGAAATCGGTGAAGGAATAGCCCAGCGAATAGATCAGCGGGAAAATATTGAAGACGATCAGGAACAGGATCGTCGGGATTATGAAGAGGTTGCGGATCGACATGTCGCTCAGACCGCGTGCAGCGGCCCGCGAAGAAGTGTCCAGCGTTGTGATCATCGTGGTCGCCAAGACCCTGCTCCCGTTTCGGAAAAAAGAACGGAGGAGGCACGGATGCCTCCTCCGCGACAAATGCTGCTTATTGGCCGCGGCCGTATTTCTTGAACGTCGCGTTCCAGTCGCCTGCGAGCGCGTCCAGCGTTTCCTTGGCGGTGCCTTCGCCGCCGATCATGTAGGGATAGACGCGCTGGTTGAGCTGCTGCAGCAGCTCGGCATATTCCGGCACCGCCCAGAAGTCCTTCACCTTGAACATGGTCTCGTAGAAGGCCTTGTTGTACGGCGTGGCGTTCTGGAACTCCTCCGACTTGAGCACCGCAGCGCTGCAGGTGTAGCCGCCGAGCGCCGCCCACTTCTTCTGGGTCTCGTCCTTGATGAACCATTCAAGGAACTTCGTCGCCTCTTCCTGCTTCTTGGAGTAGGAAACGATCGAGATGCCCTGACCGCCGAGTGCGGCGAACTGATCGCCGTTCGGGCCTGGAGGATTGGCGAAGAAGCCGGTGTTCTTGGCGTTCGGGTTCGACGCCTCGTTGATCAGCGAGGGGAAGAACGCGAAGTAGTTCATGCTCATCGCGGCCAGGTTTTCGGTGATCGCCTGATTGTCCTCGACGAAGAACGACTTGGCCCAGCCCGGAGGCGTGAACGTGTAGAGTTCCTTGTAGGCGTCGAGTGCGGCGATTGCCTTGTCGGAGTTGATGAAACCGTCGACCTTGTAGGTCTTGTAGTCACCCAGTTCGCCGCCGAAGGAGAACAGCGCGTTTTCGAAGCCCATCGCCATCGCGTCATAGGAATTGTCGGTGTAGATGGCGATGCCGTATCGCTTCTGATCCGGCCGATAGAAGAACTCCGCGATGTCGCGCAGCGCCTTGAAATCCTTCGGCACGTCGAGATCGTAGCCGTATTTGGCCTTGAAGGCTTCCTTTTCCTTCGGGTCCTCGAACCAGTCCTTGCGATAGGACCAGCCGACAGCGTCGCCTTCGAGCGGGATCGCCCAGTACTTGCTGCTGCCGCCCGGATACTCGGCGTAATATTTCACCGTTGCCGGCGCCATCACTTCGCCAAGCTTGTGCTTGTTGAAGAAGTCGGTCAGGTCGACATAGTGGCCGCCGGTCGAGCCGGCGCCGAGCCATTGCGAGTCGCCAACGACCATATCATAGGCGTCGCCATGGGCGTTGAACTCGGTGAAAGCCTTGGTCTGGAAGTCGGACCAGGGCGTGGTTTCCACCGTGATCTTGACGCCGGTTTCCTTCTCGTACTCGTTGCCGAGTTCCTGCAGGTAGTTGGCCGGATCCCATTCCGCCCAAAAGATGGTGAGCTCCTTGTCCTGCGCGTAGACGGACGTTCCGCAGGCAAGTACTAAGCCGATACCAGCAAGCAGGCTGGTCATTGTCTTGCGCATAATGATTTCCTCCCTTGTGCGCATTCTACCTTGTCATGAGAGCCGGCGGTGAAGCCGGCCCTGGTAGTTCCTCCCGAGATCGCACCTTTCCGGTTCCAAGCCTCCTCGCTTTGCCGGAAAATGGATCGCAGCTCTCACTTTCGATCCGCTTTTTCTGTCCTGATCTGGTATTACCAATTTTGGATAGCCGTCAAGCTCTTTCTTGGACCACTACCGGAGCTTGTATAACCGGATTCTTCATGTATCCGACTGTTTTCCCTGAATTTTCCTACTCGTTGATATAGGAGAGCCTTGTTTCGGCACTGCCATCCCGGTTAACATCAATAGTGGGCATCCAAATCTGGTCGAACCAGATTGGCGCTATTTCGCCAATGCCGCCGTCGGGGCCGCATCGATTTCAGCCGTTGATTCCGCCACCGCGGCGCGCACAAGGGCGCCCGCCGCCCATTGCGCGACCGACCGCATACCGCGGCTATCGAGCCCCCATATATCCTTCAGCACGATCAGCACTTCGACGCCGAACATCATCGACAGCGCCTGCGCCAGGCGCTTGAACTCGCGCGGCGGCAGCCGGCCCTTGAGCGGTGCGATGGCATCCTTCAGCAGCTGGACGCGATGTCCGCGCGTGAATTGCGGCTCGCTGCCCAGCGTGCCCGCCTGCCGCTGCGCCCATTGGTCGAGCGACAGTTTCAGCGCTGCCTTGAAAGTTGCCTCGAAAGCTTCGATGCGCGGCATGGCGGTATCGAACAATTCGGCAACGCGCCGCCCGGCATCGGTGGACGTCGATTGCCAGGTCAGGATCGGCCCAAGCCCCTCGTCGACCACCGCCTGCACCAGGGCTGCCTGGCTGGGGAAATAGCGATAGGCGGTGGCGCGCGACACTTGCGCCGCCTCCGCGACTTCGCTGACCGACGGGGTGACGCCCGCCTGCATCAGCCGCGTCGCCGTCTTCAGCATCAGCCGTTTTGTGCGGGCCCGTGGGCCGCGTTCTGCAGCCTCGTTGGCGTCGTCGTTCCCAGCGGCTTGTTGACGTGAGACTTCCATGTCAATACGATACGCGCGTCTCAAAAAATTGCAATGACCTTTGCCCACCGAAAGGCCGGCAAAGGGCGACAGGCGGCCCGGCGCCGGTCGGCCGGTGACGGGAGAAACGCGATGAAGCGCATCTACGTGGTGGGCACAGCCGACACCAAGGGCGAGGAACTTGCCTTCCTGGCCGATGCTATTGCCGCCACCGGCAGTTCGGTTGCCCGCGTCGACATCGGAACGCGCGGTGCCACGGTGCCGGTCGATATCCCGGCCAGCGAGGTCGCGGCGCATCATCCGGGTGGAGCCAGTGGCGTGCTCGGCATCGATGATCGCGGCACGGCAGTGGCCGGCATGAGCGCCGCCTTCACAAATTTCATTCAGTCGCGCGACGACATATCAGGCGTGATCGGCATTGGCGGCGGCGGCGGCACGTCGATCATCACTGCCGGCATGCGCGCGCTGCCGCTTGGGCTGCCCAAGATCATGGTCTCGACGCTCGCCTCCGGCGACACCGCGCCCTATGTCGACGTCTCCGACATCATCATGATGCCATCGGTCACCGATATGGCGGGACTGAACCGGCTGTCACGCGTCGTGCTGCACAATGCGGCGCAGGCAATCGCCGGCATGGCCGCCAGGCCGGCGCCGACTGCCACCGGCAAGCCGGCACTCGGGCTCACCATGTTCGGCGTCACCACGCCTTGCGTGACCGCCATCGCGGATCAGTTGCGCGCCAACTATGACTGCATGGTTTTCCACGCCACCGGCACCGGCGGCCGCTCGATGGAGAAGCTCGCGGACTCGGGCCTGCTCGCCGGCGGCATCGACATCACCACGACGGAAGTCTGCGACCTGCTGTTCGGCGGCGTGCTGCCGGCGACGGAGGACCGCTTCGGCGCCATCGCCCGCACCAAGCTGCCCTATGTAGGCTCGGTCGGCGCGCTGGACATGGTCAATTTCTGGGCGCCGCCGACCATTCCCGAGAAGTTTAGGGGCCGGCTGTTCTACGAGCACAATCCCAACGTCACACTGATGCGCACCACGGTGGACGAATGCCGCGGTATAGGCGAGTGGATCGGCACCAGGCTCGCTCGCTGCGAGGGCCCTGTGCATTTCCTGATCCCCGAAAAAGGTGTCTCGGCACTCGATATCGAGGGCGGCGCCTTCTTCGACCCCGAAGCCGACGCCGTGCTGTTCGGTGCCATCGAGCGCACCATCAGGCCGAGCGCCACACGCCGGGTCACACGCCTGCCGTTGCACATCAACGATCCGGAATTTGCCAAAGCCGCAACCGCGGCCTTCCTCGACATCGCCAGACAGTGAGAGCCAACAAATGCCCGCAATACCGCGCAAGGACATATTGAAGAAGTTCAAGGCGATGATCGCCGACGGCGCGCCCATCGTCGGGGGCGGCGCCGGCACCGGCCTGTCGGCCAAGGCCGAGGAAGCCGGCGGCATCGACCTCATCATCATCTACAATTCCGGCCGCTACCGCATGGCCGGGCGCGGCTCGGCTGCCGGCCTGCTCGCCTATGGCAACGCCAATGAGATCGTCAAGGAAATGGCCTATGAGGTGCTGCCGGTGGTCAAAAAGACGCCGGTGCTGGCCGGTGTCAACGGCACCGATCCCTTCGTCATCATGCCGTTGCTGCTTGCCGAGCTGAAGACGATGGGCTTTTCAGGCGTGCAGAATTTCCCGACCATCGGCCTGTTCGATGGCAGCATGCGCCAGAGTTTTGAGGAAACCGGCATGGGGTTCGGGCTGGAGGTCGACATGATCGCCGAGGCGCACAAGCTCGATCTTCTGACCACGCCCTATGTCTTCAACCCCGACGAGGCGCGCGCCATGACAAAAGCCGGCGCCGACATCGTCGTTGCCCATATGGGGGTGACGACCGGCGGCTCGATCGGAGCCACGTCGGCCAAGTCGCTCGACGACTGCGTGGTCGAGATCGACGCCATCGCCAACGCGGCGCGCTCGGTGCGCAAGGATGTCATCCTGCTTTGCCATGGCGGGCCGATCTCGATGCCGGATGATGCCCGCTACATCCTCGACAGCTGCAAGGGCCTGCACGGCTTTTATGGCGCGAGTTCGATGGAACGGCTGCCGGCTGAAGCCGCGATCGCCAGGCAGACGGCGGATTTCAAGGCCGTCACGCCGCACGACCAGAAGAAAAAGAAGGGATGAGATCATGACCGACAAGAGCAAGGTGTTCGTATACCCGAAGGACGTGAGCGCCTTCGGCTTTGACTGGGGCAAGCTGTCGCTGACGGTGGCGCCTGAAGTGAATGGCGCTGAGCGCTTTTCCGGCGGTGTCGTCGACCTGCCCTCAGGCAAGGGCCATACGCGCCACAACCATCCCGGCGCGGAAGAGATCATCTTCGTCATCTCAGGCAATGGCGAGCAGATGGTCGAGGACGAGGAGGGCAATCCGGTCGTCGCCAACGTCGGCCCCGGCTGCACCATCTATGTGCCGGAAAGCCGTTTCCATTCGACGCTGAATACCGGCGATGGGCCGATGCAGCTCTTCGTCGTCTATTCGCCGGCCGGACCGGAACTGGTGCTGCGGGAGCTGCCGGATTTCAGGCTGATCCCGGCGGGGAAGTAATCGCGAAAGGCCCCCTTCATCCGGCCGCTTCGCGGCCACCTTCTCCCCGAGGGGAGAAGAGGCAGAAGCCAGCGCCGGCGCAAACTCCTCTCCCCTCGGAGAGAGGTCGGATAGCCCCGAATTGCCCTTCGCAATTCGGATGGCAATCCGGGTGAGGGGGTAGCGCCGAGCTAGGCTATCCCACCTCTATTCCACCCCCGTGCCCGATCCCCAAACATCACATACCCCGCATCCGTCACCGCCAGCGTATCCTCCAGCTTGATGAACCCCCGCGTCGGGTGAAGCATGGTCGTCTCCACCGACAGCACCATGTTTGTCTCCAGCGGCTTGGCGGCATAGGTGCCTTCATAGGTCACCGGATGGTTGGTCATCAGGAACGGAGCCTCATGCGTGATCAGCCCCATGCCATGGGCGAAGAAATCCGTATAGGGCGCGACCTTCGACGCCTTCAGCACGCCCTCCGCGTGCGAAATCATGTCGCCGCCGATGGTGCCTGCCCTCACCTTCGAGAACGCCGCCTGCTGCACCGTCTCGACCTCGGCCAACAGATCTTCCAGCTCGGCATCCGGCTCGCCCAAAATGCCCATGCGGCAGAGGTCGCCGATATAGCCGTGATAATTGCCGCCGGAATCGATCGACAGCACCTCGCCCTTTTTCCACGCCTGTGGTGACGCCGCACGGTTGTGGCTGGCGCCCAACGTCAGCAGGCAATATTCGAAATGCGCGCCGCGATTGGTCTCCTCGCGCCGCAGATGCTCGATGATCTCGGCCTTGGTCTTGCCTTCGTGCGCCCACTGGATGGTCGCCAACATGGAATCGGTGATCAGCTCGGAGGCGATGCGCAGCTTTTCCAGCTCGGCGTCCGTCTTGATGGCGCGCATGCGCTCCAGCATATCGGTCGCGTCGATCAGCTTCGCGTCCGGCAGCGCCTTGCGGATCAGCGCATAAGCATCGGACGGCAGGAAGGCCGGCTCGATGCCGATGCGGGCGCCTACCTTGCCGATTTTCGTCACGTGCTCGACCGCAAGATTGGCAGCATCGAGCGTGCCCCAGCAGGCGGCATGCAGCGTCGGCGTCCAGAACGGGTTGTTCTGGTGCTCGGCGCCTTCCATGCGGTTGCCGATATAGGCGGCATGATCGGGCCCACCCTTTTCATAGACGACGACAGGCAGGTAACGGCTATGGCCGATCGCATCCATGGCGGCAAAGAAGATGAACTTGTAGCCGCCGAGCAGATACTGCGTGTTGTGCTTGGACGTCGCGAGCAGAACATCGATGCCGGCCTCTTCCATCAGCCGGTCGACCCTCGCCTGGTCGAACGGGATATTGCTGACGGCGCTCTTGCCCGGGGCAATGTTCATCTTTCTCTCCCTGATTTCCGTGGGATCGCCGATCGTGCAGCGGCCGATCCCTTGGCTTTCGATCAAATCTGCACCATTTCGTTAACTCTGGTCCAGCCAGAAACAGGTTAGATTGCTTCGGCAGGCTGTCACCACTCGTCATTGCTGCACACTAAGGCAATCTGGTCCTACCAGAATACCAGAATGAAAGGGCAACCTCTAAAACTGGTCCAGCGGACGAAAATTTCAAAGCCAAGCAAGGATGCGCCAATTCCGTCTCTGGCGAAACCCTTGGCAAGGGTCATAATCGCCGCGAGGATGCTGGCGGGTGAGGCCAGCTTCGAGGGGTGCGCCCATCTGGTCGCGGAGAGGACGGAGGTTGATCATGTCGGATATTTCCAGACGCACGCTGCTTGGCGGCTCAGCTTTGCTGCTGGCCTCCACCGCCATGCCCACATTCAGCTGGGCGCAGACGCCGAAGAAGGGCGGCCGCCTCGTGCTTGCCGCCGATTCCGAGCCGCGCAACCTCAATCCGGCCATCGTCGCCTCCAACGGCGTCTTCTTCATCTCCAGCAAGATCGTCGAAACGCTGGCCGAAGCCTCGTTCGAAGGCAAGGACGGACTGGAACCCCGCCTTGCGCTCTCCTGGGAAGGTGCTGCCGACGGGCTGTCGGTGACCTTCAAACTGCGCGACGGCGTCAAGTGGCATGACGGCAAGCCGTTCACCTCGGCCGACGTCGCCTTCTCGGCGCTGCAGATCTGGAAGCCGCTGCAAAATCTCGGCCGCACCGTGTTCAAGGATCTGGCCGGCGTCGACACCCCTGACGATCTAACCGCCGTGTTCAAATTCGCCAAGCCGACGCCGTTCCAGCTGATCCGCAACGCCTTGCCGGCGCTGTCGAGCGTGGTGCCGAAACATATCTACGAAGTCGGCAAGATCGAGGACAACCCGGCCAACAATGCACCCATCGGCACCGGGCCGTTCAAGTTCGGCGAATACAAGGCCGGCCAGTATTACAAGCTGACCAGGAATGCGGATTACTGGGCCAAGGACGAGCCGTATCTCGACGAGATCATCTACCAGGTGCTACCCGACCGCACGTCGGCTGCAGCGGCGCTCGAGGCTGAAGAGATCCAGCTCGCCGCCTTCTCCGCCGTGCCCCTGGCCGACCTCGACCGCATCTCCAAGGTGCCGGGCCTGAAGGTGATCTCCAAGGGCTATGAGGGGCTGACCTATCAGCTCGTCGTCGAGATCAACCATCGCCGCAAGGAACTGGCCGACGTGAAGGTCCGCCAGGCGATCGCGCATGCCATCGACAAGGACTTCGTCGTCAAGACGGTGTTCCTCGGCTATGCCGCTGCCGCCACCGGCCCGGTGCCGAAGAACGATCCGCAATTCTACACTGCCGACGTGCCGATCTATCCATTCGACGTCGCCAAGGCCAACGCCTTGCTCGACGACGCGGGGTACAAGCGCGCCGATGACGGCAAGCGTTTTGCGCTGAAACTCCTGCCGGCACCCTATTTCAACGAGACCAAGCAGTTCGGCGACTATCTGCGCCAGGCGCTGGCGGCAATCGGCATCGACGCCGTGATCGTCAACAACGACTCGGCCGCGCACATCAAGGCCGTCTACACCGACCACGCCTTCGACCTCGCCGTCGGCCCGCCGGTGTTCCGCGGCGACCCGGCGATCTCGACCACCATCCTGGTGCAGAGCGGCATTCCCGACGGCGTGCCGTTCTCCAACCAGGGCGGCTACAAGAACGCCGCGCTCGACGCGCTGATCGCCAAGGCTTCGGAGACGCTGGATACGTCAGGGCGCACCGACCTCTACAAGGAATTCCAGAAACAGGTCGCGGCGGACCTGCCGCTGATCAACGTCGCCGAATGGAGCTTCATCAGCGTCGCGCGCGAGACGGTGGGGAACATCGCCAACAACCCGCGCTGGGCGGTTTCGAACTGGGCGGACACGTATCTGGAATCGTGACACATTTGCGCGGATGAAAGTTCGCAAAGAAATTGGTGTGAAGGCATGGCGTAGGGCCGTTCGTCACACCCCCCTCTGTCCTGCCGGACATCTCCCCCGCAAGGGGGGAGATCAGCAGCTTCGCTGTCGCGTACATTCGGCATCGAAGATTGGCGAAGGCAGAGGCGACATCCAATCTCCCCCCTTGCGGGGGAGATGTCCGGCAGGACAGAGGGCGGTGCCTAGACACCGCACCTCTCCCGACTGGCGCAGTGCTATGCCTTTCCCATGACCCGCGCCCTCACCCTCATCCGCCGTCGCCTCGTCGGCAGCATCTTCGTGCTGCTGATCGTCATCATCGGCACATTCCTCCTCCTGGAAGCTGCCCCCGGTGACGCGGTCGACGCCTACATCGTCTCGACCGGCGGCGACGCCGGCATGATCGAATTGCTGCGTCATCGCTGGGGCCTCGACCAGTCCGAGCTAACACGGCTCGCGAACTATCTCTGGGCGCTGCTGCATTTCGACCTCGGCCAGTCCGTTACCTTCTCGCGGCCAATTCGCGATGTTATCCTGGAACGCCTGCCGACGACACTGCTCCTGATGGTGACCGCCACCGCGCTCTCCTTCGGTTTGGGCTCGGCGCTCGGCATCTACGCCGGCGCCAGACCCGGCAGCTTTCGCGACCGCTTCCTGTCGATCGGCTCGCTGGCGCTTTATGCCGTGCCGGGTTTCTGGCTTGGCCTGGTGCTGATCGTCGTCTTTGCCGTCGACCTGCGCTGGCTGCCGATCGGCGGCATCGAGAGCCTGGCCTCGGACAAGACCGGTTTTGACCGCGCCACCGACATCGCCGTCCATCTCATCCTGCCGGTTTCCGCGCTCGGCTTCATCTATCTCGCCCTCTATCTGCGCATGATGCGCGCCGGCATGGCCGAGGCGTGGCGGCAGGATTTTGTGCTCGCCGCCCGCGCCAGGGGGTTGTCGCGCCGCCGCATCGTGCTCGCCCATGTCGCCCGCAACGCGCTCTTGCCGCTGGTCACCATGCTCGGCCTGCAATCGGCGCAGATGCTGGGCGGCAGCGTCGTCATCGAAAGCGTCTTTGCCGTGCCCGGCCTCGGCCGGCTGGCGCAGGAAGCGGTCGCCTCGCGCGACACGCCGCTGCTGCTCGGCATCATCCTCACCAGCGCCGTCCTCGTCATTGCCATCAACCTTGCAGTCGACATCGCCTACGCCTTCCTCGACCCGCGCGTCGGTGCCAGCGAGGCCAGCGCGTGAGCGCGCTGCCGCGGTTCCTGCGCCGGCCGGAAGCGGTCGCCGGCGCGATCATCCTGGCGCTTCTGTTCGCCATGGCGCTGTTTGCGTCGCTGCTCTTCCCCGGCGACCCGCAGGCCATTGCCGGACCAGCACTGCTGCCGCCGTTCCAGGACTGGTCGCTGCCGCTCGGCACCGACCGGCTCGGCCGTGACGTGCTGGCCGAACTGTTCCACGGCGCCCGCACCTCGCTGGCGGTCGGCCTGGCGGCGGCGGCGGCGGCACTCTTCGTCGGCGCGATCGTCGGCACGCTGGCCGGCTTTGCCGGCGGCCTTGTGGACGAGGGGCTGATGCGCATCACCGATGCCTTCCAGACCGTGCCGAGTTTTCTCCTGGCGTTGGCCTTCGTCAGCGTCGTCGGGCCGTCGGTCGGTGTCGTCGTCACGGCAATAGCGCTTGGCGCCTGGACCGGACCGGCGCGTGTAGCGCGCGCCGAAGTGCTGTCGATCCGCGAGCGCGATTACGTCGCCGGCGCTCGCGTCATCGGCATGCATCCGCTTGAGATCGCTTTTCGCGAGGTGTTGCCCAACGCGTTGCCGCCGGTGCTGGCCTTGTCCTCGGTGATCGTGGCGGCCGCGATCCTCACCGAGGCAGCGCTGTCCTTCCTCGGTCTCGGCGACCCCAATCGCGTCACCTGGGGCGGCATGATCGCCGAGGGCCGCACTGTGCTGCGCACCGCGCCCTTTCTGTCGATCGTTCCGGGCATCGCCTTGGTGCTGACCGTGCTTGGCGTCTATCTCACCGGCGAAGGCGTGGTCGAAACGACGGCGGTGCGGAGGAGCCTGTCGTGACCGCACTGGCTGAGATACGCGATCTGTCTGTGCGCTATTTCAGCGATGGCAGCGAGGTAACGGCGCTGAAGGGGGTCAGCCTGGATGTTATTGCCGGCGAGCGGCTGGCGATCATTGGCGAAAGCGGTTCGGGCAAGAGCACGCTGGCGCTGGCGGTGGCTAGACTGCTGCCGGGGTCAGCCAAGATTGAAGGGCATGTCAAGTGGCGATTTCAGGCGCCGCGATCCTTCCCACCCCCCTCTGTCCTGCCGGACATCTCCCCCGCAAGGGGGGAGATCAGCAGCTTTGCCGACGGCTTCCCTTCTGCAACGTTCGTGGTTGGCGAAGGCGGAGATGAGAGAGCAATCTCCCCCCTTGCGGGGGAGATGTCCGGCAGGACAGAGGGGGGTGTGACGGAACGCCGACCTCTCAAATTAACCGAGCCCAGTACGCTCCCCCTTCCCGGCCGCGACATTGGTTTCGTCTTCCAGGACCCCTCCGCCAGCCTCGACCCCGTCATGACCGTCGGCAAACAGATCGCCGAAGTCGCCTGCACCCACCTCGGCCTCGACTGGCCACAAGCTTACGCCAAAGCCAAAACCCTGCTCCAACGTGTCCGGCTGCCCGACCCACAAACCGCCATGCGTGCTTTCCCGCACCAGCTCTCCGGCGGCCAGAAGCAGCGCGTTGCAATTGCCGCGGCCATTGCAGCCGGTCCGAAACTGCTGATCGCCGATGAGGCGACCAGCGCGCTGGACACCATTGTGCAAGCCGAAATCGTCAGCCTCATTCGGCAACTGGTGGCGGAGGACGGCATGACGCTGCTGTTCATCAGCCACGACATCGCGCTGGCCGCCGAACTCGCAGAGCGTATCGCTGTATTCCGGAACGCCGAACTGATCGAACTCGGCCCGACGGAGCAAATCATAAACGCCCCGCGCCATGCCTATACGCGAACGCTGCTCGACGCCCATCTCGGCCTCGACGCCGATCCGCTGCTACGACGGGCGCCGGCATGAACTTGCTCACCGTCTCCGGTCTTACCAAGCGATACCGTCGTGGCGGCAAGGCCATCGCGGCCGTCGACGGTGTCTCCTTCGCCATCGAACCCGGCGAGACGCTGGCGCTGGCCGGGCCCTCCGGCAGCGGCAAGTCGACGATCGCGCGGCTGGTGCTTAGGTTGATCGAGCCCGACGCCGGCACCGTCCAGTTCGAAGGCGATGACTTTCTGCTCTTGAAGGGTGCGGCCCTGCGCACCAAGCGCGCGCGCCTGCAAATGGTGTTCCAGGATCCGCTCGCCGCGTTCAACCCGCGCGCCACGGTGGCTCGCGTGCTTGACGATCCCTTGCGCATCCATGCCATCGCTTCCCGCGCCGAGAGGCCGGCCCGCATTGCTGCCTTGCTGGATCGCGTCGGGCTGGCAGCCGATCTCGCCCCGCGCGCCATTCACGAAATCTCCGGCGGCCAGCGCCAGCGCGTCGCCATCGCCCGAGCCATCGCGACCAAACCGTCGCTGATCGTGCTCGACGAGGCGGTGTCGGCGCTCGACGTTTCGGTCCGCGGACAGATCCTTGAGTTGCTGCTCGACCTGCAAGCCAGGGAACGGATCGCCTATCTCTTCATTTCGCATGATCTCGGCGTCGTACGGGCCATCGCCCACCGCGTCGTTCTTCTCAACGCCGGGCGGATCGCCGAGAGCGGCGACGCCCGCAACGTAGTCGACGCGCCGCAATCGGCAATCGGCAAGGCGCTGGTTGCGGCGGCGCCAAGATTGGACAGAAGCAGCAGGCAAGTACCATGACCGAACCAGAAGCCAGAGCCGAAAAACTCTCGCGCGAACTCGATTCCGCCTTCCGCAACCGCGCCGATCTCTACCGTCTGTTTCTCGACGAGCTGACCGGCGAACTCGGCGCGGAAAAGGCCGAGGCGATCATGATCCGCACCATCGAGCAGCGCGGCAAGGAGGTGGCGGCGGCCGCCTTCGCCCGTTTCGGACCTAACGACGCGCCGGCCATCGGCGAGGCATTTTTGGCCGTCAGCCCGGATGGCGGCCTGATGTATCCGACCGATGTCGAGCGCGGGCCGGACCACATCGCCTTCAAGGTGAAGCGTTGTCCGCTGAAGGACGCCTGGGTCGAGGCCGGTGTCGGTGATGAAAAACTCGCCACGCTCTGCCGCATCGCCGGCGCTTTCGACCGTGGTCTGTTCGAGGCAACGGGCGTGCGCTTCGACAATGTCACTTGGACGCCGGGCCACGGCTCCGGCTGCTGCCACATCGCGCTGACCAACCGGGATGCCGCCGGATAGCCAATGCTGATCAGTCGGCGGCAAACACATGCATCTCCGTGCCCGCCTGTTCGGCAGCAGTGCGCAGGTCGGCCTTCGGTTCGCTGTCGGTGACGATATCGGCAATGTCATCGAGCCCGCAGATGCGTTCCAGACTGCTGCGGCCAAACTTGTCGTGGGTCACCACCAGCACCGTCGACAGTGAACGCGATATCATTGCGCGTTTAACGGCCGCGGCGCCCGAGATCATGTCGCTCGGACCATCGGCGCTTATCCCCGATGCGCCGATAATGGCGACGTCGGCATTGTAGCGGCGCAGGAACTCGACGGTGTCTTCGCCCAACACGCTGCCTTCCCGGCTATCATAGGTCCCGGGGCAGAGCAGCACCCGAAAGGTCGGATTGGCGCCCGCCACCGAGGCCACGCCGGTGGAATTGGTGATGATGGTCAGGTCGCGCTTCAGCTGCGAAAGGTTGCGCGCCACCTCATAGGTGGTCGAACCGCCATCGATCATCACGATCTGGCCCTTCTCGACAAGGCTTGCCGCGCCGCGGCCGATTCGGGCGCGCTCCTCGATCAGGGTCAGGCCACGCTCCGAAATCACCGGTTCTGATGTCACCAGCGAGATCGTCGCACCGCCATAGGTGCGGTTGATCAGCCCGGCATCGCCGAGTTCGATGAGATCGCGGCGGATGGTCTCGCCGGCGACGCCGATGCGCCGTGCGAGCTTGGAGATGCGTATCGACGCCGACCGGCGCACTTCCGAAAGGATAAGCGCGTGCCGCTCCTTCTTCGTCAGTCGGCCTTGGTCCATGACTATTCCATTCCCTTTGCAGCAATCAGCGCGTCGCCAAGCTCGGCAAATCCCTCCGCGCCGCGCCCTCTTGTGACGAAGGCGGGAGACGCAGGAAGCTCGCCTGCGAAGTCCAGCACATTAGCGACGCCGACGCTGTTGGGGAAGAAGCCGAACATTGGTGCATCGTTTGGACTATCGCCGACGAAGACAATGCTGTCCTTGTCGTGGTCGATATCTATACCGAAACAGTCCCGCAAGAATAGCCGGCTTGTCGACAGTTTGTCGTATTTGCCGAACCAGCCATTGACGTGGATGGACGAGATTTTCGCCGTCGCGCCATAGCGCTGGAAGATGCCGACGATCTTCAGAACCTCGGTTTTGGGCAGCGGCGCCACGTCCTCGCAAAAATCGATCGCCAGATCGGCCTCGCGATAGGCCTGGTCGGCCGCGACCGCCGCACCCGGAACTTCGCGCAGAACGGTTTGCTCGATCTCCTTGAGGCGCGCGGCATCGGCCTGCCGTTCGGCAGCGCTCTTGGCGTAGTGGCGAACAATCCGCTTTTTGGCGTCGTCGTAGCGGAAATAGAAGGCGCCGTTCTCGCCGATCACGCCGTCCACCGGCCATTGCCGGGCGATCAGGTCGCACCAGCCGGCAGGGCGGCCGGTAACCGGCGCGACAATGAAGCCGGCCTGCTTCAGCCGCTCCAGCGCCACATAGGCCTTTGCCGGCAGCCGTCCCTTGTCAGTCAAGGTGTCGTCTATATCGGTCAGCACGACGGCGATGTTGCGCCGGTCCAGCGCGGTGAAGTCGGCAAGCGGACGCAGCACCCGCTCAGGCTCCCGCCGCAACCGTTTCGAGCGAGGCAGCCGCGACGTCGAGCATGGTGAACCTGTCGCGGATCAGCCGGGCATTGGCGACCGCCTCGTCGTAGAAGCCAGCCGGTATGGCAACCTCCTGCGGCGTGGTCGGCGCGCCGGCGGCGCGCAGTGCTGCCGCGATCTCGCGCGCCGGGCGTGCCACCCGCACCAGCCTTTCACGATGCGAGCGCCATTGCCTGGCCAGCATGGTGTTGATGACGTCTGCCCGTTCGCGGTCCAGCAGCTTGGGCTTGAATGCCGCCCAGCAGGAACGTCCGAGCGTTTCGCCGAAGATTTCGATGAAGCGGTCTGGCGTATCGGCGGAGGGCGCGAGCTGCAATTCCCGCAGCGCCAGCACGCGTTCCTGCAGCCGCGCCATCGTCAACGTCGTCACCGCTATGTGCTCGCCGTGATGCGCTTCGGGCAATCCCTGGCCCCGCATGTCGATATAGTGGGCGATGAGATGTTCGCCCTGACTGGCCGGATAGGAGCCGCCGCACAAAGTCATGCCAAGGCCCGACATGACCAGCGTGCGCACCAGCACTTCCATCGCCTCAATGTCGCCGGTCCCGAGTTCGCCGGCTTTGGCGATAAGCGCCTCCTCGTCCTCCGCCAGAAGCATGAACGGCGCCTCCCGGTAGGGCGTGCCGAGCAAAAGATGCGCCATCAGCCAATCGGTCTGCGCGGTCGGCCGCGCCATTGAATCGCCGAAGCCGGCAGCGATCAGCCGGTGCGGCGCTCGCGCCATGACATCGAGATCGAGGAAGACACCGACCGGCAGGCTCGCCGTCAGCGATTTCTTCAGGCCGTCCTCTGTGATTGCCGCAGACACCGAGGTGTAGCCGTTCATCGACGGCGCGGTGCCGAACACCGCATAGGGCTTTTGGGTCAGATGGGCGGCATATTTGGTGATGTCATTGATCGAGCCGGATCCGACCGCGACCAGACCGCTGGCGTCTTTCGTGCGGGCGATCACCGATCGCACGGCGTCCATGTCGGGATGCGGATGGCGCGGCAGGATGATCTTGTCGACATCGATCGAGCCGCGCAGCGCAATGGACACTCTCTCGCCGAGAGCCAGCCTTGTGTCGGGATCCATGACAACGGCGAGCCTGCGGCCGAGCGGCAGCGGCTTGACCAGCGCATCGGCTTCGTCGCCGAGACCGCGCCCTATGACGATGGTCTTCAGCGGCACCGACAGCATTCCCTGGCTGTCCGGGTCAGGCAGCGTGCCGGCAATAAGGCGATCGAGCATTTGTCTGGACATAGGATGCAGTCCGGTCAGTCAGCATGAAGCGGGGTCAGGGCATCGAACAAGGTGCGATACCGGCGGTAACTTCTGTCGTAGGCGGCCTTGGCGGAAGGATCAGGGTCGATCGTCTCGATGTGGCCGGCCAGCCTTTCAGCCGCCTGCCGCACTGAGGAGGTAAGGCCGATGGCTGCGGCGGCAAGGATTGCCGCACCGATCGGCGAGGCATCGGCCGCACCCGCGATCTCGACCGGCCTGCCGCTGACATCGGCCCGGATTTGCCCCCACACCCGGCTGCGCGCGCCACCGCCTGAGAGCCGGATGCGCCCGGTTGTTATGCCGAGCTCGTCCAGCCGGTCGACAACGTCGCGCATGGCGAAGGCGCAGCCTTCCAGCACTGCGCGAGCGCAGGCCGCTTTGCCGTGGAAGGATGTCAGGCCGTAGAAAGCGGCACGCGCTTCGGCGATCCAGCGCGGCGCCATGGCACCGGACAACGCGGGCAAGAACAGCAAATCGTCGCTGCCGGCAACCACCGTCGCCGCCAGTTCGGACATCGCCGCCGGCGAATCGACGCCGAAGGTTGTTAGAAACCACGTCACCGCGCCGCCCGAGAGCCATCCGGGGTTGGAGATGAAATAGCCGTCGCCGAGAAAGCCATGGGTCTCGACCAGGCCGCCGGGGTCGAGGCGAAGCGTGCCGGACACCGCGCCGACCACTTCGGCCGTGCCGAGATTGCAGGCGACGACACCGGGCACGACGACCCCGGCGCCTATGGCGGCCGAAAAATCATCGCCGGTGCCGACCGCCAGCGGCGTGCCCACAGGCAAACCGGTGAGCTCGGCGCCGGCGTGCGTCAAGGCGCCGGCGATCTCAGATGCATCGTCGATGCCGGGCAATTTATCTGCATCGATGTCGAAGGCCGCCAGCAGATCGCCGGCATAGTTGTGCTCCTTCAGTCCATAGAGCATGGTTGTCGAGGCCAGCGCGTGATCGATGACGGCACGACCGCACAGCGCCGCGACCACGAACGATACCGGTTGATGCCAGAGCGCCACCCGGCGCGCTTCGGGCAGGTTGCGCGCTGCCCAGCGGATTTTCGCCGCCATATGCGTGGCATCGAGGACAAGACCGGTGCGCTCGCGGATGAAGTCCGGATCGATGCCGGCGATCTCTCCTGCCGCCCGCCGGTCCATCCAGATGATGCACGGAGCCAGCGCCTCACCATTGCCATCGACCGCGACGCAGCCGTCGAGCTGGCCGGCAATGGCAATACCCTTGATGTCGGACGGCGCAAGCCCAGCCTTGTCGAGCGCGCCGGCAATAGCCGGCTTCAGCGCTGCGAGCCACAGCGCCGGGTTCTGTTCGGCCCAGCCGGGCGCCGGGAAGGCCGGCTGGTACAGCGCAGCTGCCTCGCCACGCAGCCGCAATTCGTCATCGACAACGATCGCCTTCAGGCTTTGTGTGCCGAGATCGATGCCGATGACTGGCATTAGACGCGCTCGCAATCCGCGAGGACATCCCGCAGTTGCGAGAGGATAGAACCTTTCGTCGGCGAATAGGAGCCATCGAAAACCGCTGTGCCAATGGTAAAAGCGTTGGCGCCGGCCAGCTTGATTGCCTTGATCCGATCGACTGATGCCACAGCGCCGGCGACGATCAGATGCCGCGACGGACCAAGCCCGCGCCGGGCTGCGCGCACCAGTTCGGCCGGGTCGGCCTCGGTGGCGCGATAGGCGAGGATGTCGCATCCCGCACAACCCTTCTCGGCGAAGGCGCGGCAGTCGGCCTCGACATCCTCGGCCGAACCGCCGAGCTTGGTCGGATGGCCGACCGGCCGCCCGGGAAAAGGGTAGTATTCGGTGCCGCTCCCCTCCAGCAACGCCATGATCTCGTCGACCTGGGTACCACCGAGCAGGCGCTGGATGCCGAGATCCCTGGCGATGCGCGCGGAATTAAGGCAGGCCTCAGCCGTCGTCGAGACAACTTCCATGTAAGTGGTGGCGCCTGTCCGGCCAATGGCGACAGCGAGCTTGCGCAGCACATCCGGCGCGACGCCAATATCCTTGAAGCCGACATGCTTCAGGCCGACCGGCTCAATCAAATCGACCAGGTCGAGACAGTCCTCGACCGTGCGATCGTGGCGCGTCAGCATGAAGATGAAGTCCATCCGAGAGGTCCCTCGCCTGGTCGGGAAAGCCGGTTTGCTGCCGGTCTGTTAACACCTCCCAACCATTTGTTGCAAGGTGCCACATTTTGATTTGCAGTACCACACATTTTATGACAGAACGGGCGCCGGCCCGCCAGGCACGACGTCTAGGGAGAGGGAAGAATGCTCAAGCCGCTGAGACGTACCGCGTCCAGACTGCTCGTCGCAGCCGTATTTGTGTGGCCCCTGACGTGGCAAGTGACACAAGCGGCCGCGTGGGATCTGAAAGAGGCGTCGAAACCCTATAGCGGCCAGACCATCCGCATGGTCGGCGAGGCGCTGCCGCCGCTCGAAGCGCTGAAGAAGATGGCGCCGGAGTTTGAAAAACAGACCGGCATCCATGTCGAAGTCGAGATGTACGAGCACTCGGAAGCCGTCAACAAGGTGCAGCTCGATCTCAACTCGCACCGCGGCCGCTACGACGTCATCATCCAGCCGCATCGCGAACTCGGCAAGTTCGCCACCAACAACCATCTGGTCGAAATCGCCAAGATGATGGCCGACCCGGCTTTGCGCGATCCGAGCTTCGAGCCGGAGAAGCAGCTCTACCAGACCGCCTGGCACGAAATCTCCTGGTATGACGGCAAGGAGTACGGCTTCCCCTTCACAGTGCTCAACATGTTCATGTGGTATCGCTCGGACCTGCTCGCCGATCCCAAGGAGCAGGCAGGCTTCAAGGCCAAGTATGGCTACGACCTCGCTCCCGCCAAGGACTGGAAGCAATACCGCGATATCGCCGAATGGTTCTATCGCCCCGACCAGGGTTTTTACGGCACCGCCCTGCAGGGCAAGCGCCATGAGGCACTGTGGTATGAGTGGCTCAATTTCCTTTATTCCTTCGGCGGCGACGTGCTCGAAGTGAAGAGCGGCTCGGCCTGCGGCCCGGTCATCGTCAACAGCCCCAAGGCCGTCGCCTCGCTCGAATATTACAAGAGCCTGCTGCAATTCTCGCCGCCGGACAGCCTCAACTATTTCTGGGATGATGTCATGGCGCTGATGCAGCAAGCCAAGGTCGCCGAGCTGATCATGTGGAACGACGCAACCTATGCCGTGTCGGTCGACACCACGGCCTCCACCGTGGTCGGCAAGGTTGGCTTCGATCTCGTGCCGCAAGGCGACGGCGGGAAGATCGGCCAGGTCGAGGGCTGGACCTATCTGATCCCGGTCTATTCGAAGAACCAGCAGGCCGCCTTCCTCTTCGTCCAGTGGATGATGGGCTATGACCGCCAGCTCGAACAGCATCTCAATGGCGGCGCTTCAGGTCGGCCGGATGTCTATGCCTCCGCCGAGGTGCAGAAGCTGCCCTATGCCAAGGCTTCGATGGAGGCCAACGAGCATGCGGTGCCGAAGGCGACGCTGCCGCAATCGGCCGAGATGACCGACATACTAGTGCGCGAACTGTCATCCTACCTCGCCGGCGAAAAGGAGGCGCAGGCCGCCCTTGACACCGCCGCCACTGACATCTCGACACTGCTCGGTTCTTGCGCACCCATGACCTATCCGGCACGATAGGCCTTGAGATGTCGCGCAGAGGCTACCCGCACAAGCGGGTAGCCGTTCTTGTCCGCAGGAAACGCCCGTGACGAACCGCACTCCATCGCCGCGCGGAATGCCGCTTCTCGACCGTGGGGTGGGGCCGCTCTTGATGCTGCCGGCGACCCTGCTCGTCGTCGTCTTCCTGGTCGGCCCGTTCTACTACATGGTCTACACCGCGCTGACCGACCTCAGCTTCGCCGACGCCAGCCATGCCGGCGCCTTCGTCGGTTTCGACAATTTCCGCAAGCTGATGCGCAACGACCCATTCTTCTGGGCATCGTTCCTGTTGACGCTGAAATTCGTCGTCATCGCCGTCGGCCTTGAGTTCCTGCTCGGCTTTGCGCTGGCCTTCCTGATCTTCCGCTTCGTCGCCAGCCAGCGGCTTCTCACCATACTGCTGCTCATCCCGATGATGATCGCGCCGGTCGCCGTCGGGCTGATCTGGCGGCTGCTGTTGCAGGGCGATTTCGGCATGCTCACCTTCTACATGCGCAAGGTCGGCCTGCTGGCGCAGAATTCGGCGGTGCTTTCGGCACCCGACCTGGTGTTTCCGACCATCGTCGCCATCGATGTCTGGCAGTGGACGCCTTTCGTCACCCTGATCATGCTCGCCGGGATGATGAGCCTGCCGCGCGCGCCGTTCGAGGCGGCGATGATGGATGGCGCCAAACCGTTCCAGATTTTCCGAGACGTCATGCTGCCGCTGCTGCGGCCGGTCATCGCGCTCGTGCTGCTGCTGCGCGGCATCGACGCCTTCAAGGAGTTCGACAAGGTTTTCCTGATGACCGGCGGCGGACCGGGAACGCTGACCGAGCTGGTCTCGATCTATGCCTACCGCGTCAATTTCCGCAACTGGGACCTCGGCTACGGCGCCGCGGTCGCCTTCATGATCTATCTCGTCGTGCTGATCCTGTGCTCGGTCTTCTACAAGGCCGTCTACTGGTCGAGCCGCAAGCAGGTGGGGGCGTTTTGAGGGCGCTGCGATGATCGATCAATCCACCAACCGCGCCTGGAGGAGCTTTGCCTGGGCCGTGCTGCTGGTCGCAGTGGTTGTTGCGCTGACGCCTTACGTCTGGATGGTGCTGGCCTCGTTCAAGAACCGCGTCGACCTTCTGTCTTCTGTGCCGAAATGGGTCTTTTCGCCGACGCTCTCCAACTATCCGGCCGTCTTCATCGACAAGGGATACTGGCCGCTGGCGATCAATTCGGTGCTGATCTCGGTGTCGTCTACGATGCTCTGCATCGTCATCGGCGCGCCGGCTGCCTATGGCTTTGCCCGTTCCAATTTCCCCGGCAAGGAAGACCTGTTCTTCTTCTTCCTGACGACGCGCATGGCACCGCCGATCTCGATCGCCGTGCCGCTGTTCCTGTTCTTCACCTCGCTTGGCCTGATCGACACCATCTACGCCGTGGTGATCGCCCACACCTCTTTCAACCTGTCGCTCGTCGTCTGGATGATGCGCGGCTTCTTCGCCGAAATCCCCAGGGAGATCGACGAAGCCGCGATGATGGACGGCCGCTCGCGGCTCGGCGCATTCTTTTTCGTCGTCGCGCCGCTGGCCGCGCCCGGCATCGGCGCGACGGCCGTGCTCTGCTTCATCCTGTCGTGGAACGAGTTCCTCTATGCCTTCATCCTCGTCGCTTTCGACGGGCGGCCGCTGACCGTCGGCATACCCGGACTGGTGACGCCGCATGGCACGCTGTGGGGCCAAGTCGCGGCGGTCGCCATCGTGGCGACGCTGCCGATCGTGCTTTTCACTTTCCTTGTCCAGAAACAGCTCGTGCGCGGCCTCACCTTCGGCGCGGTTAAGGGTTGAAGGGATCTCGCATGGCAATTGTTTTCGACGGCGTCACCAAGGCTTTCCCCGACGGGACGGTGGCGCTGCAGGCGCTCGACCTTGCTTTCGAGCCCGGCGAATTCCTGGTTCTGCTAGGGCCCTCTGGTTCCGGCAAGACGACAGCCTGCCGGCTGCTCGCCGGGCTGGAGCGGCCGACCGCCGGGCGCATCATGGTCGAAGGCCTGGATGTCACCGATCTGCCGCCGCGCCTGCGCGGCATGGGCATGGTGTTCCAGAATTATGCGCTCTACAGCCATAAGAGCGTCTACGAGAACATCGCCTATCCCTTGCGCATCCGAAAAATGCCGGCCGCCGAGCTTGACCGCTGCGTCCGCGCCATGGCCGAGCTGCTCGAAATCACCCGTTACCTCGACCGCCGCCCTTCGCAATTGTCGGGCGGCCAGGCGCAGCGCGTCGCTGTGGCCCGCGCCCTGGTCTGGCAACCTAGCCTTTGTCTGATGGATGAGCCGCTGTCCAATCTCGACGCCTTGTTGCGGCTCCACATGCGCACCGAGCTGAAGCGGCTGCATCGCGAGCTGAAAAAGACCTTCGTCTTCGTCACCCACGACCAGGAAGAGGCGATGACGCTGGCGACCAGGGTCGCGGTGCTGCGCGAAGGCGCGCTGATCCAGTACGACGACCCGCGCGAGATTTATCGGCGGCCTGCCAATCGCTTCATCGCCGAATTCATCGGCCGTCCAGCGATGAACACGTTCGCTGGCGATGTCCGCGCCGGCGTCTTCCACGCCAGCGGTTTCACTTGCCCGCTGCCGGGAAAGCCTGATGGTCCCATCGTGCTCGGCATTCGCCCCGAGCAGATCCAGCTTGTCGACGCGACTGCCGGCGATGCCATCCTGTTTGCCGTCGACGTCGTCGAACCGGTCGAGCCGGACGTGCTGATCTTCGCCAAGAGCGAGGCGAATGCGCTGATCGTCAGGACAGTGAATGTCGATCGCGCCTTCGATCCCGGCCAGCCGCTTTATCTACGCTTTCCGCCGGCGGCGCTGCACACGTTCGATGCGGTTTCGGGAGCGCGGCTGCCGTGAGCTCGCTACTCGCTTTGGTGCCGCTCGCCGCCGCGGCACTTGTCTGGCGGCTGTTCTACAGCTTCAACCGGTCGCGGCGCTGGTTCTCGATGGGCGAACTCATCTTCTGGGACGCCATTGCACTGGTAATCCTGCAGCTTGTCTGGCTGATCTGGTTCTGAATGCGCATTCCAGTAACGCAGATCAGTAGCCCAGCGCACAACCGTCCTTGCGCGGATCGGAGGCACCGGTGAGCGTGCCCTTTTCCCAATCGATCAGCACCAGCTGGCCGCCGCCATGCGGCTCCTCGGCGATCGAAACCTGATGGCCGCGCTGACGCAGGCCGGCGATCGCCTCAGCCGGAATCCCGCGCTCGGCCAGCACGGCATTGTCCTTGTAGAACACCCGTGGCGCATCCAGTGCCTGCTGCGGGTCCATCCCGAAATCGATCATGTTGGTCAACAGATGGACATGGCCGAACGGCTGGTAGCCGCCGCCCATCACCCCGAACGGCATCACCACCTTACCCCCTCGCGTCGCCATGCCAGGCATGATGGTGTGCATCGGTCGCTTTCGCGGCGCGATACGATTTGGATGGCCTTCCGTGAGGCGAAAACTGCTGCCGCGATTCTGCAGCACGACGCCTGTCTTGGGACCGACGACGCCGCTGCCGAAGGAACCGAAGGTCGAGTTGATGAAGCTGACTGCATTGCGGTCGCGGTCGACCACGGAGATATAGACGGTGTCGCTGCGCGGCAGCTCAAGCCGCGGCAGATGCGTCATGGCGAGCGCCGGATCGATGGCGGCGCGCAGCCGCTCCGCATAGGCTGCCGACAGCAGTTGTTCGACGGGGACCTGGACGAAATCCTGGTCGCCGATGAAAGTATCGCGGTCCTGGTAGGCAAGCCGGCCGGCTTCGATCTCGAGATGCAGCCGCTGGGCACTGTTCGGCTCCAACGAACCAAGGCTGAAGCCCGAAAGCACATTCAGCATGATCAGCGCCGTCATGCCCTGATTGTTCGGCGGCATCTGATGGATATCGTAGCCGCGATAGGACGTATTCACCGACGTGACGTAGTCGCCTTGGGTCTCGGCGAAATCCTCCAATGCATGCAGCCCGCCCAGCGCGCGAAGACGTTCCACCAGATCGTCCGCGACCTCACCTTCATAAAACCCTGCACGGCCTCGGTTGGCGATGATGCGCAAGGTGTCCGCCAAGTGCGGCTGCCGATGCACATCGCCGGCTTGCGGCGCCCTTCCCTCGGGCAGGAATATGCGCGCGGCATGTTCATCGGCTGAAAGCAGGGCGACCTCGTCAGCCCAATCGAAGGCGACGCGATCATGAACGACATAGCCTTGTTCGGCATAGCGAATGGCCGGAGCCAGCGCGGCGTCGATGCCCTTCCTGCCGTGATCTTCAAGCAGCCGGCACCACGCGTCGATGGCGCCCGGCACGGTGACGGCGTGTGGACCGGTTCCAGGCAATTGGCTACGGCCCTGCTCCAGATACCAATCGGCATTTGCAGCAGCAGGCGACCGCCCCGAGCCGTTGAAAGCCAGCACCTCGCCCTCGCCTTTGGGGGAGTAGAGCACAAAACAGTCGCCACCGATGCCGGTCGATTGCGGCTCGACCACCCCTTGCACTGCCGCCGCACAGACGGCGGCATCCATGGCGTTGCCGCCGGAGCGCAGCATGTCGATAGCCGCCAGCGTCGCCAACGGATGCGATGTCGCCGCCATCGCTTCTGTCGCGCGAACCGGCGAGCGTCCGGTGAGTTGAAAATCACGCATGCAATCCTCTGATGATCCACCCGCCGGTAGTAACCTCAATGCTTGATACGGTCGCGCATGGCGTACCACAACATCCCCAGCACATAGAGCGGACCCCGTAGCGCCGTACCGCCCGGGAACGGCATCGGGGTCAAAGTCGAGAACAGGTCCAGCCGCGAGGCGTCGCCCGTAATCGCTTCGGCCAGCAGCTTGCCCGACAGCGTTGACAGGATGACGCCCTTGCCGGAATAGCCATGCGCGAAATAGACCTCGCCATAGTGCCCGACATGCGGCAGCCGCGACGTGGTCACCGACACCAGGCCGCCCCAGGCATGATCGATGCGGCAGCCCTTCAATTGCAGGAAGGTGGCCTCCATGTGCGGCCGCACGAAGCCGGCAATGTCGGCCGGCGGCGATGGCGTGTAGCGCTCGCCGCCGCCGAATAGCAGCCGACCGTCCGCCGACATGCGGTAGTAGTTGACGACGAAGCGTGTATCGGACACCGCCACATTGGCCGGGATCACATTGCGCTTGCCCTCCAGCGGCTCGGTGGCGACGATATAGTTGCCGACCGGCATGATGCGGCTGTTGACGCGCGGCTCCAGCCCATGCAGCAGCGCGTCGCCGGCCAGCACGACATGTTTGGCCCTTACCGACCCCTGCGCCGTCGAGACCCGGATCGAAGGCTCGCGCTCCAGCTTTACCGCGACGGAGTTTTCATGGATGACGACACCGGCCGCCACGGCGGCACGGGCAAGGCCGAGCGTGTAGTTCAGCGGATGCATATGGCCGCCGAGCGGCTCATACATCGCGCCATGATAGGGCGTGTCCACCTTGCCGCGTGCCTGCGCCGCCGACAGGATCTCGACGTCGCGGAACTTCATCACGCTCTCGAGGCATTTGGCCTCGTCTTCGAGACCCCTGAGGTCGGAGCCATTAACGGCACCGACGAGATGGCCGGTCAGCCGCAGATCGCAGTCGATGGTGTGGCGCTCGATGATGTCGAGCACCAGGCCCCGCGCCTCGAAGGCGAGGTCGAACAGCGCCTTCGCCCGCTCGGGGCCGTAGAGCTTGACCAGCCCCTTGGCGCCTTTGCGCAGGCCGGGGATCATCTGGCCGCCATTGCGGCCCGACGCGCCCCAGCCGATCTTGCCGCCTTCGAGCAGCACCACCTTCAGGCCGCGCTCGGCGGCATGAAGGGCGGCCGACAGGCCGGTGCAGCCGCCACCGACCACCACCAGATCGGCGCCGACATCTCCCACCAGCGCCGGATGGTCCGGCGCCGGATTGGCGGTGGCGACATAATAGGAATTGCCGATATCGAGGCTCGAATTGAAACCCGTTGAGCCGGAGGCCATGATCACACCTTCAGCAGCAAATGGTCGCGTTCCCAGCTCGTCACCACGCTCTGGAACAGGTCGAGTTCGACGCTCTTGACGCGCAGATAGGTCTGGAAAAAATCGTCGCCGAGCAATGCCCGCACCGGCTCGCAAGCAATGAAACGATCAAGCGCCTCCTCCATCGTTTTCGGCAGCGTGCTTTTGATCTTGTAGGCATTGCCCGAGGCCTCAGCCGAGCGCGCCAGCTTCTGCTCGACGCCGAGATAGCCGGCAAGCAGCGAACCGGCGATCGCCAGATAGGGATTGCAATCCGCACCCGGCAAGCGGTTCTCTACCCGCCGGGCGGCGCGGCCACCTGCCGGCACGCGCAGGCCGCAGGAGCGGTTGTCATGCGACCATTCGATGTTGGCCGGCGCGCTGTGGTTCGGCCGGATGCGGCGGAACGAGTTCACGTTGGGTGCGAATAGCGGCATGATCTCGGGCACATATTTCTGCAGGCCGCCGATGAAATGGCCGAACATTTCGGTGTCTGCATCATCTCTGTCGGCAAACAGCGCGGCGCCTGTCGTTTCATCGACGACAGACATGTGCAGATGCATCGAGCTGCCGGCCTGCGCGGCGATCGGCTTGGCCATGAAGGTGGCGTGCATGCCGCTCTGCTGCGCGGCCTGGCGCGTCAGCCGCTTGAACAGCAGCACCTGGTCGGCGAGTGGCACCGCGTCGCCGTGCAGCAGATTGATCTCCAGCTGCCCGGTGCCCGATTCATGGATCAGCGTGTCGAGCGGCAGGCCGGCGGCTGCGGCATAATCATAGACGCGCCTTATCACCGGCTCGAATTCTTCCAGCGCCACCATGTCATAGGGATGCTGCGAGCCCTCGGCGCGGCCATTGGCGCCAACCGGTGCCGTCAGCGGCTGGTCGGGATTCGGATTGGGCGCGGTCAGATAGAATTCGACTTCCGGCGCCACCACCGCGCGCCAACCGCGCTTCCGGTAGAGATCGA
Source organism: Mesorhizobium sp. P160187 (assembly GCF_057766425.1). NCBI lineage: Bacteria > Pseudomonadati > Pseudomonadota > Alphaproteobacteria > Hyphomicrobiales > Phyllobacteriaceae > Mesorhizobium > Mesorhizobium sp. P160187. Next base: position 957,146 of record NZ_JBYMDX010000003.1, read on the forward strand.
GCACGGCGCGCAGCACATGTCGTGGCGAGGCCATCCAGGGCTTGCCTTCCATGTGGAAGGCGTCGGCGAAGACATAGGCTTTGCCAGCGCCACCGCCCGGCGCCAGGCACAGCGTCGACATATCAGGCACCATGCGCATATCCGGGTCTTGATAGGCAAAGCCTTCGTCGATCGAACCGGAGTAGCGGCCATCGATGCTGACCAGGAAAGCGCTGCTCGGCAGATAGAGCGCGCGGTCTTCCAGCGCCTTGAGGAATTTTGCTGTCGGCAGCGCCTTGCCGCGCAGCACGCCATTCATGTCGGGCACCAGGCACTCGACCTCCGTGATGCCGTGCCGGGCGAGCCAGGCCTTGGGATCGTTGCCGGTGAAGAGAGCGGTGTTGGTATTTTTGTCCTGCATTTTGGTTCACGTACCTATGAGAGAGAGTATGGCTTGCGCGGCCACATCCGTTCCAGGGGTCAGCGCCATCTTGGCAGCATTGTCCCTGAGGCGGGCGCGCATCGCATCGTCGGCCAGCAGGCCGAGAATGGCTCTCTCCAATCCCCCTTCGGTCCAGGCGTCGCGGCCGATATGGTCGCCGACACCTGTCTCTCCCGCGCGTTGCGCATTGTCGTGACCGTCCCAGCAATAGGGCATGATCAGCGACGGCACGCCGAAGCGCAGCGCCTCGCAAAAGCTGTTGTTGCCGCCATGGTGGATGAACAGGTCCGACTTCGCCACCACCGAAGGCTGCGGAAACCAGGCGTCGAGATAGACATTGTCCGGCACCGCGCGATAGGCGTCGCGCAGGCCGCCGGCATTGACGATGAAGCGCGCCGGCAGCCTGTCGAAGACGGCGAGCATGCGCTCGATCAGCCCGACATCCATCGCGCCGAGGCTGCCGAAGCTGACATAGACCAGCGGGCCGCCATTGCGCGGAAACACCGGCACCTCGAATGGCCCTTCCGAACGCACGCAGCCTTCGAGATAGACAAAGCGTTTGGGGTCGAGCGGCTCGGCCCGCTCACGCCGTACGATCGCTGGCGTCAGCAGCAGATTGAGGTCGGGTGATGTCTCGAGGAACAGGCCCTTGGGCAACGGCGCCAAGCCGGCATCCGCACGAAAACGGTTGAAGCGCTCATGCGCGGGTGCGGAGGCCGCGAGATAGCGCGCTTCGAACGCCGCACGTTGCGGGTCGTCGGCACCCATCCCCGAGAGATAGGGCGGCACCTCGGCATCCGGCAGTTCCGTCTCGGCACAGGAGACGACGCGCACCCACGGGCAGCCGGCGGCGGCGATCGCCGGGAACATGATGACGTTGTCGAGCACCACCGCGTCCGGCTTCAGCCGCGCCAGCAATTGGCGCAGCGGCGCCTCGGCGTTGACGGCGGTGTCGACGATCGCTTGCCAGGTCGGCGCGACATAGGTCTCGAGCTGGTCGATCGGGCTCAGCCGGAAATGCGGCAGGTGCCGGCGCACGAAGGCCTGCCAATAGCTCTGGCGGTCGCTGTCGCTCAGCGGCTCATCCGTCGGCAGATGGCATTCCTGGAAGCCATAGTCGGTAAAGACGCCGGAGAAGCCGGCATGGCAGATGAAGACGGGGCGAGCGCCCCGTGCGCGCAATGCCTGTGCGATACCGACGCAATTCAACGCGGCGCCGAAACTGGCTTCGGGAAACAGCGCGATGGTCGGGCTGGCTTTACGCGTCAATTATTCCTCTTCAATCCGGCCGGCTGATCATGCTGAACAGTGCGGGAGCTCCGCGGCTGGCTGCTTGCGGTCGCTGGCTGCGGGAGAGCCGCAGGTGGATGCGAAGCAGATCGGCAGCCACCTCATACTGCCGGCTTTCAAGATAGTCGAGTATGCCCGAGTGTTCGCGCAACGATTGCCGCAGCCGAAACACGTTGACGCCGGAATAGATGCCCGGCAGCCGGCGCAGGCGGAGATGATCGGCCAATGCATCCGACACAAAACGGTTGGCGCAGCCCTCGGCGATCATGCCATGAAAATCCATGTCCAGCCGCTGGAACTCGCGCGTGTCGAATGTCTCGTCCGGCAACGCTGCAAGCGCTTCCATGCCTTGCCGCAACATTGCTGCCCGCGCCCCGTCCAGCCGAAAGCCTGGCGTCAGGATGGCCGCCGGCTCCAGCACCAGGCGGAACTCGTAGCTTTCGCCTTGCGCCTCCGGATCGTCCGGCGCGCGGCGAAACAACCAGGATTGCCCAGGCGCACGATCCAGAAGATTCTCGTCGGTCAGTTTGTTAAGTGCTTTTAGTACCGTCTTGCGATCAGCGTCGTAGCGTCGCATCAGCCCCGCGATGGTCACCGTCTGGTCCAACCGTCGCGCCGAGCGGTCGCGCAGGATGGCTTCGGCGAGCTCGTCTTCCTCCGCACTGGGTAGTTCGGCGGCAATGGCGGGCTGGGCGGCGAGGTCGACCGTCAGATGATAACCGCTGTCGGCCTCCCAGCGCACCACGCCCCGTTCCGCGAGCAGGCCGAGTGCGGCGCGTACGGGCGTGCGCGAGACATTGCACAGCGAGGCGATCTGCTGTTCGGGCAGGCGGGCGCCAGGCTCGAAGCCACGCTGCCGCGCCACATCCAGGATGCGCTGCGCCAGATCGAGATGGTTGGTGCGAGGTCGTCTGGCTACGGCTTGCATGACTTTTCTCGAATGCGAATGTGGCGCATTGGTCTGGCTGATCGCCGTAACAGGGACAATCGGCCAAATTCCTCCGTCGGTTGACAGATTATGGATTGACGTACTTTTTTCTGCAATAGTACTGTCGGCACAATCGGCGAGAAAAGACCGAGGGAACAGGATCGAGGCAGGCGCGCGCGTCGCCGGCCTTGGTCCGGCAAATGATTTCGACGATCAAACCGAATGGGAGACTGCCATGACCGCTACCAGCCTGCGGCGCCGTGCGCTCAATACATCCTCAATCGCTCTCGGTCTCGGCCTGACGCTCTCGGTGCCGGCCGCCGCAGCCGACCTCGTTATTTCGAACTGGGATGGGTACATGGCACCCGACGCCATGGCCGCTTTCAAGACCGCCACCGGCGTTGCCGGCGAAGTGGTGGTGCACGCCACCAATGAAGAGATCATGGGCAAGCTGATTGCCGCCGGCGGCAAGGGCTATGACGTGGTCTTCGTCTCCTCGCCCTTCGCCGAAGTATTGAACAAGCTTGGCCTGACCGAGCCGATCGACCATGCCAAGATCCCCAACCTCGCCAACCTCTATCCCGAAGCGACCAAGCTGCCGCACGATGTCGGCAACGCTTTCTCCGTGCCTTACACCTGGGGCACGACGGGCCTCTGCTACCGCTCTGACCTTGTCAAGACGGCGCCCACGAGCTGGAGCGACCTGCTCGCCCCTTCCGACGAGATGAAGGGCAAGACCACCATGCTGGCGACCGACCGCTGGCTGCTGGCCGCCGGGCAGCTCGACAAGGGCTATTCGGTCAACGAGACCGACCCGGCCAAGATGGCCGAGGTCAAGGACCTGCTGATCTCGGCCAAGAAGACGCTGCTCGCCTATGACGACACCACCTTCTACTCGAAGCTGGTTTCCGGCGAGGCGCTGATGGTGCAGGCTTGGGACGGCTGGTGCAATTACGGCATCGCCGACAAACCGGAGATCAAATACGTCATCGCCAAAGAAGGTTCGGACCTGTGGGTCGACACAATGGTGGTGATGAAGGCGTCCGAGCACAAGGACGACGCCTTCAAGTTCATCAACTTCATGCTCGACGCCAAGAACCACGCCTGGGCGGCGCAGAACATCGACTACAAGGTGCCGAACAAGCCGGCGATGGAAAGCCTGCCGGCCGACTTCCTGGCCAAATTCCCCAACATGGCGATGCCGGTGGCCGATCTCGTCAAATTCGAGCAGTTGCGTGATGTCGGCGAGGCGCAGCGCGACTATTCCAAGATCGTCAGCGAGATCAAGGCCGCGCAGTAAGCGGCGCAGACTTCACGGCCGGCAGCACTTCTGCCGCCGGCCCTGAGCGGTACCCGAGAAATTGTCCCAGACCCGACTTCGCTCCTCCTTGCTGATGGCTCCGGCGCTGGTCTGGCTGACCGCGCTGATGGTGGTGCCATGCGCGCTGGTGCTGGCGCTCGCCTTCTTCCGGCGCGGCATCTATGGCGGCATCGACTACACCTTCACGATGGGGAATTTCGGGCTGGTCTTCGACCCGCTCTATGCCGGCATCTTCCTCAACTCAGCACGTATCGCCGGTACCGCGACGCTCATCGCAGTCGTGATCGGCTATGCCGCGGCCTATGCAATTGCCGCCGCACCACGCCGGTGGCAGCCGGTGTTCCTGTTCTTCGCCGTGCTGCCGTTCTGGTCCAATTATCTGATCCGCACCTATGCCTGGATCGTGCTGCTCAACCGCGAAGGCCTCATCACCCAGTTGCTGCGCTGGTTCGGCTACACCGGCGAACCGCCCTCGATGCTCTATACCGAAGGCTCGGTCATCGCAGGCCTCGTCTACAACTATCTGCCCTTCGTCATCCTCGCCTGCTACGCGCCGCTGTCGCGCCTCAACCCGGAACTGGCCGAAGCATCGCGCGATCTCGGCGCTTCGGCCGCCACCACCTTCCGACGTGTCATCCTGCCGCTGACCGTGCCCGGCATCGCTGCGGGCGCCGTCTTCGTCTTCGTGCTGTCGATCGGCAATTTCGTCACCCCGGCGCTGCTTGGCGGCGGCCGCTTCCAGATGATCGGCAACCTCGTCTACGACCAGTTCCTGACCGCCAATGACTGGCCGTTTGGCGCGGCATTGGCGATGGCGCTGATCGCCATCATGCTTCTGGTGCTGATGGCGCAGGCGCTCGCCGCCGACCGCGCCGCGGGGCGTGCGGCTGAGGCAAAGGGTGACGCCGGTGGCTGAGCGCTGCGCAATTCTTGCCTTCTCCCCGTTCACCGGGAGAAGGTGCCCCGAAGGGGCGGATGAGGGGCGGCGTCAACCTTTGCGACGCTCAGCGCTGCCCCTCATCTGCCTGCCGGTATCTTCTACCCGTGAACAGGGAGAAGGACTCTGGTCGTTCGCTTGCCTTCCAATTGTCGGAGGCCGGCGATGACCCATTCCTTCACCCGTACGCTCGGCATGCGGACGATCCTCACCCTCGTCTTCGCCTTCCTCTACATCCCGATCGCCGTGCTGGTGGCGCTGTCCTTCAACGAAGGCGGATTGCCGACGGCATGGTCGGGCTTTTCGCTGAAATGGTATGCCTCGCTGGCCGGCAACTCCGCCATCCTTTCCGCTGCGCTCAACACGCTGATCGTGGCGTTGGTCTCCACGGCCATCGCCACGCTGCTCGGCACGCTGCTGGCCATCGGCATCGAGATGCGCCGGCAATACGGCAGGGGTCTCGAGGCGCTGATCTTCGCACCGATGATCATCCCCGACATCGTCCTGGCGATCGCTCTGCTGTCGTTCTTCTCCATGCTAAACCTGACCATGGGCCTGCATACCATCATCCTCGCCCATGTCGTCTTCAACCTCGCCTTCGTCTGCTCGGTGGTGCGCGCAAGGCTAAAGAGTTTCGACTGGTCGATCGTCGAGGCCTCCGCCGACCTCGGCGCCTCGGCTCTGACCACCTTCCGGCGTGTGACATTGCCGGTCATCGCGCCGGCAGTGATCGCCGGCGCTCTGCTTGCCTTCACGCTCTCGGTCGACGAGTTCATCATCGCCTTCTTCACCGCCGGTGCCGGCCGCGCCTCGACGACGCTGCCGATGCAGATCTACGCCATGATCCGCTTCGGCATCACGCCGGAGATCAACGCGCTGGCGACCATCGTCATGGCGGTATCCATCACCGCGCTGACCCTGTCGCAGCGGCTCAACCGTGGGATCATCGGCCAATGAGCGAACCGCGCACGCTGCTGGCCATTGATAACGTTTCGAAGAAGTTCGGCCGGGTCACCGCCGTCGACGGCATCTCGCTCGACATCCGCGAAAACGAGTTCTTCGCGCTGCTTGGACCCTCCGGCTGCGGCAAGACCACGCTGCTGCGCATGCTGGCCGGCTTCGAGACGCCAACCGACGGCCGCATCCTGCTCGATGGCAAAGACATCGCCCGGACCCCGCCCAACAAGCGGCCGGTCAATCTGATGTTCCAGTCCTACGCGCTGTTCCCGCATATGAGCGTGCGCGCCAATGTCTCCTACGGGCTGGAGATGGAGCGCTTGCCGAAAGCTGAAATCCGTTCCCGCGTCGAGGCCATTCTGGCCACCACCGAGCTTGTCCCCTTCGCCGACCGTAAGCCTGAGCAATTGTCGGGTGGCCAGAAGCAGCGCGTCGCGCTCGCCCGCGCGCTGGTCAAACGGCCTCGGTTGCTGCTGCTCGACGAACCGCTGGGCGCGCTGGACAAGAAACTGCGCGGCGCCATGCAGATGGAGCTGAAGCGCCTGCAGCACGAAGTCGGCATCACCTTCGTCATCGTCACCCACGACCAGGAAGAGTCACTCGTCATGGCCGACCGCATGGCGGTGCTCAAGGACGGCCAGCTGCTGCAATGCGACACGCCGCACGCGATCTACGAGCATCCCACCGACCGTTTCGTCGCCGACTTCATCGGCGTGATGAATTTCGTACCGGGCAAGGTGTCCGCGGATGGCGTGATCGCCGCGAACGGCGCGCGCATCACCGGCAAGGTTCCCGCCAAGCTCACACCCGGCGCTTCCGCTGTCGCTTCGGTGCGACCCGAGCGCATCCGGCTGTTCCCGTCAGCCGAGACCGCCAACCGCACCGCCGGCACGATTGAGGCGCTGGCCTATCACGGGCTCGACCTGCAGCTGCATGTCCGCACGCCCCTGTCGCCAAAGCCATTTCTGGTGCGCGTCACCGCCGATGCCGCCGACCGCCGGCCGGTCTCGTCGGGCGATCAGGTCGAACTCGGCTGGGACGCCGCCGATGTCAGAATTTTTCAGGAATAGGAGAGCTTGATGGCGCAGAAGACGATCGCGTTTTTTCCCGAAGCGGCCTACGGCCCGGCGCTCAATTCGGTCGGCATCGCGCAAGCCGTCGAGGCGCGCGGCCATAAGGCAGTGTTCCTGTCCGACCCCGGCTTTGTCGATGTCTACAAGGGTTACGGCTTCGAAGCGCATCCGGTGAACCTGTCGGAGCCGATGCCGCCCGAGCAGATGGCGAAATTCTGGGAAGACTTCATCAACGGCCACATCCCGAACTTCCGCAAATCGCCCTACGATCAGGTCGACAATTACGTGAAGGATTGCTGGACCGCGATTGTCGACAGCGCCAAATGGGCGCAGAAGGATTTGCCGCGAGTCCTGGCCGCCATCAAGCCTGATGTCATTTGCGTCGACAATGTCATCCTGTTTCCGGCCATCAAACAGTTCGGCAAGCCTTGGGTGCGCGTCATCTCCTGCTCGGAAAACGAGATCGAGGATGAGGACATCCCGCCGCATCTCTCGGGCTGCGGCGAGAACGACCATGTCGGCCACCAGCGCTACCGCGATCATTTCAACGCGGTGATCAAGCCGATCCACGACGACTTCAACGCCTTCCTCACCGCAAACAATGAAGCGCCCTACCCGGTCGGCCAGTTCTTCGAGGCCTCGCCCTATCTCAATCTGCTGCTCTATCCCGAAGCGGCAAAGTTCAAGCGCCGCCATCCGCTCGACCCGGCAAAGTTCCAGTATCTGGAAGGCTGCGTGCGGCAGGAAAAGCCCTATACCGTGCCGACCTTCGCCGAGAACAATGACGGGCCGCTGCTCTATGTCTCCTTCGGCAGCCTCGGCGCCGGCGATGTCGATTTGTTGAAGCGCATCATCACAACACTGGGCAAGACCCGTTACCGCGCGCTGGTCAATGTCGGCGGCTACAAGGAAATGTACACGGATGTGCCGGACAACGTCATCGTCGAGAGCTGGTTCCCGCAGCCTTCAGTCATCCCGCAGGTCGATGCCGTAATCCACCATGGCGGCAACAACTCGTTCACCGAGTGCCTCTATTTCGGCAAGCCGGCCATCATCATGCCCTATGTCTGGGACGGTCACGACAACGCCACCCGCGTCCAGGAAACCGGCCACGGCTTCAGCATGCCGCGCTACGACTGGAGCGACGCCCAGCTGGTCAGCAGGATCGAGGCTTGCCTGACCGACCCGAAGATGAAGGCCAAGCTGGCGAAGACCTCGTCGCAGATGCGGGCACAGAACGGGCCGGAAAAGGCCGCAGGGTTGCTGGAGAAGTTGCTGTGACCTCCTCCGCTCCGCACCTTTACCAAGCCTCCACCCGCACCGACCTCGTCGACTGGGGCGCCCAGTCCGACGCGCTGGACGGCGCGTCGCACTCGACCGGCAGGCTTGTCCACAAAGGACCCAACAACCAGCCGGAATCCGGCATCTGGGTGTGCACGCCCGGCCGCTGGCGGCTCTCGATTCCGCGCGACGAATTGTGCCATTTCGTCACCGGCCGCGCGACGTACCGGTCGGATGTCGGTGAGGTGATAGAAGTCGCAGCCGGGACCGTGGTCATGTTCCCTGCCGGCTGGACAGGCGAGTGCACCGTGCATGAGGCCATGCGCAACGTCTACATGCTGGCTTGAACAGCAACGGAGCTTCGCAATATGCCGACACCGCCCTGGCCAAAGGCCTCGACCGTGAAACTGGAGGGCTGGGGCGCCGGCAGCAACACGCTTGCCGGTGCACCGCGTGCCTCGGGCAGGATCCTGTCACAGAACCTGGACGGATCGAGCGAATGCGGCCTGTGGTCGTGCACGCCGGGTAGCCGCAAGGTCACCTTTGCCGCCGACGAGTTCTGCCATTTCCTGTCGGGCCGCGGGACCTATGTCCGCGAGAATGGCGAAGAGATCCCGGTCGAGGCCGGCATGCTGGTGTTCTTCCCCGCCGGCTGGGCCGGCACCTCCACCATCACGCAAACACTGACCAAGGCCTTCATGTGCCGCTGAGCACTTTTTTCAAGGAAATCGCCATGACCACGCCCATCATGCAATCCCCGCTTGCCATCACCGACCTCGTCGACTGGGGCGTCATCCCGACCATGATCGAGGGCGAGTCCCACACCTCGGGCAAGCTGCTCTACAAGGGGCCGGAGGGCCGTTCGGAATGCGGCCTGTGGGTCTGCACTCCCGGCAAATGGCACTGCCATGTCACCCGCGACGAGTTCTGCCACTTCCTCGAGGGCCGCTGCACCTATGTGCACGAATCGGGCGAGGTCATCCAGATCGAGCCGGACACGGCGGCGTTCTTTCCTCAGAATTGGAAAGGCGTCTGCACCGTCCATGAGACCATCAAGAAGGTCTACATGATCCGCTGAGCGGACCTGAAAGGACGACGATGCAATTCTCCGCTGAACGGCCGGCTTTCTTCGTCAATCCGGACTACCTGCCGATGACCGGCACGGCAAAACCGGTGATCGATCCGGCGACGCTGGACACGGTCGGCGCGATCGCCGCGGCCAGCGACGGCGAGATCGACGCCGTGCTCACCGCCGCAACCACGGCACAAGCCGCCTGGAAGAAGCTCGATGCCAAGAGCCGGGCAAAGCATCTGCATGCGGTCGCCAACGCCATCGAGGCGGCGGACTTCACCCGCTGCGCAGAGCTGATGGTGCGCGAGATGGGCAAGCCTTATCCCGAAGCAATCGGCGAGATCGCCAATTGCGCGCCGATCTTCCGCTACTATGCCGAGATGGCGCGCGACGACGCCGGCAAGATCGCCGGTACGACGCAGGCCGGGTCGTTCCAGTATGCGCGCTACGAGCCGTATGGCGTCTCCGTGCACATCATGCCTTACAACTTCCCGATCCTGCTGATGTGCTGGACCGTTGCGGCCTCGCTTGCCGCCGGCAATGGCTGCGTCATCAAGCCGGCCGAAGCGACGACGCTGTCGACGCTGGACTACATGACGGTGTTCCGTTCACTGCCGGAAGGGCTGGTCGCCTGCCTGCCTGGCACGGCCGCCACCGCGCAGGCGCTGATCGCCTCCGAGCGCACCCACGCTGTCGCCTTCACCGGCTCGGTCGCCGCCGGCAAAGCCGTGGCAGTCGCCTGCGCCGAGCGCATGAAGCCTTGCGTCATCGAAGCCGGCGGCAGCGATCCGCTGATCATCAGCGAGCACGCGCCGCTCGACGTGGCGGCAGCCGGCAGCGTCACCGCCGCCTTCCACCTGACCGGCCAGGTCTGCACCTCGGCCGAACGCTTCTTTGTCGTCGACTCGGTTCACGATCGCTTCGTCGAGCTGTTCGCCGAGAAGACGCGGGCGCTGCGCATCGGCAATGGCATGGACAAGACCGAGATCGGCCCGCTGGTCAGCGAAGCCGCCCGGGCGAAAGTGATGCGGCTGGTCGATGATGCTATCAGCAACGGCGCTATAGCCGTTGCCGGCGGGCGCATTCCGCCGGCGCACAACAATGGCTGGTTCTACGAGCCAACGATCCTGACCGGGGTTACACCCGATATGGCGATCGTGCGCGAAGAGTGTTTCGGGCCGGTCGCAGCGATCTGCCGCGTAAAGGATTTCGACGAAGCGATCCGGCTTGCCAATGACAGCCCGTTCGGGCTCGGCGCCTCGGTCTTCACCACCGACCTCGCCGAGGCGCATGAGGCGGCCGAGCGGCTCGAGGTCGGCATGGTCTGGGTCAACAACCCGCTGATCGACAATGACGCCCTGCCCTTCGGCGGCTGGAAGGCATCAGGCCTTGGCCGCGAGCTGGGACGCCAGGGACTCGACGCCTTCCGACGCTCCAAGATGGTCATCATCGACCACAGACCGGCGATCCAGGACTGGTGGTACCCCTACCCCGACAGCTGGTTCCGCGAGACAGGCGGCCGCAAGCACGTGTGAGCCCGGCCAGTCCAAAACGTAAGCTGATGCTTACGCATCTGCCGAGATAGGCCGGCTATTTCAACGCTTGAAGCTTGTCGATCACGGCAGTGAATCCGGCAAGCGAGACCGGAATGGTCACCGGCTTGCGCGTCACCGACTCCATGCCGATGTTCAGGTTGGTTCCCGATTTCATCGCCTTGACGAGGTCCGCCGACAAAGGGGTCGCGGCATAGGCGCCGTTCTGGTCGCTGGTCTGGATGGCAATGGTCGTCTTCTGCCCCTGGTCGATCTGGTACGAGGCGCCGGAAGGCAGGAACAGCCCGTGCGGCAAGGCTAGCAGCATCGCGAGGTTGCCATTGCCATTGTCACGGCGAACCGTAACGGTAAGAACGCGCTGCCCCGTCTTGGCCTCGGTAAGGTTTTGGGAGACCTGGCATTGAAGCTCGGTGCCGGCCGATCCGCTGGCGCAGTTTAGCGCCCACGGATTGCCTTCTGCAGGCTTTGTCTCGGCAGATTTGGTTGGCTTCGGCTCTTCGGCAAGCACCGACCCTGCCGACACGACCAGCCATAGCGCGCCGACCCAGGCGGCCCGCCCACAAACGATTCTCAGCAATGAAGCCACCCGATCCTCGTCGTGTCAGGGTTTCGCCGAGCGCGTTGATACAACAGCCGAGCCCTGGCGGGGAAGCCAATACGGTACATCAGCGCCGGCTAAATTACTGTTGCTGGATTACCACAATAAACAACTTTGAAATCTTGTATGTGTAAAGCAAACAATCATGCTCGCTATACACTGGGATTCGGATAATATTATCGACGGAGCGTGTACTCGTTGAGGTTCGCAAGGGATGGAGACGACCGAGAAAACTCGGCAGATCAATGACATGGCGACGCACGGAAGAAGGTTCCGGGCGAATACCAAGTATCGCCGGTCAGGTTTTTCCAGGCATCTCTGGAAGACGACTGCGCTGTCCACTCTGGCACTTGCCCTTTCCGGCATAGCCGCCCATGCCGGCGACACCGGACTGTGGCAGCCGCAGGTCCGCGCCATCATCGGCGCCAACAACAATGGCGGCAACACGGCGATCGAGGGTTTCCTGCCGCTGAAGCAGAACCTCGAATCCGTTCTCTTTCTCGATGTGCGCTCGAAATACGATTTCGACGACGGCTTCGGCCAGGACGTCGGCCTCGGCGTTCGCCGCATCGTCAATCCGGATCTGATGATCGGCGGCTACGCCTATCTCAACATCCAGAACCAGGACAGTCACCAGTTCGTCGCCTCGACGCTCGGCCTCGAGGCCATCACCTCAAAATACGATGCGCACGTAAACGTCTATCTGCCGATCAGCGGCGACCGCAGCACGGCCGGGCAAGAGTCGAGCCTGTCGCTGGTCGGGCATCAGCTGATCGAGCAGATATCGGCCATCGCCCACCGCGATTACGCGGCCTGGGGCATCGAGGGCGAGGTCGGCGTTCAGGTGCCGCTCAACCTGCCCGAGAACCATTCACTGCGTTTCGATGTCGGCGCCTACCATTTCGGCGATCCCGACGGCGACGACGGCAGCATCACCGGCGCCAAGGCCGGCCTGGAATATTCGATCGGCGACGTCATCGGCAAAGGCACGTCGCTGGCCTTCACCGGCGAGGTGCGCAACGACAACCGCGATGACACCCAGTTCGCCGGCAGCATCCGGCTGACAGTGCCGCTCAACGCTTTCGACAAGGGCTCGTCTTCGGCCGATGACGGCGCCGAGCTGGTCTATCCGGTCAGCCCCGGCCTGCGCAAACGCGTCAACGAGCGCGTACGCGGCGACATCGGCGTTCGCATCGAGAGCCAGGACAAAGTTACCGGCACGTCGACGCGGGTGGCGATCAATGCCGCCACCAACACGGCATTCGGCCAGTTCTTCTTCGCCGATGGTGACAACGACGCGCTCGGCCTCGGCACGATCGGCGACCCGACCACGCTCGACAATGCAGTCGCCGGCGCCGGCGCTAACGGCGTCGTCGTCGCGCTAGGCGGCAAGGGCAACATTACGACAGCCGGCGTGACGCTCGCCAACGGGCAGACCGTTATCGGCGGTGGCGGCGGTGTCCAGGCGCGGGTCGCCGACGGCAGCATCGGCACCTACAATTTCGGCGGCTCCAACGGCACCATCCAGGGCACCAACCCTGCCAACAACGTCCTGACGCTCGCCAATGGCAACACGCTGAGCGGTATCACCATCACCGGCGGCAAGGACGGCATCTTCGGCAACAACATCGCCGGCGCCACGCTGACCAACGTCACGGTCACCGGCACCGGCGGCCACGGCGCCGACTTCACCGGCACCTCGACCGGCGTCAATGGTTCGAACTTCACCGCGACCGGCAACGGTCTCGACGGACTGCATATCGAAGGCGACGGCACCTATAACTTCACCGGCACGACGCTGCTGCAGGGCAATGGCGACGACGGCCTGGATATAACCGGCCACGGCACCTACACTTTCGCCACCCTCAACGCGCTCGACAACAACGATGCCGGCATTACCGTTAAGGGCACCGGGGTCGCCGGCTCGATCACCATCACCGGCGGCCAGGTGTCGGGCAACAAGGCGCTCGGCGACGACGGCGTCGGTGTCTTCATCGATCCGATCACCGCCCATATCGTGCTGGATTCGATCACCCAGACCGGCGGCACATCGGGCGTCGTGCTCGAGAATCTTTCGGGCAGCCTCACCGTCAACGGCGCGACGACGATCTCGAACACGACCGGACCGGCCATCGCGATCACGGATTCGCCGGCCGCGATCCGCTTCGGCGACATCAACATCACCAATCCCGGCACCGACGGCATGGTGTTTGCGGGCGCCAACACATCAATAATTGCCGGCAACATCGTCATTGCTGGCCTCGGCTCCGGCGTCGGCCTCGATTTCTCCGGCAGCCAGACGAATTTCACCGCGCAGTCGCTCAACATCACTGGCACAGGCGCCGCCGGCTCGATCGGCGTCGATCTATCTTCCCCGAGCGCGGGCGGGGCAACGATCGTCATCACCGATGGCGGCGCGATCGCCAATGTCGACACCGGCGTGCGCTTCGGCATTTCCGGCTCGCCGGCCAATTCGGCCAATGCCCAATTCAGTTTCGGCGGCGGCTCGATTGCCGGCATCACCGCCTCCCTCGACGCGCGGGGGCTCAACCAGACGCTCGGGCTCTATGCTTTCGGCTCGACGACCTTCAGCGGCCCGCAGCTGTTCGACCAGCAGAATGTGATTTTCGTCGGCGCGACCGCGACCGGTTCGGGCACCGGATCCTCGCTGCTCGACCTGGCGACGGTCGCGACGGCCGATGCCAATGCCGACGGCACCGCCATCTTCGTGCTGGTCAATCGCGGCACGGACATAGACGATGCGGACGCCTTCTCGCTGAGCGCCGGCCAGACGCTGGCTTCGTTCGGCAACGGCCGCACGTTCTCGCTCGGCGGCATCCCGATCAATGTGACGGGCGACAATGTCGTGCACAGCAGCACCGTCTCCGACGCCGGCGGCGCAGCCACGCTGACCAATAGCGGTGCCGGCGACACGGTGACGCTCGCCAACAATACCTCGCTGCTCGACTTCAACCTGTCCAATACCGGTGGCGGCAACGCGGTTCACGGCAGCGCCGTCAGCAATGTCACAATGACGGGCCTGGCCGTCAGCGGCGCCGACCTGAACGGCTTGCTGTTCGACGGCACCAATACCGTTACCGCCACCAACCTCAGCTCGACCAACAATGGCGGCGCCGGCTTGTCGATCCAGGGCGACGGAACCTATTCGTTCAACGGCACGACGACGCTGTCGAACAACGGCACCGACGGCCTGTTGATCAACGGCAACGGTACCTACGGCTTCGAGACGCTTGACGCCAAGGTCAATGGCGGCAGTGGCGTCGACGCCACATCGACGGGCGCCGGCAAGCTGACGACCACTGGCGGAACGATCTCCGGCAATGGCGGCAACGGATTCAGCGCATCCCAGATTGGGCTCGATGTCACGCTGACCAGCCTCAACCAGATTAGTGGCGGGACCGGTGTCGGCCTCACGAACGTCACCGGCAGCTTCGATATCTCCGGCTCGACGACGATTTCGAACGTCGCAAACGGCATTGTCATCCAGAATAGCTCGGCAACGGTAGGCTTTGGCGGCAATGTCACGGTCACCGCTCCTTCTGGCTCTGGTATCATACTGGCTGCCAATTCCGGTGCCATCACTTTCGGCGATGTCGCGATCGACCAGCCGGGCCAAAACGCGATCGACATTTTCGGTACGAACGGCACGATCAGCTTCGCCAACATCGACATCACCGGCCTGCCGCCCGGCAAGACCGGGCTCGACCTGTCGGGCAGCCAGTCGACCTTCACCGCCACCTCGCTCGACATCACCGGCGCCGGCACTTCGACCGGCATCGACCTTTCCGGCACCACCGGCGGCTCGGTGACGATCGGCACCGGCGTCATTTCCGCCGGCACCGGCGTCCAGATGGGCACGCACGGCGCGGCCGGGACCAGCGCCAACACCACCTTCTCGTTCGGTGCCGCCGGCGGCGCATCGATCACCGGGACCACCGCCTCGCTCGACATGCGCGGCCTGCTGGCCGGCAACGGCACCTATGCTTTCAATGCCACCCATTTGGTCGGCCCGCAGCTGTTCGACACTGCCAACGTCATCTTCGTCGGCGCAGCAAACACCGGGACCGGCTCCGGCGCGAGCGTTGGCGACCTTATCAACGCCGACGCCGCCGACGGTCTGACGACCGACGCCAACACCATCTTCGTCCTTGTCAACAGCGGCGCTGGAACCATCAACACCGATGCCGACGGCTTCACGCTTGCCGACGGCCAGCAGATCGTCTCCTTCGCCAACGGCAACACCGTCGCTCTCGGCGGGCCGCCGGCCAACGTCACCGGCGCCGAGGTGGTTACTTCGGGCACCCAGGTCGATCCGTTCGGCAATGGCGCCGCCACCCTCAACAACTCGGCCGGCAGCACCATCGATCTCGCCAACGGCAACCGCGTCGCCGACCTCAGCGTCAGCAATGCGGGTTTGGGCTCGGCGATCAACGGATCGAATGTAAACGCGGCCACCATCACCGGGGTGACGATCAGCAGCGCCGTAACCGGCATCGACCTGACCGGCGCAACGGGTGCGATCAACATCACCAACACGACGATGGGCGGCGTCAGCGGCACTGGCCTGCTGGCCAGCAACTTCGGCGGCACCGGCACCTTCAACAATTTGGACATCACCGGCGCCGGTATCGGCGTCAGCGTCACGGGCGGTTCCACGGGCACGCTGACCTTCGACAATGCGAGTTCGATCGCCGGCACGACGGGCACGGCGCTCAGCATTCTTGGAGCAACGCCTAACCTCACCTACAACGGCACCATCAATCAGACGAGTGCCGCGAGCGCGGTCATGATCAGCGGCATGACCGGCGGCTCGGCCACCTTCGACGGCCAAATCACCGCCAGCACCGGCGCGGCCAACGCCATCGACCTGACCGGCAATGCCGGCGGCACGATCAATTTCACCGGCGGGCTCGACCTCACCACCGATGGCGGCCTTGCCTTCAGCGCAATCAATGGCGGCACGCTCACCGTCACCGGCACTAACACGACCGCATCTGGGCTCGGCCCTGTCGAAAACGGCATCCATCTCGGTGGCGCCGGCGGTTTGACCATCGGCGCAGGCGGCGTCATTTTCGACAGCGTCACCGTCGACGGCTCAGGCGGCGCCGTGCAGACCGGCATCCTCATCGAAAACACCAGCGGCGGCAGCGTCACCTTCGGCGCTGTCGACATCAATCGCGTCAATGGCGACGCCATCCGCCTCACCAACGTGGCCAACGCCGTTACCTTCAATGGCACGACGACGATCGACACGGTTGTTGGCGGTGGCCCCGGCTTCGTGGTGCAAGGCAGCGCCGCGACGGTCAATGTCAACAATCTGGTGACGACGCTGGTTTCGGGCGACGACGTCAGCCTGACCAACAACACCGGCACGATCAACATCGGCGGCACCATCACCAATTCCGGCACCGGCAACGGCGTAGTGGTTTTTGGCGGCAGCGCCGCGATCACGGTCTCGGCCAACGTCTCCAGCTCGGCAACAGCACCAGGCACGGCGGTCAAGATCGACGGCACTATCGGCGGCTCGGCCCAGTTCAGCGGCAGCGTCACGTCGACCGGCACCGGAAATCTGTTCGCCATCGGCTCGACATTGCCCCCGGCAGGCGGTGCGTTCAGCTTCACCGGCCCGACCCTGTCGGCGAGCGGTGGCGGCGGCGCGGTGGTCGGTGGCCTGATCGGCACCGCAACGTTGAATGTTACCACCCCGCTATCGATCACCAATGCCTTGGGCACCGGCCTGTCCGTCTCCGGTGTCGCGAGCACCGCATCGGCAACCTTCGGGGCGGTGACCGTGACGGGCGCCGGCGGCATCGGCATCAACATTGTCGGCAATGCCGGCCCGGTGACCTTCGGCACGACCCAGGTCACGCTGGGCACCACGAGCGGCACTGCCGGCATCAACTTCGCCGGCACCAACAACGATGTCAGCTTCGGCACGACCACCATCGACGATGTCGGCGCCAATCAGAACGGCATCGACTTCAGCGGCTCCTCAACGACGGCCGATTTCGGCCTGACGACGATCACCGGCCTGGGCGACCTGACCTCGCGCGGCATCGACCTGTCGTCGACCACCGGCAACAAGGTCATCACCTTCCTGCAGGGTTCCAAGATCGACAATGTCGGCATCGGCGTCGAATTGTCGTCCGGCCAGACCACGGCGACCTCCGCCAATGCCAACTTCACCTTCGGCGACGGCGATTCGACCGACGGGCTGGAATCCTTCATCGTCGCCGCCGCCGGCGGCTTCACCGTCAACACGGTCGGTCTCGATCCGACGCTCGGCAACTACGATTTCGACGACGTGTTCTTCACCGGCAGCGCCAACCTCGCCACCGCGCCCGGTTCGATCACGCTGGTCTCGCAGTCGGGCGGCTTCATCGCCGCCGGCACGACCGGCAATCTCAGCATGGGCGTCAACACCATTTCGCTCGCCGCCGCCGATGCGCTGACCGGCACGCAGAACTTCGCCTTCGTCGGCACGATCAATCTCGGCGCCACCGCCTTCACGCTCGATTCCGGCCAGACGATCACCGGCTTCGGCAACAGCAATGTGGTTTCGACCGGCACGATCCAGCCGGCCAACGTCCAGGGCAATCTCGGCGCCACCGGCGGCAACATCACCGGCGACGAGGCCGTCGTCAGCGGAACGACGAACCTGATGCAGCTGCTCGGCGACAATGCCGTGCGCCACACCGCATTCGACTTCAGCAGCGCGGCCGGTGCTGCCTTCCTGATCGACCAGAGCGCGGTCGGCTTCAGCAATGCCAGCGGCATCACCATCGAAGGCGTGACGATCTCGAATGTCGCGGCGGGCCAGACCGCCATCCAGGTTACCGGCCTCAATGGCAATCTGTCGGTCATCAACAACAACATCAACGTTGCCGGCTCACTGCTCAATGCAATCGGCGGCACCGGCACCATCTCGGTGTCGCGCGGCTTCCTGCCCAATGGCGGGCCGGCCGGAACGCTGACCGGTGGCGGCATCAACATCGCCAACCGCACCGGCGGCGCGGTGACCTTCACCGACCAGGTGGCCATCACCGGCGGCAATGGCGTCTCGATTTCGGGCGGCACCGCCGGCGGCGCCGTCAATTTCAATGGCGGCCTCGACATCACGACGTCCCTCGCCACTGGCCTCAGCCTCTCGGGGCTGAATGTCCTGACCGTCGCGAATGCCGGCTCGACGACGATCAACGCCACGGGCCAGACCGCGCTGTCGCTGCAAGGCACACTCGGCGCCGGCGGCGTCAATTTCGACAGCATCACCTCGAGCGGCGGCACAAGCGGCATCATCCTCAACGGCGTCACCGGGGCGGTGAATGTCTCCGGCGCGACCAGCATCACCGGCACCAGCAGCTTCGGCATAGACGGCACCGGCGCCAACACCGGCACGTTCACCTTCGGCGCGGTGACGGTCAACAACACCGCCACGGCCGGCGGCGGCATCCATGTGGTATCAGGCACGGTCAACGTCACCGGCCTCGCCAACATCGATACGACGAGCGGCGTCGGCCTGTCGCAGAGCGGCGGCACGACAAGCTTCACCGGCGGTGTGACCATCGACACCACGACCGGCACGGCCATCGTGGGCACCGGCGGCACGATGGGCATCACCGCCACCGGCGGTGCCGAGACGGTAAACTCGACCCTCGGCCAGGCGATCAGCCTCTCCGGCGTCGCCGCCAGCATTGCGCTCGACTCGACCTCGTCGGGCGGCGGCACCAACAATGTTGGCCTGGCCAATGTCACCGGAACAGTCAGCCTCGGATCCGGCGCATTGAGCGGCGCTTCGGGCGTCGCATTCCTGGTCACCGGCGGTGCTGCGACCGTCAGCTATGGCGGCACGGTCACCAAGACCACCGCCGGCAAGATCGTCGACATCTCCGGCGTCACCGGCGGCACGGTCACGCTGTCCGGCGCGCTCAGCGCCACCGGCGGTTTCGACAATGGTGTTTATGTCCACGGCAACTCCGGCGGGACCATCACTCTCAGCGGTGGCACAAAGACGCTGACCACTGGCGCCAATACGGCGGTCGACTTGACGACCAACACCGGCGCGACGATCAACTTCGATACGGGTGGCCTGGTGATCACCACCACCTCCGGCACGGGCTTCAACGCCAGCGGCGGTGGCACGGTCAGCGTCGGCGCGCTCCTCAGCGACAACAGCATCACCACGACGGCCGGCGGCACCGCGTTGAACCTCAATGGCGTTACGATTGGCGCTGCGGGCATGAATTTCGACAGTGTCTCGGCCACTGCCGCCGCAACCGGCATCTCGCTGACCAATATCGCCTCGTCCGGCGGCGGCGCCATCATTCTCGGCACGGTCAACCTGCAAGGCATCACCACGCGTGGTGTCGATGTTTCCGGCACGCTTGGCGCGGCGCTGTCCTTCAACGATCTCGACATCGGCCTGAACAGCACCACGGGCGTGGCCTTCGACCTCAACGGTGCCACCATCAATGCGGCGGTGACGGCCAATGACTTCGATGTCACCAATGCCGCCGCCGCCGGCACCTCGATAGGCGTCGACCTGCGCGGCGCCATCGGCGGCCA
The DNA here is from genome assembly GCF_057766425.1 of Mesorhizobium sp. P160187. Taxonomy (NCBI): domain Bacteria; kingdom Pseudomonadati; phylum Pseudomonadota; class Alphaproteobacteria; order Hyphomicrobiales; family Phyllobacteriaceae; genus Mesorhizobium; species Mesorhizobium sp. P160187. The sequence continues at coordinate 977,160 of NZ_JBYMDX010000003.1, forward strand.
GACGGTGCGCCTCGGTGATGCCGTGGTCGGCGGCGCCAGTTCGAGCATAGCCGGGGTCAACACCGGCGTGTTCCTCAACAGCGCCACCAACCTCGCTTTCACCTATGGCGACGGCGAATCGGCGACCGACCAGCTTTCGACCATCGGCGCCAATGTAGGCATCGACGCCTCCAGTGCGCCGGTTGCTGGCACCTACAACTTCCAGGACGTGAACTTCCAGTCGACCCCGGGCTTGGGCTTCGGTGTCGGCAAGGTCTATTTCGTCGGCGCTTCCGCGACCGGCGACGGCAGCGGCCGCGACCAGAACAATCTGGCGACGCTGACCACCGCCGAAGCGGCAGCAGTCTCGACGGACATTCTCGTCCTCGTCAACGATGGCGGCGTCATCACCGCGGCAGGCAGCAATGGCAACGATACGCTGGCGCTCGCCATCGGCGAGCAGGTGCGCGGCTTCGGCAACGGCAACATCAACCTGGCGCTGACGGTGCCCTCCACCATCCAGCTCGCCAGCAACAACATCTCGATCATCGACCAGACGCCCAACGGCGCCGCGACGCTGACCACGAGTGCCGGCAACAATGTCATCACGCTCGGCGCCGGCGGCAACATCATCGACGGCTTCATCCTGAATGGCAGCCCGGCGGGTGCCGCGCGCGGCATCAAGGACAATGGCGCTGGCGCTGCGAATACCGTCATCAGCAACATGACTATCAGCAATTTTGCCACGCAGGGTATCGAGATCACGCCGTCAAACAGCACGACGATCAACAACGTTACCTTCTCCGGCAACGCCAGCGATGTGTGGCTGAACGCGTCCAACACCACCATCACCAACGTCACCAGCACCGGCGCCACCGGCATTGCCTTCAGGCTCGACAACACCGTCGGCACGACGACGCTGACCAACGTCAACATCACCACCGCGGCGACCGGAACCGGCATCGCCTTCGGCGGCGCGTCGGGTCCGCAAGGCACGATCAGCGGCACCAATGTCCAAATATCGGGCGGCAGCGGCCTTTCGGTGACCGGCGGCAACGCGGTGATCAGCTTCGACGGCGCCAGCTCCATCATCAGCACGTCGGGCGCGGCGGCGACGATCTCGACCCGCGCTGGCGGCAGCTTCACCTTCGCCGGCTCGGTGATCGCCAACGGCGCTGCGAGCGGCATCAGCATTTCCGGCGCGACGGCGGCCAATACGGTGAGCTTCACCGGTACGGTCGATCTCGGCACCACGACGCCGATGACCGGCACCGCAGTCGCAATCAACAACGGCGCCACGGCCTCGACCGTCAGCTTCGCAAACCTCGATATCGTCACCAACGGCACCACCGGATTCAGCGCCATCAATGGCGGCACGGTCAATGTGACGACCGGCACGGTGAGCTCCACTTCCGCGCAGGCGGTCAACCTCAACGGCATCGCCACCACCACCGGCATCAATTTCACCTCGACCAATTCGACCGGCGGCACCAACAACGTGTCGCTGACCAATGTCGCCGGCGCCGGCACTGTCAGCCTCGGCTCCGGTGCGCTCGGCGGCGCGACCGGCGCCGCCTTCCTGGTCACCGGCGGTTCGGCCAACATCAGCTATGCCGGCTCGGTCACCAAGACCACGGCCGGAAACGTCGTCAGCATCTCCACCCGCACCGCCGGCACCATGACGCTGTCGGGAACTCTCAGCGCCACCGGCGGCGTGGCCAACGGCATCCTCGTCAACGCCAACACCGGCGGCACGATCAACTTCTCCGGAGCCACCAAGACACTGACCACGGGCGCCAGCAACGCCGTCGATTTGACGGCGAATGCCGGCACGGCGATCAACTTCACCGGCGGCGGCCTGGCCATTACCACCACCTCCGGCACCGGCTTCAACGCCACGAGCAACGGCACTGGCACCGTGACCGTTATCGGCTCGGGCAACACGATTTCGACCGGCAGCGGCGTCGCGGTCAACCTTGACAGCGTTGCCATCGCGGCGGGCGGCGTGACCTTCGCTTCCACAAACAAGGGCGCCGGCGGCACCAGCGCGGTCATCCTCGATACCGTCACCGGTCCCGGAGCGATCGATCTCGGCACCGGCGCGCTGGTGGGCGGAACAAGCGCCGTGATCCGTATCGGCGATGGCCTAGGCACCGCCAACAGCGGCGGCACGGCGGCCTTCACCTATGCCGGCGCGATCACCAGCGGCAGCACCGGCCAGGCAGTCAACATCCAGGATCGCGCCCTGACCGCCGGCAACATCACCCTGTCGGGCAACATCACGCATAATGCGGCGGGCCAGATCGGCATCCTGCTGGACGACAATGTCGCCGGCATCATCACCTTCTCCGGCGCGTTGAAGTCGATCACCTCGGCCACGGCGGCTGGCGTCAGCCTGAGCGACAATACCGGTGCGACGATCAACTTCACCAATGGCGGGCTGGTCATCGCCACCACCAGCGGCGCCGGTTTCAATGCCACCGGCGGCGGCACGGTGACGGTGCAGGGCACCGGCAACACCATCGCGTCCGGCACGGGCACGGCGCTTAATGTCGCCAACACGACGATCGGCGCCGGCGACGTGACGTTCAGGAGCATTGCGTCCAATGGTGCAGCCAACGGCATCGTGCTCAACAACACCGGCACCAGCGGCAATCTGGTGGTGACCGGCACCGGCGCGACGGGGGGCAGCGGCGGCACGATCCAGAACTCGACCGGCGATGGCGTCAGCCTGACCGACACTCAGGATGTCAGCTTGAGCAACATGATCATCAGCGACAATGCGGGCAACGGCATAAAGGGCCTGCGCGTCAACGGTGTGGTGCTCAACGGTCTGACCCTGAACAGCAATGCCGATGCCAACACCGAGTCCGGAATCCTGTTCAACGAACTTACCGGCAACGCCTCGCACGTCACCGCGTTCACCAACCTTACTGTCTCGAACTCTTTCACCCACAATGTGCAAGTCATCAATTCCGGCGGCACGTTGACGAACCTTGTGGTGAGCGGCGGTACGTTCTCTAACAACGGCGCCTCAAACAATGCCGGCAGCGACTTCATCTTCGAGGCGGACGGCGCCGGTGTCGCCGGCGCGCCGACGATGACGCTGACCGTCGACGGCGCAACCTTCACCGGCAACAACGCCTATCCCGGACCGGGAGTCATCCCTGGAACCGGTCTGTTCGTCATTGCCAATGACGGCACCGTCAACGCTCACATCGGCGAGACCACGGGAAATCTATTCAACAATCTGAACAACGGCATCAACCTCACCCAGAGCAGCAATTCCGGCGCCGGCACGGGCGGCAATCTGAATTTCACCGTCCGGAACAACACCGTCACCAACAGCGACTCGACGGCCATCAACGTGTTCAGCAGCGGCGACCTCGCACGGACGCTTGACGGCACAATCGCCAACAACGTCATCGGTACGCAAGGCGTAGCAACCTCGGGATCGCGAACCGGCAACGGCATCAGGGTTGGGCATGAAAGCCTCGGCGTCGCCAAGGTGCTGATCGACAACAACATTATCCAGAGCATCGGCGTCAACGGCATAAGCGGTGGCGACAGCGTCTCGATCACGCAGCTCGTGCAGCCGGGCACCGTGCACGCGACGGTCACCAACAACACCATTCGCGACAATGCCGACAGCCGCGGCATCACGGTCACCGCCACATTTGCCGGCGCTATCATCAATGCCGACGTTCATGCCAACACCATCACCAACGTCAACAACGCCAATGCCATCCGCTTCCTCGCGGACGGCCTCGGCGGCGCCGACGGCACGATCAACGTACCGCAGGCGAGCGAGGCCGGTATCGAAACCGTCAATGGCGGGGCAACGGCACTGACGGACACCCGGACGTTCTTCAACCAGCCGCTGCCACTGCTGCCTGCCGCGACACCGTAGTCAGCAACCTTGGATTTCGTCCTAGGAAATATATTTTATGAATTTGATATCGACTTGTTGTCTTACTTAGGCATAATACAAGAATTCAGACAGTAAGCCGCCAACGGAGGGAACGGGGATGAGTGAGCCTTATTTAGGTGAAGTCAAGATCATTTCCTGGAACTATGCACCGCGCGGCTGGGCATTTTGTAACGGCCAGTTGTTGCCGCTTAACCAGAACCAGCCATTGTTCTCACTTCTTGGCACCAGGTACGGCGGCAACGGCCAGACAAATTTTGCCCTTCCGGATATGAGGGGACGTGCGCCGGTTCATACGGGCGGCCCTATTGGTGCAATTGTCGGCGGCCAGGGCGGCGAAGAGTTTCACACGCTCACGCTCGGCGAAATGCCGACACACAACCATTTCGTCAACGCATCGAACACTGCCGGCAACGTCAACAATCCATCCGGCGCGCTGTTGGGGGCGAACGCCAGCCCGATCTATCAGCCGCCTGGCAGCGCGGTGGCTATGGCGAAGGAAAACATCACTTTCGTCGGTGGCGGCCAGCCGCATGAGAACAGATCGCCCTATCTCGTCTTGAATTTCATCATTGCCCTGCAAGGCATATTCCCGTCGCGAAATTAAGAGGACGCTTCGATGAGCCAACCTTTTGTCGGCGAGATCAGGATGTTCGGTGGCAATTTCCCTCCGAATGGCTGGGCGTTCTGCCAAGGCCAGTTGATGCCGATCTCCGAGAACGAAACCTTGTTCAATCTGATCGGTACGACCTATGGCGGCGACGGGGAGGAAACATTCGCCCTGCCCAACCTCGCATCCCGCATCCCCGTCCATGCTGGCAAGGGCCCGCTGGTCAGCCAGACCTATATCATCGGAGAACTGGGCGGGGTCGAATCCGTCACTGTTTCAACCCAACAAATGCCGAACCATTCCCATACCTGGACCGGTTCGTCGAATATCGCCAAGAATCCGGGTCCGTCCGGCGGTGTCCTGGCGACATCGAGCCTGCTGACGCCCTATGTGGGTATCGCACCTGATGGCAACATGGCCGCCGGAGCCATTTCGCCGGCCGGCGGCAGCCAGCCTCACGACAATATGGTGCCGTTCCTCGCCGTCAGTTTCATCATCTCGCTATTTGGCATCTTCCCCCAGCAAAGCTAGAGACTTGCCATGACCAATCCGTTCGTCGCCGAAATTCGAATTTTTGCCGGAGATTTCGCCCCGACGGGGTGGGCGACCTGCGATGGCCAGCTCCTGCCAATCTCGCAGAATACGGCGCTGTTTTCGCTGCTGGGCACAGTTTACGGCGGCGACGGCAAGTCGACCTTCGCGTTGCCGAATATGGCTGGCTCCGCGCCCATGGGGCAAGGACAGGGCAATGGCTTGTCGGAGCGGTTTCTCGGCGAGACGGGTGGCGAAACGTCCATCACCCTTCTGCAAACGGAAATGCCGCAACATAATCATTTTGTCGCGATATCCACCGAGAGTGGCGCCCAGGGAACTCTTACCGATGCGGTTGTTCTGGGGAAGTCGGGGGGCGGAACGCTGTATCAGAACAACACTTCGCAAAATCTGGTCCAGATGGACCCCCAGGCACTGAGCATGACGGGCAGTACGTTGCCTCACAACAACCTGCCTCCCTATCTGGCGATGACGTTCATCATTGCCATGCAAGGCGTTTATCCGGCGCGTCCGTAAGCGCCACTCCATGATCCAGCTTCCGATTGTGGACAACGGGCCTGTTATATTTTGCTGGGTGCGCGCGGCGCGGATTGATCTGACGTTCCGCCCGATGGCGGACGCCGATCTGCCGTTCATGTCGGCGCTCTACGCCTCGACCCGCGCCGAAGAACTTGCCGTCACGCCGTGGAGCGACGCGCAGAAAACGGCGTTCCTCGACATGCAGTTTCAAGCGCAGCACGCGCATTACCAGAAATACTATCCCAACGCCGACTGGCTGGTGATCGAGCAGGCAAGGCAAGATATCGGTCGCCTGTATATCGAGCGCTCGGCGAGCGAGCATTGCATCATAGATATCGCCTTCCTGCCGGCGCATCGCGGCAAGGGGTCTGGCGGTGCGTTGCTCGCCGATCTCATCGATGAGGCCGCCGCCGTCGGCAAGTTGGTCTCGATCCATGTCGAGAAGAACAATCCAGCGCGGCGGCTCTACAAACGCCTCGGCTTCACCGTTGCCGAGGACAAGGGCGTCTACGACCTGATGATCCGTTCGCCGTAAGGGCCGTGCCGGTCGTCACGTGCCGCGATACCAGGAGACGATGGTGAAACGTTCGTTGCGCGTGACCGGGGTGACTTCATGCGTCGTTTCCGAACGAAAGGCGACGAGAGAGCCCGGCAACGCGGGCATGGCAACGCGCAGGCCCGGGCCGCTGTAAGGCCCATGCAGGACCAGCGAGCCGCCTGCATAGCTTTTTGGCGAAGGGTTGTCCGATTGACGGTTGAGAAAGATCACCGCCGAGATCTTTCGGAACCGCGACTCGTCGTGAATGAGCGGCGTGTTGCCATCCTGGTGCGGCACAAAGAAATCGCCTTGCCGATAGTGAAGGAACTGAGGTTTCTCGACCTGGCCGAGCAGCAGCCCGAAATGCCGCTCCAGAGCCGCCTTCTGCTGCGCCAACAGGGCACTCACTCGCTCTTCAGTGGCCTCCGAAACATCGGCGCGCACGGTCTTTCGGATCTCCGGCCATGCCATCTTCTGGTCGGCACGCCCCAGCAGGCCGGCCGGACGGCCCACGGCCGCCCGAATTTCCGCGCACAGTGCGCTACACGCCGCTCCGTCAAATACGTCCGCAATCTCGATATAGTCGATCATATGTCGAGCCGCCGCGCTGCCAAATCGCCCTGATGGCCGGAGCGTCCCCGTGGCCGATCCGGTCGAAAAAAATCAGTTGAATACCGCCTCGTAAAGCCGCCCTGCCTCATCGGCAGCGATCGGCACGATGAAGATCTCATGGGCGCCGCTTTTGCCGTTGAACCGATAGATAGCCTGCGGCAGCGCCGCGTCGCGCGGCCCCCTGAACAGCAGCGTGAAGCCACCGCCGTCGCGCGGGCTGTTGGCAATGGGCTGCACCGCGCTCAGTTCCATCGTGAGCGTCTGACCGCCGGCTTCGACGGAAAAGCTCTGCCCCTGCTCGAAATCCGAAAGCGATGCCATGCGCCTGCCCTGGTTCGTCTGTCTTTCAGACGGCTCTCTTGAGATGTCTATCCCGTCAGCCAATCTCGCCTCTTCATGGCGTGCTGTCTATAGAGCTCGATACCCGAAGTACAAAAGAGCACGATCAAACAAACAGATAGATTTATCTTGGCCACGTAGGGTGAAGCAGCCGTCAACGCGTTGCGCACCGGCAGCCACTGGCCTAAACCGGAATGGTATAAGAGGAGAACACTAGGGATGACTGACGCGAAAACAGACACGGCCCCGGCCGGAAGCACCGCGACCAACGCGCTGCCGCTGTTCTACAAAAAACCCGAGGCGCTCAATCCGCTGCGGCACGGCTCACTCGGCCTTACGGCGCGGGCCGATTTCTCCTTTGCCCGCACCGCGCACGCCATCCCCGTCGTCGCATCGGAAATGCCCGCGGCGATGCGCTCCTATCCGATCGTTTTCATTGGCGACGCCAAGGCGCCTGTCATCATCACCGGTCTGCGCCAGGACCAGAACCTGTTCGTAGGCGCCGACGGCAAATGGGCGGAGCCGCATTACATTCCCGCCTATGTCCGCCGTTACCCCTTCATCCTCGCCGATGAATCGAAAACGACCGGCCGCCTGACGTTGTGCATCGACCGTGCCAGCGAACGCGTCGTCGAGCAGATGCCTTCGTCCAAGGACAGCGACGAGATCGCGCCCTTCTTCGACGGCAACGAGCCGGCCGAGGCCTCGAAGCAGGCGCTCGCCTTCTGCAGCCAGTTCCAGACCGACTTCAATGCGACTCGCGCCATGATCGACAAGATCGACACGCACGGCCTGTTCGCGCCGCGGCAGAGCAAGGTGACGCTGGAGGGCGGCGAGACCCTCAACCTCACCGACTTTCAGGTGATCGACGAGCCGGCCTTCAACAAATTGAGCGACGAGGCGTTTCTCGATCTCAGGAAATCCGGCGCGCTTGCGCTGCTCTATTGCCATCTCGCCTCGAGCAACAGCTGGACCTCGCTGGTCTTCCAGGCGTCATTGCGGCGAGTTGGCTGACGCGGCCCGCGACGAAAAGCTTCGGCAAGGCGCGGGTTGTTTAAATCAACGGTTCGCGCCTTCGTACGACGATCAATCCGCCGCTCGAATCATGCTGTTGTCGTGCAGATCGCTTGCCATGACGGGCTGGCGAACTCCCAATGCTCGACGTGCAGCTCTCGCCGAAATGCGCCGAGGCGGCATCACCCCCCGGTTCGCGGACCTGTCAATAAAGTCGAGCACGACAGCCTTGCTGCCCTCCTCGATCGTTGAATAGCCGGTCGCGGCCATCGAGCACGGTCCGAACGCAAAAAGCCCGCGTGAAGCGGGCTTTTTTTGTTGGTTGCGGGGACAGGATTTGAACCTGTGACCTTCAGGTTATGAGCCTGACGAGCTACCGGGCTGCTCCACCCCGCGTCACCTCCAGGGCAAGCTCTTGCTTGCTCCGGACTCTCCAGGGCAAGCTCTTGCTTGCTCCGGACTCTCCAGGGCAAGCTCTTGCTTGCTCCGGACTCTCCAGGGCAAGCTCTTGCTTGCTCCGGACTCTCCAGGGCAAGCTCTTGCTTGCTCCGGACTCTCCAGGGCAGCTCTTGCCTGCTCCGGATCTGAAGCAAGCGTTTGCTTGCTTATCTGGACGTAAGCCTGGGCCTATGAACAGGATGGCTTACAGATAGGTATATGGCTGACCAAATGAAAGGGCCGCTTGCGCGGCCCGTGATCCCTTGGCGGGCCTTTTCGTAGAGAGAAGATTTCAGTTTCATCCGGTTTGCGGATGAGAGTTCAACGTGCGTTTTGCAGACCTGGCAGCGACCTACTCTCCCGCGTCTTGAGACGAAGTACCATCAGCGCTGGAGCGTTTCACGGCCGAGTTCGGAATGGGATCGGGTGCAGCCGCTCCGCCATAACCACCAGGTCGGCAAAACGCACGTTATATCGAGAAGCTGTTTTTTCGTGCCAAGGCGACGTTTGTGTTTTGCTTACGGGCGTAAGCCCGCAAGCGCGACTGCGCGTCGCCGGTTTTCCGGCGCCCTCGCGGAGCATAGGCCCTGTAAGGGCCGCTCATGCGTGAGCGCTGGTCAGATCATCGTGTTCACGATGAGCATAAGGAATGAGAACGATCAAGCCGATCGAACTATTAGTACCGGTAAGCTTCAAGCGTTGCCGCTCTTCCACACCCGGCCTATCAACGTGGTCGTCTTCCACGGTTCTCAGGGAATACTCGTTTTAAGGTGGGTTTCCCGCTTAGATGCCTTCAGCGGTTATCCCGTCCGGATATAGCTACCCTGCTATGCGGCTGGCGCCACAACAGGTCCACCAGAGATCCGTCCATCCCGGTCCTCTCGTACTAGGGACAGATCCTTTCAATATTCCTACACCCACGGCAGATAGGGACCGAACTGTCTCACGACGTTCTGAACCCAACTCACGTACCGCTTTAAATGGCGAACAGCCATACCCTTGGGACCTGCTCCAGCCCCAGGATGCGATGAGTCGACATCGAGGTGCCAAACAACCCCGTCGATATGGACTCTTGGGGGTCATCAGCCTGTTATCCCCGGCGTACCTTTTATCCGTTGAGCGATGGCCCTTCCACGCGGGACCACCGGATCACTATGACCGACTTTCGTCTCTGCTCGACTTGTCAGTCTCGCAGTCAGGCAGGCTTATGCCATTGCACTCAGCGAACGATTTCCGACCGTTCTGAGCCCACCATCGCGCGCCTCCGTTACTCTTTAGGAGGCGACCGCCCCAGTCAAACTACCCACCATACATTGTCCCGGACCCGGATAACGGGCCGCGGTTAGACATCCATAGTAATAAGGGTGGTATTTCAAGGGTGGCTCCACCTGAGCTGGCGCCCAGGTTTCAAAGCCTACCACCTATCCTACACATGCCACTACGAATGCCAATGTAAAGCTATAGTAAAGGTGCACGGGGTCTTTCCGTCTAACCGCAGGAACCCCGCATCTTCACGGGGAATTCAATTTCACTGAGTCTATGCTGGAGACAGCGGGGAAGTCGTTACGCCATTCGTGCAGGTCGGAACTTACCCGACAAGGAATTTCGCTACCTTAGGACCGTTATAGTTACGGCCGCCGTTTACTGGGGCTTCGATTCAGAGCTTGCACCCCTCCTCTTAACCTTCCAGCACCGGGCAGGCGTCAGACCCTATACGTCGTCTTGCGACTTCGCAGAGCCCTGTGTTTTTGATAAACAGTCGCTACCCCCTGGTCTGTGCCACCCTCCTCTACTTGCGTAGAAAAGGGTCAC